>NZ_JAEKIS010000003.1 GCF_017311415.1 Salipiger abyssi | reverse complement strand
ATCATGTTCTTCACATAGTCGGCGTGGCCGGGGCAGTCGACGTGGGCGTAGTGACGGTTCTCGGTCTCGTACTCGACGTGAGCGGTCGAGATCGTGATGCCGCGGGCTTTCTCTTCCGGCGCGCCGTCGATCTGGTCGTAGGCGCGGAAGTCACCGAAATACTTCGTGATCGCCGCCGTCAGCGTCGTCTTGCCGTGGTCAACGTGACCGATCGTGCCGATGTTGCAGTGCGGTTTGCCGCGCTCAAACTTTTCCTTTGCCATCTTGTAAAGACGCCTCGCCTTTTCAGGGGCCCCAACTGACCCGGTTTCGCATCGCGGGCCGTTTAGTGTCTTGCAACGGGAAAATCAAGCGATTGATGCGCCTGACGGCGCGAGAACAGGCGCGGCGATCCCACCGGACAACAGCGGCGGGCAAAGAAAGGCAAAACCCTGATGATATGGGCTTATTGCCGTATTGCCGCCCGAATCCCCGGCACGGGACAGGGCACCCGGGTCACGCCGCCTCTTCGGTCTCCGGCGGCTCAGGCGAATCCGCTTCCGCATCTTCCGCGGACGGCTCTCCGGTGGCTTCCGCGACGGCAGGCGGGTTGGCGTCGAGCCCGCCGAACCAGCCTTCTTCCTTCTGCATGCGGCGCATCCATTTCTCGATCTGCAACGCCACATTGGCCGAGAGGTTGCGCATCTGCTCCGCCTTGGACTGGGTCACGCCCGAGCCCACCACGGTCTCGGCGGAAAAACTTTCCAGCGCGGTGATCTGTTCGGGCTCTTCGTTGAGTTTCTTGCCCGCCGCGTCGTCCCAGACCGTGACCCGCACGATCAGCGCCGATTTCGGGCTGAAGACCAGCGGGATGCCCGGCTGCGCCAGCACATAACCTTCGACGCTCACGCCCAGATGATAATACTTGTCCCCCTCCTGCCGGCGAAAGCGCTCTTCCAGCGCCTTGTCGACCTCGGCGATCCATTCCTCGGCGCTGGCCTCGCGCGAGACCGGCCCCTTGACGATATTCGGCGCCACCACCTCGGCATGGCCGAGCTTGAAATTCCCCAGCGGTTCGACGGGCTCTTGCAGATTGGTCTGGCCGTTGGCGCAGGCGGCGAGGCCCAGAACAAGGCCGAGCGCAGGGATCAGTCGGGGCATGGGGCCTCTCTCGGGTGGTGACAGGTCCGCACCGGGATAGCCCAGCCGGCGCGGCGGCGCAATCGCGCCCCGCCGCTCACGGCGGCGCGAGCGGGGCCGAACGCGGGCTTGCCATCCCCCGCCGCTTTGCCGAAAGTCCGGCAAGCGACCGAAACAGAGCGTAACCGCCCGTGACCCTTCCGAGATTTTTCGCAGCCCTCCTCCTGCTTGTCGCCACGCTGGCCGTCGGCGGCTGCGCCGGCACCCCGGCGCATGAGCTGCAACCGCCCAGCGAGGCCGAGATCGCCGCGCTGGCGCAGGAGATCCGCGCGCTCGGCCCGGAGATCGCCCCGGAAGAGGCCAGCCGCGCCGCGCGCGTGTCGCTGGAATACCCGCTGCGGCTGGCGCAGGCCTACGAGATCGAGGACGCGCCCTATATTCACAATATCAAGGTGAACCAGGGGCTGAAGCCGCGCGGGCTCTGCTATCAATGGGCCGACGATCTGGAGGCGCGGCTGCGGCAGGAGGGCTTTACGACACTGAAGCTGCACCGCGCCATCGCCAATTCCGAGAGCGCGCTGCGCATCGAACACAGCACCGTCATCGTCAGCGCTCCGGACGACGGCATGTATGAGGGGATCGTGCTCGACCCCTGGCGCAATGGCGGCAAGCTCTACTGGGGGCCGGTGCTGGAGGATAAGAAATACCCCTGGCTGCCGCGGCAGGAGGTCTTTGCCCGCAAGCGAATGCAACGGCAGGCGACGCGCTGACGCGCCGCCCGGCGGTCTTTTCATCTCAGCACATGCACCGCGCATTTGGCGTGGCGCACCACCTGCGTGGCGGTCGAGCCCATGAGCAGGTCGCCCATCCCCGGGCGATGCGAGGCGATGACGATCAGGTCGGTGCCGTTATCCTCGGCGTAATCGAGAATCGTCCGGCCGGAATGGCCTTCGACCACGATGCCCGTGGCATGGCCCAGTTTGGAGGCCATGGCCTCAAGCTCCGATTGCACGGCAGCGCGCGACTGCGCCAGATAATCCGGCGGCATGTAGCTGATCGCGTAACCGGGGATATGCTCCATCACATGCAGCAGGGTGATGGTCGCGTCGTCATCCGCCAGTTCGCGGGCAACGGCCACGGCCGCCTCCGCCTTGGCGTCGCTGTCGAATGCGATGGGCACCAGTATTTTCTTGTACATAGGCGGCCTCCTTTCCTCTCCTTTCGGCAATCTGTCCTATCCGAACGGGTCTCGCTTTGATTCAAATCACCCGGCGCGGGCCCGTTTCCCATCACAATTCGGGCACAATCCGAGATTAATTTCGTCTTCAGGCCGCAGAACGCGCCGCATCCGCCCAGGACGCGATCGGACAAACCTCCCGACGCAACAGCCCCTGCGGATGCCATGGCAAGGCGGCCCTCCCGGCCGCGCCCCGTCCCGAACCATACCGGAACAACAAAAGCGAGGAGCGAGCCCATGCGCTATCTGATTGCGGAAACGAGCTGGAAACTGGTGAGCCTGTCGAAGGCCGTGGCCGACAGCGGCACCCTGAGAACCCGCTGCGAAAGCGGCGAGGAGATCGAGGATTATCATAGCACCGGCGCACAGGATCTGACGGTGATCGACGCCGGCCTGCTGCAACGGCACAGCGCGTTGAGCCGCCTGCGCGAGCTTCAGCCCGCCACCCCCATCTGCATTGTCGCGCGCAAACCCCGCCCCGAACAAATCGCCGCCTGGCTGACCTCCGGCGCCGATATGGTGATCGACGAGGCCACGCCACTACCCGAGATGGTAGCCCGGCTCGCCTCGGTGGCACGCCGCGCACATGGCATCGCGCAGCCGCTGCTGGAATGCGGCCCGCTCAGCCTCGATCTGGAAGCGCGGCGCGTGCATATGGGCACGGTGACGCTGTCGCTCTCGCCAAAGCTTTACGAGATCCTCGAATTCCTCGCGCTGCGTTCCGGCCGGCTGGCCTCGCGCGAGGCGCTGCTCAACCATGTCTACGGGTTCGAGAACGAGCCGGCGCCCCGGGTCTTCGACGTCTATATGTGCAACCTGCGCACCCACCTGAACGGCGTCGCCGAGGCGCTGCGGATCGACACGGTGCGCGGCTCTGGCTACCGGCTCGAAGTCACCGAGCGGCGCAAGGCGCTTCGGGCGCTGGCCGCGTAAGGCTCAGACAGGAGTGGTGGGCAGGATTGCCCACCCGACATGCGGTGCGGCTCTACCCGAATACCGCCTCAACATCGTACATCACCGGCTCAAAGCTGCGGCACAGCCCGTTGATCTCGCGGTTGCGTTTGCGCATCTCGTCGCTGCGCAACATCGCCTGGAAATCCTCGCGCCGGGTCCATTGCGAATAATTGGCGATGCGCGTCTGCGCATCGTTCACATGCAGCCCCGCCGCGATGAAGCCGGGCTGTTTCGAGATAAAGCCCTCATAGGCGTCGTGCAAAGCATCGAGCAGATCCTGGCAGGTGCCGGGCGTGGTCTCGAATGTGGTGATGACGGTCTGACAGGCGCTCGGGCTGGTGATCTCTGGCATGGCTCTCCTCCGTTCCCGCAAACACTCTGGCACGGAACGCCGGTTCCGCCAAACCTTTCCAAAGATGCGGGAAATCCGCGCCTTTCCGCCGCGCGCCGGCGGCTCGCTTGACACAAGCGCAACAGCCCGGCGAAACAGGCCGGCAAACCGAAAAAACCGGCGCATTCGCGCCCGCGACCTGCTAGGATCGCGCAAAAGAACAGACGAGACAGGCATGAGCAGCACACCTGAGACGATCACCGATACCCTGCGCGAGGAAATCATCTCGCGCCCCGACATGATCCTTGACGACCGCGACCTGATGCAGGCGCTCATTGCCGCGAACGAGCGGTCGATGGGCGGCAATATCGTCGATCTGCGCGGCATCGCGATGGAGCGGCTGGAATCGCGGCTCGACCGGCTGGAGGACACCCACCGCAGCGTCATCGCCGCCGCCTACGAGAACCTCGCCGGCACCAACCAGATCCACCGCGCCATCCTGCGCATGCTCGATCCAATTGCCTTCGAGCCCTTCCTGCACGATCTCGGCGGCGAAGTGGCCGATATCCTGCGCGTCGACATGGTGCGACTGGTGCTGGAATCGGCGCAGAACGACAGCGACCCGGCGATCCGGAGGCTGGGCGATGTGCTCTCGGTGGCCGAGCCCGGCTTTATCGAGGAATATCTCTCGGGCGGCAGCGGCGCGCCGCAGCGCCAGGTCACGCTGCGCCAGCTGCATGAGGGCGACGCGCGGATCTATGGCGACAAGGCCGGCTGGATGCGCTCGGAGGCCTGCCTGAAGCTCGATTTCGGCGCCGGTCGCCTGCCCGGCCTGCTGGTCATGGGCTCGGAGGATCCGCATATGTTCACGCCGCAGCAGGGCACCGACCTTCTGGCCTTCTTCGCCGGGGTGTTCGAGCGCGCCATGCGGCGCTGGCTGTCGTGAGCCTTGAGATCTCGCCCGCCGCGCGCGATGCGCTGGAGGGCTGGATCGCTGCCGCGCGGGCGCTGAAGGGCGCTGCCGAGAACACCGTCACCGCCTATCGCGCCGATGTGGCGGAGTTCATCGCCTTTCTCACCGCGCATCACGCCGAGCCGCAGGGGCTGGCGCCGCTGGCGCGGGTGACCACCTCGGATATGCGCGCCTTCATGGCGCATCTGCGCGGTGGCGGCGCCGCGCCGCGCTCGATGGCACGCAAGCTCTCGGCGGTGAAGAGTTTCTACCGCTGGCTGGCCGAGCGCGAGGGGTTCGAGCCCACCGCCGTGCTTTCCGCCCGCGCGCCCAAGTTCCAGAAGAAACTGCCCCGCCCTCTGGCCGAGGATGCCGCCCGTGCGATGATCGACAGCGTGAGCATGCAGGCCACCGACGGCTGGATCGGCGCCCGGGACGCGGCGGTGGTGACGCTGCTCTATGGCTGCGGGCTGCGGATCTCCGAGGCGCTGGGGCTCATGGGGCGCGACTGGCCCATGGGCGAGACGCTGCGCATCGTCGGCAAGGGCGGCAAGGAGCGCATCGTGCCGGTACTGCCGGTGGCGCGCGCGGCCGTCGCGACCTATCTCCAGCTCTGCCCCTACGAGATGGCGCCCGACGCGCCGCTCTTTCGCGGCAAGCGCGGCGGCGCGCTGAACCCGCGCCTCATCCAGAAAGTAACCGAGAAGGCGCGAATGCAGCTCGGCCTGCCCGCCACCGCCACGCCGCATGCGATGCGCCACAGCTTTGCCACCCATCTGCTGGCGGCGGGCGGCGATCTGCGGGCGATTCAGGAGCTTCTGGGCCATGCCTCGCTGTCGACGACCCAGGCCTATACCTCGGTCGACACGGTGCATCTGATGAAGGTCTACGAGGCCACGCACCCCAAGGCAGGCTGAGGCGGACAACGCCCTTCCAAGGGCGTTGCAAATCTTTTCGAAAAGATTTGCCGACCTCTGCCGCCGCGCCTAGGTTGGCGCCGAATTGAAAGGACAGGTGCCATGAAACTCCTGACATCCGCGGCCTCCCCCTTTGTCCGCAAGGTGCTCGTCACGCTGCACGAAACCGGCCAGATCGGCGAGGTCGAGACCATCGACGTGCACAACACGCCGCTCGCACCGCACCCGGCTGTCGCCGCGGCCAATCCGACCGGCAAGATCCCGGCACTGATCCGCTCCGACGCGCCGGCGCTCTATGACAGCCGCGTCATCTGCCGCTATCTCGATCACCGCGCCGAGGCCGGGCTCTATCCCGAAAGCCGCGTCTGGGACACGCTGACGCTGGAGGCCACCGCCGACGGCATACTCGATGCTGCCGTGCTCATCATCTATGAAGAGCGTTTCCGCCCGACGGAAAAGGTCTCGATGGAGTGGATCGAAGGCCAATGGACCAAGGTCTCCCGCGCCCTCGACGCACTCAACACCCGCTGGATGAGCCACCTGAACGGTCGCATGGATATGGGTCATATCGCCATCGGCTGCGCGCTCGGCTATCTCGACTTCCGCCACGACGCGCGCCAGTGGCGCACCGGGCGCGACGCGCTGGCCGGCTGGTACGCAGGCTTTGCCGAGCGCCCCGCGATGCTGGCCACCGCGCCCAAGGCCTGAGCCGGCGGGGCTTGCAAGACAGGGCCTTGCGCCTGTAAGCCCCGGCCACCCGCTCCAATGAAAAAGGACGCCGCCCATGCGGATGCGCGACACCTTCCTCAAACCGATGCACCCCGAAGGGCGCAAATTCGTCGGCGCCTTCGCCGTGGCCACGCTGGCGCTGTTCCTGATCTGGGAACCGCTGGGCTGGATCGGCACCGGGCTCACGATCTGGTGCTATTATTTCTTCCGCGACCCCGAGCGCGTCACCCCCAACCGCCCGGGCCTTGTCGTCAGCCCCGCCGACGGGGTGGTCTCGCTGATCGAACCCGCCGTGCCGCCGGCCGAGCTCGGCATGGGGCCCGAGCCGCTGACCCGGGTCTCGGTCTTCATGTCGGTCTTCAACTGCCATGTGAACCGCGCGCCCGTCGCCGGCGAGCTGATCCGCCTCGCCTATCGCCCCGGCAAGTTCCTCAACGCCTCGCTCGACAAGGCGTCGGAGGACAACGAACGCAACGCGCTGCGCATCCGCATGCAGGACGGGCGCGAGATCGCCGTGGTGCAGATCGCGGGCCTCGTGGCGCGCCGCATCATGTGGTGGAAGAAGGAAGGCGACTGGCTCGACCGGGGCGAGCGCTTCGGCCTCATCCGCTTCGGCTCGCGGCTCGATGTCTACCTGCCGCGCGGAGTGGCGCCGCAGGTGGCGCTGGGGCAGACCATGGTCGCCGGCGAGACGGTGATCGCCGATCTGACGGAAGGTGACGGCCATGGCGGATGAGCCGAAACCGGATCGCGGCGCGGAGAAACTGACGCTCATCCAGCTCTTACCCAATATGCTGACGGTGATCGCGATCTGCGCCGGGATGACCGCGATCCGGCTGGGGCTTCAGGGCTCCTACGAATACGCGGTGCAGCTCATCCTGCTGGCGGCGGTGCTCGACGGCATGGACGGAAGGCTCGCCCGCGCGCTGAAATCGGAAAGCGGCATGGGGGCTGAGCTCGACAGCCTCGCGGATTTCCTGAATTTCGGCGTGGCGCCGGGCTTTCTGCTCTACACCTGGGCGCTGGAGGACAGCCGCAGCTTTGGCTGGCTGGCGGTGCTGACCTTTGCGGTCTGCGCGGTGGTGCGCCTGGCGCGGTTCAACGTGCAGCGCAAATCCGAGGACAAGGCGCATGACAACGCCTATTTCACCGGCGTGCCCTCGCCCGCCGGCGCGCTGCTGGTGATGCTGCCGATGTTCCTCAGCTTTGCCTTCGCCTCGGGGCCGTTCCTGCCGGATATGGTGCTGGCGCTGTGGATGGCGGCGATCGGCCTGTCGATGATCAGCCGCATCCCCACCTGGTCGTTCAAGACCACCCGCATCCCGCGCAAGAACGCCAAGTTTTTCCTCGTCGCCGTGGCCTTTGCCCTGGCCGCCGCCGTGACCTATGCCTGGATCACGCTGGTGCTCTTCTGCCTGGCCTATGTGGCCACGGTGATCGTGATGCTGCCGCGCCGGCGGCGAGCGAAGACGGACGACTGACAGCGGCGCAAACCAAAAGGAGGCCGTCATGGCCGATCAGGACGAAGACTGGGTCTATGACGAGGCCAGCGGCGAATGGCGCCCGGCCTCGGAGATCGCGGCAGAGCAGAATGTCGAGGTGCGCGACGCGGCGGGCAACCTGCTGGCCGACGGCGATTCCGTGGTGCTGACCAAGGATCTCAAGGTCAAGGGCGCGGGCCAGACGCTGAAACAGGGCACGGTGATCCGCTCGATCCGGCTCACGGACAATCCCGAAGAGGTCGATTGCCGGCACGACACGATCAAGGGGCTGGTGCTGCGCACCGAGTTCGTCAAGAAGCGCTGAGCGGTGACGGGCGGAATACCGGCCCGGCCCATGGCTCCGCGGGCGGATTGGCGGACTGAAAACCAATCCTGTGGTGCGATGTTCGTAGGGTGGGTTTTCAACCCACCGTCACCCCCCAAACGGCCAATCGCGGTAGGGTGGGCAATCTGCCCACCACCCCCATCCACCAGACATAAAAAAGAGCGCCCGCCGGGCGGACGCTCTTTTCCCGCACCGTCTGCCGTCCTTCAGAACTTCATCGAAATACCGAAATTCAGCGCATTGGTCTTGATGTCGGTCTCCAGCGAGCCGCCGCCATCGAGATCGGCCTCGTTGCTGGAATAGGTAAACTGGTATTCGCCAAAGACCGAGAAGCGGTCGCTGACCGGATAGCTGATCCCCGCCAGAAGCTTCGCCGCCGGGCCGGTCAGCTGGTAGCCATAAGTCTTGTCGCCCGACGTGGTCTCGACGTCCACATGCGGCACCGCGATGCCGAGGCCCGCGCCGACATAGGGCGTCGCACTGCCCCACTGGTCCGGCCAGCGCTTCATCGCGTTCACCGTCAGGATATTGTGGCCGTCGGTGAATTCCATCCGGTCGAAGCCGAGCTTCTTGCGCTCGTCATCGGGCGCATAAACCTTCGAGTGAGTCATCTCCACCGCCAGGCCGAAGGTCTCGGTCCGCCACCAGGTGCCCCGGATACCGTAATAGGGCGGCATTTCGAAACTCTTGCCCTCCCAGCCGATCAGCGCATCGTAATCGGCGCCGGTACCGGGATAGTCGCCGGAGACGCGGCTATGCGGCGCAGTCTGCCAGCCGGTATAGACCGAGATTTCGAAATCCTGCGCCGCCACCTGCGACGCAGCCAGTGTTGCGACCGAAACGGTCGCTGAGAGAATCAGTGTTTTCATAGGGTCGCTCCAAGCGCCTTGAGGGCTTTTCGTGCACATAAGCACTCCGCTAGGCGGGTTTCAATTGCGACAGATCCGCACTTCTTGCGCTAGCGCCGCTTTTGATTGCTTTACGGGCAGATGACAGACCGCTAAATACCCGAACGGAAACGCCGTGCCGGGCCGCGGCTTTTTTATTGCCATCGGCCCCCTCAACGGCCCCGAGGAATGGAGTACACCCCGTGACACAAGCAGAAGATCACGAAGGCACCCGGAGGGATTTCCTCTACTACGCCACCGCCGGTGCCGGCGTCGTCACCGCCGGCGCAGCCGTCTGGCCGCTGGTAAACCAAATGAACCCCTCGGCGGATGTCCGCGCGCTCAGCACCATCCGCGTTGACGTCTCCGGCGTTTCGACCGGCACGCAGCTCACCGTGAAGTGGCTCGGCAAGCCGGTCTTTATCCGCCGCCGCACCGAAGCCGAGATCGAGAACGCCCGCGAAGTCACGATGGACCAGCTGGTCGATCCGGTGGCGCGCAACGCCAATGTCGATGCCGCCGCCGATGCCGAAGACCAGAACCGCTCGCTGGACGAAGCCGGCGAATGGCTGGTGATGATGGGCGTCTGCACCCATCTGGGCTGCGTTCCCCTCGGCAATGCTGGCGAGTTCACCGCCGGCGGCGTCGGCGGCTGGTTCTGCCCCTGCCACGGCTCGCATTACGATACGGCCGGCCGCATCCGCAAAGGCCCCGCTCCGCAGAACCTTCCGGTTCCCGCCGCGGAATTCGTCGAAGAAACCACGATCCTGCTGGGATAAGGAACGCACACATGGCCGGTATTCCGCACGACCATTACGAACCCAAGACCGCGCCCGAGACCTGGCTGCACAAGCGCCTGCCGATCGTCGGTCTTCTCTATGACACCATCATGATCCCCACGCCCAAGAACCTGAACTGGATGTGGATCTGGGGCATCGTGCTCACCTTCTGCCTGGCGCTGCAAATCGCCACCGGCATCGTGCTGGTGATGCATTACACGCCGCATGTGGACCAGGCCTTCGCCTCGGTCGAGCACATCATGCGCGACGTGAACGGCGGCTTCATGCTGCGCTACCTGCACGCCAACGGCGCCTCGCTGTTCTTCGTTGCGGTCTACCTGCACCTCTTCCGCGGCCTCTATTACGGCTCCTACAAAGCCCCGCGCGAGGTGACCTGGATCATCGGCATGCTGATCTACCTGTGCATGATGGGCACCGCCTTCATGGGCTACGTGCTGCCCTGGGGCCAGATGTCGTTCTGGGGCGCCACGGTGATCACCGGCCTCTTCGGCGCGATCCCCTTCATCGGCGAGCCGATCCAGACCTGGCTGCTGGGCGGACCGGCGGTGGACAACGCCACGCTGAACCGCTTCTTCTCGCTGCACTACCTGCTGCCCTTCGTGATCGCAGCCCTCGTGGCCGTGCATATCTGGGCCTTCCACACCACGGGCAACAACAACCCCACCGGTGTCGAAGTGCGTCGCACCTCCAAGGCGGAAGCCGAGAAGGACACCCTGCCCTTCTGGCCGTATTTCGTGATCAAGGACATCTTCGCCCTGGCGGTTGTCCTGGCGGTGTTCTGGGCGATCGTCGGCTTCATGCCGAACTATCTCGGCCACCCCGACAACTATGTCGAAGCCAACCCGCTCTCGACGCCCGCGCATATCGTGCCGGAATGGTACTTCCTGCCCTTCTACGCGATCCTGCGCGCCTTCACCTCCGAGGTCTGGGTGGTGCAGATTGCATCGTTCCTCACGGGCGGCATCGTCGACGCCAAGTTCTTCGGCGTGCTGGCCATGTTCGGCGCCATCATCGCCATGGCCCTGGCGCCTTGGCTCGACACCTCCTCGGTGCGCTCGGGCAAGTACCGCCCGCAGTTCAAGTGGTGGTTCTGGCTGCTGGTGATCGACTTCATCGCGCTGATGTGGCTCGGCGCCATGCCGGCCGAGGAACCCTATGCCAGCTTCTCGCTGATCGGGGCGGCCTACTGGTTCGGCTATTTCTTCGTGATCCTGCCGCTGCTGGGCGTGTTCGAAAAGCCGCTGCCGCAGCCCGCGACCATCGAGGAAGATTTCGACGCCCATTACGGCAAGTCCTCGGAAACCGGCGCCTCCGCGGCGACCCCGGCCGAGTGACAGAGAAAGGACAAATGAAAATGTTCAAGAAACTTGCCCTTTCGACCGCGATGGCCCTCGGCCTGGCCACCGGCGGCGCCTATGCCGCCGGCGAGGGTGGCCATGTGGAGGATTTCAGCTTCTCCTTCGAGGGGCCCTTCGGCACCTACGACCAGGCGCAGCTGCAACGCGGGCTCCAGATCTACACCGAGGTCTGCTCGGCCTGTCACGGCATGAAGTTCGTCCCCCTGCGCACGCTGGGGGATGAGGGCGGCCCGCACCTCCCCGAGGATCAGGTCCGCGCCTATGCCGAGCAGAATTTCGAGGTCTTCGACGCAGAGCTCGACGATTTCCGCCCGGCCCGTCCGACCGACCATTTCCCGGCGAACACCTCCGTCGGCGCCCCCGACCTGTCGCTGATGGCCAAGGCCCGCGCGGGCTTTCACGGCCCCTACGGCACCGGCCTGAGCCAGCTCTTCAACGGCATGGGCGGCGCGGAATACATCGCCTCGATCCTCACCGGCTATACCGGCGAGGAAAAGGAAGAGGCCGGCACGCTGTTCTACGAGAACCACGCCTTCTCCACCGGCTGGATCTCGATGGCGCCGCCGCTGATGGGCGAGGACGTGGAATATGCCGACGGCCACCCGAACTCGCTGGAGCACGAGGCGCAGGACGTCGCCGCCTTCCTGATGTGGGCCGCCGAGCCGAAGATGATGGCGCGCAAACATGCGGGCTTTGTCGGGGTGATCTTCCTCACCGTGCTCTCGGTACTGCTCTACCTCACCAACAAACGCATCTGGCGCTCGGTCAAGCACAAGGAAAGCTGACCCGGCCCCTGCCGCGAAACGAAAAGCCCCGCTAATCGGCGGGGCTTTTTGCTTGGAGGCGAAGAAAGCCCGCAAGGGCTTGATGAGCGCGCCGCCTACCCGCCCAGATAGGCCCGCAGCGCCTCCGGCGGATCGGCAAAGAGCGCCCCCGTCTCCACCGGCGCCTGCGCCACCCCCTCCGACACCAGAACCACCTCCTCGGCAAAGCGCTGCGCGTCCTGCGGATCGTGCGTCACCAGCAGCACCAGCGCGCCCAGCTCCTCGGCCACCTCGCGCAAGAGTTCCAGCATCTCGGTCTTGAGCGCCGGCCCCAGCGCCGCAAAGGGCTCGTCCAGCGCCAGCACCGGCCGCCGCTGCAACAGCACCCGCGCCAGCGCCGCGCGGCTCTGCTGCCCGCCCGAAAGCGCCCCGGGGCGGCGCCGGCCAAGCCCCTCCAGCCCGACACGCGCCAGCACCGCCTCGACCGCGGCCCCGTCCGACGCCCGCAGCCGCCCGCCATCCGGGCGCAGCGCCAGCCCGAGATTGCGCATCAGGTCGAGATGCGGAAAGAGGTTGTTCTCCTGAAACAGCATCGCCACCGGGCGCCGGTCGGGCGGCACATCGGTGATGTCGCGCCCCTGCCAGAACACCCTTCCCCGCCCCGGCCTGCGGAACCCGGCGATAAGGTCGAGCAGCGTGGATTTGCCCGCGCCAGACGGCCCGATCACCGCCACGCGCTTTCCCGGCGCCAGCGACAGATCCGCCGAGAGCGCAAAGGCGCCCTGACCGAACCCCACATCCTCAAGTCTCAGCATGGATCCGCCCTCCCCGGTCGAACAGCCAGAACGCGCCGAAGCTCAGGCACAGCAGGAGCAATGCGGCCCCCGCCGCCGCCTCCATCTGGTAAGACCCCATCAGCCGGTAGACCTGCAAGGGCAGCGTCGCCCGGTCGGGATCGGCAAAGAGCGCAATCACCCCCAGATCGCCGATCGACAGCGCCGCCGTCAGCCCGGCGGCAAAGCCCAGAGGCCGGCGCAGGCGCGGCAGCAGCACCAGCCGCAGCCAGGCCAGCGGCGTCAGCCCCAAAGCCTGCGCCAGCCGCGTGTAATCGGCGCGCACCGCCTCTGCCTCGGGGCGCAGGATGCGCAGCGCAAAGGGCAGCGAGACCAGCGCATTGATCAGCGTCGTCACCGGCAGCGCCAGCACGAACGGGTTCACATAGGGGCGCAGGATCAGGAACAGCCCGGTGCCCAGCACCAGCGGCGACAGCGCGATCCCCGCCAGCCCCACCAGCTCGCCGCCCCGCGTCGAGAGCGGCAGCGCCCAGAGCAGGCAGAGCGCCGTCGAGGCCAGCGCCACGCTCACCGAATGCCCCGCCGCCTCCCAGGTGCCCGGCCCCAGCAGCGCCAGACCGCCAAGCCCGCGCAGCACCACCATCATGAGCGGCGCCAGCAGGAACAGCGCCGCCAGTCCGATCCAGAGCGCATCCGTGATCCGCGCCGACAGCCCCTGCCCGTCCCAGCGCGGCAGCGCCCGGTCGAGCC
The DNA here is from genome assembly GCF_017311415.1 of Salipiger abyssi. Taxonomy (GTDB): domain Bacteria; phylum Pseudomonadota; class Alphaproteobacteria; order Rhodobacterales; family Rhodobacteraceae; genus Salipiger; species Salipiger abyssi_A. Next base: position 339,481 of record NZ_JAEKIS010000003.1, on the reverse strand, counting down.
CGGCACCGAACCCCGCGCCGGCGCCCAGCCGCAGCGCCACCAGCCCCGCCGTCAGCGCCAGCCCGAGCTGGATCACCGAGAGCAGCGCCGCGCGACCCAGATCGAACTCGAAGCGCACCGCCTGATAGATCGCCAGTTCCACCGTCGTGGCGCGCGGCCCCCCGCCCAGCGTCAGCGCCACCGCAAAGCTCGACAGGCAGATGACAAAGATCACCGCAAAGGCCCCGGGCGCGATGCGCAGCAGCATCGGCGCCTCCAGCACCCGGAACAGCGCCCAGGGCCGCAGCCCCAGCGACGCGGCAAGACGGAAGCGCTCGGCAGGAATCGCCAGCCAGCCCTGAAGCAATAGCCGCACCGCGAGCGGCAGGTTGAAGAACACATGCGCCAGCACGACGCCATGGATGCCGTAGATCGTGATGCCAGGCAGGCCGAGCACGCGCAGCGCCGTATTCACCAGCCCGTTCTGCCCGAAGACCGCAATGAGCCCCAGCACCGCCACGATCACCGGCAGGATGAAAGGCGCCCCCATCAGCGCCACCAGCACCCCGCGCCCGGGAAAGCGCCGCCGTGCCAGCGCACGCGCCACCGGCACTGCCAGCGCCACGCTCAGCCCCGCCGAGAGCAGCGCCTGCACCAGCGTAAAGCGCAGCGCCTGGACCTCGCCGGGGCCGAGCGCGCCCCAGCCGCCGGCGCGGACCAGCACCGCCGCGACAGGGCCCAGGGTGAGCCCCGCCACCGCCAGTGCGGCGAGCAGCGCGGAAAGGCGTGCCACGCTCAGCGCGACAGCGCCCGGCGCCAGGCCTCGATGGCCGGCTCACGCAGCGCGGCGGCCTCGTCCTCGGAATAGAACAGGACCTTTTCCGGCAGCTCCAGCTCCCGGAACCCCTCGGGCCATTTCTCGCGCGGCAGCGCCGCCGGGATCGACCAGTTGCCGGTCGCGATCATCTCCTGAAACGGCTCGCTCAGCAGGAAGGCCATGAACTGATCCGCCAGCTCCGGCTGATCGGTGCCCGCCACCTTGGCGGCCAGCTCGACCATGAAATAATGCCCCTCGGGGAAGATCGCCGCCTTCTTGGTGCGGTCCTCCTCGGCGATGATGTGATAGGCGGGCGAGGTGGTGTAGCTCATCACCATATCCGCCTCGCCATCGGTGAAGAGCCCGTAGCTTTCCGACCAGCCCTTGGTCACCGTCAGGATCTTGGGCGCGAGCTTTTCCCAGGCCGCTTCGGCCCCGTCGCCATAGACCGTCTGCACCCAGAGCACCGTCGCCAGCCCCGAGATCGAGCTGCGCGGATCCTGAATGACGATCTTGAGATCGTCCGGCGCGTCGAGCAGCGCCTCGAAGCTCGCGGGCGGCTCGGCCAGCCGCTCGGTATTGTAGACAAAGGCGGTGTGGCCGTAATTGTAGGGCAGGAAAATCTCGTCCGTCCACGCGATGGGCAGGGTCAGCGGCGAGAGATCCACATTATGCGGCGCGAAAAGCCCGCTTTCGCGCGCCTTCCTGGTCACATCGGTGTTGAGGCCAAAAACCACATCCGCCTCGGTGCGGTCGCCTTCCAGCAGCAGCCGGGGCAGCAGATCGCCGGGCTTGAATTGCAGATCGCAGTTGCATTCCGCCTCGAACATCTCTTCGATCTTCGGGCCGGGGCCCCATTCCGAGGCGACGTAATCGCCCGCATAGATGGTCAGGACGGGGGTCTCCGCCAGCGCGGCGCCGGCCGTGAACAGTCCCGCTGCAAATATCGTGGTGGCCTTCATGACATCCTCCAGACTTGCGGCGAGAGGGCAAGACTGGGCAGATCGCTCGGTGCGGTGCCGTCACCTTCCCTCCGCCGGTGTTAACCGGGTCAGGTTCAACGGGTTCGCATCGCGCATCTCAGCCCTGCCGGGCACCCCGAGGTGGGGCGAGTCGTAGCGGGGGCGTGGGCCTCTGGCAAGGCGAAATCCCTTGAGACACCGCCCGCCCTGCCCTAGGAGAAACCCGGACAAGGAGACCCGCGCATGAGCATGAACACTTTCGGCCATCTGTTCCGCGTCACCACCTGGGGCGAAAGCCACGGCCCCGCGCTGGGGGCCACGGTCGACGGCTGCCCGCCGGGCGTGCCGGTGGACGAGGCAATGCTTCAGAGCTGGCTCGACAAGCGCAAGCCCGGGCAGAACAAGTTCACCACGCAGCGGCGCGAGCCCGACGCGGTGCGCATCCTGTCGGGTGTGTTCGAGGGCCAGACCACCGGCACGCCGGTGCAGCTGATGATCGAGAACACCGATCAGCGGTCGAAGGATTACGGCGAGATCGCCGAGAAGTTCCGTCCCGGCCATGCGGACATCACCTATTGGCAGAAATACGGCATCCGCGATTATCGCGGCGGCGGGCGTTCCTCGGCGCGCGAGACGGCAGCACGGGTCGCCGCCGGCGGGCTGGCGCGGGCGGCGCTGGCAGAGCTGGCGCCGGGGATCGAGATCACCGGCTACATGGTGCAGATGGGGCCGCATGGTATCGACCGCGCGCGGGTGGATCTGGCGGAGGTTGGGCGCAACCCGTTCTGGTGCCCCAATGCCGAGGCGGCGGAGACCTGGGCCGAATACCTTGGCGAGCTGCGCAAATCCGGCGACAGCGTCGGAGCGGTGATCGAGGTGACGGCGCGCGGCGTGCCGGCGGGCCTCGGCGCACCGATCTATGGCAAGCTCGACACCGATCTGGCGGCGGCGGCGATGTCGATCAACGCCGTGAAAGCGGTGGAGATCGGCGAGGGCATGGCGGCGGCAGCGCTGCGCGGCTCGGAGAATGCCGACGAGATCCGCATGGGTCCGGACGGGCCGGTCTACAACTCGAACCATGCCGGCGGCATTCTCGGCGGCATTTCAACCGGGCAGGAGATCGTGTTGCGCTTCGCGGTCAAACCGACCTCTTCGATCCTCACGCCGCGCCACACGATCACGAAGTCCGGAGAGGACACCGAGATCGTCACCAAGGGGCGCCACGATCCCTGTGTCGGCATCCGCGCGGTGCCGGTCGGCGAGGCGATGGTGGCCTGCGTACTGCTCGATCACCTGCTGCTGCATCGCGGCCAGACCGGTGGAAATCGCGGCGTGATCGGCTAGGGCCTCAGCGCCCCTGCGCGGGGAGAGGGCGCGCCGCAAACCCGGTCAGAAATCCTCCCAGAGTGTGGTGTTTTCGCCCACGGCCCGTTTCATCGGCGCCGGCTCGGGCGCGGGCGCCAAGGCCAGCTCTTCGATCGGTGCGGAGACCGGGGTAACCTCGTCCAATTCGGCGCTGTCGGCAGACATGAAACGGTTCAGCTGGGCGGTAAGCCGGTCGGCCTCGCCGCTGAGCTGCTGACTGGCAGAGCTGGTCTCGCCCACCATGGCGGCGTTCTGCTGGGTAACCTTGTCGAGCTCGGCCACACCGACATTGATCTCCTGCAAGCCGGCGGCCTGCTCCTTGGCGGCAGAGGCGATCTCGGCCACCATGTCGGAGACCTCGGTGACATGGCGCACGATGTCCGACAGCGTTTCGCCGGTCTGCTCCACCAACTGCCCGCCATCCTTGACCTGCTGCGAGCTGTTGGAGACCAGCGCCTTGATCTCGCGCGCCGATTCCGAAGCCCGCTGCGCCAGCGAGCGGACTTCGGAGGCGACCACGGAGAATCCCTTGCCGCTCTCGCCGGCGCGCGCCGCCTCGACACCCGCATTCAGCGCGAGCAGGTTGGTCTGGAAGGCGATATCGTCGATCACGCCGATGATCTGGGTGATCTGGTCCGAGGAGGCGGCGATGGAGCTCATCGCGGCGAGCGCGCGCTCCATCACCGCGCCGCCCTCCTCGGCGCGGCGGCGGCCATCGCCGACACGCTTGTCGGCCTCGTCCGCCCGCGCCGCCGCGGCCTGGACGCTGCCCGACATCTGTTCCAGCGCCGCGGCCGATTCCTCAAGCGTCGCGGCCTGTACCTCGGAACGGCGCGACATCTCCGTCGACATATTCGACAGCTCTTGGGAGTTGCGCTGCACCATCTGGGCGGAGTCGCGCAGAGACGAGATCAGGTCGCCGATCTGCTCTGACAGATCGTTGAAATCCTGACAGATTTCTTCGTAACTCGCGCCGAGCTCATGCCATTCCGAAGGGTCGAGCCTTTCGTTCACACGGCCCTGCGCCAGCGCGCCCATGGCGCTGCCCAGCGCCTCGAAAAGCGCGACGCGGCGGTCATTGGCAAGGCGCTCCTTGCTCTCCGCCTGCTCGGCGCGCAGAAGCTTCTCGCGCAGATCCTGTAGGTTCTGTGATATGATCCCAGCCTCGTCGCCATATTCGGTCCCCGGGATTTCGCTTTCGTAATCGGCGCCGGCGATGCGCTGGACCACGCCGGCCACCGTCTGGAACGGGCGCGCCAGAACGCGTCCGAAGACCAATACCAGAGCAAACGAGACGGCGGTCACGACACTGAGTGACACGGCCAGCGTCGTCATGCTCTCCGTCACCGAACGTTCCGCGATGGCCTCGATCTTGCTGGTCTCGGCACGCAGGCCTTCCTGCATCGTGTCGATGCGACCGATCTGCTCGTTGAGCCGCTCGTATAGGTCCAAAAGCGCGATATGCATCTGAAAGGGGGTTACGCTGTCAGCCTCGGGCAGCGCGCGCGCCGCCTCCTTCACGCCCTCTACAGTGGCGGAAATATCCTGCAATTCGTCATGAAAGTCCGGCTTGTATGCGCGCGGGCTCTCGGTTTCGATAAAGATCGGCGACCGGCTCGCCACATCCCCTGTCACCTCGTCGAGATTGCCCAGCATGCTGTCGCGCGCGTCCTTCTCGCCGTCGCCGATACGCAGCAGATCGACCCGCGCCTGTTCCAGATCCTCGCGTATCATCCCGATCAGCTGATTCTGCTTGAACATGTCGAAGGCGTAGCGAACATCGCGCGCCAGCCCGCTTTGCACATTCCAGGACAACGCGCCGCTGACCAGCAGCAGCATGACGAACACCATTCCCAGGGCCAGAACCTGAATCCTGATGGAAAACCTTCTCATCGCTGACACGCGCTCCTTATTTCTCCCGGGAACCCGCCCGGCTCACACGTTCGCTATCAGAGAGGTGTAAACAAACTCTTCGAATCGGGCGGAAACCCGCAAGGCCCCGGCAGTACCACTTACAGACGCCGCAGCACGAAAATGCCCCGCCTGCGCAGGGCAGACGGGGCCAGTCTGTGCCTGTCGGAACAGGCACCGGCGGTGTCTTGAAATCGGATTTCCGGAATCAATGCGCGCGCGCGGCCATCTCAGAGCGGATCTGCTGGCGCAGCACATCAATGGGCACGGTCTTGCCATCCTTACGGAACTGCCAGTAGGTCCAGCCGTTGCAGGAGGGCGCGCCCTCGAGATGCGCGCCGACCTGGTGGATCGAGCCCTTCACCCCGTCGCCCACCAGCGTGCCGTCGGCCCGCACCTTGGCGACCTTGCCCGAGGGCGAAACCAGCATTTCACCCGGACGCAGCAGTCCGCGCTCGACCAGCTGGCCGAAGGGGATGCGCGGCTCGGCGCGTTTCGCGCGGGTCACTTCCAGCGCCGAACGGTCGAAGGGGCGGATGTCGGCGATGCGGCGCTCGGCCACCTCTCGATAGGCCGCCTCGCGCTCGATCCCGATCCAGTCGCGGCCCAGCATCTTGGCCACGGCGCCGGTGGTGCCGGTGCCGAAGAACGGGTCGAGCACCACATCGCCCGGGTTGGTCGAACCGACCAGCACCCGGTGCAGCAGGCTCATGGGCTTCTGCGTCGGATGCGCCTTGTCGCCATTGGCATCCTTCAGCCGCTCGCCGCCATTGCAGATCGGCAGCACCCAGTCCGAACGCATCTGCACCCCCTCGTTCAGCGCCTTCAGCGCCTCGTAATTGAAGGTGTATTTGGCGCCCTCGCCCTTCGAGGCCCAGATCATCGTCTCATGGGCGTTGGTAAAGCGCTTGCCGCGGAAATTCGGCATCGGGTTCGACTTGCGCCAGACCACATCGTTCAGGATCCAGTAGCCTTCGTCCTGAAGCGCGGCACCGACGCGGAAAATGTTGTGGTAAGAGCCGATCACCCAGATCGCACCGTTGGGCTTGAGCAGCCGGCGCGCCGCCTTGAGCCAGGCGCGGGTAAACTGGTCGTAGACCGAGAAAGAGGAAAACTGATCCCAGTGATCGTCGACCGCATCGACTCGGGAATTGTCCGGGCGATGCAGCTCGCCCTTGAGCTGGAGATTATAGGGCGGATCGGCAAAGATCAGATCGACGGACTCCGCCGGAAGACTGTTCATCATCTCGATGCAGTCGCCGGACAGAATCGTGTTGAGAGGGAGCGCTTTCGCGCCCGTCGTCTTGGTCATCGCGTTCATTCTCTGCCTCTGTCCCTGGTGCGTTTTCGCACTCGCTGGTTGGTGACAAAGATGAGTCAAAGGCGATTCGCGGTCAATTTCTTTTTTGAATCAGGGACTTGCGGATTTCTCTTGCCACAAGATATTGTGTACGGGCCTGAAGGATCGCCTATGGTGAGGGGTTACACCGAGATTTCGGAGCGCCTCTCTGTGGCTTTTCGATCCGTAGCCGGCATTGGTCTCCCAGCCGTATCCGGGATGGTGTTGCGCCAAATCCCGCATGTAGCGATCGCGCCACGTTTTGGCGACGATCGAGGCCGCGGCGACGCTCACCGAGCGGCCGTCGCCGCCGATCAGCGGGGTCGCGGGACAGGTCAACTGGGGCGGCAGAAAACGCCCGTCGACGAGCACATGGCCCGGCGGGCGTGGAAGGTCTGTGAGCGCCCGGTGCATGGCGAGCAGGCTGGCCTGGAGGATGTTGATCTCATCGATCTCCTCCACGGAGGCATGACCGAGACCGACCTCGGCGCATTCCCAGAGCCAGCCCGCGAGCCGTGCCCGGCGCTTGGCCGAGAGTTTCTTGGAATCGTTCAGCCCCGGCGGGATGCACGCCGGATCGAGCACCACGGCAGCGGCCACCACAGGGCCGGCCAGCGGGCCGCGCCCCACCTCGTCAACCCCGGCGACCAGCCTGCCCTGCTGCCAGTGCTCTGTCTCATGCATTGTGTCCGGCCCGTCCATGTCGTCCTTGAAAGCGCAAAGACCTCATGCCTGCAAGCGCCCGGCCCGCCGCCACAACAAATTTGTTATCCCGATCCGGCAAACGGCAGGCGCCACAAGATTTTTCGTACGAAAAATCTTGTGGCCGGGCGATGGAACCGGCGGCGGAAAAAGACAAAGGCGCCCGAAGGCGCCTTTGCTTTATCAGCTGTGACAGCATCACATGTCGCGGTGCGACAGGTGATTACATCATGCCGCCCATGCCGCCCATGTCGGGCATGCCACCGGCGGGTGCTGCGCCTTCTTTCTGCGGCTTGTCGGCCACCATCGCTTCGGTGGTGATCAGCAGGCCCGCGATCGAAGCGGCGTCTTCCAGTGCGGTCCGCACGACTTTCGCCGGGTCGATCACGCCGAACTTGAACATGTCGCCATATTCGTCGGTCTGAGCGTTGTAGCCGAACTTCAGATCGTCGGATTCGCGGATCTTGCCTGCGACGACGGAGCCGTCGACACCGGCGTTCTCGGCGATCTGACGCAGCGGAGCTTCCAGCGCCTTGCGCACGATGGTGATGCCGGCGTTCTGGTCGCTGTTGACGCCTGCCAGACCTTCGAGCGCCTTGGCACCCTGCACCAGCGCGACGCCGCCGCCGACCACGATGCCTTCCTGAACGGCCGCGCGGGTCGCGTTCAGCGCGTCATCGACACGGTCCTTGCGCTCTTTCACTTCCACTTCGGTCATGCCGCCGACGCGGATCACGGCAACACCGCCGGCCAGCTTGGCCACGCGCTCTTGCAGCTTCTCACGGTCGTAATCGGAGGTGGTTTCCTCGATCTGCGTGCGGATCTGCGAAACGCGCGCTTCGATCTCGGCTTTCTCGCCATGGCCGTCGACGATGGTGGTCTCGTCCTTGGTCAGGGTGACGGTCTTGGCGGTGCCCAGCATGTCCATGGTGACATTCTCGAGCTTCATGCCCAGATCTTCCGAGATCACCTGGCCTCCGGTCAGGATCGCGATGTCCTGCAGCATGGCCTTGCGGCGATCGCCGAAGCCCGGTGCTTTCACGGCTGCGATCTTCAGGCCGCCGCGCAGCTTGTTGACCACGAGGGTCGCCAGCGCTTCGCCTTCGACGTCTTCCGCGATGATCAGCAGCGGTTTCTGCGACTGGATCACCTGCTCGAGCAGCGGCACCAGCGGTTGCAGCGAGGAGAGTTTCTTCTCGTGCAGCAGGATCATGCAGTCGTCGAGCTCTGCAATCATCTTGTCGGCGTTGGTCACGAAGTAGGGCGACAGGTAGCCGCGGTCGAACTGCATGCCTTCGACGACGTCGGTCTCGGTTTCGAGGCCCTTGTTCTCTTCGACGGTGATCACACCCTCGTTGCCGACCTTCTGCATCGCGTCGGCGATCTGCTTGCCGATCTCGGCTTCGCCGTTGGCGGAGATGGTGCCGACCTGAGCGACTTCGTTGGAGTCGTTCACCGGGCGGGCGGCGGCCTTGATGGCCTCGACGACCTTGGCGGTGGCCAGGTCGATGCCGCGCTTGAGGTCCATCGGGTTCATGCCCGCTGCGACCGATTTCATGCCTTCCTTGACGATGGCCTGGGCCAGAACCGTCGCGGTGGTGGTGCCGTCGCCGGCCTCGTCATTGGTGCGGGAAGCGACTTCCTTCACCATCTGCGCGCCCATGTTCTCGAACTTGTCTTCCAGTTCGATCTCCTTGGCAACCGACACACCGTCCTTGGTGATGCGGGGGGCGCCGAAGGATTTGTCGAGCACCACGTTGCGGCCTTTCGGGCCGAGGGTCACCTTCACCGCGTCGGCGAGGATGTTCACGCCCTTGAGCATGCGCGAGCGGGCGTCGGTGTCGAACTTCACGTCTTTAGCAGCCATGTGCGTTCTCCTGAATCTGAATTACGGTTGAGGAAGTCGGAGCGGCGCTTACGCGGCCTCGGTCACGCCGAGGATGTCCGATTCCTTCATGATGAGCAGCTCTTCGCCGTCGATGCTGACTTCGGTGCCCGACCATTTGCCGAACAGAACCTTGTCGCCTTCCTTGACGGCCATCGCGATCAGCTCACCGCTGTCCTTGCGCGCGCCTTCGCCACATGCGACCACGAGGCCCTCGGCGGGCTTTTCCTTGGCGCTGTCGGGGATGATCAGACCGCCTTTGGTCTTTTCGTCGCTCTCAACGCGGCGAACCAGCACGCGGTCATGAAGCGGTTTGAATGCCATCTTCGAGTCTCCTAGCTCAAAGGTTGTCCTTTATGGCCCCCTGCGGGACCATTAGCACTCATGTGGAGCGAGTGCTAACGGCGCATAGCTAGGCAGCGTCGCGAGTCGTGTCAACCGGAGAGATCACGAAAAAATGCGCCGCCGGAGAGGTGCCTTACCTACCGTTCAGAAGCGCTGGCCCGCGCATTGCGGGGCGGGCATGGTAACTTGTCCTTATCCATGCTTTGCTGTGCGCCAACCGCGCGCCGCGCCCCAGACCGAGATCTCTTCGATGCCCGTCCATCCCGCCACACCGGTCCCGGTGTCTCACAGCGATGCCAGATCCGCGCCCGACAATCTTCGGGGTATCGTCTTGATCACAATCGGATTTGTCTGCTTCGGCGCCACCGATGCGTTGGCCAAGCTGCTCACCTCCGATCTGCCCTCGCTGGAGGTCGCCTGGTTCCGGCAGATCGGCCTCTTCACCGGCGTAATGATCATGCTGGGGATGCGCGGGCCGCGCCTTCTGAAGACAAACCACCGCGCGATACAGATCCTGCGCGGCGTGCTGGCCGCCACCTCGGCAACGCTGTTCATCCTGGCGCTGCGCTACGTGCCTCTGGCCGACGCCACGGCAGTGACCTTCATCGCGCCCTTCATCGTCACCGCCATCGGCGGGCTGCTGCTGCGCGAACCGGTGGGCATGCGGCGCTGGATCGCGGTGCTGGTGGGCTTTGTCGGCATGCTCATCGTCATCCGCCCGGGCATGGGCGTGCTGCACCCGGCGATCTTCATCACCATCGGCGCCGCCACCGCCTTTGCCACGCGACAAGTGCTGTCGCGCATGCTCAGCGGCGATGACAGCATCGCGACAACGGTGGCCTATACCTCGATCACCTCGACCGCGCTGCTGACCATCCCGCTCTTCTTCGTCTGGGAAACGCCCTCGGCGCTCTGGGTCTGGCTCGTGGCGATGGCAATGGCGGTCTGCGCCGGCCTCGGCGAGATCTTCATCATCCGGGCGCTCGACATCGCCCAGGCGGTCGTGGTCGCGCCGCTGCAATATTCCATGATCCTCTGGAGCACGCTCTACGGCTTCCTGCTCTTCTCCGACCTGCCCGACGGCTGGACGCTCCTCGGCTGCACCATCATCGTCGGCTCCGGGCTCTATACGCTGAACCGCGAGCGGCTGGTGGCCAAGCGACAGAAGGACCGCGCCCGCGCCGAGGCCGCCAACGCGGCAGAGGCGGCCGCACGCACCGAGGAAATCTGAACTACCAGCTATAGGCCCAGTGTTTCAGCCCGGCGCGCCCGGCCTCGGTCAGCTCATAGACCCCGGTGCCGATGCGCGCGAACCAGCCATAGTGATTGTCGCGCATAATCCGCGTGGCCACGGCCACACCGGTCGCTTCGGCCACGTCGCGGCCCCGGCAGGCGCCCTGTTCGGCCAGATACGCGGCGCAGCGCAGCGCATCCTGCCGGTAGCCGGTGACGATGCCATGCCGGGTCGCGCCGCCGGCATTCGGATCGCCCTCGATGCGCTGGAACTCGCGCAAGAGCCGCGCCCGCTTGGCCTTGTTGCGGCGCGGCGCGTAGGGCCCCGGATCGCAGAGCACCTCGGCGCGCGCGCCCTTCACCACGATAAAGCCCAGCCGCAGCCGCCGGCAGAGCGAAAGATTGTCCTTCAGCGCCCGCCGCGCGGTACGGCCCGAGGGTTTCGGCACGGCGATATAGACCGCGTCGCTCACCGCCAGCCGCGCCACCGCCTGATGGAACAGCGCCAGCGACAGCCGCAGCTTCAGCTCGACGATCACCGGCTCCTCGCCACCGCGCAGCGCCACGAGATCGGCCCCGCCGACCTCGCCCTTGACCTCGTATCCCTGCCCCTCAAGCAGCGCCTTGACCGGCGCGTAGAGCTCGCTTTCCCGTTCCATGCGCGGAGCTTGGCCGGAGCGGTTGCCGCTGTCCATCCCTTGCCCTAGCCTGCGCCGCGACACGCCCCCGAAAGGTCTGCCCATGCGCCGCACCCCGCTTGCCGTCTGCCTCTGGCTCGCCCTCGCCCCCGCCGCCATTGCGCAATGCCAGGGCAAGGATCTGCGCGAGACGATGAGCGCCGAGGAGCGCGCCCGGCTCGACGCGCGGGTCGCCGCCATGCCCTATGCCACCGGCAACCGCTGGCGGGCCGAGCGCGACGGCGAGGTGATCCATCTCGTCGGCACCATGCATCTCAGCGACCCGCGGCTCGACGCGCCGCTCCAGCGGCTGCGCCCGGTGATCGACGACGCCGGCGCGGTGCTGCTGGAGATGCCGCAGGAGGAACAGGCCGAGCTCATGCAATCGCTCTCCAGCCGCCCGGAGCTGCTCCTGCTGACCGAGAACACGCTGCCCGAGCTGATGGAGGACGCCGACTGGCAGGCGCTTTCCGATGCCGCCCGGGATCAGGGCATCCCGCCCTTCATGGCGGCCAAGTTCCGCCCCTGGTATCTGTCGATGATGCTCTCCCTGCCGGCCTGCGCGAAATCGGCGATGGAGGCGCGCGACGGGCTCGACATGCGCATCGAGGCGATGGCCGACGCCGCCGGCGTGCCGACGCTAGCGCTCGAACCCTTCGACACGACCTTCAACATCTTCAACGCCGAGCCGCTGGACGAGCAGATCGAGATGATGACCGTCTCGCTCGCCACGCAGGACAGCGGCGAAGACGGGTTCGCCACCACCATCGCCGCCTATTTTGACGAGGCAGTGGGCGAGATGTGGGCCTTCTCCGAGATCCTCGTCGCGCGCAGCGGGCTGCTGCCGCCGGACGAGGCGGAGGCGATGATCGCGGAATCCGGCGCGGCGGTGCTGGACCAGCGCAACCGCGCCTGGATCCCGGTGATCCTGCACGCGGCAGAGACCTACGACGCCCCGATCGTCGCCGCCTTCGGCGCGGCGCATCTGCCCGGCGAAGAGGGGGTTTTGCGCCTGCTCGAAGAGGCCGGGTTCAGCGTGACGCGCGAGGCATTTTGAGGCGGGATTTGCGGGCGGTGGGTTATAAACCCACCCTACCTCGCGCCGTCCTGTAGGGTGGGTTTATAACCCACCACTCCAAATCTACGCCACCAGCCCGCGCCCCTTGAGCAGCGCCTCGACCCCCGGCATCCGGCCCCGGAACGCGGTATAAAGCTCTTCGGCCTCGCGCGACCCGCCTTTCGACAGGATGAACTCTTCGAGCTTCTGCGCGGTCTCCGGATCGAAGGCCCCGCCCGCCTCCTCGAAGGCGGCGAAGGCGTCGGCATCCATCACCTCGGACCACATGTAGCTGTAATAGCCGCTGGAATAGCCGTCGCCGGCAAAGACATGGGCGAAATGCGGCGTCGCGTGGCGCATGGTGATCGCCTGCGGCATGCCGATCCCCTGCAAGACCTCCCGCTGCTTCGCCATCGGATCGGCGGGTGCCGCGCCGGAATGGAACTCCAGATCCACCAGCGCCGAGGCCACATATTCCACCGTCTGGAATCCCATGTCGAAGGTCGCCGCCGCCAGCACCTTGTCGAGCAGCGCTTTCGGCATCGCCGCGCCGGTCTCCGCGTGGGTGGCGAATTCCTCCAGCAACTCGGGCACCTCCAGCCAGTGCTCGTAAAGCTGGCTCGGCAGCTCCACGAAATCGCGCGCCACCGAGGTGCCCGAGACCGAGCCGAAGTCCACATCAGACAACATCTGGTGCAGCGCGTGACCGAACTCGTGGAAAAGCGTGCGCGCATCGTCATAAGACAGCAGCGCCGGCTTGCCCTGCGACGGTTTCGAGAAGTTGCAGACATTGATCACGACGGGCGTCTCGACACGGGGCCGCTTCGCCTGGCTGCGCATCGCCGAACACCAGGCGCCGGAACGTTTGGAGGCGCGGGCGAAGTAGTCGCCGATGAACACCGCCAGATGTTCGCCGTTGCGCGTCACCTCCCAGGCGCGGCAATCGGGATGATAGAGCGGCACGTCGAGCGGCGCGAAGTCCAGCCCGAAAAGCCGGTTCGCGCAGGTAAAGGCCGCCTCGATCATCCTGTCGAGCTGGAGATAGGGCTTCAACTCGGATTCATCGAGATCGTAGCTCGCGCGCCGTCGCTTCTCGGCGTAGTAGCGCCAGTCCCAGGGTTGCAGCGCATCGTTCACCCCTTCATCGCGCAGCATCTCTTCCATCTCGGCCTGATCGCGCAGCGCCTGCGCCTTTGCCGGCTCCCAGACCTGCATGAGCAGCTCGCGCACCCGCTCAGGCGTGCCGGCCATCTCGGTCTCCAGCTTGAAATGCGCGAAATCCGGATAGCCCAGCAGCTTGGCCCGCTCCTCGCGCAGCGCCAGCACCTCGGCGGCAATCTCGCGATTGTCGGTCTCGCCGCCATTCTCGCCCCGCGCCGCCCAGGCGCGGAAGGCTTTCTCCCGCAGATCGCGGCGCGGCGAGAATTGCAGGAAGGGCACGATCAGCGAGCGCGACAGCGTCACCACCGGCCCGTCCTGCTCCAGCGCCTCTCCGGCGGCGCGCGCCGCATCCACGACAAAGCCCGGCAGCCCTTCCAGATCCGCCTCGGCAAGCGGCATGAACCAGTCCGCCTCGTCCTTCAGCAGGTTCTGGGTAAAGGAGGTGCCCAGCACCGCCAGCCGCGACTTGACCGCTTTCATACGCTCGGCCTCGGCGCCCTCCAGCGCAGCGCCGGCGCGCACGAAACCGCGATGGGTCAGGTACAACACCCGCGCCTCTTCCTCGCCGAGCCCCAGCGTATCGCGCCGCGCCCAGAGATCGGCGATGCGCGCAAAGAGCGTCTCATTGGCATAGATCGCCGAGCTGTGCGCCGCGAGCTTCGGCGAAAAGTCCCGTTGCAGCGCCTGGCGCTCCGGGTTGCTGTCGGCCCCGGCCACCGAGAAGAACACCGAAAGCACCTTGTCCAGCGCCTCGCCCGCGCCTTCCATCGCCTCGATGGTGTTGGCAAAGCTCGGCGGCTCGGGATTGTTCGCGATGGCGTCGATTTCCCTGAGATGCGCGCTCAGCGCCTCCTCGAAGGCGGGCGCGAAATCATCGTCGGAGATGCGGTCGAAGGGCGCGATCCGGAACGGCGTGTCCCAGTCGGCGAGCAGCGGGTTGGTCATGGGCAAGGCTCCTTTTCCACAGAAGCTATGCAAGGCCCCGGGCCGCTGCAATGGCGATCCGGCGAGGAACGCCCGCAAGGGCTTGACGAGCGCGCCGCCTCAGCGGCCGCAGACCGGGCAATCTGCACGCCGCTTCAGCGCGATCTTGCGCGTCTCGCCCCAGAGCGCATCGTAGATCAGCATCTCGCCCAAAAGCGGCTGCCCGGCGCCCGCGATCAGCTTCACCGCCTCCACCGCCATCATCGCGCCGATCACGCCGGGCAGAGGCCCCAGCACCCCGGCCTCGGCGCAGGACGGCGCCAAACCCGGCGCCGGTGCCTCGGGAAAGATGCACTGATAACAGGGCGCGCCCTTTGCCGGATCGAAGACAGAGATCTGCCCTTCCCATTGCGACAGCGCGCCGGACACCAGCGGCTTGCCCGCCGCCACCGCCGCCCGGTTCGCCAGATAGCGCGTCTCGAAATTGTCGGTGCCGTCGAGGATCAGATCGTACTCGGCAAAGAGTGCCTCCGCGCCCTCCGCCTCCAGCCGCCGGTGATAGGGCCGGACATCGACATAAGGGTTCTGCGCCTGCATCGCCGCCTTGGCGGAAAACACCTTGGGCATGCCGATGCGCGCATCCGTATGGATCACCTGACGCTGGAGATTGGCATTCTCCACCACGTCATCGTCGATCACCCCGATGGTCCCCACCCCGGCGGCGGCGAGATATTGCAGCGCCGGCGCACCGAGCCCGCCGGCCCCGATCACCAGAACCCTGGCCTGTTTCAGTGCCTTCTGCCCCGGCCCGCCCAGCTCGCGCAGCACGATATGGCGGGCATAGCGTTCGAGTTCGGCACCAGAGAACGCGCCCGGCTGCGCCACGGGCGCCGGCGCCTTGGCATCGGCCCGGGCCTTTACCCGCCGCAGCACAAAGGCATAGGCCAGCGCCAGAGCCACAAAGCCGCCGAAGATCAGCCAGAACGCCTCGCTGCCGCCGGTGGCCTGCCGCAGCGGATGCCCATCGGGCAGCACGAGCTGCAAGGTCAGCACCGCGACATAGAGCAGCCCCAGCATATAGCCGCGCGCCGCCCGCGACGCGCCCATGAGATGCCCGAGCCCCCAGATCGCCGCCGCGAGCGCCAGCACCAGAAGCATCAGCGCACCCCGGTCGAGCCGAAGCCGCCCGCGCCGCGCGCCGTTTCCGGCAGGGTCTCGACCAGATCGAACCCGGCCTGCACCACCGGCGCCGCCACCATCTGCGCGATGCGGTCGCCATGGGCGATCACGAAGGGCTCGCTGCCCGCATTCATCACGATCACCCCGAGCGGGCCGCGATAATCGCTGTCGATGGTGCCGGGGCTGTTGGGCAGGGTGATCCCGTGTTTCAGCGCCAGGCCGGAGCGTGGGCGGATCTGCACCTCCCAGCCCTCGGGGATCGCCAGCCGCAGCCCGGTCGGCGCCAGCGCCCGCGCGCCCGGCTCCAGCACGATCTCGCCGCGATCGACAAAATTGGCGCGCAGATCGGCCCCCGCCGCGCCCCTGGTCGCATAGGAGGGCAGCCCCAAAGACCTGTCCGCCCCCTCGTCCCACATTATCGCTATCGTGACCACGCCCCGCCCTTCTTCTCTTTCCAAATACGCAAAATTCCCGCCCTCTCAGCCCGTTCCCAGCGCCTCTGCGATGCGCGCCGCGAGCCGCCGCGCCACTTCGCGCTTGCCCATGCGCGGCCAATCCTCGGCGCCGTCTTCCGAGATCAGCACCACGGCGTTCTCGCTGCCACCCATGATGCCCGTCGCCGGGCTCACATCATTGGCGACGATCCAGTCGCAGCCCTTGCGCTGGCGCTTCGCCACCGCATGGGCCACCACATCGTCGGTCTCGGCGGCAAAGCCCACCACCAGCCCGGGCCGGTCTTCGGCAAGACCAGACACCTCAGCGAGAATGTCCGGATTCTCGGTGAACCGTAGGGTGGGCAATTTGCCCACCTCTTTCTTGATCTTCGAGCCCGAGGCGCTCTCCACCCGCCAGTCGGCCACCGCCGCGGCGAACACGCCCGCATCCACCGGCAGCGCCCCCAGCACCGCCGCGCGCATTTCCAGCGCGCTTTCCACCTCGATCACCTCGACGCCTCCGGGCCGCGCCACCTCCGCCGGGCCAGTGACAAACACCACCTCTGCACCGAGATCGCGCAGCGCCTCGGCAATCGCCGTGCCCTGCGCGCCCGAGGAGCGGTTGGCGATATATCGCACCGGGTCGATGGGCTCGTGGGTCGGCCCCGAGGTCACCAGCACCCGGCGCCCCTTGAGCGGCCCGTCGCTGAGCGCGCGTTCAATGGCCGCGACGATCTCCAGCGGCTCGGCCAGCCGTCCGGGGCCGAACTCGCCGCAGGCCATGTCGCCCTCGCCGGGGCCGATCACGGCTACGCCGTCGCCCGTCAGCAGCGCCAGATTGCGCTGCGTCGCAGGATGCTCCCACATGCGCACATTCATCGCCGGCGCGATCATCACCGGCGTGTCGGTGGCCAGGAGCAGCGTCGAGGCGAGATCGCCGGCCAGCCCCTGCGCCATCTTCGCCATGAGATCCGCCGTCGCCGGCACCACCAGCACCAGATCCGCCACGCGGGAGAGCTGGATATGGCCCATCTCGGCCTCGTCGGTCAGATCGAAGAGATCGGTATAGACCTTCTCCCCCGCCAGCGCGCCGACCGAGAGCGGCGTGACGAATTCCGCCGCCGCCGGTGTCAGCACCGGGGTCACCGCCGCGCCGCGTTCGCGCAGGCGCCGGATCGTCTCCAGCGCCTTGTAGGCGGCGATCCCGCCGCCGATGATCAGAAGGATGCGTTTGCCGGCCAGCATGTCGCGCGCCTTTCCCAGAGCCCCGTCCGCCCCGTGTTACGGCGGGGACGGCGAAAACTCAATTGGCCGGCGCGTCCCGGAAGGCCTCACAGGGATCGTCGCGCTCGACGCTCTCGGTCTCTTCCACCAGATCGAACGTGCCCTCGGGCGCGCCCTTGCCCACCTCGCCCTGCCCCAGCGAGGCCACGGTGACCTCGGGCGCGGCGCGGGCGATCAGCGCCGGCGCGCCCCAGTCGGTGCGGGCATGGCCATTGCCGGTGATCACCACCACCGGGCCGCCATGCATCGACAGCGCCTCGAGCGCGGTTTCCGCCAGCCGCGCGTCGCGCAGCCGCTGGATCCCCACCATCGTGGGCAGCATCTCGGCGGGCAGAGCGTCGCAATGCGCCGCCATCTGCATCGCCTCGCGGATCTCCTGCTGCTCCGCCGGCAGCGGTTCGTCGAGCCCGTAGAACCCCGCGCTGGGGCCGAACACCGTATCGAGCGGCTCGCCCGAGACCCGCCGCGCCTCCTCGCGCGGCAGCGCAGCACCAAAGATCGCCGCCTCGCCCGCCGCCTCGAAGATCGGGTAATACATCGCAAAATCCGGCCAGCCGGAGTTTTCCCAGTCGAGCAGCTCCGAGAGCGCCGCCTCGTCCTCCAGATGCTCGGGATGGATCAGCGCCGACTGCTCCGTGGTCAGCATCTCGAAGACCAGCGCCACCGGCTTCAGCTCGGCCACCAGCTCTGCCTGGCGGGCGTGATGGGCCGGGTTGTCATGGGACTCGCCCAGAAACACAACCTGGGCCTCATCGAAAACGCCCCCGTCGGCGAAAGCGGCGGGAGCGGTCAGGGACAGGGCGATCAGCGGGGCGGCAAGCGGAAGGGTTCGCATCATGCGAGGAACTGTTGCACCTCTCCCGACTGGGCTTCAAGCGACTTCCGCATCTTGGCGAAGGCGGCGGCTTCCAATTGCCGCACCCGCTCCTTCGAGAGCCCCAGCTCCTGGCCGAGACTTTCCAGCGTGCGGGTCTCGTCGCGCAGCTTGCGCTCGCGCACGATGAACTGCTCGCGGTCGTTGAGCCCGGTCAGCGCGGTCAGCAGCCATTCGCGCAACTGGGCATTGTCGAGACGGCCTTCGACCAGCGACGAGCTCTGCTCGCCCTCGTCCTCCAGCGTGTCGATCCATTCGCGGCCGTCTTCATCGGTGGATTGCGTCGCATTCAGCGAGAAATCCGAGCCCGAAAGCCGGCCCTCCATCATCTGCACATCATGCAGCGGCACGCCGATCTCTTCGGCGATGGCGGCGTGCAGCTTGTGGCGCTCCCATTGCCTGCCCTCGGCGGAGGCCTCGCGCTCCAGCCGCGCCTGCACCCGGCGCATATTGAAGAACAGCGATTTCTGCGACGAGGTAGAGCCGGTGCGCACCATCGACCAGTTGCGCATCACGTAATCCTGAATGCTCGCCTTGATCCACCAGACCGCATAGGTGGAAAATCGCACGCCCCGGTCGGGGTCGAACTTGTCGGCGGCCTTCATCAGGCCAAGACCGGCCTCCTGAATGAGGTCGCCCATCGGCGCGCCGTAGCGCTTGAATTTCGCCGCCATCGAGATGGCAAGCCGCATATAGGCTGTGATCAGCCGGTGAAGCGCCGCCTCGTCGCGGTGGTCGCGCCAGGCATATGCCAGCTGCAACTCGGTTTCCGCATCCAGAAGCTCGGCCTTCATGGCCTGGCGGGAGATCGTCTGGTCGTTGAAGGACTCGGGTGTCATGCGCGTTCCCCATCGGTTTGGCGGACGGGCGGACCCCGCCTTCTTACACACTACTATGCCGGAGGAACGCATAGCGATCACAATTGGTTTCGCCAGAATGTGCAATTTTTTCATGAAACCCCGTCCGCGCCATGACGCCCGGTGATGCGCGGTCGCACAAAACGGAATTTCCCCGATGCGCGAAACCACGCTAGCTATTTGAAAGCTTTGACTTTGCGGAGAGTGTCATGGAAGACCGGCTGTTTCTCGGGGACTATACCTATTCCAGCTGGTCGCTGCGCGGCTGGCTGCTGCTGGAGCGGTTCGGCCTGCGTTTCTCGGTCGAACGGATCACCTTTCTCGACGGGCCGGTGGCCGAGCAGCTTGCGGAGATCGCGCCGGCGCGCACCGTGCCGAGCCTGGTGACCGGCGAGGGCGCGGTGATCTGGGACAGTCTCGCGCTCGCCGAGGAGCTGGCCAGCCGCCATCCGCAAGCCGGACACTGGCCCGCCGATCCTGCCGCCCGCGCCATGGCCCGCAGCATGACCGCGGAGATGCATTCCAGCTTTGTGGCGCTGCGTGAGCAATGCCCGATGAACCTCCAGGCCGCCTATCGGGAGTTCGAGCCCTCGGAGGGCACGCGTGCAGATCTCGCCCGGATCGAGGCGCTCTGGACGCGGGCGCGCGAAGCCTATGGCAGCGCGGGCCCCTGGCTATTTGGCGCCTATAGTGCAGCGGATGCGTTCTATGCGCCTGTCGCGGCGCGGATCGCGGGCTATGGCCTGCCAGTGGGCGAGCTTGCCAGCGCCTATGTGGCCGCGCATCTCGCCGATCCGGCCTTTCGCCGCTGGCGCGCCATGGGCATCGCGCTTGGCGAACACCTGCCCTGGTACGACCGCGATTACCCCGAGACAGACTGGCCCGGCCCCGCGCCCCGCATGGCCCATACCATCGAAAGCGGCACGCCGGAAAACGAGACCTGCCCCTATTCGGGCAAGCCCGCGACCCATCTCATGGAAATGGAGGGCCGCGTCTTCGGCTTCTGCAATGCCTTCTGCCGCGACAAGACCCTAGCCGACCCAACCGCCTGGCCGGCCTTCACGGCGCTGCTGTGAGAGCGGCGCGGTGGGCGGATTGCCCATCGCGCGTTTGCATTGGTTGGTTAGCCGCGCCATCGCCGGCCCGTAGGGTGGCGACCTGACCCACGAACTTCTTGGTTTACCCCAATCACATCCGAATGACCTCAACACGCGGCACTGGTGTTACCAAATCGCCAGCCCGAAGGGACGGGCCGGCGATGGCGCGGCGGCCTACGGCCTTGTTCCGCGCCAGGGCAACGCCCAAACGTAGGGTGGGTTTCCAACCCACCATCCCCCTCGCCTGCCCAACGCCCGGTTAACCTTCTCGCCCCACGTTAACCAATCCCTAACCACCCCCACCGCAATCTCGCCGGGAAACGGCAAAGAGGTGAGACGTGGTCGCGCATGCCTATACGGTGGCGTTCGAAGGGGTCGAGGCGCGCCCGGTGGAGGTGCAATGCGCCGTCACCGCCGGGGTGCCGGGCTTTGCCATCGTCGGCCTGCCCGACAAGGCGGTGTCTGAGGCGCGCGAGCGGGTGCGCGCGGCGCTCACCACCATGGCCATCGCGATGCCGTCGAAGCGGATCACCGTCAATCTCTCCCCCGCCGACATGCCCAAGGAGGGCTCGCATTTCGATCTGCCCATCGCGCTCGGCCTGCTGGCGGCGCTCGACATCCTGCCGCGCGACGAGATCGCCCAGACCATGGCGCTTGGCGAGCTGGCGCTCGACGGCACCCTGATCCCCGTGCCCGGCGCCCTGCCCGCCGCGATGACCGCCGCCGAGGAGGAGCGCACCCTGCTCTGTCCCCGCGCCTCGGGCGCCGAGGCCGCCTGGGTCGGCAATTGCCGGGTGCTCGGCGCCCAGAGCCTCGTCGAGCTGGTGCGCCACTATACCGGCGACGCCACGATCCCGCCTGCCGAGCCGGGCGAGCTGACCTCCGGCCCCGTCCGGCGCGACCTGCGCGACGTGAAGGGGCAGGAGCGTGCCAAGCGGGCGCTGGAAATCGCTGCCGCCGGGCGTCACCACCTGATCCTCGTCGGCACGCCCGGCTCCGGCAAATCCATGCTGGCGGCGCGTCTGCCCGGCCTGCTTCCACCGCTTTCGGCGCAGGAGGCGCTGGAAACCTCGATGATCCACTCGCTGGCCGGTCTGCTGGACGAGGGCGGCATCTCGCGCAGCCGGCCTTTTCGCGAACCGCATCACACCGCCTCCATGGCGGCGATCATCGGCGGCGGGCGCAGCGCCAAGCCGGGCGAAGTCAGCCTCGCGCATAACGGTGTGCTCTTCATCGACGAGTTCCCGGAATTCCCCCGCACCGTGCTGGAAACCCTGCGCCAGCCCATCGAGAGCGGCGAGGTCATGGTGTCGCGTGCCAACGCTCATATCACCTATCCCTGCCGCTTCATGCTGGTCGCCGCCGCCAACCCCTGCAAATGCGGCTATCTCACCGATGCCGACCGCGCCTGCTCGCGCGCGCCCAATTGCGGCGAGGAGTATCTCGGGCGCATCTCCGGCCCGCTGATGGACCGGTTCGACCTGCGCGTCGAGGTGCCGCCGGTGGCCTTCACCGATCTCGACCTGCCCGCCTCGGGCGACGCCTCGGCCACGGTCGCCGCCCGGGTCGGCGCCGCGCGCGACCGGCAGGCGGCGCGCTTTTCCGAACAGGCGGGGCTGCGCACCAATGCCGACGCCGAGGGTCAGCTGCTGGAGGAGATCGCCGCGCCCGACGCCGAGGGGCGCGAGCTGCTGCTGCGCGCCGCGGACAGGTTCGGCCTCTCGGCGCGGGGCTATCACCGCATCCTGCGGGTCGCCCGTACCATCGCCGATCTCGCCGGCGAAGACGCGGTGCGCCGCCCGCATGTGGCCGAGGCGCTGAGCTACCGGCTGGTGGCCGCGAAAGAGTCCTGAAGAAAGCGCGCGCCCTGTCGCAGCGTCTGCCGTGCCTCGGGGATCCAGCCGTCGAAGACCGGCCAGGCATGTGGCGCGTCCGGATGCGGGCAAAGCGCGACGCTTGCGCCCTGCGCCCTCAGGCGCGCGGCCATGCGCCTTGCATCGTCGGCCAGAATTTCGGTTTCGGAATGGTGAATCATCACCGGCGGGCAGCCCGGGAAATCCGCATGAAGCGGCGACAGGCGCGGGTCGTCGCGCGGCAGCGCACCCCGCACGAGATCCACCAGCTCACCGATCCGCGCCACCGGCAGGAACGGATCGGCGCGGGCGTTGCCTGTGAGGCTCTCGCCGGTCATCGCCAGATCGGTCCAGGGCGAGAAGACCAGCGCCGCCGCTGGGCGTTCACCCTGCCCGCAACACCACGCCAGCAGCGCCAGCGCCAGCCCGCCGCCGGCGGAATCGCCGGCCAGCGCGATCTGCTCCGGGCGATAGCCCAGCGCCCGACAGCGGCTCCATGCCGCCACCGCCGCATCGAAGGCGGCGGGAAACGGCGCGTCCTGCGCCAACGGATAAGCCGGGGCGCAGACCTCCGCCCGCGCCAGTTTCGACAGCCGCGCCATCACCCCCTCATGAGTGTAAGGGCTGCCCGTGATATAACCGCCACCGTGAAAATAGAGGATCACCCTGCGCGGCACGCAGGGGCCGGCGCTGATCCAGTGCAGCCCGCCGGGCCGCTCCAGATGCAGCAGATAGGACGGGCGGCGCAGGATCAGCGCCGCCGTCCTCGCAAACTCGCGCGCTGCCTCTTCCGGGCCGCGCGTGCGCGCCAGCCTCGGCTTGACGGCAACACGCAGCAACAGGTTCAGCGCGGCGAGCCGCCGGCTCATCCGCGGCGGGCTTCGACCGCCTGCCAGATCTTTTCAGCGACATTGATCCCGTCGAAGCGCTCCAGTTCCTGAATGCCGGTGGGCGAGGTCACGTTGATCTCGGTCAGCCAGTCGCCGATCACGTCGATGCCGACGAAAACCTGCCCCTTCTCGCGCAGCACCGGGCCGATCTTGTCGCAGATCTCGCGGTCGCGTTCAGTCAGCGCGACCTTTTCGGGCCGCCCGCCCACATGCATGTTCGAGCGCACCTCATTGGCCGCTGGCACGCGGTTGATCGCGCCCACCGGCTCGCCATCGACAAGAATAACCCGCTTGTCGCCCTTGGTCACCGCCGGCAGGTATTTCTGCACGATCAGCGGCTCGCGCGAGAAGCCGGTGAAAAGCTCGTAGAGTGAGCTGAGATTGCGGTCGTTCTCGTCGAGCCGGAACACCCCGGCGCCACCATTGCCATAAAGCGGCTTGAGGATGATGTCGCCATGCTTGGCCTTGAAATCGCGGATCGTCTGAAGATCGCGGGCGACAGTGGTGGGCGGGGTCAGCTCGGGGAAGTTCAGCACCAGCAGTTTCTCGGGCGAATTGCGCACCCAGAACGGATCGTTCACCACCAGCGTGCCGGGGGCGAGCCGGTCGAGCAGATGGGTGGTGGTGATGTAATGCATGTCAAAGGGCGGATCCTGACGCAGCCAGACCACGTCAAAGTCCGCCAGATCGACCAGCTCGAGCTCTCCAAGCTGAGCATGATCGCCCTCGACCCGCTGCACCCGCAGCGACCGGCCCCGCGCCATGATGCGTCCCTCCTGATAGGAGAGCTGATCGGGCAGGTAATAAAAGAGCTCATGCCCGCGCGCCTGCGCCTCTTCCGCAAGCCGGAACGTGCTGTCGGCATTGATGTCGATCGGACCGATCGGGTCCATCTGAAACGCGATTTTCATGGGGTCTCCCGCACTGGCTTTCGCCATACATGGCGCAGAGACCCGCCAAGGGCAATGCCCGCTCAGGCGCTCAGGGCGTTCTCGATCACCCGGATCATGCCCTGCCCGTCCATCAGCGCCACATCGAACCGCATCTCGGTGAGCGAGCCCCTGGGCTGGGTGCCGGCGAATTCCTCCGCCGCCGAAAGCAGCCGCGCGATCTGGCGCTGCGAGAGCCGTTCAAGTGCACGGTCAAAGCTGCGGCTCTTCTTGACCTCGACAAAGATCAGCCCCTCGCCATCGTGCAGGATCAGATCGATCTCTCCGCCCTGCCCGCGCCAGCGCCGCTGCGCGACCCGATAGCCGCGGCGCTCGTAATCCTGCGCGATCCGCGCCTCGGCAGAGAGCCCCGCGTGATAGCCAACCGACCCGCGCACCGCCCGCTCCCGCCGGCCATCCTCATGCGGCTGCACCGGCGCCGCAGGCGGTGCCTGAAAATCGAAAGCCAGTTGCTGCGCCATCGTTATTCCCCATTCTCCGAGCGCATTTTGGCAAGTGCCATAGCACGCTGATACACCGGGCGCCGCTTGACCCCGTACATGCCCGAAACCGCATCGGCGGCGTCGCGCACCGACATCGTCTTCAGCGCCTCGGTCAGGGACAGGTCTAAATCGGATTCGCTAATTTTCTCCGAATCTCCCTTGCCGATCAGCACCACGATCTCGCCTTTCGGCGCGGTGCCCGCATAGGCCTCGGCCAGTTCCGAGAGCGTACCGCGCCGGCATTCCTCGAAGCGTTTGGTCAGCTCGCGGCACACCGCCGCCGGGCGCTCGCCGCCCAGTGCGGTGACCGCATCCGCCAGCATCGCCCCCAGCCGCTTGGGCGATTCGTAAAATGCCAGCGTCGCGGGCACCGCGCGCAGCTCTTCCAGCGCCTTGCGCCGCGCAGCACCGGCATTGGGCAGGAAGCCCCCGAAGAGAAAGCGGTCGGTGGGCAGCCCCGCGACAGTCAGCGCCGCGATCACCGCCGAGGCGCCGGGCGCGGTGGTGACCGGATGGCCCTCCTCGCGCGCCGCGCGCACCAGATCGAAGCCCGGATCCGAGATCATCGGCGTGCCGGCCTCGGAGGCGTAGGCCACCGACCGGCCCTCGGCCAGCGCCTGAAGCAGCCGGGGGCGCATCCTTTCGCCATTATGGTCGTGATAGGCGAGGCAGGGCCGGTCGCCCAGCGCCACGCCATGGATCTCCAGCAGACGACGCAGGCTGCGCGTGTCTTCGGCGGCCAGGATCTCGGCATCGCGCAGAATGTCGAGCGCGCGCAGGGTAATGTCGCGCGCGTTGCCGATGGGCACCGCCACCATGTAGAGACCCGGCGCCAATCCGCCCCTTTGCCGATTCATCTCTGGACCCGTCTCCCTGCTCGTTTATGATTGCCCGCAAACCGGCGCGCGACACATTCCGCGCCCGACACCGAGGGAGTTTCACCACATGTTCGCCGTTTTGTCCCGCGCCCGCAAGGCGCTCCGCACCGCTGCCATCGTGGCGACCGCCGGCTGGCTCGCCGCCTGCGATGCCTCGATGATCCCCGATATGGGCGGCAGCTCTGCCGGCCGCGGCGGACCGCAGATCGACCCGGGCGCCCCGGTCAAGGTCGCGCTGCTGGTGCCGCAGAGCGATTCGGGCGCCGGGATCATCGCGCGCGATATGGAAAACGCCGCGCGGCTCGCCATTGCCGATCTCGACGGGGTCAGCATCGACCTCGCGGTCTATGACACCGCCGGATCGCCGGCCACCGCCGCCGCCCAGGCGCAGCGCGCCGTCGACGAAGGTGCCCGGATCATCCTCGGACCGCTGCGCGGCGAGGCCGCCGTCGAGGCGAGCAAGGTGGTCGCCGACGAAGGCGTCAACGTGATGGCCTTCTCCAACAACGCATCGCTCGCCGGCGGCAACCTCTTCATCCTCGGCCCGACCTACGAGAACACCGCCAGCCGGCTGCTCGCCTACGCCAAACGCCAGGGCCGCGACAGCATCGCGATCCTGCATTCCGACGATGTGCCCGGGCAGGTCGGCAAGGCGGCGATCCAGCAGGCAGCCGCGCGCAACGGCGTGCAGGTGGCCGCAGTGCAGCCCTATCCGCTCAGCATCGAGGGTGTGACCACCGCCGCGCAGGGCATGTCCCGCGTCGCCGCGACCTCCGGCGCTGACTCGGTCTTCATCACCACCGATGCCACCAACGCGGCGATGCCGCTGCTGCTTCAGGTGATGCCCGAGAACGGGCTGAACCCGGCGCAGACCCAGTATATCGGTCTCACCCGCTGGGACGTGAAGCCCGAACTCTTCTCCTATCCCGGCGCCCAGGGCGCCTGGTTCGCCCTGCCCAATCAGGCGATGCAGCGCAATTTCTCGTCGCGCTATAGCACCGCCTACGGGGCAACGCCGCACCCGCTTGCCGGCCTCGCCTTTGACGGCATCGCCGCCATCGGAGCTCTGATCAAACAGGGCCGCCGCGACGCGCTGACCGGCAACGCTCTGACGCAATCCGCTGGTTTCCAGGGCACGGGCGGTGTATTCCGCCTGAAACCCGACGGCACGAATGAGCGCGGCCTGGCCGTCGCCACCGTGCAGAACAACCAGATGGTGATCCTTGACCCTGCCCCCTCAAGCTTCTCCGGCGCAGGCTTCTGAGCGACCGACGCAAGGCACGATGCCGGACGATCTGATCGCGCCGGCATCGGAGATTTTCGACGTTCCCGCCCTGCGCAAGGCCCTGTTCGAGGCCACCGCAGAGGCGGAGACCGAGAGCCAGCTGCGCGCCGCCGCGGTACGCATCCTGACCGAGGCCAGCGCCGAGGGCCGCGAGGTCATCGCCCGTGCCTTCGCCGCGCAGCCCCGCGCCGCCTTTCCCACCACCGAGGCCTATGCCTGGCTCACCGACTGCGTCGTCCGGCTGGTTTTCGAACTGGTGACCGAGCGCCTGCACAAGCTCAACAACCCGACCGAGGGCGAACGGCTGACCGTCATGGCCGTCGGCGGCTACGGTCGCGGCGAGATGGCGCCGTTTTCCGATGTCGACCTGCTGTTCCTGACGCCGTGGAAGATCACCCCCTGGGCCGAGAGCGTCATCGAGTCGATGCTCTATATCTTCTGGGATCTCAAGCTGAAGGTCGGCCATTCCTCGCGCACGGTGAAGGACTGCCTGCGGCTCGGCGGCGAGGATTACACGATCCGCACCGCCATGCTGGAAACCCGCTACATCATCGGCCACGAGCCGCTGGCCCGCGAGCTGGAAAGCCGGCTCTGGTCCGATCTCTTCAAGGGGTCCGAACGCGCCTTCGTCGCCGCCAAGCTCGAGGAACGCGGCCAGCGCCACCGCAAGCAGGGGCTGCGCTATGTGGTCGAACCCAATGTAAAAGAGGGCAAGGGCGGGCTGCGCGATCTGCAATCGCTCTACTGGATCACCAAATACATTCACCAGACCGAGGATGCCGAAGAGCTGGTGCGGCTCGGTGTGTTCCGCCGCGAGGAATACGCCACCTTCATGCGCGCCGAGGAATTCCTCTGGGCGGTGCGTTGCCATCTGCACCTGGCCGCCGGCCGCGCGGTAGAGCAACTGACATTCGACATGCAGGTCGAAGTGGCCGAGCGCATGGGCTATGCCGACAAGGGCGGCCGGCGCGCGGTGGAATGGTTCATGCAGGATTACTTTCTGCACGCCACGGCGGTGGGCGACCTGACACGCATCTTCCTGACCTCGCTGGAGGCCGAGCACAAGAAAGACGCCCCGCTGATCATGCGCATGTTCAAGCGCAGCCCGCAGGTCAAGGAGGGCTACGAAATCGTCCACAACCGGCTCTCCATCGTCGATGACGAGAGCTTTCTGGCCGACAAGCTGAACCTGTTGCGCTTTTTCGAGGAGGGCCTGCGATCTGGTCTGCTGCTACATCCGGACGGGATGCGGCTGATCAAGGCCAACCTGAAACTCATCGACGAAGACGTGCGCAACAACAAGGAAGCGCGGCGCATCTTCCTCGACCTGCTGCTTAAGCACGGCAACCCCGAGCGCTCGCTGCGGCGGATGAACGAGCTCGGCGTGCTGGGCGCCTTCATCCCGGAATTCCAGACCATCGTGGCGATGATGCAGTTCAACATGTATCACAGCTACACGGTGGACGAGCACACCATACAGTGCATCCGCAACCTGTCGGATATCGAGCAGGGCGAACTGGTCGAAGAGCTGCCCGTCGCTTCGACCATCCTGCGCAACGGCGTCAACCGCAAGGTGCTCTACGTGGCGCTGCTGCTGCACGATATCGGCAAGGGACGGCAGGAGGATCACGCGGTGCTGGGCGCCAAGATCGCCCGCAAGGTGGCGCCGCGCCTGGGGCTGACCAAAGCGGAATGCGCCACGGTGGAATGGCTGGTGCGCTATCACCTTCTGATGTCCGACATGGCACAGAAACGCGACATCGCCGACCCGCGCACCGTGCGCGATTTCGCCAAGGCGGTGCAGAGCGTCGAACGGCTCGACCTGCTCACCGTGCTGACGGTCTGCGACATTCGAGGCGTCGGGCCGGGGGTCTGGAACAACTGGAAGGCCGCTTTACTGAGAGCGCTCTACCGCCAGACCCGGCGGGCCCTGGAAGACGGCATGGAGGCGCTCAACCGCGAAAATCGCGGCGCCGAGGCCAAGAAGGCCCTGCGCGAGGCGCTGTCGGACTGGGATGCCAAGGATCTGCGCGCCGAGACCAGCCGGCATTACGATCCCTACTGGCAGGGGCTGCATGTCACCGCGCAGGTGGTCTTTGCCGAGCTGCTGCGCGACATCCAGGATGACGAGATCAAGATCGACATCCATCCCGACGAGGATCGCGACGCCACCCGCGTCTGTTTCGCGCTGGCCGATCATCCCGGAATCTTCTCGCGCCTCGCCGGCGCGCTGTCGCTGGTCGGCGCCAATGTGGTCGATGCGCGCACCTTCACCTCCAAGGACGGCTATGCCACCGCCGCCTTCTGGATCCAGGACGCGGACGGCTCGCCGTATGAAAACGCCCGCATTCCGCGCCTGCGCGAGACGATCGGCAAGACGCTGCGCGGCGAGGTCCAGCCGCGCGAGGCGATCTTCTCGCGTCAGAAGCTCAAGAAGCGCGAGCGCGCCTTCACCGTGCCGACTTCCATCGCCTTCGACAACGAGGGCTCGGAGATCTACACCATCATCGAGGTCGACACCCGCGACCGGCCCGGCCTGCTATACGACCTGACGCGCACCCTGGCCGAGAGCAATGTCTACATCGCGTCGGCGGTCATCGCGACCTATGGCGAGCAGGTGGTGGACACGTTCTATGTGAAGGACATGTTCGGGCTGAAATTCTACACGCCCTCGAAACAGAAGACGCTGGAAAAACGCCTCCGCGCGGCCATCGCCGAAGGGACCGAGCGGGCGACGAAGGGGTAAATGCAGAGATCGGCGGCCCCGTGTCCAAGCGGTATCCGGGGCCGCCGATCTCCCCCTTCCTCAGTTCTCTGCGATAAGCTACTCCTGCCGCAGCCCGCAGGGCATAAAGGGGCCGAGCAGACATGAAACCCATACGCCTGATTTCCGGTGTCCTCACCGTCGGCTTCTGGACGCTGGCAAGCCGCGTCCTCGGACTGGTCCGCGACACCGTCATCCTCGCCTATATCGGCCCCGGCCCGGTGATGGATGCTTTCGTGGCCGCCTTCCGGCTGCCCAACATGTTCCGCCGCTTCTTCGCCGAAGGCGCGTTCAACGCCGCTTTCGTGCCGATCTTTTCCAAGAAATACGAGGGCGGCGAAGACCCGCAGGTCTTTGCCCGCGATGCGCTGAGCGGGCTCGGCTTCGTGCTGCTGATCATTATCGCGCTGGCGCTGATCTTCATGCCGGCGCTGGTCTGGGCCACCGCCGAGGGCTTTACCGAGGACGCCCGGTTCGACCTCACCGTGGGCTATGGCCGCGTGGTCTTTCCCTATATCCTGTTCATCTCGCTGGCGGCTCTGTTCTCCGGCGCGCTGAACGCCACCGGCCATTTCGCCGCCGCCGCCGCCGCGCCGGTGCTGCTGAACATCCTCGTCATCCTCGCCATGACGGTCGGGGCCTGGCTCGGCGGCGAGGTCATCCTCTGGCTGATCTGGACGGTGCCGCTGGCCGGCGTGGCGCAGCTGGCGCTGGTCTGGGTCGCGGTGGAGCGCACGGGCATCAAGGTGCGCCCGGGGCGGCCCCGCCTGACACCGGATATGCGCCGGCTGGTGCGGGTCGCGGTGCCGGCGGCGCTGGCGGGCGGGGTGATGCAGGTCAACCTGCTGGTGGGCCAGCAGGTCGCCTCGCAATTCGACAACGCGGTGAGTTTTCTCTACGCCGCCGACCGTCTCTATCAGCTGCCCCTTGGCGTGGTCGGCATCGCCGTGGGCATCGTGCTGCTGCCGGATCTCTCGCGCCGGCTCAAGGCGCATGACGACGACGGCGCGCGCCACGCCTTTTCCCGCGCCGGAGAGATGGCGCTGGCGCTGACCATCCCCGCCGCCGTGGCGCTGGTGGTGATCCCGCTGCCCATGGTCTCGGTGCTCTACGAGCGTGGCGCCACAGGGGCCGAGCACAGCGCCGCCATTGCCTTCGCGGTGGCGCTCTACGGGCTCGGCCTGCCGGCCTTCGTGCTGCAAAAGGTGCTGCAACCGCTGTTTTTCGCCCGCGAGGACACCCGCACCCCCTTCCGCTACGCGGTCTGGTCGATGATCGTGAACGCGGTGCTGGCGGTGGGACTGGCGCCGGCGATCGGCTGGATCGCCCCCGCCGTGGCAACCTCGGTCGCCGGCTGGGTGATGGCGGCGATGCTGATGATCGGCGGGCGCCGCATCGGCGACGCGGCGCGGTTCGACGCAAGGTTCCGCCGCCGGATCTGGCGCATCTGCTTCGCCTCGGCGCTCATGGGTGCGATGCTCTGGGGAACCTATCTTGCCCTCGCACCGTTCTTGGGCATGGACTACTGGCGCTACCCCGCTCTGCTGCTCCTGCTGCTCTCCGGCCTCGTCTCCTATGGCGCGGCGGGTCAGTTGCTGGGTGCGTTCCGCCTGTCGGAATTCAGCGCGGCCCTGCGCCGCAGGCGGAGCTGACCCCGCCCATGTCGCTCACCTCGCTCATCACCGCCGCCGAAGGCTTTCCCGCGCTCGAACGCCTCGCCGACACGGCGCGCGAGGAGCTTGTGCTCTCCTTCCGGATCTTCGATCCGCGCACCCGGCTGCGCAGCCCCGAGCTCATCGAGCAGGGCCTGCATACATGGGCGGACCTGCTGGCGCTGGTGGCCCGGCGCGGGGTGAGGCTGCGGCTGATCCTGGCGGATTTCGATCCGGTTTTCACCTCGGATCTGCACCGGCTGGCCTGGACCTCGGCCAGCGGCTTCGCCGAGGTACTCCAAGGCGATGCGCAGGTGCTCTGCGCGCCACATGGGCAAAAGGCCGGGCCGCTCTGGCACCTGGCGATGCGCGGGCGCATCGGCGCCAGCCTGCGCGCCCTGCGATCCGAAGACCCGGCACGGCTCACCCCGGTGCAGCGGGCGCTGATCAAGGGGCCGGTGCGGCTGCGCCCTGTGACCATCCACCAGAAATTCGCCGTGGCCGACGGCACGCGCTGCATCATCGGCGGGCTCGACATCAACGAGCGCCGCTACGACACGCCCGATCACGACCGCCCGCCGGCAGAGACCTGGCACGATGTCTCGATGCAGGTCGAGGACGCGGATTTCTCCGCCACGCTGCGGTTGCATTTCGCCGAGACCTGGAACGCCGCGCTTGCCTGCGGCACGCCGAGCCTGAGCGGCGCGGCAGAGCCGCTCGACACCAGCATCCGCCCGCAGGCCCCCGCCGATCTGCGCCTGGTGCGCACGGTCTCCGCCCCCTGCGGCGGCCCGGCCCGACTGGCACCCCGCGCCCGCGTGCAGGACCACGAGAAAGCGCTGATCGCGATGATCGGCGAGGCACAGCGGCATATCTATATCGAGACCCAGTTCCTGCGTCACCGCCCCATCGTCGAGGCGCTGGCCCGCGCCGCGCGGCGCCATCCGGATCTGCAACTGGTGATCGTGCTGCCTCCCGCCGCCGAGCGGGTGCTTTTCAGCAGCGATATCGGCTGGGACGCGCGCCACGGCCACGCGCTCCAGACCGAGGCGGTGGCGCGGCTCTCCCATGTCTTCGGCGACCGTCTGGCGCTGATCTCGCCCGGGCAGGACCGCCCCGCCGAGGACGAGGTGGCGCAGGTGCTCGGCGCCGGGCCGGTCTATGTGCATTCCAAGGTCACCCTGGTCGACGACCGGGTGGGCATGGTGGGCTCGGCCAATCTCAACGGTCGCTCGCTGCGCTGGGACACCGAGGCCTCGGTGCTGTTCCGCCGTCCCGACGATGTGAAGGCGCTGCGCGAGCGGCTGGCTGAGAAATGGCTCGGCCCCCGGCTCGGCGCGCAGAGCACGGTGCAGGCGCGGACATGGCGGCAGGCGGCGCTCGCCAATGCCGCGAAACCGCCCGAAGAGCGCGAGGGCTTTGCCCTGCCCTACCCGATGGCGCAGAGCAAGAAGCTCTCGCGCCTGTTGCCGCTGTTGCCGGCGGATATGTTCTGAAGGAGGTGGTGGGTTGGAAACCCACCCTACGGCGTAACCCTGCCCCGGCGCGGAACAAGGCCGCAGGCCGCCGCGACATCGCCGACCCGTCCGGGCGGGCTGGCGATTTGGTGACGCCAGCGCGATGTGTTGAGGTCTTTCGGACTTGGCCGGGATAAATCGAGAGGTTCTCAAGGCAGATCGCCACCCCACGGGCCGACGATGTCGCGGCTCACGAAAGGCTCGAGGCGTAGGGTGGCTTTCCAACCACCACGCGCGCCCCGCGAACCGCCTCAATCCCGCCGGAACCGCGCCAGCAGCCGCGCCCAGCCGCCCGGGATCAGCACGGTTGCCAGCAGGAACCCGGTGGCAAACCCGCCCAAATCGGCCACCCAGTCCTGGCTACCGCCGAAGATCAGGCCAAAGAGCAGCTGGATCGCCAGCAGCATCCCGATCAGCGAAAACGCCCGGATCTGCTGCGCGCCCATCTGCCCCAGCCGCAGCCAGAGCAGATATGTGAACGCTCCGATCAGCCCGTAAACCGGCGGAAACGCCCCGATCAGTGGCACCCGTGTATCCAGCAGCAGCCCATAGGCAAGCGCGCCGCCCAGCGTGGAGGCAAAGAACAGCACCGCCGTGCGCAGCGAGCCCAGCGCCTCGGCCACCATCTTGCCCATGGCGAGCAACATCACCCCGGCAAAGAGCGCATGGGTGAAATTGCCATGCACGAACGGGTAGCTGAACAGCCGGATCACATGCTCCGCCGGGAACTGCCCGGTCTGGAGCATCCATTGCAGCACCGGCGCCAGAAAGGCGAAACGCTCCATCGCGTCGAGGCGCCAGCCCACCGCCTCCGGGCCGCCGACGATCCCGTAGCTGCCGAGCGAAAACACCGCCTCCACGCCGACGATGACGATGAACAGCGCCATCACGACGGGCGGCATCGGGTTCAGGGGCGGTTCGTTATGCGGATGCACCATGGCGGGCTCTTTCTTGACGGCATGTCGGGGCATGGGTAAGCCAGCGCCACCCGAATATCCAGACGGAGTATGGCCCATGTCCGAGGCGGCCCAGAACAATCCCGCCTTCACCCCGCGCGTCTTTTCCGGCATCCAGCCGTCCGGAGGCCTGACGCTCGGCAATTATCTCGGCGCGATCAAGCGCTTCGTGGACATGCAGGGAAGCGGTGTCGAGACGATCTATTGCGTCGTCGACATGCATGCGATCACCGTCTGGCAAGACCCCGAGGCGCTGACACGGCAGACCCGCGAGCTGACCGCCGGCTACCTTGCCGCCGGGCTCGATCCGACGCAGTCGATCCTCTTCAACCAGTCCCAGGTGGCCGAGCATGCGCAGCTCGCCTGGATCTTCAACTGTGTCGCCCGGATGGGCTGGATGAACCGGATGACGCAGTGGAAGGACAAGGCCGGCAAACATGCCGAGAAAGCCTCGCTGGGGCTCTTCGCCTATCCCGCGCTGATGGCCGCCGACATCCTGATCTACCACGCCACCCATGTGCCGGTGGGCGAGGACCAGAAACAGCATGTGGAGCTGACCCGCGACATCGCGATCAAGTTCAATCATGACTTCAAGACCGAGTTCTTCCCGATCACCGAGCCGGTGATCGAGGGGGCTGCCACTCGGGTCATGTCGCTGCGCGACGGCTCCAAGAAGATGTCGAAATCCGACCCGTCGGACGCCTCGCGGATCAATATGACCGACGATGCGGATGCCATCGCCAAGAAGATCCGCAAGGCCAAGACCGACCCCGAGCCCCTGCCCTCCGATCTAGACGGGCTGGAGGGGCGGCCCGAGGCGCGCAACCTCGTCAATATCTACGCAGCCCTGGCCGAGATGCCGGCGGCGCAGGTGATGGCAGAGATGGGCGGCAAACCGTTCTCCGAGTTCAAGCCCCTGCTTGCGGATCTGGCGGTGGCCAAGCTGGCGCCGATCTCGTCGGAAATGGCCCGCTATATGCAAGACCCGGCAGAGATCGACCGCATCCTCAGCGGCGGCGCAGACCGCGCCCGCGCCATCGCGGCACCGATCCTCAAGAAGACCTACGAGATCGTCGGCATGGTGGGCGCCGGGGCCTGACCCCCGACGCTCAGCGCAAGGCAAACACACCGACCGAGCCCGCCCCCAGTGGCGGGCTCGCGTCTGTAACGGCACCGTTTGCCGCGGCGGTGAAGAGCGGCGCCCGATCCGCCAGCAGTGGGCGCGGTGCGGTGCGCGGAGGCATCGGCTTTGCCCGTTCCGGCGCTTTGGCAAACCCCGCATCCATCAGCCGTGACACCCGCGCGCTGCGCTCGGCAGACGAGCCCGCCCCCATCACCGTCACGATCAGCCGTTTGCTGCCGCGCCGGGCGGAGGCGGTCAGGTTGTAGCCCGCGGCACTGGTGTAGCCGGTCTTGATCCCGTCCGCGCCCGCATAGGCGCCCAGAAAGCGGCGGTTGGTATGCAGGATCTCGCGCCCCGCCGCCTGTGCCTTTCGCTGGCGGAACAGCTCGAAGAATTGCGGGAAATCGAGGGCAAGCTGCCGCCCGAGCAGGCTCATGTCGCGGGCGGTGGAATAATGCCCCTCTGCCGTCAGCCCGTGCGCGTTGCGAAACCGCGTGTTGCGCAGGCCCATCCGCCGCGCCGCGTCATTCATCCGCGTCACGAATGCGGTCTCGCTTCCCGCCACCGCCTCGGCAAGCGCCGTGGCCGCGTCATTGGCCGAGCGCACCGCCGTGGCGGTGATCAGATCGCGCAGCGTCACCCGCTCCCCCGCGCGCAGCCCGAGACGTGAGCCCGGCTCCAGCGCGGCCCTGGCGGAGATGCGCACCACATCCTCCATCGCCAGCCGGCCGCGCTCCACCGCCGAAAAGGCCAGATAGAGCGTCATCATCTTGGTGAGCGAGGCCGGGTGCCGCCGGGCATCGGCATTCTCCGCCGCATAGACCTGCCCGGTGCGGGCATCCATGACGAAACTCGCCCCCGGCGCCGCCAAGCCGCCGCCGGCTGCACACACCAGCCACAGCGCAAGCGCGCAAATCCGGATTCTGTCGCGAAATCGCCCCATGAGGCCGCCGGTTTCTCCTGCCATCGCATTCTGCGACACCAGCCATAGCCCGGCAGGCCTTTCAAAAGCGTGAACTCAGGCGCCCTGCCCGGCCCGCGCCGCCAGCCGCAGCGCGTGGCTCGGATCCTGCGCCATGGCCGGCATCACCGGATCATAGGCCGCGCGCAGCACGCCGGCGATGTCCGGGCGCAGCACCACGCGCCCATCCTCCAGCCGCCCCAGCGGCGAGCGCTCGGCAAAGGCGGTCTCGGACCAGACCAGCATCACCTGCACCACCTGCGCCAGCGCCAGCTCCTCGGCGGGCTGCGCCGCCAGCGCCTTGTCCATGCGCAGAAAGACGAACGCCGCCTTGATCGCGCCGTCGCGGTCGAAACGGAACACGCGGTACTGGTTGGCCCCGCCCGCCTGCAACCGCGCCACCATCTCGTCGAGCCCGTCGATCATCCGGCCCAGATCGGGCAGTTCCAGCAGCTCCCCCCAGTCGCGGAAGAAAAACACCATGACATTGGCGCCGAATTCCGGATCGGTCTCGGCCATCTTGTGGCCCGCCATGGCGCAGATCGCCTCGAAGGCGCCCTTCACCACACCCAGCGTCGCATCCTCGACCCCGAAGACAATGGGCACGATGGGCCGCCCCCAGCGGGCGCAGAAATAGCTGCCGTCCCTGCGGGTGAACAGCGGCTCGATGTCCTGAGGCTGCATGGCGCCCTCCTTCGCTTGCGACGGGGGCGCTTATAATGGGCGGCTGCGGGCGGATTGAAGCGGAAACTTTGCGCCACGCGCCACATCAGCGCTCAGGCCGTGGCGCATTGCCGCCGTCCGCCCATGAGCACATCCATGGTCATCCCCCCGATCCACATGCAAAAGAGCGCCATCCAGGCGGTGCCGGCAAAGATCGACCCGCCGGTGACCCCCGCGCCAATGGCGCAGCCGCCCGCCAGCATGCCGCCGAAGCCCATGAGCGCGGCGCCGATCATCGCGTTGCGCAGCGGCGTCGGGCCATCGAAACCCTGGAATTTCAGCTCCCGCCCCCAGGCGGCGGCGAGGAAGGCGCCGATGAAGACGCCCGGCACCAGCCCCACGTCGAATTCCAGCACCGCGCCCCGGTCGAGGAAGAACATCAGCGTATGCGCCGAGGGGCCGGTGAAAGTGGCGCTTTCGATCTGCACCGGGTCGAAGGCCACGTTCGACAGCGCATAGGTCAGCCCCCAGCCCAGCGCCACGGCAAAGCCGACGCCGGACGCGAAGATCAGCCGGGAAAAGCCGATGCGGTTGCGCCGCGACAGCTCCAGCGCGATGGCGGCGATGATCAGGCCGATGACCAGCCCCGCCTCGCGCGGCAGATGCGCCGCCGCCAGCAGGTCCATGTTGCGACCGCCTGAAGTCACCCAAAGCGCCGCCAGCTTGTCGCGCCAGGGCGATAGGATGCCCGAAAGGCTCATCTGCGCCACCACGGCAAAGATCATCCCCGAGATCACCGAACGCAGGTTGCCTGTGGCGGCCAGCACCAGCAGCCGGCCCGAGCAGCCATTGGCCAGCACCATGCCCGCGCCGAACAGCAGCCCGCCGATGATCGCGCCCGACCAGCTGCCCGGCACCGCCATCATTCGCGCGTTGGAGGCGTCGAAGAACCCCAGCAGCTGCGCGCCCTGCACCCAGACCAGCGCGGTGGAAAAGGTCAGCAGCCAGACCGCCACCTTGTCCTTCATCGCGCCGCGGGCGAATTCCACCGTCGCCGCCCGCAGGCAGAAGCGCGAGCGCTGCGCAGCGATGCCAAAGACCGTGCCGGTGAGCAGACCGAAGAGCGCGGCGGTCGGGCTTTCTCCGAGTCGTTCGACGAGAGCGATAAGATCCATGGCGCGGGCTCCTTTTGGCGGGGACTCATGCCCGCATGCGAATATGTGCGCCTTGATTCAGATCATGGGCGCCGCTTCGCGACATCGAGGTCGGAATTCGGCGCGACTTCGGCGGCGCGAAACGGCATCGCTGGCGAAACCCCGCACGAGGAGTGTGCCGCCCATGACCCAGCCCGAGATCACCCCCATCGTCGTGCCTCAGCTGGCCGCGTTGATGTCGCTTGCGGTGATGGCGGATGCGGCGAACACCCCGCTTGAGGGCGGCGAGGATCCGGCCTTTGGCAGCGTTTTCTGGCGGACTCTTTTCTGCGCCGACCGCACGCCCACCAAGGGAATGGTTCTGGGCATCGCGGAGTTCGGCCCCATGGGCACCTTGCTGCCGCATCGCCACGGTCCGGCGGAGATCTATTTCGGTCTCTCCGGCGCCGGCATCGTGACCATCGACGGCGTCCCGCATCCGCTCGGCCCAGAGATCGCTCTCTTTATTCCCGAAGAGGCGGAACACGGCACCGTTGCGGGACCGGAAGGTCTGCGCTTTCTCTATGTCTTCCCGCGCGACCGCTTTGCAGATGTAGAGTACCGGTTTTCGCAAGCCTGAGGAAGAGCTCTGCGCTCTGACGCACAGACTATCCGCTCGCCTTGGGGTAAATTCCGGCGTAAAGCACAAGTCATGACTCGTATCGTGCCTCTTGCTGCCGCGGGGACTCTGCCGGTCTGGCGGCGCCCCATCACCCTGCTCTTTCTCATGGCCGTGGCAATGCCGCTCAGCTTCGCCACATGGTCGGCGCTTCTGAACAATTTCGTCATCGAGGCGGCGCAGTTCGACGGCTCCGATATCGGCTGGCTGCACACGGTGCGCGAGATCCCCGGCTTTCTCGCCATCGGCGTGATCCTGGTGCTGCTGGTGATGCGCGAGCAGGTTCTGGCGCTCTCGGCGCTCGCGCTGCTGGGTGCGGCGACCGCGGTCACCGCCTGGTTTCCGTCCATGGCCGGGCTGCTGATCGTCACCATGCTCAGCTCCATCGGGTTCCACTATTACGAGACGGTGAACCAGAGCCTCCAGCTGCAATGGCTGCCCAAGGACCGGGCGCCGCAGATGCTGGGCTGGCTGCTCTCGGCGGCGAGCGCCGCGACCTTCGTCGCCTATGTGGCCATCGTCATGACCTGGGAGTCGCTGGGCCTGTCCTACAACACGGTCTATCTCGCCTCCGGCGGGCTGACGCTGGTGATCGTGGCCTATTGCGCACTGGTCTTTCCGCAATTCGAAAGCCCCAACCCGCAGCGCAAGAGCTTTGTGCTGCGCAAGCGCTACTGGCTCTATTATGCGCTGCAATTCATGGCCGGCGCGCGGCGACAGATCTTTATCGTCTTCGCCGGGTTCATGATGGTCGAGCGCTTCGGCTTCTCGGTGCATGAGGTGACCGCGCTGTTTCTGATCAACCTCGTGGTGAACCTCGTGGCGGCGCCGCTGCTGGGCAAGATGGTGCACCGCTATGGCGAGCGCCCGGTGCTGATCTTTGAATATGTCGGGCTGACGATTGTGTTCGTGCTCTATGGTGGCATCTACTGGTTCGGCTGGGGCGTGGTGCTGGCCTCGGTGCTCTATGTGATCGACCATGTCTTCTTTGCGCTGCGTCTGGCGCTGAAGACCTATTTCCAGAAGATCGCCGATCCCGGCGATATGGCGCCCACCGCCGCCGTGGCCTTCACCATCAACCACATCGCGGCGGTCTTCCTGCCCTTCCTGCTGGGCTATCTCTGGCTGGTCTCGCCGGGCGCCGTGTTCGGCCTCGCCGCCGCGATGGCGCTGGCCTCGCTGGGGCTGGCGCTGATGATCCCGCGCCACCCCGAACCGGGCAACGAGACGATCTTTTCCCAGCTCACCGCCCCGGCCCCGGCGGAATAGCCCGGTCGCAAGGGCGGATGCCTCCGGCGGGAGTGTATCTGGAAAGATGAAGGCCGAGGGCCGGCGCCGCCTCTTTCCAAGCCGCGTCAAACGCGCTATCGGGCCGCGACCCACCCGGAGACATTCTCATGCCCAAGACCTGGACCGCCTTCACCAAGCTTTCCGCCAAGGAGCCCGCCGAGGCGCTCGGCGAGGCGATGGAAGAGCTCGACCCGATGCCCACCGGCGTCGGCGTCTTCGAGATCGAGGACGGCTCGGGCACCTGGGAGGTCGGCGGCTATTTCACCGAAGAGCCCGACGGGATCGAGCTGGCGCTGCTGGCGGCGGCTTTCGGCGCGCAGGACTTCGTGGTCTCCGAAGTGCCCGATACCGACTGGGTCGACAAGGTGCGCCGCGAACTAACCCCGGTCGAGGCGGGGCGGTTCTTTGTCTATGGTAGCCATGACGCCGACAAGATCCCCGAAGGCGCCGAGCCGCTGCTGATCGAGGCCGCCATGGCCTTTGGCACCGGCCATCACGGCACCACGCTGGGCTGTCTGCGGGCACTCGACCGGCTGGCGACGGAGGGCTTCACCGGCAAGAGCGTCGCCGATATCGGCTGCGGCACCGCCGTGCTGGCCATGGCCGCCGCGCGGATCTGGCCCGATCCGGTGATCGCGTCAGATATCGACGAAGTCGCCGTCGAGGTGGCGGAGGCCAATGTTCGCGCCAACGACCTGACCGGCAAGGTGAGCTGCGTGGAGGCGGCGGGCTTCGGCAATCCCGAGCTGGCCGCCCGCGCGCCCTTCGATCTGGTCTTTGCCAATATCCTGAAACAGCCGCTGATCGACCTCGCCCCTTCGATGGCAGAGCATCTCGATACGAACGGATATGCGATTCTGTCCGGAATACTCACCCGGCAGGCGGATGAGGTCGTCGAGGTTTATGCACGGAACGGCATCAATCTCGTGCAACGAGACGAGATTGGCGACTGGGTAACCTTAACGCTTCGCAAATCCGCTTGAGAATCGCCGGATTTGAGGAGAACCCAAGGCAATCGCCTCAAATTTGCCGCAATTCGCACTCATAACCTCCGACATTCGGTGGGGGCCGGGTTTTACGAGGTTGCCATGGACAGGGCGTTACGCAATTTCGACAAGCGCCAGCGCGAAGTGACGGCGCGACATCGCCGGCTTGCGCAGGGCTATGTCACGAAGGTGAACCGCAACGGCACGATCGAGCACAAGCCGATCCGCCGGGTTCGTGCCAAAGGGTTCTCGCTGCGCCTCGCGCTTCTTGCCGGCCTCTGCTTTTTCATGTTCAAGGCGTTTCTTCTCGCCAGTCTCGGCGCAGAAGACTATGCGCTCCGCATCGGACATCTGGCGAACGGCACCCTGATCGAACGCGCCGGCGCCTGGCTGATGGGCACCGATCCCGTGACCGCGTCGCTGGCCACACTCATCCTGCCTTACCTGTCCTGAGTTTCCGCAGCCGGATCCATTCCGGACCGTTTCTCTCTCCGACTGTCTCTGTTGGGCTTGGGTAAAACGTAACAGGGCCGCGTCTTCATCCGAAAGACGCGGCCCTTTTTTCTGGCCTGCTGGCACGGCTGCGCCGTTCCGGCGCGATGAGGTGCATGCCTCAGCGTCCGCGTGCCACCATGTCGATATCGGCGCGGGTCAGCCCGATATCATCGAGTTCGCGGTCGCTCAGAGCTTCGAGGCTCTTGCGGGTCAGGCGCATCTCGTTCCATGCGATGAGTGCGTCGGAGATCGCCGAAGCAAAACGGCTGATCTGCGCCGCAATCGCGACGGATGCGGATGCGCTGCGCTCGGGAGCGGCGCCAAAGCCAGAAACAAAAACGGTGCCGATGCGGCCGGCCAGGCCGGCGGCGCCGTCTTGCGCGCGGAAGGTGTCATATGCCGACATAGGTCAGTGTCCTTGTCCTGAAGTTTTCAGAGTGCGTAATTTATATGCGGCAAATAGGCGGCTCTGCTCGATCCAGCAACACCCTGAAAACGCATGGGCCCTATGCGATTTCGGCATAGCTCGCATCGCCCTTAAGCTGTTGGAAATGAATTGCATAAATCGACTCGCGCGCTGTCGCCCAAAAGCGGCGTCATGTCGGTTTCCGGCGCCGCCCACGGCATTTTTGCATGGCTCGGGTGGAAATGAGCCGCTGCGGGGGCTTGGCGGATGTTCGCGTTTCGTGCTAATTCGAGGTATA
Source organism: Salipiger abyssi (assembly GCF_017311415.1). Classification (GTDB taxonomy): domain Bacteria; phylum Pseudomonadota; class Alphaproteobacteria; order Rhodobacterales; family Rhodobacteraceae; genus Salipiger; species Salipiger abyssi_A. Next base: position 298,138 of record NZ_JAEKIS010000003.1, on the reverse strand, counting down.
AAAGCAACACAAAGGCGGGCAGGTATGAGGGTTCTGGGCATCGATCCGGGCTTGCGGCATCTCGGATGGGGAATCATCGACGCCGAAGGCAGCCGTCTTCGCCATGTCGCCAACGGAATTTGCGAATCGGGCACCGGCGCTCTGGCCGGCAGGCTGCTGTCGCTGCACTCCCAGCTCACCGAGGTGCTGAGCCGTTGGCAGCCCGAGATCGCGGCGGTGGAGCAGACCTTCGTCAACCGCGACGGCGCCGGCACGCTGAAGCTCGGCCAGGCGCGCGGCATCGCGTTGCTGGTGCCGGCGCAGTTCGGGCTGGAGGTCGGCGAATATGCCCCCAATAGCGTGAAAAAGACCGTGGTGGGCGTCGGCCATGCGGACAAGCGGCAGATCGACCATATGGTGAAGATGCAGCTCCCAGGGGTGGAGATCGCCGGACCGGATGCAGCGGATGCGCTGGCCATCGCCATTTGTCATGCGCATCACCTGGGCGCACAGCGGATGAGGGTAAAGGCATGATCGGGCGCGTTGCCGGACGGATCGAATACAAGGGCGAGGATCACGTCCTCATCGACGTGCGTGGCGTGGGCTATGTGGTCTATTGCTCCGACCGGGTGCTGGCCTCCCTGCCCCGCGCGGGCGAGGCCGCCGCGCTCTATACCGACCTGCTGGTGCGCGAGGATCTGTTGCAGCTCTTCGGCTTTCCCACACTGGTGGAGAAGGAATGGCACCGGCTGCTGATGTCGGTGCAGGGCGTGGGCGCCAAGGCCTCGCTGGCGATCCTCGGCACGCTCGGCCCCGACGGGGTGAGCCGGGCCATCGCGCTCGGCGACTGGAACGCCATCAAGGCCGCCAAGGGCATCGGCCCCAAGACCGCGCAGCGCGTGGTGAACGAGCTGAAGGACAAGGCGCCGACGGTCATGGCGATGGGCGTGGGCCCTGTGGCCAGCGCCGGCCCCGAGGTGCTCGACGACGCGGCGCCCGTCACGCCGGCCCCGGCCGCTCCGCGCCCTGCCCCTGCCGCCCCCGCGCAGTCCGAGGCGCTTTCGGCGCTGAGCAATCTCGGCTATGCCCCGGGAGAGGCGGCGGCAGCGGTGGCGCAGGCGGCGGGCGAGGCGCCCGAGGCCAATACCGCCGAGCTGATCCGCGCCGCGCTGCGGCTACTCGCCCCCAAGGGATGACGCGAAAGGGCTGACCCATGACCGGACCGGATCCGACCCTGCGCCCCGAGCCGATGGCCGAGGACCGCGACCGCGCGCTCCGGCCGCAGATGCTCGACGATTTCGTCGGCCAGGCGGAGGCGCGCGCCAATCTGCGCGTCTTCATCCAGTCCGCCCGCGCGCGCGGCGAGGCGATGGACCACACGCTGTTTCACGGCCCACCCGGGCTCGGCAAGACGACGCTGGCGCAGATCATGGCGCGCGAGCTGGGCGTGGGGTTCCGCATGACCTCCGGCCCGGTGTTGGCCAAGGCCGGCGATCTGGCGGCGATCCTCACCAATCTCGAACGCAACGACGTGCTCTTCATCGACGAGATTCACCGACTGAATCCGGCGGTGGAAGAGGTGCTCTATCCGGCGATGGAGGATTACGAGCTCGATCTAGTGATCGGCGAAGGCCCCGCCGCGCGCACCGTGCGGATCGAGCTGCAACCCTTCACGCTGGTCGGCGCGACCACCCGTTTGGGGCTGCTGACCACGCCGCTGCGCGACCGCTTCGGCATTCCGACGCGGCTGCAATTCTATACGGTGGAGGAGCTCAACAGCATCGTCACCCGCAACGCCGAAAAGCTCGGCGTGCGGGCGGAGCCCGATGGCGCCCGCGAGATCGCGCGGCGCGCACGTGGCACGCCCCGGATCGCCGGGCGTCTGCTGCGCCGGGTGGTGGATTTCGCCGTGGTCGAGGGCAATGGCGTGGTGACCCAGGCGCTGGCCGACCGCTCACTGACCCGGCTGGGCGTCGACGGGCTAGGGCTCGACGGCGCCGACCGGCGCTATCTGACGCTGATCGCCGAGCACTACGCCGGCGGCCCGGTGGGGATCGAGACGATCTCGGCGGCGCTGTCGGAAAGCCGCGACGCCATCGAGGAGGTGATCGAGCCCTATCTGCTGCAACAGGGGCTCATCCAACGCACCCCGCGCGGGCGGATGCTGGCACAGCGCGCCTGGACCCATCTCGGCATGGCCGCGCCGAAACCGCCCGGGCAGGCGACACTCTTCGACTGAAGAACACCCCGCAAAAGAAAACCCCCGGCGAGGTGGCCGGGGGCAGGGCTCTGGAGGTCCGCCCGGCGTTTTCGCCGGTGCGGTCTTGGTCTCGCTCAGCTCGGGCCGATCATGAAACAGGTCACCTGACGAGCCTGAAGGCGACGGCAGGCGAGATCTGCTGTTTCGCGGCTCAGCCCCATGAAATTGGCGTCGAAGCCACTGCTGCGGTTCACCACCTTGCGCAGGGAGCCATCAAGCGTGCTGGTCTCCATCAGCGCGGTTTTCAGCAGCACCTTCTCGGCAGAGTAGCGGCTGGGATAGCGGCCCACATTGATGCCCCAGTGGCGCCCGCCGGAGGTGGACAGCCGGGTGACGACCTCCTGTTCCTCGACCGGCTCGGCGACGGGCTCTGCGGCGGCCACCGCGGCGGCCACCGCGGCGGCGCTGGCCAGCACGATGCCCTTGGGACGGCGCACCGGCTTGACCGAAGCGCCCGGAGCCACGTCCGAAGCATCCGCCACCTGCTCCGGCACCGGCGCGGGCTCTGCCGCGACCTCGGCGGTCTGCACCGACGCCAGAACGGTTTCGATATCGCCCTCGACGCTGGCCACCAGCGGCGCCACATCGGTGCCCGAGGCACCCGGGCGGGATTGCGGCCGCAGACTGCGGGTAACCGCCGCGCTCACCACGCGGACCGTCTTGCCACGCGCCCCGTCCGGCGAAGGATCGGCGCTGCGGGCTACGGCGATATTGCCCAGATCCTTGTTGCCGAGATAGGGCGGCTTGCCGGGCCGACGCAGGGCAACGCGGGTGCCCGCCCGCTTGAACCCCAGATCCATCAGCTCGGCCACTTTGGCGTTGCGCGACGCGGTGGAGCGACCCCCGAACACCGTGGTGATAATCCGCTCCTGTCCGCGCTCAGCGGAGGCCACGAGGTTGAAGCCGGCGGCGCGGGTATAGCCGGTCTTGATGCCGTCGGCACCGCGATACTGCCCCAGGAAGCGGCGGTTGGTATTGGCCACCTCACGCATCCCCGCATGGGTCGTGACCCGCGAGAACAGGTTATAATACTGCGGATAATCATAGATCATGTGCCGGCCCAGCATCGACATGTCGCGAGCGGTCGACATATGCCCGCTCTCGGTCAGGCCGTTGGCGTTCTTGAAATTGGTCCGGGTCATGCCCATCGCCTTGGCGGTGCGGTTCATCCGGCGGGCAAAGGCGGCCTCGGACCCGGCAATCGCCTCGCCGATGGCGGTGGCGGCATCGTTGGCCGATTTCACCGCCGCGGCGCGCACCAGATAGCGCAGCTTGATCTTCTGCCCCTGCCGAAGCCCCAGCTTCGACGGCGGCTCGGCGGCTGCGTTGCGCGACACGGTTACGAGCGTGTCCATGCTCAGCTCGCCATGCTCGACCGCCTCGAAGGCGATATAGAGCGTCATCATCTTGGTGAGCGATGCCGGATGCAGCGGCGTATCCGCATTCTCCGCATGAAGGACTTCGCCAGATCGCGCGTCCATCACCATCGCGGCATAAGGCGCCGCCATTACGCTCATCGGTACCGCGATGAGCATCCATACTATTGTGAAAACATACAGGCCTGCTCGGCCCGGCCGTTGCCTACGCCGTCCCGTCACGGTATCCGCCTTTTGCTGCCTCTCGCCCCCGGATTTTTCCGATGAGCATTCTTGTCATTAAGGATAAATGTAGCACGAGATCCACATCAAAGAAACCCTGCAATTTATTGGTTTTCTGGCCTTTTTCCGAAGCAAAAATCCACATTTAGCGCCGCGCTTGTGCACATGCCCAAGAAAAGCGATTGCGGCGAAATTGTGGCAGGCGCCTCGCCGCCGACTCAACCGATGCGAGCAACAAGCCCCGGCAGCGCCCCCAAATCGGGCAGCTCGACAAAACGCGGATGCACCGGTTTATCGGCCATTTCCAGCGTCCACATCAGATCGTGCGGCACGTAAACACCCCAGCTGCCCGCCTCGATGGCGGGCCGGACATCGGATTTCAGCGAGTTGCCCACCATCATCGCCGCCTCAGCACCGCCCGGGGTCTGCGCAAAGATCCGCGAGTAGGTCTCGGGCTGCTTGTCCGAGACGATCTCCACCGCATCGAACAGCTCGCCCAGCCCGGATTGCGCCAGCTTGCGTTCCTGATGCAGCAGGTCGCCCTTGGTGATCAGCACCAGGTTATGCCCCTCCGCCAGCTCTTCGACCGCCTCGCGCGCATGCGGCAGCAGTTCAATCGGATGCGCCAGCATCTCCTGTCCCGCCTTGAGAATCTCGCCGATCACCGCGCCCGGCACCCGCCCCTCGGTCACCTCGATGGCGGTTTCGATCATCGACAGGACAAAGCCCTTCACCCCGAATCCATAGTGGCCGATATTGCGCCGCTCCGCCTCCAGCAGCCTGGCGTCCAGATGTTTGGCATCTGCATGTTCCGCAAGCAAGTCTGCGAATCGCTGCTGCGTCAGCTGGAAAAACCGCTCGTTATGCCAGAGCGTATCGTCCGCATCGAAACCGATTGTTTGCAAATTCCGCGTCATATAAGAGAGACTCCGTCGTGCAACCCTTTCCTCGCGGGCTGCGCCGTTTTATATAGACGCTTCGAACCTTGAACCGCAAAGCGCCTTGAGCCCGAGATGACATTCACCATCACGGAAAAAACCGTCCGCCTCGCCAACCGGCCCTCGTCCACCGACGACGGCGAGGGCGATGCCGATGTGGTCCTTCAGACCAAGCCCAAGACAAAGCGCCCGCCGCTTTACAAGGTGCTGCTGCTGAACGACGATTACACGCCGATGGAATTCGTCGTGCATGTGCTCGAACGGTTTTTCGGCATGTCGCACGCGCAGGCGTTTGAGATCATGCTGACCGTCCACAAAAAGGGCGTTGCCGTCGTCGGGGTCTTCAGCCACGAAATTGCCGAGACCAAGGTGGGCCAGGTGATGGATTTCGCCCGGCGCCACCAGCACCCGCTGCAATGCACCATGGAAAAGGAGTGAGCCGCGCGCCCGCGCCGGCCCTGCCATGACAGCCGACAGACTGAGTTTTGCGACAGAGGCGGGCCTGACCCTGCCCGCTGAAGGGCCGATCCTGCTGATCGGCGCGCCGGGGGATCTCTATTCCGATGCCCTGCCGCTCGACCGTTGCACCGTGGTGCAGGGATTCAAGCCCGATCACGACGCCTGGACGGCGCGCGGCGTACCGGTGACGCTGGCGCCCGAGGGCGATTTTGCCGCCGCCATCGTCTTCCTGCCCCGCGCCCGCGATCTCGCCGAGGCGCGCGTCGCCATGGCCTGCAACGCCGCGCCCGGCGGGCTGATCGTGCTCGACGGGCAGAAAACCGATGGCATCGAACCGCTCGCCAAAGCTGTGAAAGCCCGGGGGGCGCTGCTGGGTCAGGTCTCCAAGGCGCATGGCAAGACCGTCTGGTTCACAGCCTCCGACGCCTTTGCCGACTGGGCGCGCGGCCCGGCGCAGAACAGCTACGGTCTCTGGACCGCGCCGGGCGTGTTCTCCGCCGACGCGCCCGATCCGGGCTCCGAGGCGCTGCTCGCCGCCCTGCCTGCCAAGCTTGGCGCGCGCGTCGCCGACCTCGGCGCCGGCTGGGGCGGGCTCGCCACCGGGCTGCTGGCGCGCGACAGCCTCGCCGAACTGCATCTGGTCGAGGCCGATCACAGCGCGCTCGACTGCGCGCGGCGCAACGTTGCCGACCCGCGCGTGCGGTTTCACTGGGCCGATGCCACCGCCTGGACACCGCCCGAGCCGCTCGACGCCGTGGTGATGAATCCGCCCTTCCATACCGGGCGTAAATCCGATCCGGCGCTCGGCCAGGCCTTTATCGCCGCCGCCAAGCGCATGCTGAAGCCTTCGGGCCATCTCTGGCTGGTGGCCAACCGCCACCTGCCCTACGAGACCGCTCTTGAGGCACAGTTTCGCGACAGTGCGGAAACCGCCGGCGACAACCGGTTCAAGATCCTTCACGCCTCTCGCCCGAACCGATGATCTTCGCTAACGTCCCGCCCAGGGGACAAATCGCAGGGACCGCTGCATGAGCTATTCCATCGAAGGCAAGACCGCCATCGTCACCGGCGCCGCCAATGGCGTGGGTCTCGCAATCGCCCGCCATTTCGCCAACAAGGGCGCGAATGTCATGTTCGCGGATATGGACGAGAACCGCCTCGCCAAGGAATGCGGGCAGGAGACCGACGGCGGCAACATGTGTTACTTCGCCGGCGACCTGCGCGAGCGGCTGACGCTTGCCAACCTGCTCTCGGCCACGCTCGACGCCTTCGACCGGGTCGATATCCTGGTGAACGGCGCGCGCCAGATGATGCCTTCCGATCCGCTCGATCTCGAAGACGAGACGGTTGAGACGCTGCTGGGGCAGAACCTCATGCCGGCGCTGCGGCTGAGCCAGATCGTCGCCAACCGCATGATCAAGCAGACCAGTGGCGACAATGAGCGTCAGGCCGGCGCGATCATCAACCTCTCCTCCATCGCCTCGCGGCGCACCCAGCAGAAGCTGATGGCCTATTCGGTCTCCTGCGCCGCGCTCGACCAGATGACCCGCTCGCTGGCGGTGTCGCTGGCCCCGAACAAGATCCGGGTGAACGGCGTAGGCTTCGGCTCGGTCATGTCCGCCAGCCTCAAGGACAAGCTGAAGGCGAACCCCGATTATCGCCGCGAGATCGAGGAACACACGCCGCTGGGCCGCATCGCGGGGCCCGGCGCGCTGGCCGAGGCGGTGCAATTCCTTGCCTCCGAGGGCTCGGGCTTCATGACAGGGCAGATCCTGACCGTCGATGGCGGTCGCACCCTGCTCGATCCGGTGGCCGCTCCCGCGCATTGATTGCCCCGCGCGGCGCTTGCCGCTAACACGGGCCGGTGGGATGCGAGGAGACACTGATGACCGATATCGACGCTTTCGCCGGGCGCAAGGCCCGCGCCTCGGACTGGTTCCGCACGCTGCGCGACGAGATCGTCGCGGCCTTTGAGGCGCTGGAGGACAGCCATGTCAGCGGGCCGTTCTCGGCGGCGCCGGCGGGCCGGTTCGAGGTCACGCCCACCTCGCGGCAGGCCGATGACGGGTCCGATGCCGGCGGCGGGCTGATGAGCGTGATGCGCGGCGGACGGGTGTTCGAAAAGGTCGGCGTGAACGTCTCGACCGTCTACGGCACATTGGGGGCGGCGGCGCAAAAGGCGATGGCGGCGCGCGGCGTGCCCGGCATCGAGAGCGATCCGCGCTTCTGGGCCTCGGGCATCAGCCTGGTGGCGCATATGCAGAATCCGCATGTGCCGGCGGTGCATATGAACACGCGGATGTTCTGGACGCCCGGCGCCTGGTGGTTCGGCGGCGGCTCCGATCTCAACCCCTGCCTCGAATACCCTGAGGACACGGCGCATTTTCACGCCACGCAAAAAGCGCATCTCGACCCGCACGGCGCCACACTCTACCCCGAGCTCAAGGCCTGGGCAGACGAGTATTTCTACATCCCGCATCGCAAGCGGGCGCGCGGCGTCGGCGGTATCTTCATGGATGACCGCAATACCGGCGACTGGGAGGCGGATTTCGCCCTGACCCGGGATATCGGCCACGCCTTCCTGCCGGCCTATCTGCCGCTGGTGGAGAAGCGCCGGGCAATGCCCTTTGGTGAAACCGAAAAAGATGCGCAACTGGTGCATCGCGGCCTCTATGCCGAGTACAATCTGGTCTATGATCGGGGCACGAAGTTCGGTCTGGCGACGGGGCATGATGCCAATGCTGTGCTGATGAGCCTGCCGCCCATGGCGAAATGGGTATGACCGGCGCCACATGATCCGCCGTTTCAGGCAGGATCCGAGGCGCTGCCATGCGGGCCGGCCTCCGCATCCTGCGCCGTTCTCCTGCCGCATCATCAGAACAACCCCGCTTCGCGCGCCAATAGCGCCGCCTGAGTGCGGTTCGCCGCGCCGATCTTGCGGTAGAGCGTCTTTACATGCAGCTTGACCGTCGGCTCGCGGATTTCGAGATTGCGCGCGATCTCCTTGTTCGACTTGCCCTGCGTCAGCCCCTCCAGCACCTCCAGTTCGCGCCGCGACAGCCGCTCCGCCATCGGGTTCGGCACGCGCTCCTCCCCGCGCATGAATTCCAGCGGCGCGTATTGCTCACCCATCGCCATGAAGCGCACCGCATTGACCAGCGATTTCGCCGAGAGCGTCTTGGGCACAAACCCCGCCGCCCCCGCCTCCAGCACCTTTTCCGCCACATCGCGGCTGGCGGTGCCCGAGATGACCGCCACGCGCCGCGCCCCCTCGAGCGCGGTCATCCGGTAGAGCCCATCGAGCGCGTTCATCCCCGGCATCGAATAATCGAGCAGCACCAGATCGAAATATTCGCCGGCCTTCACCAGCTTTTCAGCCTCATAGAAGCTCGCCACGCTGACCGTTTCGAAATCGCCCTCGCTTTCCAGAAACAGCTCCAGCGTGTCGCGCAGCAGATCGTGATCGTCGGCGATCAGAACGCGCAGCAAGGGCACGGTTTGCGTTTCTTGGGTCGCGCGCACAAAGCATCTCCCTGGCGGTCACTGCGAATCACGAGGCTGGCGATCACATTCTGCCGGCGAAATTGCGGGCAAACCGTTAACACCGCACTATTTGCCACGCCGATCCGCGGACCGCGCAAAAATCGCAACCGTGTGGCGGGTTTCTTAACGAACATGGCCTAGGCCTCGATGAAGAGCGGCAAACCGATGCCCGTGCCCACCACAGGGGCACTCGGCCCTGCCGCCCCGAAAAACGGAGCCGTGACATGCCCTTCCTTTCGCTTCTCTGCCGCAGTCTGCTTGTGTTTCTGAGCCTCGCCCTGCCGCTTTCCGCTGCCGAGCTTCCCGCCCCCGCCGGCCCTCCCCTGCTGACTGTGACGGGGCAGATCACCCGGACGAATGATGGCGATTCGGCGCGTTTCGACCGCGCGATGCTGGAAGCGATGACACAGACCAGCTTTACCACCCGCACGATATGGACCGATGGCGAACAGCGCTTCACCGGCGTCGCGCTGCACGATCTGCTGGCGGCCCTGGGCGCCACCGGCAGCACGATCCGCGCCACCGCGATCAACGATTACGCCGTCGATATTCCCCGCGAGGACTGGGAGACCGGCGCGCCGATAATTGCCCATAGCAACAACGGCAGGCCAATGTCGCTGCGCGACAAGGGCCCGCTCTGGATCATTTATCCCTACGATTCCGACCGCGCCTATCAGAGCGAGCAGGTTTATGCCCGCAGCATCTGGCAGCTCGACCGCATCAATGTGATGGAGTGACGGTTGGACCATGCAGCAGGCCCCGCCCGACAGGCCCTTCTCCCGCGGATGGACGGTTCTTCAGACCGGCCTCGCACTGCTGCTCTGGGGCGCTCTGGTGGTCTGGCTGGGCTGGCTCATCCTGCGCGAGATCGACGACTATTCGACGGCGAATTCCGACAATCTGCAATGGAGCCTGTCGCAGGCCGATGTCGAATTTCTGCAATTCCGGCTGGCGCTGGAAAAACTCGAAACGAGCCGGGGCGGGCTCGACACGCTGCGCGAGCGCTTTGATATCTTCTACAGCCGCATGGACAGGATGAGCAGCGGACGGCTGTTCCGTTCGCTGCCGCATACCGACAGGTTCACCGCCCCCCGCCAGCAGATACAGAGCTTTCTCGACGAGACCGTGCCATTGATCGACGGCTCCGACACGGCGCTGATCGCGGCGCGACCGCAACTCATCGCGCGTGCCGATGCCGTTGAAAAGCACGTGCGGGCTTTCTCGCTGGTCGCCCTTGGAGCCTTTGCCGAGGTCTCCGACAAGCGACGCGACAGCATCTCGCGGCTAATGATCTATATGGCCACCGGGCTGATGGCGTTGTTTCTCGGGCTCACCCTTCTGGCCTTCACCCTGTTCCGGCTGTTCCGGCTGGCACGCAAACGCGCCGATGAGGTCCAGGCCGCCGGCGCGCGCATGCAGACCATTGTCGAAACTTCGCCCAACGCCATCATCGTCACCGACGAAACCGGTACGATCCACCAGTTCAACGCCGCTGCCGAGCGCATTTTCGGCTACCGCCGGGAGGAGGCCTGCGGCCGGGTCGCCCGCGACTTCCTGATCCCGCAGGAAGACCGCGACGCGCTCGACCACGGCGTCTTCGCCTTTGCCGAAGAGCGCCGGCGCCCTCTGCCGGAGGAGCGTCATTTCGAAACCGTACTTGAGGCGCGCGGCGGCCGCCGCTTTCCGGCCGAGCTTTCCGTGGACCGGGCAGAGGCGGAGCATCCGCTTTATGTGGCCTATATCCGCGACATCACGAAATGGAAGGAGGCCGAGGCGCAGCTCACAGTGGCGCGCGACCGGGCGCTCGCGGGCGAGCGGACGAAATCGGAATTCCTCGCGGTGATGAGCCACGAGATGCGCACGCCTCTAAACGGGCTGCTCGGGACCATGCAGCTGATGCGCGATCACAGCCTGACCGAACGCCAGACCGATCTGCTCGACCGGATGCAGTCCTCTGGCAGGCTGCTGCTCGACCTGGTCAACGATGTGCTCGACCTCGCCAAATTCGAAGCCGGTAAGATGCAGGCCACCTCGGAGCCGTTCTCCCTGCCCCGGCTGCTCGAAGGCGTGGTACAAACCGCCCAGCCGCTCGCCGACACGTATCACAACGACCTGCGCTGGCGCTGGATCGGGCCGCCGGGCGAGGGCGTGATCGGCGATGCGCGGCGGCTGCGTCAAGTGTTGCTGAATCTCATCGGCAATGCGCTGAAATTCACCCGCAACGGTACGGTCGAGATCGAAGCGGAATATCTCGATCCAGACAGGTCCGAGATCGAGCTGAGGGTAATCGACAGCGGCATCGGCATCGCCGAGGCGGATCTGCCGCGCATTTTCAAGGATTTCGAGACGCTCGATTCGTCCTACGCCCGCGAGACCGGCGGCACCGGGCTTGGGCTCGGCATCGCCAAACGCTTCACCCGCTTGATGGGCGGCGAGATCGGCGCTGAGAGCGAACCGGGAGAGGGCAGCCTGTTCTGGATCCGCCTGCCGCTCGCTCCCGCACCGGACTTTTCAGCACCTGCCGCGCAGGCACCGCAACAAAGCACCGGCCCCGCCCGCGCGCTGGATGTGCTGGTGGTCGAGGACAATGAGATCAACCGCTTCATCCTGCGCGAAATGCTCGGGGCAGCCGGGCATCGTGTGACACTTGCGGAAAACGGCCGCGTCGGGGTGGACCGCGCGGCGATAGAGCGGTTCGATGTGATCCTGATGGATATCTCGATGCCGGTGATGGACGGGCGCACGGCCACGAGGCACATTCGGCAGGGCGGCGGCACGTCTGCCGAGACCCCGATCATCGCGCTGACCGCTCACGCTTTCCCCGAGGAATGGGCACAGTTCCATGAAGACGGCATGACCGCCTGCCTTACCAAACCCGTCGACCGCGCGCTGCTGATGCAGGCGATCGCTGATGCCCTCGCCGGCACCGAGACCGTTTCCAACCCCGTTGCCCCCGGGCCGGGAGAAGACGCGCTCATCGACGAAACCCTACTTGCGCAACTGCTGGCCGATCTGCCCAAAAGCGCGGTCGACGCGCTGCTCGCGCGGTTTCTCGACGAGATGGAGCGCGATATCGCCCTGCTCGCGCAATCGGAGCCCGACGCACCGGGGCTCGCGCCGCTCGCGCATCGCTGCGCCGGCTCCAGCGGCACCTTCGGCGCCGAGGCGATGAGGGTCGCGCTGCTGCGGATCGAGGCGGCGCACAAATCCGGCAACCATCCGGACCGCAGCCAGTTGCATGGGCTGAGCGATCTCTGGCGGCGCAGCCGCGCGGCGCTGATGGCGCGGCTCAGCCTGCCAGCCGGTTGACGATGCTGGCGGCGGTGACCTGGCCCAAAGCGGTATCGCCCTCCATCACCGTCAGCGCCGGGCACTCCCGCAGACTCGCCATCAGGTCGCGGACCGGCAATTCCGCCACGACCTCGGGCCCGCCGCTGCCCGGCATCATCACGTCGCGCGCGGTCAGCACGCCGAGCGGGTTCATATTGGCCACGAAATCGGCCACGTAGTCGTTGACCGGCGCCGAAAAGATCTCTCGCGGGGTGCCGCATTGCACGATCCGCCCGCCCTCCATGATGGCGATCCGCCCCCCCAGCTTGAACGCCTCGTCGAGATCGTGGCTGACAAAGATGATGGTGCGCCGGAGCGTGCGTTGCAGATCGAGAAGCTCGTCCTGCAACCGGGTGCGGATCAGCGGGTCGAGCGCCGAGAACGGCTCGTCCATCAGCAGGATCGGCGCGTCGGTGGCAAAGGCCCGGGCCAGCCCGACGCGCTGCTGCATGCCACCCGACAGCTCGCTCACCTTGCGGTCGCCCCAGTCCGAGAGCCCGACAAGCGCCAGCTGCCGCGCCACCGTCTCGCGCCGCAGCTCGGGCGCCATGCCCGCGAGCTCGAGCCCGAAGCCGACATTCTCGGCGACGCTGCGCCAGGGCAACAGGCCGAAATGCTGAAACACCATGGCGATGCGGCTCTGCCGCAGCTGCCGCAGCCTGTCGGGCCGGCAGCTTGTGACATCCACCATAGCGCTGCCGTCATGCACCTCGACCGCGCCGCGCGCCACCGGGTTGAGCCCGTTCACCGCGCGCAGCAGTGTCGACTTGCCCGAGCCCGACAGCCCCATCAGGACGACGATCTCGCCCTCGGCCACATCCAGGCTGGCGTTGTGCACGCCCAGCACCTGCCCGGTCTCGGCCTGGATCTCGGCGCGCGACAGGCCCCTGTCGGCCAGCGGCAGTGCCGCACCGGGCCGGTCGCCGAAAAGGATCGAGACATTGCGGAAACGGACGACGGCGCTCACCCGGGCACCCTCAGCGCCCGATCGAGCATGATGGCGACCACCACGATGATCAGACCGGATTCGAATCCGAGCCCGGTATCCACCCGGTTCAGCGCGCGCAAGACCGGCACGCCCAGCCCGTCGGCGCCGACCAGCGCCGCGATCACCACCATCGACAGCGACAGCATGATCGTCTGGTTCAGCCCGGCCATGATCTGCGGTGCCGCAAAGGGCAGTTCGACCTTCCAGAGCGTCTGGCGCGGGGTCGCGCCAAAGGCCTGCGCCGCCTCGGTCAGGGCCTTCGGCGTGGTGGAAATGCCCAGATGGGTGAGCCGGATCGGCGCCGGCAGCACAAAGATCACCGTGGCGATCAGCCCGGGCACCATGCCGATGCCGAAGAACACGATGGAGGGGATGAGATAGACGAAGGTGGGCAGCGTCTGCATCAGGTCGAGCACCGGGCGCAGCGTGCGGTAGAGCCGTGGCCGGTGCGCGGCAGCGATGCCGATGGGCACGCCGATGCCCATGCAGACGAGACAGGCCGAGAGCACCAGAGTCAGGCTTTCGGTGGTCTCCTCCCAGTAGCCCTGGTTCAGGATGAAGAGGAACCCTAGCGCAACGAAGGCCGGAACCTTCCAGCTGCGGTGCAGCGCCCAGACCAGCGCCACGAACACCGCGATCACCAGGAGCTCCGGCGGGGTCTGCAAGACCCAGAGGATGCCCTCGATCAGCCGCTCCATCGCCCAGGCCAGCGCATCGAAAGCCCAGGTCGCATTGCGTTGCAGCCAGCCGAACAGCGCTTCGGCCGCGTCGCCGACCGGTATCTTGTGCTCTGTCAGCCAGTCCATCGCCCGAAACTGGCCGAGCGGCGCGCGGCGGTCAAGCGCCGATGCCGCGCGGATCAGGCGGCGCGCTCGGCTCGCGCCGGCGGGGTGTCTCTGTCATCGCGTCCCAGATCGAACTCCGCCACCAGTTGCGCGAGATGCTGGGCACGGTCCGCGAGCTCGGTCGAGCTGTCCCGGCTGGCATCGGCCACAGCGGTGTTCTGCGCGGTCAGTGTGCTGAGGCTGCGCATCGCGGCATTGACCCCCTGCAATTCGTGGCTCTGGCTTTCGGCGGCAACACTGACACCGGAAAGCACCTGATCGACGCGGCGGATCTGGTCGAGAATCGCCTCCAGCGACTCGCCGGTTTCGCCCACCAGATCGACGCCGCCCTTCACCTCACGCGCGCTTTCCTCGATCAGCGCCTTTATCTCGAGCGCTGCGTCGGCGGAACGGCTGGCCAGGCTCTGCACCTCCATCGCGACCACCGCGAACCCCTTGCCGCTTTCACCGGCGCGTGCCGCCTCGACCCCGGCATTCAACGCCAGAAGGTTGGTCTGGAAGGAGATGTCTTCGATCACCGTAGTGATCTGCGCGATCCGGCCAGAGGATTCGGCGATCCGGTCCATCGCCGCCACCGCGCTGCGCACCACCTGACCGGAACGGTCGGCGCGGCCCTTGGCCTCGTCGGCCAGCAGCTTGGCGTCTTTCAGCGAACCGGTGGTCTCCTCCAGGGTTTCGGTGAGGCCAGAGACCGTATCGGCGGTGCGCGCGATGGTTTCGACCTGAGTATTGGTCCGTTCCGCCAGATCCGAGGCGGAGCTGCGCATGTCGCCGGAACGCTCATGCAATTCGCCCACGGTATCGGCGAGGGTCAGCATCACGTCGCGCAGCCGCGCCGTGGCGGTGTTGAAATCGGTGCGGATCGAATCGTATTCCGGCGCCAGCTCGTCGTGGAAGGAGCGGGTCAGGTCCGAATGCGCCAGCGCGTTGAGCCCCTCTGTCACCAGATCGACAACCTGCTGGTGCTTGGCGTTTAGCCGCGCCTCGTCCGCCTCCTTTTTCTCGGTGGCGGCGCGGGTCAGCTGTTTGAACCGGTAGACCGAATTCGCCATGGCCCCGATCTCGCCCCGCCCCTTGATATAGGGCACCCAGGAGTCGAATCGGCCCTGAATGAAATCATTCATCACCCCGGTCAGCTTGCGCAGACGCCGGGTGATCAGCTCTGTCTGTGTGATGGCAAACGCCGCCACCGCCAGAATGACCGAGGCCGCCACCGCGACCCGCACCCAAAGTGCGCCTTGCGCATGGGCGGCAACAGCGCCGGTAAGCACCGCCAGTTCCTCGGTCAGTTCCGTCTCGATCGCGCGCAGATCGTCGATCCAGGCGGTGGAGGCCGCAAACCAGTCTGGCGCTGCGATACCTGCCGCCGACCCGCTATAGGGCAGCGCCACGATCGCCTCGCGCATCGGTTCTATCGTCTGCGCGGCGGGACGTGCGGACAGCTCTTTGGCAAAATCGGGCCTATCCAGCGTCGCTCCCGCCTGCGCCAGAAACGCCCGCTGCCGGGCACCAAGCTCGGCAAAGCGCCTGTGGACCGCATCGGGGAACCGCTCTGCCCCGAGGCCCGTCGCACCCATCGCGCGTTCCAGACCCGCGCTTTCCTTGGCCAGCGCCACCAACTCCACCGCTTCCATCAAGACCGCCGCCCGATCGGCGCCCGCGCCGATCCGTATGCGGCTCGACGCCGACATGAGATGATCAATGATACCAGTGTAGTAGCCCGCCAGTTCTGGCACGGTCAGTTGCAGCGCGTCGATCGACGCGCGCCGTTCTGCGAGCATGGCCAACCCCGCGCCGGCGTCAGCGATCTCGGTCGGCGCCACGAGGGCGATTTCCGACGTGTGACCGCGAAACGCTTCGAAGGCCGCATCGGTCGTCTGCCGCTGCTCGCCCAACACATCGCGAAAATTGCCGCCGCCAGATGCGGTAAAGCCGGCGGAATAGCCCCGCTCCTTCTGCAACTCGTGTATGAGGTCGGAAACCCGCTCCGATTCCTCGGCCACGCGCGAGACCCGCGCCTCACGCTCCGATAGCGCGGCCAGTGAAAAGATCTCGGCCCCGGCGAAGTAAAGCGCAAGGGCCAGCAGCGGCGCGATGGCGCTCAACATCATCAGGCGCAGACTCATGTCATCGTTCCCGTTCGCAAGGCGTTCTGGGAATGGATTTGGCCCGCATCGGGTGAACGACACCTAAAGATGACAATCCTATCTGCTAAAATTTTCCGCTTCTGACTGGGCGCGGGACCAATCAGACCGCCCGTTTCCGTGCCCAGCGGCGCTCTGGGTTCAGGCCGCCTCGTCCTGGAGCCGATCCCGCAAGGCGCGCATGTCGGCGCAGACCGTTTCGAGATCGACGACGTCGAACCCCTCGGCATGGGCAAAGCCCTCGGCGCGCAGCAGCTCCGCCAGACGACCGTTGTACCGTGCCGCCCCGCCTGAGACCGTAAGCCCGCTCTGATGCTCGAAAGCATCGTTCCAGGCGATCGCCGCGTCCTCGGCGAGAGACGCCGGCAGGTCGAGCGACATTGCGCCGGTCTCCGAGACCGTCACCGGATAGCCCCCGGGCAGACCGTTCGGTCCCGGGACATGACCGGACCATGGCTGACCCGCCGACAGCGCCAGGATCAGGGTCACCCCGCTGGCACCCGAGATCTCGATGGCGGGTTCCGGCGTCAGCTTGCAGTCGGAAAAGGTGAGAAAGGGATCGGCGATTTCGGTCTCGTCGGCGAAAACGCGGGGCGCGGGGCCGGTCCGCTCTTTCGGGGGCTGGCGCCAAGGCTTGAGGCACTGGTAATGCGCCAGCACGCGCAGCCTGCCCTTCGGGCGGTTCGGTGAGCCGCGAAAGACATTGGACAGAATGGCGACATTGCCGGTGCCGCAAAGCACGTCATGCCCCATGGCGGCGATCATGCCGTTGACCACGTCCGGGAAGGAACAGTTGATCAGTGGCGTACCGGGGCAGAGCTTGCTGATCGCCGCAGCCATGCGCGACGAGATCAGCGCCTGAAACACCGCCGTGGCGCTCAACCCGCCCTCGGCCACGAGCTGGGTCCAGCGCGAGCCCTTGTCAGAGATCACCGAAGAGGTCTGGATCGACGCGGCCTGGACCACGAGACGCGGTTTCAGCTCTGACAGAAGCGCTTCGCTGGCGCCGTCTTCCATGAGGTCGGTCCGGTGCGCGCGAAACCGGACGGGCGTGCCGAACATGGCGGCCCGGGCGTTGCCGGCGGTCTGGAGCCATTGCAGCCGCGCCAGATTGCGCCCGGCGATGACGACCGTCACCGGGGCCTTGGCGGTGGCCGCGATATCGAGCGCGATACGTCCGGCGAACATTCCGGTGCCGGTGATCAAAACATCGGTGGTCATGAGACAGGGGCTTTTCTGGTGGAGCTGCGTTCCCAGCGGTCCGGGGCCGCCGGCAGGAGATGCTTGCGGATGCGCTGGCTGGGGGTCTTGGGGAATTCATCAACGAAGGCGATGAACCGCGGCTGCTGATAGGGCGCGAGCCTGTCCGAAAGCCAGGCGCTGATCGCCTCGGGATCGGGCGTGGTGCCCGGCGTGGGGCGAATAAAGAGCTGAATGTCGTACTCTCCGATCTCGGCGGGAACACCGACCATGGCGGTTTCCTCGATCTCGGGATGACGGTTGGCAACGCTTTCGACCTCATGCGCCGACACGTTCTCACCCTTGCAGCGCACGCTGTCGCCGAGGCGGCCGTGAAACCGCAGCATGCCGTCCTCGCCCCATGATCCCGTGTCGCCGGTGTGGAACCCGTCCTCGCGCAGCGCCTTGGCGGTCGCTTCTGGCGCATTGTGGTAGCCGGCAAAGATCGCACCGTCGATACGCGACGTGATGACCAGCTCGCCTCGCCCCTCGCCCGGCCCGAGGATCCGGCCGGTTTCGGTTTTTACCTCGATGTCGAACCAGGGCAGCGGGTGACCGATGGCGCCCACGACCCCTTCGGTATTGGCGCAGCTGATCGAGGAGGCCTCCGTCTGCCCGTAGCACTCGGTAATCTTAATACCGAAACGGGTCTCGAATTCGCGCCAGACCGTGGCCGCGCAACCACCACCCCAGGCCACCCGCACGCGGTGATCGCGGTCGAGATCCGAGGCGGGCTGCTTCAGCAGGATCTGAAGGATGCCGCCCAGATGATGGATATGCGTGCAGCCCGCCTCCGAAACCTGTTGCCAGAACCGGCTGGCCGAGAACCGCTCGGCAATCGTCAGAGTGACATCGCAGAGGATCGGCAGAACGATGACCTGCGCCCCGCCCACATGGTAAAAGGGCTCCCACATGAACAGATTGTCGGCCGGTTGCAGATCGCCGACCTCCTCGACACCGCGGGCGGCGATTTCGAGCATCGTCTGGGTGACCCGCACGCCCTTCGCCGGGCCGGTCGTG
Source organism: Salipiger abyssi (assembly GCF_017311415.1). Lineage (GTDB taxonomy): Bacteria > Pseudomonadota > Alphaproteobacteria > Rhodobacterales > Rhodobacteraceae > Salipiger > Salipiger abyssi_A. Next base: position 279,795 of record NZ_JAEKIS010000003.1, on the reverse strand, counting down.
CCCGAGGTGAACATGATCGCGGCCAGCGCCTGCGGGGGCGGAATGTCATAGCTGGGAGGGATGGCAGGGGCGGCAGGCAGGTCTGAGCTGTGCAGCGCCAGGATACCCTCGCGCGGCGTCACCTCGCAGTCGGTCACGGTGCCCTCGAGCTCGGGATCGCACACCACCACGGCCGCTTCGACGAGACGCAGGGCGTGGGCCAGACCGTCACCGACAAGTGCCGGGTTCACCGGCACCCAGATCATGCCCGCCCGCAGCAGCCCGTGGATCAGCGCCAGAGTGGCGGGGCTGTTGCGTGTCATCACCGCCACGGTATCGCCGGGACGTACGCCATTCCCGGCCAGCCAGGCGATCATCGCATCCGCGGCATCCGAGAGCGCGCGAAAGCTGATCTCGGTGCCATCGGTGGTGCGGGCAAAGACGCGGGTCGGCGTCTTTTCGGCCTGCTCGATAAAGCTCTTTGCCAAGCCTTTGATATTCATTCTTTTCCTCAAAGTGGAACAGGAGAGCGCGCCGCTATGCACGAGGCGCGGCGAAGGAAGGGTCAGGATTTCTGTACACGTTGCGCCAGCAGCAGGATCACGGTCACGATGACCAGAACCAGGACGGACACCGCCGCCAATGTCGGGTTCAGCTGAAGGTACATGTCGTCCCACATCTGCTTGGGCAGTGTAGATTTCAGACCTCCCGAAATGAACAATGCGATGGTCAGCTCGTCGAAACTGGTCACGAAGGCGAAGAGTGCCGCGGAAATGATGCCGCCGCGCAGAAGCGGCATGGTGATCAGCCGCAACACGGTGAGCCGTCCCGCGCCCAGCGTCGCCGCCGCCTGATCGAGGCGCCAGTCATAGCCCTTGAGCACCGCGCCGATGGCGATGAAGGTGAAGGGGATCGCCAGCAATGTGTGGCCGATGATCAGGCCGATATTGGAGGCCACGAGGCCCATCTGCGCCATGAGATAGAACAGCCCCACGGCGATGACGATGCGCGGCACGATCATCGGCGCGAGCATAAGGCCGAACACGAGTTTGCCGAGGCGGCTGTCGGATCTTGCCAGCGCCAGCGCCGCCATGCCGCCCAGCACCGTCGCCAGGATCGCGGTGGCAAAGGCCACGCCGAAGCTGCGGATGGTGGCCGAGATCCAGATCTGCGAACCGAAATACTCGCCGAACCAGCGGGTGGAATAGGCCGGCGGCGGGAAAGCCAGCGTCTGTTCCGCGGTGAAGGCCAGCGGCAGCACGATCATCGCAGGCGCCAGCAGGAACAGGAACAGGATCGCGAGATATACCGTGCGGACCGGCTTCGGCGCGTCATCGCCACGGTCGCCCAGCCGGTCGAAGGGCGCGCAGATCCATGCGAGCCCCGCCAGCACCGACTGCCCCGCGCGGCGCAGCCAGCGGCCGCCGATCTTCGAGCCCTTGCCGTCGGCGGTGCTCGCCTGGGTGAGCGAGGACAGCCCAAAAAACTGGTCGTAAATCCAGATCGCCGCCAGCGCCGCGACCACCAGCATCACCGACAGCACCGCCGCAAACGCCCAGTTCACCAGCTCCTGCACCTGCATGATGATGATCTGCGCCAGCATGGTCTGGCCCCGCCCCCCGAGATAGGCCGGCACGATAAAGAAGCCAAGCGAGGTGATGAAGGTCAGCAACCCGCCCGCGGCGACCCCGGGCATGGCCAGAGGGAACTCGATCAGCCAGAACCGCTGCGACCGCTTCGCGCCAAGGCTGCCCGCCGCGAGCGGCAGCCGCCGGTCGATGCCGGTCATCACCGGCACCATCGTCAGGATCGCAAGCGGCATCATCGCATGCACCATGCCGATGATTACGCCCAGCTCGTTATACATCAGGTCGAGCGAGTCCCCGACCAGCCCGGTCCCGGTGAGGATCGAGTTGAACAGGCCCCGGTCGCCCAGCATGATCATCCAGGCGAAGGTCTTGACGAGATAGGACGTCCAGAACGGCAAAAGCACCAGAAACAGCCACTTGTTGCGCCGGTTGTGGGGCAGCCCAGCCAGCCACGCGGCCACCGGATAACCGAGAACGACCGAGAAGAACGCGGTCAGGATCGAAATCCGGAAGGTGATCCACAGGATCCGCAGATAGACCGGCGTCTTGGCCAGATCCTGGTAGTGCTCCAGCGTGAGGCCGGGGGTGTCGCCGCCCGTAAGGCTCAGCCCGATCAGGCGCAGCATGGGCAGCAGCAGAAAGACGCCAACGAAGGCCAGCGCCGGCGCCGCGAGCCAGAGCGGTCCCAACTTCAGCCGCGACAGGGCGCCACCGGCGGCGGATCCCGGCGTGTCGGCGGCGGCGCTCATGACACCACCCGCCCGGCGGCGATGGGCCAGTGTACGGCGATCTCCTGGCCGATCGCCATATCGGTCTCGGCCCCCGGATCCTGACGCAAGGTGACTTCCGAGCCGTCCGGCAGGGTCAGCATCAACCGGTTGTCCGACCCGATATAGACCACGTCGCGCAATGTGGCGCGCAGTTCGTTCATGCCCGGTCCCGTGGCCGCCCCCAGCGATACGCGCTCGGGCCGCACGATCAGTGCATGTTTCTCCGCGCCTGCGTCACGAGCCCCCATCCGCCCGGCAAAGGTGCCCGCGGGCGTCTTTATCAGTGTGTTTCCCGCCGCATCGGTGCCCGCAAGAGTACCCTCCAGCAGATTGGAATGGCCGATGAAGGTGGCCGCAAAAATGGTCTCTGGATCCGAATAGATCTGGGTCGGCGTGCCGAGTTGTTCGACCTTGGCGTGATTCATCACACAGATGCGGTCGGACATCACCAGCGCCTCTTCCTGATCGTGGGTCACATAGATCAGGGTGGTGCCGAATTCGCGGTGCAGGCGCCGAATCTCGAGCTGCATGGTCTCGCGCAGCGCCTTGTCGAGCGCCCCCAGCGGTTCGTCCATCAAGATGATCTCGGGCCTGAAGACAAAGCAGCGGGCGAGCGCCACACGCTGCTGCTGGCCCCCCGACAATTCGCGCGGAAAGCGATGGGCAAAACGGTCGAGTTGGACCTTTTCAAGGGTTTCCGCGACAGCCCGCTTAATCTGCTCGGCCGGCTGCTTGCGCATGCGCAGCGGGAAGGCGACGTTTTCCTCAACGGTCATGTGCGGGAACAGCGCATAGTGCTGAAACACCAGCCCCATATTACGGTCATGCACGGGCCGGTGCGTCCAGTCCTCGCCATCGACCGCCAACCGCCCCGAGGTCGCCGGGGTGAGCCCAGACACCATCTGGAGCAGCGTGGTCTTGCCCGAGCCCGACGGCCCGAGCAGGGTAAGAAACTCGCCGCGCTGCACATCGAGGGTCGTCGGTTCGAGCGCAGTGAAGGTGCCATAGGTCTTTGACAGGCCGTCGATCCGGATCTTGACTGCCGGAGACGCCGCGGCGGCGGAAGTGGCGGGGGTATTCATGGTGATCATGTCCCTGTCGGGTCGCGCGCTGGCGCGGGTGGGTCTTGTCCGAGATCGTCGCACGGCGGCGCCGTCGGGCGCCTGCGCAACAGACCGGCGCAGCCTTGTGCGGCGCGGCGGATCTTGCAAGGGATCGCACGGAGGATCCCACCGGCGGGCATCGGAACCGACCCGCCGGCGGGGACGCGGTTACACCAGCAGCCAGAGATTGAAGCGCTCGGTCACCTCGGCGCGGTTCTGCTGCCACCACACCTCATCGGCCAGCGCCATGCCCTCTAGGTTCGCGGGCGCGGTGGTCAGCACCGGAGCACGCTCTTCGGAGATATGATCGTAGGCGTCGAGGTTGGTGGGACCGTAGGACAGGTCGTCGGTGAACAGCGCCTGCTGCTCGGGACGGGCGCAGAAGGCGACGAACTGGCGCGCGGCATCGGCATTCGGGCCACCCTTCGGCAGACCCCAGCCCTCGATCGAATAAAGCCCCTGGTTCCAGACCAGCTTTGCCGGGGCACCGGTGTCGATGGCCGACTGAAGGCGGGCGTTCCAGCCCGACAGCATATCGACCTCGCCGCTCTGAAGCAGCTGCGACGTCTGGGCGCCGCCGGTCCACCACACATCGATGTCGTCCTTGATCTCGTCGAGCTTGGCAAAGGCGCGGTCGACATCGAGCGGATAGAGATCCTCGGGCGCGACACCGTCGGCCATCAGCGCCTGCTCCAGCGTGTCGATGGGATTGCGGCGCAGCGCGCGGCGGCCCGGGAAGGTATCGACATCCCAGAAATCCGCCCAGTTCGACGGCCCTGTCTCCATGCTTTCGGTGTTGAAGGCCGAGATCGTGGCGTAGACATCGGTGCCGAGGAAGTTCGAATGCACCGAGCCCGGCATCATGCTGGCGGTGAGCGCGGGATCGACATCGATATCATCCAGCAGGTCCTCTTGTTCGAGGATCAGCCGCGCCGACAGGGTCAGGGTGCAGACATCCCAGATATAGCTGCCGGTTTCGACGATGGACTTGAACTGCGCGGTGGGCTCCGCGTCACGGGCCACGGGGACGATCTCGATGCCGGTCTCGGCGCTAAAAGGCTCGTAGAAGGCCTTGCGATACCCGTCTGCAAAGGGGCCGCCCGGATCGGCCACGGTCAGCGATGTGGTCTGCGCGTTTGCACGGCGGCCCAGCATGGGTGTCGCCAGTGCCGCGGCGCCGGTGGCGAGAAGGCCGCGACGGCTCATCTGCGGGGAGAAGATCTTTTTCATCGGTGGAATTACCTCTGTTGGACGTTTGACGCTTTTTGCGTTTGGATTTTTGTTTGGGTGCGGCACCCGCCCGAAGGGGCGGAAACCGCGGTCTTCTTCGATCCGGCGCCGAACCGGTCAGGCCTTGGCGCGCTTGGCGAAGAATTCTTCCATCATCCGCTGCGGTTCGCCGATACCATAGGCTTCGAGCTGGATGCGGATACCGGCGGCCATGGCATCGTCATAGCCTTCCTGTGTGACTTCCTTGATCCGCTGGCGGTTGAGCCGCATGGCCTCCGGCGGCTTGGATGCCAGCTCCTGCGCCAGCTCCATCGCGGCGGACATCACCCGGCCCTCGTCCACCAACCGGCTGATAAGACCCCACTCATGCGCCTCCTTGGCGTCGAGCATGCGGCCGGTGAGGGTCAGGTCGATTGTGCGGGCGATGCCGATCATGCCGCGCATGATCCAGTTGCCGGTGACGGTGGGGATGCCCGACAGGATCTCGGGCTGCCCCATGCGCACGCCGGGATGCGCGACACGCAGGTCGCACAGCAGCGCCACCTGGAAGGCAGAGCCCGCCGCCACCCCGTTCAGTGCCGCCACGATGGGCTTCGAGCCATCGCGAAAACAGGCGTAGAGCTTCTTCCACTCGCCCATCCATACTTCGGCACGATCTGCATCGAAGGTCTTGCTTTCGCTCAGATCCTGACCGGCCCCGAACGCCCGGTCACCGGCCCCGGTCAGGATGATGGCACGCACCTCGTCATCCGCCTCCGCCATGTCGAGCGCCTCGATGAGCATATCCCGCATCGCTGCGTTCCACGCGTTCATCTTTTCGGGGCGGTTCAGCGTGATGGTCAGAACGTTGCCGGCTTTTTCGGTAAGGATGAAGTTTTCCATGGCTACCATTGCATTGTAATAGTTATTATTGAATGTAGGTGGTCGTTGTTTCTTTTGTCAATCGTCTTGCGGGTGTCTGCTGGAATTCTTGCCGGTTTTGCTGAAAACAGGGCGAACTGCCGGGCACAGGTAAAGGCGGCGCGTACAGTGTTGATGAATGGAGAGGTCAGGTGACGACAGACGAAAAGAAGAAATCTCCGAAGCGGTCGGACCCGCTCATGGTGCAGTCCGTCGCCAAGGCGTTCCGCGTGCTGGAGGCGTTCGATTCGCGTCATCCGGAGATGACCCTGTCGGACATCGCCGAACAGACCGGCATGGATCTGAGCGGCGCGCAGCGCTTTGCCCATACGCTGGAAACGCTGGGTTATCTCGAAAAGGACGGGCGTACGCGACAGTTCCGGCTGTCGGTCAAGACGCTCAACCTCGCGCATCACTTCACCCGTACTTCACGGCTGGTGGACCGTGCGATGCCGGTGTTGCAGCACCTGAGCAAGGAAACCGAAGAGACGGTGAACCTGACGCTGCTCGACGGGACCGAGATCGTTTTCATTTCGCGCTTCCTCAGCCGCCATGTGCTGCACACCGACGTGACCATCGGTACACGCCTGCCCGCCTACTGCACGGCGCCAGGGCGCGCGATTCTGTCCCGTCTGCCGGCAGAGGAGGTCGCGGCCATACTGGAAGCGTCGGACATCCGCGCGCATACGCAGAACACCGAGACCGATATCGGCAAGCTCACCGCGATCATTGAGGAGGCCCGGCTCAAGGGCTATGCAACCGCGCTGGAAGAGCTCTATCACGCCGACGCCTCTATCGCGGCGCCGGTGCTGGGCTCTTTGGGGCAGGTCATCGGGGCGGTGTCACTGGCGGTCTCGACCCTGCGCTACAGCCCCGAACAGCTCGCCATGGTCTTCGCGCCGATGATCCTCGCAGCGGCACGGTCGATCTCCTTCTCCTGACAGGCCTCTTGCCTAAGCGGCCGGCCAAAACGGCGCCCTCGCAGAGGAACAAGCACGACGCCCCATATTGACATAGCTTCTATCGCATTGTGATATTAACTATGCCCAAAATAGACCCTACCCCGCTTTTCCACCCCATATCGCCCGGAACCCCACGCCCGGTGCGCTTCGCATTCGACGGGGTCGGAGTCTCGGCGCGGACGGGCGACACGATACTCGCCGCGATACTGGCGGCGGGCCTTCCCTGCGGCACATCCGAGTTCGACGGCGCCGCACGGGCAGGGTTCTGCCTGATGGGAAGCTGTCAGGACTGTACGATGTGGGACGAGCGGGGCCGCCGGTTGCGCGGCTGCATGACCGAAGTGACCGACGGCCAGCGCCTGCGCTCGCGGCCCTATGACGACGAGACCTGAGATGGGCGGCGAACCGATCGTCGCCATCGTCGGCGCCGGCCCCGCCGGTCTGGCAGCCACCCGCGTGCTGGTTCAGGCGGGCCTGCGGCCCATCGTTCTGGAAGAGGCCACCCTGCCGGGCGGGCAAGGCACACGGCGTCTGTCGCCGCTGAGCGAGCCGTATCGCGCGGCGCTCTACGGCCAAGGGGCGGACGCCATGGCACGGCGGGAAGACACCGAGAACGCCATACTGGCAAAATGCGACTACCGGCCCGGCACGCTGGTTTGGGCCTGCCATGACAACCAGCTGGAACTGTTGGGTCCGGACGGCTTCGTCGGCCAGCCTTACACACATCTGGTGATAGCGGTGGGCGCCACCGACAGGATCATGCCGGTGCCGGGCTGGACGCTGCCGGGCGTGTTCACGCTCGGCGGATCTCAGGTGGCCGTGAAGCGCCATGCGAGCTTCATCGGGCGCAAGGTGGTGTTCGCCGGCTCTTCGCCACTGCTCTATCTCGCCGCCGCACAGTATCTCCGGCTCGGGCATCGCGACCTCACCGTTCTGGACACGACTCCCATGGCCGCCAAGCTGCGGGCCTTTCCGGCAATGCTGCGCCACGCCCCGCGCACGGCCATGGAGGGGCTGGCGCTGATGGCGGAGCTGCGACGCGGCGGGGTCGCCATGCTCTCGGGCGGCACGATCCGCGCAATCGAGGGAGACGGTCGCGTGGAACGGCTGCGCTATGTCACCCGCAAGGGGCGGGAGACGGTCGTCGCGGCGGATGCGGTCGCGATGGGGCACGGGCTGCGTGCGGAAACGCAGCTGGCCGAGCTCGCAGGGGCAGAGTTCCGGTTCGATCCCGACTTTCGTCAGTGGTTCGCCCGCACCGACGCGATGGGGCGGGCCGGAGAGACGCTCTGGCTCGCCGGAGACAGCGCCCGCATCGGCGGCGCGCAGGCGGCGGACGCCGCCGGAAGCCTCGCCGCGCAAAGCCTTCTGGCGAGCCTCGGGCGCCAAATTCCGGCACGTCTGCTGCGGCGGGGCCGGCGACGGCTCAAAGCGCAGCTGGATTTTCAGCGGGCCATGACAGGCGCCTTCCGTTGGCCTGCGGAAACCGTCGCCGAACTTCCCGACGCGACACCGATCTGCCGTTGCGAGCGGGTCACCGCCGGCGAGATCCGCGCGACACTGGCCGCACCGGTGGGGCCTGTCGAGATCAACCGGGTAAAATCCATCACCCGTTGCGGCATGGGTCGCTGCCAGGGCCGGTTCTGCGGTCCTGCCCTTGCGGAAATCGTCGCATCGGCCGCCGGAGAGACGCCGGGCCGACTGCGGGCACAGGCGCCGGTCCGGCCGATCCCGCTGGTTGCCGACACAGAGGGCGCGGAGCAGAGGGCGTGAGCGAAACGACGACAAGCGATGTGATCGTGATCGGCGGCGGGCTCTTCGGCGCCTTTACCGGGCTTTTTCTGGCGCGCGCGGGCCTCAAGGTGACCCTGCTGGAGCGCGGACAGGTCGGTGCGCAGGCCTCGGCAACCAATTTCGGCAATCTTAGGCTGCACGGCCGTTCGGCCCGCCAATACCCGCTGTCGATCCGGGCGCAGGAACTGTGGGAGAGCTATGTGCGGCTCACGGGCGAAACCTGCGATATCGACCGTACCGGTCATCTCTATTTTGCCCGGACCGATCGGGGCGAAGCCCAGCTGCGCAAGGAGGTGGAGACCGCCGGCCGTTTCGGCATCGACTCCCAGCTTATGGAGGGTGCCAGGCTGTATGACAGGTTCCCGTTTCTCGCGCCCGGCATCCGGCTTGCCGCCTTCAGCCCGCGCAGCGCCGTCGCCAACCCGCGGCTCAGCACGCCGCCTGTCGCAAGGGCGCTGCTCCGTTACGGCGGAACGGTGGTCGAGGGGTGCGAGGTCGCGCGGTTCGAGCATGGCAGCCGGGGCTTTGCCGTGACCACCGCGGATGGCCGTCACTTCGCGGCGGCGAAACTCGTCAACGCCGCCGGTGCCTGGGCCGGGGCGCTGGCCGCGCAGGCCGGCGAAACGGTGCCGATGTTCAGCGCCGGGCCTCCGCAATTCGTCACCGAACCGCTGCCATATCGCCTGCATCCATCGCTGCACATGGTCGAGGGAGACGTCATCGTACGGCAGATCCCGCGCGGCAATGTCATCTTTTCGGGCTATCCGCGCACCCGCTCTCTGGTCTCGGGAGAGTTCACCTACGTGCCGCCGGAGAAAACCCTCCGGGGCATGCGTGCACTGGCCGAAAGCGTGCCGATGCTGACGCGGGCCGAGATCATCCGGGTCTGGTCGGGGGTCGAGGGCTATCTGCCTGACATGCTGCCGGTGATCGGCCCGAGCGCCACACTCCCGGGACTGTTTCACGCCTTCGGCGGCAGCGGAGGCGGTTTTCAGATCGCGCCGGCCCTGGGCGAGAGCCTCGCCGCGCTGGTGCGGGGCGAGGCGTCTCCGGTCGATCTAAAGGGCTACGGCATCGACCGCTTCGGCAAGAGCGCCGAGGTGTCGGACAAGATCAGGATGGAGTTCGATCAGCCGGCCTGAGCCGGCCGATCCGCGCGTTTGCGCAGGGTCTACCCTACCGCCTCCAGCGTCTCGCAGGCCTCGTGGATCCGTGTCAGCGCCGCGTTCAGCGTCGCTGTCGAGGTGGCATAGGAAACCCGGAAGTGTCCCGGAAGACCAAAGGCGGAGCCCGGAACCACGGCGACACCGGCGGCCTCCATCAGCCAGGCGCAGACATCCCGGTCGCTGCGCAACGCCTGCCCCTCGGGCCTGCGCCGCCCAATGAGCCCCTTGCACTCGGGAAAGGCGTAAAAGGCACCTTCCGGGCTACGGCAGGAGAGGCCGGGAACCGCATTCAGCGCCGCGACGACCGTATCCCGTCGCTGCCGGAACGCCTCCGCGCGGTCCGCCAGAAAGCCCTGCGGACCATCGAGCGCGGCAATGGCTGCCGCCTGGCTGATCGAACTGGCGCCGGAAGTGGACTGGCTCTGGATCACGCTCATACCCTGGATCAGCGCTTCCGGCCCGCCGGCATAGCCAAGACGCCAGCCGGTCATGGCATAGGCTTTGGACACCCCGTTGATCGTCAGGGTCCGCTCCTTGATCCGGGGTTCGACCGCAGCCGCCGTCACATGGCGGAATCCGTCATAGACGATGTGTTCGTACATATCGTCGACCATCAGCCAGACGTGCGGCGCCGCCAGCAACACCTCCAGAAGCGGGCGCAGATGCGCCTCGGCATAGGCCGCACCAGAAGGGTTCGAGGGAGAGTTCAGCATCAACCAGCGGGTCTTGGGCGTGATCGCCGCCTTCAGCTGCGCGGCGGTCAGTCGGAATCCCTGATCGGCGGAACACGGCACCAACACCGGCACAGCGCCACACAGTTCCACGATATCGGAATAGGTGACCCAGTAGGGCGTCGGTATGATCACCTCGTCGCCCGGATTCAGCGTGGCCATCATCGCATTGTAGATCACCTGCTTGGCACCGGCGCAGGCGATGATTTCCGATGGCCGATAGTCCAAACCGTTCTCGCGCTGGAACTTGCGGATGATCGCCTCCTTCAGCGCAGGCGTGCCGGTCAGCGGCGTGTATTTGGTTTCGCCGCGCTGCATCGCCTCCCATGCAGCCTTCTTGATAGGGTCGGGCGTGTCGAAATCCGGCTCGCCCGCACCCAGTGTGATGATGTCGCGGCCCATGGCGCGCAGCTCTGCCGCACGCGCCCCGATGGCCAGGATTTCCGACACGCCGAGCGTGGCGATGCGCTCGGCGGGCCGGAAACAGGCAGTCTCTTGCGTCTGCGTCGGCATGATCAGTCGATGTCGAAGACCACGCCCTGGGCAAGCGGCAACGCCTTGGAGTAGTTGATCGTGTTCGTCGCCCGCCGCATATAGGCGCGCCAGGCGTCCGATCCGCTTTCGCGCCCGCCGCCGGTTTCCTTCTCGCCACCAAAGGCGCCGCCGATCTCGGCGCCAGAGGTGCCGATATTCACATTGGCGATGCCGCAATCGGAGCCACGGGCAGAGAGGAAGGTTTCCATCTCCCGCAGATCGGTGGTGAAAATCGACGAGGACAGACCGCCGCCCACAGCGTTGTGCTGATCAAGCACCGCATCGAAATCGCTGTATTTCATCACATAGAGGATCGGCGCAAAGGTCTCGCGCAAAACCGGGCCGTCATGCACCGGCATTTCGACAATCGCGGGCTTCACGTAATAGGCACTGTCCCCCTCGACGGCCTGCCGCTCGCCGCCGGCCACCGCGCCGCCGATGGCCTTGGCCTCTTCCAGCGCAGCGCCCATGCTCTCGAACGCCGCCTTGTCGATCAGGGGGCCGACCAGGGCGGAGGTTTCGAGCGGGTTGCCAACGGTGACCGAGGCGTAGGCCTTTTTCAGTGCCGGGACGAACTGGTCGTAGATGCTCTCATGCACAAAGAGCCGCCGCATCGTGGTGCAGCGCTGCCCCGCGGTGCCCATGGCGCCGAAGGCCACCGCGCGCAGCGCCATGTCGAGGTCCGCGGAGGGACAGACGATACCGGCGTTGTTGCCGCCCAGCTCGAGAATGCACTTGCCGAACCGAGACGCCACTTTCGGCCCCACGATCCGTCCCATCCGGGTGGACCCGGTGGCCGAGATCAGAGCGACCTTCTCGCTCTCCACCAGCGAGCCACCCACATCCGGCCCGCCGACCAGCACCTGGCTCAGCCCTTTGGGCGCATCGGTCCCGAACCGGGCCAGCGCACGGTCGAGCACGCCCTGCACCGCCAGTGCCGTAAGCGGCGTCTTTTCCGACGGCTTCCAGATCACCGGATCGCCGCAGACCAGCGCCAGCGCCGCGTTCCAGCACCACGGTGCGCAGGGAAAGTTGAAGGCAGTGATGATGCCCACCACCCCCAGCGGATGCCAGGTTTCCATCATCCGGTGGCCGGGACGCTCGGTGGCGATGGTGAGGCCATAGAGCTGCCGTGAGAGACCCACTGCGAAATCGCAGATGTCGATCATCTCCTGCACTTCGCCCTGCCCTTCCGAAGGCGACTTGCCTGCCTCGATCGAGACCATGCGGCCCAGATCTTCCTTGGACAGGCGCAGTTCCTCGGCGAAGAGCCGCACCAGCTCGCCCCGTCGCGGGGCGGGCACCATGCGCCAGGCGCGGAAGGCTTCATTGGCCAGCGCGATCGCCTGTTCGGCATCGGCCACGGAATGCTCGGCGAGCATGGCGACCGGCGCTCCGGTGATCGGGGAAACGACAGACATCCCGCCGGCGACGGAGAGCGATGCGGTGACGCCGCAATTCGCCATGGTCTGGGCAGTGGTATCTTGCAGAGAGCGTGTCATGGTTTTTCCTCGTGTTCGGGGATGAAGATGCGAACCGAACGCCAGCCTCAGGCCGGCAGTCCGGGTTTCGAAAGGGCGATGCGGGCCTGGGCGAGCGACCGCGCCTCGATCTCCGCATATTGCTGAAAAAGATCGTGAACCTTGGCGCCGAGATCCTCTTCGAACCGGGCGCGATTGGGGTTGGCCGCAAAGGCCTGGGCGGCACCGTCGCCGAGATTGGACTGGAAGATGCCCGCCGCCGAAACCGGCAGGAAATCCTCGTAGACGATGGGATCGGCACGCAGCACGCCTTCTGCCACAAGCGCATCGGCGCTGCGCGAGGGATCGGCGCAAGGTTTTCCGGTCGCCGAATAGCGGAAATAGCCCAACCCCTGTGCGCGGATCGTCTCGAGATCGTCGGGGAAGGCGCCAAAGCTTTCGGCAAGCGCGGCGCGATAGGCCCCGGCGTTCGAGCCATCGGCGGCCGGTGCGATGCGGCTGCGGGTGTCGCCCAAAAGCCGGTCATAGAGCGCCTGCCCGCGCGGCGTGAGCGCCAGCCCGCGTTGTTCGATCTCGCCGAAACGGGCAGTATGGCTACCCTGTTCGGCCCGCTGGCTGTCCGGAAAGATCACCGGTTCCTGCAACGCCTTGAAGGAGGTCTGGCGCAGAAGAATCGGCACGCTCCGGGTCGGCGGCCCTTCGACCACGGCTTTGGGCACGATCCCGCGTTCGGGCATCTGCGCCTGCACGGCGTCGATATCAAGCGTGCGCGGGGTCAGATGGTTGATATGGGGGCCTTTGAACGCCACCACATCGGCCACAAGTCGGTGCGCATCGTGCAGGCGGCTATACATCTCGTGCGACACGTTCGCTTCGGCATGCCAGCGGAAGGTCTCCAGCGCCTCCGCGACAAAGGCCGTGGCATCCGCCTGGCTCAGTCCGCCATCCGCCTCGGCCTTGTCGATCAGCGCCAGGCAGCGCGGCGTAAAGATCTCGCGCGCCGCAAGGACCGTCGCGGCCGCGTCGCGCAGCGCTGCGTCGGCCACCAGATCGAGACGCAGGAGCGAAGTAAAGACACGGAACGGATTGCGCCGGAGTGCCGTCTCTTCGAGCGGGCGAAATGCGGTGGAATGCACCGGCACGCCGGCCACCGACAGATCGTAATAGCCCACCGGATACATGCCCATCACGCCAAAGAGCCGACGCATGTGGTACAGTTCCCGCGCGGTGCCGAGACGGATCGCGCCATGGCGCTCCTCGTCGATCCGCTCCAGCTCGCCCAGCTGATCCAGCCGCGCCTTTTCCTCCGGGGCGGCGGCGAGAAAGGCCGCGTTCACATCTCCGACCAGCTCCATGAGCGTGCCATAGGCCGGCACCTCGTCGCGATACATGGCGGACATGGCGCGCGAGAACATGGCGCGGATTTCATCGGGATCTACCTGGTCGACACCCATTGTCTGGCTCCGTCTGGACTCTTCGATCGCGGACCATGCTAAGGGCGGTGCCGGCGGAAGACCCAGCGAAGGCTCGCGATGACCCCATTCCGAAATCGCATGGAGTCCGCAGCCACAGCCGCTATAGATACGGCAAGTTTCCCGGAAACATGCATCATCGGAGAACGCGGAATGATATTGCAGCGCCGATACCTGCCCGATCTGCGCATGCTGCTCACCTTCGAAAGCGCGGCGCGTCACGGCAACTTCACCCGCGCCGGCGAAGAGCTGGCCCTGACCCAAAGCGCGGTGAGCCGCCAGATCCGCGATCTCGAAGCGCAGATCGGCAAGCCGCTTTTCGAACGCGTGCGCGGCCGGGTGATCATGACCGAAGCGGGGCGCGCGTTTCTCGCCGAGGTCGAGACCTTGCTCGAACTGGCCAATGTCACGATGCGGCATGTCACCGCCGGTGCGCAGGGCGAGCGCATCCTAGCGGTCAACGCACCGCCCACATTCGCGTCGCGATGGCTCGTGCCGCGGCTACCGGGCTTCCTGAAGCAGCATCCGGACACGCGGTTCGACATCTCGACACGGCGGGATGTGTTCGATTTCAGCACCAGCCAATGCGATCTCGCGATCCATTTCGGCCAGCCGATCTGGCCCGGTGCCATATGCACCTATCTGTGCAGCGAGATCGTCGTACCGGTGGCGGGCGGGGCGCTTCTCAACATGACGGTGCGCGATGCGCAGGATCTGGCGGAGGCCCCCAAGATCCACCAGACCGAGCGCCCCCATCTCTGGGGCGACTGGTTCAAACGATGCGATCTCGACCTGCCAGCGCCGAACGCCGGCCATTGGTTCGAGCAGTTCACCCTCACCATCGAGGCGGTGAAATCCGGCATGGGGTTCGGGCTGCTGCCGCGCTATCTGATCGAAAACGAGCTGGCGGCGGGCGAGCTGAAAATCCCGCTAGACATACCGCTGTCGACGGACAACGCCTACTACATCGCCGCGCCCGAAGGCCGGGCCGATGCGGCGCGCGATTTTCGCGACTGGATGATCGGCGCGGTGTCCTTCCGCCCGCTGGCCTGACGCCCGCCGCCCTGGTGGCGGCGCCGAACTAGCCCAACCGGTCGGCAATCAGCCCCAGCGGATGGCGCACCGCCCTGCCCGTCAGCCGTTCGGACTGGCAGCGGCAGGAAAATCCGCTGGCAACGGCATCGTCCGCCTGCTCCAGCGGACTCCGCCAGGAAAGATCGAACAGCCTGCGCGACATGTCCTGATGCCGCGCCTTGTGTCCAAATGTCCCGGCCATGCCGCAGCAGCCTGTGGCAGGCGTCCGGATCTGCAATCCGAGCGCGGCAAAGACCTCCTGCCACTCCGCGCGCGCGGCGGGGTCGCCGGTGCTTTCCGTGCAATGGGCAAAGAGGCTCACCGGCCCGCCGGGCACCTGCGGCAGAGCCCGGCCTGCGCGCAGCTCGGCCGCCAGGAACTCCTGCGGCAACAGCAGCTCGGGCGCCTCCAGCCCCGCTTTCCTGTAATCCTGCCGCAGCGCCATGACAAAAGCCGGATCGAGCCCGACCATCGGCACGCCATGGCGCGCGCCCAGCCGCAGCGCCTCCACAAGCCGCTCAGCCATCCTGCGGAAGCCCGCCCGGTCGCCGAGGTCGCCGGCAACCTTGCCGGCGGGGCGCATCTCGACAAAGCGCACCGAATAGCCAAGTGCGGTGAGACCGCGATAGACATCCTGCTGCGCCGCACCATCGTAGAGTGCAGAGAACCAGTCCATCCAGACCAGAACCGTGCGATCCGGCAGATCTTCGCGGCCAAGCGCCCGCAGCGTGATCCGCGCGCGGCGTGGCAAAGGGCGCGCGATCTGCCCGGGCAGATCCGTCATCCCGAGCACCGCCTCCGCAACCTGCCGGGCGAGCGGCCAGAACGGACGGATCACCGGGGCCGCCCCGAGCAGGAGCGGGCTCAGCCGTTCGGCCAGAAGCATGGCGCGATCGGCGAGCGGGCGGGCGTTGCGGGCATAGAATTCAGCATAAAACGCCGCCCGCATCGCGGGAATGTCGACCTGCACGGGGCAGCTCGATGCACAGGCCTTGCATCCGAGGCAGGTATCGAGCGCGCCGAGGAGATCTTGCTCCGACACTGTGGCAACGCCGGTCTGCCGACCCTCGTGCCAGGCCCGAAGCGCATCGGCCCGCCCCTTGGGGGAATGGCGCAGATCCCCGGTCGCCTTGAAGGAGGGACACATGGGAACGCTTGCGGCATAGCTGAGGCATTGCGCGTTGCCGTTGCAGCGAAAGGCCTTTTCCAGCGCGTCGCCCTCAGGCGCGTTGAACGGCCGGAACGGCGTGGTCGCGATGCCCATGACCGGCACTCCCGCATCCACCAGCTTGCCCGGGTTGAAGCGCCCGTCCGGGTCGAAGGCAGCCTTGACCCCTTGCAGCGCCGCATAGGCTTCGGGCCCGATCCAGCCTTCGAGATAGGCTCCGCGCACGCCCTTGCCGTGCTCCCCCCAAAAGATGCCGCCATGCCTGTTCACCAAATCGAAAATCGCGTCCGAAACCTCGACCAGGCGGGCGCGATCCTGCTCCGCGTCGATATCGAGCGCGGGGCGGATATGCAGGCAGCCCACATCCACATGCCCGTAGATGCCAAAGCTCAGCCCGTGCCGATTGAGGATCGCGAGGAATCCGTCGAGAAACTCGGGCAGCCTCTCGGGCGGGACCACGCAATCCTCGACAAAGGCGACCGGGCGGGCGCGGCCGTCGACCTTGCCCAGCAGACCGACCCCGGCGGACCGGATCGCCCAGAGCTCGCGGATCTCCTCGGCGTCGGTCGCCACATGCACGGCGCGGATGCCCGGCAGCCCGTGCAGGCGCGCCCGGCATGCGGCGGCGCGGGCATCGAGCGCCCCGGCGTCATCGCCGTTGAATTCCACAAAGGTATAGGCCACCGCCTCGCCGCGCGCCGGTCGCAGCGATTCGGGCAGCCGTCCGAGCAGACCGGCCTCCCCGGCGAGCGCCTGCACCCGCTCGTCCATCACCTCGATGGCGGTGGGGTCATCCGCCAGCAGCGGCAGCGCCGCCGCGAGCGAGTCGCGGAAGCTGGCGAAGCCCGCGACCACGAGGCGCTTTTCCGTGGGCAGGGGGCGCAGCTTCACCCGAATTCGGGTGATCGGGCCAAGCGTGCCTTCGGAGCCCGGAAACAGCCGCCACCAGTCGAAGCCGCCATCATCGGGGCAGGCCCGCTCCAGATCGTAGCCGGTGAAGCGGCGGTTGAGCCGCGGGGTATGGACGACAAAGGCCGCCCGACCCGTACGCGCAGCGCCTTCGGCGGCCCGCAGCATGGGCACGGCCCAGTCCGGCGGCGGCGCCAGGCTCGACAGCAGCCCGCGCCCCCGCGCGATCTCGACACCGAGCAGATTGTCGGAGGTCTTGCCATAAATGCGCGAGCCCTTGCCCGACGCATCGGTCGACACCATCCCGCCAATGGCGCAGCGCGTGGAGGTCGAGGTTTCCGGCGCGAAGAACACCCCTCTTGGGCGAAGCTGTGCATTCAGATCGTCCAGGACGATCCCCGGCTCGACATCGGCCCAGCCGCCCTCGGGATCGACCTGCAAAAGCCGGTGCATGTGCCGCCGCATATCGAGGATGACCCCGCGATTGAGGCTTTGCCCATTGGTGCCGGTGCCGCCACCGCGCGCGGTGACCGGGAGATGGGCGAACTCCGTGCGTTCCAGAACCGCCATGCAGGTGACCACATCCTCGGCATCGCGCGGCGCGAGGATGAGATCGGGGAGAATGCGATAGACCGAATTGTCGGTGGACATGGCCGCCCGCAACGCGCTGTCACGCTCGACGTCACCGCGAAATCCCGCCTCTTGCAGGGCGCGGGGAAGTTGGTCGATGGCGTCGGTCAGGCTGCGGTCGGCGGCGGTCATGCGGATCTCCTGTGTCGGGTCATATTGACCGCAAACCATGCTTCATGAAAATTGAAATACATGAAGACAGATTCAGAAAATACGAACTTCAACCTGCGCCATCTGCGGGCGGTTCATGCCATATGGGACGAGGGCAGCTTTGTGCGCGCGGCGGAGCGGCTCGGCGTGGTGCCCTCGGCGCTGACCGAAACTGTCCGGCAAATCGAGGAAATCGCCGGAGCGCCGCTCTTCGACCGGCGCAGCCGCCCACCGGTGCCGACGCCGCTCGGGCTGAGCTTTCTCAAGCAGACCGCCCCGCTGCTCGATGGGCTGGACGATTCCTTGTCGGCCCTGCGCGCCACCGCGCGTGGAGATCGCGGCGAACTGCGCCTCGGGGCGACTCCGTCCGCGATCACGCCGCTCGTCGCGCCGGCGATTGCGGCCTTCCGGCAACTCCACCCGCATGTGTCGGTGGTGCTGCACGACGATGTGGCCGAAACGCTGGCGCAGATGGTGGGCGAAGGCCGGCTCGATCTCGCGATTGCCGGACGCGCGCGCAGCTCACCCGACCTGATACAGACCGAGATCGCCTGCGATGCCTTCGGCATCGCCTGTGCCGCCGATCACCCGCTGACGCGCCTGGGCCGACCGGTCGGGCTGGCCGATATCGACGCCCGGGACGTGGTACATGTCAGCGCCGAAACCGGAAGCGCGCGCTTGCTGGCAAATGCCGCCTCGATCCCCCAGCATCTGAAATCCGGCCCGCTGACCTGCCATTCGACGGTTGCGCAGCTATGCCTCGTGCGGGCGAGGATCGGGGTCGCGCTGCTCCCCCAAAACGCCGTCACCTTGTTCAACGACCCGAAAATCGCGTTTCTGCCGCTCGCGGATCTTTCGCTTCAACGCAGCCTTTACCTTCTGACGCCCGCGCGCCGCGCCTCATCCGTCAGCGCGACACGCTTTCAGGAGATCTTTGCGGCGCGCTACGGCTGACAGGCCGTCCCGTGTCACGCGCCCGGACACACGGGGCGCGCTTCGCCTGACATGCGCGATTGGCAGCACCCGCCGGCCGACTCCGCCAAGACACATCTTCGCCAACGCGAGAGCCGATCGGCCTTCCGAGCCGGGCGCGGGATCGCTCCAGATCCGGACCAGTTCGAGAGCAGGCGGCGTTATTCCAGCGCCGCCATCACCGCCGCCTTGGCATCGTCACCATCCTTGGTCGTCACGCCGTCGAGCCAGGCCTCCGCCACCTCGGGATGCGCTGCGAGCCAGGCGGTTGCGGCATCCTCGGGATCCTCGCCGCCATCCAGGATCGCGCCCATGATCTCGTTTTCCATGGCGAGCGAAAACTCCAGGTTCTCCAGAAGCTTGCCGACATTCGGGCAGGCCTCGACATAGCCCGCCGAGGTATTGGTATAAACCGTCGCCCCGCCGAGATCCGGGCCGAAATAGTCGTCGCCGCCGGTCAGATAGGTGAGGTCGTAATTGGCGTTCATCGGGTGCGGTTCCCAGGCCAGGAAGACGATGGGCTCGCCCCGGTTCGAAGCACGGCCCACCTGCGCCAGCATCCCCTGTTCCGAGCTTTCCTTGACCTCGAATTCCTTGAGCCCGAAGGCGTCGGCCTCGATCATGTCGATGATCAGCCGGTTGCCGTCATTGCCCGGCTCGATGCCATAGATCGTCTCGTCCAGCGCATCGGCCTGCCCGGCGATATCCGCGAAATCGGCAATGCCCAGATCGGCGCCGGCCTTGTTGGTGGCCAGCGTGTATTTCGCACCTTCGAGATTGGCGCGCACGGTGTCGACGGTGCCCGCCTCGCGATAGGGTGCGATATCCGCCTCCATCGTCGGCATCCAGTTGCCGAGGAACACGTCGATGTCCTTTTTGGCGAGCGAGGTGTAGGTCACCGGCACCGACAACACCTTGATATCGGTGTCATATCCCAGCGCCTCCAGCACCACGGAGGTCGCGGCGGTGGTGGCGGTGATATCGGTCCAGCCCACATCGGAAAAGGTCACGGTGTCGCAATCGGCATGCGCGGCACCGGCCGAAAGCAGCGCCGCCACCGCGGCAAGGCGGAGGGTGGTCATGGTCTCTCTCCCTGAGGTTTTTGGCATATGCCCCAATAAGCGCGCATTCGCCCCGCATTGCAACCGGATGCGGCGCTACCGCCCCTCGCCTGCCGCCGCGTGCTGTGCCAAAGTTGCGGGCAAGCAGCGAACAGGAGGCGGCCCATGGCAGATCTGGAAACCCGTATCGCGCAGGGGCGCGGCGACACCCCGGCGGATCTGGTGCTGAGGGGCGGCCGGGTGCTCGACCTGATGACCGGCGCGCTGCTGGAGGGCGATGTGGCGATCTGCGGCGACACCATCGTCGGCACCTGTGACAGCTACGAGGGGCGCGAGGTGATCGACGTCAGCGGCACGATCCTCGTGCCCGGCTTCATCGACACGCATCTGCATATCGAAAGCTCGCTGGTCACGCCCTTCGAGTTCGACCGCTGCGTCACCCCGCGCGGCGTCACCACGGCGATCTGCGACCCGCATGAGATCGCCAATGTGATCGGCGCCGAGGGCATCCGCTATTTCCAGGAAGCCTCCGCCCATACGCTCATGGACATCCGCGTGCAGCTCTCCTCCTGCGTGCCCTCGACCCATATGGAGACGGCGGGGGCCGAGCTGCTGGCCGAAGATCTGGCGCCGCTCATGGGTCACCCCTCGGGCATCGGGCTGGCGGAGTTCATGAACTATCCCGGCGTGATCTTTCGCGACAAGGAGGCGATGAAGAAGCTGCGGCTCTTCGAGGGCGGCCATATCGACGGCCATTGCCCGCTGCTCTCGGGGCGCGATCTCAACGCCTATATCGCCGCCGGCATCCGCACCGAGCACGAGGCGACCAATGCCGAAGAGGCGCTGGAGAAGCTGCGCAAGGGCATGCGGGTGCTGATCCGCGAGGGCTCTGTGTCCAAAGATCTGCACGCGCTGCAACCGCTGCTGAGCGAGCGCACGGCGCCTTATATGTGCCTGTGCACCGACGACCGGAACCCGCTGGATATCGCCGAGCACGGGCATCTCGACTACATGATCCGCACGCTGATCGCTCTGGGCACGCCCCCGCTCGCCGCCTATCGCGCGGCGACGCTCTCGGCGGCGGAGGCCTTCGGGCTGAAGGATCGCGGCATGATCGCGCCGGGCAAGCGCGCCGATATCGTGGCGGTGGACTCGCTGGAGGGCTGCCACGCCCAGCTTGTGCTGGCGGGCGGGGTGCGGGCCGACGACGCGGCCTTTGCTGCGCGCGGCACGGTGGCGCCGGTGGGCCGGCACTCGGTCAAGGCGCCGCAGCTCAGCCCTGCGCAGTTCCGCGCCACCGGCAACCGCGAAGAGACCGACGTGATCGGCATCCGCGAGGGGCAGATCCTCACCGACCACCTGCACGAGACCATCGCGATTGCGGACGGCGACAAGCACCCCGATGTCTCCCGCGATCTGGTGCGCATCGCGGTGTGCGAGCGGCACGGCAAGAACGGCAATGTCGCGACGGGCTTTGTGAAGGGCTTCGGGCTGCAAGCCGGCGCCATCGCCTCGACGGTCTGCCACGACCACCACAATATCGCCTGCGTGGGTGTCGACTACGCCGATATGGCGCTGGCGGCGAACCGGCTCTCGGAGATCGAGGGCGGCTTTGTCGTGGTGCGGGACGGCAAGGTGCTGGCCGAGCTGGCGCTACCGGTGGCGGGGCTGATGAGCCTTGCGCCCTTCGAGGAGGTGCGCGACCGCCTGACCGACCTGCGCGCGGCGGCGCGCGGGCTGGGCGTGACGCTGGAAGAGCCCTTCCTGCAACTGGCCTTCCTCGCGCTGCCGGTCATTCCGGCGCTGAAGATCACCGACCGGGGCATGGTGGATGTGGTGAAGTTTGAGATTATTCCGGGGTGAGGAGGAATTGGAATCCACGCACTTGGCGCTACCAAATAGCACCAGAAACCGTGTAAAAAACTTAGGCTTCCTTCATTAAAATTTCAGTATAAATCGAGGAAATAGAGAAAGCCATTCAACGGCGTAAAGGAACTTCCCGCGTACCTTCGCCACGCCATCCACTCATACGCCGACGGTCCGCCATAAGCCCTTTATAGCCAATCAAATAGAAAATAAATATTTCAACAAGCCACTGCGACATCTGCCAAAGCTCCACCAGCTCCACCCCTCCGAGTTTGAATTTCTTCTCGGCATGCACAATCGAGTTTCTGGCCTCAGACAAGGTAGAAAAAGCATCCAGGGAGTTTAAGCTTTTCACCTTATTTCCCAAATGCTTGGCATGTTCTAATGGATCAGCAGACAATCCAATAAACGCAGATGCAGCACGCGATTTGTCGGAAAACTTTCCTCGAGCGAGAAGATCACTTGACCAATCCGCATCTTCGCGGAGAACATGATGTATCAGGACTTCGAGAGCGCTGTATGACGCAATTAACGCCAACTCTAAACTCGAAACCCTTGAAGAGTTAGATGCACGATAAAAATCCAATGCGAGCGTCAAAGGGGCGTTAACTGGTTCGTTTTCGAGATACGCGCAAAATGCTGAAGCGAATTCGCTAAAATCCTTCAAAACTTCTATATCATACCAATTACTCTGCCTCGGAAACCTGTCAAACCTTGAAAACCCCAGGAGATGAAACTGAACAACTCCATGCCTCATAGCCTCAACATGCCCAGCTGCTACGCCGATTCCCATGGAAAAAGTCAATATTCGCGAAGCGTTGTACACCATTTTCCAGAGCTCAACCTCTCCCAAGAGCGCCTCCCCCTTCAACTCAATGAAAAGAATTCCAGTAGCCTTCGCTGATTCCATGGAGTTTTCCGGATGCTCCAGGTACTCTCGCGCACCCTCAAACATCTCATACTTAAAAGCAGCGCTCTCAGTTTCCCAATACAGAGGCCGACCTTGGAAAAAGGCGTTTGGCCCATTTACAATTACACACTTTGCGCCGGATACTTCTTTCTGCTCACCAAAAATAAACGGCTCAAGCTTTGGAGAAAACTCAACCTCACATCCATTTTCTCCAAATGCGCGCCGCAGACAAATAAAATTGCCTGGCAATAGGCTATCAGCCAACTTGACGCTTCCATTATAGCCATCCTGAAAGAACGAGACGCTGGGCAGCACGCAAGTTATTCTAGGCTTAAAA
This sequence comes from Salipiger abyssi, assembly GCF_017311415.1. Lineage (GTDB taxonomy): Bacteria > Pseudomonadota > Alphaproteobacteria > Rhodobacterales > Rhodobacteraceae > Salipiger > Salipiger abyssi_A. The sequence continues at coordinate 257,007 of NZ_JAEKIS010000003.1, read as the reverse complement.
TCGCGTCTGTATCTAAATATGGATTTACGTGCACTATACTCGCCTGAATGAGTGATCACTTTTCCGACTGAGATTTCCGCACCATCAAGGTCACTTAGGCTTTTTTCAGCGAAGTCTTCCACACTGATCTTCATCTCATTCTCCGCTACAACACCTCGCGACGGCAAAATTGGGACAGATATTACCCTGGAAAACCAACGGGATGCTGCCCCTCACAACCGCTCCAACAACCCCACCGTCGGCCAGCCATCCGCCGGCAGGCCCAGCTTGGCCTGCATGTCGCGCACCGCCGCCCGCGTGCCCGCGCCCAGGATGCCGTCGATGCCGCCCACATCATAGCCCTTCGCCGCCAGCGCCTGTTGCAGCGCCTTCATCTGCGCGCTCGAAAGCCCCGGATCGGGCGTACCTGCCTCGTAGACCGGCGCGCCCTCCAGACGGGTGGCGAAATAGGCCGCCGTCATCACATAGACAAAGCTCTGGTTCCACTCGAAATAGACCCGGAAATTCGGATAGGCGATGAAGGCCGGGCCGCCGCGCCCCTGGGGCAGCAGGATCGAGGCCGGCAGCCGGGCGTCGTCGAGCCGGCCCTCGCGCGCCTGCACGCCCAGACGCTCCCACTCCGCCACGCTCAGCTCGGTCTCGAGCCCGGTCAGCGACCAGTCCATGCCCTCGGGCAGCACCACCTCCTGCAACCACGGCTCGCCCGGGCGCCAGCCCAGCGCGGCGAGCATCTTGGCGCCCGAGAGCAGCGCATCGGGCGCCGAGCTCTTGAGCAGCACATGGCCGTCGCCATCGCCATCCATGCCGTTTTCGAGGATATCGCGCGGCAGCATCTGCACCTGGCCGATCTCGCCCGCCCAGGCGCCGGTGGTGCCGGCGGGGTCGAAATCGCCATGGCCGTAAAGCTCCAGCGCGGCAAAGATCTGCGGGCGGAAGATCTCCGGGCGGCGGCAGTCATGCGCCAGCGTCACCAGCGCGTTCAGCGTGTTGAAATCGCCCTGGAAGGCACCGTAATCGGTCTCGAAGGCCCAGAAGGCCAGCAGCACACCGCGCGCGATGCCGTAATCGTGCTCGATCCGGTCGAAGACGCCGTCCCAGCGCTCCGCCAGCTCGCGCCCCTTGTCGAGCCGGTACTGGCTGATGAGCTTGCGCGAGAACTCCACGAAGGGCGTCTGGAAGATGCCCTGCGCGCGGTCGCGCTCCAGCACCTTGGGATCCTGCCGCACCGGGGCAAAGAACCGCTCGACCTGCGCCGGATCGTGGCCCTGCGCCACGGCCGCGTCGCGCAGATCCGCCACGAAACCGGAAAAGCTGCCGCCGCAGGGCACGTCCTGCGCCACTGCCGCCGCCGGCAGGCACAGAGCCATCAACAGGGAAAGACCGCGCATCGAAACCTCGCCTTCACGTTTTGCGGCACAGTAGCAGCCCGCAAGAACGGCGCAAGCAGCGGGATCGCGCTCATGTTTGCCATTTGTTCACTTTGTTTACATGTTCGTTAAAGATTTGTTTAGAAGTCGATCCGACAAGGGCGTTAACCTAACGGAAGTTCCGTGGGCCACCGGAGGTTTCCATGAACGTGCTCATCGTCGAAAGCAGCAGGGAGCTGTCTGTGCTCTGGCAACGGCCGCTCGCCAATATGGGCGTGCGCGTCTGCGTCGCGCGCGACGAAGACGCGGCGGCGGCGCTTTTGCGCGAGGTCGATTTTCAGGTGATCCTGCTCGATCTGGTGCTCGAAGAGGGCAGCGCGCTCTCGGTGGCGGATTTCGCCAGCTACCGCCAGCCCGAGGCGCCGGTGATCTTCGTCACCGACACGTCGTTCTTCTCGGACGGGTCCATCTTTCAGCTTTGCGCCAATGCCCGCGCCTTCCTGCCGAGCAGCACCCCGCCGGAGGATCTGGTCGCGATGGTCGAGCATTACGGCGGGGCGCTCTGCCCCGGCTGAGCCCGCTCAGACGGCTTTCAGCGCCTCCCGCCCATGCGGCGCCATGAGGTCGAGATCCGGGCCCACCGGCACGATCCGGTTCGGGTTGATCATGTCGTGGCTGTAGTAATAGTGCCGCCGAATATGGTCGAAATGCACCGTCTCCGCCACGCCCGGCCATTGATAGAGCTCGCGCGTATAGGCCCAGAGATTGGGGTAATCCGCAATGCGGCGCCGGTTGCATTTGAAGTGGCAGGCATAGACCTGATCGAAGCGGATCAACGTGGTGAAGAGCCGCCAGTCGGCCTCGGTGAGCCGTTCGCCCATGAGGTAGCGATTGGACCCCAGACGCTCCTCGATCCAGTCGAGCGTGTCGAAGAGCGGCCCGACCGCCTCGTCATAGGCCTCTTGCGAGGTGGCGAAACCGGCCTTGTAGACGCCGTTGTTCACTGTGTCGTAGATCCGCGCATTGACCGGCTCGATATCGTCGCGCAGCGCCTCCGGCCAGTAATCGTCGCTGTTGCCGGTGATCCCGTCGAAGGCGGAATTGAGCATGCGGATGACCTCGGCGCTTTCGTTCGACACGATGGTCTCGCGCTGTGTGTCCCAGAGCACGGGCACGGTGACACGGCCCGAGATCTTTGGATCGGCGCGCAGGTAGATGTCGCGCAGGAAGGGCAGGCCGTGGAGCCTGTCTCCGGTGGCGCCCGGGAAGTCGTCGGAGAGCGTCCAGCCGTCGGAGAGCATGTCGGGATGCACCACGCTGACGTCGATATGCGGCGCGAGCCCCTTCAGCGCGCGGAAGATCAGTGTGCGATGCGCCCAGGGGCAGGCGTAGCTGACATAGAGGTGATAGCGCCCGGACTCGGCGGCGAACCCGCCCTTGCCGCTCGGACCGGCCGAACCGTCCGGCGTGATCCAGTTGCGAAAACCGGTTTCGCCACGGACGAAATGGCCGCTGTCATCGTTGTGGTCCCAGCTGTCGCGCCAGGCTCCGTCGACGAGAAAACCCATGAGGTGCCTCCTTTTCCTGAGTGAGAACGTAGGAGGCAAGGCGCTGCGGGCAATTCGGCGGGGGCGCGCAGGGTCTCCCGCAGGGGCGCACACTGGCGCGCGCTGAGGGCCTTGTCTGCGCGCCTGCGGCGCGTGGTTCGGGGCGCTGCCCCGCCGGCCTGCGGCCGACTCCCCGGGATATTTGGAGCCAATGGAAACACCGAGGCAGGTCTGAGGGCGGAGGCGGTGCGAGGGGTGGGAAGGCTTTTTCCTGAGCCTAGCGGCGCATATAGATCTGCCACAGCCAGATCAGCAGCATCGCGCCCAGCACCGCGCCGACGAGACCGGCGAGCGCGCCGGTCATGGCAATGAGAAAGCGCAGCACCAGGCCGCCGATCACCGCGCCGGCGATGCCGATGGCCACGGTCTCGACCACACCGAGCCGGATCTGCATGAAGCGTGTGGCGAGGAACCCCGCCGCCGCGCCGATGACGATGAGCCAGACCACGGGCATCGCTATCTCCTTCTGCGCCAGTGGGTCGGCACGATGATCAGCGCGCCGATGGAGGAGGCCAGCGCGTTCAGCCCGGGCGAGCCGAAGCCGATGCCGAACATCAGCCGGACGAAATAGGCCAGGAAGGCGCCGCCGATGCAGATGATGATGCTTTGCAGGATGCCGTTGCGGGTAAAGCCCGTGCGTTCCGAGGCATAACCCACGATGCCCGCGATCACCACCGTGCCGATCAGAACCGGGAACATCAGCCCTCTCCCAGCTTTGTGCCGCGCGGGATGGCCATCCCGCGCAGGAAGCTCTCGGCCTCCTGCGCGCCCTTGCCGGCACGCTGCGCCCGCGTCACCTCTACCGCCGCCTCGCCGCAGGCGATGGTGAAACCGTCATCCAGCGCCACGCCCGGCGCGCCGGAGCCCGGCACCACCCGCGCGCCGAGCAACTTGATGCGGTCGCCGCCCAGACTCGTCCAGGCGCCGGGGAACGGCGCCAGCCCGCGGATCTGGCGCGAGATCGCCGCGGCGGGCTGCGCCCAGTCCACCGCCGCCTCGGCCTTGTCGATCTTGGCGGCATAGGTCACGCCGGTCTCGGGCTGCGGCTCGGGGGTCAGTTCCTCCAGCCGCGACAGCGCGTCGACGATCAGCCGCGCGCCCATCCCGCTCAGCCGGTCATGCAGCGCGCCGGTGGTCTCTTCGGCACCAATCGCCGTGGCCTCGCGCAGCAGCACCGGGCCGGTGTCGAGCCCGGCCTCCATCTGCATGATGCAGATGCCAGTCTCGGCATCGCCGGACATGATGGCGCGATGGATCGGCGCCGCGCCGCGCCAGCGCGGCAGCAGCGAGGCGTGGATGTTCAGACAACCCTGGGTCGGCGCGTCCAAAATGGCCTGCGGCAGGATCAGCCCATAGGCCACGACCACCGCCACATCTGCCTGAAGCGCGGCAAAGCGCGCCTGCTCCTCGTCGGATTTCAGGCTGACCGGGTGGCGCACCTCCAGCCCGAGCGCCTCGGCACGGGCATGGACCGGGGTGGGCCGGTCCTTCTTGCCGCGCCCGGCGGGGCGGGGCGGCTGGCAGTAGACGGCGGCGATCTCGTGCCCGGCCTTGACCAGCGCGTCCAGCACCGGCACCGAGAAGTCCGGCGTTCCCATGAAGATCACGCGCATGGCCCTGCTCCTTCCGCTCATCTGCCCCTGAGATAGAGGCTGACGGCGCAAGATGCCAGAGCGTCAGCGCTCCTTGACATAGGGCTCACCGCCGGCGCGCGGCGGGATCGCCTTGCCGACAAAGCCCGCGAGGATCACCACGGTCAGGATATAGGGCAGCGCGTCCATCACCTGCACCGGGATGGTGATGCCGCCGAGGTCGATATTCTGATAGCGCAGCGCCACCGCCTGGAGCAGCCCGAAGAGCAGGCAGGCCGAGAGCGCGTACCAGGGCCGCCATTTGGCAAAGATCAGCGCCGCCAGCGCGATATAGCCGCGCCCCGCGGTCATCTCGCGCACGAACCCGGCCTGAAGCCCCGTCGCCAGATAGGCCCCCGCCAGCCCGCAGAGCAGCCCGCAGATCATCACCGCCGCATAGCGCAGACCGATCACCGAGACGCCGGCGGTGTCCACCGCCTCGGGCGCCTCGCCCACCGCGCGCAGGCGCAGGCCGAAGCGGGTGCGGAACAGGACGAACCAGCTCAGCGGCACCATCAGGAAGGCGACATAGACGAGGATCGAGTGGCCCGAGATCAGCTCGGCATAGACCGGGCCCAGCACCGGCACGCCGCTCAGCGCCTCGGCAAAGGGCAGCGTGATCGGCTCGAACCGTCCGCCGCCCATGAGCGAAGGGGTGCGTCCGCCCTGCCCGAACCAGTCCTGCGCGATCAGCACCGTGAGACCGGAGGCGAGGAAGTTGATCGCCACACCGGAAATGAGCTGGTTGCCCCGGAAGGTGATCGAGGCCAGCCCGTGAATGCCGCTCATCAGCAGCGACGCCACAATGCCCGCGAGCAGCCCCAGCCAGACCGATCCGGTCACCGCCGCGATGGCGGCGGAGGCGAAGGCGGCGGCGAGCATCTTGCCCTCGAGCCCGATGTCGAAAATGCCGGAGCGCTCGGAGAACAGCCCGGCAAGGCAGGCGAGCAGCAGCGGCGTGGCCAGCCGCACGGTGGAATCGAGCACCTGAAGAACCGTCACGAGATCCATCACTCAGCCTTTCGAGGTTGCGATCTTGAAGGCGGCAAAGGCGAAGAACGCGCCGAGCGCCCCTTCGACCCAGCGCCGCGCCCGGGTATAGCCCGCCCGCACCGGCGCCGAGGACAGCAGCAGCGCCCAGGCGCCGTGGCAGCCGAAGGAGATCAGGAAGGCGCCGAGCGCGAAGAGCGCCACGATGCCCGCGCCGCCGCCATGGGTGGCACCGACCGAGGCGATGGCAAGCCAGAACACGATGGCCTTGGGGTTGGTCACCTGAAGCAGATAGCCCATGGCCAGGAGCCGCCCCGGCGAGGCCGGCACATCGCGCATGGCGGTGAGCGGCGGCGGGTTCAGCGCCTTGCGGAAGGCCGCGATGGCAAGCCAGGCGAGATAGGCGGCGCCGATCATCCGCATGATCGTCATCGCCCAGGCGATCTGACTCAGGAGCAGCCCGAGCCCGACCAGCGTCAGCAAGTTGATGGTGACGCTGCCGGCGGCAATCCCTGTGGTCACGGTCAGCGCGGCGCGGCGCCCGCGCGTGCTGGCCACGCCCAGCAGCATGGCGACGGCGGGGCCGGGCGAGCTCGCCGCGACCAGCAGGATCGCGTAGGCGGCGGCGAATTTCGGCAGGAAGGGCAGAAGGGTGTCCATGGTCTCAGCCTTTCTGCCCGTTGCGGCGCATGCCGAGGAAGAGCTTTTCCAGCGGCATCCGCACCATATTGTCGAGCGCCCCGGTGAAGAGGATCACCAGCGCCTGGATCACCGTGATCAGTTCGCGCGGGATATTGGTCCAGAGCGCCAGCTCCGCCCCGCCCTGATAGAGGAACCCGAAGAGCAGCGCCGCGAGGAACACCCCCACCGGGTGAGAGCGGCCCATCAGCGCCACGGCGATGCCGATGAAGCCCGCACCCTCGGTGGCGTTCAGCACCAGCCGTTCGGCCTCGCCCATGGTGGTGTTGAGCGCCATCAGCCCCGCCAGCCCGCCGGAAATCAGCATCGACACGATGGTGATGCGCACCGGCGAGATGCCCGCGTATTTCGCGGCGCTTTCCGAATGGCCAAAAGCGCGGATCTCATAGCCGAGCTTGGTACGCCAGATCAGGAACCAGAAGCCGATACAGGCCAGAACGGCGAGGAAGAAGGTGACATTGGCGGGCGAGCCGCGGAACAGCCGGCTGCCCTCGGGGGCGAACATGTCCTGGAAGGTCGGCAGATGCGTCGCGGCCGGAAAGGTCGCGGTGGCCGGGTCCATGGCGCCGGTGGGGCGCAGCAGGTTGACCAGAACGTAGTTCAGCACGGCGGCGGCGATGAAGTTGAACATGATCGTGGTGATCACGATATGGCTGCCGCGCTTGGCCTGAAGGTAGGACGGGATCAGCGCCCAGGCGGCGCCAAAGGCCCCGCCCGCCAGCATGGCGACGAAGAGCGCCACCGACCAGTGCGGGAAGGGGATGAAGAGACAGGCCAGCGCCACGCCCAGGCCCCCGATCATCGCCTGCCCCTCGCCGCCGATATTGAACATCTTGGCGTGGAAGGCGACGGCGACGCAGAGCCCGGTGAAGATGAAATTGGTGGTGTAGTAGAGCGTATAGCCCCAGCCCGAGCTGCGCATCAGCGCGCCGTCGACCATGAGCTTGAACGCATCCACCGGGTTCTCGCCGATGGCCAGGATCACGATGGCCGACAGGATCGCCGCCAGCAGGATCGAGATCAGGGGCACGAGCACCGCATCGGCCCAGGCGGGCATCTTATCCATTCCGGGCCTCATTGCTGGGTTGCGCGCCCTGCGGGCGCGGGTGCCTCAGGCGGGAGTATTTCGAGAAAGATGAAAGGGCGGGCTCAGTCATGCTGTTCGGCCTCCCGCGCCTCTTTCGCCTCGAGCTGGGCGTCCACCGCCTCGATCAGCGGTTTGTCGGGACGCTCGGTCACGCCCGCCATAAGCAGGCCAAGCTCGGTCTGGTCGGTCTCGGACGGCAGGCGCTCGCCCATGATCCGGCCGTCGAACATCACCGCGATACGGTCGGAGAGCGACAGGATCTCGTCGAGCTCGACCGAGACCAGCAGGATCGCCTTGCCCTGATCGCGCAGGCGTACGATTTCCTGGTGGATGAATTCGATGGCGCCGATATCGACGCCGCGCGTCGGCTGGCCGATGAGCAGGATATCGGGGTCGCGCTCGATCTCGCGGGCGAGCACGATCTTCTGCTGGTTGCCGCCGGAGAAGTTGCGCGCCGCGAGGTTGGGGTTGGGCGGGCGCACGTCGTAGCGGGTCATCTTGTCCTGCGCCTCGTCCTTAATGAGCGCATTGTTCATCAAGAGGCCCGACTGATAGCGCGGGTCGCGGTGATAGCCGAAGACGGTGTTTTCCCAGGCGGTGTAGGGCATGATCAGCCCTTCGGTCTGGCGGTCCTCGGGCACATGGGCGATGCCGCGCGCGCGGCGCGACTGGCCGTCGGAACGCCGCCCGGTGAGGTCGATCTCGGTGCCGTTCACCCGCACCGTGCCACTGGCATCGGCATAGCCGCCCAGCACCTCCAGCAGTTCGGACTGGCCGTTGCCGGCCACGCCTGCGATACCGAGGATCTCGCCCGCCTTCACCTCCAGCGATACGCCCTTGAGCCGCTCGACCCCGTGCCGGTCCACATGGCGCAGGGTGTCGACCTGAAGGATCGGCGCGCCGGGCTTTGCCGGCTCTTTGTCGACCCGCAGCAGCACCTTGCGGCCCACCATCAGCTCGGCGAGCTGCTCCGGCGAGGTCTCGGCGGTTTTGACGGTCGCCGTCATCTCGCCCCGCCGCATCACCGAGACGGTGTCTGTGATCTCCATGATCTCGCGCAGCTTGTGCGTGATGAGGACGATGGTCTTGCCCTCCGCCCGCAGGTTGTCGAGGATACGGAAGAGGTGGTCGGCCTCGGCGGGTGTCAGCACACCGGTGGGCTCGTCGAGGATCAGGATATCGGCCTGGCGGTAGAGCGCCTTAAGGATCTCGACCCGCTGCTGGTGACCGACGGAGAGGTTCTCGATGAGCTGATCGGGATCGACCGAAAGCTCGTATTCCTCGGAAAGCTGTTTCAGCACGCCACGGGCGCGCGCCAGCGAGGGGCGCAGCATCGGCCCGTCCTCGGCGCCGAGGATGACGTTTTCCAGCACGGTGAAATTCTGCACCAGCTTGAAATGCTGGAACACCATGCCGATGCCGGCGGAGATGGCCGCCTGGCTGTCGGGGATCTCGGTCTTTTTGCCCTGGATCCAGATCTCGCCCGCGTCGGCCTTGTAGAAGCCGTAGAGAATCGACATCAGCGTCGATTTCCCGGCGCCGTTCTCGCCGATGATGCCGTGGATCGTACCCGGCATGACGCGGATCGAGATATCCTTGTTGGCCTGAACCGGTCCGAAGGCCTTGGAGATGCCTTTCAGCTCGATGGCGGGGGCGGTGTCGGTCATGGCGTCGTTGGCTCCTGCCGGACAGGGCAGAGGCCGCGCGCCACGCGGCCCCTTGGATCACGGGGCGGATCGCGCCGCCCCGCAGGTCGGAAAATCAGAAGCTCAGCGCGGGGCAGCTGTCATCCGACGAATAATCGTGGACCTCGATCTCGCCCGCGATGATCTGCTCGCGCGCCGCGTCGACGGCGGTTTTCATTTCGTCGCTGACAAGCGGGGCGTTGTCGTCGTCCAGCGCATAGCCCACGCCGTTCTCGGCCAGCCCCAGCACCATGACGCCGGTTTCCAGGTTCTCGCCCGCTTCCATCGCCTCTTTCACGGCCACGTCCACGCGCTTGAGCATCGAGGTGAGCACCTGGCCCGGATGCAGGTAGTTCTGGTTGCTGTCGACGCCGATCGACAGGATATCCTCGTCGGCGGCGGTTTGCAGCACGCCCAGACCGGTGCCGCCGGCGGCGGCATAGATCACATCCGCGCCCTGCGAGATCTGCGCCTTTGTCAGCTCCGAGCCTTTCACCGGGTCGTTCCAGGCCGCCGGTGTGGTGCCCGTCATGTTGGCGATTACATTCGCGTCGGGGTTCACCGCCAGCGCGCCCTGCGCGTAACCACAGGCGAATTTGCGGATCAGCGGAATGTCCATGCCGCCGATGAAGCCGACGATTCCGGTTTCCGACGCCATCGCCGCCATCATGCCGACGAGATAGGAGCCCTCATGTTCGGAGAACAGGATCGACAGCACATTGGGATGCTCTTGGGGGTTCACGAAGCCGTCGATGGTGACGAATTTCGTCTCCGGATAGTCCGCCGCGACCGAGGCGATGGGCGAGGACATCGAGAAGCCGGTGGTCACCACGGGGTTGAACCCGGCCTCGGCAAACCGGCGCAGCGCCTGCTCGCGCTGCGCTTCGGATTGCAGCTCGATATCGCGGTAGGAACCGCCGGTTTCCGCCGCATAGGCTTCGGCGCCGTTATAGGCCGCCTCGTTGAAACTCTTGTCGAATTTCCCGCCCAGATCGTAGATCAGCGCCGGATCGGCCAGCGCGGCGCCCGCGCCCAGTGCCAGCGTCGCGGCAGCGCCGAGGAAATGTTTCATCAAGCTCATGTCTTGCTCCCAGGTGTTGGATGGCTGCGGGCCGTTGCCCCCGCGCTCGGTACCCCGATCCATGCAGATCATCCCCGATTAAGGCGTTGACGCGAAGGAGGGTCAACTGCTTTTTGCGTGAGAGGCCGTAGGGTTGCGCAGGGTCAAAGCCTAATTTTCGGGCAGCGCCTTGCGCATGAGCAGCGCATCATCCCGGCTTCCGTCGGGGCAGGGATAGTAGGCTTTGCGCAGGCCCGCGCGCGTGTATCCGCAGGCCTCATAGAAGGCCCGAGCGGGCGCGTTGGCGGCGGCCACCTCTAGAAAAACCTCTTCCGCCCCCCGCGCCATGGCCTCAGCTTCAAAGCGCGCCAGCACCGCGCGGGCGGCGCCGCGCCGCTGGCGCTCGGGATCCGTCGCCAGCGCCAGAATCTCGGCCTCGCCCGCCACCACGCGGCCCAGCACAAAGGCCCCCTCCCCCGCGCTCAGCAGCGTGGTAGGCTGTGCCAGCGTGGCGGCGAAATCGGCCTCACGCCACGGGGTCATATGGCAATAAGCGCGGGTGGCGATGCCCGCCAGCGCGGCGGGTGTCATCGCAGAATCACCGGCGCCGGCTCTTTCGAGGGCGCCGCATCGGCGGGGCGGATATAGAGCGGTGCCGGGCGCGGGCCGGGCTGGCCCAGGCGCAGTTTTTCCGCCGCCACGCGGGCGATGGCCGCCGCAGGCCCGCCCATGCAATCCATGCAATAGGCCGCAAAGGGCACATCCGCCGCATCGCGCCCCTCATTCAGAACGGTGTTGAGCGCGCCGGCCTCGGCGCCCACCACCGGCACGCCCGCCGGCACATGCGCCAGCCGCGCGCGCAGCGCTTCCGCATCGTCATAGATCGCCAGCTCCACCGGCTTGCCCGCGGGTGCCGCGCCGTCGAACATCTGCACCACCACATCGGCGCCGCGCCGGGAGGAGCGCAGGCTGACCAGCTCGAGGCGGCTGTCATGCAGACCGCCGGGGCCGCGCAGAGCCTCGAATTCCGACACGCCGATGGCCGGGATGCCCAGCGACAGAGCCAGCCCGCGCGCCGCCGCGACGGAAATCCGGATGCCGGTGAAATTGCCCGGCCCGATGCCGACCGCCACCGCGTCGAGCTCTTCCCAGACCGCGCCGGCCTCGTCCAGCAGCGCGCCCAGCATCGGCATCAGCCGCTCCGCCTGACCGCGCCCCATCTCTTCGCGGCGCTCGGCGACGATCTGCCCGCCCAATAGCAGAGCGGCCGCGCAATGCGCGGCCGATGTGTCGAAGGCGAGAACCGTGGGCTCTGAAGTCATATCCGCCGGCCCGGTCAGGCGACCGGACGCACCTCGGTGACTTCGGGGATATAGTGGCGCAGCAGGTTCTCGATGCCCATCTTCAGCGTCAGGGTCGAGGAGGGGCAACCGGCGCAGGCGCCCTGCATGTGCAGATAGACCACACCGCGCTCGAACCCGTGGAAGGTGATGTCGCCGCCATCCTGCGCCACCGCCGGGCGCACCCGGCTGTCGAGCAGTTCCTTGATCTGGCCGACGATCTCCTCGTCTTCCCCTTCAAAGGTGGCATGACCCGAAGCACCGCCCTCGCCCGCCATCACCGGGTCGCCGGACTGGAAATGCTCCATGATCGCGCCGAGCACCGCCGGTTTGACGTGATCCCAATCCGCGGTGTCGTCCTTGGTCACGGTGACGAAATCGCTGCCGAAGAACACACCGGCAACGCCCTTCACACCGAAGAGGCGCTTGGCGAGCGGCGAGGCCTCGGCCCCCTCGGCACTGGGGAAATCCGCTGTGCCGCTGCCCAGAACGGACTGACCGGGCAGGAACTTCAGCGTCGCGGGGTTCGGGGTGGATTCGGTCTGAATAAACATCTGAGCGGTACCTTTCTCCGGGCCCCCTGTATATGCGCCTCCAGTCGGCAGGCGTCAAGGTTTAGAACCATTCTAATCTCGATCTCCAGCGGCGTCCCGGGGCCAAATCCGCCTCGGAACAGCCGGTGAACCGTCAGAACACGTCGGCCTCAGATCCTAATCCGCGCCAGCACCCTTGCCAGCACATCCGGGCGCAGCAACCGGTGCGGCAGATGAAGCGCCCTCCCACCGCAGTGTCTGCACTGACGTCGTGATCGGCGCGCCGGGCCTTCGCCCCGGCAAGGCAGGTGCGACGATCCGCCCGGGGCATCGGCAGAGCCCCCCTTGTTCTCTTCTCTTTGCAAATACGCCAGCTGCGCCCACCGCCCGCGCGGCGTCAGGTGATCGATTCGAGCCGTTCCTTCGACAGATCCCCCGGCACGATGGTCACCGGGATCGGCAGGCTGCCCGAGCCCTTGCTGAGCTGGCTGACCAGCGGCCCCGGCCCCTTCTTGCCCGAGGCGGCACCCAGCACCAGCACGCCGATATCCTCGTCCTCGCGCACCTGCGCCAGGATCTCGCTGACCACATCGCCCTCGCGAATCACCAGCAGCGGATCCACCCCCTGCCGGTCGCGCATCCATTTCGCGAAGACCTCGAAATGCGCATGGATGCGCTCGCGGGCCTCCTCGCGCATCAGGTCACCGACGCCGATCCAGTGGTTGAACTCATCCGGCGGAATCACCGAAAGGATGGTCACGCCGCCCTTGGTGCGCGCCGCCCGCATGGCGGCAAAGCGCATGGCGTTCAGGCATTCGCGGCTGTCGTCGAGCACGACAAGAAACTTGCGCATGGCATCACTCCCTCGGCGGGATCATGGCGCAGGGGCGCGGCACTGGCAACGGGGCATCTGAGCGCGCTCAGCCCTCGCTCGCCGCCCAGTCCCAGTAAAGCTCGCGCACGCGCTGGGTGACGGGGCCGATCTGATAGCTGCTCTGCTCGAAGCCCACCACCGGGGTGACCTTGTGCAGATTGCCCGAGAGGAACACCTCGTCGGCATCTTCGAAATCCTGAAACCCAAGCACCGTCTCATGCACCTCGATGCCGTCGGCGCGCATGTTCTCGATGTGGCGCGCCCGGGTGATGCCCGACAGGAAGGTGCCGTTGGCGATGGGGGTGAAGGCGACGCCGTCCTTCACCATGAAGACATTGGCGGTGGCGCTTTCGGCGACATTGCCCATGGCGTCTGCCACCAGAGCATTGCCGAAACCGCGGCCCCGCACCTCGGCCAGCATGCGCGCATTGTTGGGATAGAGACAGCCCGCCTTGGCGTTGACCACGGCGTCCTCCATGACGGGGCGGCGAAAGCGCGTGCGCCCGAGCGTGGTGGTGGCACTGGGCGGCGCGACGGGGATCTCTTCGAGGCCGATGGCGAAACCGGTCTCGTCGGGGGCGGGCACGATCGCCGTGGGATCGCCATGGATGCCCCAGTACATCGGACGGATATAGACGGCGGCGTCCTTGGGATAGGCCGAAAGCCCCTCCCAGACGATCTGCACCATCTGCTCGGTCGAGACCGTGGGCACCAGCATCAGCGCCTCGGCAGAGCGGTTCACCCGCGCGCAATGGGCATAGAGATCCGGCGCCAGCCCGTTCACATAGCGCGCGCCGTCGAAGACGGTGCTGCCCAGCCAGGCGCCGTGATCGGCGGCCTTCATCACCGGGATATCGCCATCGTGCCAGATGCCCTGAAAATAGGTGCGGATGTTCTTTCCGACTGCCATGAATTGCGTCCTCCGAAGATTTGCGGCCACGGTAGGCGGCACCGCGAGGAAGGTCCAGTGCACGGACCGTCACAGGCGCGACGTCAAATTCCTTCGAAGGAATTTGCAAATCTTTTGATAAAAGATTTGCCCCCGGCTCAGCCGTTTTCGTGGAAAAACGCGTAGATCCGTTCCGCCAGCGCCGCGCTGACCCCGTCCACCGCCTTGAGATCGGCGAGATTGGCGCGCGACACCGCCTTGGCCGAACCGAAATGCGCCAGCAGCGCCCGCTTGCGCGAGGCCCCCACGCCGGGCACCTCGTCGAGCGGATTGGCCATCTGGCTCTTGGCGCGCTTCGCCCGGTGCGTGCCGATGGCAAAGCGGTGCGCCTCGTCGCGCAGGCGCTGGATGAAATAGAGCACCGGATCGTTGTGGCGCAGCGCAAAGGGGCGCTGGCCGATACGATGGAATTCCTCCTTGCCGGCATCGCGGTCGATGCCCTTGGCCACCCCCACCATCGGAATATCCTCGACCCCGTATTCGCGCATGATCTCGGCCACGGCGCTGACCTGCCCGGCACCGCCGTCGATCAGCAGCAGATCCGGCCAGAGCCCCTTGTCGCGCTCGGGATCGTCTTTCAGCAACCGGGTGAAGCGCCGCGTCAGCACCTCCTTCATCATGCCGAAATCGTCGCCTGGCGTCAGGTCGTCGCCGCGAATGTTGAACTTGCGGTACTGGTTCTTCAGGAACCCCTCCGGCCCGGCGACGATCATCGCACCCACCGCGTTGGTGCCCATGATATGCGAGTTGTCATAGACCTCGATGCGCTGCGGCGGCGCCTCCAGCCCGAAGGCCTCCGCCACCCCGCGCAGCAGCTTCGCCTGGGTCGCGGTCTCGGCCATGCGCCGGGCGAGGCTCTCGCGGGCATTGCGCGCCGCCCCCTCCACCAGCTCGGCCTTTTCGCCCCGCTGCGGCACCGCGATCTCGACCTTGCGGCCAAGCTTGCCCGAAAGCGCATCGGCCATCAGGTCCGCATTCTCGATCCCGTGGCTGAGCAGCAGCAGGCGCGGCGGCTCCTTGCTGTCGTAGAACTGGCCGAGAAACGCCTCCAGCACCTCGGCGGCCTCCACATCCTCGCCGACGCGGGGGTAGTAATCCTTGTTGCCCCAGTTCTGATGCGCCCGGATGAAGAACACCTGAACGCAGGCCTGCCCGCCCTCCATATGCAGCGCGATCACATCCGCCTCGGCCACGCCGCGCGGGTTGATCCCCTGCACCGTCTGAACCTGGGTCAGCGCGCGGATGCGGTCGCGCAGGGCGGCGGCGCGCTCGAATTCCATCGCCTCGGACGCCTCCATCATCTGCGCCGCCAGCGCCTCCTGCACACCGGTCGACTTGCCCGAGAGAAAGCGCTGCGCATCTTTTACCGACCGCGCGTAATCCGCCTCGGAGATATAGCCGACACAGGGCGCCGAGCAGCGCTTGATCTGGTAGAGCAGGCAGGGCCGCGTACGGCTCTCGAACATGGAATCCGAGCAGTTGCGCAGCAGGAACACTTTTTGCAGCTGGTTCAGCGTGCGGTTCACCGCACCGGCGCTGGCGAAGGGGCCGTAATAGGCCGCCTTCTCGGTCTTGGCGCCGCGATGCTTGCGGATCTGCGGAAAGGCATGCTCGGTCGTGACCTGGATATTCGGGAACGACTTGTCGTCGCGCAGCAGCACGTTGAACTTGGGCTTGAGCTGCTTGATCAGGTTCTGTTCGAGCAGCAGCGCCTCGGTCTCGGTCCGGGTCGTGAGAAACATCATCGACGCGGTTTCCGAGATCATCCGGAAGATGCGCCGCGAATGCCCCGAGGGACGCGCATAGTTCGACACCCGCGCCCGCAGATTGCGCGCCTTGCCCACATAGAGCACGCGGCTCTGCTCATCCAGCATCCGGTAAACGCCCGGGCTCGAATCCAGCGTCTTGAGGTAGGATTGAATCACCTCAAAGCCGTGCGGCACGTCGGCATTTTCCGTCTGGGGTGTATCGCTCATATCGTTGGCACTCAAATCGTCACGAAGCCGTGATTCTCCTGCTCGGGCTGCAATGCCGGACGGACAAGATCAAGGAATTTTCCATCCACCAAAGCTGTGGATAAAGCTGCGGGCAAAATCCCGTCAGCTCGAAATTTTCCTTGTTTTCTTGCCGGTTCGTTATATCGCCCTCTTTTTAGGCAAAAATATAAAACACTGATTACGCTTGATATTTTTTCCAAACATGTGCCAACCCATTGACCTCACGACGATTTTGTAACGTTCTTCTAACGATTCCAAGACCGGTGCAAAACTTGACCCAAGGGCAGATCATTCGACGCCCAGCACGTCCGGCGTGCGCCAACCCAGATGCTGCCCGCCATCGACGCAGATTAGCTGGCCCGTGACCGCCGGCGCGTCGAGCAGATAGCCCAGCGCTGCGGTGATATCTCCGGGATTGGCACCGCGCTCCAGGATCGTCGCCGCGCGCTGGCGGGCGAAATGCTGCTCGCTCTGCCGGCCGCCGCGCAGGGTCGGCCCCGGGCCGATCGCATTGACCCGCACCCGGGGCGCCAGCGCCATGGCGGCGGTCTGCGTCAGCGTCCAGAGCGCCGATTTCGCCAGGGTGTAGCTCATGAATTCCGGCGTCAGCTTGCGCACCCGCTGGTCGATCATATTGACCACCAGCCCCTGCGCCAGCGGCTCGCCCATCTCGTCCCCGCGCGGTTCCGGCACCTGAGCCGCAAGCGCCTGAATCAGCACGAAGGGCGCGCGCAGGTTCGAGTCGAAATGCCGGTCCCAGCTCTCGCGGGTGGTGCTGGCGAGATTGTCGTATTCGAAAATCGAGGCGTTGTTGACCAGCACCGTGACCGGCCCGCCCAGCGCCTCCGCCGCGCGCGGCAGCAGCGCCTCGGCGGGCGCCTCGTGCAGCAGATCGGCCTGCAAGGCGACGGCGCTCCGCCCCATCGCCCGGATCTCGCCCACCAGCTCCTCCGCCGGCCCCTCGGAGCCCGCGTAATGCACCCCCACGTCGAAACCGCGCCCCGCCAGATGAAGCGCCATCGCGCGCCCAAGCCGCCGGCCCGCACCGGTCACCAATGCGCGTTTCTCTACAATCGCCATCGCGTCCCCCTCAGATCAGCACGACGACAATGTAGGCCACGTAGAGCGCGGACAAGATCACGCCCCAGATCCGGCCCAGATCGCGCCCCCAGAACACGAAGGGCATAAGCAGCAGCGAGGCGCCCAGCATCACCCAGAGATCGAAGCGCAGGAATTCCGGATCCACCGGCATCGGCTTGATCAGCGCCGCCACACCGATGATGGCCAGCAGGTTGAACAGGTTCGAGCCGATCACATTGCCCAGCGCCACATCCGCCTGACGCCGGATCGCCGCCATCACCGTGGTCGCGAGCTCGGGCAGCGAGGTGCCGAGCGCCACCAGCGTGAGCCCGATCACCGTGTCGGGCACGCCGAACATCTGCGCGATCTCGGTGGCGCTCTCGACCAGCAGGTCGGCACCCAGCGGCAGGCCGATCAGGCCCAGCCCCAAGAAGAGCGCAATCTTCCAGCCCGGCATGTCCGGGTCGGCGCCCTCGGGCTCTTCGAGATCCTCCAGCTCCGGGTCGGGCTTGCCCTCGCGCCGGTGGCGCAGTGCATCGCGCACGGAATCGGTCAGCACAACGGCCAGCACCGCCAGCAGCACAAACCCCGCCAGCCGGTCGAACACGCCGCGAAAGGCCATCGCGACAAAGAGCACCGACGAAGCCAGCATGATCAGATAGCTTTTGCGCGTGTCATGAGTGGAAGTCTGCATCACCGCGATCAGCCCCGGGATGCCCAGCACAAGAAGCACATTGGCAGTGTTCGAGCCCACGACATTGCCCAACGCGATCCCCGGCACGCCTTCGAGCGCCGCCTGGATCGAGATCAGCAATTCGGGGGCAGAGGTGCCGAAGGCGACGATGGTAAGACTTACGATCAGCGCCGGGATGCCCACCCTGAGCGACAGGTTCACCGCGCCCTTGACCAGCGCGTCCCCCGCCAGAAGCAGGATGACCAGCCCGAGCGCCGCGTAGACAAAGACCATGATCAGCCCTTCTTTTCCCCGCAGCCGCAGGGCCCCTTACCGATCCGGTAACGGCCGCAGCGCGGGCATTTCTTTTCGGCCAGATGCCGGGCGCCGGGCATCCGGAGCTTTCCGAAGATACCGAGCACGGCCATCACAATCAGGAATATCGCAACGATCTTGGCCAGCACGTCAGAGCCCGAACCGCGCATAGGCGGCGCGTTCCTCGATGACTTCCAGCGCGTCCTCGGCCATGGCCACGCCGAGGCGCGGCAGCAGCCGGCGGCGCATGTCGTAGCGGCGGAACCGCACCTTGTCGCCGAATTTCTGCTTCATCACCGGCACCAGATGGCCGACCCCGTCGGCGAGCCCGACCTTGCAGGCCGCCTTGCCGATCCAGATCTCTCCGGTGAAGAGCTCGGGATCGGCGGCGAGCTTGTCGCCGCGCCGCGTCTTGACCTGCGCGATAAAGGTGTCGTGCAGCTGGCCCAGCGCCTTTTCGAGCCGCGCCACATCCTCTTCCTTTTCCGGGCGGAACGGGTCGAGCAGGCTTTTCGACTTGCCCGCCGTATGCACCCGGCGCTCGATGCCCTGCCGTTGCAGGAAGACATGCGCGCCGAACCCCGCCGAGATCACCCCGATGGAGCCGAGTATCGAGCTTTCGTCGGCATAGATCTCGTCCGCGGCACTGGCGATCCAGTAACCGCCGGAGGCCGCCACATCCTCGGCAAAGGCATAGACCGGCACGCCGGTTTCCTCGGACAGGCGACGGATGCGCGCGCCGATCAGCGAGCTTTGCACCGGCGAGCCGCCGGGCGAGTTGATCTCCAGCGCCACCGCATCGGGCTTGCCCCGTCGAAAGGCCTTTTCGAGCAATGGCCGCAGCCCGGCATCGTTGAGCGCGCTGCGGCCCGAGGCACCGATGGTGCCCTGTAGCCGCACGATGGCGACGCTCGGGCGCGACTTGAGAAAGGGGATCCAGCGTTTCATGCGATGTGATGTAGACGCGCCCATGGGGACAAACAAGGCAAGCGGGCAAAGAAGCGCGGCAGGTTACGGACAATGCCCGAAGACATGCATTTTCCGGCGGCATCGGGGGGCTGGCAATGCCCGGCGATCAGAAGAAGTTCTGCGGGTCGATGTCGATGGCCATGCGCAGCTCGCCCTTGAGGCGGAACTGCCCGGCCCACTCCGCCAGCGCCGGTTGCAGCGCCACGCCCTTGGGCGCCTTGACCAGCAGCCGCACCCGGTGCCGCCCGCGCACCCGCGCAATCGGCGCCGGGGCCGGGCCATAGACCTGCGCCCCCACCCGGCGCAGCGCCGCATCCTGCCGCGCCATGGCGTTGCCGAGATCGAATACCTCCTGCACATCGGTCGAGGAGAGGATTACCCCCGCGAGCCGCCCGTAAGGCGGCATGCCGGCGGCGCGGCGCTCCTCGGCCTCGGCCTTCCAGAACCCCTCCTCGTCGCCCGAGAGGATCGCCCGGATCACCGGGTGTTCGGGCTGATAGGTCTGCAACAGCGCCACGCCGGGCTTTTCCGCCCGCCCGGCGCGCCCCGCCACCTGCCGCATAAGCTGAAAGGTGCGCTCGGCGGCGCGCAGGTCGGAGCCCTGAAGCCCCAGATCCGCGTCGATCACCCCCACCAGCGTCAGCAGCGGGAAATTGTGCCCCTTGGCCACGAGCTGAGTGCCGATGACGATATCGGCGCCACCCTCGGCGATGCGCACGATCTCTTCCTTGAGCGCCCGGGCGGAGCCGAAGAGATCCGAGGACAGCACCGCCAGCCGCGCCTCGGGAAAGAGCGCCGCCGCCTCTTCGGCAAGCCGCTCCACCCCGGGCCCGACCGCTGCGAGCTTGTCCTCGGCGCCGCAGCTCGGGCAGGTCTCGGGCTTGGGGATCGTCTCGCCGCATTGATGGCAGACCAGCCGCTGAAGGAACCGGTGCTCGACCATGCGCGCATCGCAATGCGGGCAGCCGATCTGATGGCCGCAGGCCCGGCAGATCGTCACCGGAGCATAGCCGCGCCGGTTGAGGAACAGCATGGCCTGCTCGCCCTTCGCGATCCGCGCCCGCACCGCCGCCTGCAATGTGGGCGAGACCCAGCGGTTCGAGGGCAGATCCTCGCCCCGCATGTCGAGGCTGCGCATCTCGGGCAGCACCGCCGCGCCGAAGCGCGAGGTCAGATCGAGCCTTGTGTATTTGCCCGCATCCGCGTTGGCCCAGCTTTCCAGCGAGGGCGTGGCGGAGGCCAGCACCACCTGCGCCGAACAGATCGAGGCGCGCAGGACCGCCATGTCGCGGGCGTTGTAGAGCACGCCCTCGTCCTGCTTGTAGGAGGTGTCGTGCTCTTCATCGACGACGATCAGCCCGAGATCGCTGAACGGCAGGAACAGCGACGAGCGCGCGCCCACCACGAGCTGCGCGCCGCCCTGCGCCACCTGTTTCCAGACGCGCCGCCGCTCGGTCACGGTGACGCCGGAATGCCACTCGGCCGGTTTTGCGCCGAACCGCGCCTCGACCCGGGTGAGGAACTCGGCGGTGAGCGCGATCTCGGGCAAGAGCACCAGCGCCTGCCGGCCCTGCCGCAGCGCCTCGGCCACCGCTTCGAGATAGACCTCGGTCTTGCCCGAGCCGGTCACCCCCTTGAGCAGCACCGTGCCGTAGCGCCCCGACGCGGCGCCGGCGCGCAGCGCCTCCGCCGCCTTCGCCTGATCCTCCGCCAGATCCTTGCCGCCGTAGTCCGCATCGAGCCGGGGAAAGGGGGTGTCGCGCGGCGCGTCCTCCTCGCGCACGGCGCCCAGCTTGGCCAGCCCCTTGATCACCGAGGGCGTGACCCCCGCCGCCTCGGCCAGCTCGCCCTGGGTGAGCGCCAGCCCGCCCATGTCGCGCAGCACGTCGAGCACCCGGCGGCGGGCATCGGTCAGACGCGAGGGCTCGCCCTCGCCGAGTCGGTAGATGCGCCGCATCGAGGGCGCCTCGCCCAACCCCGGCGCACGGGTGGCGAGCCGCAGCATGGCGGGCATCGGCGTCAGGGTGTAATCGCCCGCGCGCTCCAGAAAGCTCCGCAGCTCGTCGCGCATCGGCACCGCATCCAGCACCCGGATCACCGAGCGCACCTTGGCATAGTCGAAATCGCCCTTGCCCGGCCCCCAGACCACGCCCAGCACCTTGCGCGGCCCCAGCGGCACCTCGACAAAGGCGCCCTGGAAACAGCCGCCCTCGGGCGCGCGGTAATCCAGCAGCCGGTCGAGCGGCTGCGTGGTCAGAACCGCGACCAGCGTGCCTTGGTCGTAGAACGAATCCATGTTGAGTTTCCGTTAGCGCGTGGCATGAAGGGCTTTCGGCCCATCCAGCCATGGGGTAAGACACGCGCGGACGAATGCCAAGCAAAGCCGGGAGGGCTGACGCAAATGAAATTCTTCGTAGACACCGCCGATGTGGACGCGATCCGCGAGCTGAACGACCTGGGCTTTGTCGACGGGGTGACCACCAACCCCTCGCTCATCGCCAAATCCGGCCGCGACATTCTCGAAGTGACCAAGGAAATCTGCGACATGGTCGAAGGCCCGGTCTCGGCAGAGGTCGTGGCCACCGAGTATGAGGACATGATCGCCGAGGGCCGCAAGCTGGCCGAGATCGCGCCGAACATCGCCGTCAAGGTGCCGCTGACGCTCGACGGGCTGCGCGCCTGCAAGACGCTGACCGGCGAGGGTAAGATGGTCAACGTCACACTCTGCTTCTCGGCCAACCAGGCGCTGCTGGCGGCCAAGGCCGGCGCGACCTTCATCTCGCCCTTTATCGGGCGGCTCGACGACATCAATCTCGACGGGCTCGAGCTGATCGCCGATATCCGCCAGATCTATGACAATTACGGCTACGAGACGCAGATCCTCGCCGCCTCGATCCGCGGCGCCAACCACATGTCGGATTGCGCCAAGATCGGCGCCGACGTGGCCACCGCCCCGCCCGCCGTCATCAAGGCCATGGCCAACCATGTGCTGACCGACAAGGGCCTCGCCGCCTTTCTCGCCGATGCGGAAAAGGCCGGAATCAAGATCGTCTGATCATGGGACGGAGGACACCGCTCTCGGTCCGGCAGGTCGAGGCCGCGCTGAGCCTGCTCGACAAGCGGGCGGTGATCCTCGCCTATCAGGCCTATCAGCTCGAAATGCATGGCGTGCCGGCGGAGCTTTTCGGCGACACGTTCGACGAGTATCTCGACGCGTCGCTGAAAAACGGCGACCGGCTGAATGTGCTGGCGCAGGGCACGCGCGACGTGCTTTCGGCGCTGCGCGAGGTGGCGCAGGACAACGGCGAGGAATGGCCGATCCTGCGCGACAGCTTTGCCGCCGCCCTGCCCGGCGATGTCTTCGCCACGGTGATGGAGATCTTTGCGCAGGACTGAGGTGCCGCGCCCAAGATTTTTCGTACGAAAAATCTCTGCCTGGCGTCAGAGATTGGGTTCGCCCTGAAGCCCCAGCAGCTTGCGGAACCCGGTCCAGTATCCCGGCAGGCGCGGCGCCGCCTGCATCCCCGCCACCGCCTCTTCGGCCCAGCGCGGCATCGCGCGTTCGGCGAAGTCGCGGCCCCAGTCGAGATAGGCCTGCGCATGTTCCGGGCGCAGCCGGCAGGCCGAGCCCACCAGCCCGACCAGCGTTTCGGGCGCCGAATACCATTCGTCCTGAATGCCCGTCACCCGCGCCCGCATCAGCGGGCCGATCAGCCGCATCAGCCGCTTGTCGGAGAACAGCAACAGCATGCGGCCCATCTCCTCGCGGGAATAATGGATGAGCGGCGGGAAGGTGTCGTAGAACACCGCCTGCCCGTCGAGCACCGCGAAATTGCGGATCGAGGGGTGAAAGCCGATGCGCGTCTCGAAACGGTCGGCGGCGTTCCAGAACTGCGCGATGACCTGACCGGCGGCTTCCATCATCTCCAGCGTGGATTCCAGCCCCTCCGCCTGCATGCGCGGACGCATCAGCGCGGTTTCGGGCAACGCCTCCTGCACGATCACCGGCACGCGCGGACCGTCGCCCTCCAGCAGATGAAACGCGGTCTCGGGCAGCGGCACGCCGGTCTCGCGCAGCGCCGCGACATAATCGTCATGCGCCGCCGCCAGCCGGTCGAGCGCCGCGTCGTCGCGCAGCCCGCGATAGACCTTGATCACCCGATCCGAAAACGGCCCCTCGCCGGGGCGGAACGGCGCACAGAAATATCCCAGCCGCGAGATCGGCTGGCCCTGCGCGGCCTCGTGGCGGCGGATCGTCTCTGCGAGGGCGGCAAGATCGGTCATGGGCACTCCTCTCCCGCGTCGGGCGGGTCGAGCCCCCTTTACCCGTTCGCCAGCACCAGCGCCACCTCTGCCGACAGCGCCTCGACCTCGGCGCGCGCCGGGGTCTTGCGGCCCTCGGCGGCGCTCAGCCCGTGGCCGAAGGCCTCGGCATAGCCCACGCGGTTGGCGAACTGCGCCTCGGCGATCCGCGCCTCCATCTTCTGCGCCGCCGCCGTGATCTCACCCGAGAGACGCGTGCCCGGGCGCGTGCGGTTCATCACCATCAGCACCTCGCGGTTTTCGCGGCGCGCCAGATCCAGCACGCTTTCCGTGGCCCAGAGATCGAGATGGCTCATCGACACCGGCACGATCACCAGATCCGCCGCGCGCAGCGCCGGGCGCAGATCGCTGTCGGCCTTGGGCGGTGTATCCACGATCACCACATCGAAGCGCTCCGCCAGCTTGCGGCACTCATAGGTGATGCCCCAGGCCGAAGAGGTGGCGAATTCGATCCCCTCGGCCGCGTCGGGATTCTGATCCAACCGCGTCATGAACCAGCGGCCCAGGCTGCCCTGCGGATCGGTGTCGATCAACGCCACCGAACGCCCCATGGCGCGGAAGCCGACGGCGAGATTCGCCGACAGCGTCGTCTTACCCGACCCGCCTTTCTGCTGTGCCACCGTGATGACCGATCCGGCCATGTCATTCCCCCGATTCCCAGAGTTTCACCATACACTTTTTGCAGTTGCAGCATAGGCATTCCCGACATCGGCTTCGATGCACTTAACGTCGCATTAACCAAGGCGGCGACAGGATGACCGCAAGCGAGGAGCCCCCGATGCGGATTGCGCCGGTCTTTTTGGTTACGATCTCTCTGCTTGTCGCCGCCAGCAACGTCACGGCTGGTGCCTGGCCGCGGGCGGAGGGCCGGGTCTTCATAAGTTCCGCGGTCAGGCTATTCTGGCCACAGGATATCGACGACTGGACCTCGCGCAAACCAAGCTCTCAATATTACACGTTTTATGCGGAATACGGCCTGACCGAGCGTCTCACTCTCGGGCTCGACCTGGGGCGGTCGGTGTCGGGCGACGGAAAGACCGTAGTCTTTGCCCGCCTGCCGCTGCGCGCGCGCGATACCGGCCTCAGGATCGCGGCAGAGCTGGGGCTGGGTGTCATCGACAAGGAGCCGGTGCTGCGCCCCGGCCTGTCACTGGGGTTGGGGCTGAAAAACGGCTGGCTCTCGGCCGAGGGTCTCTCGGAAATCTCGCGCCACACCGGCGCGGCGGATCACAAACTCGACCTCACATGGGGCTGGAACCTGCCGCAAAACCGCAAATTCCTGCTCCAGATGCAAACCGGCCTGCCCCACGGCAAAAAGCCCTTCGCGCGGCTCGCCTCATCCATCGTGCTGCCGGTCACGCCTCTTGTCAGCGCAGAGCTCGGCGGCACATGGGATCTGACCGGGAGCGAAACCTTCGGAGTTATCATGGGCGTCTGGAGTGCGTTCTGAGCTCTTTCGGAGCACGGCGCGGGCGGATAATCTGGACGACATGACCAATCCGATCCGCCCCACCGATAACGATGCCCGCGCCCTGGCCCGACGACTGATCGAAAGCGCCCGCTTTGCCGCGCTGGCAACAAGCGATCCCGCGACCGGCGCGCCCATGGTCAGCCGTATCGCCGTCGTTCCCGGACCGGATGGCATGCCCCTGAGTCTTGTGTCCGATCTCGCCCTGCACAGCCAGGCGCTGACGGCCAAGCCCGCCTGCGCCCTGCTGGTCGGTGAACCCGGCCCGAAGGGCGACCCGCTGACCCATCCGCGCCTCAGCCTGCAAGCCGTGGCGCATTTCGTGCGCCACGGCGATCCCGATCACGCCGCCTTGTCGGCGCATTATCTGCAACGGCAACCCAAGGCGAAACTCTATATCGGCTTTGCCGATTTCTCGCTGCTCCGCCTGGAGGTTTCCGGGGCGCATCTCAATGGCGGGTTCGGCAAAGCCTTTGTGCTGACAGCCGGCGATCTCGGCGCCTGATCGGCACCAGGACCGCCCCCGCTCAGTAGTCCATCCGCACCAGCATGGTCAGATCGCCTCGGATCGCATCGGGCCAGATCGCATGCACCATGTCCTGCCCACTGCCTTCCTGTGTGGATGTATAGGGCGTCACATACTGGCTCAGATTGTTCACATCGCGCGGACGCGACCGCAGCACCAGGCTGGCCACTTCGATGGCGTAGCCGCCAAAGGGCAGACGCCCCTCCGTATCGACAACCCATGTCTGGGCGTGGCTGTTCTGCGCATGTTTGACCAGGAGCGGGTTCTCCGCCCCCGAGGACACATTGAGATACGTGTTCCCCGTCATGGTAATGCTGCGCATCGACGACAGGTCGAGCGGCGCAAAAGAGGTATCGACCCGCTCGGCACGGTTGATCGTACCGCCCACCGAGCGGAAAAGATTACCCGTGATGTTCAGCCCGTTGATGCGATGGTTCTGGCCGTAAGGTTTGACCACCAGGAACGCGAACCAGTCGGCAACATTCGAACAGAGACAGACATTGTCGGTCATCGACAGCCCCGAGAAACCGAAGCCCGAGACGAAATCCGGCTCGGGCTCGCGCTCGTTGGTCCATTCGATAAAACAATTGTCGATGTAATTGCCGGAAACCACCGTATTGGTGGCCTTCAGACACAGAACGACTCCGGCGCTGCGCGTGCCGTTGCCATTGCTGTCGCCCTGAAAGAAGTGGTTGTTGGCAATCACCCCGTTGGCGCCTGACACAACGGCGAAATGCCGGAACTGCGAAGCACGGTTGTTGCGGATCTTGACGTCGTTGGCATTGGTGTTGAGCGCCACCGAGCTGCGGTTCTGCGTGGCAAGACCGCCTTCGGCGCTGATGAACTGGTTGTGATCCACCAACAGGCCTTGGCAGCCTTCGCCGATCGAGGTGATGCAGCGATCGGCGGGCCGGTTGAAAACACAGTTGCGGATCACGTTCACAGGCCCCGACGGCGCCAGCATCAGACCGCTTGCAAGCTCGGAGCACTGAAACTCCACATCCTCGATCTCGAATTTCTGAAGCTGGGTAAAGCCGCTGAAATCGAGCAGATACTTGAACCGCGTAAAGGTGTAGCTCTGCGTGCCCACCGCGTCGGACAGCGGCTGCGACAGGGTCAGCGTCTGAGCGCCGACATTGATCGATTTCACATAGATCTCACGCCCGACACCGGAGGCTTCGACAAGGCTGCCGACCTTGATATTCGCGATATTGGCGACATTGGTCAGCTGCCAGTGATTGCTGGCGGAATAGGTCGCCGTGCTGGTTACGCTTTCGCTGGCCCAGCTACCGCCACTCTCGGCGCGCAGCTGGCCGTTGCGCAGCACCCGGCGCTGCGCATAGGTGTCGCGGTTATTGACCGCCGCCTGCACATCGAGCGGTTCGTTCAGCGACACCCGGCGCCCGGCAAGATCGAAGCTCTCGTGATCGGCATTGTTCATCAGCGACTGAAGACCCTTCTTCAGCGCCTGTTCCTCGTCACCGCCGAACGCGTCCACATAGGTCGGAAAGGCGAAATCCTTGGTCAGCGACAGGATGGCGCTGTCGGGCATCACAAGGCTGCCCTCGAACTCCACATGATGTTCGAGCGTAACCGAGTTCGCCAGGCTGTAGCTGCCCGCCGGCACCACGATCTTGCGCCCGTTCGCCGCCGCATCCGCCGCCTCGAACGCCGCGCTGTCATCGGTGGTGCCGTCGCCGAGCGCACCGTAATCGCGCACATCGACCCAGTTCATCATGTCGCGCAGGAAGACGCTGGTGATATCCTCGATGACGATATCGTCGATCCGCACCACGCCGCCATTCGATCCGGTCAGGTCGAGCCCGAAATGCCCATAGCTCGGCTCGGTGCCCCAGATCATATCGACACCGTTGCGCGAGCCGCCGCCGATGATCGCAGAGACCTCGACCACCTCGCCATAAGCACTGAGCTGCACCGTGTCGCCGGTGGTGTCGAGCCCGGTCACCTGGCTGCCGTTGTCACGCCCGGCCCAGCCGGCGATGCGCACCGCGGGCATTACCCCAGAGATCGCCTTGACCCGTGCCGTCACCCGCAGATAGCAGCCCGGCAGTATCGGCGTCTCGCCCATATAGCGCAGCTTCTGTGTGCCCTCGGTTTTCAGAATCTCGAGACAGCCGGCGAAATCCGCATCCGCCGGAACATAAGCAGCCGTCGCAAAGCCGTTATAGGTGTCCGAGCCGGGCGTTCCGTTCCCGCGCGACCATACGTCCAACCCCTCCGAAAAGGGTGTGGGCATGAACACCACACCATCAGTCACCGCCTTGTTCATCCGTTCGATCCTTTGTTGCTGCATCGATTCCGGAGCCGCGGCAGATTGCCGGTGTTTGACCCCGCGCAAACAGCAAGTATCAACGAAGTGTTAAGAGGAACTGGGACCACCGTGACGGTCCCCACTGCACCAACGCAACAGCCGGAGCGTGCCATGGCCTACCGGATTCTGACTTCCGACCCGTCCCTCACCGCCGCCCTGCGCCGGATCGCGGGCGAACAGCTGAGCGCCGCCATCGCCGAGACCAAACGCCCGGTGGCCGAGGCCGACGAGGCGATCCACAACATCCGCAAGCATTGCAAGAAACTGCGCGGGCTCTACCGGCTGATGCGCTCGGGCTTTCCGGATTATGCCGCGGAAAACGCCGCCGCGCGCGATGCCGCGCGCATGTCCTCCTCGCTGCGCGATGCGGGCGTGTTGCTGAAGACCTTCGACGCGCTGCTCGCCGATACCGATCCCGGGCCTTACGCCCCGCTGCGCGCGGCGCTTGGCGGGCAGACACGGGAAGCGCTGGCGCCGGAGGAGATCGAGATGGCGCTCAAACAACAGCGCAAGGCATTGAAAGCCATCCGCAAACGCAGCAGCCACTGGTCCCTGAAAGGCGATACCGGCGATATCCTCATGACCGGTCTGTCAAAGACCTGGCGCCGCGCCGCCGAAGACATGGAGACGGCGCGTGTCGGCGCGGATGCCGAGGCGTTTCACGACTGGCGCAAGCGCGTGAAATATCACTGGTATCACAGCCGGTTGCTGCAAGGCTTCTGGCCCCGCCCGATCCGCGCCCACAGAGATCAGATCAAAGCTCTTTCCGAGCTTTTGGGCAAATACCAGGATCTCTCGGTATTTCTCGACCGGCTCGACCGCGAAGACCTGCCCGACACCGCCGAAGACCTGCGCCGCCGCGCCCTCGCCCGCCGCGATACGCTGGCCTATGAAAGCCGTAGCCTCGCGGCTCCACTCTTCGAAGGCGGTGCAGAAACCCTCCCGAGAGAGTGGTCAAAACACTGGAAACGCTGAGCAAAGAAACACTAGACCGCCGGGTCCGGCGCCGGCGCCATCTTCACGCCCGAAATGCGCCAGATGCCCTCGATCTGCTCCATGCGGTAATCCAGCGCGTGCGTGGCGCCCGCTGCGTCCCGCACATAGACGCGCTGCCAGATCTCGCCGGTCTCATCCTCCGACAGCGCCCCAAAGCGCACATCCTCCGGATGCCAGACCATCGGATAGCCCTCTTCGACCATCCGCCCGAAATTCTCCGGCGTCTGAAACAGCTGCTGAATGCCAGGGCTGGCGAACGTGTAGGCCGTAGTCACGTCGCCGGACAGGAAGGCATCCATCTGCCGCCGGATCACAATCTCGATCCCGGCCCCGTCGCGCGCTGCCGCAGGCAGGGCAAAGACCAGTCCCATCACAATGCCAATGACAGCGTTCCGCATGGCGCCACCTCCTGATGTCCGGAGATAGCGCCCGCGTTTACCCGGTCAAACCGGTGCTCAGCCCAGCTCGCCCGCCAGGCCCTTTTCGATCAGCGTCACGGTCTCGGCAACGCCGTAAAGCGCGATGAACCCGCCGAAACGCGGCCCTTGGCTCTGACCCAGCAGCACCTCGTAAAGCGCCTTGAACCAGTCGCGCAGGTTTTCGAACCCGTGATCCTTGCCCACCGAGAACACCAGCGTCTGAAGCTCCTCATCCGCGACCGCGCCGTCGTAGTCACGCAGCCGCTGCGCCAGATCCTCCATCGCCGCGCGCTCCTGCGCCTCAGCCGCCCGGTAGGATTTGGTCGGCTTCACGAAGTCGTTGTAATAGCGCACCGCATAACCGGCGGCGGCATCCATGTCTGGGTGGCTCGCCGGGGTCGCGTCGGGCGCGTAGCGGCGGATAAAGCCCCACATCGCATCCTTGTGCTCGGCCCCCGCCGCCGAGGCCAGATTCAGCAGCATCGAGAAGGACACCACCATCTTCGATTCCGGCACCTCGCCGCCGTGGATATGCCAGACCGGGTTGTTCAGTTGCCCCTTGGCGTCCTGCCCGGGGAAGGCGCGCAACTGCTGGTGATATTCGTCCATCGCCTTGGGGATGACGTCCCACCACAGGCGCTTGGCGGTCTTGGGCTTCTGATACATGAAATAGGACAGCGACTCGGTGCTGGCATAGGTCAGCCACTCGTCGATCGACAGCCCGTTGCCCTTCGATTTCGAGATCTTCTGCCCCTGATCGTCGAGGAAGAGCTCATAGGTGAAATGCTCCGGCGGGCGCACACCCAGCGTCCGGCAGATGCCGTCATAGATCGGCGTATTGGTCGAGTGATCCTTGCCGTACATCTCGAAATCGACGCCCAGCGCCGCCCAGCGCGCGCCGAAATCGGGCTTCCATTGCAGCTTCACATTGCCGCCCGTGACCGGCAGCGTGTACTCGACACCGTCATCGTCGTCGAAGGTGATCGTGCCGTTCGCCGCATCCACATGCTTCACCGGCACATAGAGCACCCGGCCCGTTTCGGGATGGATCGGCAGGAAGATCGAATAGGTCTGCTGACGCTCTTCTCGCAGCGATTTCAGCATGATCTTCATCAGGTCGTCGTATTTCTCGACGCAGCGCAGCAGGATCTCGTCGAACTGCCCGGTCTTGTAGAACTCCGTCGCCGAATAGAATTCGTACTCGAACCCGAAAGTGTCGAGGAACCGCCGCAGCATGGCGTTGTTGTGATGGCCAAAGCTCTCGAACTCTTCGAACGGGTCCGGCACGCTGGTCAGCGGCCGTTGCAGATTGGCCTGCAACAGGTTCTGGTTCGGCACGTTTTCCGGCACCTTGCGCATGCCGTCCATGTCGTCGGAGAAACAGATGAGCCGCGTCGGAATATCCGAGATCAGCTCAAAGGCGCGGCGGATCATCGTCGTGCGCGCGACCTCGCCAAAGGTGCCGATATGCGGCAGGCCCGAGGGGCCGTAGCCGGTCTCGAACAGCACATAGCCCTTCTCTGGCGGCGTCTTTTCGTAGCGTTTCAGGACGCGGCGCGCCTCTTCAAAGGGCCAGGCCTTCGAGCTCATCGCAGCTTCGCGCAGATCGGACATTCCGAAACACTCCATGGGATAACGCCCCTTCACAGCCGGGGCAGATGCGCCCGCGTCCTATTGCAGACGGGGTGCGGGGTCAATAAATTGCCGGCAACCCGAGGATTTAGAAAGAGCCACCGTGACCCAAGCCACCCCGCATCCGCTGACGTCGCAAGATTGCCTCGTGGCGCTCATGATCGCCGTATCCGCTTCCGACCAGAACCTGCGCACCGCCGAACTGGTCAAGATCGAATCCTCGGTCAACATGCTGCCGATCTTTGCCGATTACGATATCGACCGGATCCGCACCATGTCGCAGATGGTGTTCGAGCTGTTCGAGCAGGAAGACGGTCTCGACGCGCTGTTCGGGCTGGTTCGCGACAACCTTCCGGAGCGGCTGTTCGAAACGGCTTACGCGCTGGCCTGCGACGTGGCCGCCGCCGATGGCACGCTGCGCGAAGAGGAGCTGCGGCTGCTCGAGGAAATCCGCTACGAGCTGGATATCGACCGGCTGCACGCCGCAGCGATCGAGCGCGGCGCCCGCGCCCGGCATCTCTCCGCCTGAGCGGCCCTCACACCGCCGACAGCACCGCCCAGCGTTCGATCAACCCCTGCTGAAGCGTCTTGGCGCGCACGTTCCACGACCGCGCGCCCTCGGGACGTTCGCGTTGCGCCCGGGTGAGCGAGGCGCGGCGGTCCAGATCGCCGCAAAAGATCGCAAAGACCAGTTCCGAGCCGTCCGGCAGATCGGCAAAGCCCGCAAGGCCGCTGACGAAATTCAGCGTGCCGGTCTTGGCATGAACCTTGACCGGATGGTCCTCGACGATCCGGCGCTTGTCGTCGCGCATCGGAAAGCTCTTGAGCAGCGGTTTCAGCCCCATGCGCTGCCGGATCTCCAGAAGCGCCTTTGCCATATCGGCCGAGGCGATGCGGCTCTGGTCGCCGAGGCCGGAGTGGTCGACAAGCGCCACATGGCTGAGCCCCAGCGTTTCGCGCGCCCAGAGGTTCATCGCCTCGGCCGATTCGCGCAACGAGCCCACCTGCCCCAGCCGAACCCGCGTCGCCGTCTGGCCCACCGCCTCGGCGGTCAGGTTGGTCGACCATTTCAGCATATCGTGCAGCACCACCCGCAACGGTGCACTCTCGCGACTGGCGAGCACCGCGCCCTCCGGGCAGTTCTCCACCACCTGCGGCGCTGGCAGCTTGATCCCTTTGGACGCGCTCAGCGCCTGCAACACCTCGCCGGCGTAAAGCTCTGGCTTGCGCACCGGCAGCCAGCGTGCGCCGCCATTGCCCAGCGCGCCACGCGCAACCGTCCATTCGTCGCGCGCGCCGGCATCGTGATAGGTATAGACGGGCATATCGCGCGCCACCACGCCCATGCTGGCCATGCGCACCGTCGGGCGCAGGGAGGCGGATCGCGCGTCCATGCTGACCTGATAGCTGTCGCCGCCGCGATGCCATTCGAAATGCACACGGTTGAAATTCAGGTTCAGTCCCGACACCGCCGGGCTGTAGCCGACATGTTCGGGCTGAGCCGGGTCGATGGAGCGCGTATAGGGCAAGACGCTGCCGCAGACCAGGAACTTGCCGCGCAGGCCCTTGATGCCCTTTTCCGCCAGCATCGCGACCAGCTCGCCAAGACCGTCGGTGTCGAGTGTCGGGTCGCCGCCGCCGAGCAGGATGAGATCGCCCTGAATCATCCCCTCCGACACCCCGCCGGTGGCGAGGATCTCGGTCTTGAATGTGTATGCCGGGCCAAGCGTGTCCAGCGCATAGGAGGCGGTCAGCGCCTTGGCGACGCTGGCCGGCGGCAGCCCGGTATCTGCCGCATGCGACTCCAGCAGTGCGCCGGTCTTGAGATCGATCGCCGAAAAGCTCACCTGCCCGTCGAGCCGGGCGGCGGCGATCAGCTCCTCTGCTGTCTTGAGATTGCGCAGCCTCAGATCTTCGCCACGCGCCACCGGTCTCAGCGACTGCGTGGGCGCATTGGCCAGGGCGGGCGATGCCGCCGTGAGGCCCGCCGCCGCGACCGAAGTCAGAAATCCACGCCTTGAAATCCGTTGCGTCATGGCGCCGATCTAACCGAAGCGCCCTGCGTTCGACAAGCGGTAGGATGCCGACGGACGATCACATTTCATCTGCTTCTCATCTGCTTCGCGCGCGGTCGCGACGCAGCTCGGTGGAGCTGAGATCGACCATCGGAACATTGACAAAGCACCAGGCCGGCGGCGCCGAACGCGCCAGCAGCGGCGCGGCGCGGGCCGGCAGGCGCGCGTGCCGGTAGACATCCGCCGCGACCGAACCCCGCGCCGCCATCCGGCTGCCCGGGCGTGCCAGGACACCCACGGGCATCTGCCCCATGATCTGCTGCCAGTCGTCCCAGCGGTGCAGCTGCGCCAGATTGTCGGCGCCCATCAGCCAGACGAAGCGCACACCGGGAAAGCCCCGCCGCAGCGATTTCAGCGTGCGGGCAGTGTGGCGGGTGCCCGCGAGGCGCTCGAAATCGCTGACGACCACCTTAGGGTGTCGCATGATGCGACGTGCCGCCGCCATCCGCTCGGCAAGCGGCGCAGGTCCGCGCGGCTTCAGCGGGTTGCCCGGGCTAACCAGCCAGATCACCCGGTCGAGCCGAAAACGCCGCAACGCCTCCAGCGTAATGTGCACATGACCTGCATGAGGCGGATCGAAGGATCCCCCCAACAGCCCGACTGTCTGCCCGGCCGCCAGCCGGAACCCCGTCTCATGCGCATTCCAGTGCATCGCACGCCTTCCCGTTCGAACGAAAGCCACCAGACACCGGAACAGCTCCCAAATTCAACTGGAAAGGTCAGCGCCGCCAGCCGGTTATCATGATCGAATGCCCGCTGCGAAGTCGTCTGTATCTGACAATGCACCGCGGCGTCAAAAATCCTCCCACACGGCGCCACCGCTACCGGTAGCAACGCGGGCCGGCGGCGGCGGCGCGGATTCGACGGTTTCCGGCAAGGCCCAATCGACGGGGTCTTCCGCCGCCGGCTCGGCCACCCATTCGGTTTGACCGGCGATGTCGCCAGCCTCGAACCGGGCAACCACCCGGCGCAGCTCGGCCGCCTTTTGCAGAAGCGTTCGGCCCGCATCGGCACTTTCCCCGACCATCGCCGCATTTTTCTGCGTAACATCATCCAGGATGGACATGCCCGAGCTGATCTCCGTCAGACCCGTCGCCTGTTCCGAGGCGCCGCCGGCGATGTCCTGAACCTGGCTCGAAATGCCGGTGATTTCCCCCAGTATGGTCTCGATCGAGCGGCCGAGCTCGGAAACGAGCTTGACCCCGTTGCTTACGTTGTCGTTCGACCGCTTGATCAGGTCGCGGATTTCGGCCGCGCTGTCGGAGGAGCGCTGCGCCAGCGCCCGCACCTCCGAGGCGACCACGGCAAAGCCGCGCCCAACCTCGCCCGCACGCGCCGCCTCGACCCCGGCATTCAGCGCCAGCAGGTTCGTCTGAAAGGCGATATCCTCCATCACGCGAATAATCTGGCCGATCTGCTTGGAGGATTCCTCCAGGCTGGACATCGCTGCCACAGCGTCTCCGCGCACCACTTCGCCGCGCTCTGCCTCCGTACGCGCGGAATGTACCGCATGGACGATCGCATTGGCGCTTTCCGAGGTCGATTTCACGTTGCTGGTGATCTCTTCCACCGCGGCGGCGGTCTGCTCCAGCGTTGCGGCCTGGTTCTCCGTGCGCTGCGACAGCTGGTCGATATTCTCGCTGAGCCCTGTCACGTCGTCGCCGATTTGCTCGGCGCTGCCATGAAGCTCCTGTACGATGCTGGTCAGCGCATCGACCGTTGCGTTGAAATCGCTGCGCAGCTGCTCGTATTCCGGATCCAGCGGTGCGTCGATGCGGCAGCGCAGGCTGCCAGAGGCAAGGCGAGACAGCGCATTGCTCAACAGCTCCACCACCTCACGCTGGGTCTTTTGTACCTGTTCCTGTCGAACCGTCGCAGCCCGACCCTTGGCCAGTTCTGTCTTGAAACGTTCGAGCGCGCGCGCGATGTCGCCCAGTTCGTCACCCGTCTTGATCTGGTTGACGAGGGTTTCGAAATCGCCCTCCGACATGCCCTCGACGCTTTTCGAGAGCAGCGAGATACGCCTGGTCAGCAGCCGCGCAACGAAGAAAGAGAGACCCGACACCGCCACTGCGACGGCGGCCAGTTGCAGCAGGGTCAGGATCAGCAGATTGCGCTCCGGCACAAGCGCTTCGGTCCGGTCCTGCTCGACGACGAACCCCCAGTTGGACCCGGCAAAACGCCCCGCGCTCGTCAGGGCGACAACCCGCGTTCCTCCGATGCCCGTGGCATCGTCGAACACGGCTTCGGCCGAAGAGCTCGCCGCTTGTACCTGCGGCAGCGCCGGCAGTTGGTCCAGCACGTCATAGGATGTCTCCCCGCTGATCGAACTCAGCGCGAGACCTGCACTATTCACCGCATAGACCCTCCCCGTTTCGCCGAGCAGTTCCGATCCTGCCAGCGTCTGCGCAATATGGCCGATGGGGATTTGCAGCGCGACCACCCCGATACGCCTGCCGCTATCGTCAAAGACCGGCGTTGCGGCGAATTTCGCGGCCGCACCGGCGCTCGGCGCGTAGCTGCCGAACTCTGTGAAGGTGACCTCTCCCTCAGGCGCGCCAGCGGCGATGCTGAACACCGAGCCGAGCCCGCTTTCTGCATAGGGACCGTCGAGCAGGTTGGTGGCAAAATCCGCTTCCTTGAAGACGGAGTAAACAAGATTGCCCTGGAGGTCGAAAAGGAACAGATCGTAATATGCACGCTGCCGCTGGAAGTTGCGGAAGCCGCGATGATAGGCGCCATGGACCTGCGACCAGGCGGATCCGTCACCCGCCTGCACCAGCTCGTCCTTCTCCCCCACAGGATGCGGGTTTTCGTCGATATAGGCGGCTTTTAGATGGCCGCCCGGATCCGCGCCGAGCAGCAGCCAGTTGCGCTCGAAGAGCGGCAGCGCGGTGCGCACCGCCCGGCTGCCCGCGAGATCGAGCAGGTCGGTTTCGGCCCGGTGCAGCCACTCCGCGAGCGCGGCTTCACGGTCCTTCAGCATATTGTGAAACGCTTTTTCCCGCTGCGCGCCCAGCTCGATCCGCGCCTCAATATAGCTGACGCCGACCACCGCAATCATCAGAAGGATCGTCGGCACGCCGATCAGGATCGGCATCTTCCACTTCAACTGCATCCGCTTCCAGCGGCTGCGGCGGAACTTGCGTTTGGGCTCGGACAAGGCGGCACTCCTGAATGCGGGCCCGGGCGGGCCGTGAAACCTTTGCTGTCAGCACATGACCCGCAAAGCTTTACGATCCGCTTAAGACGTCTGGCACTTCCCGCACTGTCCGGCCTGGCAGACCTTTGCATTCCCCCGCCGTGGTGCGATACAGGCCCCCGAAGATTTCGCCGGAGGACCGCATGGCCAGCTATCAATACGTCTATCACATGGATGGGGTGTCCAAGACCTATCCCGGCGGCAAGAAGTGCTTTGAAAACATTCGTCTGAGCTTTCTGCCCGGGGTGAAGATCGGTGTCGTCGGCGTCAACGGCGCCGGTAAGTCGACGCTGATGCGAATCATGGCCGGAATCGACAAGGATTTCACCGGCGAGGCCTGGGCCGCCGAGGGCGCCAAGGTCGGCTATCTGCCGCAGGAGCCGCATCTCGACCCGGACCTCACGGTGCGCGAAAACGTCATGCTGGGCGTTGCCGAGAAGAAGGGCAAGCTCGACCGGTTCAACGAGCTGGCGATGAATTACAGCGACGAGACCGCCGAGGAGATGGCGCAGCTTCAGGACGAGATCGACAGCCAGGATCTCTGGGATCTCGACAGCCAGATCGACGTCGCCATGGAGGCGCTGCGCTGCCCGCCGGACGAGGCCGACGTGACCACGCTTTCGGGCGGGGAACGCCGCCGCGTGGCGCTCTGCAAGCTGCTGCTCGAAGCGCCCGACATGCTGCTGCTCGACGAACCGACCAACCACCTCGACGCCGAGACCATCGCCTGGCTTCAGAACCACCTGATCGAGTACAAGGGCACGATCCTGATCGTCACCCACGACCGCTATTTCCTCGACGCAATCACCGGCTGGATTCTGGAGCTCGACCGCGGCCGCGGCATTCCCTACGAGGGCAACTACTCCTCCTGGCTGGAGCAGAAGGCCAAGCGGCTGGAGCAGGAGGCCCGCGAGGACAAGGCCAAGCAGAAGACGCTGGAGCGCGAACTGGAATGGATGCGGCAGGGCGCCAAGGCGCGGCAGGCGAAATCCAAGGCGCGGATTCAGGCCTATGAGAAACTCGCCGACCAGTCCGAGCGCGAGAAGATCGGCAAGGCGCAGATCATCATCCCCAACGGTCAGCGGCTGGGCAGCAAGGTGATCGAGGTCGAGCACCTGTCGAAACATATGGGCGACAAGCAGCTCATCGAGGATCTGAGCTTCTCGCTGCCGCCGGGCGGCATCGTCGGCGTCATCGGCCCCAACGGTGCGGGCAAATCGACGCTGTTCAAGATGCTGACCGGGCAGGAGAAACCCGATGCCGGCGAGATTTCGCTCGGCGACACGGTGCAGCTCGCCTATGTCGACCAGTCGCGCGACGATCTCGACGCGGACGCGAATGTCTGGGAAGCGATCTCGGGCGGTGCCGAGATCATCCAGCTGGGCGACGCGCAGATGAACAGCCGTGCCTATTGCGGCGCGTTCAACTTCAAGGGCGGCGACCAGCAGAAGAAGGTGGGGCTGCTCTCGGGCGGCGAGCGCAACCGGGTGCATATGGCACGGCTGCTCAAGGAAGGCGGCAACGTCATCCTGCTCGACGAACCGACCAACGATCTCGACGTGGAAACGCTGCGCGCGCTCGAAGATGCGCTCGTGGATTTCGCCGGCTGTGCGGTGGTGATCTCGCACGACCGCTTCTTCCTCGACCGGATCTGCACGCATATCCTCGCCTTCGAGGGCGATGCGCATGTGGAATGGTTCGAGGGGAACTTCGAGGATTACGAGGAAGACAAGAAACGCCGCCTCGGCGCCGACGCGCTGGAGCCGAAACGGGTGAAGTTCAAGAAATTCACCCGCTAAGTGCCGTCTTCGTAGGGTGGGTTTCAAACCCACCTTTGCGATGCGTTCGATTGTGCGAAAGGTGGGTTTCAAACCCACCCTACGGCCACCGCCCTTCCCGGATTTCGCGATGCACCGAGGAATAGGGCCAGGCCTCCGGCGTCTCCACCAACCCGTGCTTCACCGGGTTGGTCAGGCAGTAACGCACATGCGCCGCGTAATCCGCCTCACTGCGTATGTGATGCTCCCAGAACCGGCGCTGCCAGATCCCGGCATCCTGCTTGCCGATCTTGCTCGGGCTGCGCGCCACACGCAGCCGCTCCAGCTCGTCAGCCAAGGCGTTGTGTGTCGGGCGCGCCGTGCTCTCGTCAGTCCGCGCCGCTTTCAACCGCACGAATTTCGAAAACCGCGCCTTGATCGCGCCCCAGCGATCGTAATATTTCGAGTCGTCCCCCGGCAGTGTCCAGACCGCGTGCATATGGTCCGGCAGCACCACCCAGGCGTCGATCCCAAACGGGCGCCGTGCCCGCGTCACCTTCACCGCGTCGCGCAAGACCTCGATCTCGTCGATCAGCAACGCGCCCCCGCGCTGCGCCAGGCAGACGGTGAAAAAGACGGTCGCGCCGGTG
The DNA here is from genome assembly GCF_017311415.1 of Salipiger abyssi. Classification (GTDB taxonomy): domain Bacteria; phylum Pseudomonadota; class Alphaproteobacteria; order Rhodobacterales; family Rhodobacteraceae; genus Salipiger; species Salipiger abyssi_A. Next base: position 218,771 of record NZ_JAEKIS010000003.1, on the reverse strand, counting down.
ATATTCGGACGTCGGTACAAGGACATGGCAAGAGTATCGGAACGAATTGGTCAATGAAGGCTGGATGACCCGAAAGAAAGCAAGGGAATGCCAACGTCCCCAAAACCCCTTGCCGGAATCAGCCCCCTCTGCCATACATTTGGCCGCAGACGTTACCACTATCGACCTACCTGTCTCCTTCACCGGCAGCAGCGCAACCGATACTGCACTGACGACATGCCGGGCCGCAGCACTCACGCGTGCGGCAAGACAGACAGAGAAGGGTTATTACCCATGGCAACTGGCACCGTGAAGTGGTTCAACACCACCAAAGGTTACGGCTTCATCGCTCCCGAGGGCGGCTCCAAGGACGTGTTCGTGCACATCTCCGCCGTCGAGCGTTCGGGCCTCACCGGCCTCCAGGACAACCAAAAGGTGTCCTACGAGCTTCAGGCCGGCCGTGACGGCCGCGAAAGCGCCGTGAATATCGAACTGCTCTGATCCGCAGCGGTCAGACCAGCGAAAGGCGCGCCCGCAAGAGCGCGCCTTTTTTCTTGCGCCTCAGCTGAAGGCACAGCCTGCCTTCACCCCGAGCCTGCGAAAGATCATTGCCGCCGGGCAGATCCCGGTGAAGGCCGCCTGAAGCATGTTCAGGCCGATGAACACCGTGAACCAGATCCAGTAGGGCGAGATCCAGACGGTCAGCACCACGCTCAGCAGGATCATCACCCCCGCAAACGCCATCACCGCACGATCGAGCGTCATTTCTCTTCTCCTGTCGAGTTCCGCGGACAGACCCGTTCCGCCGCGTTCGGTCCGGAAAGATACGCCTCGGCTCATTCAAATGCAATATTTGGAATATCTATTCCGCATTGCCGCAAACTGCGCTTCGCCACATTGTCATCCTGCCAGACCATGACGCGGAGCCCGGATGCTGACCCGTTTCGACCTGATCGTTCTCGGCGCCGGTCCCGCCGGTGCAACCGCCGCGCTGGTGGCCGCGCGGGCCGGGCTGCGCGTCGCGCTGATCGACAAGGCGGTCTTTCCCCGCGACAAGCTCTGCGGCGGGCTGATCACAGGGCGCTGTCTGAGCCATCAGGCGGCACTCTCCGCCCTGCCCCCGCCCGACATGCTCACCCGTCACGAGCGGCTGGTCTTCTACCGGGACGGCGCGCCGCTGGGCGAGATGACCGACAGCCCGCCGCTGCACCTGACCACGCGGCTCTCGCTCGACCATCACCTGCTGGCGCTGGCGTTGGAGGCCGGGGCGGTGGATCTCACCGGCACGCGGCTGCGCGAGATCGGCGCGGGACAGGTCACGCTGGAAAACGGCACGCTGCTGACGTTCTCCGCGCTGATCGGCGCGGACGGGGTGCAAAGCGTCGTCGCCCGCCATCTCTTCGGCGCGTCTTTCGACAAGGCGAAGATCGGCTTCGCGCTTGAGACCGAGGCCCCGCCGGCACCGCAGGAGCCGATCCGCATCGATTTCGGTGCCGCAAACTGGGGCTATGGCTGGCGCTTTCCGAAACCGGAAAGCACCACAATCGGCATCGGCGGGCTGCACGCATGCAATCCGCGAATGCGCGCGGGGATGATGCGCTATCTTTCCGAACTCGATGCCCCAAAGGCGCTGCGGATCAAGGGCCATTTCCTGCCCTTCGGCGATTTCCGCCGGACGCCCGGGCGCGGCGCCATCCTGCTGGCCGGCGATGCGGCGGGGCTGGTGGATCCGATCACCGGCGAGGGCATCGGCCACGCGATCCTCAGCGGCCACTACGCCGCCAAAGCGGTCGCGGAGGCCCTCGCCGACGGCGCGCCCGAGAGTGCGCTCAGCCGCTACCGCCGCGCGCTTGGCCCGCTGCACCGGGGGCTGCGACATGCCAACCTCTTGCGGCCTCTGATCTTTTCCGACCAAACGAGCCCGTATTTCGCCCGGCTTTTTCACGACTCGACCACCGCACGACAGCGCTACATGGCGCTTCTGGCCGGCGAGATCGAGTATCCGGAGCTCCTGCTGCTCACCCTGCGCCGTCTGCCCCTGCGCCTGTTGCGCGGCGGGATGCTCAGCCGAAGAGCCGCCAGCCCGCCAGCCAGCGGGTCAGGGTCGTGACGAAACAGGCCGCCGCAAAGACCAGCGCCAGCGCAGGAAAGGCGCCGGGAAACAGGCACATGGCCACAAAGAGCGCGATGGTCTCGCCGCCCTCGGTCAGCCCGCCGAGATAATAGATGCCCTTGCTGGGATAGGCGTCGGCCCGGATGCCGCGCCGCTCGGCGATCACCGAAAAGGCGAGAAAGGATGAGCCGGTGCCGACAAAGCTCGCCACGAGGACCAGCGCCGGCACCGCGTTGGCCGCCGGATCCGCCAGTCCGAAACCCACCGGGAACAGCGCGTAAAAGACGAAATCCAGCGCGATATCGAGAAAGGCGCCCCGGTCGGTCGGCCCCGCCAGCCGCGCCACCTCGCCGTCGAGCCCGTCGGCCAGCCGGTTCGCCGCCAGCCCGGCCAGCGCCAGCCCGAAGAGACCGCAGGCCGCCGCCAGCACCGCCAGCAGCCCGCAGGCAAAGCCCGCAAGCGTAATCGCATCGGCCCCCACACCGCGCCCGTGCAGCGCCCGCGCCGGCCCGTGCAGCAGACGCCGCTGAAGCGGCAGCAGTCTCGCGTCGAACATCTCCGGCCCTCCCGTTCCGGCAACTCAACCCTCCCGCGCTTGCAAGCGCAAGCGCGATCCCCGACACTCCGCGCCATGAGCGCCACATCCCAGCCCCCTGACCCCGAAATCCGCCTGCGCCTGCGCATCCTGTTCGGCGACAGCGCCATGCTCGGCCCCGGCAAGGCGGATCTGCTGGAGCTTATCCAGCAGACCGGCTCCATTGCCGCTGCGGGGCGGGCCATGTCGATGAGCTACAAACGCGCCTGGAGCCTCGTCGAGGAAATGAACCGTGCCTTCCGTGCGCCCCTGGTGGAACGGACGCGCGGCGGCAGCAAGGGCGGCGGGGCGCAACTTTCCGAGACCGGGTTACAGGTGCTCGACCATTACCGCCGCTTCGAGACCGCCGCCGCCACGGCGGGCGCCGAGGAGATCGCGGCGCTGCAATCGCTGCTCTCCGATGTTCCCGATGGGAAATAACGCTTGCCATCTCGCCTCCGGCACGCGATATGTTTCACAAAACATATCAAGCCTGAGGATCCTTCATGTCCGCTGTTTTCCCCGCCCCCGGGCTGTGCGCCATCGCCCTCACCACTCTGATCGCCGGTGCCGCCCAGGCCGATGACGTCACCGTCTTCGCCGCGGCGAGCATGAAGAACGCCATGGACGAGGTCGCGGAACGCTACGGCGAAGAAACCGGCAACAAAGCCGTGATCTCGCTGGCCGGCTCCTCGTCGCTGGCGCGACAGATCCAGGCGGGCGCGCCGGCGGATGTGTTCATCTCCGCCAATGTCGGCTGGATGGACACCCTGGAAGAAGAGGGCCTGATCGACGCTGAAAGCCGCACCGACCTGCTGGGCAATGCCATCGTGCTGATCGCCCATGATGCCGGCGCCACGCCGGTCGAGATCGCCCCCGACCTGCCGCTTGCCGACATGCTGGGCGAGGACAGGCTGGCCATGGCGCTGGTCGACGCGGTGCCCGCCGGGATCTACGGCAAGGCGGCGCTCGAGTCGCTGGGGCTCTGGGACGGTGTCGCACCGAAGGTGGCGCAGGCCGACAATGTGCGCGCCGCGCTGGCGCTGGTGGCCACCGGCGAGGCGCCCATGGGCATCGTCTATGCCACCGACGCGGCGGCAGAACCCGATGTCACCGTGCTGGGCGCCTTTCCCAAAGACAGCCACCCACCCATCGTCTACCCGGCAGCCGTGCTTGCCGAGAGCGACACCCCCATCGCGGCGGAGTTTCTCGATTACCTACAGGGGCCGGTTGCGCGCGCCGCGTTTGAGCGGCAGGGTTTCACCGTCCTGACGGAGTAACCGCCCGCAATGTTTCAGCTTAGCCCGGAGGAATGGCAGGCCGTCGCGCTGTCGCTGCGCGTGGCGCTCTGGGCGACGCTGGCGGCGCTGCCGCCCGGCATCTTCATCGCTTTCGCACTGGCGCGGTGGGAGTTTCCGGGCAAGCAGATCCTCAACGGGCTGGTGCATCTGCCGCTGATCCTGCCGCCGGTGGTCACCGGCTACGTGCTGCTGCTGACCTTTGGCACGCGCGGCCCGATCGGCGCACCGCTGAAGGAGATCGGCATCGTCTTCGCCTTTCGCTGGTCCGGCGCGGCGCTGGCGGCGGGGATCATGGCCTTTCCGCTCATGGTCCGCGCAATCCGCCTCTCAATCGAGGCGGTGGACCCCAAACTGGAGCAGGCCGGCGCCACGCTCGGCGCCTCGCGGCTCTGGGTCTTTGCCACGGTGACGCTGCCGCTGATCCTGCCCGGCATCCTCGCCGGCGCCATCCTCGCCTTTGCCAAGGCGATGGGCGAGTTCGGCGCCACCATCACCTTCGTCTCCAACATCCCCGGCCAGACCCAGACCCTGCCCTCGGCGATCTACGCCTTCCTCCAGGTGCCCGGCGGCGAGGCCTCGGCGCTGCGGCTGGTCGTCGTCTCGGTGGCCATCGCCATGACGGCGCTCATGCTGTCCGAGATCCTGTCGCGCAAGATCGCCAAACGGGTGGCCGGCACATGAGCCTCGACGTCGCCATCCGGCACAGCTTCGGCACCTTCTCGCTCGATATCGCCTTTAAGGCGCCGCCCGGGCTGACCGTGCTCTTCGGGCGCTCGGGCTCCGGCAAGACCACCATCATCAACGCGGTGGCCGGGCTCTTCCGCCCGGATGCCGGACGCATCGCCATCGGCGAGCGGGCGCTTTTCGACAGCGCGCAGCGGATCTGGCTGCCGCCGCATAAGCGCAGGCTCGGCTATATCTTTCAGGATGCCCGCCTCTTTCCGCATCTGACGGTGCGGCAAAACCTCCTCTACGGGCGCTGGTTCGCCCCGAAATCCGGCCCGCAGGAGCCGCTCGACAACGTCGTCGAGATGCTGGGCATCGGGCCGCTGCTGACGCGCCGTCCCGGCGGCCTGTCGGGCGGTGAGCGGCAGCGCGTCGCCATCGGTCGCGCGCTGCTTGCCAATCCCCGCCTGATCCTCGCCGACGAACCGCTCGCAGCGCTCGACGAGGCGCGCAAGGCAGAGATCCTGCCCTATTTCGAGCGGCTGCGCGACGAAACCTCGGTGCCGATCCTCTATGTCAGCCACGCCCCCGCCGAGGTGGCGCGGCTCGCGACCTCGGTCGTGGCGCTTCAGAACGGTGGCGTCGCGCGGCAGGGCTCGGCCACCGAAGTGCTGGGCGACCCGTCAGTCACGCCCTTGGGCGCTGGCGCGGCGGGCGCGGTGCTGGAGGCGCGGGTGACGGCGCATCACCCCGACGGTCTTAGCGAGCTTACGGCGGGAGATCTGCGCCTGCTGGTCCCGCATGTGGCCCGCGCGCCGGGCACGCCGCTGCGGGTGCATGTGGAGGCGCAGGACGTGATGCTCGCCACGCGGCGGCCCGAGGGCATCTCGGCGCTCAACGTGCTGCCGGCCACCGTCACCGCCCTGCGGCTCGGCGAAGGTCCGGGCGCGCTGGTGCAGCTCGACGCGGGCGGCAATGTGATCCTATCGCGGGTCACACGCCGCTCCGTCGCAGCGCTGGATCTGCGCGAGGGGCAGCAGCTTTACGCGGTGCTGAAAGCGGTCTCGGTTGCCAAGGACGGCATCGCTGGAACCGACCCGGGCTAAGCCCCCGCAAAGCACCCACTGGCAACAAAACGCCGCACTGCGGCATTCCGTCCTAAACCGGGAACCCGAAGAGCTTTCATTGCGTTAAATGACGTCACATTCCCGATACATCCTGCCGCCATAAGGCGGGCGAGCGAAGAAGGAAGTTGCCCGAATGCCGTCCTCTCCTGCCGGCACCGACGCCCGCCAGACCCTGCGAAGCCTGTTCCTCTCCGATCTGCATCTCGGAGCCCGCGCCAGCCGCCCGGCGCAGGTTCTCGAGTTCCTCCGCGACATCGAAGCCGAGACGATCTATCTCGTCGGCGACATCTTCGACATCTGGCATGGCGGCCGCATCCACTGGAGCGAGAGCCACGAAGCGGTGCTCGCCGATCTGCGCGCTCGCGTCGCGAGCGGAACGCGGATCGTCTACCTGCCCGGCAACCACGACTCCGCCATGCGCGCGCCCGACGCGACGGTCGAAGGCTGGGAACTGCGCGAAGCCGTGGTCCACAAGGCCGCCGACGGGCGCCGCTATCTGGTGATGCATGGCGACCAGTGCGACCCGCGCTTCCTCCGCTGGCATTTCATGACCCGGCTCGGCAGCCGGCTCGACGCGATGCTGCGCCAGATCGACGACTGGCACCGCCGCAACGCCACGCTCGACCGCCACAGCCGCAGCCCGGCACAGCGGGTGATCGACCGCGCCAACCGGGTGATGGCCATGGGCGACCGGTTCGAGAACCGGCTGACCACGCTGGCCCGCGCCGCCGGCACGGCGGGCGTGATCTGCGGCCATTCACACAAGCCCGCGCTGCGCCACCGCGACGGCATCATGTACGCCAATTGCGGCGACTGGATCGACAGCCTGACCGCCCTCGGCGAAGACCGGCAAGGCCAGATGCGGCTGATCGAATACAGCCCCGAGCGCGCCCGCACCCCGGCACGCCCGCTGCCGCCGCAGCAGGCTCCGAACGATGGCGGCGCGCTCGCCGGAGGCATCGCATGACCGAGATTCTGCTGTTCTGCGCCCTCGCCATACCGCTCGCCGCGCATCTGCTCAGCGCCGGCCTCACCGCGCGCCGTCATCACCGGCCGGCACCACCCAGGGCCGACGACAGTGCCCTGCCCTATATCTCGCTGGTGCGCCCGGTCTGCGGGCTCGACACATTCGACGCCGAAACGCTGGCCTCCTCCTTCATGCAGGATTATCCGCGTTACGAGGTGATCTTTTGCGCGCCCTCGCAAAACGACCCCGCCGTGCCGCTGGTGCAGCGGCTCATCGCCGACAATCCGCAGATCGAGGCGACGCTGCTCTTTGGCGAGACGCCCATCAGCGGCAATCCCAAGCTCAACAATCTGCACAAGGGCTATGTCGCGGCGCGCAGCGAATGGGTGGCGATGACCGACAGCAACCTGCTTTTACCGCGCGACTATTTGCGCACCCTGGTGGCAAGCTGGCGCGAGAATACCGGTCTGGTGTCCTCGCCGCCCGCCGGCATCCGGCCCGGCAATTTCTGGGGCGCGCTGGAATGCGCCTTTCTGAACAGCTCGCAAGGGCGCTGGCAGCTTGCGGCGGATTCGCTGGGCTTCGGCTTTGCCCAGGGCAAGACACTGTTCTGGAACCGCAACGTGCTCGAGGCCGGCGGCGGCCTGCCGGCGCTGGGGCGCAACCTCGCCGAGGATGTCGCCTCGACCAAGCTGGTGCGCGATCAGGGCCGGCATGTGCGCCTGACACCCCGCCTCTTTCCGCAGCCCATCGGCAAGCGCAGCGCCCGCGCCGTCTGGGACCGGCAGCTGCGCTGGAGCCGCGTGCGCCGCGACGGCTTTCCGATGATCTTCAGCGCCGAAATCGCTCAGGGCCCGCTGATCCCGCTGGCAGCCCTCGCCGCGCTGGTGGCCATGGGCGCGCTGCCCGCATCCACGCTGATCGCGCTGCCACTGGTCTGGTACGGCGCCGAGCTGGCACTGGCCCGCAGTGCCGGCTGGCCCGCCTCCTTGCGCGATCTCGCGGCGATGCTGCTGCGCGATCTCTTGCTTCCGGCGCTCTGGCTTGCCACATGGACAGGGCGCGGCTTTACATGGCGTGGAACGGATATGGCGCCCGAGACCCCGGCGGGCCCGGCGGAGTAGCACTTGTTGGGATTGGAGACAGTTGCAGCCCTGATCGCCAAGAACGGGCTGGCCATCCTGGCGCCCATCGCAGTGCTGGAAGGCCCCATCGTGACGGTCATCGCCGCATGGCTCGCCAGCCGCGGACTGCTTGATGTCTGGAGCGTCAGCATCGTGGTGATCCTCGCCGACATGGTGGGCGACATGGGGTTCTACGCGCTCGGGCGCTGGGGGCTGCACAGGCTGCCCCTGCGCTGGCGCTACCGCATGGGGCTGAGCCGCGCGCGGCTCGCCCAGGTCGCCGGCCATTTCCAGAAAAATGGCAGCCGCACGCTGGTGATCGGCAAGCTCACCCATTCCGCAGGTGCCGCCGTGCTGGTGGCGGCGGGGCTCGCGAAGATGCCGATGTTCCGCTTCTTCTGGGTCAACCTGCTGGCCACCATCCCGAAAAGCCTGTTCTTCGTGGCGCTCGGCTATGCCTTCGGCGCGGCCTACAGCAAGATCGACGACTGGATCGCACGGATCTCTTTGCTGCTGCTCGGCGTTCTGATCATGGCCGGGATCGTCTGGCTGCTGAAAAGGACGACGCGCAAATGACCGACACGCCCCGGCTCTCCTGCATCATCCCCGCCTATAACGAGGCCCCCCGCATCGGCGCCGTTCTGGCCGCCGTGCTGGATCACCCGCTGATCTGCGAGGTGATCGTGGTCGATGACGGCTCTTCCGACGGCACCGCAGACCGTGCCGAGGCGCTGGCGACAGACGCGCCCACGCTGCGGGTGATCCGGCAGCCGCAGAACGGCGGCAAGAGCCGCGCCGTGGCCACCGGGATCGAGGCGGCGCGGGGCGAGCATCTGCTGCTGCTCGACAGCGATCTTCTGGGGCTCGACGCGGATCATCTGAGCGACCTCATCGCGCCGGTGCTGGAGCGCCGCGCCGATGCAGCGATCAGCCTGCGCCGCAATGCGCCGCTGCTCTGGCGTGCACTGGGGATCGACTACATCTCGGGCGAACGGGTGATGCCGCGCGCGCTGCTCGCCGCCCATACCGCCACGCTGCGCGGCTTGCCCCGCTTCGGGCTGGAGGTGTTCATAAACCGGCTCTGGCTGAGCGACGGGCTGCGGCTGGCCATCGTGCGCTGGCCCGGCGTCGACAGTCCGCTCAAGCACACCAAGCGCGGCGGCTGGGTCGACGGGCTGCGCGCCGATGCCGCCATGCTGCGCGACATCTTCCGCACGGTGCCGCCCTCCGAAACCCTGCGCCAGATCCTCGCGCTACGCGCCCGCCGGATCTGAACCGGGCCGGCTGCCCCGGGTCATCGTCGCCACCAGCGCCGCCACCTCGTCCACCAGGCATTCCTGCGGAACGCCGACGAATCGCCCCTGAAGCGAAAGCTGCACCACCCCGTGCACGGCGGCAAAGGTGGTCTGCGCGCGCAGCCGAAGCGCCTCGGGATCGAGATCGGGACGCAGGGCGCCCAGCGGTGCGATGATCTCGGCGATCAGCACCGCGTGGTCGTCGCGGTGCCAGTTGGGCATCGTCACACCATCGGGCAGCCGATGTTCGAACAGCGCCGACCAGAGCCGCTGATTGTCGCAGGCAAAATCCACATAGGCCCGCGCCAGCGCCTGCAATTCGGTCGCGGCATCGGCGCCGTCGCGGCGCGCCGCCTGCAGCGCCGCGCCCAGCCGCGCCAGCGTGCGCGAGTTCACATGCAGCACCAGCATGTCGAGATCCTCAAAGGCATTATAAAGCGCGCCCAGCGCGCAGCCCGCCTGCGCGGTCACCTCGCGCGCCTTCAGCCCGGCCAGCCCCTTCTCCAGAATCTGTGCCTCGGCGGCCTCGATCAGCCGGCGCTTCAGATCGGCGCGTTTCTCTTCCCGGGTCGTCGCCATACGGCCTCCAAATTATTTTGAACAACGTTCAAAATAATACTTGAACGACGTTCACTCTTCTGGCATCAAGTCCATGAACACGGTTCATAGAGTTGGAGGCCCTGATGTTCAAGACATTGATCACCCTGGTCCGCGGCCAGAGCGCCGATACCGCCCAGGCAATCACCGATGCCAATGCACTCACCATCCTGCGCCAGCAGCTGCGCGATGCCGCACATGGCGTGGAAAGCGCCAAACGCTCGGTGGCGATGGTGATCGCCTATGGCGAGCGCGAGAAAAAGGCGCTGCACCGGCTCACCCAGCAGATCGACGATCTGGAGGCGCGGGCGCTGGATGCGCTCGACAAGGGCCGCGAGGATCTGGCCACCGAAGCCGCCGCCGCCATCGCAGAGCTGGAGGCCGAGCGCGGCAATACCGAAAAGGCGATCGCCACCTACGATGCCGCAACCCGCCGGCTGCGCGAAGAGGTCAGCCTCGCCGAACAACGCCTGCGCGTGCTTCAGCGCGGCAAGCAGCTGGCCGATGCCACGGCGAAATCACAGCGCGTGCGCGGCACCATGCCCGATGGCGTGATCAACAGCCTGCGCGAGGCCGAGGCGACGCTCGAACGCCTGCAAGACCGGCAGGGCCTGTCCGAAGCAACTGCCGTTGCCATGGCCGATCTCTCCGCCACCGGCAGCGCCGAGGCCACCAGCGCAAGGCTGGCCGCCGCCGGATGCGGCGCACCGCTGCGTCCCGACGCCGCCGCCGTGCTCGACCGGCTCAAACAGACCCGCACCTGAACGCCCCTTTTCCCTTTCCCGAAAACACAGGAACCAGACCGATGACCCAGTACACTCCGAAAGTCTCCAAAGCCTGGAACATCTTCACCTATGCAAACTTCTCCATCGCGGCGCTGATGATGGCCGGCGGCATCTATTCGCTCGAAGCCAGCTTTTCGGCCAAGGGCTATTATGCCATGGCCGCGCTGATGCTGGTCTATTCCACCGCCGCCATCACCAAAGCCTTGCGCGACAAGGAAGAATCGGACCGGATCTATAACAAGCTCGAAGATGCGCGCACCGAGCGCCTGCTGGCCGAAGTCAGCGGCGAAAACGAATGACACTGTCCCGGGCGGCCCCGCGTCGCCCGCAGGCTGCCCGATAAGGAAAAGACCATGACCCGCCCGTTCCGTCTTATCGCCCATCTGCTCTTTGCCCTGACAGCGCTTGCCGGCGCCGCCTGGAGCGGCATGGCGCTCTGGCTGCACCTTGAAGGGCCTGCCCGCATCGCGGCGCTCGCGGCTCTGGCGGTGGCACTCTGCCTCGCCTTTGCCGCCCGGCTGCGCCAGAGGCGCCTCGGCTGGGCGGTGCTGGCCGCCTCGGCGCTGGCGGTGGCGGGCTGGTACATGACCATCACCCCGAGCCAGGACCGCGACTGGGCCGTCGATGTCTCGCGCGGGGTCAAGGCGCGGGTCGCCGGCGATCTCGTCACGCTCACCGATCTGCGCGATTTCGACTGGCGCAGCCCCGACGACGCCACCCACCGCTGGACCGAGCGCACCGTCGATCTCTCGCAGCTCGAAACCGTCGACATGATCACCTCCGTCTGGGACAACCCCGACATCGCCCATCTGCTGGTGAGCTTCGGCTTTGCGGATGGTGAGCATGTGGTGTTCTCGGTCGAGATCCGCCGCGAGGCAGACGAGGCCTTCAACGAGATCGGTGGGTTCTTCCGCCAGTTCGAGCTGGTGCTGATCGGCGCGACCGAGGAGGATATCGTCAAGCTGCGCACCAATTACCGCAAGGAGCAGGTCAGGCTCTTCCCGGTGGCGCTTTCGGCCGAGCACCGGCGGGCGCTGTTCATGGCCTATGTCGGGCTGGCGCAGCAACTGGAGGCGCAGCCGCGCTTCTACAACACGCTGCTCGCCAATTGCACGACGGTGGTCTACGGGCTGGCGCAGGCGCTCAAGGCGGACCTTCCGATCGACCGCCGGCTGATCCTCTCGGCGCGGCTGCCGGAATATCTCGACTCGCTGGGCGTGCTCGGGGGAAATGGCAGCCTTGAGGAGCGCCGCGCCGCCGCCCTGATCACCGACAAGGCGCAGGCCGCCGGCGACGACGCGGATTACTCCGAAGCGATCCGCGCCGACTGAGCCCGCTCAGTCGAGCGTCCGGCGGAAGCGCATGAGGGCGGCCAGCGACAGCAGCAGCACAAAGAGCAGCAGCGCCGCCATCGACTGCGCCACGGTCTGAACGTCCGCACCCTTCAGCATGACCGAGCGGATGAGCCGCAGGAAATGGGTGAGCGGAAAGATCTCGCCCAGCGCCTGCGCCCATCCCGGCATGCCGCGATAGGGGAACATGAAGCCCGAAAGCATCAGCGAGGGCAGGAAGAAGAAAAAGGTCAGCTGCATCGCCTGCATCTGCGTCCGCGCCACGGTCGAGATCAGATAGCCGAGGATCACCAGCGACAGCACGAAGACGAAGATCCCGATCAGGATCACCGAGAGATGCCCGACCATCGGAATGCCGAAGATCGCCTTCGACGCCACCAGCACCACCACGACCTGCACCGCGCCCACGCCGAGATAGGGCACCACCTTGCCCAGCATGATCTCCAGTGGCGTGGCGGGCATCGACAGCAGGTTCTCCATCGTGCCGCGCTCGGTCTCGCGCGTGAGCGCCATGGCGGTCATCATCACCATGGTCAGTTGCAGGATCACCCCCAGCAGCCCGGGCACGATATTGTACTGCGTGATTCCTTCCGGGTTGTAGCGCTTGTGCACCACCACCGAGAGCGCCGGCCCGCTGCCCTGCGGCAGCCCCGCCTCGCGCTCCAGCGCCTCGGTCGCCACCGTGCCAAGGGTCGAAATCGCGCCCGACGCCGCCGCCGGGTCGGTGGCGTCGGCCTCGATCAGGATCGACGGATCGTCGCCACGCTCAACCCGCCGGCCGAAATCCGAGGGCACCGTGACGACAAAGACCACATCGCCACGGGTGATCATCTCCTCCGCCTTCGCCGCCGTCGCGGCGGGCGCGATAAAGCGGTAATAACCGGTGAGTTCCAGCGCGCTGACCATGGCCCGGGTGAACCTGTCCTGCGTCGGCGCCACCAGCGCGGCGGGCAGCTCCTTGGGGTCGTTGTTGATGGCGAAACCAAAGAGCATCAGCTGCACCAGCGGAATGCCGATCATCATCGCAAAGGTCAGCCGGTCGCGGCGCATCTGGATGGTTTCCTTGACCAGCAGCGCCCAGAGCCGCGCGAGCGAGAGAAACCGGGTCATGACATATTGTCCTGCGCGTCGCCCATGAGCTGGATGAACACATCCTCAAGGCTGGTCTCGGCGGGCGCCGCTTCGGTGCCGGTCTCCTCCGCCACCCGCGCCACCGTCTCGCGCAGGGCCGCGCCGTCGCGGCCCACCACATGCAGCGTGGTGCCGAAGGGCGCGATCTGATCGACCCCCGCCTCGCCCTCCAGGCGCCGCGCCGCCTCGCCCGCGCGGCTGCCCGAGATCACCATCGTGGTGAGCCCCGCATCGCGCACCACCTCGGCCACCGTGCCGCGCGCCACCAGCGTGCCGTAAGAGATGTAGTTGATGCGGTGGCAGCGCTCTGCCTCATCCATGTAATGGGTCGAGACCAGAACGGTCAGACCGTCGGCGGCCAGCCGGTGGATCTCGTCCCAGAAATCGCGCCGCGCCTTGGGATCGACCCCGGCGGTGGGCTCGTCGAGCATCAGGAGCTTCGGGCGGTGCATGACACAAGCCGCGAGCGCCAGCCGCTGTTTCCAGCCGCCCGAGAGCGACCCGGCAAGCTGATCCCGGCGCGAGTATAGCCCCAGATCCTGAAGCGTCTCGCGCACCACGCGGCGGCGCCCGGGCATGCGGTAGAGCCCCGCGACGAAATTCAGGTTCTCCTCGATGGTCAGGTCTTCGTAGAAGGAAAAGCGCTGGGTCATATAGCCCACCTCGCGCTTGATCGCGCCGCGCTCTGTCTGGATGTCGTGGCCCAGCACCCGCCCGCTGCCGCCATCGGGCTGCAACAGCCCGCACATCAGCCGGATCGTGGTGGTCTTGCCCGAGCCGTTGGGCCCGAGAAACCCGGCGATCTCGCCCTTCTCGACGCTGAGCGACACCCGGTCGACCACCGTCTTGCCGCCGAACCGCTTGGTGAGATCGGTGACCGTTATGGCGGGCTCGCTCACCGCGCATCCTCCGCCAGCGACACGTCGACGATCTGGCCGGGTTTCAGCATGCTCTCGCCGACGGGCCGCGCCTCGATGAGATAGACCAGCTTTTGCCGGTTCTCGAGCGAGTAGATCACCGGCGGGGTGAATTCCGATTCGTCGGAGATATAGGTCACCCGCGCGCGCAGCCCCGCCTCGCAGCCGTCGCAGTTGATCGCCAGCGGCGTGCCCACGGCGACCCGGGAAAACTCCGTCTCCGGTACGTAGAGCCGCAGCTTCACCGCGCCATCGGCCAGCATCGACAGCGCCGGCGAGGACGGGCCAGCAATCTCGCCCTCGTGGCGGATCACGTCGAACACGGTGCCGGTGGCGGGCGCGGTAAGGCTGCGCTGGTCGAGATCCCAGCGCGCCTGATCGCGTGCCGCCGCAGCCCCCTTCACCGCCGCCTCGGCGGCGGCGATCTCCTGCGCGCGGGCGGGCAACCGCGCCACCGCAAGCTCCGCCTCGATCTGCGCCACCTGCGCATTGGCCACCTTTGCGGCGGTCACCGCATCGTCGCGCTGACTCTCGGTGACGGCCCCGCGCGCGGCGAGGCTCACCATGCGCTCCTCGGTGCGTGCCGCATCCTCGGCCTGTGCCTGCGCCGAGGCGAGCGAGGCTTCGATGGCGCGGATCTCTGCCGGGCGCTTGCCCTCCTGAAGATCCTGCAACTGGCTTTGCGCCTGCGCCAGGGCCGCCTCGGCGCGGGCCAGCGCGATCTCGGCGTCGCGATGCTCCATCGCCACCAGCGTCTGTCCGGCCTCTACCCGGTCGCCGCTGGCCACCTCCAGCCCGCGGATCTGCGCCGTGGCAACCGGTGCGATCAGAGTGAAATCCCCCTCCACATAGCCCGTCGCCAGCGGGCCGGGCGCCGCGCAGGCGGAAAACAGCGCGGCGGCAAAGGGCAGCGCACAGAGCAATCCGGTCATACCCGGCTCCTTTCCAGCGCGGCGTGAAGCTGCGCCACAAGTTGATCGGCGATGCACTCGGCCTCGTCTGGCCCAAGATTCTGCCAGCCCATGCCAAGCAGCACTACAGGTTCGGCGATCCGGAAATAGACCGCCTGGCCGATGGTCGCGAACACCGAAAGCCTCACGGCATCGCTCTCCGCCGGTTGCCCGGTCGCGGCGGCCCAGAGGGTACAAAGTTCGCGATGCTTGGGACCGAGGAAGCGCTCGAAGATCAGCGTGACCGTCTCCGGCGATCCATTGAGCTCGCGCACCATGAAACCGACGAGCCCGCGGGCGCCCTCCCCATCGAGAAGCAGTTGGACCAGCCCGCGCAGCGCCCTTTCGAGTTCAGCCGCCGCATCTTCGGGCGCGATGTCGCCACGGGGACGCGGCGCGCCAACCGCCCCCGCGATCCGCTGCGCCGCCGCCTCTGCGCAGGCCCGACGCAGCCCGGCCTTGCCACCGAAATGGTAGGCGATAGAGGCGATATTCGCGCCCGCCCGCTCCGCCAGCCGGCGTGTGCTGGTCGCGTCGTAGCCCCGACTGCCAAACAGGTCGAACCCGGCGTCGATAAGGTTTCGACGGGTACTCTCTGCCGACGCGGCCGGTAGCTGAGACTCGGAACTCTCGATCATGCAGAATGCAATAATCAATCGTTTGATTAAATCCAATCAAATTCTCGCATCCCGGGATCAAACCGTGACACGAAAAGGTTACGCTATCAGCCCAGACAGAACGCAACGTCGCGGCGGTTTCTTGCGCTTGATCAAGACACTGAGCGGGAATCAATGCCACAAAGCGATGCAAACAATGGTACGGAGAGAGGCCATGAAACACAGTCCGAGCATCCCTCCCGAACACACCGTGCCGGTCGGAGACGCCGAAGCGCACAACGCCATAGACCGCGCCTTTCACGCAACCATCGGCAGCCTGACCGGGGGGCTCTCGCCCATGGGGCTGGCAACGGCTTGGTTCGACTGGGCGGTTCATCTCGTCGGTTCGCCGGCCAAGCAGGCCCAGCTTCAGGAAAAAGCCGTCGCCAATGCCGCGCGCGCGATGCAGGCGGCGGTCAGTTGCCCGCTGTCGCCCGACGGCGGCGGTTGCGCCGAAATGACGGCGGACAAGCGCTTTCACGAAGAGGCATGGCAGCGCTATCCATACAACCTTTTCGCACAGTGCTTTCTGCTGTCCGAAAACTGGTGGGACGCCGCCACGAAAGACGTTCAGGGGGTCGCGCCGAGGCACGCCCATATGACCAATTTCGCCACGCGGCAGATGCTCGACATGATGGCGCCGTCGAATTTTGCGCTCACCAACCCCGTGGTCGCCGCCCGCACACAGGAGGAACATGGCGCCAACCTGCTACGCGGCTTCCGGAACTTTCTGGAGGATTTCGCGGATTATGCCAGCGACGCCGCACCCGAGACCGGCGACTTCACCGTCGGGGAAAACATCGCGATCACGCCCGGCGAGGTGGTCTATCGCAACCGGCTGATCGAGCTGATCCGCTACCGCCCCACCACCAAGGAGGTGAAGGCCGAGCCGCTGCTGATCGTACCCGCCTGGATCATGAAATACTACATCCTCGACCTCTCGGCACATAACTCGATGGTGCGCTTCCTCGTCGATCAGGGGATCGAGGTCTACATGATCTCCTGGCTGAACCCGGGCGAGGAGGATGCGGAGCTGTCGATGGAGGATTACGTCAGCCTCGGCATCTTCGAGGCGCTCGACACCATCGGCAAGGCGGTGCCCGACCAGAAGATCCACGCCGCCGGCTACTGCCTCGGCGGCACGCTGCTGTCGATCGCAGCCGCCGCCATGGCGCGCGAGGGCGATCACCGGCTGTCCTCGCTCACACTGCTTGCCGCGCAGGTCGATTTCACCGAAGCCGGAGAAATCACGCTCTTCATCGACGACAGCCAGGTCGCCTTTCTCGAGGATATCATGGCCGAGCAGGGCTATCTGAAATCCGACCAGATGGCCGGTGCCTTCCAGATGCTGCGCTCCAACGACCTGATCTGGTCGCGTACCATCCGCGATTACCTGCTGGGCGAGCGCGGCGGTATGAACGACCTGATGGCCTGGAACGCCGACGCCACCCGCATGCCCGCCACGATGCATTCGGAATATCTGCGCAAGCTGTTTCTCGAAAACCGGCTGGCGCTAGGCCAGTACAAGGTCGGTGGGCGGCTCGTGTCGGTCGAGGATATCGAGACGCCGCTCTTTGCGGTGGGCACCGAGAAAGACCATGTGGCGCCGTGGAAATCGGTGTGGAAGATCACCCGCTTCGCCGATGGCAGCAACACCTTCCTGCTGACCAGCGGCGGGCACAATGCGGGCATCGTCTCTGAGCCCGGCCACCCGCGCCGGCACTATCGCATCGGCGAGGTGCCGGGCCATGCGCTGGCCGCAGAGACATGGAAGGGCGCTCACGCCCCGATCGAAGGATCCTGGTGGCCCGCCTGGGCCGAGTGGCTGGCGGCGCACTCCACCGGCACACGCGCGGCGGCTGAGAAACCGGCGCTGCCCTCGCTCGGGGCAGCACCTGGAACTTACGTCTTCGGCTGATCCGCCGCCGGCTGCGGGAAGAACAGGCGCTGTGTCAACTCGGACACGCGCCCCGCATGCATCCGGTAGTCGGCCACCGCCTTGCGGAAGAAGCCGGCCTGGATCTGGAGCATCTCCACCGGGCTCTTGCAATGCAGCAGCTGATGCTGGGTTGCCACATCCTCGCGGATCCGGTCCGCATAGAAGGACTGCATCTCGTCGCCGTAGTCGAGCCATGCATCCAGCATGGCCGTCGCGGCGAACGGCTCAAGCGTCCAGCGAATGTGGAAGTCGCGGTCAGTCGTACCGTCGGTTTCGAGACGGTCTTTGGTAGCGATCATGTTCATGACAAACCTCCGCCCTTTGATGACGGTCGTATTTTATCACAGGTTGGGCGTAACGCCATTGATTCCGGTCATAGCCAACCCTTCGGGGCCTGTTACAAACTATCGCGCGGGAGGCATATATGCCCGACGACCAATCAGAAGCGATCGCCTATCTTTCGGACCCGGCCGGCCACGGCGGCGCGGAGGTGACGCATGTGCAAACCCATGGCGCGCATGTTTTTCTTGCGCGCGACACCGCCTACAAGATCAAACGCGCAGTCGCCTACGATTACATGGATTTCTCCACACTGCCGCTGCGCGAGGCGATGCTGCGCCGCGAATTTGATCTGAATCGTCCGGCGGCACCGCAGATCTACCGCGACGTCTGCCCGCTGACCCGCCGCCCCGGAGGCGGGCTGGAGCTGGACGGCAAGGGCGAACCGGTGGAATGGGTGCTGCGCATGGCCCGCTTTCCGCAGGAAAACGAGCTCTCCGCCATCGCCGAGCGCGGGGAACTGGACGATGCTCTGGCACAGGATCTGGGGCAAACGGCCTATGACTATCACGCGCAATCGCCCCGGCGCGACGCGGATGGCGCCAAGCTCATGGCCGATATCGTCACCGAGCTGGAGACCGCCTTTGCCGGCATGACGGACGAGCTCGGCGCCGACCGCGCCGCCAGGTTCCGCAGCCTGGCGCGCGAAAGGCAGGCGGCGCTGGCGCCGCTCATGCAGGCGCGCGGGGTGCGCGGGCATATACGGCGCTGTCACGGCGATCTGCATCTGAACAATATCGTGCTGCTCGATAAGCGGCCCGTGCTCTTCGACGCGCTGGAATTCGACGAGGTGCTCGGCACCTGCGACGTGCTCTACGATCTCGCCTTCCTGATCATGGACCTGCGCCACCGCGATCTCGGCCGCGCCGCCTGCCTCGCGCTCGACGCCTGGCTGTTCGCCGCCGCCGGAGAGGAGGATGCCGGCCTCGCCGCCCTGCCCTATTTCCTCGGCATCCGCGGCGCGATCCGCGCCATGGTCGAGGTTCAGACCGGCCGCGCCACCGGCGAGATCTCCGACCACACGGAGCGCGCGCTCGGCTTTCTCGACGATGCGCTGGAGAGCTTCGCCGCCGGCCCGCCCACGCTGCTGGCGGTGGGCGGCATGTCCGGCACCGGCAAGACCACCCTCGCCCGCGATCTGTTGCCGCTCATCGGCCCGCCGCCCGGCGCCGTGCATCTGCGCAGCGATCTGGAACGCAAGCAGCTCGCCGGCGCGGATCCGCTCGACCGGCTGCCGGCGGATGCCTATGGCGCCGAGGCGTCGGGGGTGGTCTATTGCCGACTGCTGTCGCGGGCCGAGACCCTGCTGCAAGCGGGCCGCAGCGTGGTGATCGACGCCACATGGCTCGCCCCGGGCGAGCGCGAAGACCTCGCGGCGCTGGCCCGGCGCACCGGCGTGGCCTTCTCGGCGCTCTGGCTGGAGGCCGGGACCGCCGCGCTCCAGGCCCGCGTCAGCGCCCGGCATGGCGATGCCTCCGACGCGGATGCGACGGTGGTGGCCCGGCAGGCCCGGGATGCAAAAACGCCCGGCCACTGGCACCATATCGACGCGTCGGGACCGGCGGAGGAGACCTTGCGGCGCGCCCGCGCGGCACTGGGGCTCTAGACTACCCGCCTTCGGCACTGGGGTTATAGGCTACTCGCCTTCGGCGCGATGGTTTTAGGCTACCCGCCTTCGGCGCGATGGCTCCAGGCTAATCGCCCTCGGCGCGATGGCTCCGGGTTACTCGCCTTCGGCGCGATGCACGAGCCGGTCGAGCTTGCCCATGCGGTAAAGCTTGATCTCGCGGATCAGGCGAATGGTCGGCTTGGCCATGAAGAACACCGATCCCGCGGTGAAGAGCCAGACCGCCGGGATCTCATAGACCGGAAAGAAGAACAGCACCGAGCCCACGGTAAAACACAGCGCGGCGGCGAAATCGACGGCGGTATAGACGATCTCGAACAGCGCATAGACCCGGCGTGTATCGGCGTTGCGTTCGCGGTTGGCGTGGTGGAAAAGCTTCATGCCGGTTGGCCTCGCGACAGATTGGAGCCTTGCGTTACACGCGTTACGCTGGGATTCGCGCGGGTGGGGATCGTAGGACAGTTCTCGAATCCCCGCCCCGCCAAACCCGGGATCTTACCGCGACAGGCCACCCCGGATCGTCGGCACGTCCAGCGCCGCGAAGCCGTAGTGCCGCAGCCAGCGCAGATCGCTGTCGAAGAAGGCGCGCAGGTCGGGGATGCCGTATTTCAGCATCGCGATCCGGTCGATCCCCATGCCGAAGGCAAAGCCCTGCCACTCTTTCGGGTCGATCCCGCCAGCCTCCAGAACCTTCGGGTGCACCATGCCGGAGCCCAGCACCTCAAGCCAGTCGTCGCCCTCGCCCACCACGACCGAGCCGTCTTTCCACTGGCACTGGATGTCGACCTCTGCCGAGGGCTCGGTGAAGGGGAAATGCGAGGCGCGGAAGCGGGTCTTCACCGTGGTGCCGAAAAAGGCCGAGAAGAACTCCTCCAGAACCCATTTCAGATTGGCCATGGAGATATCGCGGTCGATCGCCAGCCCCTCGATCTGATGGAACATCGGCGTGTGGGTCTGGTCGTAATCGGCGCGATAGACGCGACCCGGCGCCACGATGCGGATCGGCGCGCCGTTCTTCTGCATGGAGCGGATCTGCACCGGCGAGGTATGGGTGCGCAGCACATGCGGCGGGCGCTCGTCGCCCTCGGCGCGGTGCATGTAGAACGTGTCCATCTCGGCGCGCGCCGGGTGGTGGCCGGGAATGTTCAGCGCGTCGAAATTGTACCAGTCTTCCTCGATCTGCGGGCCCTCGGCCACGGCAAAGCCCATATCGGCAAAGATCGCGGTGGCTTCCTCCCAGACCTGGCTGACCGGGTGGATGCTGCCGGTGCGGCGGGCGCGGCCCGGCAGGGTCACGTCGAGCCATTCGGCGGCCAGCCGTTCGTCGAGCGCGGCATCGGCCAGCGCAACCTTCTTGGCGGCGAGCGCGGAATTGATCTCGTCCTTGAGCGCGTTGAGCTTCGGCCCCATGACCTGCCGCTCCTCGGGGCTCATCTTGCCGAGGCTCCGCATCTGGAGGCTGATTTCGCCCTTCTTGCCCACCGCCTGCACGCGCAGCTCTTCGAGCGTCGCCTCGTCGGCGGCGGCGGCGATCAGGTCGATATATTTGTCGCGCAGGTCATCCATCCCGGTACCCTCGGATTGTCTGTGCGCTTCACCTACCGGGGGCAGTGCAAAGACGCAAGCCGGCAGGGGCAAAAGCGCCCTCGCGGGCAATTGCACAGGTCGTGGCAAGGGGCTAGAACGGGCGGGCGCAAAGGCCCGTTAGCTCAACTGGATAGAGCAGCTGACTTCTAATCAGCAGGTTGAGGGTTCGAGTCCTTCACGGGTCGCCAGCGCCTCTTGTTGCAAGGCACGCACAAAAGAGAACCGCGCCCGGGATGCCGGGCGCGGTTCTTTTTTTCGGCGGTAACGCAGTGGCTCAGGCGGCCAGCGCACCCTTGGCCTGCTCGACGATGGCACCGAAGGCTTCGGGCTCGTGCACGGCGAGATCGGCGAGCACCTTGCGGTCCACCTCGATCCCGGCCTTGGTCAGACCGTTGATGAATTTCGAATAGGTCAGCGCCTCGTCATGCGAACGCACAGCCGCGTTGATCCGCTGGATCCAAAGCGCGCGGAAGTTGCGCTTGCGGTTCTTGCGGTCGCGGGTCGCGTACTGGTTGGCCTTGTCGACGGCCTGGGCTGCAACCTTGAAGGTGTTCTTGCGGCGGCCGTAATAGCCTTTTGCCTGCGAGATGACCTTCTTGTGACGGGCGTGGGTGACGGTACCACCTTTGACTCGTGCCATGTGTCAGATCTCCTCTATCAGCGGTCGTAGGGCATATAGCCCTTGACGATTTTTGCGTCGGGAGCCGACAGCGTGGTGGTGCCGCGTGCATCGCGGATGAACTTGGTGGTGCGTTTGATCATGCCGTGGCGCTTGCCGGCCTGACCTGCGACGACCTTGCCGGTCGCGGTCACCTTGAAGCGCTTCTTGGCGCTCGATTTTGTCTTCATCTTGGGCATTTCCGTCTCCTTGACGTTTGGCGTTGACGCGCGACTCGGCATGCCACTCCGGGCCGGCCGCGCGGGTAGAGGCGCCTCCTATAGGACCGGGCGCCTTATGATGCAAGCGGGAATCCTCGTCGCAGGCTACCGCGTAGGGTGGGCAATCTGCCCACCGCCCCTGCGCGCCGCACTACCGGAGCATGTCGCCGATCACGCCGTAAACGGCGTCGGGAACATCCGCCAGCCGGTAGCCGTCCGGCTGCTTGGTATTCCCATGCAACAGCACCGCTACGGCGACCACCGCGACCACGGCACCGACAAAGGGCCGGCGCCCGTCCGAATAGGCCGAGAGCATCGCCGGAACAGCGATCACAGCGAGAAACAGGCCGAGGACAAGAAGGTGGTCGGGGCTCATATGTGCCTTTCCGCGGCGGAGAGAAACCGCCACGGAAACGAGCCTAGCAGAGCCCCCGCCATTCGCGAAACGCGAAGCGCCCTATTCCGGATCGGTGGAATAGATCAGCCGCTCATCGCAGGGTGCCACGCGCAGGATGTTCGTCGTGCCCGGGATGTTGAAGGGCACGCCGGCGGTCACCACGATCTGGTCCTCGGTGCCGGCATAGCCCTGCGCCCGCGCCGCCCGCGCGGCATTCACCACCGCCTGCTTAAAGCGTTCAAGCTCGCCGGTCATCACGCAGTTCACCCCCCAGGTCAGCGACAGCCGCCGGGCGGTGCCGCGCAGCGAGGTCATGGCGATGATCGGCACGCGCGGGCGCTCGCGCGCCACCTTGGCCACGGTGGTGCCCGAGGAGGTGAAGCAGCAGATCACCTTGATATTCGCGGTCTCGGCGATCTCGCGCGCGGCGGCGACGATGCCGTCGGCGACGCTGGTGCGGTCGATATTGCGCGAGGCCTCGATGATCTCGGTATAGGTCGGGTCCTTCTCGACGCCCGCAGCGACGTTGTTCATCGTGGTCACCGCCTCGACCGGATACTGACCGGCGGCCGATTCCGCCGAGAGCATGATCGCATCGGAGCCCTCATAGATCGCGGTCGCCACATCCGAGACCTCGGCGCGGGTGGGCATCGGGCTCTCGATCATCGATTCCAGCATCTGGGTGGCCACGATCACCGGCTTACCGGCCTTGCGGCAGGCGCGGATCAGGCGCTTCTGGATCGGCGGCACCGCCTGCACCGGCAGCTCCACCCCGAGATCGCCGCGCGCCACCATGATGCCGTCGGACACTTCGAGGATCTTGTCGAAGGCCTTCACCGCCGAGGGTTTCTCGATCTTCGACAGAATCGCCGCGCGGCCTTCGCAGAGCTTGCGCGCCTCTTCCACATCCTCGGGCCGCTGCACAAAGCTCAGCGCCAGCCAGTCGACGCCGAGTGCAGCGGCGAATTCCAGATCGCTGCGGTCCTTCTCAGACAGCGCCGCCAGCGGCAGCACCACATCGGGCACGTTGACGCCCTTGCGGTTGGAGATCGTGCCGCCCGCCTCGACCACGCAATTGGCGAAATCCTCGCCGCATTCCTCGACCCGTAGGCGGATCTTGCCGTCATTGACCAACAGATGCGCGCCGACGCCGAGCGCCTGGAAGATCTCCGGATGCGGCAGGCAGACGCGTTTCTTGGTGCCCGGCGCCTCGTCGAGATCGAGCCGGAACGTATCGCCCCAGTCGAGCTCTTCCTCGCCGTTCTCGAATGTCCCGACCCGCAGTTTCGGGCCCTGAAGGTCCGCGAGAATCGCGATCGGGCTGTCGAGATCCTTTTCCACCTGACGGATCAGCCGGTGCAGTTTGGTGATGTCCTCGTGGCTGCCGTGGCTCATATTGAGGCGGAACACGTCGGCCCCGGCCTCGTGCAGCGTCCGGATCATTTCATATGTATTGCTGGACGGGCCCAGCGTGGCCACGATCTTCACTTTGCGCAAACGTCTCATTTCCGTCTCCCTGCTCCGGCGCGTCCCATGCCCCGGCCCCGAATTGTTTACCCTTAAACCAGTTATCGCTAACACCTTCATGAAGGTATTGCGCAATTCCCTTCGCGGCACAACTGCTCTAAGTGGAGCGGGCAGGATTTCAGACAAGAGCCATGACCTACACGCCATATCACACAGAGGGAGAAGGCCGGAACGGACGGTTTCTGGTCACCTGCGATCATGCGAGCAATACCGTGCCACCCGATCTCGGGGGAACCCTTGGACTGCCCGAAGCGGACATGGCGCGGCATATTGCCTATGATGTAGGCGCTCTGGGCGTGGCCCGCGCCCTGGCGGCAGCGCTCGACTCGCCGCTGATCTGGGCGGATTTCTCGCGGCTGGTGATCGACCCCAACCGCGGCGAGGACGACCCGACGCTGCTGATGCGGCTCTATGACGGCTCGGTCATCCCCGGCAACCGCCACGCGGATGCGGCAGAGCGCGAGCGCCGGCTCAACGCCTATCACCGCCCCTATCACACGGCGCTGGAATCGCTGGCGGCGGCGCGCGAGGATGTCGCCATCGTCTCGATGCATTCCTTCACGCGGCAATTGCGCGGACGCCCGACACGCCCCTGGCATGTGGGCATCCTGCACGCCTGGGACGCGCGGCTGTCGGCCCCGCTGATCGCCCGGCTCGAAGCCGAGCCGGATCTGACCGTGGGCCGCAACCAGCCTTATCCCGGCCACCTGCCCGGCGATGCCATCGACCGGCACGCGCTGCGCCACGGGCGGGTGAACACGCTGATCGAACTGCGCAACGACCTCATTGCCACGGAAGCGACCCAAGAGCACTGGGGCACGCGACTGGCGCCGCTGCTGGAGGCGGCGCTCGACGACGTGCCGGACTGACGGAGGAGAAAGACATGGACGACCAGACCCGCATCGAGATCGAGGCCGCCGCCTTTCGCCGGCTGCGCAAACATCTGATGGAAGATCGCAAGGACGTGCAGAATATCGACCTGATGAATCTGGCCGGGTTCTGCCGCAACTGCCTGTCGCGCTGGTATCAGGAGGCAGCCGCCGAGCGCGGGATCGAGATCGGCAAGGACGAGGCGCGCGAGATCTATTACGGCATGCCCTATAACGACTGGAAGGCGCAGCATCAGACCGAGGCGGACGACGCCAAGAAGGCCGCCTTCGACACCGCGTTCCGCGAGAATGTCAGCAAGGACGGCTGAGCCCGGGGCAACTTCCTTCGAAGGAAGTTGCAACTCTTTTCGAAAAGAGTTGCGCGACCCCGGCGGTCAGCCCTTTATCAGAGGTTGCCGTCGCGGGCGCGCAGCTGCCGGGCGCGGGTCAGGATCGCATCCTCGACCGCGCGCACGGTGGCGCCGTCCACAGGACCGGAGCGGGTCATCAGCGCGACATTGAGCGAACGCGCATCGAGCGCCGGATCGGAAACATAGATCGTCGCACGATAGGCGCGGCCGCTGCCCGGCGGAGTGCCGTAGCCGGTGGTGATCACGCCGGTGAACGGATCGACCGACTCGACGGGCAGGAAATCGAGCACGTCGAGCGAGGCGTTCCAGATATAGCGATTCACCGCGCCGACCTTGCCAGCATCCTCGCGGGCACGGAAAATGTCCCAGATCGTCGACTCAGGGCGCCCCTCGCGACCGTAGATTTCCTTCTCGATGATCTGCTCGGAGGTCTCCGCGTTGCCGGGCGGCACGGTTTGTGTGTCGGAGCCGCGCCCGTCGAACCAGCCGCGGACGGATCCGCAGCCGGCCAGAGCCATCATCCCGCCGAACAGAGCGACTCTCACAGCGTTCCGCATCATTTTCATCGGCAAAAGCTCCTGCCCGTCCCGTCTCTTTCGCCCCCTGCATACTCGGCACACCCGCGCGCGACAAGCCGTCAATCTCCTTGAACCAAGGCGCTTTCCCGTGTGGCGTTCGGGGCAGCGGGCAATTTTGTGGCAATTGCGCATCACTGATTGGCTCGTTCCGCGCGCCTTTCAGCGACCGGTTGCAAACGCGGGGGGGGAAGGCGCATAGAAAGCCCATCAAGGCCGGGCTACCCGGATTGGTACGTGCCTTACGAACACATGAGGGAAACAATGAAAAAGATTCTGTTTGCTACCACTGCGCTGGTTGCAACCGCAGGCGTCGCCTCGGCTGAAGTCGCCCTGACCGGTACCGCCGAAATGGGTATCTACAGCCCGTCCACGGAAGATGCTGACACCCAGTTCTTCACCGATTTCGACATCCGCTTCACCCTGTCGGGCGAAGCCGACAACGGTCTGACCTTCGGTGCGACCATCGATCTGGACGAAGCTGCCGACAACAAAAACCCGGGCCGTTTCGAACTGCCGGGCAAGCAGGGCGGTGAAGCTGTCTTCATCTCCTACGGTGGCGCAACCCTGACCATGGGTGACACCGACGGTGCATACGACGCTCGCATCCCGGAAATGGCTCTGGCAGCCGCCTCGCTGAGCGACGACGAAACCGTTCACGCTGGCTTCAACCACGGCGACGGTGACTCGCTCGGCATGACCGGCCTTGACGGTGCCGGCTCCGACGGTCAGATCGCTCGTTTCGACTACGCCTACAACGGCTTCACCTTCTCGCTGTCGGCCGAGCAGACCGCAGACGGTTCGGATGCTGTGATCACTGCCGACGGCGTGATGAGCAAAAGCGCAGCGCAAGACGAAGGCCTCGCTTATGACAGCATCGGCGACACCATCTGGGGCGTCGGTGTGTCCTGGAGCGGTCAGGTCAGCATGGTCGACCTCACCGTCGGCCTCGGCTACCAGACCCTGGAAGATGTTGCTGACGTGACCGGCATCGCCGTCACCGGTGGCTTCGCCAATGGCATCTCCGCCGGCCTGACCTACTCGGTCTCCGACATTGATGGCAGCTCGGACGACATTACCCACGTGGGTGTCGGCTTCGGCTACGAAATGAACGCCATCGCAGTTGGCCTGAACTGGGGTCAGTTCGAGTACGACGGCGACAACCAGTCGGGCTGGGGCCTCGCGGCATCCTACGACCTCGGCGGCGGCTTGGAAGCCCGTCTCGGCTACGGCTACTCCGACATGGAAGGCGTTTGGGGCTCGGGCGACGACAGCACCTGGTCGCTGGGTCTGAACATGAGCTTCTAATCTCCCCGGAGATTACGCTAAGGGAAGAGCGGGCATTTGCCCGCTCTTTTCTTTTTGTCCAACCGCCGAGGTGCCCGCCCAATGCTGCCGCTCTCCGCCGCGATGAAAACCCGGCTCTTCCAGCAGGCAACCGGCCTCATGGCCAAGGGCCAGTTCGCACAGGCCCGGACCGCGCTGACGCAGCTGGCGCAGGCGGATCCGCAGCGCCCGGAAATCCCCTTCCACCTGTCGAGAATCGCCTTCGAAGAGGGCGACCGCGAAGCCTGCCTCCGCCACCTGCGAAAAGCCGTCGCATTGGCGCCCGGCAATGCCAAGCTCACCCAGCACGCCGCCGAGCGGTTCCGCTATTTCGGCTGCGCCGAGGAAGCGCTCGCCGCCTATGACCGGCTCATTGCCGCCGATGGCAAGGCGGTGAAGCCGCGCGCCGACAAGGCGCATTACCTGCAACTGCTCGGCCGGTTCGACGAGGCCGAGAAGATCTTTCGCAAGCTGATCCGCCAGCACCCGAACGAAGCGCAGCTCTACCGCATCTTCCTTGCCACGAAAAAGCTCTCCGCCGGCGACCCTTTGCTTCAGGCGATGGAGCGGCTCTGGACGCGCAAGGAGATGAAGGACGAGCCGCGAATCCATCTCGGCTACGCGCTCGGCAAGGCGCTGGAGGAGACCGGTCAACCGCAGCGCGCCTTTGCCTGCTTTGCCCGCGCCAATGCCTTGCAGCGCAAGGCGGCGCCTTTCGACAACGCCGCGCAGGATCGCGAGTTCACCGCCGTGCGCGACGCGCAGGCAGGGCTTTCGCCCGAATCCGCCCTCACGGAACCTCTCTCCCCCCGCCCGGTCTTTGTCACCGGCATGCCGCGCTCCGGTACGACGCTGGTCGAGCGCATCCTCGCCGCCCATAGCGAGGTGTCGGCTGGCAACGAGTTGAGCCTCGCGCTGAAGCTCGCCTATGGCATGTTCGGCGCCGGCGAAGCCATGCGCCCCCTCGCCGACACCGCTCCGGAAAAGCTGCGCGCCTTCGCCGAACGCTACACCACGCTCGCGCGCCGCGACGTGCCCGGCGACAGCCCGGTGATCACCGACAAGTCGATTCTCTCCTATCTGATCGTCGGGCTGCTGCATCACACGCTGCCCGGCGCGCGCTTTATCGTCGTGCAGCGCGACCCGCGCGACATCGCCCTGTCGATCCACAAGAACTACTTCGCCACCGGCACGCATCGCTACGCCAACGACCTCGCGGATATCGCCCATGCGATCAAACGCTTCCGCCGGCATGTCGCGCACTGGAAGGCCGCGCTGCCCGGCGTCATCCACGAGATCCGCTATGAGGCGCTGGTGGCGGACCCCGAACCGCACTCGCGCGCACTGATCGCGGCGGTGGGGCTTGACTGGCAGGACGCCTGCCTCGATTTCCACAAGAACAGCGACGCCGTGAAGACGCTCAGCGTCAGTCAGGTGCGCCAGCCGATCTATACCGGGTCGGCGCAGGCCTGGAAGAAATACGAGCGCGAGCTGCAACCGTTCATAGAAGCCTGGGGAGACGAGCCATGGGACTGACCGATATCCGCGACCGCGTCGCCAAAGCCGAAGCCGAGGCCGGACGCGACCCCGGTTCGGTCCAGCTGATCGCAGTCAGCAAAGTGCAGCCGCTGGAGCGGGTCGAGGCGGTGCTGGAGCAGGGGCACCGGCTCTTTGGCGAGAACAAGGTGCAGGAGGCGCGCGGAAAATGGCCCGATTTCATGGAGCGCTACGAGGGCGTCTCCGTACATCTCATCGGGCCGTTGCAGACCAACAAGGCGCGGCAGGCGATGGAGCTCTTCTCCGCCATTCACTCGCTCGACCGGCCGAAACTCGCCAACACGCTGGCGCGGCTGGCACAGGAGATGGGCGCCTGCCCCGATCTCTTCATTCAGGTGAACACCGGCGAGGAAGAGCAGAAGGCCGGCATCCTGCCCGCCGATGCGGATGCCTTCATCGCCGAATGCCGCGGGCTCGACCTGCCGATCAAGGGGCTGATGTGCATCCCGCCGGTCGAGGAGACGCCCTCGCTGCATTTCGCACTGCTCGGCAAGATCGCCGAACGCAACGGGCTGGAGGGGCTCTCCATGGGCATGAGCTCCGATTTCGAAGAGGCCATCGCGCTCGGCGCCACCCATGTACGCGTGGGCTCGGCGATCTTTGGCGAGCGCGATTACGGATAACGGATGCCGTAGGGTGGGCAATACTTGCCCACCGTGTCCGCACGCTGGCACAAGACCAGCCCCCTCTGTGGCGGCATTGCCATTCCCCGCCCCGAGCCGCCTTGCGCATGCTGGCCGCTGGGGCTAGGCCTGCGTTCATGCGGATCATCCGAGATTACCAATATGTCGAGCCCGAAGACCGGGGCGCCAGTGTCGCCATCGGAAATTTCGACGGCGTGCATCTCGGCCATCAAGCCGTGATAGACCTCGCCCGCGCGGCAGGCGGCGGCGCGCCCTTCGGCGTGCTCACCTTCGAGCCGCATCCGCGCGAGTATTTCGCACCCGACACCCCGCCCTTCCGGCTGATGTCCTCCAAGGCGCGTGCCTCGCGGCTGGAAAAGCTCGGGGTGGAGCGGCTCTATGAGCTCAATTTCAACAGCGCGCTGGCCGAGCTCACACCGGAGGAGTTCTGCCGCAGGGTGATCGCCGACGGGCTCGGGCTCAAACATGTGGTGGTGGGGGCCGATTTTTGTTTCGGCAAGAACCGCAAGGGCACCGTCAGCGATCTCCAGCGCTTCGGCGAAGAGCTGGGCTTCGGCGTCACTGTCGCCAAGATTCTGGAGTATGACGGCGGGCAGGTCAGCTCCACCGCGATCCGGCAGGCGCTCAGCGACGGCAACCCGCGCGAGGCGGCGGCACAGCTCGGCCACTGGCACCGCATCGAGGGCCCGGTGATCGGTGGCGAGCAGCGCGGTCGCGAGCTGGGCTATCCCACCGCCAACATGTCCATCGAGGGGC
This sequence comes from Salipiger abyssi, assembly GCF_017311415.1. Taxonomy (GTDB): domain Bacteria; phylum Pseudomonadota; class Alphaproteobacteria; order Rhodobacterales; family Rhodobacteraceae; genus Salipiger; species Salipiger abyssi_A. Next base: position 188,844 of record NZ_JAEKIS010000003.1, on the reverse strand, counting down.
TGCACCCGCCCAAGCTCGGCGTCTATGCCGTGCTGGTGCAAATCCTGGATGGCGAGCACAAGGGCAGCTATCACGGCGCCGCCTCCATCGGCGTGCGCCCGATGTTCGGCGAGAACAAGCCCAATCTCGAAACCTTCATCTTCGACTTCCACGGCGATCTTTACGGGACGACCCTGTCGGTCGGGCTGGTCGAGTATCTTCGCCCTGAGGTGAAATTCGACGGGCTCGCCGCGCTCATCCAGCAGATGGATGCCGATTGCGCCAAGGCGCGCGAGATCCTCTCGGCGCTATGAGCGATCCGATCGACCGCAACGGGCTGGCGCCCCGGTTCTGGGAGAAAAAGCCGCTCGCCAAGCTCTCCAAAGCCGAATGGGAGGCGCTGTGCGACGGCTGCGGCAAATGCTGCCTCAACAAGCTCGAGGACGAGGAGACCGGCGAGGTCGCGCTGACCCGCGTCGCCTGCCGCCTCTTCGACGACAGCACCTGCCGCTGCGCGCAATACCCGATCCGCCATCAGTTCGTGCCAGAATGCATCGTGCTGAAACCCACGAATATCGACGAGCACGCCTACTGGATGCCGCAGACCTGCGCGTACCGGCTGCTCTGGGAGGGCAAGCCGCTCTTCGACTGGCACCCGCTGATCTCGGGCGACCCGGAAACGGTGCATGAGGCCGGGGTGTCCATGCGGGATCGCACCGTTCCGGAATTCGAGATCGGCGAGGACGATTGGGAAGACCACATCATTGAGGAGCCGATCTGATGTTCTTTGCCTCCGACAATTCCGGTCCCGTGGCGCCGCAGGTTCTCGACGCGCTGGCCCACGCCAATGAGGGCCACGCCATGGGCTATGGCAACGATCCGCTGTCGCAACAGGTGGCCGAGGATCTCCGCGCTCTGTTCGAGGCGCCGGAGGCGGCGGTCTATCTGGTGCCCACCGGCACGGCGGCCAATGCGCTGTCGCTCGCCTGTCTCTGCCCGCCCTATGCCACGGTGTTCTGCTCGCCCGCCGCGCATATCCATGAGGATGAGTGCAACGCGCCGGAATTCTACACCGGCGGCGCCAAGCTGACCCTGGTGGGCGACAGCGACCGCATGACCCCCGAGGCCCTGCGCGCCGCCATCGCCGGCGAAGAGACACGCGGCGTGCACGGGCCGCTGCGCGGGCCGGTCTCGATCACCCAGCTCACCGAGCGCGGCAATGTCTACTCCATGGAGGAGCTGCGCGCGCTGACCGGCGTGGCGCAGGAATTCGGCCTGCCGGTGCATCTCGACGGCGCGCGTTTTGCAAATGCCGCCGTCAAGCTCGGCGTCACCCCCGCCGAGATGAGCTGGAAGGCCGGTGTCGATATCTGCGTCTTCGGCGGTACCAAGAACGGGCTAATGGGTGTCGAGGCGGTGCTGATTTTCAACTCGGAGAAAGCTGCGGAATTCGAGCTGCGCCGCAAGCGCGGGGCGCTGCTGTTCTCCAAGCATCGCTATCTCGCGGCACAGATGGCCGCCTATCTCGAAGGCGATCTCTGGCGCGATCTGGCGGGCCGCGCCAATGCGCGTTGCGACCAGCTCGTGCAGGGGCTGAAGGGTTTGGACGTGACGCTGCAAACCGACCGCCACGCCAACGTACTCTTCTTCGACCTGCCCCGCCGCGTACACCGCAAGCTGCACGCCGCCGGCGCCGTCTACAGCATGTGGGACAGTCTCGACGGCCCCGACGACAGCATCGCCACCGCAAGGCTGGTCTGCGACTGGTCGCTGCCGCCCGAGGCGGTCTCGGAATTCACCGACCTGCTCGCCCGGTCGCTCTGACATCAGCGCGGCAGCCGTGCCAGCGCCAGCCCGGCGCCCGCCAGCAGATAGAGCCCGCCCGTCATCCGGTGCCGCAGCCGTCCCGCATGGCGCAGCCAGCCACGAGCCCGTCGCGCGGCCAGCGCCCAGAGCAGATCGCCTGTGAAAAGAACCATTAGGTAAAGCGCGGCCACACCGGCCAGCGCCCCGGCACCGCCGCCCGGCGCCACGAATTGCGGCAGGAAGGCCGCGTTGAAGATCAGCGTCTTGGGATTGACCGCCGCGACCAGCGCCCCCTGCACCAGCAGCGCAACAACGCTCCGACGTCGCGGCGCCTGCACCTCCAGCGCCGCAGCCCCGCGTCGCCATGTGCTGACCCCAAGCCAAAGCAGATAGGCCACTCCGGCCCAGCGCAACAGCTGAAAGCCCCAGGCGGCCAGCTCAAGCAGCGCCGCGAACCCCGCGACCACAAACATGACCTGGGCCGCCACGCCAAGCGTGGTCCCCGCGACAGTTGCCACGCCAAGACGCAGCCCATACGCCAGCGTGTTGGCGACGATCAGCGCCACGTTCGGCCCGGGGATCGCCACCAGCAGCGCGGTTGACGTCACGAGGGACAGGGCCGCCACGATCTCCACCGGCGCGCCCTCCCCTGCGGCTCCGTCAGTTCAGCTGGAAATGCAGCTCGTAGCTGCCATCGTTAAAGGCCCCGAAGAGATCGGGAATGTCCGGGTGATCCACCGGCTCGCCGGAATAATCGGCAATGAGGTTCTGTTCCGACACATAGGCCACGTAAAAGCTCTGCTCGTTCTCGGCGAGCAGATGATAGAAGGGCTGGTCCTTGATCGGGCGCGATTCCTCGGGAATCGCCTCATACCATTCCTCGGTATTGCTGAATTCCGGATCGACATCGAACACCACACCGCGAAACGGGTGCTTCTTGTGACGGACAACCTGGCCCAGATGATATTTCGCGCGCTGTGTGTGCATATCGACCTCTAGGGACAAGTCATGGCATTTTCGCGGCAGAAAGTCCAACTTTGGGACATATTTTAGAGGAAACAGACTGTGAACTCTCGTCCAACAGTTGCGCCACCAACTGGCATCCACCGCATCTTTGGCCCGTTAGCATAAAGACGCTGACGGCAGGTTCCAGCGGAAATGTGATTCCCTCTGCTTCTACATTCGGGTATTCTGGAAACTAGGCAAGAAACTTACAAAAACAATGAAAAGCGAGAGGCAGATGAGCAGATGGCTTCGCGCGTTGGTGATTGTGTTACTGGCTGCGTCCTGCGGGGGCGGCGGCGGAAGCGGGCGGTCGCCCAGCAATCTCGATGACGCCTGTTCGATCCTGAACCAGCGCCCACAGTACTTCCGCGCCTTCCGGGCGGCGGAACGCAGATGGGGCGTGCCGGTGCATGTGCAGATGGCGACGATCTATCAGGAAAGCAAATTCAAATCCGATGCCCGCACGCCGTTCCGCTACGCGCTCGGCGTGATTCCCTATGGGCGGCAAAGCTCTGCCTTCGGCTACAGCCAGGCGCTGGACGGCACCTGGGACGAATATCTGGTTGCCACCGGCAAGCGCCGGGCGCAGCGCGACGATATCCGCGATGCCACCGATTTCATGGGCTGGTACATGGCGGGCAGCCGCGACCGACTGGGCATCAGTCTGCGCGACGCGCGCAACCAGTATCTCGCCTATCACGAGGGCCGCACTGGCTTTTCGCGCGGCAGCTACAATTCCAAGGCCTGGCTTATGCGCGTGGCCGACGAGGTGGGCAATCGCGCCATCATCTACGAGGTGCAGCTGGCCAATTGCCGCGCGGCACGCTGAGCGCCGCGCAAAGTGGTCGAGGGTGGGGTCAGTTCCCCACCCGCTTCACGTCGAAGACGCTGTTCGACAGGCTGGTATTCTCCAGCCCGCCCAGTACCACCGTGGTCTTGCTGCCGCTGCCGTCGTCGATCACCCATTGCCGCAGCTCCACCGGGTTGCCGGTGAACTTGAGCTGGATCGAGCCGTACTCGGGCCGCTTCGGATCCTGCGCGGTCACCGTGGTGGCGGTGCCGTCATAGCTGTGCCCGGTGACCATGCCCGCCTGCCCCAGATCGACGTTGCGCGCCAGGATGATCGACAGCGGCGTCTGGCTGAGCGGATAGGTCTCGGGCTGGCCGCTCACCTTCTTGTCGAAGATATAGACCGCGCCCGACCAGGCCAGAACCAGCGCCTGCTCGGGCGGGTTGTATTCGAACCGCGCCTTGCCGGGCCGCTTGAGGAAAATCGTGCCCGTCGAGATCGAGCCATCCGCATTGATCTGCGTGAACGGGCTCTTGGCTGACTGGATCGTGTTGAGATAGCTCGAGATCTCGCCAAGCGAGAGCTTTTGCGCCGCCGCCGGAAGCGCTGTCAGCATCACGGCCGCCAGCGTGGCGGAGATGAGTCGGAGCATGTGTGGTCCTTCCTGCTCGTGTCGTCGCCTCTATATGGCAATGCGGGCACGGTTATGCGATAGCCGCCCGCCGTCATGAGCAGATAGGCGCCCTACAACGCGCGTCCAGCGTCGCCCGGCCGACGCGCACTTTTCCGCCACAGCATACCGTCGCGCACCTCTGTCCCGGCACCGAAAATGCGGTAAATTTGACTCACACATCGCTCAACGCGCGGAGCGACGGCTTGACGACGACGTAAAGAACCGCCACATTGCAGCGAGCTTCACCGCAAATGGCGGAAACTCAGCGCCCTCGCTCAGGCGAGGGCGTTTGGAGTCTCTAACGAGATCTGCGGCACAGTAGACGAGGAACGACGTGGCAACGAGACAAAGCGATCCCAAAGCGTCAGCGGCGCACATCCGCGTGTTGCCGGGCAAGGGCTATGAGGTGCACCGTGCCGACCGTATCGCGTTTTACGATCTCTCCTACAGCTCGATCATGTCCGGCGTCTCCGCATCGGTCGTACGCGAGATCCAAAAATCCTCGATCCTGGACAAGGGAGACATCAACAGGATCATCCCGAACAGGACGCTGGAACGGCGTATGCAGAAAGACGAAGCGCTGCGTCCGGACGAGGCGGACGCGATTGCGCGGCTGCTGCGCGTCGTCGCCCACGCTTTCCGGGTGTTCGAGGATGAGGAACTTGCCGAGGAATGGCTGCGCAGCCCCAATCCCGCGCTGAACGACGAAGTCCCGATGACCATGGCGGCGACCGATGTCGGCGCCCGTGAAGTCGAAGGCGTATTAACGCGGCTGGAGCACGGAATTTTCGACTGATGCGTGTCTGGCGCCTGACACGCCCCGACTATGCGCCCGGTCTAGACGGTCTGGGCGCCCGCAAGGAGGGCGGCCGCTGGAACAGCCCCGGCCGTCCCGCGGTCTATTGCGGCGGCTCGCTCGCCCTGAGCTGCCTTGAGGTGTTTGTTCACCTGCCACCCTCGATGAGAACGACCGAAAAGCTGCCCGCGCTGACCGCGGTCGAACTCGACCTGCCCGACGAGCTGCCGCGCTCCGAGGCGGCCTGGGCGGATATTCCCAAAAATCCCGAAATTGCCGATTTCCGCGCGATCGGAGATCTGTGGCTCGCCGAGCGGAAGACCGCCATCCTCTCCGTGCCTTCTCTGATCATCGAGGCGGAAAGGAACTACATCCTGAACCCCGAGCATCCGGATATGGACCGGATCGAAATCCTCTCACAGCAACCTTTCCGCTTCGACGGCCGGATGGCCAGCGGGCGTTAGCGCCCGGCTCAGGCCTGTTCCGGCACCAGGATCTCGCGCTTGCCGACATGGTTGGCCGCCGAGACCACACCCTCGTCCTCCATCTGCTCCACCAGACGCGCGGCCTTGTTATAGCCGATGCCCAGCTTGCGCTGGATATAGGAGGTCGAGCATTTGCGGTCCTTGATGACGATGGCCACCGCCTGATCGTAGAGCGCATCCTCGCCACCGGTATTGCCGCCGGTGTTGAGGCCCAGCACCGCGTCGATATTGTCGGCCTTCTCCTCGTCCGGCCCCTGCACCACGCCCGAGACGTATTCCGGCGGACCGAAGGCCTTGAGATGGTTCACCACCTCCTCGACTTCCTCGTCGCTCACAAACGGCCCATGGCAGCGGGTGATCTTGGCACCGCCGGCCATGTAGAGCATGTCGCCCATGCCCAGAAGCTGCTCGGCGCCCATCTCCCCGAGGATGGTCCGCGAGTCGATCTTCGAGGTCACCTGGAACGAGATCCGCGTGGGGAAGTTCGCCTTGATCGTGCCGGTGATCACGTCGACCGAGGGGCGCTGGGTGGCCATGATCAGGTGGATGCCCGAGGCCCGGGCCATCTGCGCCAGACGCTGGATACAGGCCTCGATCTCCTTGCCGGCGACCATCATCAGGTCGGCCATCTCGTCGACGATGACGACGATATAGGGCATCTTCTTGGGCTCGAACTCTTCGGTCTCGAACACCGGCTCGCCGGTCTCGTCGTCAAAGCCGGTCTGCACGGTGCGCGAGAACATCTCGCCCTTGCCCAGCGCCTCGGCGACGCGGCCATTGTAGCCGTCGATGTTCCGCACGCCCATCTTGGACATCTTGCGGTAACGGTCCTCCATCTCGCCCACGACCCATTTCAGCGCCACAACGGCCTTTTTCGGGTCGGTCACCACCGGCGAGAGCAGATGCGGGATGCCGTCATAGACCGAGAGTTCCAGCATCTTGGGGTCGATCATCACCAGCCGCAGATCGTCCGGCGTCAGCTTGTAGAGCAGCGACAGGATCATGGTGTTGATCGCCACCGACTTGCCGGAACCGGTGGTCCCTGCGATCAGAAGGTGGGGCATTTTGGCGAGGTTGGCGACCATCGCGTCGCCGCCGATATCCTTGCCCAGCGCCAGCGGCAGCTTCTGATTGCCGTCGCCGTAATCGCGCGAAGAGAGGATCTCGCGGAAGGATACCATCTCGCGGTTCTCGTTGGGCAGTTCGATGCCGATCACAGAGCGGCCCGGCACGGTCGAAACCCGCGCCGAGAGCGCCGACATCGAGCGGGCGATATCGTCGGCGAGCCCGATCACGCGGCTGGCCTTGAGGCCCGGCGCCGGCTCGAGCTCGTACATGGTCACGACCGGGCCGGGGCGGACCGAGACGATCTCGCCCTTGACGCCATAGTCGTCGAGCACGGTTTCCAGCATCCGCGCGTTCTCTTCCAGCGCCTCGTCCGAGAGGTGGTGACGCTCGATCATGTCGGGGCTGGCCAGCAGGCTCAGCGGCGGCAGCTCGTATTCGCTGTGACTGTCGTCAAAGCCCAGCTGCGGCTGCGCCTCTGCCTGCGCGCGGCGCGAGGGCTGCATAGGCTTGCGCTGCGGCTGCTGCACCACCTTTTTCGGCTGCGCGATCGGGATCGGCGCGCGCTCGGCCTCCGGCGGCATGGCGGGGATATAATCGTCCTCGTCGCCATAATCGTCGAAATCGCGGTAATCGGCGAAATCGTCCTGATCGTCGGTCAGCGCCTCCTCAGGAGCTGCGGGCGGAGCCGGCGGCACGGCGGGCTGCGGCGCCATCACGCGGGCAGGCGCTGGCTGCGGCGCGGCGGCCTCGGGTGCTGCGACAGCCTCGGGTGCGACCTCGGGAGCCCACTCCTCGGACGTGATCTCGGGTGCAGGCGCGGCCACGCGCGGCGGCGCCGAGAGCGGCGGCTCGGGCGGCAGCGCGTGGGTCTGCGGCGCATGCGCCGCGCTCACCGGCGGCTCGCGGCGGGTCTCCGGAGCGGCCTGATAGATCAGCGGCGCGGGGCCGCGGCCACGACCCTTGGTCAGCGGCTTGCTGGGGTCGGGCACGAATTCGGGTTCCGGCGCCGGTTCGTTGCGGCGGGCGCGGATGACATCGGCGATCTTGGCACGGATCCGGTCTTCGCCCGGCTCGTCGATGTCGTAATCCAGCACATCGGTCTCGACCAGCTCCGGCTCGGGAAGCGGATCGGCGCGCTTGATCAGCGCCGGAACGCGCGCGAGCAGGCCGGTCTTGCGTGGCTCCGGCGCCGGGGCGGGCGCAGGCACCGGGGCGGGGGCGACAGTGGGTTCGACCCAATCGACGCTGTCCTCGAAAGTGGCGGGCGCATGGTCATAGGCCTGCTCGGGCGCGGGGCGGTGCACCGGCACCGGCGCGGGACGATGATGCTCGGGCGCAGCGGGGGCCGGGGTGCGGCGCACCAGGCTCGGTGCCGGCACGGCTTCCTGAGCGGCGGCCCAGGCGGTGGCCTCGGCCTGCTCCTGACGGCGGCGCTCGCGGCGTTCGGCCTGCGCGGCCTGCATGCGCTGCGCGGCCACCACCGAGGCGCTCGCGCCGCGACCCAGCAGATTCAGCAGCGTGGCATAGACCATGACGACACCGACCACGAGGAAGCGCGCGATGGCGTTCAGTTCGACCCGGGTGAAGCCCAGCACAAAGGCGCCCATGGCGACGATGCCGACTCCCAGCACCATCATCACCAGCTTGAGCCCGAGCCCGGCGCCCAGCGGCAGGATGCCCAGAACCGAGCCCATCATCATATCGCCGAAGAGACCGCCGAGACCGAAGCTGTGGGTCCATTCGGCGCCCACCGGCTGACCTGCGGCATAGATCGCCGAGAGCGCGATCCAGATCGGCGCGAAGACGACCCGCGAGAGCGCGCGCTCTTCGCCGCGGTGGAGAGCGAGGCGAGCCCCCCAGACCAGCAGCACGAGCGCGAGACCCCAGCTTCCCCAGCCGACGATCATGAAGAGCGGCGCGGCGATGGAGGCACCGATCCGGCCCATCCAGTTCTGCACCGGCGCATCGGTGGCGGAGAGCCAAGACGGATCGTCGGGCGTGTAAGATCCAATCATCGCGGCAGCCATCAGCCCCAGCGCCACCAGCGCCAGCCCGGCCAGCTCCTTGCCGCGCTTCTCGATCGCGGCCTGCATGTTGCTGTCGAATAGGGGGTCACGCCCCCGCGCCTGATATGCCATCGCTCGCCTCGTCTTTTTCTTATTGCCCGAAGAGACAGTCACGGATCCGCGTCAGCCCCTGTTCGGTTTCGTCCTTGGGGGCCACGAGGGCCACCCTGATATATCCCTTGCCCGGATTTCCCTCGGCCGTCTCCCGCGAAAGATAGGCCCCCGGCAGCACCCGCACCCCGGTCTCCTGCCAGAGCTTCAGCGCCGCCGCCTCGCCATCCTCGACCGGCAGCCAGAGAAAGAACCCCGCCTGTGGCGGCTCATAGCCCGGCACATTGCCGAAGATGCGGTCAGCCATGGCGAATTTCTCGGCGTAAAGCGCGCGGTTCTCGACCACATGCGCCTCGTCCGCCCAGACCTTTCCGCTGACCCGCTGGATCGGCAGCGGCAGCGGCGCGCCGGCATAGCTGCGCAGCAGCTTGATCCGCGCCAGGCTCTCCGGCCCGCCGGCGACAAAGCCCGAGCGCAGCCCGGGCAGGTTCGACCGCTTGGAGAGCGAGTGAAAGATCACCACACGCTCGGGGTCGGCGCCCATCTCGCGCGCGACCTGAAGCGCGCCGAGGGGCGGGGTGTCGCGGTAGATCTCGGAATAGCACTCATCCGCGAGGATCTGGAAATCATGCTTTTCGGCCAGCGCGATGAGCCGTTCCCAATAATCGCGGTCCGCCACCGCGCCCTGCGGGTTGGCCGGCGAACAGACATAGGCCAGCGCCGCACGGTCGAGCACCTCGGCGGGCAGCGACTCATAGTCGGGCAGATGGCCGGTCTCTTTCGTCGCGTTCACGAAAACCGGCTCGGCATTCACCGAGACCGTGGCCACCGCATAGACCTGATAGAACGGATTGGGGATCAGCACCGTGGGCTGCCTGCCGGACTTGGTCTCGGGGCAGAGCGCCATGGCGGCGTTATAGAGCCCCTCGCGCGTGCCGTTGAGCGGCATCACCTGCGTGTCAGGGTCCACCGTCACGCCATAGCGGCGCGCGATCCAACCGGAGATGGCGCTGCGCAGCTCCGGCGTGCCGTCATTGGGCGGGTATTTCGCGAATTCCGAAACATTGGCGGCCAGCACCTCGCCGACCCAGGCGGGAAAGGCATGTTTCGGCTCGCCGATCGACATATGCGTGACCGGCCCGCCCGGCGCGTGCGCGTCGAGCAGCGCCCGCAAACGCGGGAACGCATAGGGCGGCAGGTTCGAAAACCGCTCGGGAAACATGGCTTTGGTGCCTTTTGACTGCCTGCAATACTGCTTTGTTCTCGGGATCGTTCACGCCCCGTTTTGCCGGCAGGATAAGGGAAGAGCCGGCGTTTCGTCCAGCACTGTGGTGAGTCCGCCGGGGGATGTGGCGCGAAAGCCGCAACCCGCCCCGATTGCGGCCAAGCCCCCTTGGCCGTTGTATTTCTTGAGACTCCCGGAAAAGGCCGGGGGCGCTGCCCCCGCCACCCTGCGGGCGCCTCCCCCGGGATATTTCCGGCCAGTGGAAACGCCTAGGCGAGCGCCTGCTCCGCCGCAGCGCCCAGGCGCAGCAGCCGGTCCTCCTGCATCGGCGGGCACATGATCGAGAGCCCGCAGGAGGGCACGCCGGTGGGCAGGGTCAGAGTACAGGTGCCCATGACATTGCCGACGCGGGTGTTGCGCAGGGTTAGCAGGTTTTCGGTGACGTAATACTCGCCCTGCTCCATCAGCTTGTCGATTTTCGGCGGCAGGTTCGGCGCCGTCGGGCAAAGCACCGCATCGAATCCGGCGCTGGCGGCGTAATAGACATCGCGCGCCGCCATCATCCGCTCCCAGGCCCGCAGATAATCGGCGCCGGTGAACTGCCGCCCTGCTTCGAAGCGCTCACGGATCGGCGGAAACATGACATCCGGGTTGGCCTCGATGGTCTCGCCCCATTCCGCCCAGGCCTCGGCCGTGTAGAGCACGCCCGCATCCGCCATCGGGATGCCGATCTCCGGCACATCGAGATCGACGATCTCGGCCCCGGCGGCGGCGAGCTTGTCGAGCGCTTCGGCATGGGCGCGGGCAGGTTCCGGGCGCAGATCGTCGAGCACGATGGTGGTCAGCCGCGCAAAGCGCTTGCCCACGAGCGAGGCGCCGCGCAGATCCGGCGCCTCGCGGCCCTCAAGCGCCGCAAAGGTCTGCGCTGCGTCCTCGACCGTGCGACAGAGCGGACCCACCGTGTCGAACCCCTTGGCCAGCGGCACCACACCGTCGAGCGAAATCCGCCCCGACGTGGTCTTGAGCCCGACGAGATCGTTCCAGCAGGACGGGATACGCACCGAGCCGCCGGTGTCCGAACCGATGGCCGCCGCTGCCAGCCCGAAGGCCACCGAGGTCGCAGCCCCCGAGGAGGAGCCGCCCGCCACAGCTTCGGGATCGTTGACAGACGGCGGCGTCGCGGTGACCGGGTTCAGCCCCAGCCCGGAAAAGGCGAGCTCGGACATATGGGTCTTGCCCAGACAGACGAGCCCCATGGCGGTGGCGGTCTGCAAGACCGGCGCGTCCGCGTCCGGCACCCGACCCTCCAGCAGCTTGCTGCCGGCCTCGGTCGCTACGCCCGCCGTGTCGAACAGATCCTTCCAGCTTACCGGCACCCCGTCGAGCGGCGAGCGGCGCTGACCCGCGGCGGCGCGGCCGCGCGCGGCCTCGGCCTCGGCCAACGCACGCTCCGGCGTTACCCGGGAATAGATTCGCGATCCCAGCGGATGCACGGCGATCTTGTCGAGGAACGCCTGCGCCAGCGCGACCGGGTCGATCTCGCCCTTGCCGATCCCCTGCCCCAGCTCGACCGCGCTCATTTCCGTCCAATCGCTCATCTGCATCCCTTTCCTAGTCGCGCGCGACGGTAGCGGCAGCGCGGCGCATGGACAATCCCGCGAAGCGGCGCATATTTGCGGCCATGGAACATGATTGCGACATCCTGATTGTGGGCGGCGGGCTGAACGGGCCCGCGCTGGCGCTGGCGGCGGCCCGGGCCGGCCTGAAAAGCACCGTCATCGACGCTTTGCCGCAGGCGGCGCGGGCGGAGGCGGATTTCGACGGGCGTGGCTATGCGCTGGCGCTGTCCTCGGTGCGGCTGCTGGCAAATCTCGGTCTTTGGCAGACGCTGGCGCCGAATGCCCAACCGATGCGCGAAATCAAGGTCACCGACGGGCGCGCCGGCGAGGCGCAGGTGTTCCTCGGGCTGCATTTCGATTCGGCGGAGATCGAGGAAGGCCCGATGGGCCAGATGATCGAAGACCGCTATCTGCGCCGTGCCCTGATCGAGGCGATGGAGTCCGAGCCGCTGGTCGACCAGCGCGCCGGCGAGACGGTGGTGGCGCAGGAGACCGCGCCCGAGGGCGTGACGGTGACGCTGGCCAGCGTCGAAACGCTGCATGCACGGCTGCTGGTGGGGGCCGACGGGCGGCGCAGCGGCACCGCGGCGCGCGCCGGCATCAAGCGCACTGGCTGGGGTTATGGCCAGACCGCGCTGGTCTGCGCCATCGCCCACGAGCTGCCGCATCACGGCATCGCGCATCAGTTCTTCATGCCGCCCGGGCCGCTGGCGATCCTGCCGCTGCCGGGCAACCGCAGCTCCATCGTCTGGGCCGAGCGCGACGAGCGTGCCCGCGCCATCAACGCGCTCTCGGACGCCGAGTATCTCGACGTGCTGCGCCCGCGCTTCGGCGATTTTCTGGGCGAGATCTCACTGGCCGGAAAGCGCTTTCTCTATCCGCTCAACCTGACGCTGGCGAACAGCTTCATCGCCGACCGGCTGGCGCTGGTGGGCGATGCCGCGCATGGCATGCACCCGATTGCCGGGCAGGGGCTGAATGCGGGCCTGCGCGACGTGGCGGCGCTGGCGCATGTCATGACCCATGCCCAGCGACGCGGCGAAGACATGGCCTCGCCCATGGTGCTGGCGCGCTATCAGCAATGGCGGCGCTTCGACACCGCCTCGCTGGCGGCGGCGACGGATCTCTTCAACCGGCTGTTCTCCAACGACAACCCGATCCTGCGGCTTGGCCGCGATCTGGGCATGGCGGCGATCAACGCCGCACCGGGCCTGCGCCGCGGCTTTGTCCGCGAAGCCGCCGGAATCACCGGCGACCTGCCCGAACTCATGCGCGCCTGAGCCCGCCCAGCCATCGTAGCACGCTCCCGCATACCCTCTCACAGGAGGGGTGATGACGTGCTGCGCACGCGCATATTGAGAACATTTTAAAGAAATTCATTCAACAAAAACTCCATATCGTTGAAAATAATCTGACCTTAGGGTCGCCTCATCGCATCAAGGGGATGAGCCAGAGACCCCAAAGGAACCCGCCATGAAACCGCTTCACACCCTCACCGCCGTGCTGCTGTCCGCCGGCCTTTCCGCCACCGCCGTCGCCGCACAATCCGTCAGCGCAGAGGCCGCCAGCGCCGCCGTCGTCAAGCAACCGCCGCTCGTCACCGCCGCGCTGACCGAACTGGCGCAACGCCAGGCCGAGGAGGACCGTATCGCGAAAAACCTCGAAACCTTCGACACGCTCGATTTCGAGGTCTTCTCGGGCCAGCAATGGGACCGCCTGCATGAAAGCCATGCCGATGATATCCTCGTGCACTGGCCCGACGGCCGCACCGTTCGGGGCATCGACGCGCATATCGACGATCTGAAAGCCTTCTTCGTCTTCGCCCCCGATACCGTCATCGACAAGCACCCCATCCGCATCGGCCAGGGCGAATGGACCGGCGTCGTCGGCGAGATCTCGGGCACCTTCACCGAACCGATGCCGGTCGGAGACGGTCAGGTCATCGAACCCACGGGCAAGCGCTATGCGCTGACCATGGCCACCATCGGCCACTGGACCGAAGAGGGCGTGATGGATGAAGAATACCTGTTCTGGGACAACAACGCCTTCTACCGCCAGATCGGCCTGATCGACTGATCGGGCGCCAGCTGGGCAGATCTGCACAGACCCTGCGCCCAGGCGAACCGCACGACGGCTTGCCTGGGGCACACCCGGGTTCCTATCTCCGGGACAAGGCGGCAAAGGCCGCGCAAACGGATCAAGGAACCGTCATCATGAAAAATATCGGCTTTCTGTCTTTCGGGCACTGGTCGCCGACCCACGGCTCGCAGGTGAAAACCGCCGCCGACGTGCTGACCCAATCCATCGAGCTGGCGGTCGCCGCTGAGGAGCTGGGCGTCGACGGCGCCTATTTCCGCGTGCATCACTTCGCCCGCCAGCTCGCCTCGCCCTTCCCGCTTCTGGCGGCAGTCGGCGCGCGCACCTCGAAGATCGAGATCGGCACCGGCGTGATCGACATGCGCTATGAAAACCCGTTCTACATGGCCGAGGACGCGGGCGCGGCGGATCTCATCGCCGGTGGGCGGTTGCAGCTGGGCATCTCGCGCGGTTCGCCCGAGCAGGTGATCGACGGCTGGAAGCATTTCGGCTACCGGCCCGACGAGGGCGAAAGCGCCGCCGACATGGCGCGGCGTCACTCGCTGGTGTTTCTCGACCTGCTGGAGGGCGAGGGCTTTGCCGAGCCGAACCCACGCCCGATGTTCCCCAACCCGCCGGGCAAGCTGCGGCTGGAGCCGCATTCCGAGGGGCTGCGCAACCGCATCTGGTGGGGCGCCGGATCGAACGCCACCGCTGTCTGGGCGGCGCAGCATAGCATGCATCTGCAAAGCTCGACGCTCAAGGACGACGAGACCGGCGAGCCGTTCCACATCCAGCAGGCCGACCAGATCCGCGCCTATCGCGCGGCCTGGAAAGAGGCAGGCCACACGCATGAGCCGCGAGTCTCCGTCAGCCGCTCGATCTTTGCTCTGACCAACGACATGGACCGGCGGTATTTCGGCCGCGGCGGCAAGGAGACCGATCAGGTCGGCTTCATCGACCAGCAGCGCGCGATCTTCGGGCGTGGCTATGCCGACGAGCCCGACCGGCTGATCGAACAGCTGCGACGCGACGAGGCCATTGCCGAGGCCGATACGCTGCTGCTGACCGTGCCGAACATGCTGGGCGTCGACTACAACGCCCATGTGCTGGAGACGATCCTGACAGAGGTCGCCCCGGCCCTCGGCTGGCGCTGAGACGCCCCTGCCCTCTTGCTGGACCCCCTCCTTCCCTCCCCCGGCCACCCCGGGGGAGGCACCGTTTGCACCGCCGTATTGCGAAAAGACCCCAACGGACTGCCGAATTGGTCAAATTTTCGCCTTAGTCATCCCTTAATAATGCCCACAGCCAAAAGGTGGGGGCCGTTTGTGCTGTTCTAAGGAGCGAACCATGCTGCGCAAGACCGGTCTGCTTGCCCTCACCCTGGGCGTTCTCGCCGCCCCGTTGCACGCCAGCGAGCATTATGTGCTGCTGATGGGCGACGGCTATTTCCCCGACTATGTCTACCCGGTCATCGGCGACACGATCCGTTTCGTGAACCAGTCCGATGTGACCATGTCCGCCACTGCCAGCGACGAAAGCTGGGATACCGGCCCGATGGCGCCAGGTGAAGTGGTTATCCTCGACGTGGTCGCGGGCATGGTACAGACCTTCGGCGACAGCGTGAATGCCAACAATCTCGCGGCCGGCGTGATCGACTATGTGAACGCGGCCCCGCTCGAGCTGGAGCGCAACTACGAGCCCAACCACCTCGACGGCAACTGACCCGACTTGTCAAAGCGGCGCGACGAGGTCCGCGCCGCTTGCCCGGCTGGCATTGATCTCCGGCCCCACCCGGTGACATCGCAGTGCTCTCTCCGGCGCGGCCCGCATCAGCACGGCCGCGCCATGGCCGCGTTCGCCCAGCCAGAGCGGCCAGTCCTCCGCCCCCAAAAGCACCGGAACCCGGTGATGAATCTCGCGCATGGCCCCTTCGGCGGCGGTGGTGACGATGGCGCAGCTGCGGATCGTCTCGCCCTCGCGCTGCCAGTCCTGCCAGACCCCGGCGAAGGCCAGCGCGTCAGCTCCGGCGGGCCGGATATACCAGGGCAGCCGTGTACCCTCGGCGTCCTTCGTCCATTCATAAAACCCGCTCATCGGGATCAGGCAGCGCCGCTTGCGGCAGGCATCGCGAAAGGCCGGCTTTTCCGCCAGGCTCTCGGCCCGTGCGTTGAACAGCAGCGGGCCGTCGACCGGGGTTTTGTACCAGTGCGGCACGAATCCCCAGCGCATCGCCGACAACCGCCGCACCCCGCCCTCGCTGCGCACCGTATGCACCGGCACGGTCGGACAGATGTTGTAGTTCGGCGTCTCGGGCAGATCGTTGTCGGGCAGCGCCTCGAACAGCGCCGCCATGGTGTCCTGCGGAATCGAGACCGCGTAGCGTCCGCACATCGGCGCGCGGATCTCAGCGGATCAGTGTCTTGATCGCCCGGGCATGCGCGGGATCGGCGGCCAGCGTGTGCTCCGCCAGCGCCCGCACGGCTGGTAGCAGCTGGGCGGGCTCGACGATGCGGTCCACCAGACCCCAGGCCAGCGCCTCCTCGACCGGGATCTTCTGTCCCGCCATCAGGATCATCTTGGCCCGCGACGGCCCGACCAGCGCAGTGAGCCGCTCCGGGTCCGAAGGCTGCGGCAGAAAGCCCAGCTTCATCACCGGATAGAAGAGCTTGGCATCGGGCACCGAGATACGAAGATCACAGGCCAGCGCCATGCCCATGGCGCCGCCCGCCACCGTGCCGTTCATCGCGCAGACCGTCAGCCCCGGCAGCCGTGCGATGGCGCCCGAGAGCCGTTCCCAGAGCGGCGAATGGGCGAGCCCGGCGCGCGCGGCCTCAAGATCGGCCCCGGCCGAGAACACCTTGCCCACCCCGGTCAGCACCAGCACCTGCGCGTGATGCGCCGCCTCGGCGATCTCGCAGAGCTTTTCCAGCATCTCCGGGGTCAGCGAATTGGCCTTGTCCGGTCGGTCGATCACCGCCAGCCAGTAGCTGCCGTCCTTCTCCAGCGAAATCATGCCACGCCCACCTTTCTGCGGATGTCCTCGTTGCGCAGCGACACCTCGCCGCCGAGGAACCCGTCGGCCTCGGCGCCACACATCCAGAGCAGCGCCTGCGCCACCCATTCTGGCGGGATGTGTTCCTCCCAGTCGAGCTGGCTCACCGGGTTCACGCCGCTGGCCTTGATGGTGCGCTGCATCTGCGTCGCCACCGTGCCGGGCGAGAGCGAGATCGCGCGGATGCCCTTGTCGCGATATTCCTCATCCGCCGCGCGGGTCAGCATCAGCGCCCCGGCCTTGGAGGTGCAATAGGCCGACCAGCCTTCGAGCGGACGCTGCGCCGCGCCCGAGCCGATGGTCAGGATCGTGCCGCCACCGGCCCGGGTCATCACCGGCAGCGCCGCGCGCATGCCGTGATAGACCCCCTTGATATTGATGTCGATCAGCGCGCCCCAGGCGTCGGGATCGCCGGCGCCCAGCGGCGCGATCGGGTCGATCACGCCCGCATTGTTCACCAGAATATCGAGCGAACCGAAGGCGGTCAGGCAGTTCTGCACCGCCTGCTCGACCTCCCAGTACCGCGAAATCTCGCAGGGGATGGCGACGGCGGCAGGTCCGATCTCGCCGGCCAGCTCGGCGATGGCGTCATCGCTGCGGGCGAGCAGCGCGACCTTTGCGCCAGCGTCGGCGAAAGCCCGCGCAGCGGCGGCGCCGATGCCGCGGCTGGCTCCGGTGATCAGCGCGGTTTTCCCTGTCAGATCCATGGGATGCCTCGTTTTGTGCGATTCTTCTCTTTGGTAAAGGCTGGAATACCACCGGTCCAGCCTCTTGACCCGGCAAGCCATGGGGCAGACATTCCCGGGCATCAAATTTTCGCACACCGAAGAAAAAGAAAAGGGGTGATCATGCGGGTTTCGAACTATGCCATAGCCGCGGGAGCCACCGCGCTCCTGACGGCCTCGCCGGCGCTGGCCGACGTGACGCCCGAACAGGTCTGGGAAAGCTTCAGCGGCTATCTGCAAAGCTTCGGCTACGCGGTCAGCGCGACCGAAACGCGCTCGGACGACGCGCTGGCGCTGACGGACGTGGCCTTCACCATGACCCTGCCCGACGATGACGGCCGTGTCGTGGTGGATTTCGGCGAGATGACTCTGGAGGATCAGGGCGACGGCACGGTGCGCGTGATCCTGCCCGCCGACACGCAGATCTCTGTCGATGCCGCCGCCGAGGGCGAAGACGAAATCGAGATGGTGATCGACTACCGCACCGATGCGCTCGACATGGTGGTTTCAGGCGATCCCGACGCGATGCTCTACGCCTACAGCGCCGCATCCATGACCGCCGCGCTGTCGAAGCTCGTGGTCGAGGGCGAGACGATGCCGCGCGACGAGCTGCGCGCTGAAATGACCGGTACGGATCTCACCGGCGAAACGCAGGTCGTGCGCGCCGACGGCATGCGCCGGATCGACCAGACCGTCTCCATCGGCAGCCTCTCTTATGATATCGCTGGGCAGGATCCGGATGGCGACGGCGCGGGCTCGTTTATCGGATCGCTGTCGTCGCTGGTGTCCGAAAACCAGGCCCAGCTTCCGCTCGACATGCAGGCGGCCGACATGCCGGCGCTGCTCGCGGCCGGCATGGCCATGACCGCCCGCGTCACCTATGGCGCCGGCCAGTCGCAATTCTCCTTTACCGAAGACGGCAGCACCACAAGCGGCAGCTCCGCTAGCAGCTCCGGCAGCTTCGATCTCGCCATGTCCGAGGAGGCGGTCCGCTATGGTGTCGCCGCCGAGGGCATCGCCTATGAGATCTCCGGCGGGGAGATCCCCTTCCCTCTCAGCGCCGAGATGGACGAGCTGGCCCTGACCATCGAGGCCCCGATCAGCGCCTCCGAAGAACCGCAGGACATGGCGCTCGCGATGACACTGGGCGGGCTCACCCTGTCGGACATGATCTGGAACATCTTCGACAGCGGCAACGTGCTGCCGCGCGATCCGGCGACGGTTGCTTTCGACATCACCGGCAAGGTCACGCCCTTTGTCGATCTGCTCGACCCCGCGCAGATGGAGGCGCTGGAGGATGGCGAGCGC
This sequence comes from Salipiger abyssi, assembly GCF_017311415.1. GTDB lineage: Bacteria > Pseudomonadota > Alphaproteobacteria > Rhodobacterales > Rhodobacteraceae > Salipiger > Salipiger abyssi_A. Next base: position 170,117 of record NZ_JAEKIS010000003.1, on the reverse strand, counting down.
AAGCCCGGCGAGCTGAATGCGCTGACGCTGAACAACCTCACCGTCGAAGCCGCTGGCGCGCAGCTGACCGGCAACGGCGATTTCACCTTCGACAATACCGATCTGGAAAGCTTTGACGGCATGCCGAAACCGACCGGCGCGGTCGATCTGCGGCTCGCCGGAGCGAACGGGCTTATCGACAACCTCATCGCGATGGGGCTGGTCTCCGATCAGGACGCAATGGGCGCCCGGATGATGATGAGCATGTTCGGCGTGCCCGGCTCCGATCCCGACACGCTGACCTCCAAGATCGAGATCAACGAACAGGGCCAGATCCTCGCCAACGGGCAACGGATCAAGTAAGCGCCGCTCTGGCCGCGCCGGTCATACCCGGCGCGGCCATGCGCATAAGCCCGGTATCAGTAAGGCATCGGATGCTGGCGATGCACAGCCTCCAGCGCCGCCAACAGCTCATCGGAGAGCGCAACATCCGCCGCGCCGAGCGCGCGTTCGAGCTGCTCCATGGTCGTCGCCCCGAAAATCGCCGAGGCCACGAAGGGCCGCCGCGCTGCCCAGGCCAGCGACATGTGCACCGGGTCGATCCCGAACTCCCGCGCCACTTTGAGATAGGCATCCACCGCCGCGAAGGCGCGTGGAACCTTGCGCCCGCCGAGATCGCCGTTCAGCGCCATGCGCGAGCCCTCGGGCACCGCCCCGCCCTGATACTTTCCGGTCAGCAGCCCGGCGGCCAGCGACGAGAAGGGCAGCATGCCCACCTCCTCGTTCACCATGAGCTCGGCCAGGTCGGTATCCGCAAGCCGGCACATCAGTGAATATTCGTTCTGGATCGAGGCGACGCGCGGCCCGCCCTGCTCCTCGGCGATGCGCAGCCACATGGCGGTGCCCCAGGTGCTCTCGTTCGACAGGCCGAAAGCGCGGATCGTGCCGCGCTCGACCTCGCGGCTGAGCGCGCCGAGGGCGTCCTGCATGTGCTGCACCGTCTCGGCGCGGTTCTGTTTTTCCCAGGGCGCGAAGGACCAGCACTGCCGGAAGTGATAGCTGCCCCGGTTCGGCCAGTGGAACTGATAGAGGTCGATCACGTCGGTCTTGAGCCGCTTCAGCGAGCTTTCGATCGTGCCCGGGATGGTCGCAGAGGAAATCGGCGCACCGTCGCGCACATAGCGGGAATCGCCCGAATGCTTGGTCGCAAGGATCAGCTCGTCGCGACGCCCGGTCTTTTCAAACCACTCACCGATGATCTCCTCGGTCCGGCCGATGGTCTCGGCCCGCACCGGGTTGACCGGATACATCTCGGCGGTGTCGATGAAGTTGATCCCCGCCGCGAGCGCGCGGTCTATCTGGGCATGGGCCTCCTCGACCCCGGTCTGGTTGCCAAAGGTCATCGTGCCCAGGCAGAGTTCGGAAACCATCATGCCCGTGCGGCCCAGCGGTTTCATTTGCATGGCGTCATTCTCCTGCGTCGCGTTCGGGGACAAACTACGCCGCGACGCGGCAAAGCCAAGCCCGCAAATGCCGGACCTTTCCACGCCCGGCCACATCCGCTAAAGCGGCAGCGAACCGGAGCACAAGGCAGGCATCAGATGGCGCGTCATCTCATCACCTCGGCAATCCCCTATATCAACGGGATCAAGCATCTGGGCAATCTCGTGGGCAGCCAGCTGCCCGCCGATCTGTTTGCCCGCTATCAGCGCGCCCGGGGCAACGAGGTGCTGTTTCTCTGCGCTACCGACGAACACGGCACCCCCGCCGAGCTCGCCGCCGCCAAGGCCGGCAAGCCGGTGGCGGAATATTGCGCCGAGATGCACGAGGTTCAGGCGCAGATCGCCGAGGGCTTCCGCCTCAGCTTCGACCATTTCGGCCGCTCGTCGAGCCCGCAGAACCACAAGCTCACCCAGCATTTCGCAGGGGTGCTGGCGGATCGCGGGCTGATCCGCGAAGTCTCTGAAACCCAGATGTATTCGCCCACCGACGGGCGCTTCCTGCCCGACCGCTATATCGAGGGCACCTGCCCCAATTGCGGCTTCGAGGATGCGCGCGGCGATCAGTGCGACAACTGCACCAAGCAGCTCGACCCGGTCGAGCTGATCAACCCCCGCTCGGTGATCTCCGGCGCCACCGATCTGGAAATGCGCGAGACCAAGCACCTCTTCCTGCGCCAGTCGACCATGAAGGACGAGTTGGAGAAGTGGATCGACAGCAAGACCGACTGGCCGGTGCTGACAACCTCCATCGCCAAGAAATGGCTGAACGACGGCGACGGCTTGCAGGATCGCGGCATCACCCGCGATCTCGACTGGGGCATTCCGGTGAAAAAAGGCAACGCGGACTGGCCCGGCATGGAGGGCAAGGTCTTCTATGTCTGGTTCGACGCGCCCATCGAATACATCGCCTGCGCACAGGAATGGGTCGATGCCGGCAAAGGCAGCGACTGGCAGCGCTGGTGGCGCACTGACAAGGGCGCCGACGACGTGACCTACACCCAGTTCATGGGCAAGGATAACGTGCCCTTCCACACGCTCAGCTTCCCCGCGACCATTCTGGGCTCGGGTGAGCCGTGGAAGCTCGTCGATTACATCAAGTCGTTCAACTACCTGAACTACGATGGCGGGCAGTTTAGCACCTCGCGCGGGCGCGGCGTGTTCATGGACCAGGCGCTGGAGATCCTGCCGGCGGATTACTGGCGCTGGTGGCTGCTGAGCCACGCGCCGGAAAGCTCGGACGCCGAATTCACCTGGGAGAATTTCCAGAGCTCGGTGAACAAGGATCTGGCGGACGTGCTGGGCAATTTCGCCAGCCGCGTCACCAAGTTCTGCCGCTCGAAATTCGGCGAGGTGGTGCCGGAGGGCGGCGCCTATGGCCCGCGCGAAGAGCAGCTCATCGCCGATCTGACCGCAAAGATCCGCGAATACGAAGGCTTCATGGCCCATGCGGAGGTGCGCAAATCCGCCACCGCGCTGCGCGCCGCCTGGGTGCTGGGCAACGAATACCTGCAAGAGGCCGCGCCCTGGTCGACCTTCAAGACCGACCCGGAGGCGGCGGCGGCGCAGATCCGCCTCGCGCTGAATGTGATCCGGCTCTACGCGGTGATTTCCGCCCCCTTCATCCCCGACGCCTCGGCGCAGCTTCTGACAGCGCTCAATACGCAGAACGACAGCTGGCCCGACGATGTGCCGGCGGCGCTGGCGAGCCTGCCGGCGGGGCATAGCTTTGCCGTGCCGGAGGTGACCTTTCGCAAGATCACCGATGCCGAGCGCGAGGAATGGCAGGCACGGTTCGCGGGCAAGCGCGACTGATTTTTGCGCGCCCGAAAAGCCGGGCGCGTACCCGTAGCCAAAACCGGCGACGGCGCCATTTGCGTTGGCTTTCCAGCCGACGGCGAAAGATTTCCTGTTCGCATATGTAAAGCGTGGGTCGCGGCGCCCGGCCGCGCGGATCCAGGTCGCACATATTTCACCTGTGAAAGTATGAATGGGATGAGCAAAACTCTCCCACGTTATTTTCATTGAAAATACTGACGCCTTTCGCAAACTGACTTGCATGAATGAAAGTCGTATCAACCTCGACGACCTGTCGCTCTTTCTCGAAATCGCCGCGACCGGCTCTCTGACGGGCGCGGCCGAGCGCTGCGGCGTGCCGCTACCCACCCTGTCGCGGCGCATGGCGCGGTTCGAGCGCAGCACCGGGCGCACGCTGTTCCTGCGCGGCAAGGCGGGCTATGCGCTCACCGCCGAGGGCCGCGCGCTGGCGTCCGAGGCATCCGAGCTTCACGAGATTCGCGCGCGGCTGTCGCGCTGGGTGGATGCCGGGCGCGGCCCGGCGCCGGTGCGCATCACCGCCGGATTCTGGACCTCGCGCTTTCTGGCCATGTCGCTCGACCCGGTGCGCAATCCGCTTTGGCTGCCCGCCTTCGTGCCGTCGAATGCGGTGCTCGATCTGGCGCGGCGCGAGGCGGATATCGGCATCCGCAACCGCCCGCCGGACTCGCCCCGCCTCGCGCGCCGCCGGCTGCGGCGGGTCGACCACGCGATCTACGGAATTGGCCCGCAGGTCACGGGCTATGTCACGCTACCGAAGGGTCCGGGGCTGGCCGCCTCGCAACGCTGGCTGCACGAAACGCATGGCGACGAGATCGCCACCACCGCCAGCGATCCGCGGCTCTGTCTCGATCTGGCGCTCGCGGGCTTCGGGCGGGTGGTGCTGCCCTGTTTCATCGGCGACGCAGAGCCGCGCCTTGCCCGGCTGTCTGAGCCGATCGCGGCGCTCGCCCATGACGAATGGCTGGTCAGCCACCACGAAGCGCGTCACGATCCGCCGATCCGTGCCGCGCTCGACGCCATCGCCGCCGCCCTTGCCGCGCCCGGCGATTGACAAGCCATGCCCCGCCTCGCTATCAGGCGCGCCTTACCAGACAGAGGGCAGACATGGCACGCAAGAAGGGTCGCGATATTTCCGGCTGGCTCATCGTCGACAAACCGGCGGGGATGACCTCGACCTCGGTGGTCAACAAGGTTCGCTGGGCGCTGGCGGCGAAGAAGGCCGGCCATGCGGGCACTCTGGATCCGGAAGCGACCGGCGTGCTGGCCGTGGCGCTGGGAGAGGCGACCAAGACAGTGCCCTACATCACCGATGCGCTGAAGGCCTATCGCTTCACCGTGCGGCTGGGGCAGCGCACCAATACCGACGATGCCGAGGGCGAGATCACCGCCGAAAGCGCTTCACGCCCCTCGGATGACGAGATCAAGGAAGCGCTGCACGGGTTCGTGGGCGAGATCATGCAGGTGCCGCCACAGTTCTCGGCGGTGAAGATCGACGGCGAACGCGCCTACAAGCGCGCCCGCGATGGCGAGACCATGGAGATCGAGGCGCGGCCTCTCTGGGTCGAGGAGCTGGTGATGACCGGGCGCCCCGATGCCGATCACGTCGAGCTGGAAATGACCTGCGGCAAGGGCGGTTACGTCCGCGCCATCGCCCGCGATCTGGGCGAAAAGCTGGGCTGTCACGGCCATGTGCTGCGGCTGCGGCGGATCTGGTCGGGTCCGTTCGAGGCCGGGGACGGGATCGGCATCGAGGCGATCGACGCGCTGGCCAGGACACCGGAGCTGGACGAAAAGCTGCTGCCGCTGGAGGTCGGGCTGGCGGAATTGCCCGAGCTGAAATGCACCGCCGAGGGCGCGGCACGGCTGCGCAACGGCAATCCCGGCATGGTGATCCCCGGCGATGTCGACTATGGCGACGAGGCCTGGGCATCCTTCGACGGTCGGGCCGTCGCGGTGGGTGTGTTCAAGGGCGGAGAGCTGCACCCGACGCGGGTCTTCGTGCGGGGCGAGCGCGACTAGGACCGGCGCGGGCCCAAGATTTTTCGTACGAAAAATCTTGGGCGGGTCGCGGAGATGCCGCGCTCATCCCAGCATTTTCAGCCAGCGGCGCAGCGCATCGAGCGATTCCGGTTCATCGAGAAACGGGATATGGCCGCGCCCGGGCACCAGCGCCGCGATCATGTCTAGGCGGCGCTTTTGCATCTCGGCAAAGGTCGTTTGGGTCAGCAGATCCGAATTCGCCCCCCGGATGCAGCAGAGCGGCAGGCCCTTCAGCGCATCGAAAAGCGGCCAGAGATCCGGGGCCGGCTGCGCCCCATCGCTCAGCACCGCGTCACGCAGCCTGGGGTCGTAGGTGATCACCAGCCCGTCGGGCGTTTCGCGGTAATGCCGTTCGACCTCCTCGCGCCAGCGACTCTCGGGCACGTTCTCGAAAGCGGGCATTGCGGCAGCAAGCTTTGCCACCGCCTCGTCATAGCTCTTCCAGGGCGGATTGCGGCCGAGATAGCCCTTGATCACGTCGAGCCCCGCCGTGCCGATCTCCGGCCCGATATCGTTCAGCGCCACGCCGCTCAGCCGGTCCTTTGCCGTCGCCGCCAGCACCATGGCAATCAACCCGCCACGCGAAGTGCCCAAAATCGCGGCCTTTTCCAGCCCCAGATGGTCGAGCAGCTCCAGCGCGTCGCGCCCCTCGACCGGGATCGCATAGGTGACGGGATCGCCCCGGTCCGACTGGCCGCGCCCGCGATAATCGAGCCGGATCAGCCGCACGCCGTCGAGATGGGGCGCGACATAATCGAAATCGCGCCCGTCGCGGGTGAGCCCTGCGAGGCAGAGCAGCGGCAGCCCCGCGCCCTCGTCGGTATAGTAGAGCGACAGCCCGTCGGAGGTGGTGAAATGCGGCATCAGAGAAGCTCCGGTATCGGTGAGAGCTCACTCAGAACATGCTGCGGGCGCGCCGGCAAGCGGTCCAGCGGCAGGCCGGCGCGGTTCACCCAGGCGGTGCGGAATCCATAGGCGGCCGCCCCCGCCGCGTCCCAGCCGTTCGACGAGACGAAGAGCACCTCGCCCGGCACCGTGCCAAAGCGCTCGCCGACCATATCGTAGACCGCGCGCGCCGGCTTGAAGACACCCACCTCCTCGACTGACAGCACCGCGTCGAGAAAGCCTCCGATGCCGGCGCTCTCCACTGCGCCCGAGAGCATGTCGGGCGATCCGTTCGACAGGATGGCGCAGCGCTTGCCCGCTTCGGTCAGCCGCGCCAGCAGCGCCGGCACTTCCGGATAGGCGGCAAGTTCCCAGTAGAGCGCCAGCAGCGCCTCGCGAAGCGCCGGGTCGTCCAGCCCGTGGCGCTCCATCGCCCAGTCGAGCCCGTCCTGCGTGACCTGCCAGAACGAGACATGCTCGCCGGTGATGGCACGCAGCCAGGAATATTCCAGCTGCTTGCGCCGCCAGTCCTCGGCCAGCGCCTGCCAGACCGCGGCCAGCGCCTCGCGGCCCGGGGTCTCGGCAGCCCCGCGCGCGGCGGCGGCCACGTCGAACAATGTTCCGTAAGCGTCGAAGACGCAGGTTGTGATGGCCATGCCGCGTTCCTCCCGCGCGCGAGCCTTGCACGGCAGCGGCGGCAGAGCAAAGGCCAAAACCCGGCGCTATTTGCAATCCAGAGCATGGATGCTTAAACTGAAGGGGAGCGAAACGAGCACCCGTGACAGGCGGCCTCGTCCATTCACGCAGACTTTCCCCAACGAACGGAGTTCTTCATGACGCAGGTCAAGACCGGCGACACCGTACGCATTCATTACACCGGCACGCTTGCCGACGGCACCACCTTCGATTCCAGCGCCGGTCGCGACCCGCTGGAATTCACCGTGGGCTCGGGCCAGATCATTCCCGGTCTCGACAAGGCCATCCCGGGCATGACCATCGGCGACAAGAAAACCGTCGAGATCCCCTCGGAAGAGGCCTATGGTCCGGCCCATGCCGAAGCCCGCCAGGCGGTGCCTCGGCAGGAAATTCCCGATCATATTCCGCTGGATCTGGGCACGCAGCTGCAAGTGCAGACCCCCGACGGCCAGACCATGCAGGTGGTCGTCGCAGAGGTCACCGAGACCGAGGTCACGCTCGATGCCAATCACCCGCTGGCGGGCAAGGATCTGACCTTCGCCATCGAGCTGGTCGAGATCGCCTGAGCACGGCGCCCGGCACCGGGGGCGGGACGCCTCCGGCGGGAGTATTTGAAGAAAGATGAAGACCCCGGGCGGCGCAGGCCGGTCCGGGGTCTCTTTCGTCCGGCGGCGGGCGGCGCTAGGCTGGTGCCGGACAAGAGGGAGCGCGGCGCATGCAGATGGCCGATCTGGGCGATATCCGCCTGCATTACCGAATCGATGGCCCGGAGGACGGCGCGCCGCTGGTCTTTGCCAATTCGCTGGGCACGGATCTGCGGGTCTGGGACAAGGTGGTGGCGCGGCTGCCCGCAGGGCTGCGCATCCTGCGCTACGACAAGCGCGGTCACGGGCTCTCGGATGCGCCGGAGGGGCCCTATTCCATGGGCACGCTGGTGCGCGATGCCGAGCGGCTGATGGAGCTGACGGGCTTTCGCGGGGCAATGTTCGTCGGGCTCTCCATCGGCGGCATGATCGCGCAGGGTCTGGCGGCGAAGCGGCTCGATCTGGTGCGCGCGCTGGTGCTGTCGAACACCGCCTGCAAGATCGGCACGCGCGAGATCTGGGCCGACCGGGTGGCGCAGGTGAGAGAGGGCGGCGTGGCGGCGCTGGCCGAGGGCACGATGCAGCGCTGGTTCGCGCCGGGCTTTCGCGGCACGGCGGAGGCCGCGGGGTGGCGGCATATGCTCGAACGCACGCCGAAGGCCGGCTATATCGGCTGCTGCGAGGCCATTGCCGGGACGGATTTCATGACGCCCACCTCAGGCTTGCGGCTGCCGGCGCTGGGGATCGCGGGTTCCGAGGACGGCTCGACGCCGCCGGACATGGTGCGCGAGACGCTGGAGCTGATCCCGGGCTCGGATTTCGGGCTGATCCGCAATGCCGGGCACATTCCCTGTGTCGAGAAGCCCGACGAGTATGCGGCGGCGCTGAGCGCCTTTCTCGCAGCGCAGGGGCATGGGCTCTGATGGCGCGGTTTCTTCTGGTACATGGCTCCTCGCACGGCGCCTGGTGCTGGCGCGATGTGCTGCCGGCGCTGGCGGCGCGCGGCCATGAGGCGAGGGCCATCGACCTGCCCGGGCATGGCGCCGACGACACCCCGCCCGAGGAGATCACGCTCGATTCCTATGTGCAGGCGATTCTGGAGGCGCTGCCGGAGCCTGCCATTCTCGTCGGGCATTCCATGGCCGGGGTGCCGATCACCCAGACCGCCGAGCAGGCGCCCGAGCGCGTGCGCCGGCTGGTCTATCTCTGCGCCTACCGCCCCGGTGGCACCGGCGACAGCGTCGCCACGCTGCGGCGGCGGCAGAGCGAACAGCCGCTGCTGCCGGCGATCCGCCGCGATCCGGGCCGCGCGAGCTTTCACTTCGCGCCCGACATGGCGCGCGACCTCTTCTATCACGACTGTTCCGACGCCGCTGTCGAATTTGCCATGGCAAATCTCTGCTCGCAGGCGATCCCGCCGCAGGCCGAGGGGGTGCGCCTCGCGGGCCGGGCGGAAACCGTGCCGCAGAGCTATATCGTCTGCGGCGAGGACCACGCGATCCCGCCCGACTATCAGCGCGAGATGGCGGCAGCGCTGCCGCCCGAAGACGTGCACGAGCGGCCCTGGTCGCATTCGCCCTTCCTGTCGGACCCGGAGGGGCTGGCGGCGCTGCTCGACCGCATCGCGCAGGCTTGAGCGCGGGGCCTGAGCATCTTAAAGAGCGGCCACCGGGCCGATTCAGGGGCGAAACGCCGTCATTACGGACAATTTGACCTGTTTGACACGGGGCGGAACGCGCCGCCGCCGGCCTCTGGCTCGCATTTCGGCGCGAACATGCTATATGAGCGCCAGAGAATAAGAGGTCCTGAGACGTGAACGATCAGACGATACCCGCCCCGCCCGACGAGATGGCGAGCAATGCGCGCAGCGCCGCTTCCTTCCTGAAAACCCTGGCCCATGAGGGCCGGCTGATGATCCTGTGTCATCTCGGGTCGGGCGAGAAATCGGTCGGCGAGCTGGAGGACCTGCTCGGCATCCGTCAGGCGGCGGTCAGCCAGATGCTGGCGCGGCTGCGCGAAGAGGGGCTGGTGAGCACCCGGCGCGATGGCAAGACGATCTATTACAGCCTCGCCACCGAGGATACGGGCCGCGTCATCGGCCTGCTCTACGAGATCTTCTGCGCCAAGAATCCCTGCTGACCTGCCCGGACAGGGCGCGGTTCAGGCTCTTTCCGGCGCGTTCTCAACCCATTCCCAAGGGCGCGTGAAGGCACCGAGACAGCGCGTCACCGCCGCCTCGTCGGCGCCGTTGCGCTCCAGCCGCGCCACCAGCCCGCACTTGCGATCATCGACCACTGCCACCACCCGCGCCGGCAGATCCGCCGCGGCGAGCGCGTCGTTATAGACCCGGCGGATCGCATGCATGCGCAGCTCGGGCTTGAAGATCTTGCCGACGGCGGTCTTCGGCAGCGCCGGTAGGATGGTCATATGCTTGGGATAGGCGGCGCGTTCGTGGATATGCACCCGCGCGTGGCGCATGAGCTCGTCCTCGGTGACCTCCGCCCCCCCCACCAGTTCGACAAAGGCGCAGGGCAGCTCGCCCGCATGGGCGTCGGGCTGGCCGATGGCGCCGGCAAAGGCCACCGCCGGATGCGCCAGCAGCGCCTCTTCGATATCGGCGGGGTCGATATTGTGACCGCCGCGAATGATCAGATCCTTGGCGCGGCCGGTGATCCAGAGATAGCCGTCAGGGTCCATCCGCCCGAGATCGCCGGTGCGCAGATAGAGCCCCTCGTGGAACAGGTCGCGGTTCTTGTCTTCTTCCGTATAGGTCGAGCCCACATAGACGCCGGGATTGGCCACACAGATCTCGCCAACCTCGTCCACCGGGCATTCGCGCGGGCCGTCAGGGGTCTGCTGCACGATCTTTACACGGGTATAGGGGAAGGGAATGCCGATGGAGCCCACCTTCTTGACCCCGTCAGGCGGGTTCACCGAGACCAGACAGGTCGCCTCGGTCAGCCCGTAGCCCTCGCAGATCATCACGCCGCAAGAGGATTCGAAGCGCTTGAACAGCTCCAGCGGCATCGGCGCCGATCCGGAAAACGCCACCTTCACCGAAGAGATATCCGCATCGACCTTGCGCTGCATCAGCGCCGAGACGGCGGTGGGCACGGTGATGACAAAGGTGATCTTCCAGCGCTCGCAGAGCTTCCAGAAATTGTCGAAAACGCCATCGCCGCGATAGCCCGCAGGCGTCGGGAACACCACATGCGCCCCCGAGCACAGCGCCGACATCAGAATCACATCCGCCGCGAAGACATGGAAGAGCGGCAGCGGGCAGATGATATTGTCGGTCTCGGTGAAGAGCAGCCGCGACCCCAACCAGCCATTATAGAGCATGCCGGAATAGAGATGCTGCGCCACCTTGGGCATGCCGGTGGTGCCGCCGGTGTGGAAATTCGCCGCCACCCGGTCGCCGGGAGCATCGGGGAAGCTCAGCTCGGTGGGCTGACGCCGCAGCTCGGCGCTGAAGCAGAGCACATCCGTATGCCGGTTGGCGGTGACCTTTGGGCGCAGGAACGGCACCAGCCAGGATTTCGGCGGGCTGAGATAGCGGTTGAGATCGACCTCGAGCACGGTGTTCACGCGCGGCGCGTGCTGGCAGGCCTGCGCCACCTTCTGCGCGATGTCGGATTTCGGGAAGGGCTTGAGCGTGACCACCACCTTGGCGCTGGTCTCGCGCAGGATGGCAGCGATCTGTTCAGGTTCGAGCAGAGGGTTGATCGGCATCACGATCCCTGCCACCGCGCCACCGAGCAAGGCAAAGACCGTCTCCGAGCAGTTCGGCAACACGCAGGCGACCACATCGGTCTCCCCCACCCCGAGGCTGCGGAAGAGGTTGGCGGCCTGGGCGGTGCGCTGGCGGAGCTCTTCCCAGGTCAGCGTTTCCGCCCGGTCGGTCGGCCCGGCAAGCAGCTGAAAGCTGATGGCGGGGCGGTCTGGAAAGGCGGCGGCGATCTTGCTCAGCTGGGCATAGAGCGTTTTCGGCAGATCGCGCGCCTCCCACGGCATCTCCGCCTCGATCGCATTCCGGTCGGCCACGGACGCAAAGGTCATGGTCGGCGCTCCTCCCCTATGATCCGGCAGGCTCCGGACCTTGTTTTTCCTTGGGCGTCAGTGTGGAAAGGAATGCGTCGCAGTGCAAGGGGCGGAAATGTGGCTCTGTGCCTCAGACGCGCGGCGCGCCGCCGGTCTGGCGCAGCAGGCCGGAATAGAGCAGCAGCCCCCAGGGCGCGAGCGCCGCATCGACGCGGCCCCAGAGCGTGCCGAACCCCAGCGGATCGAGATGCGCGGCGCGGGCGATCTCGTCGAGGCTGCGGCGCCCGTCGATCCCGGCGATCAGCGCGGCGGCCTCTTTCGGCAGGCTCACCTCCGCCGTCAGCTGGCCGAGCCGCAGCGGCAGCGCCTTGCCCTTCGCCACCGCCTTGGCCAGCGCCTGACGCTGCACGCCGCGCAGATGCGGCACCAGCTTACGGTTGCGCCCTGTTGCCACCGGCGGCTCGGCGCCGGCGGCCACCGCATAGGCGGTGTGCATGCGGATCGTGCCGCGCAGCTTCTCCGCCACCGCCATCTGCGCCGCCTTGTCCATGCCCTCGGGCACTTCGGCGATGCGCGCCAGATCGTACATCGCGGGGGTGGTGAACCCGGCGAGATCCCAGCCGGTCTCGCCCAGCACGTCGAGCAGATCGGGGACGGAGAACGCCCGGTCCTGCCCGTGCAGCAGCAGGTCGTAGAATCCGGCGGCGCTCTTGTGATGATCGCCGAGATTGGGGTTGCAGGCGAAAGGATGCCCCTCGGGCAGCGTCGCCACGATCCGCTTCGCGCGCTCCAGCCGCTCCTGCGGCGGCACGCCGTCGAAAAGCGCGGCAAAGGCCTCTTGCAGCGGATAGACGCCGGAGCGGCCATAGGGCGCATAGACCATGAACCCCATGCCGCCGCCGGGCGCCAGCGCCGCGCGCAGGGCGCGAAAGCCCTCCGCCGGGTCGGGCAGGTGATGCAGCACGCCGCAGCAGTCGATGTAATCGAACGTACCGAACTCCGGCGCATCCAGCAGGCTGGCGGTTTGAAAAGCGATGTTGTCCAGCCCGCGCGTGGCAGCGCGCGCCTCGGCCACCGCGCGCGAGGCTTCGGAGAGGTCGAGATAGGTGATCTCGGCGGGCGCGCCGGCCTTCTGCATCAGCGTGGCGAGCTGGATTAGCCCGTCCCCGGTGCCGCCGCCCGCAACCAGCACGCGCAGCGGCTGCGACCAGTCGCGGGCGCCGTTCCAAAGGAAATGGTCCATCTCAAGCGGGTGCGACGGGGAGCCGGTGATCAGCCTTGTCTTTTCGTCTTCGGGGTCGCGCTCGGGATAGGGGAAGGCTTCGTATTGTTCCTTGACCGTGACCATGCCTGCGCGCCTCCTGTTCCGCGCGCGACACTGGCACGCGCGGCGCGGGATGTCCAAGCCTCAGCGGCTCTTGCGGGCGATCTCGATCCGGGCTTCGAGCAGCGACATATCCTGAATGATCCGCTTCCGCGCGATGCGGTCGCCGGTCTCTCGCAGCTCTTCGCGCAGTTTCGCCAGCTCGCGCGAGAGCGAGACGACTTCCGGCACTGCGCCGTTGTCCTTCATGATCCGGTTGAGCACGGCGTTTTCCGGATCGTCACACTCCGGCAGAGGCTTGCCGCTGCCGGGCAGGTTGTCGAACGCGCCCTCCTCCTCGGCCTTGCGGATGCGGGCGTTGATGAGGTCGATCAGCGGATGATCCATCGCGCGTCCCCTATTGCTGCTGTTGCTGCTGCGCCTGACGCGCGCGCTCGGCCTCGCCCCGCGCCAGCGCCTCCGGGCGCCAGGTTTCCGAGCGGCGGTAGAAGGCGGGAAAGACCTTGGCGCCCTCGGGAAAGGTGATCCAGGGATGGGCGCTTTCGGTGAAGATATGCACATCCGGCACGACACTGGCGGCGGCGTCCAGCGTACCCACCCGGATAAAGGCGAAGGCCCGCCCCGCCCCCGCATAATGCGACCAGAGCGCCACCTGGCAGCGCGGGCAGCGCGTCACGATCTGCCCCTTGCCGCTGGCCGAGGGCAGCGCGAGCTCCTCGGGACTGCCACCGTCCAGCGCGATGCAGCGGGTTTCGATCATCGCGTTCAGCGCAAAGGCCGAGCCGCTTTCACGCTGGCACCAAGTGCAATGGCAACAATGGGTGATGAGCGGCGTGTCGGTCAGGTGAAAGCGGATCTCTCCGCAGGTGCAGCGGCCCTTCATGGCACTCTCCGGTTGGCTGTCCGCAGAATGGCGCCGATTGTCCGGTTTGGCCAGCCGCCGCGCCTCAGCCCTTCAGCGCGGCAATCACCTTGTGCATCGCGGCCACGAAGGCGACGCGCTCCTCCTCGCTCAAATCCTGCACCGCCTGTGCATTGACCGAGGCCGCGGCCTCTTCGGCGGCGGGCTGAAGATCGCGGGCGCGGTCGGTCAGATGGATGGTGCGGGCGCGAGCATCGCCTTCATGGGCGCGGCGGGTGATCAGCCCGTCACGCTCCATCCGTTTGAGCGTGTTGGCCATGGTCGCCTGTTCCACATCCAGCCGCGCCACGAGGTCGCGCTGGGTGATGCCGTCCTCGCGCCACAGCTCGAGCAGCGTCATGAACTGCGCCGGCGCCAGGCCCAGCGGGCGGATACGCTCGGCCAGACCATGCGCAAAGAGCCGCGCCATGTGGTTCGCCAGATAGCCCGGCGAGCGGGTCTTTTCGAAATCGCTCATGGCGCTTGCCTAGCCTTGTATAGTTCGCTATTCAATCCCATATATACATAGCTTGCTATTAAAAGGAGTTTCCTCATGTCCCGCGCCTCTCTCGTCCTGATCCATGGCGCTTCGGGCGCCGCCGCGCTGCTGGTGGTCGCGAGCTTCTGGTCGCTGGCCTTTGTCAGCGAGTTCTTCGCCGCGACCGATACAGTGATCCTGCTGCGCCAGATCATCCTTTATGCGCTGCCGCTTCTGGTACTGGCGCTGGCTTCGGCGGGCGGCAGCGGCGCGCGGTTGGCCGGGCGCTCGAAGGCGCCGCAGATCGTGGCCAAGATGGCGCGAATGCGGGTGGCGGCGCTGAACGGGGTGCTGGTGCTGATCCCGGCGGCGGTGTTTCTCGGGTTGCGGGCGCAGGCCGGCGACCTTTCCGACGCCTTCGGTTATGTGCAGCTTCTGGAGCTCTGCGCCGGGGCGCTGAACATCGTGCTTCTGGGGCTGAACATGCGGGCCGGGATGGCGATGAAGGCCCGCAAAGCGGCCCGCACGGCATGAGGCGACGGTGGGCAGATTGCCCACCCTACGAAACGGTCGGCTGGAAACGTAAACGCGCGGGGTCTCCCCCGCGCGTTCTCATTCACGGCGATGGAGGACCGCTTATTCCTTCACGGTGATGCGGCCATCGGTATAGGGCGTGTAAGGCGCGTTGGCGGCGATGTATTCCGCCGTCACATCCGCCAGATCGGGGCCGAAATCATAGGCGTTCTGGGCATCGACGAACATCTTGTAGCCATCGCCGCCATTGCGCACATAGTTGTTCGACACCAGACCGTAGAGCTTCTCCGGGTCGATGGGCGCGCCGCCCACCATGACATCGGAAATCCGGCTGCCCGGCTCGGCGGCAGGATCGACGGTGAAGGACATGCCGGCCACCTGCGGGAAGCGACCGCCACCGTCTTCCATCTGACTCACGCCGTTCTCCAGCGCCTCGACCACGGTCGCGCCGGTCACCTGGAAGGTGGAGAGCGTGTTCTGGAACGGCAGCACCGTCAGCACCTCGCCCATAGTCACCTCGCCCGCGTCGATGGAAGCGCGCAGCCCGCCGCCATTGGCAATGGCGATCTCGATGCCCTGATCCTTCACCCGGTCGAGCATGGCATCGGCCACGAGGTTGCCCATCGGGCATTCCATGGCGCGGCAAACATCGCGCGAGCCCACGATCTCTTCGGAGGTCTCGGCCACCACCTCGTTGCGGATCTCTTCGAGCGGTGCGGCAGCCTCGGCGATGCGCGCCTTGGTGCCCTCGTCCTCGGTCACGGCGGCATCCATGACGATCGGCGCGCCCGACGCCTCGACGATATTGCCGTCATCGTCGAAGGTGACGTTCAGCTCGCCCAGGAACTTGCCATAGGCATAGGCCGAAACGATGGCGGTATCGTTCACCATCGTCGGGTACGGTCCTTCGGCGCCGTCCATCTCACCCAGCAGGGTGTTGGTGTGGCCGCCGACGATCACGTCGACGCCGGTGGTGTTGTTGGCGACGTCGATATCGACCTTGTAGCCCGAGTGGCTCAGCACGATGATCTTGTTGACGCCCTCTTCGGTCAGCTTGTCGACCTCGCCCTGTACCGCGTCGACCGGATCGGTAAAGATCACGTTCGGCCCCGGCGAGGCGAGCTCGTCGGTGTCATGCGGGGTCAGGCCGATCAGACCCAGCTTTTCGCCGCCGCGCTCGATCACCGTGGATTTCAGGATCGAATCGGCCAGCAGCGCCTCGCCCGAGATATCGGCGTTCGACATCAGCACCGGGAATTCCACCGAATCGACAAAGCCGCGCAGCACCTCGGGGCCGTCGTCGAATTCGTGGTTGCCCACGGTCATCGCGTCATAGCCCATCTGGTTCATCATCTCAGCGGCGAGCTTGCCCTTGTAATATGTGTAAAACAGCGTGCCCTGAAACTGGTCGCCGCCATCCACCAGGATGTAGTTGTTGCTGCGCGCCTTGGCCTCGCCGATGGCGGTCATCAGACGCGCCGAGCCGCCAAAGCATTCGCCGGCCTCGTTATCCTCGGCGGCGCAGGTCGAGTCGTATTTGCTGATCGGCTCGAAGCGCGAATGGAAATCGTTGGTGTGCAGGATGGTCAGCGAATAATCGGCGCTGGCCGCACCCGCGCTCAGCGCCAGGGCCGCGACACTCGTCATCAGGCGGAAAGACATTGGGGAAACCTCTCTGTGGGCGTCTATGAGAGAAATGTTGCAACGCTTCGGGTTGAGTGTCAAAGCACTGCTTCGCTTGACGTAGCGCCCGGGCGTGACACCGCCATGGCAACGCCCGGATTGCAGGCCGGATGCGCCCCGCGCGGACCACGCTGGTCCAAAGGATATCGCGGCCGGTCGCGATGGCGCAGCGGTGGGCAGGATTGCCCACCCTACGGATGCCGGACGCCCGGCTAATCCCCCTGATCCGGCATCTTCGCCCAGCCCCGCACAAGCGTGCGCGCAATGCCCGCGGCGTCGGCATCCAGTCGTCCCACCAGCAGATGCAGCCAGGCCATCCCCATCACCGCGCGGGCCATCTCCTGCGCGGGCACATCATCGGACAGCACGCCGCGCTGCGCGGCGCGCTCAAAGATCTCGCCGAGATGCGCCAGACGCTCCATCCGGTACGCCTCCAGCGCCTCGCGCAGGTCGTCATCGCTTTGCGAGGCAGCGATGATGTGCCGGAACACGCGGCCTTCGGGGCGGCTCCAGTGAACGAAGAGCGACTCGAGCACCGCTTTCACGTCGCCCTCCAGCGTGCCGGTATCGGGATTGCAGATCTCCTGCTTGCGGCGCCGGTAAACCGCCATCAGTAAGGCGCCGCGCGTTGGCCACCAGCGATAGAGCGTGGCCTTGCCCGCCCGTGCACGCTTTGCCACCGCCTCCATGGTGACGCCCGAGATACCCTTCTCCGCAAGGATCTCCGTTGCGGCGTCGAGCACGGCGGCCTCCGTCTCGGGATTGCGGCGGGCGCCGATGGATGCGCGTTTTTCGGTCATTCGCTGGCTCTTTCGGAATTTCCTCCTTGTTACGCCTTTACACGCGGGAACACCAGAAGTAATAGAACGATACGTTTCGTTCTCATACAAGGAGACGCGCATGACCTCCCCCTCCCGTCCGCCATCGCGCCCGCGCCTGGCGGTCTTCGTCTTTCTCGGGGTCTACCCCATTGTCACCCTTGCGCTTTACGCGCTGACCCCCGTCACCGAAGGCTGGGCCATCTGGCAGCGCAACCTGCTGATGGTGCCGATCATCGTCGCTTCGATGATCTGGGGCGTGATTCCCCGAATCCACCGGCATTTCGGACATTGGCTGTGACGCCCTATCGCTTCGCCGGGGATTGACCGGCGGAGCGTTCCCCGGCATCTCAATGCCATGCTGATCTATAAAATCCTGAGGTCCGGGGAATGGGCCGCGCTGCAAGCCGAGACCGAGACCGCCGGAGCGCCGGTGGACGAGGCTGACGGCTTTGTGCATTTTTCGACCCTGGAGCAGGTGCGCGAAACCGTAGCCAAGCATTTCAGCGAGGAAGAGGGGCTCTATATCCTCGCCTTCGAGGCCGACGACCTCGGCGACGCGCTGAAATGGGAGCCATCGCGCGGCGGCGCGCTGTTCCCGCATCTCTACGGCCCGCTGCGGCTGGCCGATGTGCGCTGGTCGCGCCCGTTGCCGCTGGGGCTTGGCGGGCATGTCTTTCCGGATGACATGACATGAGCCTGCTGGAACGCGCTGGCCTCGCGCTGCTGCACCGGATGGATCCCGAATCCGGGCACGGGCTGGCGCTGAAAGCGCTGCAATCGGGGCTGGCGCCCGCGCCCGGCGCCCTCACCTCCGACCGGCTGCGCTGTTCGGTCGCCGGGCTCGATCTGGCCAATCCGCTGGGCCTCGCCGCCGGGTTCGACAAGAATGCCGAGGCGCTGTCCGCGCTGGCCCAAAGCGGGTTCGGCTTTGTCGAGGTCGGCGCCGCGACGCCGCGCCCGCAGCCCGGCAACCCCAGGCCGCGCCTGTTCCGGCTGAGCGAGGACCGCGCCGCGATCAACCGTTTCGGCTTCAACAATGACGGCATGGACGCCATCGCCGGTCGGCTGATGCACCGCCCCGTCGATATGGTGCTGGGGCTCAATCTCGGCGCAAACAAGGACAGCGAGGACCGCGCGGCGGATTTCGCAAAAGTGCTGGCGCGCTGCGGCGCCTATCTCGATTTCGCCACGGTCAATGTCAGCTCGCCCAACACCGAAAAGCTGCGCGACCTGCAAGGCAAGGCGGCGCTCTCGGCGCTGCTGGCCGGCGTGATGGAGGCCCGCGCCGGGCTCGACCGCCCGATCCCGGTCTTCCTCAAGATCGCGCCGGATCTCGATGCGCAGGGGCTGGCGGACGTGGCCGAGGTCGCGCTGAGCTCGGGCGTGGCGGGGGTGATCACCACCAACACCACCCTGTCGCGCGACGGGCTGCGCTCGGCCCAGAAGGGCGAGACGGGCGGGCTCTCCGGCCAGCCGCTTTTCGAGAAATCCACCCGCGTGCTGGCACGGCTGTCGCAGCTCACGGAGGGCAGCCTGCCGCTTATCGGCGTCGGCGGCGTCGGCTCGGCGGAGCAGGCCTATGCCAAGATCCGCGCCGGCGCCTCGGCGGTGCAGCTCTACACCGCACTGATCTATGGCGGCATGAGCCTGGTGAGCGAGATCCTGACCGGGCTCGACGCGCTGCTGGCGCGCGACGGGTTTGACAATATCGCCGAGGCGGTCGGCACGGGACGAGAGGAGTGGCTATGATACTCTGGCACAATCCGCGTTGTTCGAAATCGCGCCAGGCTCTGGCGCTGTTGCAGGAGAAGGGCGTCGAGCCCGAGATCCGCAAATATCTCGAAGACGCACCAAGCTATGACGAGCTGAAATCGGCGCAGACGGCGCTTGGCCTGCCCGCGCTCGACATGATGCGCACCAAGGAGGCCGCTTTCCGCGAGATGGGCCTGTCGAAAAATGCCGATGACGAAACGCTGCTGCGCGCCATGGCCCGGGAGCCGAAGCTGATCGAACGTCCGGTGCTCTTCGCCAGCGACCGCGCGGTGATCGGCCGGCCGCCGGAAAAGGTGCTGGAGCTGCTCTGAGCTTTGGGGTGGTGGGTTGAAAACCCACCCTGCACATTGCGCATTGCCCCCGTAGGGTGGGTTTTCAACCCACCATCCTCAGAGCCGGAGCGTCGGACATCGGAATTCTCCTTTCTGTGCAGGCGCGGAATGCGCGCCCACAGGGCCGGGTCAAGCGGCTCCGCGCTCAGTCGTATTCCCGGACATCCTCGATCACCACACCGTCGCGCGGCAGACCGCCGGGTTTGACCAGCTCGACAATGCCCTTGAGCTTCAGCACCTCGGCGACACTGCCGGCATAGGCGCCGGGATCCTCCGCCTCGGTCTCGATCCGCACCGTCATCACGTCCATCTCGCCTTCGCGGCTGGCCACCACCCGGGCGCGGTCGATCTCGGCATGTTTCGCGACCAGCGCCGCCACCTGTTCGGGGCGCACGAACATGCCCTTGATCTTGGCGGTCTGGTCGGCGCGGCCCATCCAGCCCTTGATGCGCAGATTGGTCCGCCCGCAGGGGCTTTCGCCCGGCATCACTGCGCTGAGATCGCCGGTGGCAAAGCGGATCAGCGGGTAATCGGGGTTGAGCGTGGTCACCACCACCTCCCCCACCTCGCCCGGTGCCACCGGATCGCCGGTGCCCGGCGTGACGATCTCGACGATCACCTGCTCGTCCGCGATCATCCCCTCCATCGCCTCGCTCTCATAGGCCACCATGCCGAGATCGGCAGTGGCATAGCATTGCCGGCAGGCGATGCCGCGATCGGCGTAATACTGGCGCAGCGACGGGAACAGCGCCCCGCCCGAGACCGCCGCCCGCGCGATGCCGAGGCCCAGACCCATCTCGTCGGCCTTTTCGAGGATCACCTTGAGATAATCCGGCGTGCCCGCATAGGCGGTGACGCCCACGTCATGCGCCGCCCGCGCCTGCAATTCGGTCTGCCCGGTGCCCGCCGGCAGCACCGCCGCGCCCACCGCCCGCGCGCCATTCTCAAAGATCATCCCCGCAGGCGTCAGGTGATAGCCGAAACAGTTCTGCACGATGTCGCCCGGTCCGATGCCGCAGGCATAGAGGAACCGGCCCAGCCGCCACCAGTCATGCGCCACCCCGCCCGGCTCGTAGATCGGGCCGGGCGACTGGAACACATGCGCAAAGCCATGCGCCGGTTTCGCCGCATAGCCGCCAAAGGGCGCCGCCGCCCCCTGCGCCGAGACCAGCGCCGCCTTGCGCAGCACCGGCAGCTTGGCCAGCGCCGCGCGGTCGGTCACCCGCGCCGCATCAATGCCGGCCAGCGATTGCGCATAGCCCGGCAGCCCCTGCGCCCGGGCGATCTGCCCGGGCAGCGCCTCGGCCAGCGCGGCAGCGCGCGCATCGGCGCTGCGCGTCTCCAGATCGTCGTAATAGCTGCTCATCCGAGCCTCCCTTTCCTGTCCCGGATCACCCCGCCAGCGGATAGGCCGCCAGCACCTCGTAAACCGCGCCCTCCGGCGTGAGCTGCGAGCCCATCAGCCGCAGCTCCGCCACAGGCTCCGGCGCCGAGCGCAGCGCCGCGAACCGTGCCACGCCCTGCTCGAAGCGCGCCCGGTCGGCCTCGCGCAGCCCGTTGCCAAAGCGCCTCAGCGTCACATGCGGGCGAAAGCGCTCGCGCGGCAGCGCGATCCCGGCGGCGCGCAGGGCGCCCTGTACCCGCTCGCGCAGCGCCACCAGCTCGGGCACCCGCGCCACCCCCGCCGCCAGCAGCTTGACCCGCCGCCCGCCGAAACTCTCCAGCCCCTCCAGCGCCAGCGTGCAGCCCGGCAGCGGCGCGGCCATCAGCGCCGCATCCAGCTCGGCCAGCGCGAAATCCGGCTGCTCGCCCAGAAAAGCCAGCGTCAGGTGCAGGTTCTCCTCGGGCACCGCGCGGCCCACCGCCACTGCCTCCTGCGCATCCAGCAGGGCCGGCAGCAATGCCTCGGGAACGGGAAGGGCCAGAAAACATCGCATCCATGCGCGTCATGCCAGCCAGCGCTTGCGGCGGCGATAGGACCGCACGTCGCGGAAGCTCTTGCGGCCCTCGTCCGACATGCCGAGATAGAATTCCTTCACATCCGGGTTCTCGCGCAGATCCGCCGCCGGCCCGTCCATCACGACGCGACCGTTCTCCAGAATATAGCCGTAATGCGCATAGCGCAGCGCCACATTGGTGTTCTGCTCGGCCAGCAGGAAGGACACGCCCTCGCCCTCGTTCACCGCCTTCACGATCTGAAAGATCTGCTCCACGAGCTGCGGCGCCAGCCCCATGCTGGGCTCGTCCAGCAGGATCGTCTCGGGGCGGCTCATCAGCGCCCGCCCGATGGCGCACATCTGCTGCTCTCCCCCCGAGGTATAGCCGGCCTGCGACTTCCGCCGCTCCTTCAGCCGCGGGAAATACTCATAGACCATCTCCAGATCGGCGGCGACCGCGCCCTTGCCGTCGCGCCGGGTGAAGGCGCCGGTCATCAGGTTTTCCTCGATGGTCAGATGCTCGAAGCAATGCCGCCCCTCCATCACCTGGATCACGCCCTTCTTCACCAGCGCCGCCGGATCCAGATCCTGCACCCGCTCGCCGCGATAGACGATGGAGCCCTTGGTCACCTCGCCGCGCTCGGAATGCAGCAGGTTCGAGATCGCCTTCAGCGTCGTGGTCTTGCCCGCGCCGTTACCGCCCAGCAGCGCGGTGATCCCGCCCTTGGGCACCGACAGCGACACGCCCTTCAGCACGAGGATGACGTGGTTGTAGATCACCTCGATATTGTTGACCTCGAGAAGGGTCTCGGTGCGTCCCGAATCCAGCATCTTCTTCTCTTTCCAAATACGCAAAATCCGGCGGCGACGGCCCGCGCCGCCGCCGGAGGGGTCAGATCACATCTTGCAATCTTCGTTCACCGGCCAGGGCGCGTTGGCCTCGGCGTATTCCTTCGCCCGCGACAGCTCGAGCTCGGAAATCGCCTCGCTGTCCGGCATGATCAGATCCGACGCCTTGACGAATTTCGCCCCATCCCATTCCAGGATCCAGCCACCGGAATGGCCGGCATGGTTGGAACAGGAGGTCGAGAAGGGCGGCACCATGCCGGTCAGACCCAGCTCGTCCAGCCGCGCCTCGCTCATGTCGAGATTCTCCAGACCCCAGCGCAGATCGGACGGGGAAATCTCCGCCTTGTCGAAATGCTCCTGCGCCACATGGATGCCCTCGGCGAGGATCGCCGAGATCACCAGACCTCGGGAATAGAACACCCCGTCGAGCTCGTCGGCGCTGGCCTGGCTCTTGCCGGCGTCGATCACATGCTGCTTCACATCCGCCATCACCGGCGCATCCGGGTTGGGGAAGGACCAGCTCACGGATTTGTAGCCCTTGCCTTCCTCGCCGACGATGTCGAGATCGGCGTCATGACCCGACCACCAGACGCCCAGCATGTTCTCCATCGGGAACTTGGTCTTCACCGCTTCGGTGATGGCGCCGGCGTTCATCGCGCCCCAGCCCCACATGATCACGTAATCCGGCCGTTCGCGGCGGATCTGCAACCATTGCGCCGACTGGTTCTGCATCTCCTTCAGCCCCACCGGGATCGGCAGCAGCTCAAAGCCTAGCGCCTCAGCCTTGGTTTCGAGATAGGGCAGCGGCTCCTTGCCGAACGGATGGTCGAGATGCAGGAAGGCCACCTTCTTGCCGCTCAGATCGCCCTGATCCTGAAGGAATTTCAGGATGATCGACGCGCCGTCCCAATAGCTGAGCGGCGCGTTGAACGCCCATTGGAACACCTTGCCGTCGGCCATGGGCGAAAAGCCATAGCCCGGCGCCAGGATCGGGATCTCGTCGACATTGGTCTTGGGCAGCACCTGAAGCGTGATGCCGGTGGACCAGGGCTGTGTGACGATCGCCTTGCCCTTGGTCTTTTCGTAGCATTCCACGCCCTTCTCGGTGGAATAGCCGGTCTCGCATTCCTCGAAATCGACCATGACGCCGCCGATGCCGCCATCGCGGGCGTTCAGCATGGCCATGTAATCGGCCTGCCCGTTCATCAGCGGGATGCCAGTGGCCGCAAAGGGCCCGGTGCGGTAAGCGAGGTTCGGGGTATACAACCCCTCGGCCAGCGCGGTGCTGCCCATCAGCGCGCCCAGAGCGGCGGCCGCGGCCAGTTTGGCGACATGTTTCATCGGTAAAGTCTCCTCCCTTTTACGATGACGTTTCCTTGGTCCCGTCCCGGTCAGTGCGGGAAGGGCCAGATGATGAGTTTCTCCCGGATCAGTGCCCAGAGACGGGCGAGCCCGTGCGGCTCGATGATCAGGAAAAAGACGATGAGGCTGCCCACGATCATGATATTGAGATGCTCGACCGTGGCCGAGCTGATCGGCAGCCCCAGCGCCTCGGGCAGCGTATTGAGCAGCACCGGCAGGCCGACGATCAGGATCGCGCCCAGATAGTTGCCGAGGATCGAGCCCAGCCCGCCAATAATCGCGATAAAGAGGATGCGGAACGACAGCGGAATGTCGAAGAGGTTGGGTTCCGCCGCCCCGCGCCACATGAAGACGAAGAGCGCGCCCGCCACACCCACCACGTAAGACGACACCGCAAAGGCGGTGAGCTTCGAGCGCATCAGGTTGATGCCGATGAGTTCCGCCGCGATATCCATGTCCCGCGTCGCTTTCCAGCTCCGCCCCAGATTGCCGCGCGTCAGGTTGATGCAGACAAGGGTCATCAGCGTCACCACCGCCAACACCACGAAATACTGCACGACGGAAGAGGCCTGCGGCCCGGCCACATAGACCCCGAACATTTCGAGATTGGGCACCTGGATCGCACCCGAGGCGTTGTAATTGTAAAGCCAGCCCCATTTCTCGAAGAGCCAGACGAGAAAGAACTGCGCCGCCAGCGTCGCGATGGCGAGGTAAAACCCCTTGATCCTGAGCGACGGGATGCCGAAGGCCACGCCGACCCCGGCGCTGAACGCGCCCGAGAACAGGATCGCCACCACCGGGTTCAGCCAGGGCATCAGCGTCACCAGCTTGTAGCAGGCATAGGCGCCCACCCCCATGAAGGCGGCGGTGCCGAGGCTGAGCTGCCCCGCATATCCCGTCAGCAGGTTCAGCCCGAGGGCGGCCAGCGAATAGATCAGGATCGGGATAAGCAGCGTCTGAAAGGCGAACTCGCTCGCCGTCAGCGGAAAGATCACCCAGGCGAAAAGCAGCACCACCCCCAGCAGCACCGCGTCCTGCCGGACGGGAAACAGCGCCTGATCCGCCTGGTAGCTGGTCTTGAATTGTCCGGCCGTGCGATAGAGCATGCCGCCTCCTCTCCCTTGTTCATCGGCGCGCAGGGCGCCAGTGCGGTCGGGATACCCCGCCGCGAAATCCGTCGTTCAGAGCCGCCGCGAAAGCGGTGTCAGATATGGCCTTCGCGCTCCCGGAACTCGTCCGGGAAGGCGCGCTTGGGCGCATCCGCATAGCCCGTGCGCTCGCTGTGGCTCACCAGCCAGAACCAGGCCCAGAGCCCCAGCGCACCGCCCAGCGCCGCCAGGATGAGCGCCGTCACCACCTGCCCGCCCGCCGCACTATTGGCGGTCAGCGCGAGATAGCCGAAGGCCCAGAAGCCGGCCCAGGCCACCACGTTCAGGATCGCAATCAGCTTTGCCATATTGCTCTTCTCCCTTCTCTCAAAGCCCGGCCGGCTCCTCTTTCCGCCCGCGCCTTTATCTTTCCGGAAAATACTCCCGCCGGAGGCTCCCGGTCTACACACGCTCGATGATGCGCTCTCCAAAGAGCCCCTGCGGGCGGAACAGCAGCACGATCAGGGCGAGGACAAAGGCGAACCAGGTCTCGGTATTCCCCCCCAGCAGCGGCTGCCCCCAGTAGATCTCGAAGAGTTTCTCCAGCATGCCGATCATCAGCCCGCCCACGATGGCGCCGGTGATCGATTCGAGTCCACCCAGCATCAGCACCGGCAGCGCCTTGTAGGCGATCACCTCCAGCGCAAAGCTCACCCCTGCGCGTGCCCCCCAGGCGATGCCGGTGACCAGCGCGATGATGCCCGCGATGAACCAGACCAGCACCCAGATCGTCTGGAGCGAGATCCCCACCGACAGCGCCGCCTGATGGTCGTCGCCCAGCGCCCGGATCGCCCGGCCCATGCGGGTCTTGTTGAGAAAGACCAGCAGCGCCACCACCAGCAGCGCCGCGACCGCGACCGCCGTGATATCCTTCTGCTCTAGGATCAGCAGCCCGCCCCAGGGCTCCAGCAGCACCGAGTCCGTGGGGATGCCCAGCTGCTCGGTGATCATCACCTTGTTCTCGCCGCCAAAGATGATCTCGCCGAAGCCGATCAGGAACAGCGTGATGCCGATGGTCGCCATGAAGAGGATGATGTCGGGCTGGCCGACCAGCGGTCGCAGCACCACCCGCTCGATGGTCACCGCCAGCACGAACATCACGCCCAGCGTCAGCACCACGCAGATCCAGGCGGGCACGCCCATCGCATGCAGCCCCACCAGCGTCAGCGCCGCAAACACCACCATGATGCCCTGAGCAAAGTTGAAGATCCGGCTCGAGCGGTAGATCAGCACGAAGCCCAGCGCGATCAGCGCATAGAGGATCCCCGAAACCAAGCCCTCCCAGAGCACCTGCATCAGGAAATCCGGCGCCTCCACCATATCCACGAAGGGTTTGATGAAAATCTCGTTCAGCATGTCCTCTGCCCCTTCTCACTGCCACCCCGGACCCGGTCCGAAAGCCCGCCCCGGACTTGATCCGGGACCTCACCGCCCGAGGTCCCGGGACACGCCCGGGACGGAGCTCTCCGTTCCACCCGGCCCGTCAATGCGCCACCCCCAGATAGGCGTCGATCACGTCCTGATTGCTGCGCACCTCCTCGGGTGGCCCGTCGCCGATCTTCTTGCCGTAATCCATCACCACCACCCGGTCGCTGAGATCCATCACCACCCCCATATCGTGCTCGATCAGCACGATGGTGGTGCCGAACTCGTCGTTCACGTCGAGGATGAAGCGGCTCATGTCCTCCTTCTCCTCCACGTTCATCCCCGCCATCGGCTCGTCGAGCAGCAGCACCGAAGGGTCCGCCGCCAGCGCGCGCGCCAGCTCCACCCGCTTCTTGAGCCCGTAGGGCAGCCGCCCCACCGGGGTCTTGCGAATGGCCTGGATCTCGAGAAAGTCGATCACCTTCTCCACCACCTCGCGGTTGGCGATCTCCTCGTCTCGCGCCTTGCCCCACCAAAGCGCCTGGCTGGCGATGCCGGCCTTCATATGGGTGAGCCGCCCGGTCATGACATTGTCGAGCACCGACATGCCCTCGAAGAGCGCAATGTTCTGAAAGGTCCGCGCCACCCCCATGCGCGCCACCTCATAGGGTTTCATCGGCGGGCGTTTCGCGCCCTTGTACCAGAGCTCGCCCTCCGACGGCGTGTAGAACCCGCTGATGATGTTCAGCATCGAGCTCTTGCCCGCCCCGTTCGGCCCGATGATGGCGCGGATCTCGCCCTCGCGGATGTCGAAGGAGATGTCCTTGATCGCCACCACGCCGCCGAACCGCAGGGTGATATTGCGCAGCTCCATCAGAACCCCGCCGATCTGCCGCCCGTCGGCTGTCACGTAGCCTTGCGTGTCCTTCATGCCGTCCTACCTTTCCGGAAGATCGCAGAGCCGGTCCGGCTGCACACCGGTGCCCCCGGCGAGCCATTTCAGCGTCCACGAGATTGTCGAGATCACGCATTTTCCGTCCGCCATGCGGCGCAGCGGGCGAAAGGCGAATTGCTGCACCGGTCTGCCCGGCTGAACGATGCGCATCTCGTGACTGCCCGCCGCGACGAGCGCATCGCGATCTTCCTTGAACCGCGCGATCAGATCCTGCTTCTCGTCCACTGAAAGCCGCTGTCCCGCGCGCTGCCGCACCGTGCAATTGCTCTCCGTGATCGCGACGGAAAACCGCCCGCCCGGCACATGCCACAATGCGTCCGGCGCCTTGATTGCCGGCAGCTTGTGGATCCGGTTACCTGCCTTGACGGTGCGTGCCGCGCTGGCCATTCCCAGCCGCTCCTCTTCCGGCGCCCGCTCCAGCCCCCGCGCCTCAAAGGGCACACCCTGCTCCACCGAAACCCGGCACCGTTCGAAGAGGTCGCTCCAATCGTCCGGAAGCCCCGCCGATGCCGCTCCGCACACGGTGACGAGCCCGGTCACAAGAATCCCCCGTGACACAGGCTTTCGCCATGGCTGGGCGCGCCTCGGGATGGTGGGTGGGGCGACCTGCGCAGCAGGAGCGTCAGCCATCATCCCGACACATCCGACCGCGACGGCCAGCGCCGCCTTGGATCGACGTGCCGCGGCCCTGCCACGAACCGGAACGCGGGATCGAACCCTTCGAAAGGAAACACGCCAGTCCAACAGCTCACTCCGCCGCAATCGCGGCGGGCGGTGTCACCGGCACCACCCGCGCATCCATGATCGTCAGCGTCGCCTTGATCCTGCCCTTGCGACCGTCCTCATAGGTGACCTCGGTCTCGGTATAAATGCTCTCGGACCCATCGTAGAGCGCGGTCACCAGATCGTGGAACTTCTCGGCGATGATCTTGCGCCGCACCTTGCGGGTCCGCGTCAGCTCGCCATCGTCGGCGTCGAGCTCCTTGTGCAGCACCAGAAAGCGGTAGATCTGGCAGCCCGACAGCATCTCGTCCTGCGCCACGCTGGCATTCACCTCCTCCACATGCTCGCGGATCGTCTCCAGCACCTGCGGATGCCCGGCCAGCTCCTGATAGGAGGCATAGGCGATATTGTTGCGCTCGGCCCAGTTGCCCACCGCCGTCAGGTCGATATTGATGAAGGCGGTACAGCGGTCGCGACCGGCGCCGAACACCACCGCCTCGAGAATATTCGGATAGAACTTGAGCTTGTTCTCCACGTATTTCGGCGCAAACAGCGCGCCGTCGGCCATCTTGCCCACATCCTTGGCACGGTCGATGATCCGCAGATGCCCGGTGGCCTCCTCGAAGAAACCGGCATCGCCGGTGGCCACCCAGCCCTCCGGATCCTTGGTATCCGCCGTGCTCTCGGGGTTCTGGTAATATTCCACGAAGACCCCGGGCGAGCGGTAGAACACCTCACCGCTCTCGGTGATCCTGATCTCCACCCCGGGGCTCGGCACCCCCACCGTGTCGGGCCGCACCTCGTTATCGGGCTGCTGGGTGATAAAGACGCTGGCCTCGGTCTGGCCGTAGAGCTGCTTCAGGTTGATGCCCAGCGCGCGGTAGAAATCGAAGATCTCCGGCCCGATCGCCTCGCCGGCGGTATAGCCCACCCGCACCCGGGAAAAGCCCAGCGCGTTCTTCAGCGGACCGTAGACCAATATGGATCCAAGCGCGTATTTCAGCCGGTCGAAGGCACCCACCGGCTTGCCATCGAGGATCTTCGGTCCGACGCGGCGCGCATGATCCATAAAATACCGGAACATCCGCCGCTTCAGCGCGCCGGCATCCTCCATCCGGATCATGATCTGGGTGAGCTGCGTCTCGAACACACGCGGCGGCGCGAAATAATAGCTGGGCGCGATCTCGCGCAGGTCGGTCAGCATGGTCTCGGCGCTTTCCGGGCAGTTCACGCAGAACCCTGTCCAGAACGCCTGCCCGATGGAGAAGATGAAATCCCCAACCCAAGCCATCGGCAGCCAGGCGAGTACTTCCTCGCCGGGGGTCAGCCTGTCGAACTCTGAGGAATTCTTCGCCGTCTCGATGATATTGCGGTTCGACAGCACCACACCCTTGGGCTTGCCGGTGGTGCCCGAGGTGTAGAGCATCACACAGGTGTCGTCATAATCCAGCGCCTCCCGCCGCGCGGTCAACTCGCCGATCAGCTCGTCATAGGCGGCGCGGCCCTGGTCCTGGACATGGGCGTAATCGTGCAGCTGGCGATGATCGTACTTCCGCATGCCGCGCGGATCGACATAGATCATGTGCTCGAACTGGTGCAGATCGTCCTGGATCTCGATGACCTTGTCGACCTGCTCCTGATCGGCGGCGATGACGAAGCGTGCGCCACAATGCTGGAGCACATATTCCATCTCTTCGGCGACTGCGTCCTGATAAAGCGGCACCGGCACCGCGCCGCACATCTGTGCCGCCACCATCGACCAGTAGAGCGTCGGACGGTTGCGCCCGATCACCGCCACATGATCGCCAGGCGCCACGCCGAGATTGAGCAGGCCCAGCGCGAAGGCCTCGATCTCCTTCTCGGTCTCCGCCCAGCTCCAGCTCTGCCAGATGCCGTATTCTTTCTCGCGATAGGCCGGACGGCCGGCGAAACGGCTGGCGTTCCGCTGCAACAGCCCCGGAATCGACCGCGGCGAAGCCGCGCCCTCGGACGTGTCAGCCAATGATCTTCCTCCCTTGCCACCCGGCTGCCCGGGCGTTGCCCCCCTCCTCAAGAGGGCCGCCGCGTCTGCTGCGCGACTCTGACTCTATTAAGCGTCGGATCCATGCTGGCGGTCAATGTTTTCGTGAAGTTTTCCCAATCCTTACGAATTGTAACAGGCGCCGCGCAGGCGGCCCCGGCGCGGGAGTATTTGCAGAAAGATGAAAGCCGCAGACGCTTCCCAGAGCCCCGGGGCGGTGC
The DNA here is from genome assembly GCF_017311415.1 of Salipiger abyssi. GTDB lineage: Bacteria > Pseudomonadota > Alphaproteobacteria > Rhodobacterales > Rhodobacteraceae > Salipiger > Salipiger abyssi_A. The sequence goes on along the minus strand of NZ_JAEKIS010000003.1, from coordinate 140,128 downwards.
TAGCCATGAGGCAGGAGGAGCGATGACCAAGACCGCGATGACCCAGGCCGGGCTGAACCTGATCCAGCAGGCGCTGTCGATCTATGACAGCGATCTACGGCTGGCGGTCTTCAACCGGCGCTTCGGCGAGATGTTCGACCTGCCCGAGCGGCTGATGACCGAGGGCGCCGGGTTCGAGGAGACCATTCGCCACCTCGTGGCCTGCGGCGAATACGGCCCGGTGGACGATCAGGAAACCTTCATCCGCGCACGCGTCGACCAGGCCCGCGCCTTCGAACCGCATTACATGGAGCGCACCCGCGCCAATGGCCGCACCATCAGCGTCGAGGGCGCGCCGCTGCCACAGGGCGGCTGGGTGACGGTCTATACCGATATCACCGCGGTCAAGCGGCAGGAGGCGCTGCTGCGCACCCGGTCGGAGCTGCTGTCGGAGGAGGTGCTGAAACGTTCCGAAGAGCTGGCCGCCGCCAACCGCAAGCTCGCCGCCACCAATGCCGCGCTGGAAGAGGCCCAGCGCGAGCTGCGCGAGAGCGAGGCGCGCACGCGGCTTACCACCGAGATGATGCCGGCGCATATCGCCCGGGTCGATGCCAGCGGGCATTACAGCTTTTCCAACCGGCGGCTTTCGTCGGTGATGCCCGGGCGGCCCTCCGAGATTGTCGGGCTGCATATTTCCGAGGCGCTGGGGGCGGCCTATCGCAAGGTGCAGCCCTATCTCGAGCGTGCGCTGCGCGGCGAGGAGAGCATTTTCGAATTTACCGACGAGGGCTCGTCGCGCCGAATCCGCGCGATGTTCACCCCCGATCCGGTGGAGCCGGGGGTCTATATCCTCAGCCATGACGTCACCGAGGAGACCCAGGCGCGCGCAGCGCTGCAACAGACCCGGCGCCGCGAGCTGGCGGTGCAGCTCACCTCGGGCATGGCGCATGATTTCTCCAACCTGCTGACCATCATCCTCGGCATGCAGTCGAAGCTGGCGCGGCTGGTCTCCGACCCGCAGGCCGAGGCGCTTGTCACCGCGACCTTGCAGGCGGCGCGGCGCGGCGGCGATCTGCTGAACCGCATCGCCGATATCACCAGCCACCGCGCCTGGCGGCCCGAGCCGGTAGAACTGGCCGGTTTCCTGCGCGATCTGGAGACGCTGGCCACGCCCTCCCTGCCGGCAGGGTTGACGCTCGAGATAGAAACCAGCGCAGAGGGCGCCTATCTGCTCGATCCGGGCCTTTTGCAGGACGCGGCGCTGAACCTCGTGCTGAACGCCGCCGATGCCTGCGCTGGGCCGGGTACGATCCACATCGCCCTGCGCCGGCTCAAGGACACCTGGCTGGAGCTGGAGGTGCGCGATTCCGGGCCGGGCTTCAGCGAGCAGGCGCTGAAACACGGGCTCGATCCGTTCTTCACCACCAAGGGAGGCGAGGGCACCGGGCTGGGGCTGGCGATGGTCTATGACATGACAAAGCTCGCGGGCGGCGAGGTGAAGCTGGCCAACGGCGCGCAGGGCGGCGCCTGCGTGACCCTGCGCCTGCCGCTGCGCCCGGCAGAGTCGCTGGCGCGGGGCGGGCTGGTGCTGCTGGTCGAGGACAATCCCGAGCTGCGCGCACAGTTGCGCGAAACGCTCACCGGGCTCGGACACAGCGTTGCCGAGGCGGCCTCGGTGGCGGAGGCCTGCGCGCTGGCCGAGGGGCTGGAGGTGGATCTGGTGCTGTCGGATATCTCGCTGGAGGGCGAGGCGCCGGGCTCCGAGCTGCCGTTGCTGCTGCCGCATCTGCCGGTGCATCTGATGACCTCGCTGCCCCCCGACCATCCGCTGCACGAAGAGGCGCGGCGGCGCGCGCCGGTGCTGGCCAAGCCCTTCACCGATGCCGAGCTCGCGGCCTTTCTTGGCCACCGCAGGCGCGCCGCATGAGCGCGCCGCTGGTCTCCATCCTCGACGACGAGCCGGAAATCCGCGCGATCCTGTCCGACGCGCTGACCGAGGCCGGGTTCCGCACCATGAGCTTTTCCCGCGCCACGGAATTCGAGGCGGCGCTGAAACGCGCGACGCCGGATGTCTGCCTGGTGGACCTGGGCCTGCCCGACCGCGACGGGCTGACGCTGGTACACCGGCTGGCGCTGGAACAGGGCGCTGCGGTGATCATCATCTCGGGCCGCGCGCAGGTGCAGGACCGGGTGACCGGGCTGGAGCTGGGCGCAGACGATTACATCATCAAACCCTTCGACCCGGCCGAGGTGGTCGCCCGCATCCGCGCCCGGCTGCGCGGCCCGCGCGGCGCGCCACAACGGGGCGAAACCGCACGCTTCGCCGGCTGGACCGCGCATTTCGACCGCTATGCGCTGGAGGACGCGGAGGGCGCCGAAACGCCGTTTTCCCATGCCGAAGGAGAGGTCTTGCGGCTGTTTCTGGAGAGCCCGAAGCGGCTGATCACCCGGGCGCAGATGCAGGAATCGCTTGGCGGCGCGGCGGGGGAAAGCTTTGACCGGGCGATGGATGTACGGATCTCGCGGCTGCGCACCAAGCTGCGGGAGGACCCCAAGAACCCGCGGCTGATCAAGACGATCTATGGGGCGGGGTATATCTTTCTGGGGGATGTGGAGTGGGTCTAGATTAATTTACATGAGACCGAACGCATCAGCGTCCCCTTGGCCAAACCGGTTTTCCCGATGCCAACGCAGGTTTTCGGGATGTGGCCAGTCTCGCTTTGCATCGGGCAACCTTAGTTTTCGATCAGGCACAATCAAACGTTCGACAACATCAGCAGGCACTTTGTTATGCGATACGAGAATTTCGTAAGTCCCAGGGTCGATGGAAATCAATCCACGATCAAACATCCAGTGCAACGTACCAGACAACGCCAGCCCATTCCGGACACTATCGCTTCCTTGCGCTTCGACCGGACGGATATGTGCTGCCTGCACCTCTGGCCGTCCACCTCCGTTGCGGAGCTGTAAACCTGAAATAGCGCAACGATGTCCGTAAGCCTCGCGTACTTTCCGGCGAAAGGCGACGTCCCGATAGGCCCGCCGCTGAAGCCGTTCAATTACGGGACGTTTAAATGACGCAGCCTCGTCACTGATCTGCATAGGTTGGGTGTCATATCGCCGAGCTTCGCGTTTCTCGAGATCATCGGGCAGCCCCAGCTCAACGATCCGCGCGAAATCCGCATCAGGCAACCGACGCACCGCAAGTTGCTGCAAGCCACCTTTCTTTGGACGCCCATCGGTGTTTTGCAGAAGTGTTTCCAGAGGTTGACCATTCAGTAGGCGTGGCACCTCACGGTCGAAAGGCAAAAAAGTACCAGGTTCAATAAGAGCGAGGAAACGACCGACCGGCCCTGGCTTTGGAATGATGTCTTGAATCTTTGCAACAGCAAAATAGCCACGAGGTCCGGCCTTAACCGGCTCATAGTACAGGATCCAATCCCCAACTGCCTGCTGAATTGCATTCAGGTAAGTCTTTGGGAAGTCGTATTTTACATCTGGCTCATCGTCGTAAATCGAGTCCGCACGGTGTAATAGAACAGCTTTGCCCATGGCGATTACTCAAACGCGGTTTTCGCAAATGTGCAACCCAGCTCGCACTGCTGGAACACCGCTACATTCTGGCCACCGTCCGCGCCAGCGTGTTGAGCCCGGTCACCAGATCGGCCTCATCCGTATCCTCTGCGAAATCGTGGCTGATGCCGCCAATGGAGGGCACGAAGAGCATCGACACCGGCATCAGCCGCGCGACATTGGTCGCGTCGTGCAGCGCACCCGAGGGCATCACCCGCCAGCGCCCCGGCGCCTCGGCCTCCGCCGCCGCCTCCAGCGCGCCGCGCAGGCCTGCATCCATCGCCACCGGGTCGAGCCCCAGCATCGGGCCGAAGCCCAGCTCCATGCCATGCGCCGTGGCGATCTCGGCGAGCGTGTCGCGGATGATCGCCTCCATCCGGTCGAGCCGGTCGGCATCGCCGTCGCGCCACTGCACCGAGAACCGCGCGCGGCCCGGCACGATGGAGGGCGCGTTGGGATGCAGCGCCACATGGCCGATGGTCCAGACCGTCTGCGGCGTCACCACATTGGCGAAGCGCTCGGCCAGCGCCGTGTTGAACGCCGAAAGCGCCTGGAACGCATCGCGGCGCAGATGCATCGGCGTGGTGCCGGCGTGGTTCTGCTGGCCGGTCAGGGTGACATGCATGTCGCGAATGCCGACGATGGCCTCGACCACACCCAGCTTTTCGCCGGTGGTGTCCAGAACCGGCCCCTGCTCGATATGCATCTCGACATAGCCCGAGAACCGCGCCGGATCGACAAAGCCCTGACGCCGCGCGCCGAACCGCGCCCGCGCCTCGGCAAAGCTCAGGCCCTGCGGATCGTGCAGCGCGTCGGCGCCCTCCAGCGTCTGGTTGCCCGCCCAGACCGAGCTGCCGGTGGTCACACCGAACCGCCCCTCCTCGTCTTCGAAGGAGACGACCGAGACCGGCGGGCCGCCCGCCTCCTGCGCCGCCCGCGCCACTTCCAGCGCCGCGATCACCCCCAGCGCGCCGTCGAGCCAGCCGCCCTCGGGCTGACTGTCGGAATGCGAACCCATGAGCAGCGAGCGGCCCTCGGCGAGGCCGAACAGCGAGCCGACCGGATCGAAATGCGGCGTGAGCCCCGCCTCGGAGATGCGCGTCGCCAGCCAGTCGCGCGCGGCGATATCGGCCTCGGAGAAGCCGGGGCGCGATACGCCCTTGCCGACACCCGCCGCGCCGAACCGGCGCAGCGCGTGCAGATCTTCGAGGAAACGGGCGGGATCGACGGGCAGCATGCGGACACTCCTTTGGCGCGGAGCCTGCGCCCCGCGCGATGGAAAGTCAATTTATCATGATAAACTGCGCCGCCACTCAGGCGAGGATCGTCTCCAGCAGCGCGCGCTCGCGGTCTGGCACCGGTGTGGGCACCGAGTCGGGATCGACAGCCACCAGCACGAAATGCCCCTCGACGCAGGCGGTGTCTTCGCCCTCGCGGAACAGGCCGATCTCGAAACGCAGCGAGCTGTTGCCGAGCTTGCCGAGCCGCAGCCCCGCCGTCAGCGCATCGGGAAAGCGCGCCTCGGCGTGGTAGCGGCAGCCGCTTTCCACGGTCATATAGCGCACGGCGCTTTCGCCGCTCATGTCCATGCCCTGCTCGATCTGCCACTGGCAGACGACGGTATCCATGTATTCGAGATAGGTGACGTTGTTGATATGGCCGTACTGATCGTTGTCCTGCCAGCGGGTCTGCACCGGGTAGAAGCTGCGATAGTCGGAGCGGGACGCGGGTGGTTGTCGGGTCATCCTGATTTCATTGCTCTGAAGGCGGCCGAAGCGCCCCAGCCCGCGGCGATGGCGATCACCAGCGACAGGAGGCCGTAAAGCGGCGCCTGGTTGCGTGACAGGTTGAAGAGCCAGCGTTCCAGCCCCACCTTCCGCACCTCTATCACCGAAGCGTGCTGAGAAACCACCCGCCCGTCCCGGGTGAGGAAGACGCGGGTGCTGTAGAGCCCCTCGACGATATTGGCCGGCATGGAAATGGCGGTATCGAACAGTGTCGAATCGCGCAGCTCGACGCTGTTCGCGCGCAGTTGGTAAAGCCCCTCGCCCTCGCGGAGGCGGATCAGCGCGTCGGTAAAGCTCTGCGAATCGAGTATGTTCATCGGCGCGCCAACCGAACGGATGGCGCGCGGCACCGAGACCTTGTGGCGCAGATCCTCCACATCGGTGATTACCTCGTCCCAGGGCGCCGAGGTGGCGACCGCATAGAAAGAGGGCGCCGCGTCGATCTCGACCGCGTCGGTATTCACCCAGATCCCCAGCCGCCGCGCCTTGCGCCAGACGGTCACCGGCTCGACCGGGCCCGCGACCGTCACGATGACCTGCAAAGGCGGATCGGTGCGGATCGGCGCCTCCCTCTTGACGGCGCCGAAGATCAGGATCTCGGATCCGTCGAAATCGGTGGTGATCGAGACGCTGTCCTTGCTCATGCCCATCACCACCTCTTCGGCGCGCGCGGGCAGCGTGAGCAGCGCAAGGAGAAGGAGCGCCAGACGGATCATTGCGCCCCCAGTTCGAACAGATCATGTGGCGTCAGGAAGAGATCCAGCGCCAGCTTGCCGCAGACCAGCAGCACCAGCGAGGCCAGCGCGATGCGCAGCTGCTCGGCCTTGAGCCGCGTGCCGATGGCGGTGCCGAGCTGCGCGCCGATCACGCCGCCGATCAGCAGCACGAGCGCCAGCAGGATATCGACGGTCTGGTTGGTGACCGCGTGCAGCATCGTGGTGAAGGCGGTCACGAAGATGATCTGAAAGAGCGAGGTGCCCACCACCACCTTGGTCGGCATGCCCAGCAGATAGATCATCGCGGGCACCATGATGAAACCGCCGCCCACCCCCATGATCGCTGCCAACACGCCGACCGAGAGCCCGACCAGCATCGGCGGGATCGCTGAGATATAGAGCCCCGAGGTGCGGAACCGCATCTTGAAGGGCAGCCCGTGCACCCAGCCGTGATGCCGCCGCTTCGGCGGGCCGCCGCGTTTAGAGCGGCGCAGCGCGTTGAGGCTCTCGACGAACATCAGCGCGCCGATGATACCGAGAAAGACCACGTAGCAAAGCCGCACCAGCAGATCGACCTGGCCCAGTTCCTTGAGCATGTTGAACACCCAGACACCCAGCGCCGCGCCGAACAGACCGCCCACCAACAACACCGTGCCCATGCGCAGATCGACGGTCCGGCGCCTGAGATGCGCCAGCACCCCCGAAACAGAACTGGCGACGATCTGGTTGGCGCCGGTGGCGACAGCAACCGCAGGAGGAATGCCGAGGAAAAACAGCAGCGGCGTGATCAGGAACCCACCGCCTACGCCGAACATGCCCGACAGGATCCCCACCAGCCCACCCAACCCGAAGAGCAGGAAGACATTGACCGAAACCTCGGCGATGGGGAGGTAGATTTGCATGCGGCGACTTTGCGAGCGCAGCACCGGTTTGGCAAGCGGTGGAACCGGTCAAACGCCGCTCACACCGCCCGGTGTGATCCTCTTGCCAAATCTTGGACCAGCGGCGGCTTATGCCACACGCGGGCCGAGCCCGCGGATCAGCAGCCAGAGGCAGAACGCCGTCTCGGCGATCACCGGCAGCAGATAGGCCGGCGCGAAGGCCTCCGTCAGCGCCGGCACGAAGAATCGCAACGCACTGCCACAGACATACACGGCGCCCGCCAACCCGAGGAGCACCCCCAATGCGCGCGGCACATAGCCCGAGCGCAGCAGCAGCCAACCGGTCAGCAGACTGTTGATTCCGAAAAACACCAGCCCGAGATCGTAGCCATGCGCATGCAGCTCTGTCGCCAGCAGCGCGGTCTCCGCCGCCGCACCGCCCATGCGATCCAGTGCCAGCAGCGCGCCGAAGAGCAACAGCAGCGACATGGCGATCAGCGCAGCCTGCACCAACCGGAACACCATCGCCAGCAGCGCCACAGCTCCGTTCACCGGGCGCAACAACAGGTAGAGAAGCACCGCCAGCGCCACATCGGCCAGCGCCATCAGCGTATCGGCGGCAACGCTCAGCCGGAGCAGGCCGGGCGCGGCAAGGATCCGCTCCGCCGTCGCAAGCGCGTCGCCGGGCACCAGCAACGGGCCGCGCAGAGCAAGCTCGCTGCCCAGCCCCAGAAGGATGATGAGCAGGTAGAGCAGGCCTGCAAAACGGGCCGCTGCGAGGGGACGGGACAGACTGGCGGGCTCGGTCATGGTGCGCATCCGCGTGTCGGGATTGAAAAGCCGGAACCGCCCGGTTCTAACGCGGTTCGGTCTCTGTGCAAACCGACCGGGCTCAGCGCGGCCGCAGCCCGTCGAGAAACAGCGAAATGGCGCGGTCACGCCGCAGGTTTCGGGCTTCGAGCGAGGTGCAGGCGTCTTCGGGAATCAGCAGGCGGTGCAGCGTGTCGCCCAGCACCATGTCCACCAGCAGCTCCGCCGCGAGGTCGGCGTCAATTTCGTCCAGCACGATCTCGTCACGCGTGACCGCCAGCGCCAGCTCTTCGCTGACATAGCGGATCAACGCCCCACGACCGCCCGAATCGAGCTGGCGGGCGATGCCGGGATAGACCGGCGCCTCTGTTACGACCGCGCGCAGCAATTCGAGCGGCATCTTTTCGAAACAGGGCGCGTGATCGAGCGTCAGCAGCGTTTGCAGACGTTCAGACAGCGGCCCACGGCGCTCATCGTCGGTCAGAGGCCGAAACAGCGTGCGACCGATACGCGCGAAGCTGGCACCGAGAAGCGCCTCGCGGCTGGAAAAAATCGTGTAAAGCGTGCGCTTTGACATGCCGGCCTCGCGCGCGATGGCAGACATGCTCACCTCCTCCAGCCGACAAGACGCGAGCAGCGCCGCAGCCGCGTCGAGCACCATGCACTCGCGCGTTTCCTGGTCGATCTGGACCGGACGGCCCCGCCGGCGCGGCAAAACGTCCGAGGCGGTTGATGAAGGCTTTTGCAATTGGCTTCCCCGCATGTTGCACTGCGGAAGAAAATCTCTCCCGCTGGCGTTGTGCGCTTTACAAAACCTGCCGGTTTCCTTATCGCAATGCAAGCAAGTTCCGCAAAATCAGCGGCCAAACGCCTTTCTCGGAGTGAAGATATGCTCATAGGTTTCCCCCGAATCCTGCGCCGTACCCTTGCGGCCGCCGGCCTGGCCGCGGCCTCGGCCGTATTTCCTGCAACCGCGCAGGAGGGCGGCGGCGCGCAGCCGCCGCAACCCGTCACCGTCGTAACCCTCAGCTCTTCGGACGTGACCCTGACCTCGACCCTGCCGGGCCGTGTCGCCGCATCCGGCGTCGCCGAAGTCCGGCCGCAGGTCAGCGGCATCGTCACCGAACGCCTGTTCGAAGAGGGCCGCCCGGTCGAAGAAGGCGACGCGCTCTATCGAATCGACGCCGCCACCTACGAGGCGTCGAAAGCCGCTGCCGAGGCCTCGCTGGCCCAGGCCCGCGCGCAGCTGGCCTCGGCCGAGCGCGAAGAGGCCCGGCAGGCCGAACTGCGGCAGCGCAATGTCTCCAGCCAGCAGAACCTCGACGACGCCATCGCCGCGCGCGATGTTGCCGCGGCAGCGGTGAAGGTGGCCGAAGCCAACCTGCTGGCCGCCGAGATCGACCTCGAACGCACCACGATCCGGGCGCCGCTGTCGGGCGTCGCGGGGCTCAGCGACACTACGCAGGGCGCGCTGGTGACCGCGGGTCAGGCAAGTGCCCTGACCACGATCCGCATGCTTGACCCGGTCAATGTCGACGTGACCCAGTCGGCGGCGGAAATCCTCCGCTGGCGCCGCTCCGGTCAGGCGCTGGCCGAAGAGAGCGATCAGGTCGTCACTCTGCGCCTCGCGGATGGCTCGACCTACGATCATACCGGTCGTCTCGCCGCCGCGGAACCGCATGTGAACGAACAGACCGGCGTGGTGGTGCTGCGGCTGGAATTCCCCAATCCCGATCAGTTCCTCCTGCCCGGCATGTATGTGCAGGTCGAGATGCCGCAGGGCGTCGTTAACGACGCCGTCCTGGTCCCACAGGAAGGCGTGACCCGTGACCGTCGCGGCCGCCCGATGGCCATGGTGGTAAACAGCGAAAACGTCGTGGAGAACCGCTCACTGGAGGTGCAGCGCGATCAGGGCGCCAACTGGGTCGTGACCGAAGGTCTCGCCCCCGGTGACCGCATCGTCGTCGCCGGGCTTCAAAAAGTCTCTGCCGGCATGACCGTTTCCCCGCAGGAACGTCCCGCCGAAACCGCGCAGCCCGCCACCGAATAACCCGCGCCACAGGCGCCAGGAGTCCGTCATGGCCCGTTTCTTTATCGACCGCCCGGTCTTTGCCTGGGTGATCTCAATCCTCATCATGGGGATCGGCGTGCTGTCGATCCTGACCCTGCCGATCGCACAGTATCCGCAGATCGCGCCGCCTTCGGTGCGCATCAGCGCACAATATCCCGGTGCCTCGGCGCAGACGGTGGCGAATACCGTGACCCAGCTCATCGAACAGCAGATGACCGGGCTCGACGGGATGCGCTACATGTCGTCCTCCTCGACCTCGGCGGGGACGGCCTCGATCACCGTGACCTTCGAATCGGGCACCGACCCGGACGTGGCGCAGGTGCAGGTGCAGAACAAGCTCAGCCAGGCCACAGCGCTGCTGCCCGAAACGGTGCAGCGCCAGGGGGTCACGGTCGAGAAATCGTCCTCCTCCTTCATGATGGTGATCGCGCTGATCTCGGAGGACGGGTCGCTCGACCAGGCGGACCTCTCGGACTACATGAGCTCGAACCTTGTGGACGAGTTCAGCCGGATCGACGGGGTTGGCGGCACTCAGGTGTTTGGCGCGCAATACGCCATGCGCATCTGGCTCGACCCCTCCAAGCTTGCGGCTTTCGAGATGACCCCGGACGACGTGGTCAACGCCGTGTCGGCGCAGAACGCGCAGATCTCGGCGGGCTCCTTCGGTGCGCTTCCGGCGCCCGAGGGCCAGCAGCTCAATGCCACGATCACCGCGCAGTCGCTGCTTTCGACGCCCGAAGATTTCCGCAACATCGTGCTACGCTCGGAAACCGATGGCGGCCTGGTACTGCTTCAGGACGTGGCAGAGGTCGAGATCGGGGCCGAGAACTACTCGACCATCGGTCGCTACAACGGCCAGCCTGCCGCGGGTATGGCGCTTCAGCTCGCGTCCGGAGCCAACGCGCTGGATACCTCCGAGCTGGTCAAGGAACGCCTTGAGGAATACGCGCAGTATTTCCCCGAAGGCGTGAGCTATGTGATCCCCTACGACACCACCCCGTTCATCGAGATCTCGATCCACGAGGTGCAGAAGACGCTGATCGAAGCCATCATCCTGGTGTTCTTCGTGATGCTGCTCTTCCTGCAAAACCTGCGGGCGACGCTGATCCCGACACTGGCCGTGCCGGTCGTTATCCTCGGCACCTTCGGCATTCTCGCCGCCGCCGGCTTCACCATCAACACGCTGACCATGCTCGCCATGGTGCTGGCCATCGGCCTGCTGGTGGACGACGCGATCGTGGTGGTGGAGAACGTCGAACGGATCATGGAGGAAGAGGGGCTCTCGCCGCGCGAGGCCACCCGGAAATCCATGGGACAGATCACCGGCGCCCTCGTCGGTATCGCGCTGGTGCTGTCGGCCGTGTTCGTGCCCATGGCCTTCTTCCCGGGCTCGACAGGGGTGATCTACCGGCAATTCTCTATCACCATCGTGTCGGCCATGGCGCTGTCGGTGCTGGTCGCTCTGACCCTGACGCCGGCGCTCTGCGCCACGATCCTGCGTGGCAAGGATGCGCATCATACGCATCGCGGCCCGGTCGGCTGGTTCAACACCGGCTTCGACAAGCTGACCGGCGGCTACGGCGGGACAGTGGGCTGGCTAATCCGCCGACCGCTGCGCATCATCGCGGTTTATGCGGCGCTTGGCTACGGCATGGTGTTCCTGTTCAACAACACGCCCACCGGCTTCCTGCCGGCGGAGGACCAGGGCATCCTGATCACGCTGATCCAGGCCCCCACCGGCGCCACGGCAGAGCGCACCAGCGATGTGGTCCAGCAGGTCGAAGACCACTTCACCCAGAACGAAGGCGACAACATCGTCTCGACATTCGGGGTGGTTGGCTTCTCGTTCTCCGGTCAGGGCCAGAACATGGGGATCGTCTTTGTCAGGATGAAGGACTGGGAGGAACGCCAGAGCCCCGGACAAAGCGTGCAGGCCGTCGCCGGACGTGCCTTCCCCGCCTTCATGGGCATCCAGGACGCCATGGTCTTTCCCATCGTGCCGCCATCGGTGATCGAACTGGGCAACGTCTCGGGCTTCGACTTCTATCTTCAGGCACAGGGCGGTCAGACGCATGAACAGCTTCTGGAAGCGCGCAACCAGCTGCTCGGCATGGCGGCGCAAAGCCCGCTGATCGCGTCCGCCCGTCCTTCGGGGCTGGAAGACGCGGCGCAGTTCGCGCTGGATATCGACTGGCGCGCCGCCGGGGCCGTGGGTGTCACCCCCACCGATGTCGGCAACGTGCTGTCGATCGCCTGGGCCGGGTCCTACGTGAACGACTTTAACGACAATGGACGGATCAAGCGCGTCTATGTGCAGGGCTCGCCCGAAAGCCGCGCCACGCCGTCCGATCTCCAGAAATGGCGGGTGCGCAACGCCACCGGCGAGCTCGTGCCCTTCGCCAACTTCACCACGGAGCGCTGGACCTACGGTCCTCAGGGCCTCGCCCGCTACAACGGCGTGCCGGCAATGCAGATCCAGGGTGAGCCGGTTCCCGGCGTGACCACTGGCGAGGCCATGGCCGAGATCGAGCGTATGGTCGAGCAGCTGCCGCCGGGCTACGCGGTGGCCTGGACCGGCCTTTCGCTGGAAGAGCGTGAATCCGGCGGCCAGGCCCCGCTGCTCTATGCGCTGTCGCTCGCGGCGATCTTCCTCTGCCTCGCGGCGCTCTACGAAAGCTGGACGGTGCCTTTCTCCGTGATGCTCGCCATGCCTATCGGCGTACTCGGGACCATGGGCGCTGCCTACTGGTTCGGCTTCGAGAACGGCGTGTTCTTCCAGGTGGGCCTGCTGACCGTCATCGGTCTGACCGGCAAGAACGCCATCCTTATCGTGGAGTTCGCGCGCGACCGCTATGACGGGGGCGAGGATCTCTACACTGCCGTGAAGGAGGCCGCGCGCCAGCGTTTCCGCCCGATCGTCATGACCTCGCTGGCCTTCTCGCTGGGCGTTGTGCCGCTGGTACTCTCTTCCGGCGCGGGCGCCGGGGGGCGCACGGCGGTCGGTTCTGCGGTGCTCGGCGGGACGATCACCGGTACCGTGCTGGGCGTGATCTTCGTGCCGCTGTTCTTCGTCATCGTGCAGCGCATCTTCGGGCGCAAGCAAGCGAAGCAGGCGGACGCCAAGGGCGATGCCAAGACCGCCTGACCGGTCATCGACACACGCGAAACAAAGCGCCGCCCGGGGACATCCCGGGCGGCGCTTTGCTTTTCCTGAAGGATGCGGTCGCGGCCTCGCGAGCCGGCGCTGTCTTGAGCCTAAGCCCGCTCTTCGACAGCCGTCCGGCGGCGCGGCCTGCGAAAGATCCGCGAGAGCAGCGCCCAGAGTGCCGACAGCGCCAGCCAGCCCCCGCCAAAGCCGAGCCCGGCAAACACCGCGCCCTCGAACGTGAGCGGCAGCGCCGGGCGGTATGCCTCCCAGGCGCGGGTGGCAATCTCGGGATCGCTCAGATGCGCCGCCAGCCGCGCCCGCATGAAGGGGCCCGCGCCCTCAAGCGCTTTCAGATCCTGCGACAGCTGTTCGTGCCGCGCCACGATCTCGCGCATGCTCCGCGCCCGGGCGGCGCCGAAATCGCCGCCCGTCGCAAGCTGCTCCAGCGCCGTGTCGCGGCTCAGCCCGAGCGTCGCGGCATCGCGATCGAACTGCCCCACGACGCGCGTCAGCTCATCCACCGCGCCGCCCAGCCGCTGGGTGTATTGCTGTGAGAATTCAGGGAATTGCGACAGCCCCGCCGCACCGGTCAGACCGGCGGCAAGGGCCAGAGCCCGGATTACCATGCTTGCCTCCTGCCGCCCTCTTCATGGGGCGGACAGGCACAAGTCTAGCGCAATCCGGTATCGCTGTCAGGCCTTGGCGACACCGTAGATGGCGGCGATCTTTGCCACCGCGGCCTCCGGCGGCAGTTCTTCGCTCTCGCCGGTGCGGCGCGAAGTAAGCTCCACCACGCCGTTCTTGAGCCCGCGCGGGCCCACGGTGATCCGCCACGGCAGACCGATCAGGTCCATGGTGGCGAATTTCGCCCCCGCCCGTTCGGTGGTGTCGTCGTAAAGCGGCTCCAGCCCCAGCGCTGTCAACGAGGCATAGAGCGCCTCGCAGGCGGCATCCGCCTCGGCATCGCCCTGCTTGAGATTGACGATGCCCGCATGGAACGGCGTCACGCCCTCGGGCCAGATGATGCCCTTGTCATCGTGGCTGGCCTCGATGATCGCGCCCAGCAGGCGCGATACGCCGATCCCGTGCGAGCCCATATGCACCGGCACCTGGTTGCCGTCTCCGTCGGAAACGGTAGCGCCCATGGCATCGGAATATTTCGTGCCGAAATAGAAAATCTGCCCGACCTCGATGCCCCGCGCCACGCGGCGGCGCTCTTCGGGAACCTGGTCGAACAGCGCCTCGTCATGGGTCTCGTCCGTGCGGGCATAGCGTGAGGTGAACTCCTCAAGCACCGCCTGGCACTGTTCGACCGAGTCGTAGTCGATCTGGCGGTCACCGAATTTCAGATCGGTGATTTCGCTGTCATAGAAGACTTCGGATTCGCCGGTCTCGGCCAGCACAAGGAATTCATGAGTGTAGTCCCCGCCGATCGGGCCGCCATCGGCGCGCATCGGAATCGCCTGAAGCCCCATCCGCTCATAGGTGCGCAGATAGCTCACCAGATGGCGGTTATAGGCGTGCAGCGCGTCCTCTTTGGTGAGGTCGAAATTGTAGCCGTCCTTCATGTAAAATTCGCGGCCCCGCATCACGCCGAAACGCGGGCGGATCTCGTCGCGGAATTTCCACTGGATGTGGTAGAGCGTCAGCGGCAGATCGCGATAGCTCGACACATTGGAACGGAAGATATCGGTGATCAGCTCTTCATTGGTCGGACCGTAGAGCATGTCGCGGCCGTGCCGGTCGGTGATGCGCAGCATCTCGGCGCCATAGGCGTCGTAGCGACCCGACTCGCGCCACAGATCCGCGGATTGCAGCGTCGGCATCAGCAGCGGGATATGGCCGGCGCGCTGCTGCTCCTCATGCACGATCTGCTCGATCTTGCGCAGCACCTTGAAGCCCAGCGGCAGCCAGGAATAAATCCCGGCGCTGGCCTGCTTGATCATGCCCGCGCGTAGCATGTAGCGGTGCGAGACGATCTGCGCCTCGGCGGGCGTCTCCTTGAGGACGGGCAGGAAATAGCGGCTGAGGCGCATCGAGAGCTCCCGAAGTAATAAGGTCCGGGATGGGGTAAGCGAAGGGCGGCGCAAGAGCAAGGGGCTCGCGCTGGCGCAGCCTCTGCCGGCCCTTGGTCACAAGCCGCGTCAGCGGCTCCGCTCGGAACCGACGCGATCCTGAACGCTATGCAGTCAACACGCTGGAGCTGGATGACCGGCGATGTGCCCCCGCTCAAAGGCAGGACGCGATATCGCGGTACTGGCTTGAGGCGGGATCGGTCCAGGGGCTGTCGGCGCGGGTGATCCCCGCACCGGGCTTTGCACCCGGACGGGCCGGCGCGGCAGAGAGAAGGGTGAAAATCTTGCTGGCAATCTGTTTCGTCATGGGATCGGGCCTTGTGTTCCGATGGGGGTCTTGAATGCATACGAGGCTAACAATGCCCTCCTCCGCGCCACAGGCGGGAAAACCCGACCCGGGGCGCAATCCGGGGACAGGTATTCCCGACCCGGCCCGGCGCACGGCCTTGAATCCGGCGCGGCGACACGCGATGAAGGGGCAGAGATTTCGGGGAAAGATCGCATATGGCGCTGCCGGTACGCACACAGCTGAAATACTGGGGGCTCGCCGCGGCGGTGTTCGCAGTGATTCTGTGGTTCCTCGGCGACGTGCTGCTGCCCTTCGTGCTGGGCGGCGCCATCGCCTATTTCCTCGACCCGGTGGCCGACCGGCTGGAGCGCATGGGGCTCACTCGCGGCATGGCCACAGGCACGATCACCGTGGCGACCGGGCTGCTTTTCGTCATCCTGGCACTGGCGGTGGTGCCGGCGCTTGTGCGCCAGACCACGCAGCTTGTGGATTTCGCGCCGCAGCTCTTCCGCAACCTGCAAAGCTTCCTCACCGAGCAATTCCCCTCGGTCATGGTCGAGGACAGCCCGGTGCGCTCGGCGCTGGTCTCCATCGGCGACACGGTCAAGGAGCGCGGCGCGGAGCTTTTGAACACCGCGCTGACCTCGGCACTGTCGGTGATCAATATCCTGCTGCTCTTCGTCATCGTGCCGGTGGTGGCGGTCTATATGCTGCTCGACTGGGACAATATGGTCGCCCGTATCGACGAGCTGCTGCCGCGCGACCACGCGCCGGTGATCCGCCGGCTGGCGCGCGATGTCGACGCGACGCTCGCCGGCTTCATTCGCGGCATGGGCTCGGTCTGCCTGATCCTCGGCACCTATTACGCGGTGGCGCTGTGGCTGGTGGGGCTGCAATTCGGCCTCGTCGTGGGCGTGGTCGCGGGCATGCTGACCTTCATCCCCTATGTCGGCGCCATCGTCGGCGGCGTGCTGGCCATCGGGCTGGCGCTGTTCCAGTTCTGGGGCGACTGGTTCTGGATCGCCGCCGTGGCGGGGGTGTTCTTTTTCGGCCAATTCCTTGAGGGCAATTTCCTCACGCCGAAACTGGTGGGCAGCTCGGTCGGGCTGCACCCGGTCTGGCTGATCCTGGCGCTGTCGGTCTTCGGCACGCTGTTCGGCTTCATCGGCATGCTGGTGGCGGTGCCGCTGGCCGCCGCTCTGGGCGTCTTTGCCCGCTTCCTTGTCGAGCAATACACCGACAGCCGGCTCTATCGCGGCCTCACCGACGAGGAGCAGGAACAGCCATGACCGGACCGGAGCAGCTCCGTTTGCCACTGCCGGTCCGCACGGCACTGGGGCGCGAGGATTATTTCGTCGGCGGCTCGAACGCGCTGGCGGTGGCGCTGATGGACAACTGGCGCGACTGGCCCAGCGGCAAGCTGGTACTGGTCGGGCCCGGCGGCGCCGGCAAGACTCATCTCGCCCATGTCTGGGCCGCCGAGACCGGCGCGGCCATCATCGGCGCCGCCGACCTGCCCGGCGCCGATATCCCGGCGCTCGCCACGGCGCCGGTCTGCGTCGAGGATGCCGATCGCAGCGCCGGCGACCGTGCCGCCGAGGAGGCGCTCTTTCACCTGCACAACCTCGCGCTGGCCCAGCGCCAGCCGCTGATGGTCACCGCCAGCGCCCCGCCGGCGCTTTGGCCGCTCACCCTGCCCGATCTGAAAAGCCGGATGGAGGGCACCCAGACCGCCACTCTGCCCGATCCGGACGACACGCTGCTGGCGGCGGTGCTGGTCAAGCAGCTCGCCGACCGACAATGCATACCGGCGCCGGATGTGATTCCCTATCTCGTGCGCCATATGCCGCGCAGCTTCGCCATGGCGCAGGCGCTGGTCGAGGCGCTCGATGCCAGCGCCATGGGCCGCCCAAAAGGGATCACGCGGGCGCTGGCGCGCGCGGTGCTGACGCGGCTTGTAACGCCCCCGGGGGAGCTGTCAGAATAATCCAAGGCCCCCGTCACAAAGCTGTTGCAAACCTGAGCGCATAAGCCCCCCATGAGCATTGCAGATTTCCTCAAAGCCCCGCTGTCCGCCCCCGTCGAGTTCGGCGACACCGACCTCGCAGGCCCCGGTCGTTTCTTCAACCGCGAGCTGAGCTGGCTCGGCTTCAACTGGCGCGTTCTGGAAGAGGCCGAAAACCCGCGTGTGCCGCTGCTGGAACGGCTGCGCTTCCTGTCGATCTCGGCAGGCAATCTCGACGAGTTCTATACCGTGCGCGTCGCCGGCCTGCGCGAGCTGGCACATGAGGGCAACACGACCCCCGCCGCCGACGGGCTGAGCCCGGCGGATCAGCTGATACTGATCGACGAGGACGCGCGCCGGCTCATGGCGCATCAGCAAAAGGTGCTGCTGGCGCTGGAGACCGAGATGGCCGCGGCCGGCATCGACATCGTGCCGCGCGACAAGCTCGACCCGGCGGATCTGGCGCATGTGGAAGAGGTCTTTCTCAACCAGGTCTTCCCGGTGCTGTCGCCGCTGGCCATCGACCCGGCGCACCCGTTCCCCTTTATCGCCAATATGGGCTATTGCCTCGCGGTCACGCTGGAGCGCAAGCGCGACCGGCGCTCGCGCAACGCGCTGCTGCCGATCCCGCATCAGATCGACCGTTTCCTCGCGCTGCCCTCAAGCGACGGCCAACAGCGGTTCATCTATCTCGAAGACGTGCTGCTGCTGCATATCGACAGCCTGTTCCCGGGCTACCGGGTGAAGGATCATTTCGGCTTCCGCGTGCTGCGCGACAGCGATCTCGAGGTCGAGGAAGAGGCCGAGGATCTGGTGCGCGAATTCGAGGTGGCGCTGAAGCGCCGCCGCCGTGGCGAGGTGGTTCGGCTCACCGTCACCGCCGGCGCCCCCAAGGCGCTGCGCGACATCGTCCAGCGCGAGCTGCATGTGCAGGACGACGAGGTGATCGAGCTCGAGGGCATGATCGGCATCGCCGATCTCAAGGAGCTGGTGCTCGACAACCGCCCCGACCTGCTCTGGCCGAATTTCACGCCGCGCGTGCCGGAACGGGTGCAGGATCACGACGGCAACATGTTCCGCGCCATCGCGCAGAAGGACATGCTGCTGCACCACCCCTACGAGACCTTCGACATGGTGGTGCGTTTTCTCAATCAGGCGGCGCTGGATCCGGATGTGGTGGCGATCAAGCAGACGCTCTACCGCACCTCCAAGAACTCGCCCATCGTCGAGGCGCTATGCGAGGCGGCGGAGGACGGCAAATCCGTCACCGCGCTGGTCGAGCTGAAGGCGCGTTTCGACGAGGCCGCCAATATCCGCCAGTCACGGCGGCTGGAGCGCTCGGGCGCGCATGTGGTCTATGGCTTTCTCGACTGGAAGACCCACGCCAAGATCTCTCAGGTGGTGCGCCGCGAGGGCGACAGGCTGGTGACCTATACCCATTGGGGCACCGGCAACTACCACCCGATCACCGCCAAGATCTATACCGACCTGTCGTTCTTTACCTGCGACGCGGCGCTGGGGCGCGATGCGGCCAAGATCTTCAACTACCTCTCCGGCTACGCCCAGCCCGAGGGGCTGGAGAACCTTTCGATCTCGCCGCATTCGCTGAAGCCGCGCATGCTGGAGCTGATCGCCGCCGAGGCCGAACACGCCCGCGCCGGCAAGCCCGCGCAGATCTGGATCAAGATGAACTCGCTTATCGAGCCCGACATGATCGACGCGCTCTACGCGGCGAGCCAGGCGGGGGTGAAGATCGACTGCGTGATCCGCGGCATCTGCGGGCTGCGGCCCGGCATCAAGGGGCTGTCGGAGACAATCCGGGTGAAATCCATCGTCGGGCGGTTCCTCGAACATTCGCGCATCGCCTGTTTCGGCAACGGCCACGGGCTGCCGCACAAGAATGCGCGGGTCTTCATGTCCTCCGCCGACTGGATGGGGCGCAACCTGAACCGGCGGATCGAGACCGGGGTGGAGATCCACAATGCCACGGTAAAGGCACAGATCGTCAGCCAGATCATGGCGGCGAACCTTGCCGATACGGCGCAAAGCTGGGTGATGGAGCCTTCGGGCAAGTTCACCCGCCACGCGGTGCCGGAGGGCGAGACGCCGTTCAACTGCCACCGCTTCTTCATGGAAAACCCCTCGCTTTCGGGCCGTGGCTCGGCGGGCGCGGGCGATGTGCCGAAGCTCACGCACGGCGATTGAGCGCGGCGTGTAACGTTTGCGATGTAGGGTGGGCAAATTGCCCACCCTACGGCGCCACGAACTGGAACGCCGCGTCATCGCCGGCACATGGGGGGCCGATCCGGGCCAAGAGCCCCTTGGCTTATTCCGGCCAAGCCCGAAAGATCCCGACACGCGCCGCCGCGCCCCTTCCGTCGCCCGAACGAGACGAAACCGGCACGTTTTTCCCCTCTCCTTAACCGACGCTCAATCTTTTCCGCCGAATCTACTTTCCGCGCTCGGGGGGCGGGCGGCGCGGGATGGCCATGCGCCCATGTCCCGTTTCTGCCGGAACGGCTAGACGGATGCCCCGGACACGGGGCCGCAGCGGTGCAAAGCGCCCGTAACCCCCGCCAAAGGCTTTGCCCAATGTCCAGCATTCTCACCAATGAGAGCGCGTCCATCGCGCTCCAGACCCTGCATCAGATCAATCTCAATATCGCCAGCACCCAGCAGGAGATCGCCACCGGCCGCCGCGTCTCCAGCGCCGAGGATAACGCCGCCGTCTGGGCGATCTCACAGACAATGCAGGCCGATGTTCAGGGCTACAAACGCGTCTCCGACAGCCTCTCTCTGGGCAGCGCCACGCTGGCCGTGGCCCGCGACGCCTCGGAGACGGTGGCCGATCTGCTGACCGATATGAAGAGCAAGATCGTCGCCGCGCAGGGCGAGAATGTCGACCGCAGCAAGATCCAGAGCAATATCGACGCCCTGCGCGACCAGATCGGTGCGGTGGTCGAAATGGCGCAGTTCAACGGGCTGAACCTGCTCACGAACACCGAGAACACCGCCGGTTCCGGCAGCGAGGCGGTGCTGGGCTTCCTGCGCCGCGATGCGCAGGGGGTGACCGGCGCCGATATCGCCATCGCGAGGCGCGACCTCACCACCGGGGCCTCGGCGATCTCGGCCAGCGGCGGCACCTACACTTCCGACGCCGCCAGCGCCACGCTCGACGCCGCGCAGAGCGGCGAGATCGACGCCAGCGGCATCGCGGTCGAGACCGGCATGGGCTTTACCCTCTCGGTCTTCGGCTCAGATGCAGACGATTCGAGCTTTACCGAGGCGGATCTGCGCACCACGACCGGCGCCTCCGAAACCCGCGCCCAGATGGCCACGTCAGAGCTGCGCTACGTGGCCCGCGACGGCGACGGCATCAGCGACGTGGTGACCGCGCTGGCACGGAAATGGGGCGATTACGCCGCCAGGAACGGCATCGACGACTCGGTCCTCTCGATCGCCGCCTCCGGCACCAGCCTGACGGTCTCCTCCTCGGTCACCGACGGCACCGACACCATCGACGTGAATCTCAACACGCTCAGCGCAGAGGCCGGTAATACCATCGGCGGCGGGCTGGAGCTTCTCGCCGATCTCGACGTCTCCACCGCCGCCGGCGCCGAGGCGGCGCTGACCAGCATCGAGGGACTGCTGGATTACACCGTCGCCGCCTCCGCCGGCTTCGGCTCGGATCAGAACCGGCTCGAAACCCAGCAGGCCTTCAACGACAAGCTCTCCGACGCGATGAAATCCGGGATCGGCACGCTGGTGGATACCGATATGGAAGAGGCCACCGCCCGGCTCCAAGCGCTGAATGTGCAGCAGCAGCTCGCGGTGGAGGCGCTCTCCATCGCCAACAACGCCCCGCAATCGCTGCTGTCGCTCTTCCGCTGACCCAAAGGAACCGCTTGCCCTCCCCGTGCATTTCCCCGTCTGAGGTCTTTCGCGCCGCGGCAAAGCCGTGATACAGGGTCTCGCAGTCAAACCGGGGATGCACATGGACGGACAAACCGATTCCGCCCACGGCGATTGGGGGCCTTTCGGGCACCCGCTCTTCGACAACCCGCAGGCGCGGCGCCTGTCGCGCGTGGGTGTCGTGGATATCGGATCGAACTCGGTCCGGCTTGTGGTCTTCGATGGCGCGGCGCGCTCTCCGGCCTATTTCTACAACGAAAAGATCATGTGCGGGCTCGGCGCCGGCATGCCTGAGACGGGGCGGCTGAACCCCAAGGGCAAGGAGCGCGCGCTTTCCGCGCTGGCGCGGTTCCAGACGCTGGCGCGCGGCATGGACCTGCCGCCGCTCACCGCCGTTGCCACCGCCGCCATGCGCGAGGCCGAGGACGGCCCCGCCTTCCGCTCGGAAATCGAGCAAAAGACCGGGCTGAAGATCTGGGTGATCGACGGCGAGGAAGAGGCGCGGCTCTCGGCACAGGGCGTGCTGCTCGGCTGGCCCGGCGCCGATGGCATGATCTGCGATATCGGCGGCTCCTCGATGGAGCTGGCCGAGCTTTCGGGCGGTCAGGTCGGCCGCCGCATGACCTCGCCGCTGGGGCCGCTGCGCTTCAAAGATCTCGACGGCGGCAAGAAGGCGCGCGAGAAGCATATCCGCAAATATATCGCGAAACTCGCCGACCGGATGGAGATGACCGGCTCGCGCCTGTTCCTCGTCGGCGGCTCCTGGCGCGCCATCGCCCGCATCGACATGGAGCGCCGCGGCTACCCGCTACATGTCCTGCACGAATACCGCATGGACCGCGAGGCCGTGGACGAGACCCTGAAATTCATCGAGAAAGCCGATCTCGAAGCGCTGCGCGGCGCCTGCTCGATCTCCTCGGCGCGGATGAGCCTCGTGCCCTATGCCGCCGAGGTGCTGGCCGAGCTGATGCAGGTGTTCGCCCCGTCCGAGATCGCCATTTCCTCCTACGGGATCCGCGAGGGGCTGCTCTACGAACAGATGCCGCAGATGCTGCGCGACCGCGATCCGCTGATCGAGGCCTGCCGCTTTTCCGAGGCCAAGGACGCGCGCCTGCCGGGCTTCGGCAAGAAGCTCTACCGCTTCGTGCAGCCGCTCTTCGCCAGCGCCGGAGAGGCGCGGCTGCGCATGGTCAAGGCCGCCTGCCTGCTGCACGATGTGAGCTGGCGCGCCCATCCCGATTACCGCGCCGAGACCTGTTTCGACTATGTCACCCGCGCCAATCTCGGCGGGCTCGATCATCAGGAACGGGTGTTTCTCGGGCTGGCGCTGCTGCACCGCTACAAGAACAAGCGCGACGGCACCCGGTTCGAGGATTTCTACACGCTGATCGACGAGAGCGAGCAGCAAAAGGCCGAGGTGCTGGGCAAGGCGATGCGCTTTGGCTCGATGCTCTGGATGTCGGACGCCAGCCAGGAAGGCGGCGCGCATCTCGACTGGGATGCCGAGGCGCGCGCGCTGGTGCTGCATCTGACTCAGGAGGCGGCGCCGCTCTTTGGCGAGGTGGCCGAATCGCGCTTCAACTCGCTGGCCCGTTCGCTCGATGCCGACGAGGTGCGGGTGGAGATCGCCGGCGCCTGAAGCCGGCGCTCAGAGGTCGATCTCACCCTCTTCCGGCGGATCGAGCTCCGGCGGGGTGAGCGGCGCGGGCAGATCCGGCTCCTCCGGCTTGCGGCGCAGGATGATATCGCCATTGGGCAGCATCTCCGGCGGCTCGTAGCGTGACCAGTCCTGCACCTGCCCCATGAGATCGCGCAGCGCCGGGCCCATCTCCTCGCCGAAACTGCGCAGCGCCGGCTCCATCTCGCCGGCCAAATCCTCCAGCTCGCGCATTGCCGGGTCCAGCTCGTCCATCAGCCCGCGCAGGAACATCTCCGCCCCGCGCTTCATCAGGCTGTCCGACTCGTCGTTTTCGGCCTCCTGCGCATAGGCGGGCGGGGACATCAGGCAGGCGGCGAGGATCAAGGCGGGTATGCGTTTCATGAGATCAATATAGGATGGCAGGCGCGGCCCGTTAAGCCCCGGCTCAGAGCGGATCGGTCCGGTAAAGCCGGATCTTCAGCGGCCCATGCGCCACCGGCGGCCCCGGCGGCAGAAAGGGCAGGCCCGTGGCCTTGGCCAGCCCGGGCTCGGAGGTCACGATCCCCACGCGCCAGCCCCGGAAGCGCTCTTTCAGCACATCGCCAAGGCTCTTGTGCAGCGCATGCAGCGGCCCCGGTTTGCCGATCCGCGCGCCGTAAGGCGGGTTCACCATCACCAGCCCCGGCGGCCCCTCGGGCCGCTCCAGCGCGCTGAAGGGCTGACAGGCAAAGCTGGCAATGCCCTCGACCCCGGCGCGGCCGGCATTGGCCGCCGCCATGCGCACCGCGCCGGCATCGCGGTCGAAGCCATGAAACCGCAGCGCCGTCTCGCGCGGTGCATATTCCGCCTTCATCGCCGCCCAGGCGGCGGCCTCGAACCCGGCCAGCCTCTCGAAATCGAACGCTCGCGAGCGCCCCGGCGCCAGCCCCGTCGCGATCTCCGCCGCCTCGATCACGAACGTGCCCGAGCCGCACATCGGATCGAGCACCGGCTCCTCGCCGCGATAGCCACATTGAAGCAGGAACAGCGCCGCCAGCGTCTCGCGCATCGGCGCCTTGCCAACCGCCTCCTTGTGGCCGCGCCGGTGCAGCGGCGCGCCCGAGGTATCGACCGAGAAGCTCACCATGTTTTCCTCGATGCGCAGCAGCAGCCGCACGCCGTCATCGCCCACGGGCGCGCCCAGCTCCTCGGAGATCGCCCGCTCCACCCGCTCCTTCGCGGCGCCCGCGTGATAGATCTTCGACTTGCGGCTCAGCGCTTCGATCTTCACCGGCTGATCGGCGCGCAGCACCTCGCCCCAGGGGAATTTCCGTGCCCGCTTGTCGAGCTGCGCCAGATGCACCGCCGGAAACCCGCCGATCCGCACCAGCACCCGCGCGACACCACGCAGGCACAGGTTGGCGCGCATGACCTCGGGCCAGCCACCATCGAAGGCCACGCCGCCGGCCACGGGCCGCAGAGGCCCGAACCCCGCCGCCTTGGCCTCGCCCGCCAGCGCCGCCTCCAGCCCCGGCGCGCAGGCCAGGAAGATCTCGAATGTCTCACCCATCCCGCCCGCATACAGGCTTTGCCCGCCGGGAACGAGCCCCTGTTGTCTTCTCTTTTCCAAATACGCATTCCGCCCTCTCGGCCCGCGCGCCCCCTTCCCCCCGCGCGCAATCCGCGCCATAAGGCTCTATGCTCAAGACCCGCATCATCCCCTGTCTCGATGTCGCCGATGGCCGTGTGGTCAAGGGCGTGAATTTCGTCGACCTGCGCGATGCGGGCGACCCTGTCGATGCCGCGCGCGCCTACGATGCCGCCGGCGCCGACGAGATCACCTTTCTCGACATCCACGCTACGCATGAGAATCGCGGCACGATGTTCGATGTGGTCACCCGCACCGCCGAGCAATGCTTCATCCCGCTCACCGTGGGCGGGGGCGTGCGCACGGTGGCCGATGTCCGCGCCCTCCTGCTCGCGGGCGCGGACAAGGTCAGCTTCAACTCGGCGGCGGTGGCCAACCCCGATGTGGTGGCCGAGGCCGCCGATCATTTCGGCTCGCAATGCATCGTGGTTGCGATCGACGCCAAGACCGTCGAACCGGGCCGCTGGGAGATCTTCACCCATGGCGGCCGCAAGCCCACCGGCATCGACGCTGTGGATTTCGCCCGCACGGTGACCGCAAAAGGCGCCGGAGAGATCCTGCTCACCTCCATGGACCGCGACGGCACCAAATCGGGGTTCAATATCCCGCTGACCCGCGCCATCGCCGATGCGGTGGATGTGCCGGTGATCGCCAGCGGCGGCGTCGGCACGCTGGATCATCTGGTCGAAGGCGTGACCGAGGGCCATGCCTCCGCCGTGCTCGCCGCGTCGATCTTCCATTTCGGTGAATATTCCATCCAGGAGGCCAAGCAGCACATGGCCGCCGCAGGCATCCCGGTGAGGCTCTGATGACGCTGGAAGAACTGGAAACCATCGTCGCCAGCCGTGCCGAGGCCTCGCCCGAGGAAAGCTGGACCGCCAAGCTGCTCGCCAAGGGGCCGGAGAAATGCGCCGAGAAATTCGGCGAGGAAGCGGTCGAGGCAATCATCGAGGCGGTGAAGAACGACCGCGAGAAACTCACCGGAGAGGCGGCGGATGTGCTCTTCCACTTTCTGGTGATGCTGAAGGCGCGCGATCTGCCGCTCGCTGACGTGATGGCCGAGCTGGCGCGGCGTCAGGGGCAGTCGGGCCTGGCCGAGAAGGCCGCGCGCAAGGGCTGAGAGGCGGCGCCCCTGCCCAGGCTTCCTTCCTGCCGGAAACTGTCTTGCCGGGAGTATTTGCCGGAAAGATGAAAGGGCGGGTCAGCCGCGCCGGTCGAGCTTGGTCGTCAGGTGGATCAGGCTTTCGGAACTTTTCACCCCCCGCGCCTCGGCAATGCGGTCGAGCGTGGCGTCGAGCTCTTCGGTGGAGCCCGCGCAGACGATCACCATCAGATCGACCCGGCCCGAGGTGGTGTGCACCGTCTCGATCGCCGGCATCTGTTTCAGCCGCGCCAGCACGTCGGCCTGGGCGCGCGGCTCGATGCAGACCAGCACCGTGGCCCGGATCGCCTCCTTCAGCGCCGGGCCGCGCCGCAGGGTGAAGCCCGCGATGGCGCCGCGCATCACCAGCCGGTCGATCCGTGCCTGAACCGTGGTGCGCGCCAGCCCCAGTCGGCGCGCCAGATCCGAGACCGGCATGCGCGCATTGGCCGAGAGCAGAGCGACCAGCGCCCGGTCGGTTTCGTCGATCTGTGTGGTCGTGTTGTCGATTTGTGCCATTTGCCCCTCAGATTGACATATCTGACGCGCGAAATCGAGCGAAACCGCGCCCATACTGTAGGAAACGCAACGACAGGAGGTATTGCCATGGGGATCGAGCAGACCCTGATGCCGTCGCCGGAGGCCTGGCTGGCCCGCGCGCGGCCCGACGATCCGGTGTTCTTCTTTTGCCCGCTGCGGCTGGCGCAGGTGGCGGAGCGGTTCCGGAGCGGCTTTTCGGGGCTTGTGAGCTATGCGGTCAAGGCCAACCCTGCGCCCGAGATGATCGACGGGCTGGTTGCCGCCGGTCTCCGCGCCTTTGACGTGGCATCGCCCGCCGAGATGGCGCTGGTGCGCGCGCATTGCCCCGATGCCGTGCTGCATTATCACAACCCGGTGCGCTCGGAGGCCGAGATCGCCGCCGGGCTGGCGCATCGCTGTACCTCCTGGTCGGTGGACCGGCCGGGGGAGCTGGAAAAGCTGCGCTGCCTGCCGAAGGGCACCGAGATCGCGGTGCGGCTGAAACTGCCGGTCAAGGGCGCCGCCTATGATTTTGGCGCGAAATTCGGCGCCGGCCCGGAGCTGGCGGAGGCGCTGCTGCGCCGGGTCGTGGAGCTGGGCTTTACCCCGTCGCTCACCTTTCATCCCGGCACGCAATGCCGCACGCCCGCACCCTGGGCGCGCTATATCCAAGCCGCTGCGGATGTGGCGAAGGCCGCAGAGGTCACGCTGCACCGGCTGAATGTGGGCGGCGGCTTTCCCTCCGACCGGGGCGAGGGACATCCCGATCTGGAGGCGATCTTTGCCACTATCTCCAAGGCCGCGCGCACGGCGTTTCCCACCTCACCGCAATTGGTTTGCGAACCTGGGCGCGGGCTCTGCGCCGAGGCCTTCCTGCTGGTGCTGCGGGTGAAGGCGGTCGGGGACGACGCGGTGTTTCTCAATGACGGGATCTATGGCGGCATGGCGGAGTGGCGCGATCTCGGCCCCATGGCGCGGTTGCGGGTGGTGACGCCCGAGGGGCTGCCGCGCGGCGGGGCGGCGCGCGAGCGCATTGTCTTTGGCCCGACCTGCGACAGTCTCGACCGGCTGCCCGAGCCGGTGGCGCTGCCCGAGGCGATCCGTGAGGGCGATTACCTCGTCTTCGAGGGCATGGGGGCCTATTCCCGCGCGCTGGTCACCGGGTTCAACGGTTACGGAGCGCGCAGGATCGTCGCGATGACCTCCGCCTGCTGAGAAATCCCGCGCCCGGTGCTGGACACTGCCCAAGCGGGGCTTACAGTCCCGCGCAGTGACAAGCGGCGCGCGGAGGCACCAGGGATGGAAAAATTCGGCAAGAGCCAGTCCATGAAGCGCAGCGAGGATGTGCGCTTTCTCACCGGACATGGCCGTTATATCGACGATATCGCCCCCGAGGGCGCGCTGCACGCCTATGTGCTGCGCTCGCCGGTGGCTCATGCGGAGATCACCACTCTGGATGTGAGTGCGACGCGCGAGGCCGAGGGGGTGCATCTGGTGCTGACCGTCGAGGATCTGCTCGCGGCGGGCATGGATGTGAACATGCCGGGCACGGTGCTGACCAATCGCGACGGCACGAAGGGTGCTGCGCCGGAGCGTCCGCTGCTGGCGCGCGGGCGGCTGCGTCATGTGGGCGAGCCGGTGGCGCTGGTGGTCGCCGAGACAATGCAGCAGGCCAAGGATGCCGCCGAGCTGATCGAGCTCGATTTCGACGAGCTGCCGGCGCATGTGGAGGTCTGCGCGGGCGGTGAGACGATCCACCCCGAGGCGCCGGACAACCGCGCCTTCGACTGGGGCATGGGCGACGAGGCGGCGACGGCGGAGGCCTTTGACAAAGCGGCGAAAACCGTGCGGCTGGAGGTCGGCGACAACCGCGTGATCGTGAACGCCATGGAAGGGCGCGGCTGTTTCGCGGAATGGGACGGCAAGCGCATCCATGTGGCCTTCAACGGCCAGGGCGTCTGGGACATCAAGGGCGAGATGGCCGAGGCCATGGGGCTCGACGAGGCGGATGTGCGCATCACCAACCCCGATGTCGGCGGCGGCTTTGGCATGAAGGCGGCGTCCTACCCGGAATATTTCTGCGTGGCCCAGGCGGCACGGGCGCTGGGCAAGCCGGTGCGCTGGATGTCGGAGCGCACCGAGGGGATGCTGTCGGACCATGCGGGCCGCGATCTGGTGACCATGGCCGAGCTGGCCTTTGACGAGGCCAACCGGATCACCGGCTACCGGATCCACACGATCTGCAACCTCGGCGCCTACAATTCTGGTTACGGCCAGCCGATCCAGACGCTGCTCTTTTCCAAGGTGCTGACCGGCACCTATGACATTCCGGCGGCCTATATGCGGGTGGAGGGGATCTATACCAACACCACCCAGGTCGACGCCTATCGCGGCGCCGGCCGGCCGGAGGCGATCTATGTGCTGGAGCGGGTAATGGACCGCGCCGCGCGCGATCTGGGTCTCGATCCGATCGAGCTGCGCAAGATCAACTTCATCAAGGAGTTCCCCTACAAGACCCCCACGGGTGAGACCTATGATGTAGGCGATTTCCCCCGCGTGCTGGATCATGCTATCGCCGATGCCGACGTGGCGGGCTTTGCCGCGCGCAAGGCCGAGAGCGAGGCAAGGGGCAAGCTGCGCGGGCTGGGGCTCTGTTTCTACATCGAGTCGATTCTGGGCGATCCCTCCGAGGGGGTGAAGATCGAGTTCACCGAGCAGGGCGGCGCGCGGCTCTATGTGGGCACCCAGTCGAACGGGCAGGGGCACGAGACGGTCTTTGCCAAGTTCCTCAGCGACCAGACTGGCATTCCCTTCGAGAAAATCGAGTTCGTTCAGGGCGACAGCGACCTGATCGCGCAGGGCGGCGGCACCGGCGGCTCGCGCTCGGTGACCATGCAGGCCAATGTGACGCTGACCGCGGTGAAGGCGATGGTGGACGGGTTCACCGAATTCCTTGCCGAAGAGATGGATGTGCCCGCCAGCGAGATCGGTTTCGACGATGAGCGCTTCCGCGCCGAGGGTTCGAACCTGACGCCCACCATGCTGGAGGTGGCCGAGATGGCGCGCGCCAAGGGGCGCACGGAGCTGATGAGCTGGGATATACGCGACAAGATCCAGGCGCGCTCTTACCCGAACGGCGCGCATTTCGCCGAGATCGAGATCGACCGCGAGACCGGCGTCGCCGAAGTGGTGAAATACACGGTGGTCGACGATTTCGGCAATCTGATCAACCCGATGCTGGCCGAGGGGCAGGTGCATGGCGGGGTGGCGCAGGGGCTGGGCCAGGCGCTTTGCGAGCAGGTGGTGTTCGACGAGGACGGCCAGCTGCTGACCGCGACCTTCATGGATTACGCCATGCCGCGCGCCTATGACGTGCCCTTCATTCATTTCGACGTGGAGCCGGTGCCCTCGACCGGCAATCCGATGGGGATGAAGGGCTGCGGCGAGGCCGGCACGGTGGGCGCGCTGGCGGCGGTGTCGAACGCGGTGCAGGATGCGCTCTGGCCGCTGGGCGTGCGTCAGGTGGACATGCCGTTCACGCCGATGCGGCTCTGGCGCCTGATGGGCAATTCGCCGATGGCGGCGGAATAGCCACAATTCAGGGAAAGGGCGTCGCGTCAAGACTTTTGGTCACGCTTTCTTGAGAGGACTTTAAAATGTGGCTTTCCTGCCCATCTCTTTCTCAGGATCGCGGAGACGGAACCTCCGCGACGCCTTCACTGTCCCTCGTTCCGTGACTGGCGCCCAAGGATTTCCTTGGGCGCTTTTTCTTTGCGCCGCGCCGCGCTAGCCTCAGGCCATGAGCTATTCCGACGCCTTCCTGAAAGAGATTCTCGCCCGTACCAGGGTGATCGCGGTGATCGGCGTGTCGCTGAACCCGGTGCGGCCCAGCTATTACGTGGCGCGCTATCTGAGCCTGCGCGGCTACCGGGTGATCGGGGTCAATCCCGGCCATGTGGGCGCGCAGCTCTTTGGCGAGACGGTGCGCGGCGGGATCGGGGATCTGCCGGCGGAGGTGGATATGGTCGACATCTTCCGCCGCTCAGAGGCGGTGCCGCCCATCGTCGACGCGGCGCTGGCACATCTGCCCAATCTGCGCACGATCTGGATGCAGATCGGCGTCGCGCATGCGGAGGCCGCCGCAAAGGCGGAGGCGCGGGGCGTGGATGTGGTCATGAACCGCTGCCCCAAGATCGAATACCAGCGCCTGCATGGCGAGCTGCGCATGGGCGGGTTCAACACCGGGGTGATTTCCTCGAAACTCTGACGGTGACGCCGCTCGTTGCCGCGGCAACATCGCCCCGCCCACCGTCCCGCAGCCCACCTTTGCCTTTCCGGAGAATATCTTGGGAACGGCCGCCGCCAGACAGGAAAACGGCGGGCGCATGCGCACCCGCCGTTCACATTGCCCTGATCCGACGCTTCAGCCCGCGGCCCGCGCGTCGGGTTTGAAGCTGATACGCTCGGATGCGGTGAACCGCCCCCCGCGCGTCTTCTCGATCTTGCCTTCGCGCAGGAGCTGCCCGAAGGTCCGCAACCGGTCCTCGCGGCTCGACTCGTGCGTCTCCACCTGGCGCACCTTGGTCATCAGCTGCGGGCGCGAAAACTGCTCACGACCTTCCACGAAGGAGAGATAGGCCGCCGCCGCTTCGAGCAGATCCGGCAGATCGACCGCACCGACGCTATCGGCGTAATCGGCAAACCCGCTCTCGCCACCGGTCTCCACCTCGGCCACATGCACGCGGCGCGGACGCGGCGCCGGCTGTTCGGCATCGACCCGCTGTTCTGCCACAAGCTTGAGCGGCGCCGGGCGCGTCAGCTCAACCGGGCGCTGGGTGTGGTTTTCCGGCGCATGCGGGCGACGCGGACGCACCACATTCGCGAGATCTTCGCGATAGGGCTCGAACGCAGCCTCGCTGTCCTTCTTGCGGCCCAGCAGCTTGTCGGCGCGGGTGGCCGCAACAGCGGCGCGCAGATGCGCGATGGCGCTGCGGCGGCGGTTGCCTTCCGGCTCCTCGAGCTGGGTGTTGGTTTCGTCGAGGATGCGCGAGGCATCGGTGTCGCCCACGCTGTTCTCGGTGAGCATGGCACGCGCCGGGCTCGACATCTTGACAGCCTTGCGGGCGCCTTTGCGAGCGAGCTGCTCAATCACTTCGTCATCCACATCCGGCGCGGCTTCGGAAGGCTCGGCATCGTCCGCCTCCGGCTCGAACACCTCGTCGAACTCGCTTTCGATATTCTTCGCGAAAGCGGCGTCTTCCTCGGCCCAGTCCTCGTCGGCGCTATCCTGCTTGCGCAGGCGCAGCGGTTCCGCGTCCGGCAGCCCCTCGGCATCGCCCTCGTCTTCGAACGCCTCGTCGCGCTCCGAAATCGATGCCGAGACCGCCGATAGAATGTCCTTCTCGTCCCCGTCGCCCCAATCGTCGAAACCATGGTCTTCGGTCTCTTCTTCGTTGGTTTCGACGCTGAGATCATCGGCGTCGATATCGTCCTCGGGCGCGTCCCAGGCGGCGTCGATATCCGCCTTCAGCTCGGCTTTCACCGCAGCCAGCTCGCGGGCGAGATCGTCTTCGTCCTCGGCGCTGAGGCTGCTCACCGTGTCGGCACCCTGCGGCGATTGCTCCGCGACCTCTTCGATCAGCCCGTCCGCCAGCGCAGAGTCGAACGCCGCACGCTTGACCTTGACGACGCGGGCGCGAGGGCGGCGCGGCGGCGTCGCCTCTTCCGGCTCGTTCTGCGCCACCGCTGCGGCGGCGACCCGCACTGCATCCTTGGAAAGCGGCTCGTCGGCGTCCTCGTCTTCGTCATAGGTCTCATCGAAATCGAGACCGGCGAGCGTGTCGGTGAAAAGATTGTCGCGATCCGCATCGGCGGTCGCCCGAGGCTCTGCATCTTCTGCGGTCAGCGCACCCAGCATCGCCGACACCGCCGGCGCGTCGGCCTCTTCCTCGGCATCGTCGAGCGTGACGGCATCGGCGGTCTGCGCCTCGGGGGCGCCTCCTGCAACTACGGCACGGATGCGGCGCAGCTTGGCGGCGACGCTTTCGGGATCGTTCAGCGGCGCGGGTGCTTCGGCGCGCTCCCGCTCTGCCGGACCGGCTTCGAAGAATTCAGCCTCGGCCTCGAGACTGTCCTCACCCTCTGCCTCGAAGCCCTCTGCCTGGGACAGCTCATCGGCGGCAGGCTGCGAAGTCTGATACGCCGGCTCGGCCTCGGCAACCTCTTCGACGCTGTCGTCCTCGGCGGGCTCCGCCGCCTCTTGTACCTGCTCCGCGTCGGCAAGCACCGCGCTGATGCTGTCTTCGAGCGCCGGGCCGGTATCGGCTGCAACACTCTCTTCGGCGAGATCGGCCGCAGCAGCGACAGGCGCTTCGGCCACCGGAACCTCTGGCTCATCCATGGCAGGGGCGGCCGCAGCGGGTCGCAGTGCCGACGGGCCAGCGGCCAGTGCCGCGCTCAGCGCGCCGGCAGAGGCCGCGCCACCGCTGCTGAACGGGCTGCGTAGGGTCAGCGAGCCCTCGCCCATCTCGGATTTCAGTTGCGATTGCAGAAGCTCCGCAGCCATGTCAGGGTCGAACTGCGGCGGTTCGGCACCGAAGAACCGGTCCTCGCGGATCACACCACGGAAGAAATGCGTGGTCTCCTTGACCACACCCAATGGATCCTCGAACCCTTCCGCCGTGCAGGAAAAGGTGCCGTAGGAGACCGTCAGAATCTTGCTCGAACTCACCATGTGCTGCTCACTTTCAATCGTTTTGCAACAGTGTGTTTACCACGATCACCAAGACCAAAGCTGACCGAATCTTAGGTATTCACCGTATCATTTCGTGACCGCATTGTGGTCGGTTTCCCAAATCGCCATTAAATTGACATGAATCACGCAACTCTTCACAGCCCCGGCCCGGTCTTGCTGGCCGGAGGCGGCGATCACAGTCCCGACCTGCTGCAATCTCTGCTGCCGCAATGCACGACGCGCATCGCGGCCGATGGCGGGGCGGCTGCGCTGCTGAGCGCCGGCGTCATGCCGGATGCGGTGATCGGCGATCTCGACTCGCTCTCCGAAAACACCCGGGCGCAGATCCCCGCAGCGCGGATCCACCACATATCGGAGCAGGATAGCACCGATTTCGACAAATGCCTGCGCAATATCTCGGCACCGCTGATCTATGGCACCGGGTTTCTCGGGCCGCGCATCGACCATCAACTCGCCTCGCTGAGCGTGCTCACACGCCGCGCCGACCGCCGCTGTATCCTCGCCGATGCCTCCGACGCGGTGGCGCTGGTGCCACCGCAGCTGGAGCTGGACCTTGCTCCGGGCAACCGGGTGTCGCTTTACCCGATGGGGCCGGTGCGTGGCGAAAGCGAGGGGCTGCGCTGGCCGCTGGCGGGGCTCGACTTCGCGCCGCATCTGCGCACCGGTACCTCGAACGAGGCGAGCGCCGCACGGGTGACGCTGCGCTTCGATACGCCGCTGATGCTGATCATTCTGCCAGTGGCGGCACTGCCGGCGCTGGCGCGGGGGCTGCTTTCTGCGCCCGATGCATGGCCCGCTCCCGAATGAAGATATAAAGCCCGGCACCGATGGTGACGCAGATCCCGGCGCTGGCCAGCGGGTTCGGGAACTCGCCGAAGACCAGAAAGCCGATGATCGTGGCAAAGGGAATCTCGAGATACTGCATCGGCGCCAGGGTCGCCCCGGGGGCGTAGCGCAGCGACCAGGTCATCAGCAGATGGCCCAGCGTGCCCAACAGCCCGATGGCCAGCAGCTGCCCCCAGACGCCGCCCTCGACACTCTCCCAGGCCAGCTCCGGCACGGTGTCTTCCGGCAGCACCAGCATCAGCGCGCCGATGACCAGAACCGCCATGATCCCCGAAACGCCCTGCAAGGAGATCGCATCCACCTCGCGCGAGATCTGCCGCGTGGTCAGCATGAAGACGGAAAAGTTCACCGCAACCCCGAGCGGCAGCAGTGCCGGCCAGCCGACATCGCGAAACGCCGGCTGCACCACCATCAGCGTCCCGATAAAGCCCACAGCGCAGGCGGCGAGCCGGCGCCAGCCGACCTCTTCGCCCAGCACGTAATGACCGAGGATCAACATCAGGAAGGGCATGATGAAGGCAATCGCCACCGCGTCGGCCAGCGGCAGAAAACGCAGCGCCGTCACCATCATGCCGATGCCGAGAATGTGCAGCAACGTGCGGAAAAAGGCGATCCAGAACACCTTGCGCCGCAATCGGAAACTGCGTCCCGTCGCGAGCATCAGCGGCGCCAGTATCAGCGCCTGAATACCGAACCGGATGAGCACCAGCTCGGCCAGCGGCACCACAGTCGATAACAGTTTCGCAATCGCATCCGCCATCGGCGCAACAACGCAAAAGCCGAGCATCAAAAGGATGCCCAGAAGAGGTTTGTCCTGACTCATAACAAAAGCCTAGCCCCAGGCCCGTAACCCGGCAAGCCACCACTTTCGTTATTTTGATCAAGTCAGGTCACAACCCCTGCGCGAGCGCACAACGCTTTCACCCGGGGCATCTCGGCGCTCTGCCGCGACGCCTCTCCGTGGCGGGTTGCGCGTCTGCCCCGCTTCCCCTACATAGCGCGCCAAGACCGCAGGATCCGGGACCCTCCATGCAGAACGTCATTCTCATCGTCCATCTTCTTCTCGCGCTCGCGCTGATCGGCGCGGTGCTGCTTCAGCGCTCCGAAGGCGGCGGGCTCGGCATGGGTGGCGGCGGTGGCGCAATGAGCCAGCGCGCGGCCGCGACGGCGCTCGGCAAGGTGACCTGGGGTTTGGCCATTGCCTTTATCGCGACCTCGCTGACCCTGACGGTCCTGGCCGCGCAGGATGCTTCTGGCGTGTCCGTCATGGACCGGCTGAGTGGCGACGCTCCGGCGGCGGAAGGCGATGCGGGCAGCACCGGCACAGACGGGATCGACACCGATGCGCTGCTGCCACCGCCCTCGATGCAAGATAGCGACACAGCGCCCGACGCACCTCTGGTTCCGCGCGCCGACTGATCGGCATGAAGGGACTGCGATAAGGCACTCGCTCAACGGAGTGGGCAGGCCGTTTACGCCCGGCCGTTGCCATCCGGTCGGGCGCGTGCTCCCGAAGCCCCCTCATCCTGGAAGGTCGGAGCATCCCATCGGCTCGACGCCTTATGACAGGGTTTTTCCGCTGAAGCCCGTCCGAGCGCACAGTTGAGTGACGCGTCGGTCACCCACTGAACAAATTTAAAGCAGCGCGCGGTTCGCGGGATCGCGCGGCTGCGATTGACTCGCCTTTCGTCACGACATCCGGCACGTCACGAAAAGACAGAAGTCAAATGCGACGATGCATGAGCACAAGACTTCCGGCCGGCCCAGAAGACCGGCCTGCGCGCGAAAGAGAGGTGCAGCCGCTTCACAAGTGAGGAGTTTACGATGTCACAAGAAATTTCGGACGATTCGAAACCTCAAAGACTTACGTGGATCGACGTCGTAAAAGGCGGTTCGATCTTCTTTGTCGTCTTCTTCCATGCAAGTATCGCCGCCGAAAGCTATTTCGACCTGTCTTCCAAGCTATGGCAAATCAACAATGCCATATCCCCGATGCGCATGCCCGTTTTCTTTCTGGTCTCAGGATACCTCGCGAGGAGCGCGCTCCGGCGCCCGTGGCCAAAACTCTTGAAGGCGAAAACAGCCACCTTCCTCTATCTCGTGCTGATCTGGCTTTTGATTGCTTTTCTTTTCGACGTCACGTTCTTCGACAAAAGCGCAAACATCTTCGATTTTCTGCTCCAGGGCATTGTCATCAATCCCACATCGACGCTGTGGTTCCTGCTCGCGCTGGCAATCTACTTCCCGCTCGCGAAACTTTCGATGCGGATCCGCCCGCTGGCAGCGATGATCGCGCTTGCGCTTTATACAAGCGTCTCGGTCGGTTACATCGCGTTCGACAGCTATGTGCACGACAACATTCTGAAATATTTCATCTTCTTCTTCATAGCCGCCGCCTATGGGGAAACCATCTTCGGATGGATGGGAAACAACCGGTGGATCGGTCCAGTCTCCACCGTCATCTTCGCAGGCCTGACAGCTGCCCATCTGAAGTCGGACCCTTCGGGAGCGACGGGCAAGATCCTGCAAACGGTGCTTCCGTTTTTCGGAATCGGGTTCGGCTACTTCGCATCAGCGATCATCGCCAAGATCTCGCCTCTACGTCGCTTCTGGACCTATCTAGGCAGAAACACACTTTCCATCTACCTCGCGCACAGCCTGGTGATGCGTGTCCTTGCGGCCAGCGTCGGGATCCGGGGCGATGATATCGGTCTGGCAACCTCGCTATGCCTTGTCCTTGCGCTCTCTACGGTCGGGATCGCTGTATCGCTGGCCCTAAAATGGTGCGCCGACAGGATCGGTGTGGACTGGCTTTACCGGCTCCCCAACAACAAGCCCTCGCTGCGCGTGACCGCCTAGGCGATGCGCGTCGGACGAGAGCGCGACTGCCCGGACGAGACCAAGACGGGCGCCGGCGCCTGCCGGACCCCGAGATCACAGAGGCCATCCCCACAACAGATTGCCCGGGCGTAAGCAAGCGCAACAGCATCTTGAGGTGCGCTAGACATCCCTTCCCGAATCCCCTATACGTCAAATCCCGTGATGACGCGTTTTGCGCATGCGGATTCATCATAAAAATACAGGCAATATCACGGGGTTACGCGGCCAATGGCACGTTTCATCTTCATTACTGGCGGCGTTGTTTCGTCGCTCGGCAAGGGGCTGGCATCGGCCGCGCTCGGGGCACTTTTGCAGGCGCGGGGCTTTTCCGTCCGGCTGAGAAAACTCGATCCTTATCTGAATGTCGATCCCGGCACGATGTCGCCCTTCGAGCATGGCGAGGTCTTTGTCACCGATGACGGCGCCG
This sequence comes from Salipiger abyssi, assembly GCF_017311415.1. Taxonomy (GTDB): domain Bacteria; phylum Pseudomonadota; class Alphaproteobacteria; order Rhodobacterales; family Rhodobacteraceae; genus Salipiger; species Salipiger abyssi_A. Next base: position 103,049 of record NZ_JAEKIS010000003.1, on the reverse strand, counting down.
AAACCGATCTCGATCTCGGCCATTACGAACGCTTTACGGGCGTCTCGGCGCGCAAGACCGATTCCATCTCTTCGGGCCGGATCTATACCAATGTGCTGGAGAAGGAGCGCCGCGGCGACTACCTCGGCAAGACCATTCAGGTGATCCCGCACGTCACCAACGAGATCAAGGACTGGATCGACATCGGCGAGGACGAAGTCGATTTCATGCTGTGCGAGATCGGCGGCACGGTGGGCGATATCGAAGGCCTGCCCTTCTTCGAGGCGATCCGGCAATTCTCACAGGACAAGCCGCGCGGCCAGTGCGTTTTCATGCACCTGACGCTGCTGCCCTGGATCAAGGCCTCGGGCGAGCTGAAGACCAAGCCGACGCAGCACTCGGTCAAGGAGCTGCGCTCCATCGGTCTGGCGCCCGATATCCTCGTCTGCCGCTCCGAAGGGCCGATTCCGCAGAAGGAGCGCGAAAAGCTGGCGCTGTTCTGCAATGTGCGCCCCGACGCGGTGATCGCAGCGCAGGATCTGCCGTCGATCTACGACGCGCCGCTGGCCTATCACCGCGAGGGGCTCGACCAGGCGGTGCTGGACGCGTTCCAGATCACCCCGGCGCCGCGCCCCAATCTGGAGAAATGGGAGGATGTGAGCGAGCGCATCCACAACCCCGAGGGGGACGTGAATGTCGCCATCGTCGGCAAATACACGCAGCTCGAAGACGCCTATAAATCCATCGCCGAGGCTCTGACCCATGGCGGGCTGGCCAACCGGGTCAAGGTCAATGTGAACTGGGTCGATGCCGAGCTCTTCGAGCGAGAGGATCCGGCGCCCTATCTGGAAAATTACGACGCGATCCTGGTGCCCGGCGGTTTCGGCGAGCGCGGCACCGAGGGCAAGATCAAGGCGGCGCAATTCGCCCGCGAGCACAAGGTGCCCTATCTCGGCATCTGCCTCGGCATGCAGATGGCGGTGATCGAGGCGGCGCGCAACGTCGCCGGCGTCAAGAAGGCGGGCTCCGAGGAGTTCGACCACGAGAAGGGCGAAAAGCGGTTCGAGCCGGTGGTCTATCACCTCAAGGAATGGGTGCAGGGCAACCAGAAGGTCAACCGCTCGGTGGCCGACGACAAGGGCGGCACCATGCGGCTCGGCGCCTATGACGCAGTGCTTAAGGACGGCTCCAAGGTGGCCGAAGTCTATGGCAGCAATGCCATCGACGAGCGCCACCGCCACCGCTACGAGGTCGATATCAAGTACCGCGAGGCGCTGGAGACGAGCGGGCTGTGTTTCTCGGGCATGTCGCCGGACGGGCGCCTGCCGGAGATCGTGGAATGGCCCGATCATCCGTGGTTCATCGGGGTGCAGTTCCACCCGGAGCTGAAGTCGAAACCCTTCGATCCGCATCCGCTGTTCAAGGATTTCGTGCGCGCCGCCAAGGACGTGTCGCGACTGGTTTAAGGGCTTGGCGCGGAGCGGTGGGCAGATTGCCCACCCTACGATTGCGTAGTTCCCCGGGCGCGGCTCACACAGGTAGGGTGGGCAATCTGCCCACCGCTCCGCAAAATATCCCCCGCCTCTCAACAAAAAAGGGCGCCCACCCGGGCGCCCTTTTTTCTTTCGGCGATCATACCCGCCTCAGACTTCTTTCTTCAGCGCCTCGGCAAGATCGGTCCGCTCCCAGGAGAAGCCGCCATCCGCATCGGGCTCGCGCCCGAAATGACCATAGGCCGCGGTGCGCTCATAGATCGGCTTGTTGAGATCGAGATGCGTGCGGATGCCGCGCGGGGTGAGATCCATCACCTTCGGGATCGCCGTCTCGATCAGCGCCTCGTCGAGCTCGCCCGTGCCGTGGGTATCGACATAGATCGACAGCGGCTTGGCCACGCCGATGGCATAGGAAAGCTGCACCGTGCAGCGCTCGGCCATGCCCGCCGCGACCACGTTCTTGGCCAGATAACGCGACGCATAGGCCGCCGACCGGTCGACCTTGGTCGGGTCCTTGCCCGAGAACGCCCCGCCACCATGCGGCGCCGCGCCGCCATAGGTGTCGACGATGATCTTGCGCCCCGTGAGACCGGCATCGCCGTCGGGCCCGCCGATCACGAAGGCACCGGTGGGATTCACCCACCATTCGGTCTCGGCGGTCAGCCAGCCCTCGGGCAGAACCTCGCGGATATAGGGCTCGACGATGTCGCGCACGTCTTCCGAGGTCAGCGCTGGATCGAGATGCTGGTGCGACAGCACCACCGAGGTCACGCCGACCGGCTTGCCGCCCTCGTAACGCACCGAGAACTGCGATTTCGCATCCGGGCCCAGCACCGGCTGCTCGCCGGATTTGCGCGCCTCGGCCAGACGCTTCAGCACCGCGTGGGAGAACAGGATCGGCGCCGGCATCATCTGCGGCGTCTCGTTGGTGGCATAGCCGAACATGATGCCCTGATCGCCGGCCCCCTCGTCACGGTTGCCGCCGCCGGTCACCCCTTGGGCGATATGCGCCGACTGCTCGTGCAGCAGGTTGGTGATCTCGCAGGTGGCATGATGGAACTTGTCCTGCTCATACCCGATATCCTTGATGCAGGCGCGGACGATATCCGGGATCGCCTCCATATATTCGGCGAGTTTCTCCTGATCGGTCAGCCCGATTTCGCCACCGATGACCACGCGGTCGGTGGTGGCAAAGGTCTCGCAGGCGACGCGCGCTAGCGGATCCTCCGCCAGAAGGGCGTCGAGAACCGCATCGGAAATGCGGTCGCAGACCTTGTCAGGGTGACCTTCGGACACGGATTCCGAAGTGAAAGTATAGTTTTGTCGGGACATGAGCGCTCCATTGAGTACCGACCGTCACGCCAGGAAGCCGTTGTGACGGGGATGTAACGCGACATGGCTACGTGGTTGCGGCAGGGCCGTCAATCGAATTCCGCCCGCGCCGCAGGAATGCCGTAATCGCAAGCACAAAGAGCAGCCCCAGCGCCGGCAGATCGCCCATGCGGCTGTAGGGCGTCACGCGCAGCGGCGGCGGCAGGCGCGCGTCGAGATAGCCCGCCTCGCCCAGCGGCAGCGATTGCAGCACGCGCCCCGCCCCGTCGATCACTGCCGAGACCCCGGTATTGGCGGCGCGCAGCATCGGCAGCCCTTGCTCGATGGCACGGATGCGGGCCTGCGCCAGATGCTGATAGGGGCCGGAGAAGGTGCCGAACCAGGCGTCGTTGGTGATCTGAAGCAGCAGATCGGGGCGGCCCGGCGCGCGCAGATCCTGCGGAAACACCGCCTCGTAGCAGATGAGCGGCAGCGCATGGCCCAGCTCCGGCCCGAGATCCAGCAGGCGCGGCCCCGGCCCGGAGGCGTAGCCCCCCGCCGCGCGCTGCGCCAGCCCGGCGATGTTCCAGCGCTGGAAGAATCCGGCGGCGGGCATGTATTCGCCGAAGGGCACCAGATGGTGCTTGTCATAGACCTGCATCACCTGCGGCCCCTGCCCCGCCAGCACCAGCGAATTGTACCAGGCACCGCCCTCTTCGCGCTGGATACCCAGCACGACCTCGCCGGGAAAGGCCGCATCGGTGACGATGCCCAGCGCCTCGTCGGCATGGTCGAGCAGCATCGGCAGCGAGGTTTCCGGCCAGACCGTCAGCGCCGGGCGCGACAGCCCGTCATGCGAGGGCGCGGCGGTGAAATCCACCTGCCGGTCGAAGAACACCGGGATATAGGCGCGATCCCATTTCTGCTGCTGCGGCGCGTTGGGTTGCACCAGCCGCACCACGGGCCGGCCGGCGAGATCCTGAAGCGGCGGCACCAGAGCGGCGCCACCGCCGAGGAGCGCGACAAAGAGCAGCAGCGCCGCGAGCCCCTTACGCCAGGCCCGGCGCCCGCCGCGCAGCGCCGCTACGGCCAGCGCCGCGAGGCCGAGGGTGACGAAGGTGAGCCCGTGCGGCCCGAGCACCGCGCTCCACTGGATCGCCGGCACCGGGGCCCAGAGCGAGCCGACCATCGCCCAGGCGAAGCCGGTGAAGACATAGGCCCGCGCCAGCTCTGCCGCCGCCCAGCATACCGCCAGCGCAAAGAGCCGGCGGCGCGGCGGCGCATAGGCCGCGCCCCAGAAGGCCAGCGCCCAGAACAAGGCCAGCCCGGCGGCAAGGAAGAACAGGGCAAAGGGCGCCATCCAGCCGGTGGCGGCGGCATCGACCTGGAACGGCTCCAACACCCAGCCCAGCACCAGCCCGAAATAGCCGAGACCGACACCCCAGCCTACGCCGACCGCGTCGAGCGGACGGCGCGTGGCGGAAAAGAGTGCGACAGCGGAAAGGAGCCCGGCCAGCGCCAGCCAGGTCAGATCCCAGGGCGCCTGCCCCAGCCCCATGACGGCGCCGGCGCCGATGGCGCCCGGCAGGCGAGCCCAGCGCGGCAGCCGGTCCAGACGCCGGCCCAGAGACATGTCAGGCACGCTGCGTCCCGGATGCCGGCTCGGCGGGGGCGGAATCAGCGGAGACCGTTTCGGTCGACGGGGCCGAGTCGACCCTGGCCGGCGCGGGTTTCGCGACAGGCGCACCGGTGGCCTCCGTATGCGGTCGCACCCGCAACCGCTTGATACGGCGCGGATCGGCATCGACCACTTCGAAATCGATACCAGCCGGGTGCGGGATCACCTCGCCGCGTGCCGGCACATGGCCCGCGAGCATGAAGACCAGCCCGCCCAGCGTGTCGATCTCTTCCTCGTCGATCTCGTCTTCCTCGGTCAGCGCCAACCCGGTCGCAGCCTCGAACTCCTCGAGCGGGGTTTTGGCCAGCGCCAGCCAGCTGCCGGCCTTCTCGCGCGAGAAGTTCCGGCCCTCGTCGATATCGTGCTCGTCCTCGATCTCACCGATCACCTGTTCGATGAGATCCTCGATGGTCACCAGCCCGTCGACCCCGCCATATTCGTCGATCACCAGCGCCATGTGCCGGCGTTCGGTCTGCATCTTGGTGAGCAGCACGCCGATCGGCATGGAGGGCGGCACGAAGACCAGCGGGCGCAGCATCTTTTTCAGATCGAAGCGCTGGCCGGAGCCGTTGAACCCGTGTTTGAGGGCGAAATCCTTGAGGTGGGCCATGCCCACCGGCGTGTCGAGCGTGCCGGAGTAGACCGGCAGCCGGGTCATGCCGCTGTCGCGAAAGACCTGCACCAGCTCGGCCTTGGTGATGGTGTCGGGCACCGCGACGATATCCGCCTTGGGAATCGCCACATCCTCGACCCGCATCCGGCGCAGGTTCATCATGCTTGGCGTGGTTGTGGGCTGGGGCGTTGTCATGGACGTGCCGTTCACCTGGGCGGGTTCCGCCGGTGCCACTCTGAAGCCGTTAAAAATACGACGAAAAAGCCCTTCGCCGTCCGCTGAATCCGCCATCGTCCGCGCGCTTTGCGCTGCCGTAGACGAGCCGTCACTGTCGCCCATTTTTCCTATCCGTTGGCGGGGCTAACGCCCCTTCTGTCATGAATATGGGTTCGCCACCCCCAGTTTGCCAAGTATCTCGACCTCCAGAGTCTCCATCACCGTGGCATCCGCGTCACGGATATGATCATAGCCCAGGAGGTGCAACGTTGCGTGAACGATCAGATGGGTGATGTGATCGGCGGCGGGCTTACCCTGTTCGGCGGCCTCGCGCTGGCAGGTTTCCCAGGCGATGGCGATATCGCCCAGCTCTTCGGGCATCCCCTCCTCGCCGCCCTGCGGCGGCTCCTCGGGGCTGCGCTCCTCCGAGGGCCAGGAGAGTACATTGGTGGGCGTGGGCTTTTCACGGAATTCGGCGTTGAGCTCGGCGATGCGGGTATCGTCGCAGGCCAGTACCGCGATTTCGAAACCGTCGGGGTCGAGACTTAGATGGGAGAGTGTCACGCGCGCGGCGGTCTCGGCCAGCGTCTCCAGCGCCGCCTGCTGCCAGCGGTCGTCTTCGAGAATGACATCGGTGAGCATGGGATCTCCGCAGCGCAGGGCCGGGGCGCTGCCCCCTTCGGCACATGCGTGCCTCACCCCCGGGATATTTTTTCGGCCAATGGAAACGGCGTGGGTCAGGCGCCGGTCGCGATGTCCTGCTCATAGGCGTCGATGATGGCGGCGACAAGCGGGTGGCGCACCACGTCCTTGCCGGTGAAGTAATTGAAGCCGATCTTCTCGATGTTCTTGAGCAGCCGCTCGGCATCCTGAAGCCCCGAAGGCACGCCGCGCGGCAGGTCGACCTGGGTGCGGTCGCCGGTGATCACCATGCGCGAGCCCTCGCCGAGACGGGTGAGGAACATCTTCATCTGCATGGTGGTGGCGTTCTGCGCCTCGTCCAGCACCACGAAGGCGTTCGACAGGGTGCGCCCCCGCATGAAGGCCAGCGGCGCGATCTCGACAGTCTTTTCCTCGCGCATCTTGGCAAGCTGCTTGCCCGGCAGGAAATCGTTCAGCGCGTCGTAGAGCGGCTGCATATAGGGATCGACCTTTTCCTCCTGCGTGCCGGGCAGGAAGCCCAGCCGCTCGCCCGCCTCGACGGCGGGGCGGCAGAGGATGATCTTGTCCACCGCGCCGGTGATCAGCATGTTCACACCCACCGCGACGGCGAGATAGGTCTTGCCAGTGCCAGCCGGGCCGATGCCGAAACACATCTCGTGCTGGTAGAGCGAGCGCACATAGGCCTTTTGCGCGTCGGTGCGCGGCTCGATGAGCTTCTTGCGGGTCTTGATCTCGACCTTGCCGCCCTCGAACATCTCGAGCTGCGACTCGGCGGTTTCCTCCTCCGGGGCGAGTCGGAACTCGCGGTCGATATCGGCGCGTCCCACGCTGCGCCCCTGTTCGAGCCGCTGATAGAGCGCCGACAGCACGTCGCGCGCCGCTGCCTGCGCCTCTTCCGGACCGTGAATCGCCAACTGATTGCCGCGGCGCAGGATCTGCACGCCGGTGCGGGTCTCGATATCGGTCAGGTTGCGGTCGAACTCACCGCAGAGATCGATCAGCAGCCGGTTGTCGGGGAATTCAAGGATGGCTTCTGTGAGGGTGCCTGTGTTCACGCATGTCTCCTGCGCTTGGGGTCGTGTTCATGGTGCCAAGCGGCGCGGCTTTGGGCAAGCCCCCGCCGTGCGGCAACCGCCCTTGTAAACGCAAAACGACCGCGCGGTGGGCAACCGCGCGGCCGGGATTCGATAGGTCGCCACGACCAGACTCAGAGCGGGTCGCCGATGACCGAGGTCGAGCCCTGCTTGAAATCGCCGGTGGCCACCGTCGGCGGCGCCACGCCGGAGCAGATCGGCTTGCCGTAGCGGTCGTAGCGGCGGGCGAGGTAGCCCTCGACGCCATCGTCGGCGATCCAGTTGTCGCAGCCATCCGGATCGACCCAGACGCCCCAGCGAATCTGGCTGAGATCGTCACGGTCGATCAGGTTGACGTCCTTGCTCTTGTCGGGGCCGATGGGCATGTCGCCGGCACAGGCCGAGAGCATCGAAGCGGCGCCGAGAACGAAGGCGAGTTTCACGAGTTTCATGTCCGTCTCCTCAGCGCACACACAGGATTTCGACGCGGCGGTTCTTGGCCATACCCTCGACGGTGCGGTTGGTGGCGACCGGGTAGGATTCGCCATAGCCGCGCACGTCGATGATCCGGGCGCCGACCGATTGCGCGACCGAGGCCACCGCGTTGGCGCGGTTGTAGCTCAGGCGCCGGTTGTATTCGTCGCTGGCGCGCGCATCGGTGTGGCCGACGATGATGAAACCGAAGGCCGAGGCGTTGCGGAAGAACTCCTCAAGCCGGCCACGGCTCTTGGGCCAGATATTGTATTTGTCGGTGGCGAAATACTGGTCGGTGTTGAGCGTGCCGCAGACATTGATGTCACGGCAGACCGGACGGCCGTCCGGTGTCATGCGGGACACGGCGTAACCTTCGACGCCATCGTCCATCACCCAGATCTCGCAGCCGTCGGGGGAGATCGAGATCCCCGGAATATAGCGCTCGCCCTTGATAGTGCGGGTGTTCTGTGTCGAAATAAACGGTGCGATCCCGCCGTCGCTGCCGGCAGCAACAGGGCCAACGGCCCCGGTGGCAGCGAGACTGGCCAGCGCCACAGCGCCAAACACGCCCCGCATGGCTTTGGAAATGCGATTTGCCACAGCCTCTGTCCCTTTTACTTGGTGTTTCCCCCAGATGCCCCGGAGCCGGAATCGGACATTCGGTGCAAAGTTACTATAATCCAAGACATTAACAGACAAATCCGGTCTGTGAAGCGAAAACCACCAGATATTGTGGTTAATCGCGGGACAAACCACCCCAACTGCCACGATTGTCCGGGCATTTTGCGCAAACAACGGGAATTACGGGAATTTTTTCGCGCCTTCATCCGGGCGCAGGCGCTCAGGCCAGCACACCTTTGAGCGAATTGGGCCCGCTCTCGACGATGCGCACACGGCGCAGATCGCCCGGCACGAGCCCCTCGGCCGCCACATGCACCGCGTGCAGATAGTCGGATTTCCCCACCATCTGGCCAGGCATCCGCCCTGGTTTCTCAAAGAGCACACCCAGCTCGCGGCCTACCATGGCGTCCTGCAAAGCCCGCTGCTGACGGGTGAGCAGCGCCTGAAGCCGCTGTAGACGGTCGTCCTTTTCCGCCTCGGGCACCTGCGGACGCTCGGCGGCAGGGGTGCCGGGACGTTCGGAATATTTGAACGAAAACGCCGAGCCGTATTCCACCGCCGCGATCAGATCCAAAGTGCCCTGGAAATCCTCCTCGGTTTCCTCCGGGAAGCCGACGATGAAATCGCCCGACATGTGCAGGTCGGGGCGCGCCGCGCGCAGCCGCTCGATCAGTCGCAGATACTGCTCGGCGGTGTGCTGGCGATTCATCCGCTTGAGGATCTTATCGGAGCCCGCCTGCACCGGCAGATGCAGATAGGGCATGAGCTTGTCGCAATCGCCATGGGCGGCGATCAGGTCGTCATCCATGTCGTTCGGGTGCGATGTGGTGAAGCGGATGCGCGCCAGCCCGTCGATCTTGGCGAGTTCGCGGATCAGCCCGGCGAGCCCCTTTTCGTGACCGTGATAGCCGTTGACGTTCTGCCCAAGCAGGGTGATCTCGCGCACCCCGCGCTCGACCAGATCGCGGGCCTCGTCCAACACGCGATCCGCCGGGCGCGAGACCTCCGCTCCGCGCGTATAGGGCACCACGCAGAAGGCGCAGAACTTGTCGCAGCCTTCCTGCACGGTCAAAAACGCGGTCGGGCCGCGCTTCGCTTTGGGGCGGGATTTCAGGTGCTCGAACTTGTCTTCCTCGGGGAAATCCGTGTCGAGCGCCTTGGCGCCATTGCTCGTGCGGGCCATCAGATCGGGCAGCCGGTGATAGCTCTGCGGGCCGACCACCAGATCGACCAGCGGCTGACGGCGCATGATCTCCTCGCCCTCGGCCTGCGCGACGCAGCCCGCGACGCCGATCTTGAGATCGGGCCGGTCGCTCTTCAGCCCCTTGTAGCGACCCAGCTCGGAATAGACCTTTTCGGCGGCCTTCTCGCGGATATGGCAGGTGTTGAGCAGGATCATGTCCGCGTCTTCGGGCCGGTCGGTCTGGACATAGCCCTGCCCGCCCATGGCCTCGGCCATGCGCTCGCTGTCATAGACGTTCATCTGACAGCCATAGGTCTTGATGAAGAGCTTTTTCGGCTGGGTCATGGGGGACTCCCGGTCGCGCGGTTCAAGGGCGGGCGGATAGCGCAAAACCGGCGTCATGAAAAGGGTGTCGCAGAAACGCCTGCGCCGCAAGTGTTGGGCAGAGGCTGGTCCTGTCGGCTTGATCGTCGCACGGGCAAACCACATCCGCTTGCAATAAGAGAGGTTTTCACGGACTCTAAGCCTGTTTCCGAAAGAGGCGGGCAATGCAGTATTCCGGGCTGGACGCGTTCCTGAAAGAGGCAAAGGCGGCGCTGGCGCCCGGCCCTGTGGCGATGGTGTTCTGCGAGGACGAGACCGAGATCGACACCACCCTGCGGCATCACATGCAGTCCGGGTTCAAACCCGTTCTGGCCTTCATGCCGCCACAGTTTCGCATGGCGCCCGCGCTGCGCGAGCGTGTCCACCGCATCGACTACGATCTCACTGCCGAGCAGGCAGTGCCGCGCGCCGTCTCCGCCGTGAGCGAGGCGGGCCCCGGCCTTTGGATGTTCTACTGCTACAACGCGGAATATCTGTTCTATCCGTTCTGCGAGACGCGCTCGATCAGCGAAATGCTGGCCTTTCACGCCGAGGAACGGCGCGACTCCATGCTGACCTATGTGGTCGACCTCTATGCCGGCGATCTCGACCGCCATCCTCAGGCAGTATCGCTCGACGAGGCCTATCTCGACCGGTCGGGCTATTACGCGCTGGCGCGCAACGATCCGGCCAATCACAACCACCCAAAGGAGCGGCAGCTCGATTTCTTCGGCGGGTTGCGCTGGCGTTATGAAGAGCATGTGCCTGCGGCGCGTCGCAAGATCGACCGCATCTCCGTCTTTCGCGCCAAGCCCGGGCTGCATCTGCGCGAAGATCACACGTTCGACGACGAGGAATACAACACCTATGCCTGCCCCTGGCATCACAATCTGACGGCGGCGCTGGTGTCGTTCCGCACCGCCAAGGCGCTGAAGCGCAATCCGGGCAGTACATTCGATATCCAGAGCTTTCGCTGGCACAATTCCGCGCCCTTCGAATGGCATTCGCGGCAGTTGCTCGATCTCGGCCTGATGGAGCCCGGACAATGGTTTTGACGGTCAGGGCGTTGAAACCCGAAAACGCCGAGGCCTGGAAGACGCTGCGGCTGGAAGCGGTCGCGACCTATCCCGACGCCTTCCTCGCCACCGCCGACGAAGTGCGGGCGATGAGCGCCGATCAGATCACGCAGATGCTCGAGGCAGGGATGTGGCTGGGGGTTTTCGAGGATGGCGCGTTGGCCGGCATGACCGGCATGACGCGGCCCACCTCCGCGCGGGCGGCGCACCGGGCCGAGATCGGCGGTTTCTACATCCGCCCCGCCTGTCAGGGCAACGGCGCGGCGGACGCGCTGATGCAGGCTCTTGTCGTTCATGTGCGCGCACTCGGCATCTGGCAGCTCGAGCTTTGCGTGGCCGAAAAGAACCCCCGCGCCATCCGCTTCTACGAACGACACAAGTTCTTGCGGCAGGGCCGCATGCCGAACATCGTGATTGGCGCCGAGGGGCCGGAGACCGATCTCTTCTACACCCGCGACCTGAGGGGCTGAACCCGCGTCAGTCGAATTCCTCGGTAACGATTGCGTCCTCCGCCAGGCCGATCTCGCGCAGCGCTGCTGCCATGTCGTCGAGCATCGCGTCGGGGCCGCAAATATAGCAGGTATCTTGCCCGGGGCGCACATGCTCTTGCAGAAGCGCCGCGTCGATCTGCGCGGCGTGGAAGGGGCTGCCCTCCTCCTCGGTCACCACGAAGCGGGTCGCGAGGCCCGGCATCTTCTCGAACGTGTCGCGCAGGATGATGTCGCGCTCGGCCTTGTTGGAAAACACCAGCGTGTTGCCCTCCAGCGTGCCCTTGCGCGCCAGCTTGTCGCGCAGGATGGCGATGAACGGCGTGACACCGGCGCCGCCGGCGATGAACACGCCGTCGCCCTTGTCCTCGATGGCACCCCAGGGATCCTCGACCAGCATCGTGTCGCCGGGCTGCATGCGCGCGATGCGCGCGGTCATGCCCTCGTGACCCTCGGCGCTTTCCGGATAGGATTTGATGACGAAATCCAGCGTCTCCTCCTGCGGCAGCGAGGTCATGGTGAAGGGGTGGCGCGCCTCGCGCCACCCGTCGCGGTCGAGCGCCATGTCCACCGCCTGACCGGGCGTGAAGTCGAAGCCTTCGGGGCGATCGAACACCAGATGCGATACGTCATGGGTGACGGGTTCGATGCTGCGAAGTGTCAGTTTATACGTCATGTCGTCTCTCCCTTTCGGAGAAGAAACGAGCCGGCACCCGGCGCGGTTCCGGTCTTCGGCGGGACGTCAAATCTTTTGGAAAAAGATTTGCAAATTCCTCACAAGGAATTTGCGGCGCGGATCAGCGGCGTTTGCGCAGGCGGATGACCACATCGACCGCGGCGATCTCGGCATCCTCGGGCACATCCGGCAGCCGCGCGATCACCACCTGATCGGCGGGCGCATCTGTCAGACGCCCTTCGTCCTCCCAATAGAAATGCGGGTGGTCGTAGGTGTTGGTGTCGAAATAGCTGCGGTTGCCGTCAACGATCACTTCCTGCATCAGCCCGGCATCGCGGAAGGCGCGCAGCGTGTTGTAGACCGTGGCCAGAGACACGCTCTCACCATGCTTCTTCGCGGCGGCGAAAAGACTTTCGGCGGTGACGTGACGGTTCTTGCCGTCGCCCACCAGAAGCGCCGCGAGCGCGACGCGCTGACGGGTTGGCCGCAGGCCTGCCCGGCCCAGCCAATCGGTGCCCCTCTGTACGGCTTCTGACGTCATCACTGCTTCCGTCTGCGGTTCGATCCTGTCTTATATAGGGGAAGCCACCCCCCTAATTCAAATGAAAATCCGGGTTTCGCGTGCCAGGCCCCTGCGTGTCGGCAGGCTTGCAAGGCGCGCTTTCACGGTGATAGAGGGGGCGCAATCTGAAACCCAAGGAACGAAGGGCCTCCCGCTCATGGCCGACTACCCCACCAGCTTCGGCAAGGAAGACCTGTTGAAATGCGCCCGCGGCGAACTGTTCGGCCCCGGCAATGCGCAGCTTCCCGAACCGCCCATGCTGATGATGGACCGCATCACCGAGATTTCCGGCGATGGCGGCCCGAACGGCAAGGGCCATGTGGTGGCCGAATTCGACATCACGCCCGACCTTTGGTTCTTTTCCTGCCATTTCCCCGGCAATCCGATCATGCCGGGCTGCCTCGGGCTCGACGGGCTCTGGCAGCTCACCGGCTTCAATCTGGGCTGGCGCGGCTGGCAGGGGCGCGGCTATGCTCTCGGCGTGGGCGAGGTGAAGCTCACCGGCATGGTGCGGCCCGACCGCAAGATGCTGACCTATTACGTGGATTTCACCAAGGCCGTGCAGACCCGCCGCCTCACCATGGGCGTGGCCGATGGCCGCGTGGAGGCGGATGGGGAAACCATTTATCAGGTCAAGGACATGAAGGTCGCCCTGTCCGAAAGCTGAACCAGGAGTATGTCCATGCGCCGCGTCGTCGTCACCGGACTCGGGATCGTCTCGTCCATCGGCAACACTGCCGACGAGGTGCTCGCCTCACTGAAGGCGGGCAAATCCGGCATCAGCGCCAATGCGCAGATGCAGGAACACGGGTTCCGCAGCCAGATCGCCGGGGATGTCGATATCGACGTCTCCGAACATGTGGACAAGCGCACCCTGCGCTTCATGGGCCCGGGCGCCGCCTATGCCCATATCGCCATGCAACAGGCCATCGCCGATAGCGGGCTCGAGGAGTCCGACGTCGTCAATCCGCGCACCGGGCTGGTGGCGGGCTCCGGCGGGCCGTCCACCTCGGCCCTGCTCACCGCGCATCAGACCGTGCTGAAGACCGGCGGCACCAAGCGCGTCGGCCCCTTCGCGGTGCCCAAGGCGATGTGCTCGACGATCTCGGCGAACCTCTCGACCGCCTTCAAGATCAAGGGCATCAACTATTCCATCACCTCGGCCTGCTCGACCTCGCTGCACTGCATCGGCAATGCCGCCGAGCAGATCATGATGGGCAAGCAGGACGTGATGTTCGCCGGCGGCGGCGAAGAGCTCGACTGGACGCTCTCCTGCCTGTTCGACGCCATGGGCGCGATGAGCTCCAAGTATAACGACACGCCCGAGACCGCCTCGCGCGCCTTCGATGCCGGGCGCGACGGCTTCGTGATCTCGGCGGGCGGCGGCATCCTGGTGCTGGAAGAGCTCGAACACGCGAAGGCGCGCGGCGCCAAGATCTATGCCGAGGTCACCGGCTATGCCGCAACCTCCGACGGGCACGACATGGTCGCGCCCTCCGGCGAGGGCGGCGAGCGCGCCATGCGGCTGGCGCTCTCCACCCTGCCCGAGGACCGCAAGGTCGGCTATATCAATGCGCATGGCACCTCGACCCCGGTCGGCGACGTGGGCGAGATCGAAGCGGTGCGCCGGGTCTTTGGCGACGGCAGCACGCCCCCGGTCAGCTCGACCAAGTCGATGACCGGCCACAGCCAGGGCGCCACCGGCGCGCAGGAGGCGATCTATTGCCTGCTGGCGCTGCATCACGACTTCATCATCCCCTCGATCAACGTGGAAACGCTCGATCCGGCGTTGAAGCCCGAAGAGATCGCCACATCGCTGGTCGAGCATGCCGGGCTGGATACGGTGATGACCAATTCCTTCGGTTTCGGCGGCACCAACGGCTCCATGCTGTTGAGCCGGTATCGCGACTGATCAACAATAAAAACAACGGGTAACAGGAACATGTCGGAGCTTCTGAAGGGCAAGCGCGGGCTGGTCATGGGGGTGGCGAATGACCGCTCCATCGCATGGGGCATCGCCAAGGCGCTGCACGAGGCGGGGGCCGAGCTGGCCTTCACCTATCAGGGCGAAGCCTTCGGCAAGCGCCTGGAGCCGCTGGCCGCCTCGGTGGGCAGCGATTTCATGGTCGATGTCGATGTGACCGACGACGCCTCGCTCGAAACGGCCTTTGCCGAGCTCGGGTCGCGCTGGCCCACGATCGACTTTCTGGTCCACGCCATCGCGTTTTCCGACAAGTCCGAGCTGACCGGGCGGATCCTCAACACCAGCCGGGCAAACTTCAAGAACTCGCTCGACATCTCGTGCTACAGCTTCATCGAGGTCGCCCGCCGGGCGCATCCGCTGATGGTTGAGAACGGCGGCACGCTGATCACCCTGACCTATGAGGGCAGCCAGCGGGTCGTGCCCAATTACAACGTCATGGGCGTGGCCAAGGCGGCGCTGGAATCGGCGACGCGCTATCTGGCCAACGATCTCGGCCCCGAGGGCATCCGCGTCAACGCGATCTCTCCCGGCCCGATGAAGACGCTGGCCGGCGCCGCCATCGGCGGGGCGCGCAAGACCTACAAGCATACCGACCAGAACGCCCCGATGCGCGCCAACGCGACGCTCGACGCGGTGGGCGGCACGGCGGTCTATCTGGTCTCGGATGCCGGCGCCTGCACCACGGGCGAGATCCTGCATGTGGACGGTGGCTTCCATGTGCTCGGCATGCCGCAATACGAAAATCTCTGAGGCCGGCGCCGCCTTCCGGGCCGCCCGCCTCTTCCGGACGACATTGAAGACAGGAGCGCGGCGATGCTGACGGCGATCATCGATTACGAGAGCGGCAATCTGCACTCCGCCGAAAAAGCCTTTCAGCGCATGGCGCGGGAAACCGACGCCGGCGAGGTCGTGGTGACCACCGATCCCGAGACCGTGGCCAATGCCGACCGCATCGTGCTGCCCGGCGACGGCGCCTTTCCCGCCTGTGCCGCGGCGCTTTGGCGCTCGGGCTGCTTTCAGGCCATGGTCGAGGCGGTGGAGACGCGCGGCGTGCCCTTCCTCGGCATCTGCGTCGGCATGCAGCTCCTTGCCCGCAAGGGACATGAATACGAGGAAACCGGCGGGCTCGGCTGGATCGACGGCGAGGTCGAGCGGATCGTGCCT
This sequence comes from Salipiger abyssi, assembly GCF_017311415.1. Lineage (GTDB taxonomy): Bacteria > Pseudomonadota > Alphaproteobacteria > Rhodobacterales > Rhodobacteraceae > Salipiger > Salipiger abyssi_A. Next base: position 87,432 of record NZ_JAEKIS010000003.1, on the reverse strand, counting down.
TCGGACGCCGCTCTGAAAGTGCCGCATATGGGCTGGAACGATCTGGTGATCGACACGCCCCACCCGGTGCTCGACGGCATCGCGACCGGCGATCACGCCTATTTCGTGCATTCCTACCAGATGCGCATGTCCGATCCCGCGCAGCGGCTGGCACATGTGGAGTATGGCGGCAACGTCACCGCCATCGTCGGGCGCGACACGGTGCTCGGCTTGCAGTTCCACCCGGAGAAAAGCGCCGCCACCGGCCTGCGCATGATCGCCAATTTCCTGCGCTGGCGCCCGTAACCGGCGGCGTCTGCGCGAAAGCGGTACAAAGCCGCTCGCGCGGGAGATGTTCCAAGGATACATGGCGCAATTCAGGGCTGTGAGATTGCCGAATTTGTGCATCAGAGACCGTATCCAGATACCCGTTTTAACCCAGCAATGACCTAAGGTCGGATTGCATCGCCCCGCACGTCATGAAATTATCCACAAAAGACTGTATCGAGCAAAACGCCATGATCCTGTACCCCGCCATCGACCTGAAAGACGGCAAGGCCGTGCGCCTGCTTCGCGGCGACATGGACAAAGCCACCGTGTTCAACGACGATCCCGCCGCGCAGGCGCTGGAATTCGTCGCCGCCGGCTGCGAATGGCTGCATCTGGTGGATCTCAACGGCGCCTTCGCCGGCGAGCCGGTGAACGCGGCGGCGGTCGAAGCGATCCTGAAGACCACCAACACCCCCGCCCAGCTCGGCGGCGGCATCCGCGACATGGCCACAATCGAGCGCTGGCTGGAGAAGGGCCTCGCGCGGGTCATCCTCGGCACCGTGGCGGTTGAAAACCCCGCGCTGGTGCGCGAGGCGGCTGACGCCTTCCCCGGCAAGATCGCCGTGGGGATCGACGCCAAGGACGGGCGCGTCGCCACCAAGGGCTGGGCCGAGGTCACCGATGTGGACGCGGTGGAGCTGGCAAAAAGCTTTGAAGACGCAGGCGTCGCGGCGATCATCTATACCGATATCAACCGCGACGGCGCCATGCAGGGCCCGAATATCGAGGCCACGGCAGCGCTTGCCCGCGCGGTGACCATTCCGGTGATCGCCTCGGGCGGGGTGTCCTCGCTGAAGGATCTGCGCGCCCTACGCGATTGCGGCGCGTCGTTGAACGGCGCAATCTCGGGCCGGGCGCTCTATGATGGCGCCATCGACCTGAAGGAAGCGCTGAAACTTTTGCGCGACTGACTGGCACAAGCGCCGTCAGGTTCTGCCCCTTCTTCGAAACCAAAAAAAAGCCCGCGATGCCGCGGGCTTTTCCATGTCCGGTGGCTGCCGTTCAGCGTGGGGCAAACGCAATGGGCCGCGAGATCGGGCCGGCATTCCCGCACCGGGCAATGAGGGCTGCCGCCAACCCCCTAGTACCGAACGCGCTTTTTCCTGACACCACGGCCGGCGCGATCCATCATCACCGGATCGGCTCCGGCGCTCTGGAAATAGAGATGTGGCGCGATGTCCTTGCGAATGGTGATACCGCCACGGTCGACATCCTCGAAGAACTCACGCGGCACCTAGGTGATCGTCGCCACACTTCCCGCCAATGCGGTGCCAGTGATCGGCGGGAACCCCCTTGCCAGCGACCGAGACCAACTGGACGTGGAGATATCCGCATCCCAACGTGTGGTGCTTTTCGCGCACCTGCTTGCCGAGCGCGTCGCGTCCCTCCCGTTCGACCAATGCGTCGATGTCCCTACAATCTCTGCATAAGCCTCTCTGCCCCAAAAAAAAGCGGGCGCCTCCGGCCCTGTCGGAAAATATATTACCATCAGGAAATAAATATTCTCACAGGTAGATTTTCTATCAAGCTAGCGGCCGCCGTTCGCGTGCCGCTCAGGAAATAAGCACGCTCAAGCCAAACACGCCGCAGATTGAACAAACATAGGGATTCCCCTTTGCCAGCCCATCGCCGCGTTTTGCCCTGAGGAAACTTTATTCACTCCTAGTGTCAGGAGGGACGCACCTCCCATACATAACATCCGCAATGGGGAATTACGAACGATGGAACAGGAACTCGCCGCCCTGACTGAGCGGTTGGCTGCTTTGGAGAGCAGCACCGCCATGTCGGGCACGATCAATTCGGAAATCTTCTACTGGTGGTGTACCGCGCTGATGATCGCTATCCACGCAGGTTTCCTCGCCTATGAAATGGGCGCCAGCCGCGTGAAGAACGTGCTGGCCTCGGGGATCAAGAACATCCTCGCCTTCGCCTTCATGGTGCCGACCTTCTATTTCTTCGGCTGGTATATCTACCTGTCGTTCTACAACGGCCTGCTGCCCGCCGATGACGCCTCGGGCCTGCCGTGGGAGCTGTCGATGGGTCCGAACCTCGCGGACAACGCCACCGGCATCTTCTGGGCCGCCTTCACGCTCTTTGCCGCCACCACCGCCTCGATCTTTTCCGGCGCGGTGATCGAGCGCATCCAGACCGCCGGCTTCCTGATCCTGGCGATTCTGCTTGGCTCGGTCGTGTGGATCCTCGGCGGCGCCTGGGGCTGGCACCCGACCGGCTGGCTGACCGTCAAGTTCGGCTATCACGATGTGGGCGCCGCCGGCGTCGTGCATATGGTGGCAGGCTTCTTTGCGCTGGGGGTTCTGCTGAACCTCGGGCCGCGCGTCGGCAAGTTCAATGAGGACGGCAGCGCCAACGCGATCTTCGCGCATAACGTGCCCTTCACCATCACCGGTCTGATGCTGATTATCGTCGGCTTCTTCGGCTTCCTCGGCGGCTGCATCATCTACATGCCGGGCGAGCAGTGGATCAACATCTACGGCCAGCCCACCACGCTCTCGGCCTTTGCCTTCAACACGCTGATGGGTATGGCCGGCGGCATCATCGGCGCCTGGGTCAAGACCCGCGATCCGTTCTGGATGATGTCCGGCGCGCTGATCGGCATCTTCGCCGCAGCCTCGGGCCTCGATGTCTACTACCCGCCGGTGGCCTTCGCGCTCGGCACCTTCGGCGGTTTCGTCGTGCCGATGGTTGCCGTCTGGCTCGAAAAGATGGGCATCGACGACGCCGTCGGCGCCTTCCCGGTGCACGGCATCGGCGGCCTGATCGGCGTGGTGTCCTGCGGCATCTTCGCCGCCGGCTACCCGAATGTCGACGGCATGCCGCCGGTCAGCCTCTGGGGCCAGATCGTCGGCGCCGTGACCATGGCGGTGCTGGGCTTCGTGCCGGGCTATGTCGCCTCCTACATCCTGAAGGTCTTCGGCCTGCTGCGCGTGCCGGATCACATCCAGGAAAAGGGCCTCGACATCGTCAAGGTTCCGGTCTCGGCCTATCCCGAAACCTACACACCGGCTCCGGTCAATGTCGCCACCCCCGCGGCCGCCGGCACCCCGGCAGAGTAAGAAAGGAAAGATCCCATGAACACCTCTCCGATCGACAGCTGGGAAGGCGCCGAGGCGTATTTCACCTTCGCCGACAAGCCTGCCGTGATGATGCTCTTCCTGCTGATCGCCGTGGCGATCACCTTCGGGACAATCATCGTCGCGGCGGTGCACGAAAAGCACGCCTACAACAATCACTGACGTCCCTTGTGTCTGTGAGAAAGGAAGGGGGCGGGCCGCAAGGCTCGCCCCCTTTCCGTCTAGGCGCCGCCGGGCGCGCCACCGATGCGCCAATCCTCCCGCATCGCCCTCTGTGTCGCCTGCAACATCCGGCCAATCGCCTGAAACACCTCGGCCCGGGGGCTACCGGGCCGCCAGCCCAGCACCACACTGCGCGGACAGGCGTCGCTCAGCGGCGACAGGTCGATCTCCTGCCCGGTCAGCACCCCCGCATGGATCGCCAGATCCGGCAGCAGCGTGATCCCCAGCCCCTCGCTCACCATGGAAATCAGTGTCGCGAGGCTGGTGGCGGAAAAGCTCTCGTCCTGCTCGATATCGCGATCCGGAAAGGCCTTGAGCGCATGCCGTTGCAGGCAATGCCCGCGCTCCAGCAGCATCAGACGCGCGCCCTCCAGCGCCTGCCCGCTCACCGGCCCTCCGCCAAAACGCGACACGCCCGGCGGCATCGCGAGGTGATAGCCGTCATCGAAGAGATGCAGCACCTCGATCCCCTCGATATCGAAGGGCTGCGCAAAGAGGATCAGGTCGAGCCGCCCGGCCAGCAGCCCCTCGGCCAGCGATTCCGTCATCTCTTCGCGCAGGAACAGCCGCAGCTCGGGAAAGCCCACGCGGATCTGCGGCAGCGCCCTTGGGATGAGAAACGGCCCGATGGTGGGGATCGCGCCCAGCCGCAGATCGCCCCGATCGGGCCGGCCCTGCGTCGCCGCCAGCACCTCGATATCCTCCGCCGCCAGCAGCAGCGCGCGCGCCCGCTCGGCGATCTCCGCGCCGAGCGGCGTCATGATGACCGAGCGCTTCGTGCGCTCGGCCAACTGTATGCCCAGCCGCTCCTCCAGCTCGCGCAGCCCGGCGCTCAGCGTCGGCTGGGTGACATGGCAGATCTCGGCGGCGCGCGAGAAATTCAGCTCTTCGGAGAGCGCCAGCAGGAAGCGGAGCTGGCGCAGGGTGATCTGCGGATTCATCATAGAACAAATCTATCATATATGTAGATACAATCAATTTCATTAATTTATCGGCGCCCTCTAAATCAGGGTCATCGCAAGACGATGCCTCACGAAAGACCCTGAAAGAAAAGGACCAGACCGATGACCGAAGACACCCAACCGCAGATGCCGCGCCTCAACGAGCCTGCCCCGGCCTTCGACGCACCCACCACCGACGGCCGCAAGACCAATGCCGATTACAAGGGCAAGTGGCTGATCCTGTTCTCGCACCCGGCGGATTTCACCCCGGTCTGCACCACCGAATTCATCGCCTTCGCCAAGAAGCAGGATGAATTCGCCGCGATGAACACCGCGCTGCTCGGCCTCTCGATCGACAGCCATTACAGCCACATCGCCTGGATGCTGAACATCAAGGAGAAGTTCGGGGTCGAGATCAACTTCCCGATCATCGCCGACCTGAACATGAAGGTGGCGCAGAGCTACGGCATGATCCAGCCCGGCGCCTCGGATACGGCGGCGGTACGCGCGACCTTCATCATCGACCCCGAAGGCGTGCTGCGCGCCATGGTCTATTACCCGATGAACGCGGGCCGTTCGGTGGACGAGATCCATCGTCTGCTCGTGGCGCTGCAAACCGCTGACGAGAACAAATGCGCGATGCCGGAGAACTGGAAGCCCGGCGATCCGGTCATCGTGCCCACCCCTGCCACGCCCGAGGCCGCCATGGCCCGCGCCGGCGAAGGCTACGACACGGTCGACTGGTATTTCTCCACCCGCCAGCTCTGACCGCTCCCCCCGGCGCGCCGCCCGCGCGCCGGGGCTTCCCGAAACACCGCCTGCCGCCCCTGCCCGAAAGGACCGATCCGATGACCGCAACCGCCCATACTGACAGCCTGACCCGCATCCTCGCCCGGACCTTCCGGCTCTATATCCAGACCCATGGCTATCACTGGAATGTCGAAGGCCCCGAGTTCCGCCAGCTGCACGGCTTTTTCGAAGAGCAGTATCAGGAGCTCTGGAACAGCCTCGACGAAATCGCCGAACGCATCCGCAGCCTCGGCGCCTATGCGCCCGGCAGTCTTGCCGAATTCCTGACGCTCGGCGGAGAAGAGGCCGCGCCGGCGCAATCCGCCATCGCCATGGTGGACGCGCTGATCACCGGACACGATGCGCTGGCAGCCGAGCTGCGCGAGGCCATCGCCACCGCGCAGGAGGCCGGCGACGAGCCTTCCGCCGGGCTGCTCACCGACCGTCTGGCCTGGCACGAGCAGCAGCTCTGGATGATGAAAGCCAGCCGCAAATGACCCGGGCGGCGCGACATTTGCGCCGCCCCCACCCCCATGCGGAACACATTCGTATTTTCGAACATTACTCTTGCAACAGACACCCGTGCGGGTGCAGCAAGAGCCGACAAGAGATGAGGAGACCATGACCCACCATCCGACCGTCAAATCCTTCTGGGACGAAGCCACCGGCAGTTGGCAATACGTCTTCCACGACCCCGCCACCATGAAAGGCGCCATTGTCGATCCCGTCTGGGATTACGACCCGCAGGCCGGCGCCACCACCACCGCCAATGCGCAGCAGATCCTCGACTATGTGCGTGAGGCGGGAATCGAGATCGTCTGGATCCTCGACACCCACCCGCATGCGGACCACTTCTCCGCCGCGCCCTGGCTGAAGGAGCAGCTCGGCGCCCCCACCGCCATCGGCGAGAAGGTGACTGGCGTGCAGAAACTCTGGACCGGCATCTACAACCTGCCCGGCGACTTTCCGCAGGACGGCAGCCAGTGGGACAGGCTCTTTGCCGATGGCGAGGAGTTCATGGTGGGCGAGATCCCGGTCAGGGTGATGTTCTCGCCGGGCCATACGCTGGCCTCGATCACCTATGTGGCGGGCGACGCGGCCTTTGTGCATGACACCTTCATGATGCCCGACAGCGGCACCTCGCGCGCGGATTTCCCCGGCGGCTCGTCGAAAGAGCTCTACGAGTCGATCCAGCGCATCCTGGCGCTGCCCGACGACACGCGGCTCTTTGTCGGCCATGACTACGCGCCCGAGGGGCGCGAGGCGCAATGCGTGGCCACGGTGGCCGAGCACAAGGCGGCGAATATCCACCTCAAAGACGCGCCTTCCGAGGCAGAGTACCGCTCGGTGCGCGATGCCCGCGACGCCACCCTGCCGCTGCCCAAGCTGATGCTGGCGGCGCTTCAGATCAACATTCGCGGCGGCCGCAAACCGGCGCCCGAGGACAATGGCCGCAGCTATCTGAAGATCCCGCTCGATTATTTCGAGCCGCGCTGACCCGGCGCCGGACGGTGGGCAGAATTGCCCACCCTACCCTTACGGCGCCGCCGGAGCACCATCCGGAACGCCGCCAAATCGGCCATGCCGGACGCCTTCGGCGGGCGTATTTTTCAAAGAGAAGAAGATGCAGGGGCGCGCCCTTGTGCGTCTTCTCTTTCCAAATACGCCAAAGCCGCCCGCACCAGCGGCGCAGCACATGGCAGAAGCTCAGCCCTGACCAAGCGCCTGCCGCCGCTCCAGCCGGGCGAACCAGCGCGAGAGCCCGTAGCAGAGGATGAAATACAGCGCCGCGACGACGATATAGGTCTCGAACCGGCGCTGCGAGGAGACGGCGATTTCGGTGCCCGCAAAGGTCAGCTCCTGCACCGAGATCAGCGAGACGATGGAGCTGTCCTTGACCAGCATGATGAACTGATTGGCCAGCGGCGGCGTCACCTTGCGCAGCGCCTGCGGAAACACCACCAGGCGGAACGCCTGCCAGGACGACAGACCGAGGCTGCGCGCCGCCTCGACCTGCGTCTCGGGCACCGCCTCGATGCCGGCGCGCACGATCACCGCGATATAGGCCGCCTCGAACATCGCGAGGCTGAGCACGCCGGCAAGGAAGTTCTCCAGCAGGTTGGGCGGCCCGGCGAAAAGCGCGACCAGCCGCTCGGCGCCGGGGCCCAGATTGCGCGCCCAGACATCCACGCCCAGCGCCGGAATGACCTGAGACGAGACGAAGAAATAGAACACGAAGACAAAGACCAGCGGCGGCACATTGCGGATCAGCCCGACATAGGCGGTGGTGGTGAGCCGAGGCAGCAGCCGCTTGCGGCTCGCCATGATCCCCAGCGCCAGACCGAGCAGGCTCGCCAGCAGCATCGCCCAGAGCGACAGCCGGATCGTCGTCAGGAAGCCTTCGAGCAGCAGGTTGGGCTCCCACCAGCCGCTCTCGCCCGGCCGGAACAGCGCGCGCGGCAGGTAGGTCCAGCTCCATTTATAGGCGAGCACGTCCGAGACGCGGTGCCAGAGATAGGACACCGCGCCCAGCACGCCCGCGATCAGGATCAGATCGGTCAGGCCGAAACGGCGTTTTCGGTCGGGATCGGGATACATGCCAAGGTGGGGCGGCACAGGCGCCGCCCCGATCGCCTTATTCCGGCACCTGATCCGCCCAGGGGCGGCCGCCGAACCAGTAATCGTGACGCTCCTTCAGCCAGCCGTCCTGAGTGCGCACAAGGATCCAGTTGTTGAAGAAGTTCAGCGCGTCGGGATCGCCCTTGCGCAGGGCAAAACCCTCCGAAGAGGCCTTGATCAGCTCGTCGGTGGGCGCAAAGACCACCTCCGGGTTGTCGTAGATGATGAAACTCGGCAGCGGCTGCGACGAGACCATGGCGTTGGCGTTGCCGTTCAGCACCTCCTGGATCACCTGGTTCTGGTCGTCGAACTGGCGCAGGGTCGCCTTGGGGAAGGTCTCTTTCAGGTATTCGCAGGGCGAGCCGCCGCGGCGGCAGGCAAAGGTCACGTCGGTGGAATTGTAGCCCTCGGGCCAGGCGATATCCTCGCTCTCGCCGATATGCGCCATCACCCCCAGCGAGCTGCGCGCGTAAGGCTGGGTGAAATTGACCGTCAGGTTGCGCTGCGGCGTGATCGACATGCCGCCGATGATCACGTCGAACTTGCCCGCGATCAGCGCAGGAATGATGCCGTCCCAGGCGGTGGGCACGAATTCCACCTCGACGCCCATATCCTCGGCCAGTTTCGTGGCCACGTCGATCTCGAAACCGATCAGCTCGCCATCGGTGTTGCGCATCGCCCAGGGCACGAAGGTGGACATGCCGACCTTGAGCACGCCGGCGCGCTTGATCTGCTCGATCACGCTGTCCTGCGACAGCGCCGACTGGGTGTCCTGCGCGACGGCGCCAGAGCCCAGCGCGAGCGCGGTGGTGGCGGCCAGGGCGAGGGTTCGGAAAAATCTCATCTGGGTTGCTCCCCTTTGAAACGAGTCAATTCTGGTCTGCGAAACGGCGCGCCCGGCGTTCCAGCCAGGCGGCGACGGAAGACAGGCCGATCGTCAGCACGAGATAGATCGCCGCGACGGTCAGCCAGATCTCGAAGGTCATGAAGGTATCGGCGATGACGGTGCGGCCCTCGTTCGTCAAGTCGAATACCGCGATGGTCGAGACGATGGCCGAGCTTTTCGTCAGGTTCACCAGCGACGAGGTCAGCGGCGGCAGCATCAGCGGCACCGCTTGCGGCAGCACCACCTTGCGATAGGTGGCATAGGGGCGCATCCCCAGCGAGGCCGCCGCCTCCCACTGGCTGCGCGGCACCGACAGGATGCCGCTGCGCAGGATCTCGGAGATGAAGGAGGCCTCGAACACCGCAAGGCAGAGCACCCCGGTCCAGAAGCGCTCGATCCCGAGGATGGGCGAGAGCACGAAATAGAAGAGATACATCTGCACCAGCAGCGGCGTGTTGCGGATGATCTCGAGATAGGCGGTGGCCAGCGCGTGGCCGGCGTAAGAGCGCGACAGCCGCAAAAGCGCCACGGCGAGCCCGATGGCAAAGGCCAGCAGCGCGCCCCAGAGGGTAATCTCCAGCGTCACGAAGAGGCCGCGCATCAGCGGGCCCCAGATCAGTTCGCCGTCGATCTCGCGCCAGAAATAGCGCGGCACGCGATACCATTGCCAGTTGTAGCGCATTGCCTGCGCGCCCGCGACGATGCCCCAGAGGATCAGCCCGGCGCCGGCGAGGAACAGCAGCCAGTCCGACGCGTTGCGCCGCCAGAGCCCCAGCCGGGTGCGGCGCCGGCTTTGCGCAAGCAGGCTGTCGAGATCCGGATTGGTGGTCATCAGGTCTGAAACCCTCGGCTGCGGTCCGCGCTTGCCCCGAGGGGCCGTCTCGGGGCGAGAGTAAGGCTATTTTCCGCGATGGCAAACCGCCCAATCCGACGCGGGCCGGGGTTTTCGTGCCGCCGCCCGGGCGCGCGCCCCTTTCCCCTTCCGCCGCGATCCGGTAAGAGCCACGCGACACGGAAACCAACCCGGGCGCCCCTGCGATGAAATTCACGCTTTCCTGGCTGAAAGACCACCTCGACACCACCGCCTCGGTCGATGAGATCACCGAGGCGCTGACCGATCTCGGACTGGAAGTGGAAGGGGTCGAGAACCCCGCCGACCGTCTGGCGGCCTTTACCATCGGCAAGGTGCTGAAAGCCGAAAAGCACCCGGACGCGGACAAGCTCAGGGTCTGCACCGTGATGACCGATGAGGGCGAGAGCCAGATCATCTGCGGCGCCCCCAATGCGCGCGAGGGCATCACCGTGGTGGTGGCCAAGCCCGGCACCTATGTGCCCGGCATCGACACCACGATCCAGGTCGGCAAGATCCGCGGCATCGAGAGCTTTGGCATGATGTGCTCGGAGCGCGAGATGGAGCTCTCGGACGAGCATAACGGCATCATCGAGCTGGAGACCGGCGAGGTCGGCGAAAAATTCACCGACTGGCTGGCGAAGAACGATCCCGCCAAGGTCGATCCGGTGATCGAGATCGCCATCACCCCCAACCGCCCCGACGCGCTGGGGGTGCATGGCATCGCCCGCGATCTGGCGGCACGCGGGCTCGGCACGCTGAAGCCGATCCCCGAGGTGAGCGTGCCCGGCGCCTTCCCCTGCCCCGTCTCGGTGAGCATCGAAGAGAGCGCCAGCGAGGGCTGCCCGGTCTTCTACGGGCGGCTCATCAGGGGGGTGAAGAACGGCCCCTCGCCGCAATGGCTTCAGGACCGGCTGAAGGCCATCGGCCTGCGCCCGATCTCCTTCCTGGTCGACGTGACCAACTTCTTCACCTTCGACCGCAACCGCCCGCTGCACGTCTTCGACGCCGACAAGATGTCGGGCGGGCTGCGCGTGCATGCGGCGGCGGGCGGCGAGACGCTGGAGGCGCTCGACGAGCGCACCTATACGATGGAACCGGGGATGATCCTGATCTCCGACGAGACCGGGCCGGAAAGCCTCGGCGGCGTGATGGGCGGCGAGCCCACCGGCGTCAGCGACGAGACGGTGAACGTATTCCTTGAGGCGGCGTGGTTCGATCCGATCCGCACCGCCTATACCGGCCGTGCGCTCAAGATCAATTCCGACGCACGCTACCGCTTCGAGCGCGGCATCGACCCGGAATCCGCGGCGCCCGGCATCGAGGCGGCGACGCAGATGATCCTCGATATCGCCGGCGGCGAGGCCTCCGAGGTGGTGATCGCCGGCAAGACCCCGGACACGACGCGCGCCTACAGGCTCGACACCGATCGCTTGGTCTCGCTCGTGGGCATGGAGATCCCGGCGGACGAGCAGCGCGCGACGCTGACCGCGCTCGGTTTCACGCTCGACGGCGACATGGCGCAGGTGCCCTCCTGGCGCCCCGACGTGATGGGCGAGGCCGATCTGGTGGAAGAGGTCGCCCGCGTCGCCTCGCTCACCAGGCTTCAGGGCAAGCCGATGCCGCGCCCGCAGAGCGGCGTGCCGGCGCCGATCCTGTCGCCGATGCAAAAGCGCGAACAGATCGCGCGGCGCACGGTGGCCGAGCTCGGCTATAACGAATGCGTCACCTACAGCTTCATCGACAAGGCCTCGGCAGAGCTCTTTGGCGGCGGCAGCGATGCGACCATGCTGGCCAACCCGATCAGCTCGGAGCTGAGCCATATGCGCCCGGCGCTGCTGCCCGGTCTGTTGCAGGCGGCGGCGCGCAACCAGGCGCGCGGCTTTGCCGATGTCGCGCTGTTCGAGGTCGGCGCGGCGTTCCGCGGCGGCGAACCGGGCGAACAGCACCTGCTGGTGACCGGCCTGCTGGTCGGGCGCACCGGGCCCAAGGACGTGCATGGCGCCGCCCGCCCCGTCGATCTCTATGACGCCAAGGCCGATGCCGAGGCGGTGCTTGCGGCGATGGGCGCGCCGGCAAAAATGCAGATCCTGCGCGGCGCCCGCGAATGGTGGCATCCGGGCCGTCACGGCAAGCTCTGCCTCGGTCCCAAGAAGGTGCTGGGCATCTTCGGCGAGATCCACCCCAAGGTGCTGCAAGAGATGGGCGTCAAGGGGCCGGCGGTGGGCTTTACCCTCTGGCCGGAAGAGATCCCGCTGCCGCGTAAATCGGGCGCCAGCCGTCCGGCGCTGGTGCTGAACGATCTTCAGGCGGTCGAGCGCGATTTCGCCTTCGTGGTCGATGCCGATGTGGCGGCTCTGGATCTGGTCAACGCCGCGGCCGGCGCCGACAAGACGCTGATTTCAGAGGTGCGGGTCTTCGACGAATTCGTCGGCGGCAGCCTCGGCGAGGGCCGCAAATCGCTGGCCATCACCGTGCGCCTGCAACCGAGCGATACGACGCTCACCGAAAAGGACATCGAGGCGGTGGCCGGCAAGATCGTCGAGAAGGTGCAGAAAGCCACCGGCGGCACGCTGCGCGGCTGACATCCGACACCCCGGGCGGGGCGCGCATATGCGCCCTTCCCCATCTCATTCCCGAAACGATGGCTCTTGCGCATTCCCACGCGCGGGATTAAGCGCCAGCGCGGCGCACGCGGGCGAACACGGGTTTCTCCCGCCGGCGCGTTTCGGACCTTCGACATGACGGATCACGCATTGGACTGTACGCGCTGTGGCGCCTGCTGTTTCGGCACGCACGCGAAATATATCGCTCTCCTGCCAGAGGACAGGGGCCGCGACATTCCTGCCGATATCACGACCGAGGCTGACGGCCGCCGCTACATGGCGATGGCCGGCGGGCATTGCGCACAGCTCTGCCGCGACGGCGACCGGCTGGTCTGCGGGATCTACGAAAACCGTCCCGAAGCCTGTCGCGCCTATCGCGCCGGTTCCTTCGAATGCAGCCGCGCCCGTCAGCACCGGCTTCACCTAGCCGAGGCGATGCGCCTGCCAATCGCCATCCCCGGCGACGGCCTGGATCCGCCGGCACCGCTGGTGGAGCCCATCGCCGCCGCGCCAGAGACCGCGCTGCCCGAGGCTTGGGCCCTGCCGCCCCAGGGCCGGTTCGGCCGGTACGAAGCCTGAGCCCCTTCAATACAGCAGCCCCGCACAAGGCGGGGCTGTCACATTCACTCAAACCTCCGAAAGGCCCGGCGCTCAGGCCGCCGACAGCTCGTCGAACGCGGCCAGCGCCTTGGAGCCGTACATCACGCCCGGACCGCCGCCCATCTCGACGCAGACCGCCAGCGTCTCGGCAATTTCCTCGCGCGTGGTGCCCATGCGGATCAGCGCCTCTGTGTGGAACAGGATGCAGGGCTCGCAGCGGATCGCCACGGCGATACCCAGCGCGATCAGCTCTTTCTGCTTGTGGGTCAGCGCTGTGTCGCCATGCAGGCTCTTGGCGATCATGCCAAAGCCCTGGGCGGTATCGCCGATGGCGCCATTGAGGCTTTTGACCTGCGGCTTCAGCCCGGACAGCGTTTCTTTGTAGCTCATGGTTCCCTCCATTCGAATTTTGGAATTTGACTCAGTCAAACCACCCGCGCCGCGCCGCGGCATTGATCGAGATCAGACCTCGTGACGAAAGTAGGGTTGCCCACCACTCATAGGTCGTAAATCGTGAATGTATTCACACAAGAACGGCCCCACCGCATTCGGCAGGGCCCTTTTGTTTCGTCGGAGCAGATGCTTGCGCATCACCGAGAATGGACGGTGGGCAGATTGCCCACCCTACGGGTTATCCGAGCAGACGGCGCGCGATCACCTGTGCCTGAATCTCGGCGGCCCCCTCGAAGATGTTGAGGATGCGGGCATCGCAGAGGATGCGGCTCACCGTGTATTCCAGCGCAAAGCCGTTGCCGCCATGGATCTGCAAGGCATTGTCCGCATTGGCCCAGGCCACCCGGGCGCCCAGCAGCTTGGCCATGCCCGCCTCGAGATCGCAGCGGATACCCTCGTCTTTCTCGCGCGCCGAGAAATAGGTGAGCTGGCGGGCGATCATGATCTCCACCGCCATCATCGCCAGCTTGCCCGAGACGCGCGGGAAGGCAATCAGCGATTTGCCGAACTGCTTGCGATCCTCCGCATAACGCATCCCCACATCGAGCGCCGCCTGCGCCACGCCGATCGCCCGCGCCGCGGTCTGGATCCGGGCGCTTTCAAAGGTCGCCATGAGCTGCTTGAAGCCCTTGCCCTCTTCGCCGCCCAGCAGGTTCTCGCCCTTGATCTTGAACCCGTCGAACCCGAGCTCGTATTCCTTCATGCCGCGATAGCCGAGCACCTCGATCTCGCCGCCGGTCATCCCCTCGGTCGGGAACGGATCCTCGTCGGTGCCCGGGGTCTTTTCCGCCAGGAACATCGACAGGCCCTTGTAATCCGACGTGCCCGGGTCGGTGCGCGCAAGCAGCGTCATCACATGGGTGCGCGCGGCGTGGGTGATCCAGGTCTTGTTGCCGGTCACGGTGTAATCACCATCCTCGCCCTTCACCGCGCGGGTGCGCAGCGACCCGAGATCGGAGCCGGTATTGGGCTCGGTAAAGACCGCCGTGGGCAGCTTTTCCCCGCTGGCAAGCGCCGGCAGCCATTTTTCCTTCTGTTCCTCGGTGCCGCCCGCGAGGATCAGCTCGGCGGCGATCTCCGAGCGCGTGCCCAGCGAACCCACGCCGATATAGCCGCGCGACAGCTCTTCGGAGACCACGCACATGGAGGCTTTCGACAGGCCGAACCCGCCATATTCCTCGGGGATGGTCAGGCCGAAGACGCCCATCTCGGAGAGCTCCTCGATCACCTCCATCGGGATCAGCTCGTCCTTGAGGTGCCACTCATGGGCAAAGGGCTCGACCTTGTCGACGGCATAGCGGCGGAACTGCTCGCGGATCATCTCGAGCTCGTCGTCGAGCCCGGTCTTGCCGACGGTGATCTCGGCGGCGCGCTCCTGCATCAGCTCGACCAGACGGGTGCGGGCGGCCTGACCGTTGCCGCGCGCCATCAGAATCTCGACCTCGGGAGTGCGGAAAGCGGCCAGCACCTCGGCGCCGAGGCCGAGATCGCCCAGACGCACCATCTCGCCCTGGTTCATCTGGATGCCGCCGGCGATCTGGCTGAGATATTCGCCGAATGCGATCTGGTGAATGAGCTGCTCGACCTCGCCGAACGTGCCCTCTCCGGTGAGTTTGTCGGCCCAGTACTGCATCTGACGCAGCGACTCGACATAGGTGGCCAGCCAGGCCAGGCCATGCGCCGCGAACTGGTGCGCCTCGATCAGCGTACCGGAGACGCGCCCGTCCTCCTCGACCATGGCGCGCACCGATTGCCGCGCCGCTTCGAACACCGCCTCCGCCGGGGCGATGGCCGATTTGGTCAGCGCCAGCAGATCGTCGAGCAGGAGGCTTTCGCCAAGGCTTACGTCTTGTCCGTCATGTGCCATGAATCACTTCCTTCTCCTGGGTCGTGTGGGGGATATCTATTTTGCAGGTGCAGCGCAACAAAAATGCGCGAAATATACGAAGAAGGTTCTATTGTTACGCGATGAAATACTGCTGCGCCGACTGCTGTGCCATGCTATGCCCCGCCCATGGACGTGATCTTTACGCTCGTTTCCCCGGCGGCGCTGTTGCTTGCACTCAGCATTGCGGCATTGGCCGGGCTGATCAAGGGAATGGTCGGCTTCGCCATGCCGATGATCCTGATTTCGGGACTCGGCAGTTTCCTGCCTCCGGAACTGGCGCTTGCGGGGCTGATTCTGCCGACGCTTCTGACCAATGCCATACAGGCACTGCGGCAGGGTTTTGGCCCGGCGCTGGCCTCTGTCCGGCGCTTCGGGGTGTTCCTCGGCTGCGGGCTCGTGTTCCTGTTGATCTCCTCGCAGCTCGTCCGGGTACTGCCAGTGCCGGTGATGCTTGCGCTGATCGGCGGGCCCGTGGCGCTGTTCTGCGCGATGCAGCTGGCGGGCTGGCGCCCGCATCTGCGACAGGGCGCGAACCGCAGGCTGGAGGCGGTGGTGGGCAGTGTCGCGGGCTTTATCGGCGGCATGTCCGGCGTCTGGGGGCCGCCGCTCGTGGCCTATCTCACGGCGATAGACACCGAAAAGCGCGAGCAGATCCGCGTGCAGGGCGTGGCCTATGGGCTTGGCGCGGTGGCACTGACCGCCGCGCATACCGTCTCTGGCGTGCTGAACGCCGAAACGGTGCGGTTTTCCGCCCTGCTGCTGATCCCGGCACTGGCGGGCATGTGGCTGGGCATGCGGGTGCATGACCGCATCGACCAGGCCGCGTTTCGCAAGATCACGCTCTGGGTGCTGCTGGTGGCGGCGCTGAACCTGCTGCGGCGAGCGTTCTTTGCCTAGGATGCGCGCCGCGATGCGGACCTCGCGGTCCTAACCGCGCAGATCCTCGAGATAGATCCGCACCGCCTCCTGCACATGGCGAAACCGGTCGCCACCCAGATGCTTGCCGCCGTACCAGCGCGTCACCACGACCAGATGATCGCGCAGATCCTCGCGCTCCAGCATTCGCAGGATCACCATGCCCGCGCCGCTTTCGCCGTCGTCGTTCTTGACCGGACCGTCCGCAGTCAGCAGCCCCCAGCTGTTATGCGTGGCCTTGGCGAATTTCTTCTTGCGGCAGAGTTCCTTGAGGAGTTGCTTCGCCTCCGCCTCCGAGCCGCAGGGGGCGCCCGAGACAGCGTATTTCGAGCCCCGGTCGCTGATGATGCCGTCGATAATCCGCATGGCGCCGGTCTACCCATGCCCGGGCGGCGGGGCAAGCGGCGCGGGCAGGACGCCTCCGGCGGGAGTATTTGTCCGAAAGATGAAGGATCAGGAGCGCTCGGAAAGCCGCGCCTCGATGGCGGAGAGCCGGCGCAGCACCTCGTCGCGATAATGGTCGGTGGCGGCGTTGCTTTCCTCCGCATGCGCCTCCTGCATCGAGTTCACGATGAGGCCGACCACCAGGTTCACCACCGCGAAGGTGGTGACCAGGATGAAGGGCACGAAGAACAGCCAGGCCTCTGGGTAGACCTCCATCACCGGGCGCACGATGCCCATGGACCAGCTTTCCAGCGTCATGATCTGGAACAGCGAATAGAACGACGCACCGAGCGTGCCGAACCATTGCGGGAAGGCGGCGGCGAAGAGCTTGGTCGCGATGACGGCGGAGATGTAGAAGATCACTCCCATCAGCAGGAAGACCGAACCCATGCCGGGCAACGCCGAGACGAAGCCCTCGACCACCCGGCGCAGGGTCGGCGCGACCGAGACAACGCGCAGCAGACGCAGGATGCGCAACGCCCGCAGCACCGCGAGCCCCTGCCCCGCCGGCACCAGCGCGATGCCGACCACAAAGAAATCGAAGACGTTCCAGCCGGAGCGGAAGAAGGCCAGCCCGCGCGCATAGAGCTTGGCCACCAGCTCGGCCACGAAGATCGCCAGGCAGATCCCGTCCAGCGTCACGATCAGCCAGCCGGCGGCATCCATGGCGCCCTGCGAGGTTTCGAGCCCCAGAATGATCGCATTGAACAGGATCACCCCCATGATCGTATAGCGCGTCACGGGGCGCTCCAGAAACACGTCAAGCTGTTGGCGCATCTGCTCTCTTCTCCGCTGGGACCTCTGCGCATTTAGTCACCTGTCCGGCGACAATCCAGTGCGGGCGCCGGCACAGAGCGCGGAAAAAAGAAGCGCTCCGGAAACATTCCGGAGCGCAGTCGGCCTCGTGCCTCGCGAGACTTGGGGAAGAACCTCGGTTACCAGTCCTGCGGGCCTCGTTCGGCGAAGGCGTGGACCAGGAAATCAATAAAAGCGCGAACCTTGGGCTGGGTGAAGCGGCCCGGCGGATAGACCGCATAGATGCCCTGCGTTTCGACCGGCAGATCGGGGATCGCATCCTCGACCAGCCCTTCTTTCATGGCGTCCGCGTAGAGATAGGAGGGCAGATAGGCGATGCCGAGCCCGGCGATACAGGCATTGAGCAGCGACTGCCCGTCATTGACCGAGAGCCAGCCGGCGGTGCGCACCTGGCGCTTTTCACCCGAGGGCGCGGTGACCTTCCAGACATTGCCACTCGACTGGTTGGAATAGTGCAGCAGCTTGTGCTCGTTGAGATCGTCGATCCGCGTCGGGCGCCCGAATTTCTGGAAATAGGAGGGCGAAGCGATCATCCGCTTGGTGGTGTCGGTGAGCTTGCGGGCGCGCAGGGTGCTATCTTCCAGCTCGCCGATGCGCACCGCCATGTCGAACCCTTCGGAGATCAGCTCCACATAGCGGTTGTTCAGCACCATATTGACGGTGATGTCGGGGAATTCCGCGAGGAAATCGCCCAGCACCGGCGACAGGTGATTCACACCGAAATCGGTGGCGACCGAGATGCGCAGCAGGCCCGAAGGCGCCGACTGCATCGAGGTGACCAGAGCGTCGGCTTCGCCGGCATCGTTCAGAACGCGGCGCGCACGGTCGTAATAGGCCAGACCGATCTCGGTGGGCGAGACGCGGCGGGTGGTGCGGTTGAGCAGCCGCGCGCCGAGACGGGCCTCGAGCGACGACACATGCTTGGACACGGCCGATTTCGAGATGCCCATCTTCTTTGCCGCATCGGTGAAACCACCTTGGTCCACGACCGTGGCAAAGGCCTCCATTTCGGTCAGACGATCCATCACCGTTTCCTCGTTCGTTCTTGTCGAAGAAAGGGTATCGTCGCAGATTGAGGCACGATTTGGACCTAGGCGGGACAATAGCAGGGTTTCGCGCCGCACTGTGTTTGAGCGGGAAACCCTGCCAAAAGGACTGCCGCACCGCAGAGCGGGAGAGCAGCGACGCATCCGGCCACCTCGCAACGCGTCATCCAGGCAGGCCCGGCGGGGGCACGATCCGAGACAGGCGAGCCGCCCGCCCGTGGCCGTGTCGAGCGCCGGTATGCGAATCTGTTGTCGCGCCACGCGACAGATTCGCAAAATGCGATGAGTCGGGAACTCTTTGCGACAGAAACGGTCCGCTTCAGCCAGAGGAATGGCAGAAAACTGCGTCAGACCGCCGCAGATGATCTCTACGACTGTGGCCGCGCAGACACAACGTATGCGGAAGTCTGTATCTGACTTGCGACTTTCCACGAGAACAGTCGCGCGGGTTACACTTTCAGCCAGGACGAACGGCTACCCTGTCTGTAGGTCACGATCTCGGGGACAGTCCCCCAAAAGAGGCAATCGTTCGTCTTCCGGGTTATGGCTTTGTTTATGAGTGCGGCGACAGCAACATCTTCGGGCATTGTCCGGTTTGTTCCTGTCAGGTTACCCGTGCGCGATTGCGCGCACTTGTTTTTGTGTATCGGGGGCATTTTCCCTCCTTGGTATGGGTAGTATGGTGCGCACGGCGGGTGGCGAAATATGTCACCCGCCGGGAGCATTCAGACCCATGGACATGGCCGATACATCATTCCGCAGTCGCTCAGATCAAACCCGTTGCGGTTACGCTTTCGCGTGTCGTGAAGCGATCTTGCATGCCGTTCCGGCGATGGGCCCCTATCCCAAGGGTCCGGCATGAAAAACAGCGTCGCCTATCCGCATCTTATGGAGGCCGGCCTGCTAAGCGGCCTGCCCGAGGCCGACAAGGCGGCATTTCTTGACGGTTGCACCAGACGGTTCTGCGGCGAACGGACCACCCTACTGACGCAGAGCGAACCGACCCAGGGCTGCTACCTGATTGCGCGCGGCCGGATCGAAGTCAGCTATATCGACGACTCCGGCAATCTCAGCATCGTGCATATCGCCGGACCGGGCGAAGTGCTGGGCGAGGTCGAGGTACTCTCTGAAACGCCTTGTGCGGCAAGCTGCATCTCGCTGCCGGATACGACGGTGCTCTACTGTCCGTCGACGCTGCTCTTCGAATATGCCGCCAAGCCCGAACTCATCCGAAATATCGCGGCGATCCTGCATGCGCGCCTGCTACGCGACAATCATCAGCGCTCCATCGAACAGTTCTATACGGTCGACGAGCGGCTGTATCAGTATCTGCGCCAGTTCAGCACGCCGGACGACCCCGAGATCCAGATCAGCCAGGCCCATCTCGCGGCGCTTATGGGCTGTTCGCGCCAGAAGGTGAACCGCATGCTCAAGGCGCTGCGCGACGAGGGCACGATCGACCTCAGCCGCGGTAAGATCGTCATCCGTGACCGTGGCCGGATCAACGCCGGGGCCGATCAGCAATGCCGCTGAGCCGCGCCGACTATCGCTTGCGCGCGACGATGAAGCGGCCCGGCAGCCTCGGCGGATAGTCTCCGGTCTCGACAATCTCGAACCCGCCGACACGGATCGCTGCCTCAAGCGCTCCGGGCCGCAGGAAGCGGAAGCGCGGCAGTTTCCCCAGGCTCTGAAAGACGCGGATCACCGGCCAGAGATACCATTTCGCGCCGAGGCAGGGCGTTTTCGAAATAAACAGCCCGCCCTCCCCCAGCGCATCGTGCACGCGGGCAAGGCAGCCCGGCAGATCCTCCAGCAGATGCAGCAGGTTGAACGCCAGCACCGCGTCATAGGGCCCGCCCGCCAGCGCCGTCTCGGCCGGCGCGCAGGAAAAGCGCAGGTTGCCGGCGGTGCGGCGCGCCTCGGCGATGCGGATCATCTCCGGCGAGAAATCGCTGGCCTCCAGAAACAGTACCGATCCGGCCAGCTTTTCCGCCGTCATGCCGGTGCCGCAGCCCAACTCCAGCGCCCGCATTTCGGGGCCGAGCCAGTGACGCACCCGCGCGAGCGCCGCCTCATAGGCGGCTTCGTCGCTCACCGGGCGCGCCGCATAGCGCTCCGCCACCCGGTCCCAGAAGGCCGCGCTCACCGCGGGACGCTCCGTGGCTATTCCGCCGCGTCGCGTCGGGGCAGAACCCAGTCGGGGCGGGGGAAATGGCAGGTATAGCCGTTGGGATGGCGCTCCAGATAATCCTGATGCTCGGGCTCGGCCTCCCAGAAATCGCCCACCGGCTCGACCTCGGTCACCACCTTGCCGGGCCAGAGCCCGCTGGCCTCGACATCGGCGATGGTATCGAGCGCGGTCTCTTTCTGTGCCTCATCCACATAATAGATCGCCGAGCGATAGCTCATGCCCAGATCGTTGCCCTGCCGGTTCAGCGTGGTCGGGTCGTGGATCTGAAAGAAGAACTCCAGCAGCTGCCGGAAGCTGATCTTCGCGGAATCGAAGACGATCTCGATCCCCTCCGCATGGGTGCCGTGGTTGCGATAGGTCGCGTTCGGCACGTCACCGCCGGTATAGCCGACCCGCGTTTCGGTCACCCCCGGCAGCTTGCGGATCAGATCCTGCATGCCCCAGAAACAGCCTCCGGCCAGAACAGCGCGTTCGCTCATGCCACATCCTCCACTTGATCCAGATAGGCGCCGTAGCCCTCCGCCTCCATATCGTCGCGATGGACGAAGCGCAGCGACGCCGAGTTGATGCAATAGCGCAGACCGCCCCGGTCCATTGGCCCGTCCGGGAACACATGTCCCAGATGCGAATCGCCATGGGTCGAGCGTACCTCGGTGCGGACCATGCCGTAGGTCGTGTCGCGCAGCTCCTGGACGTGGGCGGGCTCCAGCGGCTTCACAAAGCTCGGCCAGCCGCAGCCGCTCTCGTACTTGTCCGACGAGGCGAATAGCGGCTCGCCCGAGACCACATCCACATAGATCCCCGGTTCCTTGTTGCCCAGATAGGCGCCCGAGCCGGGGCGCTCGGTGCCGTTTTCCTGCGTGACGCGGTACTGCTCGGGGTCGAGCGCCGCGATCACATCCGGGTTGCGTTCATATGTCGCCATGAGGCCCCTCCTGTCGCGTCCTGCCCATTAGATGGGGTCACGAACAAAAAAGCAAAGCCCTCTGACATGTGCCTCACGGCTGCTTGTGCGGCCTTGCGGATCGGTCCGGCGGGCCCCACGTCTTGCGCAGAAGAGTTTTCCTCTTCGATGGTACGACCAAGACCCTCGTGGGGCGCTTCGCTTAACCCGGCGGAGCGCCCCTTTCTCATGAAAGCCGCGCCACCGCCCAGCGCGCCGCATCGCGCAGCGTCTCGTCGGGATCCTCGCAAAGCGCCTGCGCCGCGGGCAAAAGCGCCCGGTCGCCGGAATTGCCGATGGCATAGCAGACATTGCGCAGAAACCGGTCGCGCCCGATGCGCTTGATCGGCGAGCCGGAAAACAGTGCCCGGAAGGCCGCATCGTCGAGCCTAGCCAACTCTGCGAGCTGCGGCGCCTGCAAGTCGGGGCGCGCGTGATACTTCACCTCATGCGCGGTGCGGGCAAACTTGTTCCAGGGGCAGACGGCGAGACAATCGTCGCAGCCGTAGATCCGGTTGCCGAGCAGCGGCCGCAGCGCCTCGTCCACCGGACCCTTATGCTCGATGGTGAGATAGGAAATGCAGCGCCGCGCGTCGAGCTTGTAGGGCGCCGGAAAGGCATCGGTCGGGCAGGCGTCGAGACAGGCCCGGCAGGAGCCGCAATGATCGCGCTCGGCACCGTCCGGCGCCAGCTCCAGCGTGGTAAAGATCGCGCCGAGGAAGAACCACGAGCCGATTTCGCGACTCACCAGATTGGTATGCTTGCCCTGCCAGCCCAGCCCCGCCGCCTGCCCCAGCGGCTTTTCCATCACCGGAGCGGTATCGACGAACACCTTTATTTCCGGCGGTTTTACCGCCGCGTGCGCGGCAGTCGGCTTAGCCGACGAGAGCGGCCCCCCGCCAACGTCTTTCCCCCCGCCCCGCTCCGCCTCCGCCAGCAGCCAGCGCCCGAGCCGCTTGAGCTTCTTCTTCACCACATCGTGGTAATCGCGGTTCTGCGCATAGACGGAGATCGCCGCCCGGTCGCGCGCCTCCAGCACCGCCAGCGGGTCGGCCTCGGGCCCGTAATTCTCCGCCAGCATGATGACCGAGCGCGCCTCGGGCCAGAGCGCTTGCGGATCGCCGCGCCAGCCGGTGCGCTCGGCCATCCAGCCCATCTGCCCGTGATAGCCCGCCTCCAGAAACGCCGCGAGCCGGCCCGCCGCCTGCGGCACGTCGCCGGGCCGGCAGATCCGGCAGGCGGCAAAGCCCACATCCTGCGCTTCCGAGATCAGACGCGCCTTCAGCGTCAAGGCGCCCCCCTTTCCTCTTTCCGGCAAATACTCATTCGCAACGCAATAGCGCGCGGCGCCAGAGGTCTCGACACCCTTGCCCCAGCGTCAGAAATCCAGATCGGCATAATGCGCGGGCGGCGGGAAGCCGGGGATCTGGTCCGCCAGGATATTGCGGAAGGCCGGGCGCGACTTGATCTTGGCATACCAGTCCTTGACCGTCTGGCTGCGGTTCCAGTCCACATCCGAGATGTAATCGAGCGACGACAGATGCGCGGCGGCGGCGAAATCCGCCAGCGTCATCACATCGCCCGCCAGCCAGCGCCGGTGATCCAGCAGCCAGGCCATGTAATCGAGGTGATACTTGATCGCTTTGGCGCCGGATTTCACGTTGCCGCTGTCCGGAAAGCCCTGCTTCATGATCTTCTTGTTGACCCGCTCGTAAAGCAGCTTCGACGTCACCTCATGGTGGAACTTGTCGTCGAACCAGTTCACCAGCCGCCGCACCTCGTAGCGCGCATCCGCAGAGCGCGGCATCAGCGGGGGCTCGGGATACTTCTCCTCGAGCCATTCGCAGATGGCGCTGCTCTCGGCCATGGTCTTTCCGTCCATCTTCAGCACCGGCACCTTGGCCGCCGGGTTGCGGCGCAGGAAATCGGCATCCTTCTCCCAATACCGCTCCTCCGCCAGCTCGCACTCGATCTTCTTCTCGGCGAGGCTGAGCCGCACCTTGCGGCAAAAGGGAGAGAGCGGCACGTGGTAAAGCTTGGCCATGGGCGTGATGCTATCCGGAAAGTGAGGGAAATCCGAGAGCCTCTTTGCATCCAATCGGCCCAGGTTTCAACTGGGCATGGGCCGGCACGCGGCACATCGCCGATATACCGGGCTCAGAGAACCTCGATCACCTCCTTGTCGATGGCCAGCATATAGCCGCGCCGGGCTATATTCTTGACCAGAAGCTCGCTGACCATCTGATTGCCCAGCCCGTCGCGCAGCCGCTTGATCCGCGTGGCGCCCGCCGCCTCCTCGCAATCCGACGCGTCGCGGCCCGAGATCATCGCCTCGATCTGCGCGCCCGAGAGCATGTCGTCATCCATCCGCGCCTCGGCCAGCACTGCCAGCGTCTCGATCATCGCCTCGGTCAGCTTGAAGCCCATAGTGTTGAGATAGACGGTATTTTCCTCGCGCGAGATGATCAGCGAGCTCACCTGGATGCCCGAACGCTCGATCTGCGCCATGCGGCGGTTGAACACGCCCAGCATCACCAGAAACACCAGCGCCGCCACCAGCAGCGCGGTGGCAAAGACCAGCAGCACAAAGATCACCATGCGGTAGCTGGCCAGCGTGTCGGAAAAGGCGGTGCCCGACTGGGCCAGGATCTCCAGCAGCTTCACCTCGGCCTGCCCGGTCAGATCGTCGTTTTCGATGAACAGCCGCTCGACCCGCGCGTTGAAGGCATTGGCATCGGGCAGGGTCAGCATCAGCAGGGCGCCGGCACCCGCCAGCAACGCCACGATAGCGGCGATTCCGGCGGTCACAAGCCGCGTGCCCACCCGGCGGGCGTCAGTAGCGGAGGTAAAACTCACCGGCATTGGCCTTTTTCTTGTCTCCGGGTTCGGACCCGGACATGCCAACCACGTTGAGCAAGGTCCAGCCCCCTTGCGCCAAGCGGCCGCGAAGCGCCTCTGCGGCGGCGCCTTTCGGCGGACAGTCGCCGCCCGACAGCCGGGCGATGCCGTAATGCAGGCGCAGCGGGCTGTCCTGCTTGGCCTTGTATTCCACATAGCACTCGGCCTGTGCCGTAACGGGCAGGGCGAGCGCGAGAAGGAGGGGGGCGAGGATGCGTTTCATGGCGGCAAACCTGCGCGCAGCCGGGCTGCAATTCAATAGCATAGCGTGCCGGGACCGCCTGATATCGGATAACAGCGGGGCGTTATTGCCCGATTTCGGCACCCCGGGCGAGGGTCGGGACAGGGCGCCTGCCGAACGGGCGGCGCCGGTCAAAAACAACGTCCCCAGAGAGGAGATGCCCCATGTCCCGCAGATTCATCGCCGCCGTTCTGTCGGTCTCACTCGCCGTGACGGCCTTCGCCGCCGCACCGGCGCGCGCAGATGAGAGAGACCTCGCGCGCCTGATCGGCACCGCCGCAACCCTCGCCGTGATCGGCACAGCGATTTCCCGCGCCCAGTCCCAGGAGTCCTCGCCGATCCGGGTTCATGAGACCTGGCGCTACGGCAGCAACAAGAGCAACAGCAAGCCGCCACGCGTCATCGGCCCGGCCTTCGGCAGAGGGAAGGACCGCGATCAGCGCCGCGCGCTGCCGCGCAGCTGCGCGCTTGAGGTCTCGGGCGGTCGCTCGCGCTATGTCATAGACAATCGCTGCCTGAAGCGGAACGGGTTGAATACCGAGCGCTTTCCGAACCGCTGCGAAATGAACATCCGCACCCGCAACGGCATTCACAAAGCGTTTTCCGCAGAGTGCCTTCAGCGCTCGGGCTACCAGATCGAAAATCGCCACAACCGGCAGGGCGCCTTTGGGCGCGGATGGCACGGACCGAGCCACCGCCCGCGCAACTGACCCGCTTCGGACAGGGCGGCGGGATGTCCCGCCCACCGCCCGGCAGGGCGCGCGCGGAGCATGAGGCAGTCCGCGCGCGCCAGATAAAAAAGAGCGGCCCACGAGGGGCCGCTCTTTGTCGCGTCGTATCGGCTGGCGCTTACTCGCCCGGCGTGCCCTGACCGGACAGCCCGCCGGTGATTTCCTCGGTCGAGTCGTCCGAGAGCGGCACCGGCAACACCAGGTTGAGCACGATGGCGATCAACGCGGCGGGCAGGATGCCCGAAGCGCCGAGGATACGCAGTGTATCGGGCAGGTGCTGAAGCGCGTTGGGCGCGCCCGGCGCCACGTTCAGCACTTCGAGCTGGAGCCCCAGCCCTACCGACAGCGCCACGGCAAAGATCACCATGTTGCGCTTGTCCCATTTCACATCCGACAGCATCGACATGCCCGAGGCCACGACCATGCCGAACATCACGATGACGCCGCCGCCCAGCACCTCGATGGGCACGGTGCGGATCACGCCGCCGACCTTGGGCACCAGCCCGCAGATGATCAGGAAGATCGCGCCGATGGTCACCACATGGCGGCTCATGACACCGGTCATGGCGATGAGGCCCACGTTCTGGCTGAACGAGGTGTTGGGAAAGCCGCCGAAGAGCCCCGCCACTGCGGAACCGATCCCGTCCGCATAGGTGGCGCCGGAGATTTCCTTGTCGGTGGCCTCGCGCCCCGCGCCGCCCTTGGTGATGCCCGAGACGTCGCCCACGGTCTCCACCGCCGAGACAAAGGCCATGAGGCAGAACCCGACGATGGCCGCGACCGAGATGTCGAAACCGTATTTGAACGGCACCGGCAGGGCGAAGGCCGCCGAGCGCTGCCAGCTTCCGACGATGGCGTCGACGGTCAGCAGCCCGATCATTAGCGAATAGACATAGCCCACGAGAATGCCGATCAGCACCGCCGAGATCGACAGCAGGCCACGGGTGAAGAACTTGATCCCCAGCGTGACAAAGACCACGACCAGCGCGGTCGACCAGCTCGCAAGCCCGCCATAGCTCGGGCTGCCGCTCGCCTTGGCGGGCACGCCGCCGGCGGCGTATTCGATGCCGACCTTGACCAGCGCCAGACCGATCATCGTGACCACGAGCCCGGTCACCAGCGGCGGCAGGGCAAAGCGGATCTTTCCGATGATGGTGCCCAGCGAGGCGTGGAAGATACCGCCGATGACGATGCCGCCAAAGAGCGCCGCCAGCGCCTCCACGCCCTGCCCCGCCACCAGCGGGATCATGATCGGGATGAAGGCAAAGGAGGTGCCCTGAACGATGGGCAGCCGCGCGCCCACGGGGCCGAAGCCGATGGTCTGGATCAGCGTCGCGATGCCGGCAAACAGCATCGACATCTGGATGAGATAGAGCAGCTCGGGAAAGTCGGGGCTGTTCGAGCCGAAGCCGAACCCCGCGGCACCGGCGACGATGATGGCGGGCGTCACGTTCGAGACGAACATCGCCAGAACGTGCTGGATGCCCAGCGGGATCGCCTTGGCAATGGGCGGGGTATAGTTGGGGTCGGCCAGTTGCGCGGGCGTGCCCAGCGCGGCTTTGTCGGTCATGGTCTTGTCTCCCTGTCCATGGAGTCTCCGCGGCCTCTTTGCGGGCTTGCGCGGTAGGAGGTGGCCCTAGCTCGGGCCGGTGACGAGTACCGGCTCCTCCAACCAGTGCTCTTCGAGATTCGCGCTGTCGCCGATCCGGTCGACCACCGCGAAACGCCCCGGCGCATGCAGCGGGGTCAGCACCCCGTGCCATGTGCCGCGATGAAAGTTGATGCCCTGCCCGGGCGCCGCGAGAAAGGCGCGGATCGCGCCCGGCACAGGGCCGGGTTCCGCCACGATCACCAGCCAGGGATGCTCGTGCATCGGCAGAAACGCCTGGCTGCCGTCGGGGTGCCGCTCGACCATCTCGAGCGTGTAGGGCAGGCTGCGCGGCTCGGCATCGAAAAGGCTGATACCGGCGCGCCCGCCGGGCCCGAAATCGAGCGCCGCGCGGTCGTGATGCCGCCCGCAGAGCCCTTGATTGATGATCTTGTCCGGAACGCCCGCGACCTCCAGCACATCGCCGAAGGGCGCGAAACCCTCTGCGGTCAGGGGCTCCGCCGCGATCTGCCGCATCATTCCGCCTTGCCGAACAGCCGTAACCGGCTCACCCCGCCATCGGGGTGGATGTTCAGACGCACATGGGTGACCGGGCCAATGTCGCAAATTTCGTCCTTGAACTCGTGCTCGGCATCGGGGCCGACTTTCTGGCGCGGCATAAGCTCTTTCCAGAACATGGAGTCCGTTATAAGCGCGTCGGTCAGCCCGTCGCCGAAATTCTGCATATCTGCGGCGCGCATCGAGACGCTGTCGGGATAATTGCCCTTGAAATGGGCAGTGTCGATCACCGACCGCTCGATCCGGCCGCGCGCGCCAAGTGCGATGATCATCCAGTCATAGCCCGGTTCGCGGCGCCGCCGCGTCTCCCAGCCGTCGCCCATGTCGAGGCCCCGGCCCGGCGCCAGAATGCGGCGATAATCGCCGTAATGCGCATCCGACAGCGCCAGCACCCGACCGCCATTCAGCGCCGAGGCGAGGTCGATATTTCCGCTGGCATTGACCTCGTCGAGCTCGGGCACGCCATAGACCCGCAGCCGCGCCACGCCGCCATCGGGATAGATATGCAGCCGCAGATGGGTCCAGCGCTCATAGCTTTCGCAGCGGAACCAGTGATGCGCCGAGGGGCCCAGCGGCTTGTAGGGCAGGATATTCACCCAGCGGGTCTTGTCGTCGGGCATCTCGCCCGGCGCCAGCACCGCCGCTTCGACCTGACAGGCGGGGGCGTAATTGCCGGTGAAATGCGCGGTGTCCACGTCAAAGCCCAAGATGCGTCCCGCCGCGGCCAGCTTGATCACCGCGTAATCGTGGCCGCCGTCGCGCCGCCGCTGGCTTTCCCAGCCATCCATCCACTTGCCGTGATCGTCGAACTTGCCGTCGATGAAGACGGGATCCTTGTCCGAGAGCATCCGCGCGACCGGGGCAAAGAAATCGTTGGTGGCATAAAGCGCCTGCGCGCCCAGCCCCTCGGAGGCGAGGTTGATGCCTGCGCGGGCAAAGAGCGGCAGATCGGGGTTCAGGGATTCGATGGACGGCATTCTTGGCCTCTTTTTGCAGCGCGACCGGTCCACGCCAGGTTATGTCAGGATCTGGTCCAGCCGCAGGCGCGCAATGCGTTCCACCTGGCGGCAGGCCTCGGCGAATTCCGTGTCGGTATCATTGGCGATGCGGCGCTCGAACGCGCTCAGGATGCTGGCCTTGTCGTGATCGCGCACGGCAATGATGAAGGGGAATCCGTGCTTCTCCATATACGCGGTGTTGAGTTCGGTAAAGCGGGCGCGTTCGGCATCGGTCAGCGCGTCGAGCCCGGCGCTGGCCTGCTCGGCGGTGCTGTCCTCGGTGAGCTGCTTTGCCGCCGCAAGCTTGCCCGCGATGTCGGGATGGGCCTTGAGCACACCCATGCGTTCGTCAGGCGAGGCGCTGCGCAGCACCCGCGCCAGCGCATTGGCAAGCCCCGCCGGGCGATCATGCGCGGGGCCGAGTTCCAGCCCCCAGGCCCGGTCGGCGACCCATGGGGAATGCTCGACGATCTCGCCGAAGGCCTGCACGAAGCTTTCCCGGTCCATCTGCGAGGGGCGAGGCCCCGGCACGGCGGCCGGGGCGGGATGCACGCGGGCCCAGTGGTCCGCGATCTCGATGCGGCGCGGCGTCCACACCCCCTCGAACCTGGCGATATAGTCGAGAAAGCGCGTCAGCCCGGCGATCTTGCCGGGCCGCCCGATCAGCCGGTTATGCAGCCCCACGGACATCATCGCCGCCTTGCCCTCTGCCCCTTCGGCATAGAGCGTATCGAAGCTGTCCTTCAGATAGGTAAAGAACTGCTCGCCCTCGATCCAGCCGGGGCTGACCGAGAAGCGCATGTCGTTGGCCTCCAGCGTATAGGGAATGATGAGCTGCTGGCGCCCGTCCAGCTCCAGCCAATAGGGCAGATCGTCGTCATAGGTGTCGGAGACATAGGCGAATTGCCCGGTCTCGGCGGCCAGCCGCACGGTGTTGTCCGAGCAGCGCCCGGTATACCAGCCGCGCGGCGCCTCGCCCACCACCTCGGTGTGCAGGCGGATCGCCTCGGCGATGGCGGCGCGCTCCTCGTCCTCGGGCATGTCCTTGTGCTCGACCCATTTCAGCCCGTGGCTGGCGATCTCCCATCCCGCCTCCTGCATCGCCTCGACCTGCTCGGGATTGCGCGCGAGCGCGGTGGCGACGCCGTAGATCGTCAGCGGCACATCGCGCCCGGTGAACAGCCGGTGCAGCCGCCAGAACCCGGCGCGGGCGCCGTATTCATAGATCGATTCCATGTTCCAGTGCCGCTGGCCGGGCCATTGCGCGGCGCCGGGAATATCCGACAGGAACGCCTCGGAGGCGGCATCGCCGTGCAGGATGTTGTTCTCGCCGCCCTCTTCGTAATTCAGCACGAACTGCACCGCGATCCTGGCGCCGCCGGGCCATTGCGCATCCGGGCGGTCCGCCCCGTATCCGATCATGTTGCGGGGATAACGCTGCATGGGGCCGCTCCTGCCTTGGGTCGTTGTCATCTTCGGATAATCGCGCTCTAGTCGGGACGGAACCGCAAAGGGCCGCAGCCCGCGCGCAGAATTGCCGCTTTTATTAGCGTCGCCGAAAAAAGGAGCAAGAGAAATGGCCGAGGGCTACCTGACGACCCATGTGCTCGACACCGCACGCGGGGTGCCCGCCAAGGGCGTGAAGATCGCGCTTTACCGGCTCTCGGGCAATTCTCATCGCAAGATCGCCGAGACCGAGACCAACGAGGACGGGCGCACCGACACGCCGATCCTGCCGAAGGAGAAATTCGCGCCCGGCACCTATGAGCTGGTGTTCTTTGCCGGCGACTATCTGCGCGCCAGTGCCCAGGCAGGGGTGGAGCCGCTGTTTCTCGATCAGATCCCGCTGCGCTTCGGCATCTCGGATCCGGAGGCGCATTACCATGTGCCGCTGCTGCTCTCGGCCTATGGGTATTCGACCTATCGGGGGAGTTAAGGTGCCGGAAGGGTGGGCAAATTGCCCACCTTACGCGCCACGGTCGGGTAGCCGCGCCATCGCCGGCCCGTGGGTTGGCGATCAGACCGGAGAACCTCGCGATTTATCCCGGCCACGTCCGAAAGACCTCGACACACTGCGCTGATGTCACCAAATCGCCAGCCCGCCCGAACGGGCCGGCGATGGCGCGGCGGCCTTCGGCCTTGTCCCGCGCCGCTGCCGCGCTCGGACCTGTTCGTAAGTAGATTAGGGCTTCCGGCGCTTCGGCGGCTGCATCCCACCGGCACCACGCTTGCCGCCAGTGCGCGGCTTTGCGGCCTTGCCCGGAGGTGTAAAGCGTTCCGACGGGTTCGAGGCCTTCGCCCGGCTCGCGGGCTTTCCGCCGCCCTTGCCGCCCCCGGAAGGCGCGCCGCCACCGGCTTTGGGCTTGCCGCCACCGAACGGTTTGCCGCCGCTCTTCCCCGACGGTTTCCCCGCATAGGGTTTGCGGTCTCCGCCATGAGGCTTGCGGTCTTTGTCCCTCGGGGTCTGCGACCGCGCCTTGTCCCGCGACGGAGCGGCCTTGTCCCTCGGAGCGTATTCCCTGGCCGGCCCCTTCCCGGACCGGTCTGCCGGCGCCGCGCGCGGCGGTTTCGGCTCGGCGCGGGTCTCCGCGGGCTGCGGCGCGGGCGCTGCATCAGGCTTGCGCGGCGGTTTCGGACGCTCGGCGGCAGACGCAGCCTCGTCCCTGTCGCGCTTCGGCCGCGGCCCGGCGGGGCGGCGGGGTCCGGCACTCGGCGCCGCGGGGCGCCCGAACGACGGCACGCCCTCCAGCCGCTGCGCGGTCACACCATCCTCCAGCGTGCCGCCCTCGCCCAGCGCGTCGGCAAACCGCCCGGCGCTGGCCTCGGCGATCTCCACGAAGGTCTCGCGATCCTGTACGCGGATCGCGCCGATGGCAGCCTTGTCGATCTGCCCGGCGCGCAGCAGCAGCGGCAGCAGCCAGCGCGCCTCGGCGCGGTCATTGCGACCCACCGAAAGCGAGAACCAGGTACTCGGCCCGAAGGGCGCGCGCTCCTTGCGCTCCGGACGGGCATCGGGCGAAGACAGATCCTCGGGCGCCGAATGCCGCGACCGGAAAAGCCGCAGATAGGCGGCCGCGACCGCCTCGGGCGACTGCTCCGCGAGCAGACGCTCCGCAAAGGCGGCCTCGGTCTCGCTCGGCGCCTCGCTCCAGGCAGGATCGGCGAGCAGCCGCTCCTCGTCGCGGCGCAGGATCTCGTCTGCGCCGGGAGCGGTCGTCCACTCGGCCTGAAGCTTGGCGAATTTCAGCAGCCGCTCGGCCTTTTTCACCGATTTCGGCGGCACCACCAGCGCCGAGATCCCCTTGCGCCCGGCGCGGCCCGTCCGGCCCGAGCGGTGCAGCAGCGTCTCGGCATTGCTCGGCAGCTCGGCATGGATCACCAGCTCCAGATTCGGCAGGTCGATGCCGCGCGCGGCAACATCGGTGGCGACGCAGACCCGCGCCCGCCCGTCGCGCATCGCCTGAAGCGCGTGGCTGCGCTCGGTCTGGCTCAACTCGCCCGAGAGGCAGACCACCGCAAAGCCGCGATTGGCGAAACGCGCGGTCAGCCGGTTCACCGTCGCACGGGTATTGGCGAAGACGATGGCATTCTGCGCCTCGTGAAAGCGCAGCACGTTCATGATGGCGTTTTCCACGTCCTGCTGCGCCACGCGCAGCGCCTGATAGGCGATATCCGCGTGCTGGCCCTTGTCAGTCAGCGTCGTCACGCGCACCGCGTCGCGCTGATATTGCTGCGCAAGGGTGGCGATCATCGGCGGCACGGTGGCCGAGAACAGCAGCGTGCGGCGCTCTACCGGCGCCTCGCCCAGCATGAATTCCAGATCCTCGCGGAAGCCGAGATCGAGCATCTCGTCCGCCTCGTCCAGCACCACCGCGCGCAGCCCGGTCATGTCGAGCGAGCCGCGCCGGATGTGATCGCTGAGCCGCCCCGGCGTGCCGACGACGATATGCGCGCCGCGCTCCAGCGCCCGGCGCTCGTCGCGCATGTCCATGCCGCCGACGCAGGAGACCACGCGCGCGCCGGTCTTGGCGTAGAGCCAGCCCAGCTCGCGGCTCACCTGAAAAGCCAGCTCGCGGGTCGGCGCCACGATCAGCGCCAGCGGCGCCGCCGCCGGTCCGAGCGTCTCGGCATCGCCCAGCAGCGTGGCGGCGATGGCAAGGCCGAAACCCACCGTCTTGCCGGAGCCGGTCTGCGCCGAGACCAGCAGATCGGCCTCTTGCAGCTCGGGCCTGGTCACCGCCTCCTGTACGGGCGTCAACGTGTCGTAACCGCGCTCGGCGAGCGCATCGGAGAGGGTCTGGATCATCTGGAAACCGATCTGCGTGGGGCCTGTCCGCGGCGCGTCGCACCGCTTTGCTGACTCGGGACAGGTGAGAAAGCGCTCTCCTAACGCGAACGGCGGCCGCTGTATATGGCCGAATTGGTCTGAGCCACCGGGTTTCCCGGCCCGCCGGGCACAAATATCACGCCCGGACGCGACCCGCCCGTTATGGACAGGCGGCCTGTCAGCGATTACATGCACGCAATGGCCAAACCGAAGACAGACCCGAATTACAAGGTGATCGCCGAGAACCGGCGCGCGCGTTTCGATTACGCAATCGAGGACGATCTCGAATGCGGCATCGTGCTCAGCGGGTCCGAGGTGAAATCGCTGCGCGAGAACACCGCCAATATCGCCGAAAGCTATGCGGCGGTAGAGAATGGCGAGCTGTGGCTGGTCAACAGCTATATCGCCCCCTACGAGCGCGCCATGTTCGGCCATGAGGAGCGCCGCCGCCGCAAGCTGCTGGTGTCCAGAAAGGAGCTGGCGCGGCTGTGGAACGAGACCCAGCGCAAGGGCATGACCGTCGTGCCGCTGGTGCTCTATTTCAACCACAAGGGCATCGCCAAGCTGAAGGTCGGCATCGCCAAGGGCAAGAAGACCGTCGACAAGCGCGAGACCGAGGCGAAACGCGACTGGAACCGCCAGAAGCAGCGCCTGCTCAAGGAACGCGGCTGAGTCCCGCGCCTTCCCCCACGCGCCCTTGTCTTGCGGCCCCATGCGGACTAGAGACGGGCGGATAGTGACTGCCCGGGGAAGACCTCATGTCCCACGACGATCCCAAGCTTCTGGTGTCGACCGACTGGCTCGCCAGGCATCTCAAGGACCCCGACCTGCGCGTTCTCGATGCGAGCATGTTCCTGCCGGGCTCCGACCGCGACGCCAGGGCGGAATACGACGCGGCGCATATTCCCGGCGCGCGGTTCTTCGACATCGACGATGTCAGCGACCACCGTTCCGAGCTGCCGCATATGGTGCCGCCGGTCGAGAAGTTCATGTCGCGCATGCGGGCGCTCGGCGTCGGCGACGGCCATCAGATCGTGGTCTATGACAGCCAGGGCATCTATTCCGCCGCGCGGGTCTGGTGGCTGTTCCGGCTGATGGGGCAGAACGATATCGCCGTGCTCGACGGCGGGCTGCCGAAATGGCAGGCCGAGGGCCGCGAGACCGAGGATCTGCCGCCGGTGATCCGCGACCGCCACATGACCGTGCGCCGCCAGAACCAGATGGTGAAGGACGTGACGCAGGTCTCCTCCGCCGCCAAGCTGCGCGATACCGAGATCATCGACGCCCGCGCCGCCGAGCGCTTTCGCGGCGAAGTGGCAGAGCCGCGCCCGGGTCTGCGCTCGGGCCATATTCCCGGCGCCAAAAACGTGCCCTTCCAGACGCTGATGAATGCCGACGGCACGCTGAAAGACCCCGAGGGGCTGCGCGCGGTCTTCGAGGCGGCGGGGGTCGATCTGTCGAAACCGGCGATCACCTCCTGCGGGTCGGGCGTGACCGCCGCCGTGCTCAACCTTGCCCTGACCCGCATGGGCAAGACCGACCATTCCCTGTATGACGGGTCGTGGAGCGAGTGGGGGCAGTTCCCCACCCTGCCCGTCGCCACCGGAGAGGACTGATGTTCGAGAACCTCAAAGAGCAACCTGCCGACAAAATTCTGGCCCTGATGCAGCTCTACCGCGAGGATCCGCGCGAGCAGAAGATCGACCTTGGCGTCGGCGTCTACAAGGATGCCAGCGGCAACACCCCGATCATGCGCGCCGTCAAGACGGCGGAAAAGCAGCTCTGGGAAGCCGAGACCACGAAAGCCTATACCGGCCTCGCCGGCGATCCGGGCTTTTCCGACGCGATGATCGCGCTGGTGCTGGGCGATGCGGTGCCGCGCGGCAACGTGGCCGCCGCCGCGACCCCGGGCGGCACGGGCGCGGTGCGTCAGGCCTTCGATCTGGTCCGCATGGCCAGCCCCTCGGGCAAGGTCTATGTCTCGGATCCGACCTGGCCCAACCACCTGTCGATCCTCAAGCATATGGGCATCCCCTTCACCCCCTACCGCTATTTCGACAACGAGACGCGGGCGGTGGATTTCGACGGCATGATGGCCGATCTCGCGCAGGCGGGCAAAGGCGACGTGGTGCTGCTGCATGGCTGCTGCCACAACCCCACCGGCGCCAACCTCAACCTGTCGCAATGGCAGGCGGTGGTCGATCTGCTGCTCAAGACCGGCGCCACCCCGATGATCGACATCGCCTATCAGGGCTTTGGCGACGGGCTGGAAGAGGATGCCGCCGGCGTCCGCCTCGTGGCCTCTTCGGTGCCGGAATGCCTGATCGCGGCGAGCTGCTCGAAGAATTTCGGCATCTACCGCGAACGCACCGGCCTCTTGATGGCGGTCAGCAACGATGCCGGGGCGCAGAAGCTCAACCAGGGCACGCTGAACTATCTCAACCGGCAGAACTATTCCTTCCCGCCCGATCACGGCGCGCGGCTGGTGACCATGGTGCTGACCGACCCGGCGCTGCGCGCCGACTGGGCGGCAGAGCTGGAAGAGGTGCGTAACTCGATGCTGGGCCTGCGCGAGCAGCTCGCCACCGAGCTGCAACGGCTGTCGGGCTCGGACCGCTTCGGCTTCATCGCCCAGCATCGCGGCATGTTCTCGCGGCTCGGCGCCTCGCCCGAGCAGGTCGAGACGCTGCGCCGCGATCACGGCATCTACATGGTCGGCGACTCGCGGCTGAACATCGCCGGGCTGAACAAGAGCTCCGTGCCGATCCTCGCCGAGGCGATCGTGAAATCGGGGATCTGATCCCCCTCGCCGGTATCCCGATGGCTGGATACCGGCGCCACGCCCCTGCCTTCTTCTCTTTGAAAATACGCTCTTTCCGGCGCGCAGCGCCGGCACGGCCCCGGGCGGTGCTCTGCAAGAGCGTCCCTAGGACAATCCTGGCCTGCGGCCGATGCCGCAGCATGCGTATTTGGAAAGAGAAGATGCCCCGCCGCGATTTACAGGCGGAGACGGCGCGCGTATGCCGAACACCGCAATGGAGGGTGACGAGATGGCGCAGACATCGCGCGGGGTGGTCTATGTGGCCTGGGGCCGCGACCATGTGGATGTGGCACGGCGCTCGGCGGCCAGCGTCAAACGATCGAACCCGGCGCTCGGCACCGCGATCTGGTGCAAAGAGGGCGACGATACCAGCGGCTTCGATCAGGCGTTCTACATCCCCGAGGGGCTGAAACGGCCCAAGGTGAACGTGCTGGGCGACAGCCCCTATGACGAGACGCTGTTTCTCGACAACGACACCGTCGTGCGGGCGGATCTGGCCTCGCTCTTCGATCTGCTGCGCAAATACGAGATGTGCGGCGCGCAGGTGATCCTCTGGCACCGGCCCCGGCATCTGAAAAAGATCGCGCTCGACCTGCCCGAGACCTTTCCCGAGATCAACACCGGCGTGCTGCTCTATCGCAAGACCGAGCGCGTGAAGGCGTTTTTCCGCGACTGGGCCGAAACATTCGCGGCGAGCGGCATGGGTATCGACCAGCCGTCTTTCCGCGAGGTGCTGTGGCGCTCGGATGTGGATTTCTACGTTTTCCCGCCGCAGTTCAACAAGCGCGTCTTCGAGGCCTCCGAACTGATCTGGTCGGACGCGCCGCGCCCGCGCATTCTGCATCTGGAGCTTCTGCGCCCGCAGAAGAACCCGCTGCTGCGCTGGATCTCCAACCGCATCCGCTGATGCCGCGACGGCCTCTCTTGCCTGCGGGCGAGGGAAGTGCCACCGTCTTTTCCGGAGGATACGATATGGCCGAGACCACCGAAGCGCCCCGCAGCGTCACCCATCTGCCGCAGGCCATGGAGCCGCGCAATCCCGGCATGGCGCTCGACATGGACTGGGTGCTGCGCGCCCGCGCCAACCGCTCGGCCATCGAGCGCCGCGCCGCGACCCTGCCCGGACGGCGCAGCGTCAAGAAGGAGTTCCAGGCCGCCTGGCTGGCGCGCGCGGTCTCCTGCATCGACCTGACGACGCTCTCGGGCGACGACACGCCGGGCCGGGTCGCGCGGCTCTGCGCCAAGGCGAAACAGCCGGTGCGTGCCGATCTGCTCGACGCGCTGGGGCTGCCTGATCTGACCGTGGGCGCGGTCTGCGTCTATCACGACATGATCGCCCCCGCCGTCACCGCGCTGGACGGCTCCGGCATCCCGGTGGCCGCCGTCTCCACCGGCTTTCCGGCGGGGCTGTCGCCCTTCCCGCTGCGGCTCGCCGAGATCGGCGAGAGCGTGAAGGCCGGCGCGCGCGAGATCGACATCGTGATTTCCCGGCGACTGGTGCTGACCGGCGACTGGCAGGGGCTCTACGACGAGATGCGGCAGTTCCGCGCCGCCTGCGGCGAGGCGCATGTGAAGGCGATCCTTGCCACCGGCGAGCTGGGCACGCTTCAGAATGTCGCCCGCGCCTCGCTGGTCTGCATGATGGCGGGCGCCGATTTCATCAAGACCTCGACCGGCAAGGAAAGCGTCAACGCCACGCTGCCGGTGAGCCTGGTGATGATCCGGGCGATCCGCGACTATTACGAGGCGACGGGCTATCGCGTCGGCTACAAGCCGGCCGGCGGAATCTCCAAGGCCAAGGATTCGCTGAATTATCTGGCGCTGATCAAGGAAGAGCTGGGGGATCGCTGGCTGCGGCCCGATCTCTTCCGCTTCGGCGCCTCCAGCCTGCTCGGCGATATCGAGCGGCAGCTCGAACATCATGTGACCGGCGCCTATTCCGCCTCCTGGCGGCACGCGCTTGGCTGAGGCCGGGATTTTTCGAGTAGTTGGAGAAGGGTCTATTCCAGCTAAGGTGTTCTGAGAGAATACTAAGTCGTGTTGATAAAAGGGCTTCCGCTCGTGCGGGCTGGCGGGATGCTCGGAAGTCGCGGGGCTCAAGGGCAACCTGACCTCCGATCTCTCGCCCGGTTTCGGCTATACCGGCATCATCGTCGCCATGCTGGCGCTGCTGCACCCGCTGGGCGTGGTGGTCTCGGCACTCTTCGTGGCTGGGATCTTTGTCGGCGCCGACAGCATGTCGCGCGCCGCCGAGGTGCCGACCTATATCGCCGATATCCTGCTCGCCGCAGCCCTGCTCTTCATGGTGCTGGCGATCCTGCTCACGCGGTTCCGGGTGGTGCGGGGATGAGCGAGCTTGCCGATATTCTGATCTCGGCCAGTTTCTGGGCTGCCGTGCTGCGCATCGCCGCGCCGCTGATCTTCGCCACCATGGGAGAGCTGATCTGCGAGCGTGCGGGCGTGCTGAACCTCGGGATCGAGGGCATCATGGTCTTTGGCGCCTTCGCCGGCTGGGTCACGGTCTATGCGGGTGGCGGGCTCTGGGCAGGCGTCGCGGTGGCGATGCTGGCGGGGATGGGGTTCGGCGCGGTGCACGCGCTGCTGACGGTGCCCTTCGGGCTCTCGCAGCATGTGGTGGGGCTGGGGATCACCATGCTGGCCACCGCCTCGGCCTATTACGCCTATCGCCTGGCGCTGCCCGAGGTCACCAACCCGCCGCGCATCGAGCCCTTTCAGCCGCTGCACATCCCCGGCCTCAGCGATCTGCCCTGGCTGGGCGAGGCGCTGTTTTCCCAGACCGCGCTCAGTTGGGCGGGCTTTGCCTGCGTCGCGCTCACCGCGCTGGTGCTCTACCGCACGCCGCTGGGCCTTGCCCTGCGCGCCGCCGGAGAGAACCCGCAGGCGGTCGAGGCGCAGGGGCTCTCGGTCGCGGCGCTGCGCATGGGGGCGGTGATCGTGGGCTCGGGGCTGATGGCGGTGGGCGGGGCATTCCTCACCATGTCGGCCTTTTCGAGCTTCTTCTTCGAGATGGTGAACGGGCGCGGCTGGATCTGCATTGCGCTGGTGGTCTTCGGCGCCTGGAAGCCGGGCAAGGCGCTGCTGGGCGTGCTGCTTTTCGCCGGGTTCGATGCGCTTCAGGTGCGGCTGCAACAGACCGGGCTGGGGCAGATCGTGCCCTATCAGGTATTCCTGATGATCCCCTATCTTCTCTCCGTCCTGACGCTTATCCTGATGTCGCGCCGGGCCGAGGTGCCCGCAGCGCTCATGACCCCCTTCAACCGCGGAGACCGCTGATGGCCAGCTTCGACATCCTCGTGACAGGCGGCACCCTGCCCGACGGCACCGTCAAGGATATCGGCATCACCGGCGACCGGATCGCCGCCATGGGCGACCTGACCGGCGCCGAAGCGGGCACGGTGATCGACGCCACTGGCGATCTGGTCTCGCCGCCCTTCGTCGATCCGCATTTCCACATGGACGCGACGCTGAGCTACGGCACACCGCGCATCAACGCCTCCGGCACGCTGCTGGAAGGCATCGCGCTCTGGGGCGAGCTGAAGCAGATCGCCACGGTCGAGGAAATGGTGGAGCGCGCGCTCGCCTATTGCGACTGGGCGGTGAGCATGGGGCTCTTGGCGGTGCGCAGCCATGTCGACACCTGCGATGATGCGCTGAAAGGCGTCGAGGCACTGCTGCATGTGAAGGAGGCCGTGAAGCCGTATCTCGACCTGCAACTGGTGGCCTTCCCGCAGGACGGCTTCTACCGCGACCCGACGGCCAAGGCGAACACGCTGCGGGCGCTGGATATGGGCGTCGATGTGGTGGGCGGCATCCCGCATTTCGAGCGCACCATGAGCGATGGCGCCGCCTCGGTCCGCGAGCTTTGCGAGATCGCCGCCGAGCGGGGGTTGCTGGTCGATCTGCATTGCGACGAGACCGACGACCCGCTGTCGCGCCATATCGAGACGCTGGCCTACGAGACGCAGCGGCTGGGCCTTCAGGGCCGGGTGGCGGGCTCGCATCTGACCTCGATGCATTCGATGGACAATTACTATGTCTCCAAGCTGCTGCCGCTGATGGCCGAGGCGCAGGTGGCGGCGATCCCCAATCCGCTGATCAACATCACCCTTCAGGGCCGTCACGACACCTACCCCAAGCGGCGCGGTCTGACGCGGGTGAAGGAGATGCAGAGCTACGGCATCCCGGTCGGCTGGGGGCAGGATTGCGTGCGCGATCCGTGGTATTCGCTCGGCACGGCGGACATGCTGGACGTGGCCTTCATGGGGCTGCATGTGGCGCAGATGACCGCGCCCGACGAGATGCAGCGCTGTTTCACCATGGTGACCGAGGAGAATGCGAAGATCCTGCATCTGGACGAGTACGGGCTGGCCCCGGGCAAGCTGGCCTCGCTGGTGGTGCTGGATGCGGGCTCGGCCATCGAGGCGCTGCGACTGCGGCCCGATAGGCTTTGCGTGATCTCCAAGGGACAGGTTGTGTCACGACAGGCGCGGAACGACGCGCGGCTTTCGCTGCCGGGGCGGCCGGAAAGCGTGCGGCGGCGTCACAAAATCGCGGACGGGTAGGCTTTACGAAGGGCAGATTGCCCACTCTACGCTTGAGCGGTTCCCGGGCGCGGAACAAGGCGAAGCCGCCGCGCCATCGCCAACCCACGGGCCGACGATGGCGCGGCGACCGAGATCCGCGACCGGGGCAGGGCGGACAATCTGCCCACCGCCACTCTCACCGCATCCGCAGCGCCAGCACCGTCATCCCGACACCCGAGCTCAGCAGATCCACCCCGAGGAACAGCCCCAGGAGCCCGGCGGCAGCTTCGGGCATGGCCAGCACGATCAGCAGACCCAGCAGCACGGACACCGCACCGGCGGCAACCAGCCAGCCCCAGCCGGTGCGGTCGCGCAGGTGAAAGCCCAGCCAGATGCGCAGCACCCCCATGGCGAGGAAAAAGCCCGCGATCAGCAGGGTCAGCGAGACGATCCCGGCAAGCGGATTGGCGACGAGCGCAACGCCGAAGACAAGGACAAGCAGACCCAGCAGCCCGGCAACGAGACGCGCCGCGCTCGGACCCTGATATTGGAACGCGATCCAGAGCTGAAGCACACCGCCCAGCACAAAAATGCTGCCAGCGATCGCCACGGCCGTCAGCGACGCCGCAAAGGGATTGAGGAAAGCCAGAACCGCACCGACGATGAGAACCGCCCCCAGCACCAGCAGCCATCGCCAGTCCGGGCCGGTAAAGTGGCGAGACGTCGTCGACGGATCGGGGTTTGAAACATGCCGGGTCATGATGGTCTCCTTTCTCCTGCCGAATTTAACCGCAGTCCGAGGCGACGGTTCCATCACATCGCTGCGACGCGCTGACGCAAGCGGCCCATTCAGCGACAGGATGCCGGATCCGAAAATCCGGCATCCTGTCGCCTGTCATCGAACGGGCTGGAGGAGTTATTCAGCGGGGACCGTGAGCGCCGGAACACGCGCGAAATGCTGCCTGTTGAGCCGCAGCACCAGCCAGATCGCCACCGCCTGCGCCGCCAGCGCCACGCCGGTCAGCAGCCAGTAGGAGAGGCCGAACTTGTCCACCAGGCCGGCGGCCACCAGACCCTTGTTGAGAAAGAATTGCAGCATCACCGACAGTGCCACCGCCGGGCAGACCAGCGCATAAGAGCCCGCCGAGGTCTTCGGCCCCAGCACAAAATCGCGGAAATACCCCTGCGCGCGCAGCACCGTTAGCCCGAGCAACAGGAACACCACCTGCACCGAGAGCAGCCTTGCGAGGAAGATCATCATCTCCGCCGGGTCGCTGTGCACGCCGAAGGTGGCGTGCAGCCCGTGATCCTGACGCATGAACATGATGCCCAGCACCGTCACGATCGGCACGATGATCAGCAGCGTCGGCCCGGCCTCGCGCGCGGTGCCGTAATGCAGCATGGAATTCAGCGCTGTCGCGGCGGCCAGCACCGTGTAGAGGATCGCGGTCACCCCGAGGAAGGTCGACAGCACCAGCGCCGTGCCGACGGTCACCGGGTTGGTGCTCATCGCGGCGGGGGCGGCAAAGCCCACGGCAACCATAGAGATGGCAAAGGCCGGCAGAAGCTGCGCAAAGGAGTTGTGCGCGGTCACGTCGAAGATGCCGCCCTTCGACAGCACCCGGCCCAGAAAACCGCCGAGCTGGCGAAAGGCCAGAACGCCGATCAGCGCGAAGGCGACCATCGCCATGGGAAAGAGATACTCCACCACGCGCCAGAGCCCGGGCACAAAGACCATGCCCAGCACGAAGGCGACATTCACGCTCATCGCGAGCGCCAGCGGCATGGCGAGGACCGAGCTTTCGTTGTTGGACTGGCGCATCTCCTCCCAGGCTCCGGTCTTGCGGAAGGCGGCGAAGGCCCGGAGGTTCCAGATCAGCGACTTGATGTTGAGAAAGGCGAACCCCGCGATCCCCAGCATCGCCACCACGATGGCGATCTGCTGCGGCAACACGCCGTTTGCCCAGGCCGCCGCGATATCCTCGAAGACCGGGACGGGCTGGCCGGGATGCGGCACCCAGAAGAAGAGATACATGAAGAAGGATACCGCCGTGCCGCCCGCGCCCAGCGAGGCGAGGAAATAGGTCGGCGTGTAGGTATCCGCGGGACGGGCGTGCGTCTGGGTCATGACAGCCTCCGTGACAGTCTGATTTCAGAGACCAAATTACATTCTAAAATCAGAATGTAAATTCCCTGCGACAGCCTGTCCCGCGTCGCGGTTAACTGCGTCTTAACCCTCATCGGGCTTTCTGAGGCGATGCGACGCGGGGCGATCTTGGGTGTTCTTCTTCTGGTGGGCTGCGACATGGCAGGCCCGGGCTTTCGCGGCGTGCCAGCCGTGACGCGCGAGGTCGAGGGCTCGCGCTTCACCATCCGGGTAAAGGACCGCGTGGCCGAGGTGATCCGCACCAGCCCGGAATTCCCCGCCCGCTTCGGCCCGATATCCGAACGCGCGCAACTGGCCGTCGCACAGGAAACCGGCTGCGTGCCGGCCTGGGTCACCGGCGATCCGGCGATGATGGTGATGGGGCTGTCCTGCGACGGGGCGCCGGCACCGAGACAGCCGCGCCGCCGCACGATCTCCTGCGAGATCTTCGACGCCTATTATACCGACCGACTGGGCGGCAGCGCCTCGATGGAATGTACGGAATACTGAGCGGGGGCGGCTATGCCTGAACCGGCTTTTCGTAGAACACGCTCGACCCGTTGGCGACATAGCCGCCGAACGGCCCGCAACGGCGATAGCCCTGCCCTTCGTAGAGCGACACTGCGGCGGCGAGCCTGTCGCCGGTCTCCAGCCGCAGCAGCGGCAGCGCCTCTTCCTGAGCGGTGCGCTCCAGATGCGCCAGCAGCCGGCGCGCCACGCCGATGCCCCGCGCCTCGGGCGCCACGAACATGGATTTCACCTCGCCATAGCCCTCGCGCCGCGCCAGCGCCGCACACCCCAAAAGCTCGCCCCCCTCCTCGGCCCCGAAGAAGGTGATGCCCTCGGCGCAAAGCTCATCGACATCGAGATAATGGTTCTCCTCCGCCGGAAAGAGCGCGTTCATCAGCGCATGGCTTTCGGACAAAAGCGCCACGGCGCGCGGATCGCGGGGCGAGACGGGGTGAATGGCAAGCGGCATGGGCAGCTCCTGGCTAGCCTTGAGATGAAACGCGCTAACAGACGTTCCGTCAAGTCAGCACGTTGCGCGAAATTCCGCAATATCTTGTGGATAATAGCCGCTTCACCGCGATATCCAGAGCAAAGCGTTTGACTCACCCGGGCGCCGACCGGCACAGTGGTGGGCAAACCGGAATCAGGGCAGGCAGATTTGCGTTTTTCACGTCTCAGACTGACGGGCTTCAAGAGCTTCGTCGACCCGACGGACCTCGTCATCGCCGAGGGTCTGACCGGTGTCGTGGGGCCGAATGGCTGCGGCAAGTCCAACCTGCTGGAAGCGCTGCGCTGGGTGATGGGCGAGAACCGCGCCAAGGCGATGCGCGGCTCGGGCATGGAAGACGT
This sequence comes from Salipiger abyssi, assembly GCF_017311415.1. Taxonomy (GTDB): domain Bacteria; phylum Pseudomonadota; class Alphaproteobacteria; order Rhodobacterales; family Rhodobacteraceae; genus Salipiger; species Salipiger abyssi_A. The sequence goes on along the minus strand of NZ_JAEKIS010000003.1, from coordinate 43,590 downwards.
GATCTTCGCCGGCGCTGCCTCGCGTCCGGCCCGGAATTTCGCCGAGGTCAGCCTCAGCATCGACAATTCCGACCGGCTGGCCCCCGCCGGGTTCAACGACAGCGACCAGCTCGACATCGTGCGGCGCATCACCCGCGACGTGGGCTCGGCCTACAAGGCCAACAGTAAGGATGTGCGCGCGCGCGACATTCAGATGCTCTTTGCCGACGCCTCGACCGGGGCGCATTCGCCGGCACTGGTGCGGCAGGGGCAGATCTCGGAGCTGATCAACGCCAAGCCCAAGAACCGCCGCCGCATTCTCGAAGAGGCCGCCGGCATCTCGGGGCTCTACCAGCGCCGCCACGAGGCCGAGCTGAAGCTGAACGCGACCGACGCCAACCTGCTGCGCGTCGACGACGTGATCGAGCAGCTCGCGGCCCAGCTCGCGCAGCTCGAACGGCAGGCGAAGCAGGCGGCGCGCTACAAGGCGATCGGCGAGGATCTGCGCCGCGCCGAGGGGCTGCTGCTGTTCCGCCGCTGGAAGGAGGCAGACGAGGCGCGCGTGCAGGCCGAGGCCGGGCACCGCGAAAAGGTCACCGCCGCCGCCCAGGCCGAGGGTGCGGCGCGCGCCGCCGCGACCCTACGTGCGCAGAGAGAAGAGGCGCTGCCGCCGCTGCGCGAGGAGGAGAGCATCGCCACGGCGATCCTGCAACGGCTCTCGGTGCAGCGCGACACGCTCACCGATCAAGAAACGCGCGCGGCGGAGACCATCGCCGCCCTGACCCGCCGCATCGAGCAGATGTCCAAGGACATGGAGCGCGAGGCCGGGCTCAACCGCGACGCGGGCGAGACCATCGAGCGGCTCGACTGGGAAGCGCGCGAGCTGGCAAAGGCCGGCGAGGGCCATGACGACCGGCTGACCGAGGCCTCCGAGTCCGCACGCGAGGCGGCGGCGATGCTTCAGGCGCGCGAGGCGGATCTGTCGCAGCGCACCGAGGATGTGGCGCGGCTCGCCGCCCGCCACCAGTCGGCCCACCGCTTCCTCGCCGATGCGCGCAAGACGCTCGACCGCCACGAGGGCGAGGCAGCGCGGGCGCGCGAGGCCGTCTCGGCGGCCAAGCAGACCCTTTCCGGCGCCGCCGAGGCGATGGAGACCGCACGCACCCGCACCGATCAGGCGCAGGCGATGGCCGAGCGTGCCGACAAGCTGCTGACCGATGCCGATGCCGCGCGCGCCGATGCGCAGTCGCGCGAGGCCGAGGCGCGGGCGGAGCGCTCGGAGGCCGAAGGCGAGTTCAACGCGCTGCGCGCCGAGGTCACCGCACTCGCCCGGCTGCTCGACCGCGACACGGCGGAGGGCGGCCAGATCCTCGACCGGCTTCAGGTCGAGCAGGGCTTTGAAAAGGCGCTCGGCGCGGCGCTCGCCGACGACCTGCGCGCGCCCGAGGTGGAGGCCGACGGCCCCACCGGCTGGGCGGTGCTGCCCCCCTACCCCAGCGATCAGCCGCTGCCCGCCGGCGTCACCGCGCTCACCCATCACGTCTCGGTGCCGGACGTTCTGGTCCGGCGCATGGGTCAGATCGGGCTGGTGGAGGCGGATGAGGGTCCGCGGCTCCAGCCGCAGCTGAAACCGGGCCAGCGGCTGGTGAGTGTCGAGGGCGATCTCTGGCGCTGGGACGGCTATCGCGCCTGGGCCGAAGATGCGCCCTCCGCCGCCGCGCTGCGTCTGGAACAGCTCAACAAGCTGGAAACGCTGAAACAGGAAATGGCCGCCGCCACCGCCAAGGTCGATGGCATGCGCGCCGCGCATGAGGCGCTTGTGACGCGGCTGGCGGAGCTGACCCAGGCCGACAAATCCGCGCGCGAGGCCCGGCGCGAGGCCGATCAGCGGCTGAACGAGGCGACCCGCGCAATGAACCGCGCCGAGGCCGACCGCAACATGGCCGAGGGCAAGCTGGAGAGCCTCGCCATGGCGGTGAAACGCCACGAGGACGAGGCCACCGGCGCGCGCAAGCAGCTCACAGAGGCCGAGCGCGCGGTGGCGGAGCTCGGCGATCTGGAAAGCGCCCGCGCCGAGGTCGAGGACATCAAGCTGACCGTCGAGGCGGCGCGGATGACGATGATTGCCAAGCGCTCCGCCCATGACGAGCTGCGCCGCGAGGGCGATGCCCGCAAGTCGCGCGCGCAGCAGGTCACCAAGGAGCTGTCGGGCTGGCGCCACCGGCTGGAGACCGCCGAGAAACGCAGCGCCGAGCTGGCCGAGCGCAAGGGCGCCGCCGAGGCCGAGCTGAAGGAGGCGTCTTCCGCCCCCGCCGAACTGGCGGCGAAGCGCGACGAGCTGAGCCAGGCCATCGCGCAGGCCGAGGCGCGCAAGGCCAGCGCCACCGATGCGCTGTCCACGGCCGAGAGTGCGCTGCGCGAGGCCATCGGCGCCGAGCGTGACGCGGAACGCGCGGCCTCGGAGGCGCGCGAGGCGCGTGCCCGTGCCGAGGCCCGGGTCGAGGCGGCGCGCGAGACGGTGGATTACGCCGCCGAGCGCATTCTCGAAGAGCAGGAGACCACCCCGGCCAAGCTGCTCGACCGGCTGGGCGCCAATGCTCAGGAGATGCAGGGCGCCGAGCAGATCGAGGCAGAGGTCAACCGGCTGAAACGCCAGCGCGATTCGCTGGGCGCGGTGAACCTGCGCGCCGAGGAGGACGCCCGCGAGGTGCAGGAAGAGCACGATACGCTGATCTCGGAAAAGCAGGATCTGGAGGAGGCGATCAAGACGCTGCGCTCCGGCATCGCCTCGCTCAACCGCGAGGGGCGCGAGCGGCTGCTGACCGCGTTCGAGCAGGTGAACAGCAATTTCTCGATGCTCTTCACCCATCTCTTCAATGGCGGCGAGGCCAATCTGGTGATGGTCGAAAGCGACGACCCGCTGGAGGCCGGGCTGGAGATCATGTGCCAGCCGCCGGGCAAGAAGCTCTCGACCCTGTCGCTGCTCTCCGGCGGCGAACAGACGCTGACCGCGCTGGCGCTGATCTTTGCGGTGTTCCTGGCGAACCCGGCGCCGATCTGTGTGCTGGACGAGGTGGACGCGCCGCTCGACGACGCCAACGTGACGCGGTTCTGCGATCTGCTCGACGAGATGTGCCGCCGCACCGAGACGCGCTTCCTGATCATCACCCACCACGCGGTGACCATGGCGCGGATGGACCGCCTGTTCGGCGTGACCATGCAGGAACAGGGCGTGTCCCAGCTGGTTTCGGTCGATCTCAAGAAAGCGGAGAAGATGGTCGCCTGAGCGCCCTGACAGGCGCGGCGTAGCGGCGGGCCCCGGGGCCCGCCTTTGTCATATTCAGAAGCGAACGGTCACCCCGGGCAGATCCAGCGCAACCATGAGATCGCGCAGCTCCTGCCGCGCGGCGACGTTGGAGATATTGAGCTGCTTGACCCCGATATCCTTGAGATCGAGCAGGGTCAGCCCACGCGGGAACAGCTCCCGGAAGATCACCCGCTCGGAAAAGCCCGGCGCGATGCGGAAGCCGATGCGCTTGGAGAGCCGCTCCAGCGCCTTTTCCATCTTCATCTTGTTGATCATCTGCTGCGCGCCGAGGCGGTTGCGCAGCACGATCCAGTCGATGGGTTTCAGCCCCGCCTGCGCACGGAGCTGCCGCGCGCTCCAGACCATTTCGGAATAGACCGAGGGTCCGAGGATCTTTTCGCCATCGTTGTCGATGCGCGCCAGCAGGTCGAAATCGATGAAACTGTCGTTCAGCGGCGTGATCAGCGTATCGGCGAGCGAATGCGCCACTTGGCTCAACCGGGTATGAGAGCCCGGGCAGTCGATCAGGATGAAATCCGAGTTCGCCTCCAGCGCCGAGACCGCCTTGCTCAGCCGGTGATCATAGGCGTTCTCGCCCGGCGCCAGTGCGTCCTGCTGGATCTCGGGCAGATCCATATAGACCGGGCTGGGAAGCGACAGGCCCTCGGCGTCCAGAAAGCGGCGGCGATTGTCGCAGTAGCGCCCCATGGTGCGCTGCCGCAGGTCAAGATCCAGCGCACCGACCCGGTGGCCCATGCGCGCCAGAGCGGTTGCCACATGCATCGAGACGGTGGATTTGCCCGCCCCGCCCTTCTCGTTCCCGACGACGATGATATGTGCCACGCTGTCCTCTTGAATTGAAACCCACATGTTCCGCTGTGGTATCGTTGCCGCTACCGTATCTGGGGGCCGTCGGCAAGAAAAGGCTTACGCCCCCAAGTTCGGCCAATGCGCAGGCAAATCGTGTTCCCCCGGCAACCAAAAAGCCCGGCCGCAGGGGCCGGGCTTTTCGCAATCGCTTTGTGCCGGGATCAGTGCAGCTTGGCGCCCACTTCCGCGATAGACTCGTCGATCAGGCGATCCTTGTCGGAGGCGCTGGTCTGCTGCGCAATCACGTCGCGCGCGGCGGCCACGGCCACGGCGGCGGCACGGTCGCGCACCTCTTTCACGGCAGAGGCCTGCGCCGCGGCGATCTGGTCCTCGGCGGTGGCGAGCCGGCGGGCGATGGAGACCTTGAGCTCCTCATGCGCCTGCGCGGCGGCGTTCTCCGCCTCCTGCTTGGCGTTCGCAACGATCTGCGCCGCCTGCTCGGAGACCTCCTGCTGCTTGCGCTCGTAGGAGGCGAGCAGCGTCTGGGCCTCTTCGCGCAGCGCGCGGGCCTCGTCGAGCTCGTCGCGGATGCCCTCGGCGCGCTTGTCGAGCTGCTTGCCCAGCAGCCCGGGCACCTTGAAGTAGACGAGCACCGCAACGAAGAGCAGGAAGCCGAGCAGCACCACGAAATCGGTGTTGCGCAACGAGAAGAACGGGCCCGTTGCCGCCAGCGCGGGGCTGGCGAGGCTGGCGCTCAGGGCGCTGGTGACGATCAGCTTGCGCATGGGCTCACCCTTTCATCCGGTTGCCGACGGCTGCCGAGACGGTCGCCGCATCGGCGGACCCACCCAGCGCGGCCACGATGGCCCCGGCGGTGTCCTTGGCGACGAGCTCGACATTCTCCATGGCCGAAGCCCGGATCTCGGCAATCGCCTTTTCGGATTCCGCCGTCTTGGCGGCGATCTGCGCGTCGGCTGCGGCGGTCGCTTCGTCGAGCTGCGCCTTGATCTCGTCGCGGGTTTTCTGACTGATGGCCTGTGCCTCGGCACGGGCATCGGCCAGCGCCTTGTCATAGGCTTTTTCCGCCTCGGCCGCCTGGCGTTTCAGCTCTTCGGCGGCGGCGATGTCGTTCGTGATGGTGCCCCGGCGCTCGGCCAGGACCGATGCGATCCGCGGCAGAGCGATGCGCGACAGCACGAGGAAGACCACCACCAGCGCGATGACCAGCCAAAAGACCTGGTTCGGGATCCAGTCGGCGCAGAGCTGCGGCATCCCGATGGCGGAACCATGGGAGTCGACGCAGGTGCCGGCCAGTTCTTCGGCGATAGGTTCTGTCGCCATGTCGTCCTCCGTCGGAACGTTGTCTCTACATCGGGCGGCCCGTCAGTAACGGCGCCGCCCGCGCGTAAGGATAGTCGTTCCGTCGATCAGACGGCGAACATCAGCAGCAGAGCAACGAGGAAGGAGAAGATGCCCAGAGCTTCGGCAAATGCGATGCCGATGAAGAGGGTCGCGGTTTGCGACGCGGCAGCCGACGGGTTGCGCAGAGCGCCCGACAGGAAGTTGGCGGCGACGTTGCCCACACCGAGAGCGGCGAGACCCGTGCCGAGACCTGCGAGACCTGCGCCGATATGTGCGAGTTGACCTTCCATGGTGAAATCTCCTTACGTGTGGAAGTTGGTCGATAGGGGTGTGCGGTTGTCCGGCGGGCAGAGCGCCCGCCGTTCATTCAGTGATGCGGATGCAGCGCGTCTTTCAGATAGACGCAGGTGAGGATCGTGAAGACATAGGCCTGAACGAAGGCCACCATCACCTCGAGCCCGTAGATCGCGGTGATCGCGACCACCGAGAGCGGCGAGATCAGCGCGAGGCCAGCAAAGCCGGCGAAGACCTTGATCACCGCGTGACCTGCCATGACGTTGCCGGCAAGACGGATGGAGTGGCTGACCGGGCGGACGAAATACGAGATGATCTCGATGATCGCCAGGACCGGGCGCAGCGCCAGCGGCGCGCTCGACACCCAGAAGAGGCTCAGGAAGGACGCGCCGTTCTTGACGAAGCCGATGATCGTCACGGTGAGGAACACGCAGAGCGCCAGCACCACGGTGACCGCGAAATGCGAGGTGGTGGTGAAGCTCATCGGGATCAGCCCGAGGAAGTTCGAGACCACGATGAACATGAACAGCGTCATGATATAGGGGAAGTAGGTCAGGCCGTCCTTGCCGGCGACGTCCTCGACCATCTTGTAGATGAAGCCATAGGCCATCTCGGCGACCGACTGGCTGCGCGAGGGAATGACCGCGCGGCGCGAGGTGCCCAGCACCATCAGCCCGGTGATGACCAGAATGGCGATCGCCATCCACAGCGTCACGTTGGTGATGGTGAACATGCCAACCGCGCCGTCGCCAAAGAGCGGCTTAACGATGAACTGATCCATCGGGTGGAAGACAAGGCCGCCCGCGTCAGCGCCGTGTTCCGCCATCTCTGCACCGTGCGTCGCTTCAGTCGCCATCGCGATCCCTCTTCTCGTCTTCTCCGGCCGCCTCGGCCGTTTGCGCCTTCTGGATCTCGGCGGCGCTGCGCAGCATCACCCGCACGCCCGCGACCAGACCCAGCACTGTGAACAGCACCATGAGGAACGGGGTGGTGCCAAAGACCATATCGAGCCCGTATCCGATGCCGAAGCCGATCCCGAGACCGGCCACCATTTCCGTCACCATCCGCCAGGCGAGCTGCGCCTGGGAATAATGCTCCTCCTGATGCGTCCGGTCGCTGTCCCGGGCGGCTTTCACCGCCGCGATCTTGGCCTCCAGCGCGTCGAGTTGCCGCTTTGGATCGGGATCGCCCACCATTCTGCCCCCAAGAGGAGTTCCGCGATGTTGCTATGCGGCGGGGGCGCCTGAGTCAAGAAGCGGTGAACGCTATGTTAGCCCAACCCAACATGCTGATAAAAAATGACTTTCAGGGAAGGCGGCGCGACGCGGCATGGTCTGCCCGGACCGGTTAGCGCCAACGATGCCGCATTTCCATATTCAACCCCGCGGTTGAGTTTGCCCGATGGCGCTTGACGGACGGCGGCACGGCACGGCTTATGGCCGAATGACCGACACGCTTTCCTCCGTCTTCGCCGCGCTGGCCGACCCGACGCGCCGCCGCATCCTCGCGATGCTGCTCGAGGACGACATGGCGGTGACCGATGTGGCCGAGCCCTTCGAAACCTCGCTCGCGGCGATCTCGAAGCACCTCGCGATCCTCGCCGCCGCCGGGCTCATCAGCCAGGAAAAGCGCGGGCGGGTGAAATGGTGCAAGCTGGAGCCGGACGCGCTGCGCGAGGCTTCGGTCTGGATGGTGAGCTTCGGGCTGGTCGAACCGGTCAATCTCGACGCGTTCGAGCGTTTCCTGACCCAGGAGCTGAACCTGCCCTCCGAGGGCTGAGCCGCAAAAGTCTTCGAAGACTTTTGCAAATTCCTTCGAAGGAATTTGCCCTCACTCCTCCTTGAGAAGCAGCACCAGCGCCAGCACCGTCAGCGCCACCCCGCCCAGGATCAACGCAGGCGGCACACCCTGCCCGAGCACGATCTGCCACAGGATCACCCAGGAGGGTGTGAGATAGGTATAGGCCATGACCTTGGCCGAGGGCAGACGCAGCGCCGCGAACTGCAACAGCACAAAGGTCGCCGCCGTCGCCGCCACGGCCGTGTAGACAATGGTGATCCAGACGATAGCCGGCAGCGCCAGCCAGTCGGTGGCCAGCAGGTCGCGCCCGCCCCAGATCAGCAGCAGCACGGTGCCCGCGAGATTGGTCCAGAGCGTGAAGACCAGCGCCGGCTCGCCCCTGTTCAGCTTGCGCACCATCGGCGCGTAAAGCGCATGGGCCACGCAGCCCCAGAAATAGACCATCTCGCCGCGCCCGATCTCCAGCCGCATAAGCGCGCCGAGATCGGCGCGAAAGATCACCCAGAGCGCGCCCGAGGCGCCGATCGCCAGAGCCAGCGCCATCCGGCGGGTCATGCGCTGGCGCACCAGGAACCAGCCGAACCCCGCCGCCATCAGCGGCGTCAGGGTAAAGACCGTCGACAGGCTCACCGGCGCCGCGGTCTTGAGCCCTTCGAACATCAGCACGAAATACCCGACCAACAGCCCGCCCAGCACGCCGTAGCGCCAGGGCGCCGCCATCGAGGCCCGCGTGACCTTGCCGCTCGCCGCCGCCACGGCCGAAAGCAGCGCCGCCGCCAGCAGGAACCGCACCGCATTCAGCGCCGTCGGCGCGATATGCGGCGCGGCCATACTGCCCAGCGCGAAGGACCCCGCGACCAGCGCGGAAAAGCTCAGCATCGCCAGGTGACCCAGTGCCGAGGGGGTCACTGCGCACTCTTGTCGGTTGCGTATTCCTTCAGATGCCGCAGGAAAGCCTGTACCTTTGGCGTGCGGTGCAGATCCACATGGGTGACCAGCCAGAGCGGCGAGGACCACTCCTCGCGTGGCGGCAGAATCTGCACCAGGTCGGGATCGCCCTGCGCCTCATGTACCGACAGGAAGCCCAGCCCGACGCCAGCGCGCACCGCCTCCTGCTGCACACGGTTGTCCTCGGTGCGGAAGACGACGCGGTCGAAGGGCACGCGCGGCTTCATCCAGAGATTGAAGGGTGCCCGCGACTCCGGATCGTCGTAGCCAACGAACTCGAAAGACGCCAGATCCTCTTCCGATTTCGGTGCGCCGCGCGCCGCGACGTAGGATTTGGCGCCGTAGAGCGCCACCGCCTGCCGCGAAAACGGCTGCACCACATTGTCCGGCTCCTGCGGGACAGAGCCCGCCCGCAGCGCCACATGCGCCTCGCCATATTCCAGCCGGAACAGCCGCGCCCCCGTCAGAAAGCGCACGATCACATCCGGATAAGCCATGCGGAACGTCGCAAGCGCCCCCACCATCAGCGGCGAGAAGTTGATCAGCGACGTCACCAGAAGCTCGCCCGACACACCTTCGCCCTGCCCCTTGATCCGGCCGGCCAGCTGCTGAAATTGATCGTCCGTGGTCTGCGCCACCCGTGCCAGATCCTGCCCGGCCTCAGTCGGGGTGTAGCCGCGCGCGTGCCGCTGGAACAGCTTCACACCCATCCGCGCCTCGAGCGCATCGATATGCCGGATCACCGTGGCATGGTGCACACCCAGCACCTCCGCCGCACCGCTAACCGTACCAAGCCGCGCCACCTGATAGGCGGTCCGGATCTCATCCCAATTGGTCATAGGGCCCCCTGTGCGAGAAATCACATCGCACCTCGATATGGCGGATTTTGGTTTGGAAATGCAATAAGCGCCTTGGCCATGTCGCAACTTATTCCGCTGCTGCCTGCGCGGCATGGGAACGGCCAAAAAAGAAAGCACCCGGCAAACCGGGTGCTTTCAGAAATTTCGACGCTTGGCGCAGCCTCAAAACATCGAATGCGCCATTAAAGCGATCAGTTGGAACCCGACGACGAGCTCGAGGAAGAGCTGGACGAGTCGCCCGATGCCAGGATGGCCAGCAGCAGCACGGCGCCGCCCGCGGCCAGCAGGCCCTCGTCGACCGAAGAGGTCGCTGCGGCCAGAGCATAGGGGTCGTCGTCTTCGACGGCACCGCTCGGGTCGGAAGCGTAAGCTGCGGAGGTGGCCAGCATGCTGACGATGGCGGCCGAGGTCATAAGCGATTTCAGTTTCATGCGTCACCTTTAAAATGAGCGTGTCAGATTTTGTCTTAACGGCAGTACGCCGAATCTGCCAGTCCGAATCTCGGCACCAGCGCTTTTTCGCGGAGATCCCGGCTAACTGTGCCTTTTATGCTCAGTTTCGCGCCGGTCACATGCCCAGTGATTGAGCACTCGCCCGAAGACGGCCTTGAACCCGTCGTCCCCACCAATACCCCGTTTACCGGTCCCGAACAATGCCTCGCAGGGACGCAGCCCCATATTGTCTTGACTCATATGCGCGCGAACCGTAAATCCTGCGCAACTCCGGAAGCATCATCGTGCCTCCGGTCCCTTGGGGTATGCCCGGGATCGCCCTCCGTCAGCGCGTTGCGCCCACGGGGGCCGTTTCGCATTGCCCCATGGTGTCGCAACGCCGCCGCCCTTATCTCGGGTGGCATCAGGAGCAATGACGGGAGGCCCGAGGCCCCATGTTCGAGAATCTTTCCGAGCGCCTAGGCGGCGTCTTCGACCGGCTGACGAAACAGGGCGCGCTCTCCGAGGATGACGTGCGCACCGCCCTGCGCGAAGTGCGCGTGGCGCTGCTCGAGGCCGACGTGTCGCTGCCCGTGGCGCGGCAATTCATCAAGGCCGTGGAGAAAAAGGCCACCGGCGCGGCGGTCACCAAATCGGTGACGCCGGGCCAGCAGGTGGTCAAGATCGTCCATGACGAGCTGATCGCGGTGCTGGCCGGCGAAGGCGAGCCCGGCGCCCTGCGCATCGACAGTCCGCCGGCGCCGATCCTGATGGTCGGCCTTCAGGGCGGCGGCAAGACCACCACCACCGCCAAGCTCGCCAAACGGCTGAAAGAGCGCGACCACAAGAAGGTGCTCATGGCCTCGCTCGACGTAAACCGTCCGGCGGCCATGGAACAGCTGGAGATTCTCGGCAAGCAGATCGGCGTCGACACCCTGCCCATCGTCAAGGGCGAGGATCCGGTGGCCATCGCCAAACGCGCCAAGACCCAGGCCAGCCTCGGCGGCTACGATGTCTACATGCTCGACACCGCCGGTCGCCTCTCCATCGACGAAGAGCTGATGGCGCAGGTCGAGGCGGTGCGCGACGTCGCCAACCCGCGCGAGACGCTGCTGGTGGTCGACGGTCTCACCGGTCAGGACGCGGTGCACACTGCCGAGAATTTCGACACCCGCATCGGCATCACCGGCGTGGTGCTGACCCGGATGGACGGCGACGGTCGTGGCGGCGCGGCGCTGTCGATGCGCGCGGTCACCGGCAAGCCGATCAAGTTCGTCGGCCTCGGCGAAAAGATGGAGGCGCTCGAAACCTTCGAGCCCGACCGCGTCGCCGGCCGCATCCTCGGCATGGGCGACATCGTCGCGCTGGTGGAGAAGGCGCAGCAGACTCTCGAGGCCGAGCAGGCCGAGCGCATGATGAAGCGCTTCTCCAAAGGTCAGTTCAATATGAATGACCTCAAGATGCAGCTCGAACAGATGATCAAGATGGGCGGCATGGAAGGCATGATGTCGATGCTGCCCGGCGCCGCCAAAATGGCCAAGCAGATGGACGGCGCCGGTATCGACGACAAGATCCTGCGCCAGCAGATCGCCCTCATCAACTCCATGACCAAGAAGGAACGCGCCAACCCGCAGATCCTTCAGGCCAGCCGCAAGAAACGCATCGCGGCGGGCGCCGGCATGGAGGTGTCGGATCTCAACAAGCTGCTCAAGATGCAGCGGCAGATGTCCGACATGATGAAGAAGATGGGCAAGATGGGCAAAGGCGGCATGCTGAAACAGGCCATGAAGGGCATGTTCGGCAAGGGCGGCATGCCCGAGGGCATGGATCCCTCGCAGATGGACCCCAAGGCCATCGAGGCGGCGGCCAAGGCGATGGGCGGCAAGATGCCCGGTGGCATGGGCGGCCTTCCCGGCATGGGCGGCGGCGGTCTGCCGCCGGGTCTCAGCGGGCTCGGCAAGAAGAAGTAAGCCCCTTGCCCGCTCCCCTGCTCCATACCCCGCGCCTCACGCTTCGCGGCCATGTGATGGCCGATTTCGAACAGCTCTGCGACCTGTTCGAAACGGATCGCGCGCGCTACATGGGCGGCAAGCTGCCGCGCAAGGAGGCCTGGCGCTGGCTCGCCTCCGAGGTCGGCATGTGGGATCTCATCGGGCTCGGCTCCTGGGGCATCGAAGACAAAGACGGCAGCTTCCTCGGCCAGATCGGCCTGCTGCACCCGCCGCACTACCCGGAAACCGAGATTGGCTGGACGCTGCTGGAGCAGGCCGAGGGCAAGGGCTATGCCGCCGAGGCCGCCGCCGCTGTGCTGCTCTGGGCCTGGGGCCAGGGGATCGAGACGCTGGTCTCCTATATCGACCGCGAAAACAGCCGCTCCATCGCGCTGGCCGAACGTCTGGGCGCGGTCCTCGATCCCGACGCCGCCCTCCCCCCGGATGAGGCCCCGGAAGAAACCCTCGTCTACCGCCACCGCCCGGACAGCGACGGCAGCCCGGAGGCTTATACATGAGCCAGCTCCCCCATCTGGAAACAGACCGCCTGATCCTGAGTGCGCCCGGCGCCGCCGACCAGCCTGCGATGCTGTCGTTCCTGGGCTCGGACCGGGCCGAGTTCTATGGCGGGCCGATGGAGCCTGTCGCCGCCTGGCACAAGTTCTCCGCCTATGTCGGTCAGTGGGTGCTGCGCGGCTACGGCTTCTACGCGATCCGCCTGAAGGACAGCGGCGAAACCATCGGCATGGCGGGCCCGCATCATCCCGAAGGCTTTGCCGAACCGGAAATGTCCTGGCTGCTGACCGACGCAGCCTATGAGGGCAAGGGCTATGCCCGCGAAGCCTGCGAAGCGGTGCTGCGCGATCTTTTCGAGACCCGCGGCTGGGACAGCGTCGTCAGCTATATCGACACCGCCAACGCCGCATCGCGCGCGTTGGCCCTGCGCCTCGGCGCCCGTCTCGACGAAACCGGCGCCCCCTGCCCGCTGCCCGGGTGCGAGAGCTTCCGCCATTTCGCCCCCGGCAGAAGCCCGGAGGCGCGCGCATGAGCCCCCGCCTCTCATCTTTCTCCAAATACTCACAGCTCCGGTGTCGCCGGGCGGGAGGCCGGGCATGAGCCTGACTCAGGCCCCCTATCTGGAAACCGAGCGGTTGATCCTGCGCGGCCCCGAGCCCGAGGATGCCGAGCCGCTGACGGAATTCCTGCTCGACCGCGCACGCTCGGACGGGTTCGGCGGCTACGACCATCGCGGCGACGCCTGGCGCTGGTTCGCGCTGAACGTGGGCCACTGGCACCTGCGCGGCTACGGCTATTTCACCATCGAGCTGAAAGAGGCTGGCACCCCCGCCGGGATCTCCGGCATCTGGAACCCCGAGGGCTGGCCCGAGCCGGAGCTCGGCTGGGTGGTCTTCGCGGAATTCGAAGGCAAGGGTATTGCCAGCGAGGCCGCCCGGCGGGTGCGCCGCTACGCCTATGAGGATCTCGGCCTGAAGACGCTGACCTCGAATATCGTGCCGGGCAACACCCGCTCCATCGCGCTGGCCGAACGGCTGGGCGCCAGCTATGAGCGGACCTATCAGAACTACAATATGGGCGAGGACCTGCTCTATCGTCACCCCGGCCCCGACGAGGTGCTGGGATGAGCGTCGCGATCCCCGTCATCGAAACCGATCGCCTGATCCTGCGCGCCCCGCGCCTGGAGGATCTCGATCCGCTCTGCGGTTTCTATGCCGAGCAGCGGTCGCATTTCAACGGCGGCCCGCTGGCGCGCGGCGACGTATGGCGCCTGCTGCTGCGCACGGCGGGGCACTGGCAGATCCGCGGCTACGGCATCTGGCACATCACCCTGCGCGAGACCGGCGAAATGATCGGCCATGCCGGCATCCTCAACCATATCGAATGGCCCGAACCCGAGCTGGGCTATGGCATTTTTGCGGGTTTTGAGGGCAAGGGCCTCGCCCATGAGGCCGCCGAGGCCGCCCGCGCCGCCGCGGCGCAATATTTCGGCCTCACGCGGCTTGTCAGCCTGATCGACCCGGCCAACGACCGCTCCAAGGCGCTGGCGCTGCGGCTCGGTGCGCATTTCGAACGCGAAGAAGAGATCATGGGCCATCTTGCCCATGTCTACCGCCACCCGGAAATCACCGGAGGCGTGGCATGACAGAGATCCCCGTTCTGGAAACGAAACGCCTGGTGCTGCGCGGCCCCGAGCCGCAGGATTACCCGGATTTCAAGGCCACCTTCGCCTCCTACCGCTCGCGCTTCATGGGCGGTCCGCTGAACCCCTATGAGACCTGGATGCTCTACGCCGCCGAGATCGGCCATTGGGAGATTCGCGGCTTCGGCATGTGGATGGTGCATCTGCGCGACACCGACGAAACCGTCGGCATGGCGGGCGGCTGGTTCCCGGCGAAATGGCCCGAGCGCGAGATCGCCTGGATCATCTGGCCCGACAAGGCCGGCATGGGCTTTGCGCTGGAGGCGACGCACCGGGTGCGGGCGCATTTCTACGACAGCCAGGGCTGGGACGGGGCGGTGTCGTATATCGACCCCAAGAACCTCGATTCCATCCGGCTGGCCGAGCGGCTGGGCGCGACGAAAGACCCGCAGGCGGCCTCCATCGACGGCTCCGACGCGGTCTATCGCCACCCCGAACCGCAGGCGTTGCGCGGCACGCAGCTGGCGCACGGCATCGACATGGAAATCGCAAATTTCCAGAACCCCCTGTTCAAACCGAAAGGCTGGGCCATTGACTGAGACGCACGATCCCGTTGCGCCAGAGGCGCAAGACCCTGTCGCGCGTGCCGCCGCGCTGCTCAAGGAACACCGCGAGAGCATCGACCGGCTCGACGCGATCCTCGTCTTCACGCTGGCCGAACGGTTCAAGCATACCCAGGCCGTGGGACTGCTCAAGGCGGACCACGACCTGCCCCCCTCCGACCCCGCGCGCGAAGAGAAACAGATCGCGCGGCTCCAGGATCTGGCGGAGAAAGCGGATCTCGATCCGGAATTCGCCAAGAAGTTCCTGAATTTCGTCATTCAGGAAGTCATCAAGCACCACGAACGACACCAATCGTGAGGTTGGCGCAGCCAACCGAAACCAACGCCATTTGCTAAAGGAGAAACTGAAATGGCCCTCAAGATTCGTCTCGCCCGCGGCGGTTCCAAGAAGCGCCCCCACTACGCCATCGTCGTCGCCGACTCGCGCATGCCGCGCGACGGCCGCTTCATCGAGAAGGTCGGCACCTACAACCCGCTGCTAGCCAAGGATGACGAGCGCCGCGTGAACATGGATGTCGAGCGCATCCAGTACTGGGTTGGCCAGGGCGCACAGACCACCGACCGCGTGTCACGCTTCCTCGAAGCCGCCGGCGTGATCGAGAAGAAAGAGCGCAGCAACCCCAAGAAAGCCGTTCCGGGCAAAGCCGCCGCCGAGCGCGCCGAAGCCAAGGCCGCCAAGGCCGCTGCTGCGGCAGAAGCCGCCGCCGCTCCGGCCGAGGAAGAGGCTGCCGCGGAATAAGTTCCGGCCATTCGGCTGGCGGAAGGGCGCGCGGGTGACACCCGCGCGCCTTTCTCATGCATGTGACTGGGAAACCGTCGCAAAATCGCTAGTATGAGAATCAACCGTTGTTTCTGGAGACCCGCATGTCCCCGCTCCGTCCTGTTCTGTTTCTCGCCCTTGCCGCCCTCCCCGGTGCCGCGCTCGCACAAAGCGCCGGAACTGGCTACGGCTCGGCGCAGCCCGAATTCGTGTTCTCCCTGCGCGGCGGCGCTGCGGTGGCGCCGGAATATTTCGGCAGCGACGATTACGCGACCGGTCCGGATCTCGGCTTCAAGTTCCACGGGCTGACCCTGCGCAACGGGCGGCAGTTCGGCGACGGCGATCCCTGGACCGATCCGCTGGGCTGGGACATCCACGGCTCTTTCCGATATATCGGCGAGCGCGACGCCTCTGATTACGACGACCTGCGCGGCATGGACGATATCGACGCGGCGGTCGAACTTGGCTTTGGCTTTGGCTACACCGCCGAGAACTTCTCTGCCTTCACCGATTTCCGCCGTGGCTTCGGCGGGCATGAATCCTGGGTCGGCGAGGCCGGTATGGACGTGATCGCGCGGCCCGGCGACCGCTGGAAGCTGACTGTGGGCCCGCGGCTTTTCTGGGGCAGCAACGATTACGCCGACACCTATTTCGGCGTCGACGGCAACGAGGCCACCGCCTCGCGCCCCGCCTATGACGCCGATGGCGGACTGCTCTCCGCCGGGGTCGAGATGGGTGCGCGCTATCAGCTCAACGACGACTGGGGCCTCGAAGGCGCGCTCACCTGGGAGCAATACCGCAACGATGCCGCAGACAGCCCGATTGTCGAGAACGGCAGCGACGATCAATGGACGATCCGTTTCGGCGTCACCCGGGTGTTCCGCCTGCGCTTCTGATCCCGTCGCGATTGCCAATGCCCGGCGGACTGGTCTATCCAGATCTCCGGTATGCGAGGCGAAAGCGAGGCCGGAGTGAGCGATAAGATCTGCGTCGGAGCGATTTCAGGCGCCTTCGGGGTGCATGGCGAGGTGCGGCTGAAGAGCTTCACCGCCGATCCCGAGGCACTGGCCGATTATGCCCCGCTGACCACCGAGGATGGCAGCCGCAGCTTCGATGTGCAGATCACAAGCGCGATCAAGGGCGGCTTTGCGGCGCGGCTTTCCGGCGTGCGAAGCAAGGAAGATGCCGACGCGCTGCGCGGCACCCGGCTCTTTGCCCCGCGCGACCGGCTGCCCACCCTGCCCGATGACGAGTTCTACCACGCGGATCTGATCGGGCTTGCGGTATACGACACCGGCGGCGCCGAGCTGGGCCGGGTCAAGGCGGTGCTCAATCACGGTGCCGCGGATCTGCTGGAGCTGCTCCTGCCCGGAAGTTCCAAGACCGTGCTGCTGCCGTTCACACATGCGGCGGTGCCCACGGTCGATCTCGCCTCCGGGCGCATCGTGGCCGACCCGCCCGAAGGGCTTTTCGACTGACAAAGGCGAGAAACGCATGTCGTCCGCGAACCTGGGGAACGACTCACTTGCAGGTCACGCGTCCGGGGGCGCATAGGGGCGGGAGCGCGAGCACCGACCGCCTCGAAAACCGGCCACAAAATGGCGGATTTTCGCCCGAACTCTCAAGACATTACCACCCCGATTGCAGACAGCTCCCCGGAGCCGGGCGCACTGTTTCCGCCAGGGAAACCATTCGTTAAAAGGCCAACTGGCTTCCCAGAAATTGCCACAATTGGACAGAATTTTCGCCCCCATGTTGTCGAAAAGGGGGCGATCCGTGCTCACCACCTATCAACGAGTTCTCTGGTCTGGGTTTGCGCTGAGCCCGGCCCTGATTTTGCTGGCCCTGCCGCAAGGCGTGGTAAATGCCGCAATTGCGGAAGTCGGGCCTTCGGTCATTCTCGCCATTGCATGGATGGTGGCATTCGGTGCGGCGCATTTTGCCCGCCAGGCGATCGACAATCGTCGCGAACGCCCGGCCCCCCTGCTCGATTTGCCGACACTCCGCAGCCCCCCGGAGGATCTGCCCGGCGCACCGGAAATCCGCGCCCGCCTGTTTCAGATTCTGCGCAGTGCACCTCCGCTCACGACGGAGTACGGCGGCGCCGAGCCCGAGACCCCGGACTACGCTCTGCGCCGCATCATAGAGCGAATCTTCGCCTCCTGGGGCGTGCGCGGTGTGGCAGAGCTGGACACCGACCGGCTGCACGAAGTGTGGCAGCTTCAGGAGCTTGTCCGCGCTGCGCCTGATCGGGCCGGCGAACTGGCGCAGCATTTCGTCAATCCCGATGTGCTGCTCGATATCCGCGACCGGATCGTCGAGATCGACCGCCGCCGCAGAGACTACGACGCGCAGCTTTCTGCGTTTCGCGCCACCTGCCGCGCCTGGGAACAGGCGGAAAGGACAAAGGCGCGTTCGTCGCTGCTTGTGGCGCTGAAGCGGCTCGACCGTCCCGACCCGGATCTTTGGCACAAGGTGATCGCCGCGCATGACGCGGGCGATCCCGACCAGCGCGCCGCCGCGCTCTGGTGCGCCCGGCAGCCGGGTTGCCAGCGCGCATCGGTAGCGCTGTTTCTGGCCAATGCCGCCGCCAACCTGCAGTTCGAGGCCGCTGCAAGGAACGGCGACACGCGCTGGCTCGACGGCATGCACGAGGTGATCGAGAACTGGAACGGCAAGCGCTACGGCGCCCGCGATATGGGCCTGACCCCTCCTGACTCCGTGGCCGCCGCGGCTCCGATACTGGCCGCACAGCTCGACCGGCTCGCCGAGATCACCGGCGCGCCGCGCTGGCCCGAACCGCGCGGCGTCTTTGCCGAGTACCATGGCCGCGCGCCGCGCCCCCGCGACCACTGGAGCCTGGCCGATGGCGGGCTGAGCGCACCGCCGCAAATCGCCGATTACATCGAGCCCGTCGATCTCTACGCCGCTTGAGCCGCCCGGCCCTTGCGGCTAGAGGAAGGCCATGAGCGACGCACCGAAATCCCATGGCCGCAAGGCCATCCGCCCCAGCCTGAAGCCGCGCGAGCTGATGACCGAGCGGCCCGAGCTGGCGCGCGCCTGGACCGCGCAGATCGTCACCCTCTTTCCCGAGGCCTTCCCCGGCGTTCTGGGCTTGTCGCTCACCGGCAAGGCGTTGCAGGACGGGCTCTGGCAGCTCGACACGGTGCCGCTGCGCGAGTTCGGCGAGGGCAAGCACCGCAATGTCGACGACACGCCGGCCGGCGGTGGCGCCGGCATGGTGCTGCGCCCCGACGTGATGGGCCGCGCGCTGGAGTTTGCCCGCCGCCGCATCTCTTCTGCCGCGCCAATTCTCTACCTGTCGCCGCGCGGGCGGCGCTTCGACCAGTCGGTCGCGCGCGATCTTGCGCGCACCCCCGGGGTCACGCTGATCTGCGGGCGTTTCGAGGGGCTCGACCAGCGGGTGCTGGATCACTACGGAATCGCCGAGATCTCGCTCGGGGATTTCGTGCTGACCGGCGGCGAGCTCGCCGCGCAGGCGATGCTCGATGCCACGGTGCGGCTGCTGCCCGGCGTGCTGGGCAATGCCGAGTCCATCGAGGAGGAGAGCTTTTCCCAGGGGCTGCTGGAGCATCCGCAATACACTCGCCCCGCCGAGTGGCAGGGGCTGGAGATCCCGCCGGTGCTGCTGTCGGGCCACCATGGCGAGATCGCCAAATGGCGCCGTGCCCAGGCTGAAGAGATCACCCGCGCCCGCCGCCCGGACCTATGGGCGGCGCATGAGGCGACGAAGGGGGGCAAGACATGAGCGATATCGTCCTGCGCCGCGCCACCGAGGCCGATGTGGCCGCCATCGTGGCAATGCTGGCCGACGATCCGCTCGGCGCCACGCGCGAAGACCTGAGCGAACCGCTCGCCGAGAGCTATGTCGCCGCCTTCCGCGCCATCGACACCGACCCGAACCAGCTCCTCGCGGTGGCCGAACGCGACGGCGCGGTGATCGGCACGCTGCAATTGACCTTCACCCCCGGCCTCTCCCGCAAGGGCGCCCTGCGCGGCACCATCGAAGCCGTGCGCGTCGCCGCCCCCGCACGCGGGCTGGGGCTCGGCGGGCAGATGATCCGCTGGGCCGTCGAGGAATGCCGCCGGCGCGGCTGCGTCATGGTCCAGCTCACCTCGGACGCCTCGCGCAAGGATGCGCACCGGTTCTATGAGGGGCTCGGCTTTACCGCGAGCCATGTGGGGTTCAAACGGGCGCTCTGAGCTGACGGCACGGTTCGCTATCGGACGTGTTCGGGATCACGGCGAGAGACGTCCGCGCTCGTCAACGGCAAGCTGCGCCGCCGGTCTAGAATACCGTCCGCCACTTTGGAGGATCCTATTCCATGAAGGGCATCCAGGGGTCAGCGGCGACAGACACCACGGTTTGGGGGGGTAGCAATCATCGGCTTCGGCAGGTCGCAGCCGCGCCGAACATAAGGCACCTCGCCCGAAGAGAGGTTGAAAATATCGCCTTTCCGCGAGGCCATGACATAAACGCGATAATCCGAAATCCCGCGCGCTTCCCACTTGCCGCCTCTCCTGCCAGTCCTGTCGATGGAATTCGAGGGGTAGAGGAACTCAATCGTCCCGATCCGGCCAGCGCTGCCATCACGCGGAATAACCAGACCATAGCGGTACTGCGCCTGAACGACCGATCTATTCCCAGGGTACCAAAGATAGCTGCGTCCATCGGGCGCAAAATACTCGATCTGGATGCCATTGCCGACGCTGTCGGTCGCGACGGTATAGCCCGGACGCGGTGCCTGCGGGTCAATACGATGACCGGCAAGGGCCAGATTGCCCGGTGTCGGGGTCGCGGGGTTGATCCGCCCGCTTTCGACGGCCGCCTGCAACTCCTTGGGCCCTACCGTCTCAAAATCTCCACTGACGCCGCAACCCGCCAGAACGGCAAGAGCAATCGTCACGATGACACGCATGAACGTCATGAAATGGTTTCCTTCTTGCTGCCTTCCGAGGGGCGGCGTTCGTCATCCGCAAAAACTCACCCGATCTTTCGCCGATCTCCACATGGCAGGGCGAACTCGGAATTCTAGCAGAACACCTAGTAGCCGCAATGTCCCGCCGAGCACAGCCACCCGTCGCTTCCACACCCTTTTTTCCTTGATCGGCAGGCCACCTGCGCCTATACGCAGCCCGTCCGCAGACTCTCCTGAGTCGAGCGGGCTTTCCGGTATTGTCTGCCCCGCATCTTCGACGGGGCACAGACGGACCGGATAACAGATACGGAAAAGACGTCGATAGCCTCCCGCGGGCGCCCCGGCAACAGCCGGCGCGGACCCGACCGAAGACGCGGAGCTCTGGGGCGCGAGACATATTCACGGGTCCAACCGTGAGCAGCCAAGGAGAAGGTCAGATGGATCTGATCGCACAGCTCGAGGCGGAACAGATTGCCGCCCTGGGGAAAGAGATCCCCGATTTCAAGCCCGGCGACACCATTCGCGTCGGCTACAAGGTGACAGAAGGCACGCGCTCGCGTGTGCAGAACTACGAAGGCGTCTGCATCAGCCGCAAGAACGGCAAGGGCATCGCCGGCTCGTTCACCGTCCGCAAGATTTCCTTCGGTGAAGGCGTGGAACGTGTGTTCCCGCTCTACTCGACCAATATCGAGTCGATCACCGTCGTGCGCCGCGGCCGCGTCCGCCGCGCCAAGCTCTACTATCTCCGCTCGCGTCGCGGCAAATCGGCCCGGATCGCGGAGGACACCAACTACAAGCCGCTCGCCGGCGCCGACGCATAAGGAGCGACGTCATGAAAAAGGGCATCCACCCCGATTACCACGTCGTCGACGTCAAGATGACCGACGGCACCGTGTATCAGACCCGCACCACCTGGGGCAAAGAGGGCGACACGCTGACCCTCGACATCGACCCCTCGGTGCACCCGGCCTGGACCGGCGGCTCCTCGCGCCTGATGGATACCGGCGGCCGCGTGTCGAAGTTCAAGAAGAAATACGAAGGCCTGGGCTTCTGATCCCGACGCCTGCGTTCGCAGACCGGCGCCGCCCCTCGGGGCGGCGTTTTTCGTTTTGAAGACAGAGGTCGCGACAAGAGCGTCGTCAGGCGCGCGCGGGGAGATCGGGACGCAGCAGGTTTTCGCCGCGATGGCGAGCAGGCCCGATTTGGTCGGGCCTGCTCGCAAAGCCGTTCCGTCCGCTGCCGCTCACCCCACCCGTCCTATCGCTGCCGGCGGGGTATCGGTCCTCCGCTGGCGAGATAGACGCCAAGTGTAATCGCCGCAATACCCGCCCAGTCGGATGCTGACGGCAATTCGCCCAGCATGGGGATCGCCAGCAGCGCAGCCATTGCGGGCACGAGCGCACCAAACGCCGCGCCGCTCGACGCACCCAAGATCGCGACAGCGCGCCCGAATAGGGTCAGGGACACCACCGTAGCGAGAAGGCCTTGGTAAATCGCTTGCGTGGCGATGTCAGCGAGCGGCGCTTCGATGAGGCGATCGCCTGCGATCAAGAGATAGAATGGTACATAGCCGATCATCGAGCCAACTGAAACGAGGGCGGTCGCGTGGAGGGGCGCGATCCCGCCCCATCGCATTGTTGCCGTGAAACAAGCCCAGAGAAATGCGGCAGCGAGGAAGAGCGCATGACCGCCCGAACGAGCGAGACCGCCTGCCGTCAGCCCTTCGATGAGGGACGCGCCTACGATGGTGAGGAGCCCCGCAAAGATGAAAGTGAGCCCAAACCTGCGTGCTACAGTAAACTGCTCGCCCAGGAACACTGCGGCGAGCGCAGCTACGAAGAGCGGCATGACACCGGGAATCAGCGCACCCGCATGCGCAGCGGGTGCGAAGCGTAGGCCCTGGGCAGCGATCAGCGCATAGGGCGCGCCCGCACCCGCGACCAATAGCAGGAGGCGCCGCCAGCCGAGACGTTCCAGCGCCCAGCCCCGGTGCCAGACGACCGGTAGCAGGACGAGGCCCGCGAACCCAAAGCGCAGTGCCGCGATATCCCATGCATCGAGCGTTGTCGTCACACCGATACGTGTAATTGCCATCCAGCCTGCCCAGATCGACACGGCGGCGACGCCGTAAGCGGCCCCCCGTAGGTAGCGGAGCGACGTTGTGGCCGGCAGGGAGGAGGCGATGGGGGCGGGGCGGATGGGCGGTGTGGTCATACCACGATACTACCAACCGCTATCACATGCGAGAAATGATTGTTATGATCTTTTTCCATGAGCCGATTTCATCTCAATCTGACGATGCTGCGTGTATTGGACGCCCTTGCCGATGAAGGGGGGCACACGCGCGCCGCAGACAAGCTCGGGATGACGCAGTCGGGCGTGAGCCATGCGATGCGGGCTTGGGAAGACCTCATGGGCGGTCCACTCACCATCCGCCGGGGACGTGGCGTCGTCATGACGCCGCTCGGCGCGGCGGTGCTGAGCGAGGCACGAAGCGCTCTCGAGCATATCCATGCCATCGGACACATGCGGCCCGATCTCGCAATGACGGGGCATGTTCGCTTGGGCTCGGTCGCGAGCGCCGCGATCGCCGTCGTGCCGAGGGCCCTGGAAGTCCTGCGCCGTCAACATCCGGCCGTGACGGTGGAGGTGATCGAAGGGACCGATACGGAGATCGCCAACTGGTTCTCCGAGGGAATCATCGACGTGGCCGTCTCTATGGCAGACCTGTCCGCCAATGCGCGCCTTCTAACGAAGGTCGAACTGGTTGGCGTGATGCCCGAACATCATCCTCTCGCGCATCTCCGAGCGCTGGGGCCCTCTGATCTATCCCGCTTTTCGTTCGTGATGTCGGCATCGGGCTGCGAAGATGCGATCTCGTGTCATATGTCTGCGGCCGGCGCGGCATTGGACGTCGTGCTGAGAATCCGCGACACGCGCGCTTTGCTCGCAGCCGTGCGCGCCAGTCTCGGAATCAGTATCCTGCCTTCCGTAGTCGTTCTGGACGGCGCGGACGGCCTCGTCTCTCGACCGCTCGACCCACCACTGCAAAGAAGCCTCTGGCTCGACGTCGCCGTGGGGGCGACAGGGGCGGCACAGGCGGTTGCGGACAAGATCGGGGCGGTCGCGCTTTAGAGCCCCGCAGCGAACGATCATGTGAAATCGTTCGGCGTTTTCGAAGAGTGCGTGTTGGTTCTCAGGGGGCTCCTCCGCACAGGCGTAGGACAACACGGGAAAAAACGCTGCAACCGCCGGAGCCGACATTCGTTGCTCGCGCAGCCTCGCAAGGACGGGCTCCCGTCGGACGTTGATAAGCCCGCGTCGAACGATGGGTCCAGACCGCACCCTCGGCCATCCTCTCCGCTCCGAGCGATTCCGCTGTGACCCTCTGGCGCGTGACAAATTCTGCATCATGAATGTATAAAGCCCCAACCCCGATTCCCGCCCTGGAGGAGACGCGCCGTGGAATTCAGAAAAATCAACGACGACCTCACGGTCTCACCGCAGATCGCCACAAACGACATGGCCGAGATTGCCGCTGCCGGCTACCGCTCGATCATCTGCAACCGGCCCGATGGCGAGGGCTCGGACCAGCAGAGCTTTGAAGAGATCGAAGCCGCCGCCAGGCAACACGGGCTGGAGGCGCGCTATCTTCCAGTGGTCTCGGGCAAGGTGCAGGATGGCGATGCCGAGGATTTCGGTCGCGCCCTGCGCGAGCTGCCCGGCCCGGTCTTTGCCTATTGCCGCACCGGCACGCGCTCGACCACGCTGTGGTCGCTGGCGCAGGCCAAAACCATGTCCACCGCCGAAATCCTGATGGCCGCCAAGAATGCCGGTTACGACATGGCCGGCGTGGTGCGCCGCATCGTCAATGGCGGCAAGACCCCCACCGATACCGGCGATGCCAGCTTTGACGTGGTCGTGGTGGGCGGCGGCGCGGCGGGGATCGCCGTTGCGGCCAGCCTCAAGGCGCGCCTGCCCAGTCTGGAGATCGCGCTGCTCGACCCGGCGGATGTGCATTACTACCAGCCCGGCTGGACCATGGTGGGCGGCGGCATCTTCGAGCCGGAAACCACCGCCAAGACCATGGGCAGCCTGATCCCCAAGGGCGTGCACTGGATCAAATCCGCGGTCGCCGCCTTTGAGCCCAACAACAACGCCGTCATCCTCGACGGCTGCCGGGTGGTGAAATACGACCGTCTCATCGTCTGTCCGGGGCTGAAGCTCGACTGGGGCAAGGTCGACGGGCTGGTGGAGACGCTGGGCAAGAACGGCGTGACCTCGAATTACCGCTATGACCTCGCGCCTTATACCTGGGAGCTGGTGAAGGGGCTGAAGACCGGGCGCGCGCTCTTCACCCAGCCGCCGATGCCGATCAAATGCGCGGGCGCGCCGCAGAAAGCTTTGTATCTCTCGGGCGATCACTGGTTCCGCCAGGGCGTGCTGCCCGATATCGACATCCAGTTCATGAACGCGGGCGGCGTGCTCTTCGGCGTAAAGGATTACGTCCCGGCGCTGGAGCAATACGTGAAGAAATACGGCGCCACGCTGAATTTCTTCCACAACCTCATCGCGGTGGACGGGCCGGCAAAGAAAGCCACCTTCGCGGTGAACAAGCCCGAGACAGAGCCGGAAACGGTCGAGCTGGAGTTCGACATGATGCATGTCTGCCCGCCGCAGACCGCGCCGGATTTCATCCGCGTCTCGCCGCTCGCCGATGCCGCCGGCTGGGTCGATGTCGACCAGAACACCCTGCGCCACAAGAGCTATGACAATATCTGGAGCCTCGGCGACGTGATGAACGCGCCCAACGCCAAGACCGCCGCCGCCGCGCGGATGCAGGCGCCCATCGTCGCCGAGAACGTCGCCGCCGATATCGAGGGCGCCAGCCCGCGCGCGATGTATAACGGCTATGGCTCCTGCCCGCTGACGGTGGAGCGCGGCAAGATCGTGCTGGCGGAGTTCGGCTATGGCGGCACGCTGCTGCCCAGCTTCCCGAAATGGGTCATCGACGGCACCAAGCCCACCCGCGCCGCCTGGCTGCTGAAGGAGCAAATCCTGCCGCCGATCTACTGGAAGGCGATGCTGCGCGGCAAGGAATGGATGGCCAAGCCGGAGAAGGTCTCGGCGCGCTGACGCGGTTGCCCGGCCACGAGGCCCCGGAACAGGTACGGGGTGGGTTGTTCAGAGCTCCCCGCCCCGGGCTCGACCCGGGGCCTCCACCTCAATCCCGCGACATTCTGGAGCATCGCACATTCCCCCCTTCAAAAATTCTGTGTTTTGAATATATCTACGCCGCAAAGGGCGACTCCCCCGTTGCCCGTCTCTGACCGAATTGCAGGACAGCCCTCATGAATGTGCCCCGCCCCTCCCGCGATCTGCTGACACGCTACCTGCCGATCCTGACCTGGGCCAAAACCTACAACCGCGACACCGCGACCTCGGACCTCGTGGCGGCGGTGATCGTGACGATCATGCTGATCCCGCAATCTCTGGCCTACGCCCTGCTCGCCGGCCTGCCCGCCGAGATGGGGCTTTACGCCTCGATCCTGCCGCTGGTGGCCTATGCGATCTTCGGCACCTCGCGGGCGCTGGCGGTCGGGCCGGTGGCGGTGGTGTCGCTGATGACGGCGGCAGCCATCGGCCAGCTCGGGCTGACCTCACCGGCGGAGATCGCTCTGGCCGCGATCACGCTGGCCTTCATCTCCGGCGTGTTCCTGACGCTGCTCGGGGTGCTGAAACTGGGTTTTCTGGCCAATTTCCTCTCCCACCCGGTCATCGCCGGCTTCATCACCGCCTCGGGCATCCTGATCGCCGCCTCCCAGCTCAAGCATATTTTCGGCATCGAAGCGGGCGGTCACACGCTGGTCGAGCTGGTCCGGTCGATCTTCGAACATCTGGGCGAGACCAATCTCATCACGCTGGTCATCGGCGTGGCGGCCACCGCCTTCCTGTTCTGGGTCCGCAAGGGGCTCAAGCCGCTGCTGATCAAGGCCGGCCTGTCGAAACGCATGGCCGATATCTTTGCCAAGGCCGGCCCGGTCGCCGCCGTCGTCGTGACGACGCTGGTCGCGTGGATCTTTGGCCTGGGCGACAAGGGCGTCCGGCTGGTGGGCGAGGTGCCCATGGGGCTGCCGCCGCTCTCCGCCCCCTCCTTCGATCCGGGCATGTGGCAGACGCTGCTGCTGCCCGCCGTGCTGATCTCGATCATCGGCTTCGTCGAGTCGGTCTCGGTGGCGCAGACCCTCGCCGCCAAGCGCCGCCAGCGCATCGACCCCGACCAGGAGCTGATCGGCCTCGGCACCTCCAATATCGCCTCGGCGGTCACCGGCGGTTTTCCGGTGACGGGGGGCTTTTCCCGCTCGGTGGTGAATTTCGACGCCGGCGCCGAAACGCCTGCGGCCGGCGCCTATACCGCCGTCGGCATCGGCATCGCCACGCTGGTGCTGACGCCGCTGCTCTATTTCCTGCCCAAGGCGACGCTGGCCGCGACGATCATCGTGGCAGTGCTGAGCCTTGTGGATTTCTCGATCCTGAAAAAAACCTGGCGCTACTCCAAGGTGGATTTCACCGCCGTCTCCGCCACCATCGTGCTGACCCTGCTGGTCGGCGTCGAGATGGGCGTTTCGGCAGGCGTGCTGCTGTCGATCTTCCTGCATCTCTACAAGACCTCGAAACCGCATGTGGCAGAGGTCGGGCTGGTGCCTGGCACCCATCACTTCCGCAATGTAAAACGCCACACGGTCGAGACCCTGCCCGGCGTGCTGACCCTGCGGGTGGACGAGAGCCTCTATTTCGTCAACGCGCGCTTCCTGGAGGATTACGTGCTGGAACGGGTCGCGGAATGCGAGAACCTCAACCATGTGGTGCTGATGTTCCCCGCCGTGAACGAGGTCGACATGAGCGCACTGGAGACGCTCGAAGAGCTCAACCGCCGGCTCTCGGAACAGGGCATCAGGATGCACCTGACAGAGATCAAGGGCCCGGTGATGGACCGCCTGAAACGCTCGCATTTCCTGCACGATCTCTCGGGCCAGGTCTTTCTGTCGCAATATGACGCGTGGTGCGCGCTAAAGCCGGACGCGCCCATGGGATCCCAGCAGAAAAACCTCGCCGCCCAATAGCAGCGCCGGGTAGAGCGGGTTTCCATAGCCCGCTCCGCCGTCCATATTGAGCCGGTTCGCATAGAGATGCGGCACGTCGATGGCAGTGTGCCCATGCACCACCAGCCTGCCATAGTCGCGCGTATCGTTCAGAAAGGCGCGACGGATCCAAAGCAGATCGTCCTCGCTTTGCTCGGCAATCGGAACCCCCGGGCGGAGCCCCGCATGCACAAAGATCTGCTGCTCCGTCTCGTAGACCCGGGGCAGCGCCGCCAGCCAGTCGCGATGCGCCTGCGGCACGGCGGCGACGGCATCGGCATGGATCTCCTTGGGATCGCGGCGCGGATCAGCATCGACCCCGTAGGAGGCCAGCGTCTTGTCGCCCCCGATGGGCGGGTCGGTATAGAAATGCGGATTGCGCGTCTGCGGATCCTGATAGAACGGGTTCTCCAGATAGCGCAGGAAAAACCGGTCGTGATTGCCCATGAGGCAGATCCAGCTCAACCCGAGCGACTGGCCCCGCATCAGCGTCTCGATCACCGCGCTGCTTTCAGGGCCGCGATCCACGAAATCGCCCAGAAACACCACCGGTGCGCCCGCCTCCGGATCCTCGACGATATAATCGAGCGCCTGCTGAAGCTGCGAAAGCTGGCCGTGAATATCGCCCACGGCAAAGATGGGGGGCATGGACGCATCCTTTCTGGTGCCGACTAGATGCCGCGCGCCACGCTACGGCGCAACCCACTCCGGTGCGAACGGCGGCAGACCGGGCTCAGCATTGCGTGATCCCGGGCACACCAGCCGCCCCAGACGCCGCGCACCGCCCAGGGGCGTCAGGCGCCCGCGCGCACCGTGTCGATCATCAGCTGCACGTTTTCGGGGTCGGCATCCGGCGTGATCCCGTGGCCGAGATTGAAGATATGCGGCCCGTTCGAGAACGCCTTCACCACACGCCTTGTCTCGTCGACCAGCGCCTGCCCGCCGGTCACCATATGCGAGGAGGCGAGATTGCCCTGCACGCAGCCATCCACCTGCACATGCTCCGCCGCCCATTCCGGCGTCACGCTGTCATCCACGGCTACGCAATCGGCGCCGGTGGCCTGATGGAAGCCGACATAGCCCTGCCCCGCCTGACGCGGAAAGACGATGACCGGCAGGCCGGGATGCCGCGCCTTCAGCTCCTGCGTGATGATCCGCGCGGGCTCCAGCGCGTAGCGGGTAAAATCCTCGCCTTCCAGCGAGCCCGCCCAGCTGTCGAAGAGCTTCACCACCTCGGCCCCGGCCTCGACCTGCGCAGACAGATAGTCGATCGTCGACTCTGTCAGCCGCTCGATGATCTTCTCGAAGAGCGCCCGGCTCTCCGCCTTCAGCGCATGCGCCGGCCCCTGATCGGGGGTGCCGCGCCCGGCGATCATATAGGTGGCCACCGTCCAGGGCGCCCCGGCGAAACCGATAAGCGTGGTCTCCTCCGGCAGCTCCCGGCTCAGGATCCGCACCGTCTCGTAGATCGGGTTCAGCGTGTCGTGGATCATCTCGCCGCGCCCGAGCCTGTCGAACTCCGCGTCGCTGGTGATGGTCGAGAGCCGCGGCCCCTCGCCGGTCACGAACCACAGATCGGCGCCCAGCGCCTGCGGCAGCAGCAGGATATCGGCAAAGAGGATCGCCGCATCGAACCCATAGCGCCGGATCGGCTGAAGCGTCACCTCGGCGGCCAGTTCCGGATTGTAGCACAGCGACAGGAAATCGCCGGCCTGCGCCCGTGTGGCGCGGTATTCCGGCAGATAGCGCCCGGCCTGCCGCATCATCCAGATCGGCGGCGTGGGCAGGGTTTCTCCGGCCAGCGCCCGCAGGATCGTCTTGGTCATCTCGCAGCCTCCCAATCGCGTCGCAGGCGGCAATATGTCAATTCGCGCCCCATTGCCACAGCCATTCCCGCGACATAAAGCTTCGCCCCATGACGATGACCCTGCCCACCCCCGCCCAGCCGCTGAAGATCGGCACCCGCGGTTCGCCGCTGGCGCTGGCCCAGGCCCATGAGACCCGCGACCGCCTCGCCGCCGCCTTCGGGCTGGCGGCGGAGGCCTTCGAGATCGTGGTGATCAGGACCACCGGCGACGACCGCAGCATGATCGCCGCCGACCGGCCGCTGAAGGAGATCGGCAACAAGGGGCTCTTCACCAAGGAGATCGAAGAGCAGCTTCTGGCCGGCGGCATCGACATCGCGGTACATTCGATGAAGGACATGCCGGTCGAACAGCCCGCCGGGCTGGTGCTCGACTGCTACCTGCCGCGCGAGGATGTGCGCGACGCCTTCATCTCTCCCGGTCATGCCGGGCTTGCGGCACTGCCCCCGGGCACCGTTGTCGGCACCTCCTCGCTGCGCCGCCGCGCCCAGCTGCTGAGCCGCCGCCCCGATCTCACGGTGGTCGAGTTCCGCGGCAATCTGCAAACCCGGCTGAAAAAGCTCGAAAACGGCACCGCCGCCGCCACCTTCCTCGCCATGGCCGGTCTGAACCGCATGGGCATGTCAGGCGAGGTGCCGATGACGGCGATGTCCCCCGAAGAGATGCTGCCGGCGGTGGCGCAGGGCGCCATCGGCATCGAGCGCCGCGAAAACGATCCCCGCGCCCGCGACATGCTGGCCCGGATCCATGACAGCGAGACCGCCACCCGCCTCGCCGCCGAACGCGCCTTCCTGGCCGAGCTCGACGGCTCCTGCGAAACCCCGATCGCCGGGCTCGCCGAGCTCGACGGCACCAGCCTGCGGCTGCGCGGCGAGATCCTCTCACCGGACGGCAGCGCCGCCTATTCGGGCGAGCTCACAGGCCCCGCGACCGACGGCGCCGATCTCGGTCGCCAGCTCGCCCGCGATCTGCTGACGCAAGCCGGCCCGGGCTTCTTCGCCTGGCGCGACTGATCCCGCCGGGCCAGACCATGGCGTTTCCATTGGCCTGAAATATCCCGGGGGAAAGCGCGCCCCGGCGCGCGAGGGGGCAGCGCCCCCACTCCGCCCGGGGCCGCCACAGGCGGCGCCGGGCTCAGACAAGCGCGCCCGGCACGGGCGCACATCGCGCTCAGCTCAGCGTCAGGATCGTCTGGCCGGTGGTGCGCCGCGCCTCCAGCACCCGATGCGCCTCCGCCACGTCCTCCAGCGGGAAACGCTGGTCGATGCGGATCTTCACCTCCTCCGCCAGCACCTTGGAAAACAGCATCGCCGCCATCTCCTGGCAGGCGTCGTGATCGGCGATATGGGTAAAGAGCGTCGGCCGCGTCACCTTGAGCGAGCCCTTCTGTGCCAGCAGACCGAGATTGAACGCCTCCACCGCACCCGAGGCATTGCCGAAGGACATCATCATCCCCAGCGGCTTCAGACAATCGAGCGAGCCCTCGAAGGTCGCCTTGCCCACCGAATCCATCACCGCGTCCACGCCCTTGCCGCCGGTCAGGTCGCGCACCTGCGCCACCCAGTCCTCGGTGGCATAGTTGATACAGGCATCCGCCCCGTGCTCCAGCGCCAGCGCGCATTTCTCGTCCGAGCCAGCGGTGCCGATCAGCCGGATGCCCTCGGATTTCGCCCATTGGCAGGCGATCAGCCCGACGCCCCCGGCGGCGGCGTGAAACAGCACCGTATCCCCGGCTTTCAAGGGCGTGGTGCGGTGAAAGAGATACTGCACGGTCATGCCCTTCAGCATCATCGCCGCGCCCTCCTCGAAGGGGATCCCGTCGGGCAGCTTGCAGACCTGCGCCGCCGGCATCACCCGCGCCTCGGTATAGGCACCGGGCGGCATGGCAGCATAGGCGGCGCGGTCGCCCGCAGCGAGATGGCTCACCCCCTCGCCCACCGCCTCGACAATGCCCGCCCCCTCCATGCCCAGCGCATGCGGCAGCGTCATCGGATAGAGCCCCGAGCGCTGGTAGCAGTCGATGAAGTTCAGCCCGCAGGCGGCGTGGCGGATGCGGATCTCGCCCGGCCCCGGCTCGCCCACCGGCAGATCTGCGAGCTTGAGCTTTTCCGGCCCGCCATGTTCCTCAATGATCACCGTTCTCGCCGTTCCGGCCATGATCCTCTCCTCTGTCTCAGGCATCTGTTACCGCGAACCCTGCGCTGCCCTGCGCAGGGGTACAAGGGGGCACAAGACCTCGTGAACGCGGCAGCGCCCGATCCGTGCTACCCTGATCGGCACGCGGCGCCGGTCGGTCCGGCCCGCCCGCGTGCCGGCCGGGCCGGCCTGGCGTCTCCCGCAACGCCAGAGGGAGGAGACCCATGGCCCAAACGATCGGAAACCCGCTATCCTGGACTGCGCAGCGCCTGAGCGGCGCCGGCGGCCACCTCGCCGCCGCCTCGCGCGAGCTGGGCAGCCAGGACGCCGCCGAACCGCAGGTCCGGCAGATGCAGATGTCGGATATCGGCGCATCGCTGCGCGCCGGATGGGAGGATTTCCAGGCCTGTCGCAGCGACGTGATGTTCCTCGTCCTCGTCTACCCGGTGGTCGGCCTGTTGCTGATCGCCCTCGGCTTCCGGATGGAGCTGCTGCCGCTGCTCTTCCCGCTGATCTCGGGCTTTGCCATCCTCGGCCCGGTCGCGGCGGTGGGACTCTACGAGATGAGCCGTCAGCGCGAGATGGGCGAACACCCCCGCTGGGGCCATGCCTTTGCCGTGCTGCGTGCGCCCGGTTTCGGTG
This sequence comes from Salipiger abyssi, assembly GCF_017311415.1. Taxonomy (GTDB): domain Bacteria; phylum Pseudomonadota; class Alphaproteobacteria; order Rhodobacterales; family Rhodobacteraceae; genus Salipiger; species Salipiger abyssi_A. The sequence goes on along the minus strand of NZ_JAEKIS010000003.1, from coordinate 11,542 downwards.
CCGTTCTCGTGATGGGGATCTATCTCGCGGCGCTCTTCACAGCCTGGATGCTTACCGCCGCCGAGATCCATCGCGCCACCATGGGCACCGCCACGCCCGACAGCCTGAGTGCCTTCGCGGCGCAGGTCACTTCCACACCGGGCGGCTGGGCGCTGATCGTAATCGGTTGCGCGGTGGGCTTTCTCTTCGCACTGGCGGCGCTGGCCACTTCGGTGGTGTCCTTCCCGCTGGTGCTCGACCGCCCGGTCGGCGCGCCGGTGGCGGTGGCCACCTCGATCCGCGTGCTGAAGCAGAACCCGCGCGTGGTGCTGAGCTGGGGCGCGCTGATCGCCGTGCTGATGGTGCTCGCCGCGATCCCGCTGCTTTTGGGCTTCATCGTGGTGCTGCCGGTGCTCGGCCATGCGAGCTGGCATTTCTACCGCCGCGCCGTGGCGTAGGGCGGGTTTCACCCCCCCTTTCGCCTGCCGCCTCAGGCGACCTTCAACACGATCTTACCCACATGCGCGGAGCTTTCCATACGCGCATGTGCCTGCGCGGCATCCTCCAGCGCAAACTCCGAATCCATCACCGGCGCCACCTTGCCCGCGTCGAGCAGCGGCCAGACCTCCTCGCGCAGCGCCGCCGCGATGCGCGCCTTGGCCAGATCGCTCTGCGGGCGCAGTGTCGAGCCGGTGATCGTCAGCCGCCGCATCATGACATGGGCAAAGTTCAGCTCGATCTTCGGCCCCTGAAGGAAGGCGATCTGCACCAGCCGCCCCTCATCCGCCAGCGCCTTGACGTTGCGCGGCAGGTAATCGCCGCCCACCATGTCGAGGATCAGGTTCGCCCCGCCCTCGCCGCGCAGGATATCGACGAAATCCTCATCGCGGTAGTTGATCGCCCGCTCGGCGCCAAGCGCGGTGCAGGCGGCGCATTTCTCCGCCGAGCCGGCAGTGGCAAAGACCCGCGCCCCGAAGGCCGAGGCGAGCTGGATCGCCGTGGTGCCGATGCCGGAGGAGCCGCCATGCACCAGAAAGCGCTCGCCGGCCTGCAAGCCGCCGCGCTGGAAGACGTTGGACCAGACGGTAAAGAAGGTCTCGGGCAGGCAGGCCGCCTCGCGCAGCGCCATACCTTCGGGCACCGGCAGGCAATGGGCGGCAGGCGTCGCGACGTAGTCCGCATAACCGCCCCCCGGCAGCAGCGCGCAGACGCTGTCGCCAATGGCGGGCCAGCTCACCCCCGGCCCCACCGACACCACCTCGCCCGAGGCTTCGAGCCCCGGCAGATCGCTGGCGCCCTTGGGCGGCGCATAGCTGCCCGCGCGCTGGAGCGCGTCGGGCCGGTTCACCCCGGCCCAGGCGACACGGATCACCACCTCGCCATGCCCGGCGCCGGGCACGGGCCGGTCCGTCAGGCGCAGCACATCAGGGCCGCCGGGTTCCGAAATCTCGACGGCGCGCATGCTGTCAGTCATGTAGTTTTCCCAAATGCTCTTATCTCGGGGCGGTCCAGCCGCCCGGCAAATCGTTCTCGCGCGTCGATCGCGGCGCGCGGATGCTGCTTAGCACCCGTTCGGGGCCTGCGAAAACCCGTTTCAGCAGCCGGTTGTCGCGCATCCGGGCCTTTGTCTGCTCGATTCGCATCACATCCTCGATACGGCGGTCGAGAAACTCCCAGGTCGCGTGGTGATCGGGCGAATCGTCGCCCAGCCAATAGAGCACCGTCGAGGAATAGACCCCGCTCAACGTCGCGCGCTTGGTGTACCAGTTGAAATCGCGGGCGGTGTCGCCGAGCGCGCCCCAGATCCGGTCTGCCGTGCACCAGATCAGCTTGGCGCCGTCGGGCGCATAGATCGGCAACGCAAAGAGCGTCGTGCCGCGCCGAACCGCCTCGCGGTCCTTGACCACCTCGATCCGCGTGCGCACCGCGCGCGTGACCTTGTCACGATATCGGAGCCCGTCATCGTCAAGTTCCCGAAGCCGCGTGATCATGGCGTCGTCGCCGCGCTTGTGAAACGCAACCGCCATGTCCACCGCGCCCCGCGGATAGAGCCCCCGGGCTACCACCGGGTCAATCTCCGCATCCGTCACCGCCGCGCGGAAGGTCGTTTCCGACCAGCCATCGAAGGCGACATGGTTCAGCGCCGCATCCAGCAGGCGCCCAGCTATGTCATCTGTCATGGGGCCTCTCCTTCGACTCAATACATAGGAGTCTAGACAATTCTGCCAAGGCGCGCTATACGGGCGCTTCCTGCAATTCCTTGCAACTCAAACTTAGAAAGGTGGTGAAAACCACATGCAGGTTAGTGTTCGCGACAACAACGTCGATCAGGCGCTCCGCGCCCTGAAGAAGAAGCTGCAGCGCGAAGGCGTGTTCCGTGAAATGAAGCTTCGGCAGCATTTCGAGAAACCGTCCGAGAAAAAAGCACGCGAAAAGGCCGAGGCGATCCGCCGTGCCCGCAAGCTGGCACGCAAGAAAGCCCAGCGCGAAGGTCTCCTCTGAGATCTCGCCGCCTGAGGTCACGCAGCTGACCTTCCGACACAGAAGACGACCCCCGGGGCTGCCGCCTTTCGGGGGTTTGTCATTTCCTGGGGATCCCATTTCAGGGGAAAGACCCCGCAAAGCCCCTATAGGTTGCAGAAATCCGTGATAGGCTCGCGCCGGACTGCCGCATGATTTTGCGGTGGCCGCGATATTGTCCCGACAGGATTTCCGACATGACCGATGGCATTTCCATTCTGATCCTCGTGCTGCTGGCGGCGGTGGTCGCCGTGGCGCTGATCCGGCGTAAGCCGCCCCGCCCGAAAACCGACAAGCCGCCCAAGCCCCCGGAGGCCCAGGCGCCGAAACCGTCCGAGACAGGGGATGACGCGGAGGAGATGGCCCCGCCCCCCTTCGAACCAGAGTGGGAACGCGAGGAAACGCCGCCCGAAGACGCCCCCAGCTGGGAGCGGGAAACCGCCGCGCCCGAGCCCGAATTCGCGCCTCCCATGCCGGCGCCGATGCCAGAAATGGCAGCTCCGGTGGACAACCGTTACTGGGTACAGCGGCTGTTCTTCGGCACCGACCGCAATGTCGAGACCCAGGAGGAGACCGGCCCCGTCTTTGGGCACAGGCGCGCCAATGCGCTGACGCTCGGCCATACCGACATCACCATTCCGCGCGAGGCGCACCGGCTGGGCAATGTGGAACGCCCCAAGGAGATCACGCTCTTCAAGGTCACCCTGTGGAAGCAGACCGAGGATCCCGCCAAGCACTTCACCGTGCACAAGACCGAGATCCTGAGCGAGACCGCCTTTACCGGCATGGCCGCAGAGGCCGCTCACAGCGCCGAGACCTATGCCAATACCGCCTTTGTCTTCATCCACGGTTTCAACACCACCTTTGCCGAGGCGATGTTCCGCGCCGCGCAGCTTGCCCATGATCTCGGCTTCGACGGGCCGGCCTTTGCCTATAGCTGGCCTTCGGTGGGCGAGACGCTGGATTATGTGACTGACATGGACAGCGCCGACAACGCGGTCACCTTTATCGACCAGTTCCTGGAGATCGTCTTCAACGTGCCCGGCGTCGAAAAAGTCCACCTCGTCGCGCATTCCATGGGCAACGCCGCGCTGGCACAGCTACTCACGCATGCAGGCACGAAGCTCAGCCAGCGGGGCCGCGCCATCGAGCAGCTTGTGCTCGCCGCGCCGGATCTGGATGCCGGCGAGTTCGGCAATATCCACAGCCACTTCACCGCCGCCGCCAGGGGCGTCACACTCTATGCCTGCGCCTCGGACCGTGCGCTGCTGGCGGCGCAGAAGATCCGTGGCGATTACATAAGGCTCGGCGATGTGGGGCCGGAGGGGCCGATGGTGGTGCCGGGCGTCGATTCCATCGACGTCAGCGCGGTGGGCACCGATCTGTTTTCGCTCAACCACAATGTCTATGCGCAGGATCGCGGCGTGCTCGACGATCTCGGCGCGCTGTTCCTGACCGGGCAGCGCCCGCCCCGGCTGCGCATGCCGACGCTGGAGGAGATCGCCGGGCAGAGGGGTATCTACTGGCGCATGCCGCGCTGACCCCAGCCACGACACGAAAAAGGGGCGCCGAAACCGGCGCCCCTTTGCATGTCCGACCGGTGCGGCCTCAGGCCACGTCGAATTGCAGCGGCTTGACCTGCTTGAAGAGACCGGTCGCCTTCAGCGCATCGACGACGCTCGGATCCAGCGCCTCGTCGAGATAGGAGATGGCGATGGCCTGGCCACCCTGCTTGGACCGGCCAAGGGTGAAGTTTGCGAGGTTCACCTTGTGCTCGCCCAGCATCGTACCCAGCGTACCGATGATCCCCGGCATGTCCTCGTTGGTGGTGTAGAGCATGTGCTCGCCCACCTCGGCGTCGATATTGATGCCCTTGATCTGGATGAAGCGCGGCTTGCCGTCCGAGAACACCGTGCCGGCAATCGAGCGCTCGCGCTTCGCGGTCACCATGGTCACCTTGATATAGCCCTCGAACACGCCCGACTGTTCCTGACGGGTGGTCGAGATCTGGATGCCGCGCTCCTTCGCGATCACCGGGGCGGAGACCATGTTCACCTCGGGCGAGATCGACTTCATGATGCCGGCGATGGTGGCGCAGTTCAGCGCCTCCAGGTTCATCGTTGCGGCCTCGCCGTCATAAAGGATGTTGATCGCCTTGATCGGCTCGTCGGTCATCTGGCCGATGAAACCGCCGAGATGGCCGGCGACCTTAATCCACGGCCCCATGACCTTGGCTTCCTCGGCGGTCACCGAGGGCATGTTGAGCGCGTTCTGCACGGCGCCGGTCAGCAGGTAATCCGACATCTGCTCGGCCACCTGAAGCGCCACGTTCTCCTGCGCCTCGGTGGTCGAGGCACCAAGATGCGGGGTGCAGACCACGTTGGGCAGGCCGAAGAGCGGGTTCTCCGTGGCGGGCTCCTCCTTGAACACGTCAAAAGCCGCGCCGGCCACATGGCCCGACTTGATCAGCTCGGCCAGCGCCGCCTCGTCGACCAGGCCACCGCGGGCACAGTTGATGATGCGCACGCCCTTCTTGGTCTTGGCGAGGTTCTCCGCCGAGAGGATATTGCGGGTGCCGTCGGTCAGCGGCACATGCAGGGTGATGAAATCGGCGCGCTTGAGCAGCTCGTCGAGCTCGACCTTTTCCACCTGCATCTGCTGCGCCTTCTCTTCCGACAGGAAGGGATCGTAGGCCACGACCTTCATCTTCAGGCCACGGGCGCGGTCGCAGACGATGCCGCCGATATTGCCGGCACCGATCACGCCGAGGGTCTTGGCGGTCAGCTCGGTGCCCATGAACTTGGATTTCTCCCACTTGCCGGCCTGGGTCGAGGCATCGGCGGCGGGGATCTGGCGCGCCACGGCGAACATCAGCGCGATGGCATGTTCGGCGGTGGTGATCATGTTGCCGAAGGGCGTGTTCATGACGATCACGCCTTTCTTGGAGGCCGCTTCCTTGTCGACATTGTCGGTTCCGATGCCGGCGCGACCCACGACCTTGAGCTTGGTGGCGTGCTCAAGGATGGTCGGCGTCACCTTGGTGGCCGAGCGGATGGCAAGGCCGTCATACTCGCCGATGATCTCGGCGAGCTTTTCCTTGTCCTTGCCCACATCGGGCAGGAAATCCACGTCAATGCCGCGATCGCGGAAGATCTGGACGGCGGTTTCCGAGAGCTTGTCGGAGACGAGAACTTTGGGAGCCATGGGTCTGGTCCTTTGAATATAAGGGGAGCGTCGGTGGGTTGAAAACCCACCCTACGGAGCATTTGGAACGGAGGTAGGGTGGGTCTGCGACCCACCGGTCCGGGCAAGAGATCCCGGCACGGAGGCCGGGACGGGAGGTATCACGCGGTCGCGGTCTGCTCTTCGAGCACTTCCTCGAAGGCCCATCTGATCCAGAGCGTCAGCTTCTCGACATCCGCGGCCTCGATTGTGGCACCGCACCAGACGCGCAGGCCCGCCGGGGCATCGCGATAGGCGCCGATGTCGTAGGCGGCGTTGTAATCGTCGAGCTTCTTGGCCACTGCCTTGGCAAAGGCCGCGCCGTCCTTGATCCGGTCGTCGGTGAACTTCAGGCAAACGGAGGTGTTCGAACGCGTCGCCGGATCCACCGCGAGGTTGGCCAGCCAGTCGTTGCGGTCGCAGAAATCCCACAGCACCTTGGCGTTGGTATCCGCGCGCTTCATCAGCGCGGGCAGGCCGCCGATCTTGCGCGCCCAGTCCAGCGCCACGAGGTAATCCTCGACCGCCAGCATGGAGGGCGTGTTGATCGTCTCGCCCTTGAACACGCCGTCGATCAGCTTGCCGCCCTTGGTCAGGCGGAAGATCTTCGGCAGCGGCCAGGCGGGGGTGTAGCTTTCCAGACGCTCGACGGCGCGCGGGCTCAGGATCAGCATGCCGTGGGCGGCTTCACCGCCCATCACCTTCTGCCAGGAGAAGGTGGTTACATCGAGCTTGTCCCAGGGCAGATCCTGCGCAAAGGCAGCGCTGGTCGCGTCGCAGATCGTCAGGCCCTCGCGGTCGGCGGGGATCGCATCGCCATTGGGCACGCGCACGCCGGAGGTGGTGCCGTTCCAGGTGAAAACGACGTCATTGTTGAAATCGACCGTGGCGAAATCGACGATCTCGCCATACCCGGCGGTCTTCACCTCGGCGTCGATCTTGAGCTGCTTGACGACATCGGTCACCCAGCCTGCGCCAAAGCTTTCCCAGGCCAGCATCTCGGCCTTGCGGGCGCCGAGCAGCGACCAGAGCGCCATTTCGACGGCGCCGGTATCGGAGGCGGGAACGATGCCGATCTTGTAGTCGGCGGGAATGCCCAGGATCTCGCGCGTGCCCTCGATGGCGGCGGCGAGCTTTTCCTTGCCGATCTTGGCGCGGTGCGACCGACCGAGCGCCGCATCGGCGAGCATGTCCACGGAAAAATGGGGAATCTTGGCACAGGGCCCAGAAGAAAAACGCGGGTTTTCCGGCCGCGTAGCCGGGTGCTTGGTAGTCATATCTGCCTAACCTTCCAGATAGATGCCCCTCGTTGGGGAGGGGTGTCCCACCGCCGGACATACGCCTGCCCTTTAAAACAAGCAAGATCCAAAGTGGTTTGCCTTGAAGCTGGCTGCGGGAAACTCCGGAACGTTGAGGGAACATCATCCCCGGATTGGCACAAATCTGACACAGCGATCTTTCGGACCGGGGCAGGAAATCAAGCCGTTTGGCAAGGTCTGACGGCAGGTTTCCCGCCTATTGGCACGCGCTGCGACACCTCCCTGCGCCTTGCCGATTTTCGGGCCCACAGGACCACTGCCCGGGATGGATTTCATCCCAGTGGCGCCTCTGAGAAGAGGGCAGCGCGATGAGCTATCACGTCGAAGCGCTCTGCGACCGCCGCAGATTCGGCAGCGCCGCCCGCAAGCAGATCGCCATGTACCTCGCGAACAAGGCGAGCGACGACGGGGCCGGGATCTGGTGTTCGAAACACACAATCGCGCGGCACACGGAGCTGAGCCTCGCCACCGTCAAACGGACGATCCGTGATTTCCTCGACGAGGGCTTGCTGGTCAAAACCGGCGAACGGCGGGCCTGCGATCACGGCCATACCGTCGTCTATCGCCTCGTCCTCGAAGCGGTTTCCGAACTGGACTCCCTGCTGCCCACAAGGGGGCCCAAGGAGACCGGGGTCACGGTGAACCCGGTTCACGATGATACCCCAAGGGGGGTCACGGTGACCCCTCGTCGGGGTTCACCACGACCCCCTAACAACCCTGGGAACAATCCTATGAAACCTCCTACGCGCGCAGAGGCGCGCGAGGCGGAGGAGGTGGATCTGGAGAAGATCTGGGCGGCTTACCCCTCCGACCGTCGCCGGGACCGCCCGGGCTGTCGCCGCCACCTCGCAGAGGCGCTAGGCGACGCGTCGTTCGAAGAGCTGGCTGCCGCTGCCGCTGCGTACGCCGCCGAATCCGATGGCTACACGCGCTCGAAGGTGTGCTTCCTCGACAACTGGCTGCGGCTCGGAAAATGGCGGCGGCACGTGGATGCGCTGCGGCAGCAGAAGGCCACATCATCGGAGAGTGCCGAGAAGATCCTGAGACAGGTCGCTGGCTGGGTGAAGACCCGCCACGGGATGTGCCGGCACGTGACAAGCGGCCAGGTCACAGCCGCCTTGCAGCGGGGCCTGATCACGCGTGACGAAGCCAGGGCTGCCGGGGTTCTGAAATGACCTGGACACGCGACCAACGCTCCCGGAAGCGAACCAACGGCGCCGAAACGACACAAGCGCTGCCGTGTCGCCCCTTCGCCAAACACACCCGTAGCGCCCATCAGACGGCTGGCGGAGGGTGGGTTTGGCAGCCACTGAAAGTGGCTGCGATCCGGAACGGATCGGCGGCGAAGCCGCACGCGGGGTCGAGGGGCGCAGCGCCTTCGCCGACATGTTGCTCGCAACATAGTAGTCGGTCGATATTGCATTCCCCAACCGCGAGGGGCCAGTGATGAGCGGGCCTCAATTTGTTCGGTTCCAATCGTTCGCCCGCAAGCCGAATCCGGCAGGCCAGTCAGTCGGACAGGTGCTGGCCGAAGCCGCGCGCGCACCGGAGTTTTCCCTTCACGTTCAAGCTCCGAAGGATCCAAGGATCATCTTCGGAGTAGCACCGGCGGCAGTCCGGCAGCAGCACGATGAAATGCTGAATTCGGGCGGCGTCGAGGTTCGCCTGAAGGACGGTCGGACCGCGCAGAGGGCCGTCCGAAAGGACCGGCATACGATGCTGACCTGCGTCGCATCCTATCCGCTATTGTGCGAGCAGGTTGCCTCAGACAGCGAGGCGAAGGAACGCTACGACGATTGGGTCAGGCGTACGATTGACTGGCTGTCCGCGATGTACGGCGACCGATTGGTCAGCGCTGTCGAACACACCGACGAAGCGCATCCGCATGTCCACGCCTTCATCTTGCCCCTTCACGATCCTGCCTGCTCTGCGAGAGACCTGAACCCGGCATGGCAGGCGAAGACAAAGGCCGAAGCTGCTGCCCGGGAAGGCGGTCATAGCGACCGCGAAGCGGTCAAGCAGGGCAACGCTGCCTACCGGTCCAAAGCTCGTGAGGTTCAGGACGATTACCACCAGAGAGTCGGTGTACCCTGCGGTTTGACCAGGATCGGTCCGGCGCGCGAGCGCCTCTCCCGAGCGCAATGGCAAGCTCGTAAGGCCGAGGCTCGGCGCAACGCGCGTCTTCAAAGACAGTTGGATGACCGCATCGCCGGTTTGATCGACGCCGAAGCCGACCAAGCCCGGTCGCATGACGAGATGGAAACGCGCCTCGTCGGCCTTGTCGACCAGGTGGAGTCGGAGCTGAGGGCAGCGGAAACGCAACTGTCCCAAGCGGCTGAAAAGGAGCGCGAGGCCGACCACCGCCTCGCCCGAGTGAAGACGGCCGAGGCCGCCATGCAAGCGGACAAGGAGGCCCTGACCCGCGAGCGGAGGGAATTCCAGGCCGAGACGACCCGCCAGGCAACCGGCGCCGCTCGAACGACCGTCAGGACTGCGATGCGCGTGCTCGCCGGTGTGCTTGACGGTTCGGTGCGCCCCAACCGCGAGAAATCGGGCCTAAAGATCACCGATGCAGCCTTGGAACAGGACGTAGCTCGGCTTGGCATCCGTGAGGCGATCACCCCGTTGGCTCTCGCCTTCGCCAATGTCTGGGAACGGCTGTCAAACCGACTGACAAATCGTGAGCGTGCCCAAGAAGCCGAGGCTGTCCGCGCCGCCCTTAGCAGCGGCGAAGACGAGATAAATCGCCGCAAATCGAGAGGCTATCGGCCATGAATGAACTTGAAGCCAGGATCAATGAGATAAGCCGCCGAGGCGGTTCAAAGGAGGCGTCGTCCGCAGTCGACGTAGTCGCAATCAAGGATGAACTGAATGGGCACGCGGAAGCTTTGCGAGCCCAGCTTTACACGCAAAATCTGCCACTTCTCGGTCGCTTGGAAGCAGTGGAGCGCGCTCATGACGAGCTCCTCCAGCATCAGGATGACATTCATGATCTGCTTCGAGAAGCCGACAGACGCGTGCGCGCCTTGAGGGTCTGGGGAGTCGCGATCCTCATCAGCACCACGTTACTATCATTCCTGGGTTTTGCAGCTGTGCTGCTGATTGCCCGAGGTGGCCTTTCATGACCGGTAGTAAGCAACACTCCTTGACCGCCAAAGGTCGCCCCCTGGTCAGCTTTCGCGGGCGAGTCATCTCGGTCGCGGATCGCATCACTCATCACCGGAGCACGGGGCGGCATTCTCACTCCACCATCAGCTCGCTACCCGAAGTATGGATCGCCGATGCCAGCGGTCGCGAGCTGCCTTTCCGCGATGAAACCCTCGACCACTGCAGGGCGGGGCATGAGATCGTGATCATCGGCGATCGCGCAGCGGACCGCGTTCTTGCAATGCGCAATCTCTCGACCACCGAAACTTGGTTCTCACCCAGCGTCAGCACTCTGCCGGTGAACGGAGCTCATGTGTTCACGATCATCTTCACCTGCTTTTCACTGGCTTGCATGACCTGGTTCATCACGATGATCTTGTTAGGCGAGCCGTCTGTGCGAGACAGCGTCTGGGAAGACATCGGCCGTACCTCTTGCTACTTGATCGCCGTTGCTGTGGGTTGCTGGGGTCCCGAAAAGGCACGGACCTATGCCAACGAGCGGACCGCGACCCTGCGCGCGCAGATCGAGGCGACAATCGAGGAAGCGATAAAGTGACCCATTGGTACACCGCCGACCTTCACCTCGGGCATGAGAACATCATCCCCTTCTCCGGGCGACCGTTCCGTCACGCTGGTCACATGGATGCCGTCCTGATCGCCAATCTGTGGGAGAAGGTCGGGCACGATGATGACCTTTGGATCATCGGTGACTTCGCCTTCGGCCCCAAGGCCAAGGACGAAGATTGGCTTACGATGATCTTCGGCCAGCTCCCCGGTGCACGCCGCCACCTGGTCGTCGGCAACCATGATGGGCCGCTAACCCAGAGCCTGCCGTGGGATAGCGTCGACTTGATGTGCGAGGTCGAAGATCCCGCTGCGTCTTTGCCGATCACGCTCTGCCACTATCCCATGATGACGTGGCACCATGCGCGCAAAGGAGCTCTGCACCTGTTCGGCCACGTTCACCATGGCTGGCCCGGAAGCTCGAACAGCGTAAATGTCGGCGTCGACGTTTGGGATTTCTTTCCCGTCACGGCGCAAGAGGCAGTACACAGAGCACGCAAGATGTCAGCTCACAAGCATTGGGCCGATGTTGAGCCGAGGGTACGATGACGCCCCCGTGGCCTGGGACCCTTGGTCATCGGTCCGCAATCGCACCGCGCGCAGCGCCTATCTGCAGGTCGCCCTACATCGGCATTCGCCTCCCGGGCAGATGCGACCAGACACAAACAGATTGGGCGTATTCCGTTGAAAAACTCGTGCTTGATCGCGGTGCCTCTGGCTGATTCAATTCCCTCACTGGGTGGGAGGATCGGCAATGATGGGACCGCGGCAGGAGGCGCAGCCGGCGCTGT
>NZ_JAEKIS010000002.1 GCF_017311415.1 Salipiger abyssi | reverse complement strand
GCCAAGATCCTTCCCGCACCGCAGCAATCGCGAAACGCCTGACAGGAAAGGCGCTCGCGCCCCTTTCAGACCTCGATATTCTGCGCTCGCGAACGAGTGTTTTTCCACGGAATCGGCGGGAAGCGGTCGTTCGCTGCGGGCTGCGTGAACGTCTCGTATTCAGGCAAAACTGCTGTTCAATTTACATGGCTACTGATGATTCAGTTCGCGTGGCGTCCCTGCAAGAAGTTCTGTATGCTTCGATGTGAGTATTTGTTCAGAATGTAGCACTATCGATGAAAGCTTAGCGATGGATTTTGATGAGGCGACGATCAAGTTCAATCAGATATTTCAACCGGGGTTGATCGAAGAAACCTTAGCAGTGGTTAGCGAAAACAAGAGGTTCGTTTACTACACATCTGCTGACACAGCGATGAAGGTTCTTCGCAACCAAGAGCTGTGGTTCAGAAACGTGACAGTCATGAATGACTATTCTGAGGTCTCTTACGGGCTTGGATTGATCCGTTCAGTTTTCTCCGGGCCAGAGGGCGCAAGGTTTCGGACTGCGGTCGAGGATATTTATCCCGGCACAATCGAAAAAGCCGAAGAACTTATTGCCGGATGGGAACACGACTGGAAACTTGAAACTTATATTGCGTGTGTATCCGTTCACAATCCAGAGGAAGATCGGCAAGGCAGGCTTTCAATGTGGAGGGCGTACGGAGACACTGCTTTGGTCGTCAACAACACACCAATGATGGCAATCACCGACCTGTTAGCTGTTTTCTCTATTCCTGTGCTCTATCTTTCCGAACACGACTTGTCGGTCTACCTGTCCAAAATCACAGATGCCATTCTCATCAATCGTACTTACTTGAATGGATTGGGGCAGGAGACGCTTGTTGCATACATTCATCAAATGCTTTTTCGGTTCGCGATCGCGACGAAGCATCCGGGTTTTGGGGAAGAAAAAGAGTGGCGCTTGTTCTATCGCCCAACAGAGCGACTGAGTCCGGGGATGACAGAAGAAACTGTCGTTCTGGGTGGCATTCCGCAAAAAATCTTCAAGCTACGTCTTTCCGATGATCCAGAGAATGGGCTGCACGGAGCCGATATCCCCTCCTTACTAGATCGGATCATCGTTGGCCCTACCCAATTTCCATACGTGAGCTATAAGGCATTTGTAGACATTCTTGCGGAGATGGGCGTAGAAGACGCAACTGCCAAGGTTGTTCTTTCTGATATCCCTTTGCGAACCCGATAAAGATACGAGCGCCCAGTAGAACGTCAGGCGAAAAGCAAGACCCTAGTGCCTCTCAGCCCATATAGGACCTGGCATGAACAGCAGGACGGGATGCTTCAGGCACCGTTACGACGGCGCATTGAGAGCAGTAGATCAGGGCGCAGTATGTGAACCTGCGAAGACTTGATCGGAGCGAACAGTGTCAAAGAAGAAATTGAACTCAGCATTGCGCCATCTTTCCGAAAGCGCTTTTGATTTCCTCGAACGGTCGGTGAAAGAGATCAAGACCCACCCGAAATACTCTGTGATCCACTTTGCCACGGCGGTTGAACTGATCCTGAAGGCGCGGCTGATGCGGGAGCATTGGACCCTTGTAGTCGAGCGGACTTCGGATGTGTCAGTGGAAGACTTCATGTCAGGTAAAGCAAAGACCGTGACGCAAGTGGATGCGATCAAGCGGCTGAAAAATGCTTGTGGCGAAAACATTCCGCAGGACGCTGTTACTCAATTTGGCAAGATCGCAGCGCACCGAAATCGCATGATCCATTTTTTCCACGAAGCAGGAAAGAAAAAGGCTGACGACGCGCTTACTGAAGAGATCGTCAAGGAACTATGCTTGTGTTGGTTCCATCTTGAACGCCTGCTTTCGGATTGGGATGACCAGTTCGATGATTTCAAAGATGAGATCGCCACTGTTACTTGGCGGATGAAACGGCTTCGTGCTTACTTGCAGGTGGCGTTCGACCGGATGAAACCCAAAATAGACGCAGCGAAAAAGGTGGGGACCGCCTTCAAAACCTGTTCTGGCTGTGGATTCGATGCGGCAGCCGTGACCGAAGTTTCGGACGTTCTTTTTGAACAGCAGTGCACGGTCTGCGGCTTGGGTGAGGCTTATATCGAAATATCTTGCCCGAACGAATGCGGTGAAATACTGCACATCGACGGACACAACGTCTCGGGTATGGCGTGCGAAAAATGCGGGTACGAGGTAACACCTGAAGACGTGGCCGATGCCTTAGATACGGAATTTTCTGATCCGTCAGAATTTGAACCGCAGATCAACTGCGCCCAGTGTTCCAGTCTTGGAAGCGTGGTTCAACACGGCGAGACGTTTGTTTGCACCGAATGCCTCTATTCTGAGGATTCAGCGCCCCAATGCGATTGGTGCAACGAACGACAGATCGGGGGCGGTGATCTGGAATTCAGCTACCACACCGGGTGCGAGTTTTGCGAGGGGCAGGCGGGCTGGACGAAGGACGACTGATCGATCTGGGCTGGCGGTAGGTTGCCGCGCTAAGCATGAATGTCAACTTCGAGGACTGCCGCAGTGCGGCGCTCGGTCCTAGCGAATGTCGGCTCTGGGCCGTTCACCCCCCTAAGGGTTAACCCCTAACCCCTCCGGGTTTCCTCCAATACCGGCCAAGCCCGCGCGGGCGTAGTCTGGGGGACAGACAGGAACCCGAAGAGGATCAGCTTTATGGACACGAACCGCCGCGGCTTTCTGGGTGCGATGGGGCGGGTGACCATCGGTGCCGCCGCCTCCATGGCGGGCGCCGGCCAGTCCGCGCAAGCCGCTACCGACAAACCGCACATTCCGCATTGGGGCATGGTGGTCGATCTGCGCAAATGCATCGGCTGCCAGGCCTGCACCGTCGCCTGCATCATGGAAAACGACGTGCCGGAGGACAGTTTCCGCACCCATGTCAGCGTCTACGAGGTGCTGAAGGAGGGCGGCGATCCGGCCATGGTCATGCTGCCGCGCCTCTGCAACCATTGCGACGATCCGCCCTGCGTGCCGGTCTGCCCGGTCGAGGCGACCTTCAAGCTGGAGACCGGCGAGGTGGTGGTGGACAACACGAAATGCGTGGGCTGCGCTTATTGCGTGCAGGCCTGCCCCTATGACGCGCGGTTCATCAACCACGAGACGCAGACCGCCGACAAATGCACCTTCTGTTTCCACCGCACCAGCGCCGGGCTCTTGCCCGCCTGCGTGGAGACCTGCGTCGGCGGCGCGCGCAATTTTGGCGATCTCGACGACCCCGAGAGCGAAGTGTCGCGGATGCTGCGCGAGAACGAGGTCTCGGTGCTGCGCCCCGAGATGCACACCAATCCCAATGTCTATTACATCGGGCTCGACGCGGTGCTCGACGGGCGCGTGGCCGGGGAGGCCGCCTATCGTCCGCCGCTGACCACTGAGCCCCAAGCCCACGGGCTCGGTGCCGAGCCCCAGCCCCAAGGGGAGGATGCGTGATGCAGATCCATGAACTTGTCGGTGCCGTGCACGAGGCCGCCTGGCTGCCCTGGGCGGTGCAGTATTTCTTCCTCATCGCGCTCTCGGCCACGGCGCTGCTGATGGCGCTGCCGGGGCTGGCGCTGGGGCGCGTCGCGGCGCTGCCGCGCGCAAGGCTGGCGCTCATGGTGGCGGTGACCACCGGCATCACCGCGCCCATCGCGCTGCTGGCCGATCTGCATCAGCCAGGGCGGTTCTGGGAATTCTTTCTCTACACCAACAGCAGCTCCTGGATGGCCTGGGGCGCCTGGTTCGTGCCCTCCTATGTGGGGCTGATCGTGGCCTTCGCCTGGGCGGTGCATCGTCCGGGGCTTTACGCGCTGGGGCAGGAAAGCTGGCGGTTCAACTGGCTCTTCCGCTGGCTGTCGCTGGGGGGTGCGTCCAACGGTTTTGTGAGGCCCTTAGGCATCGCTGCGGGCGCGGCTGCGCTGCTGGTGCTGATCTATACCGGTGCCGAGGTCTATGTGGTGCGCGCCCGTCCGCTCTGGAACACGCCCTTCCTGCCGCTGCAATTCGCCGCCACCGGCTTTGTCGGCGCGCTCGGGCTGATGCTGGTGCTGGAGCGGGTGCTCTGCCGCGAGCCGGCGCTCGAGGCGCGGCTCAACCGGGCGCTGGCTCTAGCACTCGGGGTGGTTGCGGTGCTGGGGGCGGCCTGGTTCGCGCTGGCGCTCTCGGGGCTCTCGCCCCGGCACAGCGAGGCGCTGGCCTCGGTCGCGGGTTTCCCGGTCTGGCAGAAGATCGCGCTCTGGGGCGCCGTCTCGGTCGCCGTGCCCTTCGTGCTGGCGCTGGTCTCGCCGTCGCGCACCGGCTGGGTGACCGGGCTCATCGCCATACACGCCGCCTGGATGTTCCGCTGGACCGTCTTCATGGGCGGGCAGGCGGTGCCGAAAGTGGGCTCCGGCCTCTATGACGCGCTGCTGCCTGCGGGGCTCGACGGGCTCATGGGGGTGATCGGCACCTTCGGGCTCTGGCTCTTCCTGCTCATCGCCTACACCACCTTCATTCCCTGGACCGAGGCAAGCGCGCCCGCCGATGGCGCAGTTCCCGCCCGTCCCGCAACCTCGCATTGAGGAGAGACAGCCATGTCCACCCGCCGCAACATCCTGAAAGGCGCCGCCGCCACCGGTGCGCTCGCCACCTTCGGTGTGGGCTATGCCGACACGCTGAAGAAGCTCGCCAAAGGCCACTGGTCGGGCGAGCGGCCCGACAAGGCGCTGGCCGGCAACGCGCCCGACCCGGAATACCGCATCGACCCGGAGACCGGCGATCTGGCGCTGAATCCCGACCAGGCGCTGAGCTACACCATGTGCATCGGCTGCACGACCATGTGCGGTGTGCGCGTCAGGGTCGACAAGACCCGCAACGAGGTGCTGCGCGTCGCGGGCAACCCCTATTCGCCGATGAGCACCGATCCGTTCATCCCCTACGAGACCTCGGTGCGCGACAGCTTCAGAGCGATGGCGCAGACCGGCGCGGGGCAGGGGCTGACCAACCGCTCCACCGCCTGCGGGCGCGGCAATGCGGTGCTGCAACAGGTGACCAACCCGCGCCGGGTGCTGAAACCGATGAAGCGGGTCGGGCCGCGCGGTTCGGGCGAATGGCAGACCATCAGCTTCGAGCAGCTGGTCGAAGAGGTGGTCGAGGGCGGCGACCTCTTCGGCGAGGGCCGGGTGGCCGGGCTGCGCGAGATCCGCAATCTGGAGACCCCCGCCGTCGAGGGCGCGCCGGAATACGGGCCGCGCGCCAACCGTCTGGTCTGGATGAATTGCGTCGATGACGGGCGGGACAATTTCGCCCTGCGCTGGCTCAAGCAGAGCTTCGGATCGAACAACTTCACCCGGCACGGTTCCTATTGCGGCGGGGCGTATCGCTCGGGCTCCGGCGCGCTCTTTGGCGATGTGAAGAAGATGCCGCATGCCAAGCCGGATTTCTCGGAGGCCGAGTTCATCATCTTCGCCGGCACCGCGCCGGGCAATGCCGGCAACCCGTTCAAGCGGGTGGGCGCGCTGGTCGCCCAGGCCCGCGCCACCGGCAAGCTGACATATGTGGTGGTCGATCCGGTGCTGAACAATGCGCAGAACGCGCCCTCGGGCAACCGCGCGCGCTGGCTGCCGATCAAGCCGGGCACGGACGGGGCGCTCGCCATGGGCATGATGCGCTGGATGTTCGAGAACGACCGGATCAACGCGGCCTATCTCGCCCAGCCCTCGCAGGCCGCCGCCGACGCGGCGGGAGAGGCCAACTGGACCAATGCCACCCATCTGGTGGTGGTCGAGGACGGGCATAAACGCTTTGGCCGCATGCTGCGCGGCTCTGACATCGGGCTCGCTGTCGCGGGTGAGCCCTATACCGACGCCGACCCCTATATGGTGGCGTCGGACTCCGGCCCCGTCCCTGCCGGAGACTCGGCCGCGCCGCTCCTTTTCGACGGCGTGGCCGGGACGGCGGGCGGCCCGGTGGCGGTCAAGACCGCGCTGACGCTGCTGCGCGAGGAGGCCATGGCGCAGAGCCTCGACGCCTATGCGCAGGATTGCGGCATCCCCGCCGAGACCATCGCCGGGCTCGCCCGTGAGTTCACCTCGCACGGGCGCAAGGCGGCGGTGAACAGCCATGGCGGCATGATGAACGGTTCGGGCTTTTATAACGCCTGGGCGCTCACAATGCTCAACACGCTGATCGGGAACCTGAACTGGAAGGGCGGCACGATGATCGCAGGCGGCGGCTTCCCCGAGACCAAGGGGCCGGCCTACGATCTTGCGAGCTTCCCCGGCGCGGTGACGGCCAGGGGGCTGCCTTATGGGCGCAACGCGCCATATGAGAAGACCGCCGAGTTCAGGGCCAAGCAGGCGGCGGGCAGGCCCTATCCGGCGGAGGGGCCCTGGTATCCGCAGGCGCCGGGGCTTGCCACGGAGTGGATCAGCTCGCTGGTCAATGGCTACCCATACCACGCCGAGGCGCTGATTTTCCGCAACACCAACCCGGTCTACGGCATTCCCGGCATCGCCCATGTGATGGATAGGCTGAAGGATCCGGCGGTGGTGCCGCTGATCATCTCGGTCGATCCCTTCATCAACGAAAGCTCGGCCATCGCCGACTACATCGTGCCGGATTCGGTGATGTACGAGACCTGGGGGTTCACCAAGCCCTGGGGCGGGGTGGCGACCAAGGCGACCACGGCGCGCTGGCCGGTGATCGAGCCGCGCATGGCGCAGAACGCCGAAGGGCAGCGTGTGGGGCTGGAGAGTTTCCTCATCGCCACCGCCAAGCGTATGGGGCTGCCGGGCTTCGGCGAGGCGGCGATCCCGGACGCCGAGGGCAACCTGCACCCGCTCAATCGCGCCGAGGACTGGTATCTGCGCGGCGCGGCCAATGTGGCGCTGCTCGGCGCTCCGGTGGGCGATGCCAGCGATGACGATATCGAACTCTCCGGTGTCTCGCGCATCCGCGCCGATCTGGAGGCGGTGCTGAAACCCGGGGAATGGCGCAAGGCCGCGACGATCTATGCCAAGGGCGGGCGCTACGAGAATATCGAACAGACCTATACCGGCGAGCGCGCCACCCATGCCTTTGCCGCGCCGATGCAGATCTGGAACGAGGCGGTGGGCAGCTTCCGCCGCGCCTCGACCGGCAAGCGCATGCCCGGCACCGCCTGCTGGCGGGTGCCCGAGTTCGCCGACGGCTCCAGGGTGGCGGAGCATTACCCCGATGCCGACTGGCCGGTGAAGCTGGTAAGCTTCAAATCGCCGCTCCAGAACTCCTATTCGGTGGGGGCGAAGGCGCTGCTCAGGATCGTTGCCGCCAACCCGGTGATGATCGGGCGCGACGTGGCCGAGCCGCGCGGCATCGCGACGGGCGATATGGTGCGGCTCACCACGCCGGGCGGGCAGCTCGACAGCGTCGCGGTGGTGCGCGATGGGTTGGCGCCGGGCACGGTGGCGATCGAGCACGGCTTTGGCCATCGCGGCTTTGGCGCCGAGGACATCACCATCGACGGCCAAACAACGCCCGCCGACCCGCGACTTGCCGCAGGGGTGCTGCTCAACGATCTGGGCATGATGGACCCGACGCGCGAGAAGGCCGGCGTCTGGGTGGATCCGGTCTCGGGCACCGCCGTGCGCCAGGGCCTGCCCGCGCGGGTCGAGCGGATCGGCTGAATCGGCGCAAGACGCCCCGCCGCAGCTGCTGTGGCGGGGCTTTTCGATTTGGAGCATTGCGTGAGGAGGCACATCGGTGGATGGCTCGTTTACTGCATCAGGATTGATCTGTAATATATTATTTTAAATCGATAATGTAGTGGATGATCTGAGGTCTCTGGCCCAGGGAAAGGCGCCCGCGCCCGCGCCTGCGTCATCTCGGCATTTTTTGCGCTCTTCGGTCTCGGGCTCTGGTGTCTCCCGCGTATGAAACTAAACTGCGCCGTACAGTGCCGAGTCTGCCCGACACATCCACAAGGAGGCCCCGCAAGTGATCCGTTCGAGCCGCTTTTTCCTCTCTCTCGCGCTTGCCGCAGCACCCCTTGCCCTGATACCCGCGCCCGCCGCCATGGCTGAAACCAAATTCGAGGCGCTGCTGGCGCGCTTTAGCGGTGAGGACCGCTATGAGGGCATCGCCAGCTCCAATGGCAGGATTGAGGCGCAAAGCGTTGACGTGGCGACGAAATATGCCGGGCGCGTGACCGAGGTTCTGGCCGATGAGGGCGATGTCGTCGAGGCCGGCACGGTGCTGGCACAGCTCGACGACCGCGACACCCAGGCGCAGCTTCTGGCGGCGCAGGCGGCGGTGATGCAGGCACAGGCGGGCAAGCAGGTGGCCGAGGCCAGCGTCATGCAGGCGCAAAGCGCCCTGGATGTGGCGCAGACGAATTTCGATCGGGTCACCCAGCTTCACACCGACGGCCATGCCAGCCAGAGCGCGCTCGACGATGCCACCAACGCGCTCAACTCGGCCAAGGCCTCGCTGGCCTCGGCCAAGGCGCAGGTCAGCAATTCCGACGCGCAGATCGCCGCCGGCGAGGCCGAGGTCGAGCGGCTCAAGATCGCGCTCGACGATCTCACCATCCGCGCGCCGATCCGGGGTCGGGTGCTCTACCGGCTGCGCGAGCCGGGTGAGGTGATCTCGGCCGGCGCGCCGGTGATGACCATGCTCGATCTGGCCGATGTCTATATGAACCTCTACCTGCCGGCGCCGGTGGTCGGCACCCTCGCCGCCAATGACGAGGCGCGGCTGATCCTCGATCCGGTCCCGCAATACGTGATTCCGGCGCGGGTCACCTTCATCTCGCCGCAGGCGCAGTTCACGCCGAAAAGCGTCGAGACGGCGAAGGAGCGCGAGGAGCTGGTGTTCCGCGTCAAGCTGACCATCCCCCGCGACCTGCTGGAGAAATTCGAGAACCGGGTGAAATCCGGGGTGCGGGGCCTGGGCTTTGTGCGCGCGGAGCCGGGGGCGGAGTGGCCCGAGGATCTGGCGGTCAACGTGCCGGAGTAAGCCCATGGCATTCGTCGCGGAGCTGGACGGCGTCAGCCATCGCTACGGCGCCACCACGGCGCTGGATTCGGTGTCGCTGAAGATCCCCGCCGGCTGCATGGCCGGGCTGATCGGCCCGGACGGGGTGGGCAAATCGACCCTGCTGGGGCTGGTCGCCGGCGTGCGCAGGCTTCAGGAGGGCGGTGTCACCACGCTCGGCGAGGACATGGCGCAGGCTTCGGCCCGCGTGCGGGTGGCGCCGCGCGTCGCCTATATGCCGCAGGGGCTGGGGCGGAACCTCTCGACCACGCTGACGGTGCGCGAGAATCTCGATTTCTTCGGGCGCCTCTTCGGCCAGCCCGCCGACGAGCGCGCCGCCCGGATCGAGATGCTGCTGGAGGCCACCGGGCTCGCGCCGTTCCCGGACCGTCCGGCGGGCAAGCTCTCGGGCGGGATGAAGCAGAAGCTCAGCCTCTGCTCGGCGCTCATTCACGACCCCGACCTGCTGATCCTCGATGAGCCCACCACCGGTGTCGATCCGCTGTCGCGGCGGCAGTTCTGGGATCTGATCGACCGGATCCGCGGCCATATGCCGGGCATGAGCGTGATCGTCGCCACCGCCTATATGGAAGAGGCGGAGCGGTTCGACTGGCTGGCGGCGATGGATGCGGGCCGGGTGATTGCCGAGGGCAGCCCCGCCGCGCTGCATGAGCAGAGCGGCACCGAGACGCTGGAAGAGGCCTTTTTGCACCTGCTCCCCGAGGGCGCCGATCACAGCCCCGTGGTGCTGCCGCCGCGCGAGGCGCGGGACGGCGAGGTGCCCGCCATCGAGGCGCAGGGGCTGACCAAGCGGTTCGGCGATTTCACCGCCGTCGACAATGTCGGGTTCACCATTCCCGAAGGCGAGATCTTTGGCTTTCTCGGCTCCAACGGCTGCGGCAAATCCACCACGATGAAGATGCTCACCGGGCTTCTGGAGCCCAGCGAGGGCACGACGCGGCTCTTTGGCGAGGAACTGAAGGCCTCGGACATGCAGAGCCGGCTGCGCATCGGCTACATGTCGCAGAGCTTTTCGCTCTATACCGAGCTGACCGTGCGCCAGAACCTGACGCTGCACGCGGAGCTTTACGGCATTCCCGCCGAGCGCCGGAGCGCGCGGGTGGAGGAGGTGCTCGACGCCTATGAGCTGCGCGACGAGGCCGACGAACTGCCCGACGGGCTGCCGCTCGGCCAGAAACAGCGCTTGCAGCTCGCGGTGGCGGTGATCCACAATCCGCGCATCCTGATCCTCGACGAGCCGACCTCGGGCGTCGATCCGCTGGCGCGGGATGCGTTCTGGCGCCGGCTGATCCGGCTCTCGCGCGAAGACGGGGTGACGATCTTCATCACCACCCATTTCATGAACGAGGCCGAGCGCTGCGACCGCATTTCGCTGATGCATGCGGGCAAGGTGCTGGAGATGGGCGCCCCCGACGAGATCGTCGCGCGGCGCGGCGCCGAGACGCTGGAAGACGCCTTTATCGACGCGCTGGAAGAGGAGATGGGCCGCGACGATCACGCGGCGGCACCGGTCTATGAGGCGACGCCGGCGAAGCGCGGCGCGCTGCGGCAGGCACTGACGCGGCTCTGGGCCTATAGCTGGCGCGAGACGCTGGAGCTGGCGCGCGATCCGATCCGCCTGTTCTTTGCGCTGGTGGGCCCTGTGCTGCTGCTGCTGACCATGGGCTACGGCATCTCCTTCGATGTGGACGAGCTGAGCTTTGCGGTCAACGATCAGGATCACAGCCCGGAGAGCCGGGCACTGATCGACGAATTCGCGTCGATCCGGCAGTTCCGCGAAGGGCCGCCCTTTGCCTCGCTCGAGGCGCTCAACGACCGGATGGAGCGCGGCGATCTGACCGTGGCGCTGGAGATCCCCGAGGGCTATGGCCACGATCTGCACCGGGGCGCGGTGCCCGAGGTCTCGATCTGGATCGACGGCGCCATGCCGTTCCGCGCCGAGACCACGCGCGGCTATGCCATGGGCGTGCTCGACGCCTACGCCGCCCGTCAGGCCGCCGAGACCGGCAGCGCCGGCGGCGTGCCGCTGGAGATCGAGACGCGCTATCTCTTCAATCAGGCCTTCCGCAGCGCCAATGCCATGGTGCCCTCGCTGCTGATGCTGATCCTGATGCTGATCCCGGCGATCATGTCGGCGGTGAGCGTGGTGCGCGAGAAGGAGACCGGCACCATCGCCAATTTCCGCTCGACCCCGGTGCGGCGGGCGGAATTCCTGGTCGGCAAGCAGCTTCCTTACGTCGCGCTGGCCTGGGTCAGCTTCTGGATCCTCGCGGCGATGGGGCGCTGGCTGTTCCAGGTGCCGTTCAGCGGCAGCCTCGGCGCGCTTGCGGCGATCACGGTGGTCTATGTGCTGGCGACGACCGGCTTCGGTCAGCTCATCTCCACCTTCACCCGCACGCAGGTCTCGGCGGTGTTTGCCACGGCGGTGCTGGCGATCATCCCCACGGTGAATTTCTCCGGCCTGATCGTGCCGGTCTCGTCGATGAGCGAGACCGGGCGGATCTTTGGCTTGGGCTTTCCCGGCGGCTGGTATCAGCCGGTGACCGTGGGCACCTTCGTCAAGGGCTTCGGCTGGCCGGATGTGGCGATGAACGGGCTGATCCTCGCCGGGTTCGGGCTGGCCTATCTGCTGGTCGCGGTGCTGGCCCTGAGAAAGCAGGAGGCGTGAGGATGCAGGCGCTGTTCAACACCCTCCGCCTGACGCTCAAGGAGCTGCGCGCGATCCGTCGCGACACGGTGATGCTGGTGCTGATGGTCTATGTCTTCTCGGTGGCCATCGTCATGGTGACCAATGCCGCCTCGACCGAGGTGCGCGACCTCTCCGTCGCGGTGGTGGACGAGGATCATTCGCAGCTCTCGCGGCGCCTGACCGATGCCATCCAGCCGCCGCTCTTTGCGGCGCCGGTGCCGCTCTCGCCCGAGGAGGCGGCCAGGGCGCAGACCGCCGGAGAGTATGTGCTGGTGCTGTCGATCCCGCCGGAATTCGAGCGCAACCTGCGCGCCGGCGAGGCGGCGACGCTTCAGGTTCTGGTCGATGCCACGGCGGTGGCGCAGGCGGGCAATGGCGCATCGTTCCTCCAGCGCACGGTGGCGCAGGAGCTGACCGATTACCTGAGCCCGGGCGCGAGCGGCGCCGAGCTGGTGGATGTGGTCTTCCGCACGAGGTTCAACCCGAATTTCACCGCGAGCTGGTTCGCCTCGGTGATGCAGCTCATGAACAATGTCACCATCCTGACGCTGATCCTGTCGGGCTCGTCGCTGATCCGCGAGCGCGAGCACGGCACCATCGAGCATGTGCTGGTGATGCCGATCCGCCCGGTGGAGATCGTGCTCTCCAAGATTCTCGCCACCGGCGCGGTGATCCTGCTGGGCTCGGTGCTCAGCCTGGTGCTGGTGGTCGAGGGGGTCATGGGCGTGCCGGTGGCGGGCTCGCTCGGGCTCTATGTGCTGGGGGCGGGGATCTATGTGGTGGCGATTGCCAGCCTCGGGCTGCTGATGGCGAGCTTTACCAGCAATATGGGCCAGTTCGGGCTGCTGGTGATCCCGGTGATCATCGTGATCTTCATGCTGTCGGGGGGCATCACGCCGCTGGAATCCATGCCCGGCTGGCTGCGTCTGGTGATGCAGATCTTCAGCCCCTCGCCGCATTTCGTGGCGTTTTCGCAGACCGTGCTCTATCGCGGCGGCGGGGTCGATCTGGTGGCCGGCGATCTGCTGGCGATGGCGGTCATGGCCTGCGTGGCGCTGGCCATCGTGCTGGCACGGTTCCGCAAGGTGCTGGCGGGCTAGGAATGCTCTTCCGCCGCCGTCGCCGCCAGCGCGCGGTTATAGGCCTTGAGCGCATCCACATGGAACAGCGCGCCCTGAAGGAGCGGCGTCTGCTCCTCGCCCTCCAGCACCACCACCGGCAGGAAGGCCACGCCGGATTTCTCGAAGCGCGGCAGCGCGGTCTCCAGCGTCGCCGTGACCTGCACGTAGAGCCCCTGGTCGATCATCCGCAGGCAGGCCTCCTCGTCGGCGGCGCCGGGATCGTCGGGCTTGCGCATGACGCCCGCCACCCGGAACATCGCCAGCAGATAGGCCTGCGGCCCCGCCGCCAGATGCACGTTGCGGCGTTCGAGCTGGGTGAGAAAGAAGCTGCGGTCGACCAGCCGCGAGGCCACCGCCGTGGACATCGACACCGAGACCATCACCGCGAGCCCGGTCTGCCAGTCGCCGGTCAGCTCGAAGACGATCAGCGTGGTCGAGATCGGCGCCCCCAGCACCGAGGCCGCCACCGCGCCCATGCCGGCCAGCGCATAGAGGGTGAAGGCCGAGCTCTGATCGGGAAAGATCCCGGTGGCGATATGGGCAAAGGCCAGCCCGGTCAGCGCGCCGACCATCAGCGAGGGCGAGAACACCCCGCCGCCCATGCGCCCCGCCATGGTGACCGAGACCGCCGCCACCTTGACGGCGGCAAAGGCCATCGCCTGGCTCAGAAGCAGCGTGCCGGTGAGCGCGCGCGAGGTGGTCTCGTATCCGACGCCGATGATATGCGGAAAGCGGATCGCGACGACGCCGAGCAGCAGCCCGGCCACGGCGGGGCGCAGCCAGTGCGGCAGGCCCAGCCACCTCTGGATGCGGTTGCCGATGTTTTCCGACCAGAAGATCGCCTGCATCATCAGCACCGCCACCAGCCCGCAGACCAGCCCCATCAGGAAAAAGGCGGGCAGTTCGAGATAGAACTCCACCGTGGTGGTGCCGGGCAGGATGAACTCGGTGACATCGCCAAAGGCCAGCCGGTTGATCACCGTGCCGGCGGCGCTTGCCACCACGATGGGGGCGAAGGCATGCAGGGCGAAATGGCGCAGCACCACCTCCAGCCCGAAGAGCGCGCCGGCGATGGGGGCGTTGAAGCTTGCCGAGACCGCGGCGGCCACCGCGCAGCCCAGCAGGTCGCGCCCGGTGATGCCGTCGACCCGCAGCAGGTTCGACACCCAGGAGGCGATCATCGCGGCGATATGCACGACCGGCCCCTCGCGGCCGGTGGAACCGCCGGTGGAGAGGGTGATCCAGGAACACAACGCAGAGGCGATCCCTGCCTTTTTTTCCACCCGTCCGTCATTCAGCGCCGCGCCCTCGATCACGTCCGAGACCGAGCGCACGCGCCCGTCCGGGGTAAAGAACTGCACGATGAGCCCGACCGCGAGCCCGCCGCAGACCGGGATCACCAGCACCCAGATCCAGGGCAGGGTCTGGGCAAAGCTGGCCAGTGTGTTGACGTCTTCGACGCCATAAAGCGCGGCCTGCAAGCGGTTGATCGCGAAGCGGAAAAGGATGGCGGCAAAGCCCGAGGCGACGCCGACGACCAGCGCGATCAGCCAGAAGGTGACCTGTCCCGGCGCCTTGTGGCGCAGCTGATCCCAGCCGCGCCCGCAGACGGCGCGGGTGTCCTGCCATTGCCGGGCCAAGCCCCTTGACATTCCGTGTCCCCTTTGGCTTTCGCAGGGCTTGTGGCGGCGCTAATGTCGCCCCCGGACGATCCGGAGGTTCTTAATGTCCATCGCAACAGCCCTCGACGCTATCGCCTTACTCCTAGGCGAACGGCTCAGCAGGTCCAAGTCCGAACTGACCGCGCACGGTCGCTCGGAATCCTATTTCCCGCTGACGCCGCCCGACGCGGTGGCCTATCCCGAAAGCACCGAGGAGGTGCAGGCGCTGGTGGCGATCTGCGCCGAACACGGCTGCCCGGTGACCGGCTGGGGGGCGGGCACCTCGCTGGAGGGCCACGGGCTCGCGGTCAGGGGCGGCGTGGTGGTGGATTTCGCCCGCATGAACAAGGTGCTGGAGATCCGTCCCACGGATATGGATGTGACGGTGCAGCCCGGCGTAACCCGCGAGGCGCTGAACGAAGAGCTGCGCGCCACGGGGCTGTTCTTTCCGGTCGATCCCGGCGCCAACGCCTCGCTGGGCGGCATGGCGATGACGCGGGCCTCGGGCACCACCACGGTGCGCTACGGCACGATGCGCGACAATGTGCTGGGGCTTCAGGTGGTGCTGGCGGACGGGCGGGTGATCCGCACCGGCACGCGGGCGCGCAAGAGCGCGGCGGGCTATGATCTTACCGCGCTGATGGTGGGCTCGGAGGGCACGCTGGGACTGGTGACCGAGCTGACCCTGCGCCTGCATGGGGTGCCCGAAGCGACCAGCGCGGGCATCTGCGCCTTTCCCGATATGGGATCTGCGGTGACGGCGGTGATGGAGGTGATCCAGATGGGCATCCCCATGGCGCGGATCGAATTCGTCGACGACGCGACGGCGCGCGCCTTCACCGCCTATTCCGGCATGGAGATGGCAGAGGCGCCGCATCTGCTGGTGGAGTTTCACGGCTCGCCCGAAAGCGTGGCGCAGGATGCCGAGCGCTTCGGCGAGATTGTCGCCGATCACGGTGCCTCGCCCTTCCGCTGGTCGGCGCGGGAGGAGGAGCGCCGGGCGCTCTGGGCGCTGCGGCACAACGGCTATTACGCCATCCTCGCGGCGCGCAAGGGCAGCCGCGCGGTGGTGACCGATATGTGCGTGCCGATTTCGCAGCTTGCGCGGGCGGTGGAGGAAACCCAGGCCGATATCGCCGCCAGCGGCGTGCCGGGGCCGATCCTCGGCCATGTGGGGGACGGAAATTTCCACGCGGTGTTGCTGGTCGACCCCGAGCAGCCCGCCGAGCTGGAGACGGCCAAACAATTGTCGCACCGCATGGCCGAGCGCGCGCTTGCGCTTGGCGGCACCTGCACCGGCGAGCATGGCGTGGGGCAAGGCAAGATCGGTTTCATGGAGGCCGAGCACGGCGCCGGCTGGGACGTGATGGGCGAGATCAAGCGCGCGCTCGACCCGCAGGGGTTGATGAACCCGGGCAAGCTGGTGCGGCAGGGGTAGCAGGCGGGCCTTTTGGCGGGTGATGGAGCGGTGGGCAGGATTGCCCACCCTACGGTGCGTCCGGTGGTGCGGTGCGAAACGCTGACGAGAAGAATGACTCGCCCCGGACCCGATCCGGGGCCTCAGCGGTCGGCACGAAGAGTGATCGGTCGTCTGGCTTGGTACAGGCACCACAGGCGACTGAGCAAAAGAACGACAAAAGTGACCGCCCAGAGCAACCGCTGAGGCCCCGGATCGGGTGGGGCGGGAGCCAAGGGGACTTGCGCTCAGCGCTCCAGAATCAGCCGACCGCCGGAGATCTCCAGCCGTTCGAACCGTTGCAGATAGCTCATCCCGAGCAGCGAGGTCTGCATGGTGCCGCCATTGACATAGGCACGCACGCCGCGGTCGGTGAACGGCCCCAGCGCCACCTCGTCGAGCCTCACCGGCGCGGTGCGCACGATGCCGTTCGCGGTGCTCGCCTCGCCATGGAACATCAGGCCCTCGGCGTCGAGCCCGGCGCGCTCGGCGTCCTGCTGGGTCAGCACCATGCCGGTGGCGCCGGTGTCGATGACGAAGCGCGTCGGCACGCCGTTGATGTCGAGCGAGACATAGTAATGCCCGTCCGGCGCGCGCGGCAGTTCGACCCGGCCCTCATCGGCGAACACCGCCTGGCTCGGCATCACCGTCTGACGGATATCGCCCCAGAGCCCGACAGCGGCGATGGCCCCGAGAAAGATCAGCCCCCAGACGGCGAGATATTGCAGCTTTTGCCCCAGCCTTTCGCGGTTCTGGACAAACATCCAGATCACCAGAACGGCGCCGAGCAGTCCGAGATAGGCGAGATGTCCGTAATCGAATTCCGTCAAGGCCCGTGCTCCGCTGGTTCCGCTATGCTGTATGTAGGCGTGGGCGGCAGGTGTGAACAGGGGTCAGACCAGCGCACCGATATTGCGCAGCCCGTCGATGACGAACTGCACCGAGAGCGCCGCCAGCAGCATGCCAAGGAGACGCGTCACCACCACGATTCCGGTATGGCCGAGCGCCCGCTCGATCATTCCGGCGCTGAGAAACAGCGTCAGCACCACCAGCAGCACCGCCACCATCACGCCCAGCACCGCCGCCATTTCGAGGCCGGACGCCGTCTGCCCGGTGAGCAGGATCATCGTGGCGATGGCGCCGGGGCCGGCAATCAGCGGGATGGCGATGGGAAAGACCGACGGATCGGGCAGGGACTCCTCTTCGCCGGCCTTGTCCTCGCGCCGTTTCGAGCGGCGTTCGAACAGCATGTCGAGCGCGGTCAGGAACAGCAGGATGCCGCCGGCGATGCGGAAGGCGGGCATTGAGATGCCGATAAAGCCCAGCACCGCCTCGCCGAAGAAGGTAAAGAGCAGCAGGATCAGCGCCGCGATGATGCAGGCCCGCAGCGCCACCGCGCGGCGATGACGGGCATCGGCGCCCTGCGTCAGCGCGATGAAGATCGGCGTCAGGCCGATCGGGTCGATCACCACGAAGAGCGTGGCAAAGGCGGTGACGAGAAAGGCGGGCTCCATGCCTCAGGGGTAGGGGCTGGCGGGCAGCTTGTCCAGCGCGCCGGGCCTGAGGGCGGCGCGGGGCGGCAGAGGCCGGGCAGGAGTATTTGCCGGAAAGATGAAGGGGCGGGGCTCAGCGCGCCTCCGCCGTCTCCAGCTTTTCCAGCGCCGTTTCCCAGAGCGCCTCGGCGCGATGCAGCCCGTCCATGACCTCGGCGTATTTCTTGTTCCAGGTCTCCAGCTCGCCGGCGCGCCCGTCTTCGTAGAGCGCGGGGTCGGCGAGTTTCTTGGCGAGCTTCTCGCGCATCTCCTCGATCTTTTCCACCCGCGCCTCGCATTTGCGGACCTCCGAGCGCAGCGCGAGGATCGCGTCGCGCGAGGGTTTCGGCGGTTTCGGTGCGGCGGGTTTCTCGGGCCTGGCGGGCTTCTCCTGCGTCAGCAGCAGGGAGCGATAGGCGTCGAGATCGTCCTCATAGGGCTTTACCGTGCCGTCCTTGACCAGCCACAGCCGGTCGGCCACCAGGCTCAGCAGGTGCATGTCGTGGCTGACGAGGATCACCGCGCCGGAATATTCCGTCAGCGCCTCGACCAGCGCCTCGCGGCTCTCGATATCGAGGTGGTTGGTGGGCTCGTCGAGGATCAGCATATGCGGCGCGTCCAGCGTCGCCAGCAGCAGCGACAGCCGCGCCTTCTGCCCGCCCGAGAGCCGGCCCACCTCGGTCTCCGCCTGCGCCGCCATCAGCCCGAAGCCCGCGAGCTGGGCGCGCAGCTTCGCGGGCGCCGTGTCGGGGCGCTCGCGCTGGAGATGTTGCAGGGGTGTTTCGTCGAGATGCAGCTCGTCCACCTGATGCTGGGCGAAATAGCCGATGCGCAGCTTGGAGCTGCGGGTCATCTTGCCCTGCATCAGAGGCAGCCGGTCGGCCAGCAGCTTCGACAGCGTCGATTTGCCCTGACCGTTGCGGCCCAGGAGCGCGATGCGGTCGTCCTGGTCGATGCGCAGATCCAGCCGTTGCAGCACCTGGCGCTCGCCATAGCCCGTCGCGCCGCCCTCCAGCGCCACGATGGGCGGTGAGAGCTGGTCGGGCTGCGGGAAGCTGAACACCCGCTTGGCGGCATCCTCGGGCGCGGTGATGGTCTCCATCCGCGCGATCATCTTGAGCCGCGCCTGCGCCTGCTTGGCCTTGGAGGCCTTGGCGCGGAACCGGTCGACAAAGCTTTGCAGATGCGCCCGGCGCTCGTCCTGCTTGCGGGCGGCGGCGGCCTGCACCGCGCGGCGCTCGGCCCGGGTGCGGGCGAAGGTGTCGTAGCCGCCCTGGTAGAGCGTCAGCTTGCGCGCCTCCAGATGCAGGATCGCGCCCACCGCGCGGTTCAGCAGCCCGCGGTCGTGGCTGATCACGATCACCGTATGCGGGTAGCGCGTCAGATAGCTTTCCAGCCAGAGCGCGCCTTCGAGGTCGAGATAGTTGGTCGGCTCGTCGAGCAGCAACAGGTCGGGCTGGGCAAAGAGCACGCCGGCCAGCGCCAGCCGCATCCGCCAGCCGCCGGAGAAATCCGAGCTCGGGCGCTGCTGATCCGCCTCGCTGAAGCCCAGCCCCTTGAGGATCGACGCGGCGCGCCCCTCTGCCGACCAGGCGTCGATATCGGCGAGCCGGGTCTGCACCTCGGCGATGCGATGCGGATCGGTGGCGGTCTCGGCCTCGGCCATCAGCGCGGCGCGCTCGGCATCGGCGGCCAGCACCGTCTCGATCAGCGACATGTCGTTTGCCGGCGCCTCCTGCGCCACGCCGCCGATGCGGGCGCGCTCGGGCAGGGAGATCTCGCCCCCGTCCAGCGTCAGCTCGCCCCGGATCAGCCGGAAGAGCGTGGTCTTGCCGGCGCCGTTCGGCCCCACGAGCCCGACCTTGTGGCCGGCGGGAATCACGGCGGAGGCGCCCTCGAACAGAGGCCGGCCCTCGATGGAAAAGGAAATATCGTCGATCCGTAGCATGGAGGCGCTCTAGCAGAGCGCCGCGCCGGCGGAAATCCCCCATGGTCTTCCATTGGCAGGAAATATCCCGGGGTGCGCGAGGGGCTGGCCCCTCGCCGCGGGCGCGCAGCGCCGCGCGGGCCGGCAAGCGAGGTCTTCCCAATCTTGCGCCTGCATGCTAACGCCCACGCCAGCGAATACCGGCCGGGCCTGACGCCCGGCTTTTCAATGGAGACCAGACATGGCCGTCGAACGTACCCTTTCGATCATCAAGCCCGATGCCACCCGCCGCAACCTCACCGGCAAGATCAACGCCAAGTTCGAGGAAGCGGGCCTGCGCATCGTCGCGCAAAAGCGCATCCAGCTGACCAAGGCGCAGGCCGGCGAGTTCTACAAGGTGCATGCGGAGCGCCCGTTCTATGACGAGCTCTGCGAGTTCATGGCTTCCGAGCCGGTCGTGGTGCAGGTGCTGGAAGGCGAAGGCGCCATCGCGAAGAACCGCGAAGTGATGGGCGCCACAAACCCGGCCGACGCCGCCGAGGGCACAATCCGCGCCGAGTTCGCCGAGTCGGTCGGCGAGAACTCGGTGCACGGCTCCGACGCGCCGGAAACCGCCGCCGTCGAGATCGCCTATTACTTCTCCGGTCTGGAGCTGGTGGGCTAAGCGCCGCCTTTCCAGGTCAGAAACACGAAACGGGCGCCGGAGAGGGCGCCCGTTTTCGTTTGTCCCAGCGAGACGCCCCGCAAGGGGCACCGAGCGTCACCCGCCTTGCAGGCGCTCGCGCGGCACGACGCCGATCTCGTCCAGCACCGCCTCGATGCCGCTGAGCGCCGCCACCCCGGCGATCTCTGCGCAGAGCGCGTCGAACCGCAGCCGCAGCGCCTCTTTCTCCTTGCCCCGGCAATCGTTCCAGGGCCGGCCCTGAAGCGCCATATGTATCACGTAATAGCCGATGAAATGCGCCTTCGTGCCCGCCCGCAGCATCCGCGCATAGGCCTCATGCGCGCCGATCTCGCGCAGGGTTTCGGCGTCGGGCACGCCGGCGCGGGCCAGCGCCGCCTCGACCGCTGGGCCGAGATTGCGGATTGAGGAGACGGGCGTGCCCATCGCGCTCAGACCTCCCCGCCGCGACGCAGGCCCGGCAACCGGATCAGAAAGGCAATGTGCGGCATGAGGGCTCTCCCGGGGCTTCGCAAGGGATTTTGCCACCCGCGCGGGCGGGGAACAAGCCCGCCAGGTTCACTCGGACCCGGCGCGGGCCGCGAGCACTTCCAGAACCACAGCCTGCACCTGCGCGATGGTGGCCTCCGCTTCACCGCGGAACACGTCCATCGCCGCCTCGACCTCGGCGCGGTCGAAGGGCTCCGCCGTGCCCGCGCTGATGATCGCGGCGCGCGCGCGGGCAAGATCGTGCAGCGCCGGGCGCAGCGTGTCGGCGTTCTCCGCCAGGGCGGCGCGCAGATCGCGGCGGACCTCTCTCGGGAACACCGCCGCCTCGGCGACCGGGCCGAGCAGCTCGCTGCGCATCGCCTTGAAGCGCAGCAGCGCGCCGGCGGTCAGGGCGTTGCCCAGCAGCGAGACCGCAAGCACCGCGATCAGCGCGATACGGCCGGAATTGCGTCGGATCCGTCCCATCACAGCCCCCCCGGAAAGCCGAGAAGCTGCGCGATGGCGCTGGCAAAGACCAGATCGTCGCCGCCAAGCGCCGGCAGGGCGGCATAGCCCAGTACAGTGGCGCCCAGCAGCAGCAGCCCATAGCCCGCCGCGACCGGGCCGGGATGGCTCAGTACCTCGGCCAGTCCCTCCGCCCGGTGAGGGCCGGTTTCCTCCTCGGCGAGCCGGCTCAGCACCGCGCGCGCCAGCATCGGGGTTTCCACCGGCATCTCGTCTTCCAGCGCCGCCGCCAGCGCGGCATCGAAGGCGCGGTCTTTGTCGTCGTCTTCCATCATGGCCTCCTCTCCTCCAATTCGTCCGGGTCGAGCTGGCGGCGCAGCGTGTTGCGCGCCCGCACCAGCAGTTGTTCCACCGCGCCGGGGCTCACCCCCATCGTGGCGGCGATCTCGGCGGTACTCATGTCGCCGGCGGCGCGCAGAAGGATCGCGCGGCGCTGGCGGTCGGGGAGCTCCGCAATGGCGGCGCGTGTATGCGCCAGCCGGTCGCGGCTCTCGTGGATGGCGGCCGCTCCGGGGCCGTCATCGCTCATCTCGTCTGTCGCTTCCAGGCCGATGAAGCGGCGGAAGCGGGTGCGGCGGCTGCGGTCGATACAATGGTTGACCGCGATCCGGTAGAGCCAGGTCGACACGGCGGCCTTGGCGGGATCGTAGCGTCCGGCGTTGTGCCAGGCCTTGAGAAAGACCTCCTGCACCACGTCTTCGGCCTCCGAGGGCGCATCGAGCATCTGCGCGGCATAGCGCGTCAGCCCCGGCCCGTAGAGCGCAACGAGCCGCCCCAGCGCCTGCCGGTCCCCTTGCGCCATGGCGGCCATCGCCGCCCGCGCGTCTTCTGCACGTTGATCCATCTGCGTCAGCTTTGGCACCGGTCCGGCGCGGGGCAAGGGCCGGCAGCCCGTCACCTTACGGCACGGGCTGCCGGAGGATCATTACTTCGTCACCAGGCGGGTGCGGGTGCCGCTCTGGCCGCCGGGGCCGGTGTTGGTGACCGTGGTCGCCGAGGCGCCGTTGCCGCTCACACGGGTGCGGTCCTTGCCCCAGGTGGCCGACTTGCCGCCGGCAGTGGTTGCCGTGGTGCTTGTCGCGCAGTTCGCGGTTCCGGCACTGCGGTCGCAGTCGCGCGATTTCTGCACAGTGCCGCCGTTGCCATTGGTCACGGTGATATTCTGCGCGGGCAGGGCGGTGGCGGTCATCAGCGGCAGGGCGAGGATGGCGAAGAAGCGAACGGTTTTCATAATGATGGTCCTTTCAGTGGGGAATAGGTTGACGTGTTCGAGTGTCTTGGTTGGGGTTACGGGCGGTAGGCGGCGAGGAAACGGGCGATGCGGTTGTATTCCGCACTGCTGATCACGCCGTCATTGTTGCGGTCGGCCATGTCGAAACCGCGCGTCTGCGAGGTGTATTCGGCCAGGGTGAGCATGCCGTCGCCATTGGCGTCCTGATCCCAGATCCGCTTGTCGGACTGCATGGTGCGCTTGCCGGGCAGGGCCTGGCGGGCGGTCTCGATCTCGGCGGCGGTGATTGTGCCGCTGCGGTCGGCGTCGATCCGGTCGAACATGGTCACCCGCAGTTGCAGGAACTCGTTGCCGTCGATCACGCCGTCGCCATTGGTGTCGAGCTGCATGAAGAGGCTGTCTTGCGCCAGCGCCGCGCCGGGGATCAGGGCCATTGCGAATGCGGCCCGGGTTATGATCTGTCTCACTGTCATCAATGTCTCCGACTGAGTGTGCTTTCACATGGGAGTACGGCGCCGGTGCGATCCCCTTACGGGCCGGTCGGATTTTTTTGCATTGGGGAGGTTTTTTCTCTCGCGCCACAGCCAAGGCGCCTGCCGGGCGCCCGGCTTTCGGGCGGCCCATGGGGCAGGGTGCCGCGTTTCATCCGCAGGCTCTTGCGGCGACGGCGGGGCGGCTCTAGGCAAAAGGCATGATCCTGCAAAACCGTCTTCCATACGATCTCGCAAGCGTGCGCCCGCTGCCCAATATCGGGCCGGTGCACATGGCTGACTGGCTGCTGGTGGACGAGGCCTATGGCGCGCAGATGGCCGAGCGCGCGCGGCTGCTCGACACCGACCGCGCGGCGGTGCTCCAGCTCGATCCCGATGCGCAGCCTGCCGCCGAAGAGCTGCTGGAGATGGTGCTTGCCAATCTACCCGAGGGCTTCGTGCGCGAAAGCGAGACGGTGATCCGGCCAGATGCCGTGCAGTTGCTGCTCGACCGCGACGATCCCATGGGCACGCTGGGACGGCTGGTGCAGGAGGATCTCTGCCTGCTGGAAAAACGCCCGGGCAGCGATGAACATGTGCTGACCGGCGCGGTGCTGTGCTTTCCGGCGGGGTGGCGGCTGACGGAGAAAATGATGCGCCCGCTTACCGCGATCCACATCCCGATCCCGGAATACGATGCAGGCATCGCAAAGCGGGTGCAGCGGCTCTTTGATGGGGTGCAGCCGGGGCGGCCGCTCATGCGGTTCAACCGGCTCTGGCAGGACGATCCGGCGTTGTTCCAGCCCGGCCCCAGGCGTGACAACAGCGAGCGCGCCAACCCCGCAACCGCGCCCTATTTCCGCTCAGAGCGGCAATGCCTGGTGCGTCTGCCGGAAACCCGCGCGGTGGTGTTCTCGATCCATACCTATGTGCTGACGCGCGCGGCTACCGAGGCGCTCAGTTCAGCAGCCCTGTGACCGACATGTCCAGCAGATCGGCGTTCTGAAGTGTTACGAAGAGCGAGGTCATGGTCAGCGCCTGGGTGGCGAGCCGGAAATCCATACCGCGTCCGAGCCCGATGACCACCAGCGCCGATGCGATGGGAAAGGACATCAGCCCCAGAAGCCCGGTCATCAGCCAGCCGGCGAATTTGAGCCGGCGCTCTTCGGGCGGTTGCTCGGCGATCCGGTCACGCACCGTCTCCACCGCCTTGCCGACCATGGTGCCCTTGCGGGTGTAGGCCGTGACCGGTGCCGGTTCGATACCCTGCTGCGCCATCGCCTTGCGGACGCTTTCCGACAGGGCGAATTCCTCTTCGTCTTCCAGCGGCGCCAGGCGTTTGCGCCGGGGCGAGACATAGGTGTGCAGGCGGATGAAATCCTCCGAACCGATCACCGTGTCGGGCGAGAACCACTCGATCCGGTCGACCCTGCAATATTCGAGGATCGCCAGAACCGTCTGCGCGAGGATGGTGGCGACCAGCTCGCCTTCGAGCCGCCCGCGCTGCCTGGCGATCAGCCGGATCGCCACATGCCGGGCAGAGCTGCTCTCGTCGTGTGCGCTGATGTCGATGCCGAAGCGGTCTGCCATGATCGCAGAGCGCTTGTTGGAGCGCAGGATCGGGCGACCGGAGGCCGTGTCGAGCCGCTTGAGCGCCGCCGCGGCGGCGCCGAGCGCTTTCTGAATGTCGAAACCTGTCGAAGCGGGAAGGATCAGCCCGGCATAGGGCTGGTCGGGAACATTCATCATCGCAACTTCTCTCAACTGTCTTGATCGCGAAGATGCAAATCGAATGCGTAGAAAATAGGGCCGAACCGGGCCAGCTTGTGGGAGTTTGCGTGGCCCGGATCAGCGTCGGGTTGTCAGCCGTCGATTTTCGCCGCCACCAGCGCGATGGCCTGCTGATAGACGGTGGCCGCGTTCCACTCGTTCAGGACGCGGAAATTCGCGGTGCCCTCGCCATAGGGCTGCCCCGGGCGCCAGCCTTTCTGGCGCAGGAAATTGGCGGTCGAGGCCAGCGCGTCGGCCTCGTTGTAGAAATCGACACGCCCGTCGCCATTGGCGTCCACGCCATAGCGCAGCGCGTTGCCGGGCAGGAACTGCGTGTGGCCCAGCTCGCCATGGAAGGCGCCTTTCTGCGAGGGCGCCAGCATGCCCCGGTCGACCATCTTCAGCGCGGCAATCGCATGCGGGGTAAAGAAGGACGAGCGGCGGCAGTCATAAGCCACCGTGGTGATGGACGAGACCACCGGCGTGCTGCCCATGGTGCGGCCAAAGCCCGTCTCCATGCCGTGGATCGCCAGCAGGATACCGGCAGGCACGCCATAGCGCTGCTCCAGCGCGGCGTAGAAGTTCGGATTGCGGTTCATCCGCTTGCGCGCCGTGGAGGCAAAGCCATCCACCGAGCCCAGGCGGATGCGGATGAAATCGTTCAGCGCGTATTTCACGCCCTTCTGGTTGCGGTCTGCATTGATTGTACCGGTGGAATACTGCGCATTCATCAGGGCCTGAATGCCCCGTTGCCCGACACCGGCGCGTTGCGCCTCGGCGGCGAATTCCCGTTTCCAGGCGTCGAAGCCACTGGCGGTATTGCCGCAGCTTGCGGCCTGCGCGGCGCTGGCGGTGACAAAAGAAAGCGCGGCGGTCGCCACGAGTTTGAAAATGAAGCGGGGCATTGGTTCGCTCTCCGAAAGTCTTGGCTTGGGAGCAAACGTTAGCTCACGGGCCGAGCGCGGCAAACTGCAAATCGGCGATAGTCCGCCGCCCGGGAGATCCGGGCGGCGGCCTTCTGCTTGTGAGCGTTCAGAAGGAAGAGAGAAGCGTTTCCGCCGCGCCGCTGCCGCCGAGAGCCAGCATGAAGACGGCCGCGAGGGCGACGGAGATGGTCGCGCTCGATCCGATGCCGCTGCGCGCCAGGCTGTGCAGCATCGCGGGGTGGGCGAGTGTGGTGAGAGAGAGAGTGGTGTCAGACGCCTCGCCCGACGTCTGGGCATTGGTTTCCGCATGGATCTCGATGATCTCGCGCGCGGCGACCGGCGAGGTCAGCGCCGCGCGCATCTGACGGCTGTGAGCCTGCTGATAGGCATCGCGGCGCGAGCCGCCCCGGCCATCCGACATCGGCACCGAGCGCGCCGCGTCGATCACCGGCAGCATCCGTGCCAGCAGAGCGTCGCCGGCCAGCCGCGGGCGCGACTGACGGCGCGGGTCGCGCCGCACGCGGCGGGGCGACGGCGCCTTGGTCTTGGCGTCGCAATCAGGGGCGAGATTGTCGAGGAACAGCGCGCGGGGCAGGCGACGGGCGCAGTCGTTCCAGACCAGATGTGTGACGGGCAGCGCCTTGACCATGCGGTAGAGGATACGCGCCAGTTTGGCACGATAGTCGGAGCCGGTGCTGTCGACGGTCAGCGAGATCAGCGTCTCGTTCTCGTCGCGGCTGGCCTCCAGGCAGCATACCGCATCCTCGGTGGTCAGGAACAGCGTCTCGGACGAGACCGCGTGGCTGGCAGATACGGGACGGTTCTGGCT
The DNA here is from genome assembly GCF_017311415.1 of Salipiger abyssi. Taxonomy (GTDB): domain Bacteria; phylum Pseudomonadota; class Alphaproteobacteria; order Rhodobacterales; family Rhodobacteraceae; genus Salipiger; species Salipiger abyssi_A. The sequence continues at coordinate 335,776 of NZ_JAEKIS010000002.1, read as the reverse complement.
GGCAAGCGCGTCGCTCAGAAGCGTGGCAATACGGTCGAACGCAACATGCGTTTCAGGGGCAAACACAAGACGGGCGGTACAACTGGTGACAGTGGTCATTCTCCGGCTCCTCAACTTGGTTTTACATTTCGTTAAGAACAACCTCTCCGGGAATTGGGGAAAGATTCTGGTCGGGATGAGATGTCCCTGTGCCGGGTTTGCCCCAATTCCGTCGTTCTGCGGCGTAAAGCGGCGATATCACCTGAAATTATGTCGAAACCGCCATATTCCCGGGCCGGTTGTTCATCTGTTGCCCTATTCACAGGGCGAAATGAGCAGTATTGATGCTATTTCGCGTCATGCAGGGGCGAAATCTGACACGAAATTAGAGGCCACCTTTTATAGCCCCGCTGCGGCGGTGGTGCGTCGGTGGAAACAGTATCTGACGATTTCCGGAACCGATGCCCAAAGGGCGATAATTGTCTTGAAAACATTACACGATTCCGTGCGGATTTCCTCGTTTTGAGGCGATTGCGCATCGGATTCGCAACACGGTGAAACGAAAAAGGGCGCCCCGAGGGGCGCCCTTTCGATCCCTGTCGGACCGTTGGATCAGCAGCTGTAATACAGCTTGAACTCGACCGGGTGCGGGGTCATCTCGTATTGCTCGAGCTCTTCCATCTTCAGGTCGATATAGCCTTCGATCTGGTCTTTGGTGAACACGTCGCCTGCGAGCAGGAAGTCCATGTCGGCCTTCAGCTCGTCGAGCGCTTCACGCAGCGAGCCGCAGACCGTCGGGATGCCTTCGAGCTCTTCCGGCGGCAGATCGTAGAGGTTCTTGTCCATGGCTTCGCCCGGATCGATCTTGTTCTTGATGCCGTCGAGGCCGGCCATCAGGAGCGCCGAGAAGCACAGATACGGGTTTGCCGAGGGGTCGGGGAAGCGGGCTTCCACACGCTTGGCCTTGGGCGATTCCGCCCACGGGATTCGCACGCAGCCGGAGCGGTTGCGGGCCGAATAGGCACGCAGAACGGGCGCTTCGAAACCCGGGACCAGACGCTTGTAGGAGTTGGTCGAGGGGTTGGTGAAGGCGTTCAGCGCCTTGGCGTGGGTCAGCAGGCCGCCGATGAAATACAGCGCTTCCTGGCTCAGATCGGCGTATTTGTCGCCCGCAAAGAGCGGCTTGCCGTCTTTCCAGATCGACATGTTGACGTGCATGCCGGTGCCGTTGTCGCCGGCGATGGGCTTCGGCATGAAGGTTGCCGATTTGCCATAGGCCTGCGCCACGTTGTGAATGATGTACTTGTATTTCTGAAGCTCGTCCGCCTGCTTGGTGACGGTGCCGAAGATCAGACCCAGCTCATGCTGGCAGGACGCCACCTCGTGGTGGTGTTTGTCGACTTTCATGCCGATACGCTTCATGGTCGAGAGCATCTCGGAACGCAGATCCTGCGCGTCGTCCACCGGGTTGACCGGGAAATAGCCGCCCTTGACGCCCGGACGGTGGCCGGTGTTGCCCATCTCGTATTCGGTGTCGGTGTTCCAGGCCGCGTCGAGCGCGTCGACCTCATAGGACACCTTGTTCATCGCAACGGAGTATTTCACGTCGTCGAACAGGAAGAATTCCGCTTCCGGACCCATGAAGGCGGAGTCGCCGATGCCCGAGGAGATCAGGTAGGCCTCGGCCTTCTGCGCGGTGCCGCGCGGGTCGCGCTCATAGGGTTCGCCGGTGTCGGGCTCGACCACCGAGCAGTGAATGCAGAGGGTTTTCTCGGCATAGAACGGGTCGATATAAACGCTTTCGGTATCGGGCATCAGTTTCATGTCCGACGCTTCGATCGACTTCCAGCCGGCAATGGACGAGCCGTCGAACATGAAGCCTTCCTCGAGGAAGTCCTCATCGACCTCGTCGGCGATGACCGTTACGTGCTGGAGCTTGCCGCGCGGATCGGTGAAGCGGATGTCGACATATGCGACCTCCTCGCTCTTCATCAATTCGAGAACGTCCTTGATGCTCATTCCCTTCTTCCCTTTCTGTGACGTGATACTTTTTTGGGTCCGGTTGGTTGCGTGCGGCCGCTCAGAGCGCGTCCGAGCCGGATTCGCCGGTGCGGATCCGGATGGCCTGTTCCACGGGGCTCACGAAGATCTTGCCGTCGCCGATTTTGTCGGTCTTGGCGGCCGAGATGATTGCCTCGATGGCGGCGTCGACCTGATCGTCGTCCAGAACCACCTCGATTTTCACCTTGGGCAGGAAGTCGACCACGTATTCCGCGCCACGATAGAGCTCGGTATGGCCCTTCTGGCGGCCGAAGCCCTTCACTTCGAGGACCGAAAGACCCTGGATGCCCGCATCCTGAAGCGCTTCTTTCACTTCGTCGAGCTTGAACGGCTTGATGATCGCCTCGACCTTTTTCATGGTCCCTGTCTCCTCGTAATCCCGTGTCGGACCCTGCCAGATCACTTCTGTTCGGCGCCCACAATCGGATAGGCTACCGGGGCAGGGGGTGCATAGGGGGATTCCTACATCCCGCATAAATTTTGTGCAATCCGCCATTTTGACGGGCAAAATGAAAACACGGGGAAACGGGCATGGCAGAGCTTCTGACGGCGGCGCAGATGCGGGCAATCGAGACGGCGGCGATGGCCTCGGGAGAGGTCAGCGGGCTGGAGCTGATGGAGCGCGCGGGCGCCGGTGTCGTGGCGGCGATTATGCAGGAATGGCCTGAACTTGACGCCGCAGCGCAGCGCGCGCTGGTGCTTTGCGGGCCGGGCAATAACGGCGGCGACGGCTTTGTGATCGCGCGGCTTCTGGCGGAGCGCGACTGGGAGGTGGAGGTCTGTCTCTACGGCGATGCCGACCGCCTGCCGCCGGATGCGCGGGCGAATTGCGAGCGTTGGTGCGAGATCGGCGAGGTCTTGCCGCTGGAGCCGGATCTGGAGCCGTCCTCCAGCGGCGCGGCGCTTGTGGTGGACGCCCTGTTCGGCACCGGGCTCACCCGGCCGATCCGCGGGCTGGGGCTGACGCTGCTGGATCTTGCCGAGCCGCGCGGTCAGGGCGGGCGCGGCGGCGCGACGCCGAGAATTGTTGCGGTCGACCTGCCGAGCGGGCTGTGCAGCGACAGCGGGCGGGTGCTGCGCGACGCCGATTTCGTAGGCCTGCCGGATCGGCTGGAGGCGGCGGCGGCGCGGGCGGATCTGACCGTGACGTTTCACGCCCGCAAGCTCGGCCATGTGCTGGCCGAGGGGCCGGAGCTTTGCGGCAAGGTGGTGGTGGCGCCGATCGGGCTCGACGCCCGGCGGGCGCGGCCTGCGCGCCGGGAGCGCGCCGAGGAGGTGACCGGGCCGGGCGCTCTCGGCAAGGCGGGCAGCGGGCACAAATACAGCCACGGCCACGCGCTGGTGCTGAGCGGCGGGTTTGGGCGCACCGGCGCGGCGCGGCTGGCGGCGCGCGCGGCGCTGCGGGTGGGGGCCGGGCTGGTGACGCTGGGCGCGCCTGGGGCGGCGCAGATGGAGATCGCCGCGCAGATCACCGCGCTGATGCTGCGCCGGGTGGAGGAGGCCGAGGATCTCGCCGCACTGCTCGGGGATGCGCGGCTCAACGCGCTCTGCCTCGGGCCGGGGCTGGGGCAGGAACGGGCGCGCGATCTGGTGCCGGTGGCGCTGGAGAAGGGCCGCGCGGTGCTGCTCGACGCCGATGCGCTCTCGGCCTTCGCCGGAGATCCCGACGAGCTGTTCGACATGCTGCACGAGGGCTGCGTGCTGACGCCGCATGGTGGCGAGTTCGCGCGGCTGTTTCCGGATCTGGCGGAGCAGCTCGCCGCGCGGCCCGCGACCGGCCCGGCCTTTTCCCGAGTCGATGTCGCGCGCGAGGCGGCGCGGCAGGCGGGCTGCACGGTGCTGCTCAAGGGCCCCGACACGGTGATCGCGGCGCCGGACGGGCGCGCCTCGGTGCATGCGGCGGTGGGGGCGCGGTCGGCGCCCTGGCTGGCAACGGCCGGGGCGGGCGACGTGCTGGCGGGGCTCATCGCCGGGCTGATGGCGCGCGGGCTGCCGCCGTTCCAGGCGGCCTGTTCTGGTGCCTGGCTGCATGTGGAGGCGGCGCTGGCCTTCGGGCCGGGGCTCATCGCCGAGGATCTGCCCGAGGCGCTGCCAGGGGTGCTGCGCGGGTTGGTGGGGTAAGCGACAGGTGCGGTGGGCAGATTGCCCACCCTACGAACGGTGCCCGGGCGCGGAACAAGGCCGAAGGCCGCCGCGCCATCGCCGGCCCGTCCGGGCGGGCTGGCGATTTTGTGACGTTAGAGCCGCCTGATGAGGTCATTCGGACTTGGCCGGGATAAATCGAGAGGTTCGGGTGCCGGGCCGCCAGCACACGGGCCGGCGACAGCGCGGCGCGTTCACACCCCGTAGGGTGGGCAATCTGCCCACCGCACTGGCCAGGCTCAATCCCCATAGGCCACCGACGGCAGCCAGGTCGTCAGAGCCGGGAACTCGAACACGATAAACAGCCCCAGCAGCTGCAACAGCACAAAGGGGATGATGCCGCGATAGATATGCGCCAGCGACACGCCCGGCGGGCAGACGCCCTTGAGGTAAAACAGCGCGAAGCCCACCGGCGGCGTCAGGAACGAGGTCTGCAAGGTCACCGCCACCAGAATGGCGAACCACACCACCTGCGGGTCGCGCACCTGATCGAAGCCCGGCACCGCCAGCTCCAGCCCCTGAATGATCGGCAGCATCAGCGGCATGATGATTATGGTGATCTCGATCCAGTCGAGCAGAAAGCCCAGGCAAAACACGATGAACAGGATGAAACTCACCGTCAGATAGGGGTTGTCGAAGGCCGACAGCACCAGGGTCTGCACGATCTCGTCGCCACCATAGCGCCGCAGCACATAGGCGAAGAAATTCGCCGCCAGAAAGATCCCCACGATGTAACCGGAGGTGTTCAGCGTCGAGCGCGCCACCTCGCGGAATACCTTCCAGTTCAGCTTTCGGGCAAAGACCGCCAGCAGCGTCGCGCCCATGGCGCCGAGCCCCGAGGCCTCGGTCGGCGTCGCCAGCCCCACAAAGATCGAGCCCAGCACCAGCAGGATCAGGAACATCGGCGGCACCACCGCCACCAGCACCTCGCGCAGCTCCGCCCAGCCGACACGCTCGGCGCGTTCCGGCGCGGGCATCGCGTCGGGCGAGATGAACCCGTAGATCACGATGAAGACGATATAGAGCGCCCCCAGGATCAGCCCGGGAAACAGCGCCCCCATGAACAGATCGCCCAGCGAAATCGCCAGCTGGTCGGACATGATCACAAGCATGATCGAAGGCGGGATGAGAATGCCCAGCGTGCCGGCGCTGGCGATGGTGCCGGTGGCGATGGGCTTGGAGTAGTTCTGCGCCATCATCGCGGGCAGGGCCATGACGCCGAGCAGCGTGACCGAGGCGCCGATCACGCCGGTAGAGGCCGCGAGGATGATGCCGATCAGCATGACGGTCAGCGACAGCCCGCCGCGCAGGGAGCCGAAGAGCTTTTGCATCGCATGCATCATGCGCTGCGCCACGCCGGACTGATCCAGCATCAGCCCCATATAGATGAACATCGGCAGCGCCACGAGCACAGGGTTCTTGATCGTGTTGCCGAATATCCGGCCCGAGAGCGCCTGCAACTTACGGTAATCGATGCCGGTGCGGTCGAACTCGATGATGCCCTTGAAGACATTGCGATAGGGATCGAGCGCGATCTCGGCCACCAGCACAAAGATCAGGCTGACGCCGACCAGCGCGAAGGCCACCGGAACGCCGCGAAAGAGCAGCCAGATGAAGGTGGCGAACATCGCCGCCACGGCGATCTCATTGACCGTGAGCCACTCCATCTCAGGCCTCCTTGCGGGCGAAAAGCCGCGCGATCACGATGGCGGCGACGGTCAGGACCAGCGCCGCAAGCACCGTCCAGCGCATCTCGTGCTGGCCGAATTCCAGTTCGCCAAAGATCGGCAGCCGACCGACATCGCGGGCGCTCATCTCCGGGTCGCGGGTGGCGTAAAGGATGCCGAAGCAGCTATAGTAGAACGTGAGATTGATGGCGTAAGCAACGGAGGGAAATGCGAAAAGCATCTGTTTCCAGAGTAAGGGTGCGGTCAGTTTCGACAGCAGCCGCACATAGGTCGACCAGACCGCGACAGCGATGAAGACAAAGCTCACATTCATGAAGCTCTTGAGCAGCCAGAGCTTGTGCAGCCCGTTGGGGCTGTCGGATCCCTCATCGGCGCGGATCGAGGTCAGCGCGTAATCGAGCGTCACATCCCAGCACAGGATGATGAAGGGCAAAAACAGCCAGACCAGCGCAAAGATATCGGTGACGATGCGCTTTCTCTGCGCGAAATTGTCGTAGAAGATATCCACCCGCACATGGCTGTTGGTGGTGACCGCATAGCCGATCCCCATCAGCACGGCGGCGCCGTAAAGCCACCATTGCAGATCGTCGAGCCAGGCCTGATTGTGCCCGGCCTGCCGCAGCACCACCTGCGCGCAGATCGCCACCATCAGGATCGGAAACAGCCAGGCGGCCAGGTTGGAGATCCGGATGACGGCCCGGTCGCCGCGATTCTGCTCGTTCCGCCCGATCTCTCCCGGATCGGAAATCGCGGCAACGACCTCGTGTTGCTCGGCCATCGCGCCTGCCTCCCTCGCGCAAGTCAAGAAACCGGGGCGGACGCGCCGCCCCGGCCGGTGTCAGCGTCGCGGCGGCTTACTGTCCGGCGACCGAGAGATAGGGGCGCGGCAGGTAGATATTGTTGCCCCAGAGCTTGTAGCCCTCGCGGAATTCCTGAAGATCGGCCCAGACTTCGGCGAAGAACTCGTCTTCCGCCGCCAGCTCGTCGGCCACTTCCAGCCAGGCGCGCTCGAACTGCTGAAGCTGCTCTTCGTTCCAGTTCTTGATCTGCACGCCGTGTTCCTCGACGTTTTCCTTCATCGCCGGGAAGTTCTTGGCCTCGCCCTCGGCGAAGTTGTCGGCGAGGTTGGCCATGCAGGCAATCTCGATCTGGTTCTGGGCGGTCTCGTCCAGGTCTTCCCACTTGTCCTTGTTGATCAGCAGCTCGAACATGGTCGAGGGCTGATGCCAGCCGGGGAAGTAGTTGTATTTCGCGATGTTGTAGAAGCCGAGATTGGCATCGACCAGCGGCATCGAAAATTCGGTCGCGTCGATGGCGCCGCGCTCCAGCGCCGGGAAGATGTCGCCGCCCGCCAGAAGCGAGGTCGAGACGCCCAGCTTGGCCATGACTTCGGCGCCGAGCCCGAAGAAGCGCATGTTGAGCCCCTTGAGATCGTCCATCGAGTTGATCTCTTTCTTGAACCAGCCGGAGGTCTCGGGCGCGTACATGCCGCAGAGGATGACCTTCACGTTGTAGCCGTTGTCATCGTACATCTGCTGGAAGTACTTCATGCCGTCGTCGTAGAGCATCCACGCCAGCATCTCGCCGGGCTCGGGGCCGAAGGGCACGGCGGCAAAGAGCCCGGCGGCGTTCATCTTGCCCTGCCAGTAGCCGGAGGTCGAATAGGCGGCATCGACAGACCCGTTCGAGGTGGCATCCAGCATCTCCAGCGCCGGCACCAGCTCGCCGGGGTTGAAATGCTCGAATTCCACTTCGGTGGAGATCGAGTTGATCTTTTCGACGAAATTGACGGATGCGGTGCCGAGGATCGGCAGGTTGTTCGCATAGCCGCTGGTCATTTCGAACAGCTCCTGTGCCGAGGCGGCGCCCGACATGGCGAACGAAGCGGCAACGGCCGCCGCGAGGGTCGTTTTCATTTTGGTCTCCTCCCTGATGAGCGCCCCCTCCCAAGGGCGCGTGGCGGGCCGGGGCCTGCCAGTGTTCGGACGCTAACGGAGCCGTGATCGGCTGTGAATACCCAATAATGCGTAAGCCCGCGCCGATGCCGCCACGTCGGGCAGCGTGTCGCATGTCGCCGCCGGGCGGCCCCGGCTAGCGTCTGGCGCGGGCATTGCGCGCGTTGCGGCGAGGGAAGGAAAGACCATGATCCTGCACGGGGACACCCATCTGCTGCGGCCGCCCGAGGAGCTCGACTATCATGACACGCGTGTGCTGGCGCTGCCGCATCCGCTCACTGCGGTCGAGGCGTGGAACCTTATGGTCGCAGAGCCACTGCCGGTGATGCGGACGGCCTTTGCGCTGCGCGATGCGATCTCCGCGCGGTTCGGCGTGAAGCGGATCGGCGGGTTTTCCGGTCGGCAGGCGCAGACCGTGCAGGTAGGGGACCGGCTGGATTTCTTTCTGGTCGAACATGTCTCTGATGAGGCGCTGGTGCTGACCGAGCGCGACCGGCATCTCGACGTGATGACCACGATCACCACGAGCGGCGCGTGCCTGACGGTCACCTCGTCGGTGGTGACGCACAATCTCTTCGGACGGGCCTATATGCTGCCGGTCGGGTTTGCGCATAAGGTGATCGTCAACGCCCTGCTGCGCCGCGTCGCGGGGCGGCTGCGGGCCGGCGACGCGTGATAGCCGCCCCCGCGCGGCATGCCGGGGGGCTGGCGCACAAAGCGGCGCGCGTGCTCCGCCGAGAGGTGCTCGGGGCCAGGACGCTTGCAGAGCGATGGGGTTTCCGCTTCAGTACCAGACGATTGGATGTCCAGGGCCACGCCGCTGCGCGGGGCGTTGCGCCGCGAACCACCGGAGCCGGAACCGATGCTGAGCCCTGATCTTGCGCTGAGCCTGGCGCGCTTCAACGCCTGGCAGAACCGTCAGATGAAGGACGCGCTCGAAACCTTGCCCGAGGCAGAGCTGCGCGCCGAGCGCGGAGCGTTTTTCGGCTCGATCTTCGCCACGGTGAACCATCTGCTTTGGGGCGACCGGATCTGGATGAGCCGTTTCGCCAACTGGCCGGCGCCCGAGGGCGGGATTGCGCAGAGTGTCGAGATGACGCCGACCCTTTCGGTCTGGAGCGCCGAGCGGTTCCGGGTGGATTCGCGCCTGATCCTCTGGGCCGAGGCGCTGGGATCGCTCGACCTCAAGGGCGATCTGCGCTGGTATTCCGGCGCCACCGGGCGCGAGCAGGTTAAGCCGCTGGGGCTATGCGTGGCGCATATGTTCAATCACCAGACCCATCACCGGGGGCAGGTGCATGCGATGGTGACGGCAGCGGGCGGCGTCGGCTGGACGAGCGATCTGGCCTTCATGCCGGAAGCGGGCCCCTGGCTCTGAATGGCGCGGAACCGGGCAGACACCGGTTTTTTGTCGAGCCGATGCATCGCCCAAAAGCGACGCTTTCTGAGCGGAATGCGTCGCAACCCTCTGCGAAAATTTGGTTTTACCGACGCCGAAATGTCGTTTTCGAGCGTTTTACCGGCGCGTCGGTTTGCACCTCCCCTCACTTTCGCGTTAGCTTTGTGTTAATGCGGGGTGACTGAGGCCGCGCAGGACAGACAGGGCGAAGGCCCGGTTCTTGCGCGGGCCAGCCCCGCATCTTTCTTTGCCGGAAGCCGGTCTTTGCCTGAAGAACGTGCCGGGACGAACCCGGCGGTACAGGAAAAGGAGGGATCCTTGTTCGAACGTATTATGGTGCCGGTGGACCTGGGCCATGCGGAAAAGCTGGAAAAAGCCCTGCTTTGCGCGGCCGATCTGGCGGCGCATTACGGCGCGACGGCGGTCTATGTGGGGGTGACCACGGAACAGCCTTCGTCGATCGCCCGCACACCGGCGGAATATGGCGAGAAACTTGCGGCCTTCGCTGCGGAGCAAGGTGAGCTGCGCGGCATCGCCACCGACTCCAAGGCTTATGCCAGCCACGATCCGAGCATCGACCTCGATCCGACGCTGCTGAAGGCGGTGAAGGAGACCGGGGCGGATCTGGTGGTGATGGCAAGTCACATTCCCAATGTCGCCGACCGCTTCTGGCCCGCAAACGGGGGCAGCATCGCCACCCATGCGGATGTGTCGGTGATGCTCGTGCGCTGAGGCGCACGAGACCAACAGAACAACAATAGGGAGTTTCGTGCCATGAGTGACACGAGCGACGACCAGGGTATCCCCGCGCCGGAAGGCACGGCGGATATCATCGACACCGATTACACGATCGGTCAGGACAATATCGAGACCCAGATCGGCCCGTTCGGGATGGACATTCACAACCCGGTCTTTCTGATCTCGGGTCTCGCGATCATTGCCTTTACCTTTTACACGCTGGCGCTGCCGGAGCAGGCGGGCAATGTCTTCAGCTGGCTGTTCGACAGCGTGACCAAAGGCTTCGACTGGTTCTTTCTGGGCGCGGCCAATATCTTCGTCATCTTCTGCCTGCTGCTGATCGTGACGCCGGTGGGCAAGGTGCGGCTCGGCGGGGCGGATGCGACGCCGGATTACAGCTATATGGGCTGGTTCGCGATGCTCTTCGCCGCCGGCATGGGCATCGGCCTGATGTTCTATGGCGTGTCCGAGCCGATGAGCCATTTCTCCTCCTCCTTCGGTGGCACGGCCGTTGGCGAGGACGGGGTACGCACCGACTGGGCGCCGCTGGGCGCCGCGGCGGGCGACGAGCTGGGCGCGACGCGGCTGGCCTTTGCCGCGACGATCTTCCATTGGGGGCTGCACCCCTGGGCGATCTACGCGGTGGTGGCGCTGGCGCTTGCGCTGTTCTCCTATAACAAGGGGCTGCCGCTGACGATCCGCTCGGCCTTCTACCCGGTGCTCGGCGAGCGCGTCTGGGGCTGGTGGGGCCATATCATCGACGTGCTGGCGGTGTTCGCGACGCTGTTCGGCCTGGCGACCTCGCTGGGCTTCGGGGCGACGCAGGCGAACGCGGGCCTGAACGAGCTGTTCGGCATTCCGGTGGGCTCGACCACCGAGGTGATCCTGATCTCCTGTATCACCGCCATCGCGCTGATTTCGGTGCTGCGCGGCCTCGACGGCGGGGTGAAAATCCTCTCCGAGATCAATATGGGGCTCGCGTTCCTGCTGCTGATCTTTGTGCTGCTGGTTGGGCCGACCGTGGCGCTGCTGACCGGTTTTGTCGATTATCTGGTGGCCTATCTCGAATACCTGCCGGCGCTGTCGAATCCGGTCGGGCGTGAGGACGTGAACTTCATGCAAGGCTGGACCTCGTTCTACTGGGCCTGGTGGATTTCCTGGTCGCCCTTCGTCGGCATGTTCATCGCGCGGGTGTCGCGCGGGCGCACCGTGCGGGAATTCGTGGTCTGCGTGCTGCTGATCCCCTCGCTGGTCTGCGTGCTGTGGATGAGCATCTTCGGCGGTGCGGCGATCCATCAGGTGCTGGCCGACGGCTACACCGCCGCGCAAGAGGCCTCGCTCGAGCTGAAGCTCTTCAAGATGCTCGACGCGCTGCCGCTGACCGGGATCACTTCGATTGTGGGCATCGTGCTGGTCATCGTGTTTTTCGTCACCTCGTCGGACTCGGGTTCGCTGGTGATCGACACGATCACGGCGGGCGGCAAGGTCGACGCGCCGGTGCCGCAGCGGGTGTTCTGGTGCATCTTCGAGGGCGCCGTGGCCATCGTGCTGCTGCTTTCGGCGGGCGGTCTGTCCTCGCTGCAATCCATGGTGATCTCGACGGGTCTGCCGTTCACGGTGGTGCTGCTGATCATGTGCTTTGCGATCTGGCGCGGGCTGCTGGCGGAACGCCGGGCCTGACACCTGTCAGCCAGGTTTGATCTGAATGAGCGCGGGCCCTCGGGCCCGCGCGCTTTTTTGTGGCGCAGGGTGGCAACGCGAGCCCTGTGAGGTGTTGCGTTGTGTCCTTGGAAGGGGGAGCCTGGAGCGACGCATGCGCCAAGCCGCCGCCAAACCGATCCGGTACTAGTCCGTCCGCGTGCGGCAAGGTTTGGAACGGTTGTTTCCAGTCAGCCGATATGGTCCTGTCATCCGTGACCAAAGGGCGGTTCCCTATGTTTTTGCTCATAAACCTAGCGACGATCTCGCTTGCGATTGTGGCGCTGGCGATTCCGCCAGGGATCGCGATGACCCGGTTGCGTCTTGTTCCGGGGCTGGCCCTTAGCCTGATGCTGACCGCCATCGTGACTTTCATCTGCTACTATTGGGCGGATCGTTCCATTGATCTCAAGCTTTGGTGGCTGGGCACCGATCCAGCGGGTTTTACCTTTGAAGAGCAGCTCCGCACGGTCGCTCCGAAACACCGGCAGATCGCACAAGACCTGATCAACGCGCGTCTTGGGATTGGCTGGGCGCTTTCGGCAATCTTCGCCGTCGTGTTCCTCGCGACGCCATATGTATTTGCCGCATTCGCAACGGTGCGGTTGGTTCGGCGTAAACGGGCAAAGGCCCGCATGTCCGGCGATCCGGCAGCGTAGGGTGGGGTTCCAACCCACAGATCCGGGGCCATCCCCCAAACTCACGTAAGGTTCGCCGCGCCGATCCTTGACGCTCCGCGCATTCGCCGGTTTTCTCCGCCGCAATCTCAGGGGAGTCGGACATATGCTGGATCTGGAGTTCGTGCGCGGGCAGTTTCCCGCCTTTGCCGAGCCGTCGCTGGAAGGCTGGGCGTTTTTCGAGAATGCGGGCGGGTCTTATACCTGCCAGCCGGTGATCGAACGGCTGACGCGTTTCTACCATCAGCGCAAGGTCCAGCCCTATGCGCCATACCCGGCCTCGGAGGCGAGCGGAGCCGAGATGGACGAGGCGCGCAGCCGTCTGGCCGGGCTGCTGGGGGTCGAGAGCGATGAGCTGAGCTTCGGCCCCTCGACCACGCAGAACACCTATGTGCTGGCCCAGGCCTTTCGCCAGCGGATGATGCCCGGCGAGGCGATCGTCGTCACCAATCAGGATCACGAGGCCAATTCCGGCCCCTGGCGGCGGCTGGCCGAGGACGGGATCGAGATCCGCGAATGGAAGATCGACCCGGAGACCGGGCATCTCGACCCGGCAGCGCTGGAAAAGCTGCTCGACGAGAAGGTGCGGCTGGTCTGTTTCCCGCATTGCTCCAACGTGGTGGGCGAGATCAACCCGGTGCGCGAGATCACCGCGCTGGCCCATGCCGCCGGCGCCTGGGTCTGTGTCGACGGGGTGAGCTATGCGCCGCACGGCTTCCCGGATGTGGGGGAGCTCGGCTGCGATATCTACCTGTTCTCGGCCTACAAGACCTACGGGCCGCATCAGGGCATCATGGTCATGCGCCGCGCGCTGGGAGAGGCGCTGCCCAACCAGGCGCATTTCTTCAATGGCGACACGCTCTACAAGAAATTCACCCCCGCCGGGCCGGATCATGCGCAGGTCGCGGCCAGCGCCGGCATGGTGGATTATATCGAGGCGCTGGCGGCGCATGAGGGCGTCGCCCCGCGCGAGGTGGCGGGGCTCATGCATGCGCATGAGGTGACGCTGATGCAGCCGCTGCTCGACTTCCTGGGCAACCGGAATTCGGTGCGCCTTCTGGGGCCGCGCGATGCCGCGCACCGCGCACCGACCGTGGCGGTGGCCTTGCAGGGCCCGGCGGAGGCGGCGGCGCGGGCGCTGGCGGAGCACGGGATCATGGCAGGGGGCAGCGATTTCTACGCGGTGCGCCCGTTGCAGGCCATGGGCGTCGATCCGGCGATGGGCGTGCTGCGGCTCTCCTTCGTGCATTACACCGCGCAGCACGAGGTGGAAAAGCTGATCGAAGCGCTCGACCGGGTGCTGTGACGCCGGTGGCTTGACCCTGCCGCGTGGGCGCTATCTGTCTGCCGGGCAACAAGGAAAGCCGCCATGTCAGAGCCATCCCCCGTCCTCGTCTGGATCCGCCGCGACCTGCGGCTGAGCGATCACGCCGCGTTGCACGCGGCGGGGCAGGCGGGGCGTCCGGTGATCCCGGTCTTCATCCGCGACCATACGGTCGATGCGCTCGGCGCGGCGCCTAAATGGCGGCTGGGGCTGGGGCTGGAGGTCTTTGCGCAGGCGCTGGCGGAGAAGGGCAGCCGGCTGATCTTTCGTGCGGGGCCTGCGCGCGAGGTGCTCGACGCGCTGGTGGCGGAGACCGGCGCGGGTGCTGTCTGGTGGCAGCGCGCCTACGATCCGGCTGCGGTCGAGCGCGACACCGATGTGAAATCCGCGCTCAAGGATCGTGGCGTCGACGCCAAAAGCTATGGCGGCCATCTGCTTTTCGAGCCCTGGAGCGTCGAGACCAAGCAGGGCGGGTTCTACAAGGTCTATACGCCGTTCTGGCGCGCGGTCTGCGGCACGGATGTGCCCGAGCCGCTGCCGGCGCCGTCGAAGCTGCCCGCTCCCGCAAGCTGGCCGGAAAGCGATGCGCTGGAGGATTGGCAACTCGGCGCTGCGATGCGGCGGGGGGCTGCGGTGGTGCGGCCCTATGTGCAGCTCGGCGAGGCGGCGGCGCAGGGGCGGCTTGGCGGCTTTGTCTCGGGGCGCATCGCCGAATACAAGGACGGGCGCAATATGGTGGCCGAGGACGGCTGCTCCAACCTGTCGGAAAATCTCAGCCTGGGCGAGATCAGCCCGGCGCAATGCTGGCACGCCGGCAAGCGCGCGCAGGAGGCGGGCAAGCCCGGCGCCGAGACCTGGCTGAAGGAGTTGGTCTGGCGCGAATTCGCCTATCACCTGATGTGGCACACGCCGCATCTGCTGGAGGACAACTGGCGCGAGGAATGGGGCGGCTTCCCCTGGAACGAGGATGAGCGCCGCCGCGAGGTCATCGCCTGGAAACGCGCCCGCACCGGCATTCCCTTTGTCGATGCGGCGCTGCGCGAGATGTATGTGACGGGGCGGATGCACAACCGCGCCCGGATGATCGTCGCAAGTTACCTCACCAAGCACCTGATGTGTCATTGGAAAATTGGAATGGACTGGTTTGCCGACTGCCTGATCGACTGGGATCCGGCGGCCAATGCGCTCGGCTGGCAATGGACCGCCGGCAGCGGCCCGGACGCGGCGCCCTATTTCCGCGTCTTCAACCCGATCACCCAGCGCGAGAAATTCGACCCCGACCGCACCTATGTCACGCGCTGGATCGCCGAGGGGCAGCGCCGCCCGCCCGAGACTGCGCTCAGCTATTTCGACGCGATCCCCGAGAGCTGGGCGATGGCGCCGGGCGATGCCTATCCAGACCCGGTGGTCAGCGCCGACGACGGGCGCAAGGCGGCGCTGGCGGCCTATGAGGCGCGCGATTTCTGAGCGCGACCGGGCCAGATGTTTCGCAAGGGTCACATGCGCAGACCGGCTTTGGCACAGGGCCGCGCAGCGCTTGCAGATCGCGACGCGGCGGCGTTACCTTAGCGTCAATCAATAATCACGCAGTTGAGGCCCGTCGCAGATGTTTACCGCCGCCCGCCTGGTCGCCGCGCTTTGCATGCTGGTGCTGGCCTATTTCGGGTCGCAATACATCAAGACGTTGCCGGAAGAGACCACCGATTTCGGCATCTTCACGCAGGTGAACTGCGTGATCGGATTTCTCTGCGGCTGGATCATCGTCGGTCCGCGCGCCGGGCGGGGGATGGCCTCTGCGGTCTCGCACGGCATCACCGGAGTGGTGGCTCTCATCCTGTGGGGGCTGTTCGTGCAGTCGGCCAACGAAATGGTGCGGTTGGCGATGCGGCACCGCTATCACAGCGCGATGGAGGCCTTTGCCGCGATTTTCGAAATCGGCATCGACTTTGGCCAGATCCTGCTCGACAGCGGGTTTTTCACCATGATGCTCGCCGGAGCCATCGTCACCGGTCTGCTGTCGGAAACCGCATCGCGCCACTGGCGCTGAGGGAGAACGGCATGGCCGATCTGTTTGTCTTCGGACCGCTTCGTCATGCGCCCTTGCGAGAGAAGGTTCTTGGCCGCGCAGTGGCCTGCGAGACGGCGAGGCTTTCGGGTTATTCGGTCTACGAGGTCGCCGCGAAAGGGGCGCCGGAAGCGGTACTCTGCCAAACCCCCGGCGCTGCCGCCGAGGGGGTGCTGTTGCGGGATCTCTCCAACCAGGATCTGGCGCGGCTGGCCTATTACGAGGGGGAAAGCGTCGACGTCCTGCGCGAGATGTCCGTGACAATGTCGGACGGCGCCACGGTGCAGGCGCTGGCGCGCGCGCTGGGATGTGTGCCGGATGGCGAGCGGCTTTTCGATCTGGCCGAGTGGGCCGCCGAATGGGGCCGGCTGGCCTGCGGCACCGCGCGCGAGATCATGGCGCAGTACGGCCGGACAGAGCCCGAGACGATGGCCAGGCTGCGCCCGTTTCTGGCGGCGCGGGCCTGGGCGCGTGAGCTGGCCCGACAGGACGCCCCGCATGCGCTGCGCTCCGCTCGCGGGCTCGATACGGTCGAGATCCTGCGCGACCGGCCGGGCTTTGAGGGTTTCTTCCGCCTGCGCGATTTCGATCTGCGTTTCCGACGCTTCGACGGCAGCATGACGGAGACCCTCAGCCGCGAAGGATTTGTCGCCTATGACGCGGCACTCGTCCTGCCCTACGATCCCGAAACGGACCGCGTGCTGCTGATCGAACAGCTACGCTACGGCCCGGTGCTGCGCGGCGATCCCAAACCCTCGATTCTGGAGCCGCCGGCGGGGCTGGTTGATGCCGGAGAAAGCCCGGAGGTCTGCGCCCTGCGCGAGGCCGAGGAAGAGGCCGGCGTGCAGCTCAGAGAGCTGCGTCCAATGATGCGCGTCTATGCCTCGCCTGGCTATACGACCGAGTTTTTCCACTGTTTTCTGGGGCTTTGCGAGCTGAGCGAGGCCGATAACGGCTTGGGCGGGCTGGATGAGGAGCACGAGGATATTCGCAGCCATGTGATCCCGTTCGAGCGGGCCATGGCGCTGGTCGACAGCGGCGAGGTGAATGCCGGGCCATTGGTGATGATGCTCTACTGGCTGGCACGTCATCGTGAGGAGCTGCGCCGCAGCGCTTGAGTTCCCAAACACGCGGCCCTAAACCTGTGTTTCAGACCGTGAAAGAGGGAGGGCACCCATGCGGGTCGCACAGGATCTGGCGCAGGCCATCGGACATACGCCGCTCATCAAGCTGCGCAAGGCCAGCGAGATGACAGGCTGCACCATCCTCGGCAAGGCGGAGTTTCTCAACCCCGGCCAGTCGGTCAAGGATCGTGCCGCGCTCTACATCATCCGCGATGCGGTGGAGAAGGGGCTGCTGGAGCCCGGCGGCACCGTGGTCGAGGGCACCGCGGGCAATACCGGGATCGGGCTGGCGCTGGTCGGCGCGTCGATGGGGTTCAAGACCGTCATCGTGATTCCCGAGACCCAGAGCCAGGAAAAGAAGGATATGATCCGTCTGGCCGGCGCCGCGCTGGTACAGGTGCCCGCCGCACCCTATGCGAATCCCAACAACTATGTGCGCTATTCCGGCCGTCTCGCCGAAGAGCTCGCCAAGACCGAGGCGCATGGCGCGATCTGGGCCAACCAGTTCGACAACGTGGCCAACCGTCAGGCGCATATCGAGATGACCGGCCCCGAGATCTGGGATCAGACCGACGGCAAGGTCGACGGCTTCATCTGCGCGGTGGGCTCCGGCGGCACGCTGGCCGGCGTCGCGGCGGCGTTGCAACCCAAGGGCGTCAAGGTCGGGCTCGCCGATCCCGAGGGCGCGGGGCTCTACAAGCTATATACCGGGCAGGAGAATCCCGGCGACTCGATCACCGAGGGCATCGGGCAGGGGCGTATCACCGCCAATCTCGAAGGCTTCACCCCCGATTTCAGCTACCGCATCCCCGATGAGGAAGCGCTGCCGGTGGTGTTCGATCTGCTTCAGGACGAGGGGCTTTGCCTCGGCGGGTCTTCGGGCGTGAACGTGGCGGGCGCGATCCGCATGGCGCAGGAGATGGGCCCGGGTCACACCATTGTCACCGTGCTCTGCGATTTCGGCACGCGGTATCAGTCGAAACTGTTCAATCCCGCATTCCTGAAGGACAAGGGGCTGCCCGTGCCGGCCTGGCTGGACCGCGCCCCCGCCTCCATACCCGGTGTTTTCGAGGACGCATGACCGCCTTTACGCGCTGGTTCGCCGCCGTCGGCCTGGCTCTCCTCCTGGCGCTGAGCGCCGGGGCGCTCCGGGCGCAGGACAGAGATCTGAGTTACGATTCCTGGGAGACCGTCGCGGCCCGGGCGGAACAGGTGATCGAGAACGGACAGGCGTCGGACGCCGCGCTCGAAGATCTGCGCAGCACCGTCGCGGGCTGGCGTGAGAGCTTCCTTCAGGCCGAAAGCACCAACGCCACGCGTATCCAGACGCTGCAATCGCAGATCGCCGCGCTGGGAGAGCCGCCGGCGGAGGGCGAAAGCGAACCCGAGGAGATCGCCACACGGCGCGCCGAGCTGAACGACGAGCTCGGGCGCCTTCAGGCGCCGGTGCGGCAGGCCGAGGAGGCCTATACCCGCGCCGACGGGCTGATCCGCGAGATCGACGAGATGATCCGAGCGCGGCAGGCCGATGCGCTGCTGTCGCTGGGACCGTCGCCGCTCAACCCGTCGCTCTGGCCGGATGCGGCACATGCGCTCGCGGCGTCCTGGCACAGCCTGTGGTCGGAGCTGCACCAGAACCTGCAATCCGACGTGACGCTGCGCGAGGCGCGGCGCGATCTGCCGGTGATCCTTCTGCTGGTCGGGCTGGCGCTGCTGCTGGTGATACGCGGCCCGGCATGGATGCGCATGGCGATCAACTGGTTGCGCCGAAGCACCCGACGCGGGACCGGCGTCTGGGGCTTCCTGCTCTCGATCGGCGGCATCATGCTGCCCTTTGCCGGGCTGGTGCTGCTCACCGCGGCGCTTCAGGCGACGGGGCTCGCCGGCGTCAAGGGCCGGCTGATGCTGGAGCAGCTTCCCGTCTGGGGTGGCGCGCTGTTGCTGATCGGCTGGCTGGCCGATCAGAGTTTCCATCAGAACGACGATATCGCGACGTTGCCGCTGCCACAGGCACAGCGCCGCGAGGCCCGCTACTATTCCAACCTGCTGGCCGTCCTGTTCGTGCTGCGCTCGGCCGGGCTCACCACCGCCGAGATCTTTTCCTATTCGGATACCACCCGGGTGGTGCTGGATTTCCCCATCCTGGTGCTCTGCGCGCTGATGCTGTCGCGGCTGGGCCATATCCTTTCGGGGCTGACTCCCGAGCGGGCCACCGAGGGCACGCTGCTCGAAGGCTCGCATTTCCGCCTGCGGCTGGCGCGGATCATCGGCCGCGCGGCGGTGGTGCTGGCGGTGGTCGGTCCGGTTATGTCGGCCATCGGCTACGATGCGGTCGGTCAGGCGACCGTCTACCCGGCAGTGGCGACGTTGGCGGTGCTGGCGCTGGTGCTGGTGCTTCAGCGCGTCGTCAACGATTTCTACGAGCTGGTCACCGGCAAGGGCGCGCAGGATGCGGACGGGCTGATCCCGGTTCTGGCCGGTCTGGCGCTGCTGATCGGCGCATTGCCTCTGCTGGCGCTGGTCTGGGGCGCGCGGGTGGCCGATCTCACCGAGGTCTGGGCGCGGTTCCGCGAAGGCTTCACCTTCGGCGACACGCGGATCTCGCCCGCCGATTTCTTTACCTTCCTGGTGGTTTTCGTCATCGGCTACGCGCTGACGCGGCTGACCCAGAGCGGGCTGCGCAGCTCGATTCTGCCGAAGACCAAGCTCGACCCGGGCGGACAGACCGCCATCGTCTCGGGGCTGGGCTATGTCGGCATCTTCCTCGCGGCGCTTATCGCGATCACCGCCGCCGGGCTCGACCTCTCGTCGCTCGCCATCGTGGCGGGTGCGCTTTCTGTCGGGATCGGTTTCGGCCTCCAGAACATCGTGTCGAATTTCGTGTCGGGCATCATCCTGCTGATCGAGCGGCCGATCTCCGAGGGCGACTGGATCGAGACCGGCGGCACGCATGGCATCGTCAAGAGCATCGCGGTGCGCTCGACCCGGATCGAGACCTTCGACCGCACCGAGCTGATCGTGCCGAACTCCGATTTCGTGTCGGGGCGGGTGACCAACTATACCCGCTCGAATGTGCTGGGCCGGGTCGTGATGAATGTGGGCGTGGCCTATGGCACCGATACGCGCAAGGTCGAGGAGGTGATCCTGCGGGCGGTGCGCGAGCACGACATGGTGCTGCTGAACCCCGAACCGATGGTCACTTTCGAGGAGTTCGGTGCGGATTCTCTGAACTTCGTGATCCGCGCGGTGATCCGCGATGTCGGACAGATCCTGGTCGTGAAATCGGATTTCCACCACGAGATCGCCTGCCGCTTTAAGGAAGAGGGGATCGAGATCCCGTTTGCACAGCGCGATGTCTGGCTGCGCAATCCCGAGGCGCTGTTCGCCCGCGACAGCAACGGGACGCCGTCCTCCGCCAGCGACGAGAGCACCGGGCAGGATGATGCATCCCGCGTTAGAGCTGAGGCGCAGCAGAGCAGCCGCTCGGATGTGATGCCCACCGGGCGCGACGGCGACGACGGTCAGCACAGCGAAGGAGGAGAGGGCCGATGAGCGAGGCACTGTTCCGCGAAGACGCCTATCTGCGCGACGCGCAGGGTGTGGTGGTGGCGCATACGCCCGAGGGCGGGTTGGTGCTGGATGCCACGGTCTTCTACCCCAAGGGCGGTGGCCAGCCTGGCGACAGCGGGCGGATCGAATGGTCGGGAGGCGCGCTCTCCATCGCCACGGCGGTGCCGGGGGAGGACGGCGCGGTGGTGCTTGTGCCCGCCGAGCCCGTACCGTTGCCGCCGGTGGGCACGCCGGTCGCGCAGCGCATCGACTGGGACCGGCGCTACAAGCATATGCGCGTGCATACGGCGCTGCATCTGCTCTCGGTGGTGATCCCGCTGCCGGTGACCGGCGGCGCGGTCTCGGCGGGCAGCGGACGGCTCGATTTCGCCATGCCGGAACCGCCCGAAGACCGCGATGCGATTGAGGCGGCGCTCAACGATCTGGTGGACCGCGATCTGGTGGTGAGCGCGGATTGGGTCGAGGAAGCGGTGCTCGACGCCAATCCCGGTCTGGTGAAGACGATGACGGTGCAGCCGCCGCGCGGCAAGGGGAGCGTGCGTCTGGTGCGTATCGGCAGCGGGCGCGATCAGGTCGATCTGCAACCTTGCGGGGGCACCCATGTGGCAAGGACGGGCGAGATCGGGCGCATCCGCCTCGGCAAGATCGAGAACAAGGGCCGCCAGAACCGGCGGGTTCATTTGGTTCTTGAGTGAGAGCGCTTCGTGGCTCTCGTGGAACGGTGGGCAGATTGCCCACCCTACGGTCGAGCAGCGCTCGGGCGCGGGGCAAGCCCGAAGGGCGCCGCGCCATCGCCGGCCCGTCCGCCGGGCTGGCGATTTGGTGACGATCGCGCAAAGTGTCGAGATCCTTCGGATCTGGCAGGGATAAAGTAAGAGGTTCGTCGGTCAGATCGCCAACCCACGGGCAGGCGATGGCGCGGCTCGCGCGTATAGGCCTCGTGTAGGGTGGGCAATCCTGCCCACCGTTCCCTGCGAATTTCGCGCCGCCTTATTGCGCCGATTTCGCCATCCGCTTGCGCTCATGCGGATCGAGATAGCGCTTGCGCAGGCGGATCGCGTTGGGCGTCACTTCGACGAGCTCGTCGTCGTTGATATAGGCGATGGCCTCTTCAAGGCTCAGCGTGACCGGTGTGGTCAGGCGCACCGCTTCGTCCGTGCCCGAGGCGCGCACGTTGGTCAGCTTTTTGCCCTTCAGCGGGTTCACTTCCAGATCGTTGTCGCGCGAATGCTCGCCGATGATCATGCCGGTGTAGACCGGCGCCTGCGCACCGATGAACATCTTGCCGCGATCTTCGAGGTTCCACAGCGCATAGGCCACCGCCTCGCCGTTCTCCATCGAGATCAGCACGCCGGCGCGCCGGCCCGGGATCGGGCCCTTGTGCTCGGTCCAGCCGTGGAACACCCGGTTCAGCACGCCGGTGCCGCGGGTGTCGGTGAGGAACTCGCCGTGATAGCCGATGAGCCCGCGCGAGGGCACATGCGCGATGATCCGCGTCTTGCCCGCGCCCGCCGGACGCATCTCGACCAGCTCGCCCTTACGCGCACCGGTGAGTTTTTCGATCACCGCGCCGGAATATTCGTCATCGACGTCGATGGTTGCCTCTTCGACCGGCTCCATGGTGACGCCGTTGTCGTCCTTCATGATCACCTGCGGGCGCGAGATCGACAGCTCGAACCCCTCGCGGCGCATGTTCTCGATCAGAACGCCCATCTGGAGTTCGCCGCGCCCCGAGACCTCGAAGGCCTCGCCGCCGGGTGTGTCGGCGATCTTGATCGCGACATTGCCCTCGGCCTCTTTCATCAGCCGCTCGCGGATGACGCGCGACTGCACCTTCTTGCCGTCGCGGCCCGCCAGCGGGCTGTCATTGATGCCGAAGGTCACGGTGATTGTCGGCGGGTCGATGGGTTGGGCGTCGAGCGGTTCGTCCACCGCCAGCGCGCAGATCGTGTCGGCCACGGTGGCCTTGGACATGCCCGCGATGGAGACGATATCGCCCGCCAGACCCTCTTCGAGATCCGCCTGTCCGAGGCCGCGGAAGGCCTGCACGCGGGTGATGCGGAACTGTTCGATCTTCTGGCCGATGCGGCTGATCGCCTGCACCGTCTGGCCGACCTTGACGCGGCCGGTCTCGATCCGGCCGGTGAGCAGACGGCCCACGAACGGGTCCGAGCCCAGCGTGGTGGCGAGCATCCGGAAATCCTCGTCCTGATGCTTGATCTGCTTGGGGGCGGGGACGTGGTTCACCACCAGGTTGAACAGCGCCGAGAGATCCTTGCGCGGCCCGTCGAGCTCGGCGTCGGCCCAGCCGTTGCGGCCCGAGGCGTACATATGCGGGAAATCGAGCTGGTCCTCGTCGGCATCGAGCGAGGCGAAGAGGTCGAAACACTCATCCAGCGCGCGGTCGGGTTCGGCATCGGGTTTGTCGACCTTGTTCAGCACCACGATCGGGCGCAGCCCCAGCGCCAGCGCCTTGGAGGTCACGAATTTGGTCTGCGGCATCGGGCCTTCGGCGGCGTCCACCAGCAGCACCACGCCATCGACCATGCTCAGGATCCGCTCCACCTCGCCGCCGAAATCGGCGTGGCCGGGGGTGTCGACGATATTGATCCGCGTGCCTTTCCACTCGACCGAGGTCGGCTTGGCAAAGATGGTGATGCCGCGCTCGCGTTCCAGATCGTTGCTGTCCATGGCGCGCTCGGCCACGGCCTGGTTCTCGCGGAAGACGCCTGACTGTTTCAGCAGTTCGTCGACGAGCGTGGTCTTGCCGTGGTCCACGTGGGCGATGATCGCAATATTGCGCAGGTCCATTGTCCAGCCTTTCGGGAAGTGTTGCGCGACCGCCTAGCCGGGTACGGGGCAAAAGGCCAGACCTATAATAGCGCTTTCCCGGCCTGTGATGCCCGAATGCGTGCGGTTCGGGCAGTGAGGCCGCGTCTTAACCTGCCGTGAGGATTTGGCCTCTAGAGAGAAGGGGCGTGCCCCCCGGTCGGGGGTGTTCCGAAGGAGGAGTGAATGAAGACGTTTATCTGCGCGGCCCTGCTGGCCGTGTCCGCCGCGCCGGCCTTTGCCGTCGATGCCCGCACGGCGATGGAGGCTTTTCTGCAAAGCGGCATTCAGCCCTGGGCGCAGGATCCCGCGCTGATCGCGGCCATCGAGGCGCAGAATGCTCAGACGGCCGGGTATGATGCCGCGCGGATCGACGCGCTGGACAGTGCCTGGCAGGCGGAAATCGGCGCCGCCGACACGCCGACGATCTCCGCCGTGGTCGAAAGCGATCTCGCGACGTTCCTGCGCGATCATGTGGGAGCGGCCCAGGGCGCCATCACCGAGATCTTCGTGATGGATGCGCAGGGGCTCAACGTGGCGGCCTCGGCGATCACCTCGGATTACTGGCAGGGCGACGAGGCGAAATTCACCGAGACTTACGGGCAGGGCGCCGGCGCGGTGCATTACGGCGAGGTGGAATTCGACGAATCGAGCCAGAGCTATCAGGCGCAGATCTCGCTCACCCTCAGCGATCCCGAGACCGGCGCGCCCATCGGGGCGATGACCGTGGGCGTGAATGCCGATCTGCTGATGTAATCCGGCCCGGAGGTCCGTTCAATGCAACTCGCCGCAACCGGCGCGCGGCTGCGCAGCCTTTTCCATTCGGTGTTCGTCCGCGCGGCGCTGCTGCTGGCGGTGACAACCATCGCGGTAGCCTCGGTCATGGCCTGGCAATCCTGGCACCTGACCATGCGCATCGCGCGCGACGGGGTCGTCTCCATGGCGCACAAGACCGTCGAAAGCCAGGCCGGTGCCATGGTGCAGCCGCTGCGCTTCAAGGACGAGGGCAAGCTCGGCGAGCAGTTGTCGCTCGGCTTGCAGAGTGGCGGCGCGGATGCGCTTGGCGGGGCTGTGGTGCAGGCGGACGGCACGGTGCTTGCCGATGCGGGCGTCGCCGCCGGCGACCGTGCCGCGCTCGCGGCGCTGGCGGCGCGTGCGGTCGCGGAAGCCTCGGTGCAGAGCGCGCAGGACGGGCTCTGGGTCGCGGCGCCGATCCTGCTGCCGGGACGCGCGGATCCCGCCGGCGCGGTGGCAATGATCTGGACCGACCGGGCGGTGCTGGCCAGCGCCGCCGGCGACAAGCGCGAGATCCAGATGACCGCGCTGGCGGTCTTCGTCGTCATGATGGCGCTCACCGTCTTCCTGCTGCGCCGGATCATCGCGCGCCCGCTCGGCGGGCTCGACGCGGCCATGGCCCGGGTGGCGCGCGGCGATTACGACAGCGCCGTCGACCAGCGCGAGCGTTCGGACGAGTTCGGCGAGATCGCGCGCCATCTCAGCGATCTCGCCGCCACGCTGGCGCAGGGCCGCGCGGCGGAGGAGGCGCGCATGGCGGCGCATGCGGCTCAGGACCGCGTCGTGCGCCACCTGACAGAGGCGCTCGACCGGCTTGCCGATGGCGGTCTGGCGGAAGGCATCCAGGAGCGGTTTCCCAGCGAATACGAGGCGTTGCGCGAGAATTTCAACCGCGCCGTCGACAGCCTGCGCGACGCGATCAACGAAGTGCGGGTGAGCGCCCAGAACATTCACAGCAACGCCGAGGAAATCGCGAGCGGCTCTGACGACCTGTCGCACCGCACCGAGACCCAGGCTGCCACGCTGGAGCAGACGGCGGCGGCGCTCGAGCAGCTTCTGGGCAGCGTGCGCGACGCCGCCCGCACCACCAAGGAGGTCGAGGAAAACGTGCGCGGCGCCGCCCGCATGGCCGACGAGAATGGCGAGATCATGCGCTCGGCGGTCTCTGCCATGGCCGGCATTGCGCAAAGCTCGGATCAGATCGGCGAGATCATCGGGGTGATCGACGACATCGCCTTTCAGACCAACCTTCTGGCGCTGAATGCCGGGGTCGAGGCGGCGCGCGCCGGCGAGAGCGGACGCGGCTTCGCGGTGGTCGCCTCCGAGGTGCGGGCGCTGGCGCAGCGCAGCTCGGACGCGGCGCAGCAGATCAAGACGCTGATCAGCGGCTCGGCGGATCAGGTCAAGGAGGGCGTGCAGCTTGTCGAGCGGGCGGGCGAGGCGCTGGGGGATGTGGTGCATCAGGTCGGGCAGATCTCCGATCTGGTCAGCGGCATCGCCAGCGTGTCCACCGATCAGGCGCAGGGGCTCAACGAGATCAATGTCGGCGTCGGCAATCTCGACCGGGTGACGCAGCAGAACGCCGCCATGGTCGAGCAGTCCACCGCCGCCGCCCATATGCTGCGCAGCGATGCCGGCGCGCTCTCGGAACTGGTGGCGCGCTTCGATATCGGTCAGCCTGCGGGCGGGCAGGGCGCGGCGGCGGCGCGCGCCGCCCCCGGTCAGGCGGCATGAGGCGGGGCGTCATGAAGCTGTAACCGAACCGTCATCAAGCTGAGTCCATCTCCCTTTACCCGGCGGTCAGTCATTTTTTCTGACACATCCGGACTCTCCGAAGGGATACGACCATGAAGCTCACCCGCCGTACCGCCATGCAGCTGACCGCCACCGTCGTGGCCGCGCCCGCGATCCTGCGCGCCCATGACGCGCTGGCCGCGTCGGGCAGCGTCAAGGTTCTGGCCTGGCAGGATTACGTTCAGCCGAACATCGCCGAGGCCTTCGAGGCCGAGACCGGCATCACGCTGGATCTCACCACTTTCGGCTCGAACGACGAGGCGCAATCCATCGTGCGCGCCTCCAATGGCGGCGATTTCGACGTGGTCTTCCCCTCCATCGACACGGCGGTGAACTATCTCGACGAGAGTGGCGACAGCTATTTCGCGCCGGTCCCCGAGACGGTGAACATGGACGCGATCTACCCGAGCTTCCTGCGCGACAGCGTCGCGCTAGGCGCCACCCATGCCGGCAAGCAGATCCTGCTGCCGCATGACTGGGGCACCGAGGGCCTCACGCTGAACCGCGCCGCGCTGCCGATTTCGGACGCCGATCTCTCCTTTGGCGATCTCTTCACCCAAGAGGCCGCCCGGGGCGCCGCCGCCTTCCGCCAGAAATCGGTGATCATGGGTGCGGGGCTCTATCTCGACGCCACCGGCGAGGTGCCCTCGAACCGCATGCTCGACGTCTACAAATCCGAGGACGACGCCCGCCGCGTCTGGGGTGCCATCACCCAGTGGATCCTCGCGCATAAGGAAAACATCGGCGCCTTCTGGAACAACGCCACCGAGGCGACCGCCGCCTTCAAGGATGCGGGCTGTGTCATCGGCCAGACCTGGGACACCACCGGCCTGTTGCTCAACCGCGAAAACCCCGATTACGTCTATCGCGCGCCCAAGGAAGGCATCATCACCTGGATGGACACGATGGGCATCCTGCGCAACGCGCCGAACCCGGAGCAGGCGGTCGCCTTCATCAACTTCATGCTGAAGCCGGAGACCGGCGGCATGTTCGCCAACAACACCGGCTACAACTCCGCCGTGGTCGGCGCCGCCGATTACGCCAGCGACGAGTTCAAGCGCCAGTTTAACGAGGTCTATACCGAGGAGGTGCTGGGCAATATGTGGTGGTGGCAGGCCTCGACGCCGTTCTTCGACCCGATCCGCAACGAGTATGTCGAGATCCTCACCAACGCCTGACCGGCGGTCGCCCGGCGGCCAGCCACCAAAAACGAACAGAGCGGGCCCGCGCGGCCCGCTCTTTTCGTCGGGGCCACCGCAGGGGCATTTGACCCCAACCGCCAAAGTGGTAGAGGGATCGCCGACCGTATGGAGACACGACCGATGAACCTCTTCACCGACATTCGCGCGCTTGTGCTACAGGCGATCGAGGCGTTGCAGGCCGAGGGTGCACTGCCCGTCGACCTCAACACCGCCCCCGTGACGGTGGAACCTCCGCGCGACCCGCTGCATGGCGACATGGCGACCAATGCCGCAATGGTGCTGGCCAAGCCCGCAAAGCAGAAACCGCGCGACATTGCCGAGGCGCTGGCCGCCAAGATCGGTGCCGACGAGCGCATCGTCAGCGCCGAGGTCGCGGGGCCGGGCTTTCTCAACCTGCGTCTGGCGCCGTCGCTCTGGCAGCAGCTTCCCCAGGCGATCCTGACGGACGGCACGGCTTTCGGGCGTTCGCATATGGGGCAGGGCGAAAAGATCAACGTCGAATATGTCTCCGCCAACCCTACCGGCCCGCTGCATGTGGGCCATACCCGCGGCGCGGTTTTCGGCGACGCGCTGGCCAGCCTGCTGGATTTCGCGGGCTTTGACGTGACGCGGGAATATTACATCAACGATGGCGGCGCGCAGGTCGATGTGCTCGCCCGCTCGGTCTATCTGCGCTATCTCGAAGCGCAGGGCCATGAGGTGGAATTCGCCGACGGCACCTATCCGGGCGATTACCTCATCCCGGTGGGCGAAAAGCTGAAAGAGCAGGTCGGCGACAAATATGTCGGCGAGGGCGAGCAGGTCTGGCTCGAAGAGATCCGCAACTTCGCCACCGAGGAGATGATGGCGCTGATCCGCGAGGATCTGGCGCAGCTCGGCGTGAAGATGGACCGGTTCTTCTCGGAGAAATCGCTCTACGGCACTGGCCGGATCGAAGCGGCGATCGACAGCCTGAACGACAAGGGCCTCATCTATCGCGGCGTGCTGGAACCGCCCAAGGGCAAGACGCCCGAGGATTGGGAGCCGCGCGAGCAGACCCTGTTCAAATCCACCGAGCATGGCGACGATGTGGATCGGCCGATCAAGAAATCCGATGGCAGCTGGACCTATTTCGCCCCCGACATCGCCTATCACTACGACAAGGTGAGCCGCGGCTACGACCAGCTCATCGACGTGTTCGGCGCCGATCACGGCGGCTATGTCAAGCGGATGAAGGCGGCGGTCTCGGCGCTCTCCGAGGGCAGGGTGCCGCTCGATATCAAGCTCATCCAGCTGGTGAAGCTCTTCAAGAACGGCGAGCCCTTCAAGATGTCGAAACGGGCAGGGACCTTTGTCACCCTGCGCGACGTGGTCGACGAGGTCGGCCCTGACGTGACCCGCTTTGTCATGCTGATGCGCAAGAACGACGCGCCGCTCGATTTCGATTTCGCCAAGGCGGTGGAGCAATCAAAGGAAAACCCGGTCTTTTACGTGCAATACGCCCATGCCCGCGTCTGTTCGGTGATCCGCAAGGCCACCGAGGCGGGGATCGACGTCTCCGACCGGGCGCTGATGCAGGCGGATCTGGCGGTGCTGGATCACGAGGCCGAGCTCGGGCTGATGAAAAAGCTCTCCGAATGGCCGCGCCTGGTCGAGATCGCCGCCAAGGGGCACGAGCCGCATAAGGTGGCGATCTGGCTCAACGAACTGGCCTCGGATCTGCATGCGCTGTGGAACAAGGGCCATGACGAGCCCGCGCTGCGCTTCCTTCAGGACGATGCCGCCACCAGCCAGAGCAAAATCGCGCTGGCGCGGTCCGTCGCGGTTGTCATTTCCGCCGGCCTTGGTATCTTGGGCGTAACCCCGGCGGAAGAAATGCGCTGAGCCCAAACGCCGCGCCGCCCCGGGGAAGAACGGGCAGAGCAGACACCGCGTGACGGGGAACCCGGCGCGGGGCAGCGAGGCAAATATGGCAGATTTCACCTATGACGGTCCTGCGGAGACGCAGGCGCCGGCGGGGGCAAAGGTCGCAAATATCGCCAACTGGGCCGGCGCGGCGGTATCGCTTGCGCTGGTGATCGGCGTTGGCGTCTGGGGCTACAAGCTGCTGGTGCGCGATGTCACCGGCATTCCGGTGGTGCAGGCGATGGAAGGCCCGATGCGCATCGCGCCCGAGGATCCCGGCGGCACGCTGGCCGATCACCAGGGGCTGGCGGTGAACGAGGTGGCGGGCAATGGCACGGCCGCCCCCGTGCCCGACCGGCTGCTGCTGGCGCCCGAGCAGTCTGGGCTCTCCGACGAGGACGTGCCGGTGGCGTCTCTGCCGGCCTCGGTTCGCAAACCCTCCGACAAGATCGCGCCCGCGGTGATCGCGCCGCAGGACGAGACCGCGCTGGCCGAGCCGGGCGCCGACGGCGCGCCCGCCGACAGCGCCGGGCTCATTCGCTCGCTCGCCGATCAGATCGCCGCCGATGCCGAACCGCTCTCTGATCTGGAAGCGGGCGAAGATGCCGAGGTGGTGACCGCGCTTGGCGGTGAGTCCGATGAGGGCTCGCAAGAGATCGAAGAGGCCGCCGCGCCGGCACCGGCGGGCGCGCTTGTGCGTTCGCTGCGCCCGCATCAGCGCCCGGCCTCGCTCTCCACCAATCCCGCCCCCGAGGCGATGCTTGCGGCCGCGCTCGAGGCGCAGGCCGGCCCGACCGAGATCGACCCGTCCAGCCTGCCCGCCGGCACCCGCCTGGCGCAGCTCGGCGCCTATGACAGCCCGGAAACCGCCCGCAAGGAATGGCAGCGCTTCTCCGCGCGCTTCGGCGAGTTCATGGAAGGCAAGGACCGGGTGATCGAGCGCGCCAGCTCCGGTGGCCGCGTCTTCTACCGCCTGCGCGCCCATGGCTTCGCCGATCTTTCCGACGCCCGCCGCTTCTGCGCCGCCTTTGTCGCCGAGAATGCCGACTGCATCCCGGTGACCACGCGGTGAGCGGGCGGTTCGGGGCGGCGATCCTCGCGCCTTTGGGGCGTCAACTGTCCGGCGAGGAGCGCCGGTTTTTCCGTGATTCCAACCCGTTCGGCTTCATCCTCTTCGCGCGCAATCTCGACACGGCCGATCAGATCCGCGCGCTGACCGCCGATCTGCGCGATAGTGTGGGGCGTGACGCGCCGGTCTTCATCGACCAGGAGGGCGGCCGGGTGCAGCGCCTGCGCCCGCCGCTGGCGACCGAGTGGCTGCCGCCGCTCGACGATGCCGCGCGCTTTGGCGCCCACGCGCCCCGCGCCATGTTCCTGCGCTACGCCATCATCGCCGCCGAACTGCGCGCCCTCGGCATCGACGGCAATTGCGCCCCGATGCTCGACGTCGCCCGGCCCGAAACCCACGCGTTCCTGCGCAACCGCTGCTATGGCGAGACGCCGGAGCGCGTGGCCGAGATTGGCCGCGCCGTGGCCGAGGCGCATCTTCAGGGCGGCGTGCTGCCGGTGATCAAGCATCTGCCGGGCCACGGCCTCGCGCGGCTCGACAGCCATCTCGACCTGCCGCGCATCTCCGCCCCGCGCGCGGAGCTCGACGCGGTGGATTTCGCCGCCTTCCGCCCGTTCCACGACCTGCCGCTCGGCATGACCGCGCATCTGGTCTTCGAGGGGCTCAATACCCGTCCGGCCACCATCGACCCGGCAATGATCGCGCTCATCCGCGAAGAGATCGGCTTTGCCGGGTTCCTGATGACCGACGATATCTCGATGCAGGCGCTCTCGGGCAGTGTCGCCGAACGCGGCGCTGCCGCGCTGGCGGCGGGCTGCGATTGTGTGCTGCACTGCAATGGCGAGATGGCGGAGATGGCGCCGCTCATGGCCGGCGCCGGCGAGATGAGCGAGGCGGCACAGGCCCGCGCAGAGGCGGCGCTGGCGGCGCGCAGACCGGCGCCCGAGCTTGACATCGCCGCGCTCAGCGCGGAACGTGAGGCGCTTCTGCCGGAGCGTGCCTGAATGAACGACGAGGTCGAGAGCAATGTGCAGACGCTCAGCGTCGCCGAACGCCTTGCCGCCGAGGCGCTCATTGTCGATGTGGACGGGTTCGAGGGGCCGCTCGATCTGCTGCTGACGCTCTCGCGCACCCAAAAGGTCGATCTGCGCAAGATCTCGGTGCTGCAACTGGCGCGGCAATATCTCGCCTTCGTGGACAAGGCCAAGGCGCTGCGCATCGAGCTCGCCGCCGATTACCTCGTCATGGCCGCCTGGCTCGCCTTCCTGAAATCGCGCCTGCTGCTGCCGCCCGATCCCACCGAAGAGGGTCCCTCGGGTGAGGAGCTGGCGGCGCATCTGGCCTTTCAGCTCGAACGGCTTCAGGCAATGCGCGACGTGGCGGCGCGGCTCATGGCGCGCGACCGGCTGGGGCGCGATTTCTTTGCACGCGGTCTGCCCGAGGGCATGGAGCGCGTGCGCAAGGTCCAGTACACCGCCACGCTGCTCGACCTGATGCAGGGCTATGCCCGCATCCGCACCCGCGACGAATTCCGCCCCTTCGTGATGGATCGCGAAAGCGTCTACACCATGGAACAGGCGCTCGACCGCATGCGCGGGCTGCTGGGCTTTGCCGGGCAATGGACGGATATCGCCTCCTGGCTGCCCGAGGGCTGGGACGGCGATCCGGTGAAATGGCGCTCGGCCACGGCGGCGACCTTTGCCGCCTCGCTGGAGCTGGTGAAGGAGGGCCATGCCGAGATACGGCAGTCGGAAACCTTCGCGCCGATCCAGCTGCGCAAACGGGAGACACCGCATGACTGACGCCGAAGACACCGCCCCCGAGGCGCCGGAAACCGGCTCCGTCGCAGAGGCCGAGGCGCCGCGTGAGACGCTGTTCGAGGCGCCGCCCATCGCCGAGCAGGAGCGCATGGTCGAGGCGATCCTCTTCGCCTCCGCCGAGCCGGTGAGCGTGCGCGAGCTCGAGGCGCGCATGCCGCATGGCTGCGACCCGGCGGAGGCGCTGGTCCATCTGCGCAAGCGCTATGAGGGGCGCGGCGTGCGAGTGGTGCGCGTGGGCGATGCCTGGGCGATCCGCACCGCGCCGGATCTGGGATTTCTCATGCAGAAAGAAACGGTTGAGACCCGCAAGCTCAGCCGTGCCGCGATCGAGACCCTTGCGATCATCGCCTATCACCAGCCGGTCACCCGTGCCGAGATCGAAGAGGTGCGCGGCGTCTCGGTGTCGCGCGGCACGGTGGACCAACTGCTCGAAATGGAATGGATCCGCTTCGGGCGCCGCAAGATGACCCCGGGCCGCCCGGTGACCTTTGTGGTGACGCAGGATTTCCTCGATCATTTCGGGCTGGAGAATGCCCGCGATCTGCCCGGTCTCAAGGAGCTGCGCGCGGCGGGGCTGCTCGACAACCGCCCGCCGCCCGGCGCGGTGCCGTTTGCGGGCGAGAGCGAGGCCGGCGAGGATGACGACGCGCCCGGGCAGAGCGAACTCTTCGAGGATTGAGCACGTAAACGCCCAGAAATCTTCGCAATTGTTAGTATTATCCAGGGCTGCGGACAAAGGGAGTGCGAGGCATGAACGGCAATCAGATCGTCAATATGGTGTTGCGTATGGTCATGCGCAAACTGGTCGGTCGCGGAGTGAATGCGGGGCTGAACAAGGCACTGGGATCGCAGGGCCGGAGGCAGGGGCCGGGCGCGGGCAAGGCGCCCGACGGCATGCGCCGGGCACGGCAGGCGGCCCGGATGGTGCGCCGCATGGGGCGGTTCTGAGACCGCCAGGCCTTAACGAAGCATCAACGCTCCGCGCTTAGGCTGCTCCTCCGATGCGTGCCGTCCGGGCCGCATCCGAAGAACTGAGGGAGCGTTCCATGCCTGCACACATTCGGCAGTCCAGAAACCGGTCTCTGGTCGGGAACGGGCCTCGA
The DNA here is from genome assembly GCF_017311415.1 of Salipiger abyssi. GTDB lineage: Bacteria > Pseudomonadota > Alphaproteobacteria > Rhodobacterales > Rhodobacteraceae > Salipiger > Salipiger abyssi_A. Next base: position 302,860 of record NZ_JAEKIS010000002.1, on the reverse strand, counting down.
TGCCCATCGTTACGTGGAATGGTCTGGATCCGGGCCGCCTGCCTTACCCTGGTGGCCCTGCTTTGCGTCGTTGCGATCGAGGGACATGTCTATGCGATTCCGCATTTTTATGCGCCGGTCGGGCCGGCGGTGTTCTCGATCCCGACGGTCGTTGCCGCGATACTGAGTTTCGGCGCGGTGCTGATGCAACGCCCCCTGGGGCTGCCGAACCGCGTGGAAATGGCGATCTGGGCGCTGGTGATCTTGGTCTGTCTCGCCGCGCGCTATCTGCATCTGCGCGGGATCACGCTCGGCGCCGGCGAAATGGGGACGAATACGGCGGTCGGGTTCATCCTGCTCGCGCTGGCGCATCTGAGCTTCGGGCGGCTGCAAACCGCGTCCTTCGGTCTGGCGCTGCTGGCGCTGGCGCCGCCTTTCGTGGCGCTGTTTGGCTATCTCAACGGGCATGAGGGCTTCTTCGGCGCGATGTCGCTGCCCACCAGCGCGATGCTGCTGGCGCTCGGCATGGCCGGCATAGCGCGTTTCGTGCGCCGCCCGTTGTTGCGGCCTCTGGTCAGCACGTCGCCAGTGGGCCGCGCAACCCGCATGACGGTGCTGCTCTGGGTCGGCTGGCTGATGGGCGAAGCGCTGATCATGAAGGCGGTGGCGCTGCCCTACCGCTCGGCGGCGCTGATGGTCTTGCTGATGGCGATGGCGGTCTGGGCGCTGGCGGCGATGCTGTATCTCGGGATGAAGGCCGAGGCGCGCAGCCAGCGCCGGCGCGAAGATGCCCGCGATCTCGCCGCGGCGCTGCGGCTCGACCCGCCGAGCGGGTTGCAGTCGACGGCCATGGCCGCGATCTATATGCGCGCTTTCGGGCAGATCGGGCCTGTTGGGCTGATCATGCTCGGCATCGACCATTGCGAGCGGCTGAACGAGCGCCATGGCGACGGCACGAGTGCGCGCATCCTCGATCTTCTGAGCGCGCGGGTGGCCGCCGCGCTCGGGCCGGGCGAGGTGCTGGTGCGCCGCGACGACGGCACGCTGCTGGCGCTGACCCACGGGCTCGACCAGGACGCGCTCGAGGCGCGGGCCGAGGCCCTGCGTAAGCTCGGCATCGGGCTCACCGGGCAAGGCGCGGATCAGCTCCCGGCCTTTACCCTTTCCGCCGGCGCGGTGCGCGCCCGTCGCGGCGATCTCTCGCTGTCGCCGGCGGCGGCCCGCGCCGAGGCCGCGCTGCGCGAGGCCGAGCGGGCGGGCTGCAACCGCGTGGTTCTGAAGGTCGCCGCTTGAGCGTTGCGCCGCGTGAGCCCCGGCGGCGTTGGCACCTTGCCGGGGGGGGGCAGACTGGCCCGGGCCCGGCAAGCGCACTCGCGGCAGGCGCAGATCCCTCGACAGGCGTGGCGCCAAAGGGCGCTATTACGACAGATCGACTATGCGCGCAAGGCCGAGCTCGGGGCCGCGCTGTCGTCGTGATCGCTGTGCCGCGCGGTCTGGTGCACCTTGCGGGGGGATGGCCGCGCGACGGCTCAGCCCCGGAAATGCTTGGAAAGCTTGAGCCCCTGGCCCTGATAATTCGAGGCAATCCCCGCGCCATAGAGCTGCTCGGGTGCTTCATCCATGCGCTCATAGACCAGCCGTCCGACCACCTGGCCGTGCTCCAGCACGAAGGGCGCTTCGTGGCAGCGCACTTCCAGCACGCCGCGCGAGCCGGTGCCGCCGGCGCCCGCATGGCCAAATCCGGGGTCGAAGAAACCGGCGTAGTGCACGCGGAATTCCCCCACCATGGCGAGATAGGGCGCCATCTCGGCGGCGTAAGCCGGCGGAATATGCACCGCCTCGCGGCTCACCAGAATATAGAACGCGTCCGGGTCGAGGATCAGCCGACCCTTGTCGCTGTGCAGCGGATCCCAGAATTCCGCCGGATCGTAATGTCCGATCTTGTCGAGGTCGATCAGCCCGGTATGCGGTTTGGCGCGCCAGCCGACCAGCGTGCCCGCATCCGGTTTCAGATCGACCGAAAAGCCGAGCCCCTCGCCGATCACCGCAGGCCCGCCATTGACCAGCGTCTCCGCTTCGTGCAGCGCGCTCAGCTCGGCATCGCTCAGCACCGACTGGCCGCGGCGAAAGCGGATCTGGTTCAGCCGCATGCCGGTGCGCGCCAGCACCGAAAAGCTGCGCGGGCAGATCTCGGCATAAAGCGGCCCGTCATAGCCGCGCGGCACGCGGTCGAACTCGGTGCCGCCATCGGTGATGGTGCGGGTCAGCAGGTCGAGCCGGCCGGTGGAGCTCTTGGCGTTGGCGACCGCCGTCAGGTCACCGGGCAGGGAAAGCCGTTCCAGCAGAGGCACCACATAGACGCAGCCCTTTTCCAGAACCGCGCCCCGGGTGAGATCGACGCGATGCATCTCGAACTCGTCGAGCCGGTCGGCGACGCGGCGCCCGGCGCCGGCGAGAAACGACGCGCGCACGCGGATCGCCTCGGTACCGAGCCGCAGGTCGAGGCTGGCGGGCTGGATCTGGCCGGGCGCGAGATCGGCGCCGGACTGAATGGCCCCCGATGCGATCATCGCGGCGATTTGCTGGCTTGCGAGCACCCCTGTCATGCCTTGCTCCTCTGCTTCGGACGTCCTTAGCAAGCGCGCGCGCCGAAGGGGAGGGCAAAAAAGCCCTCGGCAGGAAGCCGCGCCGCATGCCATGCAGACATGCGTTTGCAATCAGAAGGTTAGGGGATATTTGGTCGGGCTAGCAGGACTCGAACCTGCGACCTTCCGTCCCCCAGACGGACGCGCTACCAGGCTGCGCCATAGCCCGACTTGATGGACCTGTGTCATACCGTTTTTACCGGCGGGGGCAACCCCCATTTGCACGAAAATCGGGCGGCAGGCCAGTTAACGAGACGCGCGCCGCCCAGCGTTCGCCGCCAGCGCGCGCAGCGCCGCCATCTGCGGTGCCAACGCCTGCGCCTGTTCAGGGCTGAGCCGCTCAACCCGTGCCAGATAGGAAAGAATACCCGGCGGCGGTGGCGGCATGTCCGCGAGGGGCGGAACCTCGGGGATGACGATGGCGGTCGGAGGCTCGGGCGCAGCTTCCTCAGCAGGCAACGGCTCTGGAGAGGACTCTTCGGGCAGCGCGGTGACGGCCGATTCCGGCTCGAGCGGCGGCAGGTCAGGCTCGGCCGGGGCAGGCGATTCGTCGGCCGGCGCGATTTCCGGTGCGGCGGCTGGTTCGTCCCCCTGCGCATCGGCGCGCTCTTCAAGAGACTGGCTGAGAAAATCGGGCAGATCGGCGCCGTTGTCTTCCAGGACGGGCTCGGAGGGCGCGCCTTCGGCAAAGAGATCGGCCTGGTCATGGGCCTCTTCCGCCGGGTCTTCTTCGGTCTCTTGCGAGCCCTCATCGGCAAAGGCCTCGTGGGGCATCTCCGGAGCCGTTTCGGGCCCGGTATCCAACATGGCCGCCGGCGGTGATTCCTCCGGCACGTCTTCCGGAACAGCCACGTCGTCCTCGGAGGCCAACGGCTCCGCCATCGCCTCGATCCTCTCTTCCGGCTCTGCGTCGGCAGGGGCCTGCGGTTCGGACGGTTCCTCTTCCGCCATTTCGACGGGCGCCGGCTCCTCCGCCGGCGGTGCGGCGGGCTGGGCCGGGGCGAAGGGCAGGACCGTGCCGGTCTCGGGCTCGGCCTCGGTATAGGGCGCGTCTTCGACCAGCTCGGCGATGTCATCCTCGTCGTCCAGCGGCAGCGGCGCCAGGGCGGAGACGTGTTTCACGCCTTTCTCACGCAGCACTTTCTGCACGCCCTTGATGGTCATGCCATCGTCATGCAGCAGCTTCTTGATGCCTGAAAGCAGGCCGATATCGCCGGGGCGGTAATAGCGCCGCCCGCCGGCGCGCTTGACCGGTTTCAACTGGGTGAACTTGCTCTCCCAGAACCGCAGCACATGGGCGGGCGTGTCCAGCAGCTCCGCCACCTCGCTGATGGTGCGGAATGCATCGCGGGACTTGCTCATGTGTTCTTATCCTTTGTTGCCCGCCGCCACGCGCTCTTTCATCAAATGCGACGGGCGGAAGGTCAGCACGCGGCGCGGCTGGATCGGCACCTCTTCGCCGGTCTTGGGATTGCGCCCCACGCGCGCCGCCTTGTCGCGTACCGAGAAGGTTCCGAAAGACGAAATCTTGACCTGTTCGCCGCTCACCAGCGCGTCGGACATGTGCTGAAGCACCGCCTCGACCAGTTCGGCGCTTTCGTTGCGCGACAGACCGACTTCGCGGAACACCGCCTCGCTCAGATCCATACGCGTCAGAGTCTTTTCGCTCATACCCGTCCCTCCCGGTTTGCAGGCAGCATAGGCCCGGGGAATTTTCCGAGTCAATATCAAGCACTTGCGACAGCGTATTCAGAGCGTGAAAACGCGCCTTTGCAGGAATTACCAGCGCAGCAGCACCGAGCCCCAGGCGAGACCGCCGCCGATCGCCTCGGTCACGACGAGATCGCCGGGCTTGATATCGCCCTGCGCCTTGCCCACCGACAGCGCGAGGGGAATCGACGCGGCGGAGGTGTTGCCATGATCCTGAACCGTCACGATGACCCGGCTCATCGGCAGGCCGAGCTTTTTCGCGGTGCCGGCGATGATGCGGATATTGGCCTGATGCGGCACGATCCAGTCGATCTCGGACGGGTCGACCCCTGCCTTTTCCATTGCGGTCTCGGCGGTGGCGGCGAGCTTGGCGACCGCGTGGCGGAACACCTCCTTGCCCTCCATGCGCAGATGGCCGATGGAATTGGTGCTCACCCCGCCATCCACGTAGAGCAGATCGCGGTAGCGCCCGTCGGAATGCAGATCGACCGAGAGCACACCGCGGTCGTCCTTGCCGCCATCGCCCTCGCCGGCTTCGAGGATCAGCGCGCCGGCGCCGTCGCCAAAGAGCACGCAGGTGCCGCGATCGGTCCAGTCCATGATGCGCGAGAAGGTCTCGGCACCGATCACCATGATGCGCTTGGCCGCGCCCGACACGATCAGCGCGTTGGCATTGGTCAGCGCAAAGACGAAGCCGGCGCAGACTGCCTGCACGTCGAAGGCAAAGCCGGTTTCCATGCCCAGCCGCGCCTGCACCATGGTGGCGGCGGAAGGGAAGGTGAGATCCGGGGTCGAGGTGGCGACGATCAGCGCATCGAGATCCGACGGCTCCAGCCCGGCATCGGCCAGCGCGGCCTGCGCGGCGCGGGTGGCCAGATCGGAGGTCGTCTCGCCCTCGGCGGCGAAGTGGCGGCGTTCGATGCCGGAGCGGGTGCGAATCCACTCGTCGGTCGTGTCCAGGGTTTTCTCGAACTCTGCGTTGGGTACGACGCGCTCGGGCAGATAATGCCCGACCCCTGCCACCTGCGCCCGTATGGTCATGGATCCGTTCCGTCTTTTTTCTGCTCGTCGCCGGCGATTGCGGCGCTGTCTTCCGCCGTGCTTGCGGCGGAGGCGATGCGGGCGGCGAGTCTGTCGCCAAATCCCGATTGCGCCAGATCGTAGGCGAGTTCGACGGCGGCGGCTACACCTGTCGCATCCGCCGCCCCGTGGGATTTCACCACCGTGCCATTCAGGCCGAGGAACACGCCGCCATTCTTTCGACGCGGATCGATGCGCGCCTGAAGCCGCTTCAGCGAGGTCAGCGCCAGCAGGGCTGCGATGCGGGAAAGCGGCGAATAGGCAAAGGCCTCACGCAGGAACTGGCCGATCAGCGAGGCGGTGCCTTCGCCGGTCTTCAGCGCGATATTGCCGGTGAAGCCGTCGGTCACGATAACATCGCAGCGGTCGCCGGGAATGTCGCCGCCCTCGGCAAAGCCCACGAATTCGAAATTGCCCTGTTCGGCCTGCGCGGCGATCAGGTCATGCGCCTGTTTCAACTCGGCGCGGCCCTTGTGCTCTTCGGTGCCGACGTTCAGCAACCCGATGCGCGGGCGGTCGAGTGCCAGCCCGTTGCGGGCATAAGAGGCGCCCATCAGCGCGTATTTCAGCAGATCCTGCGCGTCGGCGCGGATATCGGCGCCGACATCGAGCATGACGTTGAAGCCTTGCGGGTTCTTCGACGGCCAGAGCACGGCGATGGCGGGGCGGTTAACGCCCGGCAGCTTGCGCAGCCGCACCATCGACAGCAGCATCAGCGCGCCGGTATTGCCGCAGGAGACCGCCACGGTCGCCTCGCCATTGCGCACCGAATCGAGCGCGGACCACATCGAGGTGTCCTGGCCGTTGCGCATGACATGGCTGGGCTTGTCCTCCATCGAGACAACGCCCTGCGCGTCGCGAATCTCGCAACGGCCCGAAAGGCGGCGTTTCTTCTGGACGAGGGGTTCGAGCTGCGCGGCAGGACCGTGCAGCAGGAATCGCGCGCTGCGGTTGCGGCGCGCAAAGATATCAAGACCGGCAACGATGGTTGCCGGGCCACGATCGCCGCCCATGGCGTCGATGGAAAGGACCAGAGGCCCGTTTGCCGGCCGGTTATCCTGTGCGGAGGAACTCATGCGGCGCCCGGGCCTTCAGGACATTCAGGCTGCGTCTTCGTCCAGCTCGATCTCGTCGGCCATGGCGACGACTTCGCGCTCGCCGTAGTGACCGCAGGAGGGGCAGACGTGATGCGGGCGCTTGAGTTCGCCGCAGTTGTCGCATTCGTTGGGGTTGCCGGCAACGAGAGCGTCATGCGCCCGGCGGTTGTTGCGGCGCGATTTGGATACTTTGTTCTGTTGGACGGCCATGTCTCAACCTCGATCTTTCGCGTGATGGGGGGCATTTCGATGCCCGGTTCCGTTCGGGCGTGCCCGGCCTCATAGTCGCAAGCAGAGGGCCATGGCAACCCGGAATCCCGATGAAGGCGCGAAAATAGGGGTTTATTGCAAAACCGCAAGCGCAATTTCGCCGCGCGGGCAGGGCTAGGCACCGTTTTCACCATCGTCCTTGTCGCTGGCCAGCTTGTCGCGCAGGCCCGAGAGCGCGGCAAAGGGGTTGGGGCGCGCCTCCTCAGGCTCCGGTGCGGCCTCCTCGGCCAGAGCAGTGGCGACCGCCGCCGCGCCCTCGCTATGGGGATATAGCGGCAGCGCCAGGGTCAGTGACTCTTGCATCACCGCACGCAGGTCGATCACATTGGGCAGCGGATCGGCATCGTCCTCGGGCGTCTCGATCTCGGATCCTTCGGTGGGCGTCGCGATCTGCTCTTCCGGGCGCCAGAGCCGTTCGACGGATTCGTCGATGCGCGTGGTCACCGGGTCGAGCGTGACCACGCAGGGCTGCGTTACAGTGGCGCCCAGTTCGGCCACCAGTCGCCAGGAGCCGCGCCCCTCGGGGCGAATCTCGCCGGCCAGCCGCAGCTTGCGCAACGCCAGCAGCCCCAGCGAGTCGGCGAGCGCGGCGCGCTGATGCTCGTCGGGGCGGATGTCGAAGGCGGTCGGTGCGTTGTTGCGCAGTGCCGCCACCCGGAGTCTGTCGTCGCTCTTTCCGCTTCTGCTCATGGGCCCGCCTTTCCTTTGCTTGAACGGCTTGGCTTGGTTATGTAATCCGGGATAGAAACCCGCAAGGGCCAAGACAAGAGGGCAGGGCGCAGTCCATGGCAATACCCGGAAGACGAGTGATGGCGGCGATGCTGGCCGTGCTGGCGCTGACCGCCTGCACGGCGCAGTACCGGAGCCACGGCTATGCCCCTTCCGAAGACGAGCTTCAGCAGATCGTGCCCGGGGTCGATACCCGGGGCACCGTCGAGGATGTGATCGGCGTGCCGACCACCTCGGGCGTTCTGAACGAGGGCGGCTTCTACTATATCGAATCCGAGATGCGGCAGTTCGCCTGGAAAGCGCCGGAAGTCGTCGACCGGCAGGTGCTGGCGATCACCTTCGACGAGGCGGGCGTGGTCGATAATATCGCGCGCTACGGTCTCGAAGACGGCAATGTCGTGCCGCTGTCGCGTCGCGTCACCCGCACCACCGATGGCGAACTGAGCTTCATCCGCAAACTCTTCGGCAATATCGGCGGGCTGGCGCTCGGCGATTTCATGGAACAGTAGGACCGGGACATGAGCCCCCGGCAGGACAGTGGCGCCGCGGGGGAAGGGCCGGATATCCTGTTGCGGCGCGGGCGCTATCGCGCCCGGCTGGCTGTGAGCGACGCCGATCTGGCCGCCGCGCAGGCGCTGCGCGGGCGGGCGTTTTTCGGCGAAACCGGCCCCAGCGATGCCGATGGCTTCGATCCGCTCTGCCGGCATGTGCTGGTCGAGGACGCCGCCGGTGGCGCGCCGCTCGCCTGTTACCGCTATCTCTGGCTGGAGGACGGAGCGTCGATCACCGAGAGCTATGCGGCGCAATATTACGATCTGAGCCGGCTCGACGGGTTCGGCGGGCCGATGCTTGAGCTCGGGCGCTTTTGCATCCGTCCCGGCCCCAGCGATCCCGATATCCTGAGGCTGGCCTGGGGTGCGATCACCGGGCTGGTGGATTCGGGCGGGGCAAAGCTGCTCTTCGGCTGCGCCAGCTTTCAGGGCACCGATCCGGCGCGCTATGCCGCCGCCTTCGCGCATCTGCGCGCCCGTCACGCGGCGCCGGAGCGCTGGCGGGTGGGCGAAAAGGCGCGTGAGCGGGTGCGATTCCCCGAGCAGGGCGCGGATGCGCGCGCGGCGATGAAGCTGATTCCGCCGCTGCTGCGCACTTATCTGGGCATGGGCGGCTGGGTCAGCGACCACGCGGTGGTGGATCGCGCGATGAACACGCTGCATGTCTTCACCGGCGTCGAGGTCGCGGCGATTCCCCCCGCCCGGGTGCGGGCGCTGCGCGCGATCACCGACTGAGACCGATCAGGCCTCGGCCTTTGCCTTGGCGTGGCCCGCTCGGAGCGCCTGGAGATGCCGGGCAAAGCGCGGCGCATCGAGGCGCGCGGTGACATTGGCACAGAGCGCCTCGGCCAGTGCCTGCCGGCCATCGCCCTCGACCCGCGCGAGCAGTTTGCGGAGATAGGGCGTATGATCGCGGCGCTTGCGCAGCATCCGCGCGAAACTGAGCGCGTCGAGCCTGTCTTCGGCGGCGGCTTCGAGAATCGGCACGAAGAGCCCGAGATCCAGCAGATCCCCCTGAAGTGCGCTGCCCATAAAGGGCACGCGGAAGCGGGTCACGTTGCGGCGCTCGAACAGCGCCGAATGCATCGCGTCGAGCCGTTCGCGCGGATCGAAGAGCACATAGCCCTGCTGCGCAGCATCGAGCATGTCGGGCGCATAGCCGTAGCGCGCGGTGAAATTCAGCCGTCGCATATCGGCGAAACGGTCGTCCCAGTCGGTGATGCGCGGGTCGAGCGTGGCCTGCGGCTGGAGCATCACCACCCGCGCGCCGGGGGCGGTCACCGAATAGGCGCCGGCGGCATAGCCGCAGGGGCCGGCGCCATAGAACACGATGGTTTCGAAATCGTCGAAAAAGCCGTCATCGAGCAGCTGGTCGAAGAAGTCATAGACCAGCGCATCGCGAAACCAGGTGTCGCCGGCAGAGATCACCGCGAGCGAGGACCAACCCTTGGTATTGGCCAATTCCCAGCCCAGAGGGGTGGCGGTCTCCGACAGTGCTTCGATGCCGGGCAGGGACTCGAAGCTCACCAGAAGCGTGTCGCCGCGTTCGACAAAGACCGCCTGATGGCGTTTGCCGAGCGGTTCGGAGAATCCTTCCGCCTCGCCGATATCCGAGATCGCCTTGATCCACTGGCCGCGCTGAAGCCCGGTAAGATCGACCGCTGAAAGGTCTGTCTGATCCTGCATGGTTGCCTGCCGTTCTGCGTGTCGCGTTAGCGCGTCGTTAATTGTGGGGACTCTGTAAGCGGTTTGAGGCGGAATTATGCAGAAAGCTAGGAAAGTTTACGGGGGGTTGGATGATTGTCGACAAAATGGCCAAGGTTGGCGCGCGTAACCGGCAACCTGCTTCATTCATGGCCCTTGCCGGTGTCCCCGTAGGAGGATGCGCGCGCGCTGTTGGCATACCCATGCAAAAGCCGCGCTCCCTGCGGCGTCAGCGGCCGGCTTGGCGGCGTCATCATAAGCCGGCCCATCAGCGCGCGATAGGGCTCCTCCAGCATCAGCGCCTCGAACCGCGCCTTGCGCCAATCGACGGCGGCGGCGTGCAGCTCTGCAAGCCGTGGATCCGCTGCCAGCGCCGCGCGCTGCTCTGCCACCTGCTGTGCCAGCGCCAGGATCGAGCGGTCTTCGTCGCTGTTGAAATTGCGCTCCACCCAGTAATCCAGCCCCAGCATATGCTCGGAATGCACGGCGCGGCCCCGGTCGGCCTTGAGCACATAGCTCTCCATCGCGCCCAGCGGATAGTGATTGAGCTGCGCAAGCGCATAGTTCGAGCGGCCGTAATTGGAGAAAATCCGCCGCGTGCGGAACTGCGCGTCGAGCGCGCGCCCCTCGCCATCGAACCAGCGCGCGCCGCTCACACGCGCCGGATCGGGGTTGCGCGGCCGATGCACGCCGAGTTTCCGGTAGATGCCATTGTTGCGGTAGAGCGTCTTGAACATCGCCGAGCGCCAGGGCCAGACCATGCGCACCGGCGCGGCGCGGGTGAACTGCTCGGGGATGGGGCTGTCCTTATAGCGAAGCACACCGGCATTGCCAAAGAGCCGCCAGGTGAGCGTGATGGCATCGGCTTCGGGCAGGGCGGCGATGAGGTCGGGCAGCGTGCGCCCGCCCACATGCACATTGACGAACTCGTCCACATCGAGCGGCAGCAGCCACTTGGCGGCGCGCACGGCGTCGCAACGATCCGCGCGTTTCAGCCCGGTGAACTGGATGCCGCCCTGATCGTAGGGGCCGTCGTTGCGGATATGGGTGACATGGCCCATCTCGGCAAGCCGGTCGAGCAGCGCGTCGGTGCCGTCGGCGCAATCGTTCGAGAGCGCCACCACATGGTCGATGCCGCAGATCAGGTGATGCGCCAGCCAGTCGAGCAGAAAGGCGCCCTCGTTGCGCACACAGAGAATCGCGGTGATGCTCATGGCAGTCCTGCCTTCGGGAAACCCGCCCCGGCCCCCGTGCCGGGATGGGCCTGTCGCGCCTCGCCCATGGTCAGCTCTCCATATCGAGCGCGAGCGCATAGGCCACGCGTTCGGGGTCCGTCAAACGCAGGGCAAGCGCGCGCTGGTAGAGTTCTTCGAACTCAGGTGTCGCATGCAGAGCGTCGGCCTTGGCGCGGTGCCAGTCCAGCCCGTGATCGTGCCATTTGCGCAGCTCGGGATCGGCGAGCAGCCTATCATATTCCGCGCGGACCCGGGGGATATTGCGCTTGATGGTGAGATCGCGCGCGCCGGTCCAGTCCATGCGCACCCAGTAATTGAGCCCGATGGAGCGATCCACATGCAGCGCGCGGCCGCGTTGGCGTTTGATCAGAAAGCTCTCGGCGCTGCGCAGGGCGTAATGGTTGAGCTGCACCAGATCGTAGCCGATGCTCTTGCGCGAGCTGCGCCAGCCGTTGCGCAGCGCCTCGCCGGTCATGTCGGCACCAGAGCCGTTGACCCATTTCACTTTGTCATCAAAGCCTTGCAAGAGCTTGTTCGGGCGATGACAGGAGAGCTTGCCATAGGCGCCAATATTGCGGAACAGCGTCTTGAAGCCCCAGACCGTATGCGGCTTGGGACAGTATTTCGGGGCGCAGCGGTCGAACTGGTCGATCACCAGCTTGTCCTCGAGCCGCGCCACACCGTTATGGCCGAAGAGCCGCCAGGTCATGGCGATATTGGTGGCGTCGGGCACGCACTGAAACAGATCCTCCAGCGTGCCGTTGCCGCAGCGCACATTGATGAACTCATCCACGTCGATATGGGCGATCCATGCGGCCTCCTTGACCATCGGTTCTGTCAGCGCGCTGTCGAGCGCATGCTGCTGCGGCGAGTTGCCCGTCCAGTCGTCATTGTCGCGATGGGTGAGCACGCCCATCTCCTGCAACCGGGTGAGGATCTCGCGCGTGCCGTCCTCGCAACCATTTGTATAGATGAGGAAATGATCAACCCCGATGGCGCGGTGATAGGCCACCCATTCGACGATATAGGGCGCCTCGTTCTTCATGCAGCCGACGATGACGGCGCCGCTGCCGCCCTCGGTGGGGGGATATGGCGCGGCCTCGGCCTCCTCATCGAGATGGCCCAGCCGGTTATGCGGCGCAAAGACCGAGCCTTGCAGCTTCGCCAGCGCCTGGATCGCCTGCGGCGGCAGATGCGCCTTTGCCGAGGGCGAGAGCGTCAGTGTCTTCTCGATTCGGGGCTTTGCCGCCGGGTCGAGCGCTGCAAGATCGGCGGTCTTGGCGGCGAGCTCCTGCTTGCTCGCCTGCGTGATGCGCCAACGGAAGGCGAGCAGGTATTGCGTGGCGCGAAAGCCGCGCGTCGGGTCGGCCTCCTGCCAGTCTTCGGTGGCCGGATCCGGGGTCAGGTGATCGGGATCGAGCCCGGGATGGGTGGCGCAGAGCGCGGCGAGATCCCTGGCGAAGCGCTGCGAGACGGCAGACAAGCTTCCCGCGTCAATTGGCGCGCCGGACACTTTGATTTCATTCAGAAACTTCCGCCAGAGCGGGCGCGGGAGGACAGCTTCATGCTGCGCCAGATAGCGCAGCAGTACGTCGTTGAGTTGCCGGCATCGGGCCAGCCAGGCGGCGGAAGGCGCGGTTGGCGGCGTCACGGGGTCGGCCTTGCCGATGGTGTCTGCGATGTCGAAGGCGGAGCGCAGCTCTTCGGTGGTGGCCTCGCCATAGAGCCGCTCCGGGGAAATGCTGCGGAAGATCACCGAGCCCGGCCCGAACACCGCCTCCCATTCCTTCTGCAACCGCTTGTAATCGAGCCAGAAAACCGCGCCCTGCGTTTCAGGGAACCGACCCGCGCGCGGGTCTGCCGCCGGGCGTGTGTCGAGCGCCGACTGCCACCAGTCGGGCGCATCGGCGAGACCGAGTTCCTGTGTCAGCGGCGCCGCGCGCCCGTCCATCACCTGCGCCGCATAGCGCCGGGCCAGCATGCGCGCCGGATCGTCGAGATGCGCCACGATGCGGATGTCTTCGGAAATCGGTGAAAGAATGTCCCGTAGTGATTTGATTCCTCTCTGAGATATAAGAGAAGATCCGAGCTGGTGCGCGGTCAGGACCAGCGTGTCGGGCCGGGCCTGCTCCACCTCCTGAGTGAGCTGGGTCACCACCGCCTGACGCAGCGCCGCCTGTTTCTCCGGCGCGATGAAACCCCGGTTGAAGCGCAGCGAATCCACCGCCTCGGGATCGGTGACCGCCATGAAGAGCCGGGTATGGTTCTTGGTGCCGGGCGAGCGGGGAAAGAGCACACCCTTACCGCCGAGCTGGTCGCGCTTGGCCTGCAACACCCGTTGCAGCCGGTCGGTCACGGTCGCGTCGGGGCCGATATGTACATAGATCCTCATGCCGAGCCGGGTGCTTTCAGGGATCTGTTTTCATTCGCTTTTCCCCACCACGGAAGCTCCAGCCCCAAAAAGTCGGAGAGCTTTTTCGGCGCCTCCGGATCGGCGGTGTCATATTCCAGAAAGCGGGTATCGCCGGCGAAAATGTGGCGCAGGAAGGCGTAATGCTGCGCCACCCACTGCGCCCGTTGCAGCCGCGTCTCGCCATAGCCGGCGGGCAGGCCGGGGATATTGCCCTCGGGCAGCCGCCGCGTGCCGAGATCTGACCAGCGCAGGATGGAATGGGCGGTATCGTCCGGATCGCGCCAGGAGGCGACAAAGCGCAGATCCGGATAGCGGCTGCGGATCGCCTCGATCAGGCCGAAATCGGTCTGCGGCCAGAGGCAGAGCGTTGGGTTCAGGACGGAAATCTCGCTCAGCGCATCCAGCGCGCCGAGATGTTCCAAAGGGTCTCCAGCGCCGAAATAGCCGTCATAGAGCTGCCGCGCCACATAGCTGCCGGCGATGGTCTTGTCCGGGCAACTGCCCCGGCGCAGCTTGAAATCCGCCACCGTGAGGCCCGCACGCTGCAAAGCCACGCCCAGCGTCGTGGTTCCGGTCTTCGGAAGTCCAAGATTTATGATGTGAACCATTAGGTTGTCAGTCCAAGTTCATGTCGGATCTCAAGTTCGCCGGGCGGGTAGGGCGGCAGCGCGTGCAGATGCTTCCACATCTCCGCATGGGCGGTCTTCCTCTTGAGTTCATTGACCTTTTCGAGATGCAGGCGCACCGCCTCGTCATGCAGCGCGCCGATCTCTCCGCGCTTCATATCTGCCAGAGCCGCCTCAAGCGCGGGTAGGTAGCGGTGGATTGAACGCTCCTCCCAGGCGCGGTCGTTGCGCTCGCGCCAATAGCTGTCGTCAAAGGCCCGGCCCTCGCGGTTGACGTCGCCACGGTCGTTCTTGACGAGATAGCTGTCGAGCGAGCGCAGAGCATAATGATTGAGCGTCGCATAACGCCGCGCGCCGGCGGCGGGAAAGCGGCGGATGCGGCGTGTGTTGGCGGCGGTGTGGAACTTCGGCGGCACCGGGCGGCCAGACCCGTCGGTCCAGCTGGGCAGCTCGGCCCCTTTGGCCTCGCGAAAAAACGGCCGGTGTGCGCCGAAATATTGCAGGGGGAAATCCTTACGGATCAGTGTTTTGACTTCGATGGCGCTGTCTGCGCACCATAGATCGGGATTGTGGGTGCGGGTGAACTGCTCGATCACCGGGCGGTCCTCGAAGCGCTCGATCCCGTCATTGGCGAAGAACTGGAAGGTGACCGAGATCGCCTGCGGAGTGCCGCAGGCCGCGATCAGCGCGGGGATCGTGTGATCGCCCGTTTGGATATTGAGGAACTCGTCCACGTCGGCGATCCAGACCCAATCCGCATCACGCACCAAGGGCTGTTTCGCGGCGTGTTTCAGCGCCTCCATCTGGTAGTTGCGCCCCTTGGCAGGGTTCGGCAGATGCACCACGCCATACTCGCCGAGCGCGTCGAGCAGCCGGTCGGTGCCGTCGGTGCAATCGTTTGAATAGATGAGGAAATCCGTGACGCCGATCAGACGGTTGAAGGCGATCCATTCCAGCAGGAAGGGGCCTTCGTTCTTCACACATGTCACAGCGGTTATGCGCATGGCTGCGCTCCCGCGAAATCGTTGCCCATGGGTCTGCCCGCTGCGCCTGACCGCCCGGCGGTTGCTCCGCCATGGCTTTCTAACTTGCCGAAATCATCGCATCTCGCTGCCGTGTCGTCAATCTGCGGGCGGCGCTCTGCGACCTTGTGGGTATTGACCGGGCCGGTCGGGGCGGGCAAGCCGGAGGGCAGGAGGAGGCCTCATGCAAAACCCCAATTCCATCGACGATGTGCAGGCGATGCTGTCGCAGACGGGCTATGTCTGCGGCCGGGCGCTGGCCACCGTCGTGTTCCTGTCGCTAAAGCTCGGCCGCCCGCTGTTTCTCGAAGGCGAGGCCGGCGTCGGCAAGACCGAGATCGCCAAGGCGCTGGCCGCGTCGCTGGGGCGCCGGCTGATCCGTCTGCAATGCTATGAGGGGCTGGACGCGGCGAGCGCGGTCTATGAGTGGAACTTTCCCGCCCAGATGATCGCCATCCGCACGGCGGAAGCGCAGGGTGATGCCGACCGTGAGATCCTCCAGAAAGAGCTGTTCGGGCCGGATTATCTGGTCGAGCGACCGCTCTTGCAGGCAATGCGGCCCGATGCGAATGGCGCGCCGGTGCTGCTCATCGACGAGCTCGACCGCACCGACGAGCCCTTCGAGGCGTTTCTGCTGGAGGCGCTCAGCGATTTTCAGGTGACCATCCCCGAGCTCGGCACGATCACCGCGCCCGAGCCGCCCATCGTGGTGCTGACTTCGAACCGCACGCGCGAGGTGCATGACGCGCTCAAGCGCCGCTGCCTCTATCACTGGGTCGACTACCCGGATTTCGCCCGCGAGGTCGAGATCCTGCATGCGCGCGAGCCGCATCTGGCCGAGCAGCTCAGCCGCGAGATCGTCGCCTTTGTGCAGGCGCTGCGCACCGAGGATATCTTCAAGAAGCCGGGCGTGGCGGAGACCATCGACTGGGCGAAATGCCTGCTGGCGCTGGATGTGGTCGATCTCTCGCCCGAGGTGATCTCGGACACGCTGGGGGCGATCCTGAAATATCAGGACGATATCGCGAAGATTCAGGGCTCGGAGGCGGCGCGGCTGCTGAAAGAGGCGAAAGCGTCATTGGAACCGGGCTGATCTGGTTGCAGAATAGTCGCGATGGGGCCATGTGACCCCGAAGAGTTGCGGAAAGGCGGCATGGCCATGGCAAAGCCCCCATCGGGAAAGAACACCTCCGGGCGCGGTCAGCGCGACCTGAAGGTCAAGGTCAAGACGGCGCGCGGGCGCAAGCTCAGCTCGACGCGCTGGCTGCAACGGCAGTTGAACGATCCTTATGTGAAGCGCGCCAAGGACGAGGGCTATCGCGGGCGCGCGGCCTTCAAGATTCTGGAGCTGGACGAGAAATTCCATTTCCTGAAGCCCGGCGCGCGGGTGGTCGATCTCGGCTGTGCGCCGGGCGGCTGGTGTCAGGTGGCGGTGCCCCGGGTGAACGCGCTGGGAGAGAAGAAGAACAAGCCGCAGGGCTATGTCCTGGGGGTCGATCTGCAAGAGGTGCTGCCGGTGCCGGGCGCCGAGATCCACCAGCTCGATTTCATGGAGGACGGCGCCGACGACAAGGTCAAGGCCTGGCTCGGCGGCAAGGCGGATGTGGTGATGTCGGACATGGCGGCATCGTCCTCGGGCCACAAGCAGACGGATCACCTGCGCATCGTGGCACTGTGCGAGGCGGCGGCGGAGCTGGCCTTTGACGTGCTGGAAGTGGGCGGCACCTTTGTCGCCAAGGTGCTGGCGGGCGGTGCGGAACAGGGGCTTCAGGCGCTGCTGAAGCAGCGCTTCGACAAGGTGGCGAATGTGAAGCCGCCGGCAAGTCGTTCTGATTCTTCGGAAAAATTCGTGGTCGCGACGGGGTTTCGCGGTTAGTCTTGCCTCAGGGCCGGCGGATGGCGGAATGACGCCACCGCCCGTTCCTGAAAGGCCCGCGCGAAATACGGAGAGATCACCCGCTCCTCGACGAAACCGGCGCTGCGCGTCTGGCTATCTTGCTGACGCATGAGCGAGAACAGGCGCGCCCGCGGAGCGGCTGCAGCGTCAGGCTGCGGCGCGGATGTTGGAAAACCCGTGACCGGAAAGGCGGTCACCCTCTCTGTGATAGGCCGGTTCATGGCGCTCCTCCTCCCGGACACTCTGGCCGGAAGATTTTTCTATTCCGTAAACAAGGCGGCTTTTGAACGGAATTGGAGCGGAAATCGGGCGACCGGCGCTCTTGCGTATCCCGGCGCGGTTGATCACTCTGTGCCGCAACAGGCAGAACCGGGGTGGGCAGGCGGGATGAGCGTGATCCTTTGTTATGGCGACAGCAACACGCATGGCACCCGACCGATGCGCATCGCGGGCGTATCGGAGAGGCACCAGCGCGCGCAGCGCTGGCCCGAGGTCATGGCGCGTGCCCTGGGCGCCGGGCATGAGGTGATTTCCGAGGGCCTGCCTGGGCGCACCACCGTTCACGACGATCCGGTAGAAGGCGGAGAGCGAAACGGTATCAAGGTGTTGCCGGCCGTCCTTCACAGCCACAAGCCGATTGACCTGATGATCCTGATGCTTGGGACAAACGATCTCAAGAACCGGTTCTCGGTCAGCGCCTACGAGATCGCGCGCTCGGTCGAGCGCATCCTGCTCGCCACCCGGGCCGAGGCGGTCACGCGGGGCGAGCTGATCGTCTGCCCGGCTCCGGTGCGCGAGACCGGCACGCTCACGGATGTCTTCGCCGGCGCCGAGGCGCGGCAGGCCGGGCTCGAAGCGCATATGCGCGCGGTGGCCGAGCGCCACGGTTGCGGCTTTGTCGAGGCCGGCGCGCATGTCTCGGTCTCGCAAGGCGATGGCGTGCATTGGGAGGCGGAGCAACATGAGAGATTCGGCGCTGTGATGGCGGAGCAGGCGCGCAGCGCGCTGGAGCGGTTGCAGTGAGGCGCGCGTTCGCGGCGCTGCTGCTGCTTTCGGCCTGCTCAGGGGCGCCGGACCTGCCGCAGGTGACGATTCCGCTGCGCAACCCCACCGCGCCGGTGGCGAGCCAGGCCGACGCCACCGCGGCGCGGCTCGCGGGCGAGTGGGTGGTGGTGCAGGGCGCGGGTGTGGCGCCAGGTACGCGGCTGCGTTTTTCCGAGCGGGCCATGTCACTCGACGGGGTGGCGATGCCGATGGCGACGCGCGGCGCGGGTCGGTTCGAACTGGCGGGCCAGACGGTCTGGGTACACTGGCTCGATGCCGACAACCGGACGGCGGCGATGGGCGACCCCGCCGGCGCGCGAGTCTGGATCATGGACCGCGGCGGCGCGCCGGGAGAGCGGCTGCACGCCGCGCGCGAGATCCTCGACTGGTACGGGTATGACCTGCGGCGCCTCGACGGTGTTTAACATGTGCCGGCCCGCCACCACGCTGAATAATGCGGCAGCCATGGATTTCCGTTGCGTCAATTGCTTGAAAAGGCTCGCAACCGCTTGCAGTTTCACGCAAAACTTTCATTCGGGATGCGGGGAGAGGCATCTGTGAACCTGAAACCGACCGAATGACGCGAGACTATTCACGCCTTTTGACACCGCGCTCGATCGCTTTGATCGGGTCTGAGGTCTGGTGCCGTGGGGTGATCGGCAATCTGCGCGCCATGGGCTATGTCTGGGATATCTGGCCGGTGGTCCCAGGGGCAGGCTCGGTGATGGAGATGCGCAGCTTCGAAAGCATCGACCGTCTGCCGGCGCCTCCGGACAGCGCGTTTGTGGAATTCGATGGCGAGGCGGCCATCGCGGCGGTTGCGGCGCTTGCCGCGCGCGGCGCCGGCGGGGCGATGTGCGCGGGGCAGGTAGAACCGCAGGATCTCGCTGCAGCGGCCGGGCGGATGCCGGTGCTGGGGCCGGGTTGCAAGGGCATCGTCAACGCGCTGGAGCGCGCACCGGTCTGGGAGGGCGCGCACGGGCTTCGCCCGGTCAAGCGCGGCGTGGCGATTCTCGCACGCAGTGCCAGTCTGGCGCAGAGCCTTTCCATGCAGCGCCGCGGCCTGCCCATTGCCTGCATTGTCGTGGCGGCTGCCGGCGCGGCACAGACAGGCCTGGCGCGGCTGGGCGAGGCGCTGTTGCACGATGACCGCATCACCGCTCTGGGCATTCAGGCCGAGGAACTGGGTGATCCGGAAGCGTTTCTTGCGCTCGCGAAGACGGCGGAGCGGCTGGGCAAGCCGGTGGTCGTGTTGCGGTCCGGTGAAGATGCCGGTGCCACGGCGCTGATCGCGCGCGGCGGCATGGCGCGGCTGCGCAGTCCCGAGGCGCTGCTGGAGGCGCTGAAGGTGCTGCATGTGATGGGGGCGCTGCCGGCCAACGCGCTGGCGGCGGTCGCCTGCACCGGCGGTACCGCGCAGATGGTGAAGGATATGGCGACGCTGCACGGGCTGAGCTTCGCCCCGTTCTCCGAGGCGCAGCGGCGGGTGTTGGCCGAGGATCTCGAGCCGCGTGCGGTGGTGGAAAACCCGCTGGAATGCGGCGCCGCCGCCGGCCGGCCGGTGCCCCATCTGGCCCGGGTTTTTACCGAAGTGATGTCTGGTGGGGCTGTGCTGACCCTGGTGGTGCTCGACTGCCCGCGCGAGGAGCTGTGCGATGACGAGACCTGGCGACGGGTGACCGAAGCGGCCGGTGCCGCCCGGGCCCGTGTCGGCATGCCGCTGGCAATCGTCTCGACCCTGCCGGAGGGCCTGCCCGAATCCCGCGCCGAGGCGCTGATCGAGCAGAAACTGATCCCGCTGGCGGGGCTTGCCGCGGCGCTTGAGGCGCTGGCCGCCTGCGTCACGCTGGGCGGGCCGCTGCGCCATCCGGCGCCGCTCTTCATGCCCGCCGCTGGCGGCGCGACACCTCCCGACGGTGCCGACCCCTCCGCCGCGACGGCGACGCTGGCGGCGCGCGGCGTGCATCTGCTCGCCGCCGACACACCGCCGGAAGGCACCGAACTGCATCTGCATCTCGCAGCGGATCCGGCCTATGGTTATGTTATGACCTTCCGCATCGGCGCGGCGCATGTCTCGGGCCTGCTGCCGCTGCGTGAGGGCGAGGCGCAGGCGCTGCTCTCGTCGCTGCCGATGTCGAGCGAGGAGGTGGCGGCGGTTGTTCCCGCGCTGCTCTCGGTGCAGGATTACGTCGTCGCCCAGGGCGGGACCGTTGCCGAGCTGGAGCTCGGCTTTCGCCCCGGCGGGCGCGGGAGGGCGCTGGCCAGCGGGCTGCGGATCCGAGCGGCGGGCGGCTGAGGACGAAGGCGAAGGACATCACGCATGCAGGATGAACGGCTTTTCCTGACCGGGCTCTTCGAGGCTGCGGTCGCTGCCGCCGACCCCGAGCTCGCGCTGCGCGCGGCGCTTCCGGAGCGGCCGAAGGGGCGCACCGTGGTGATCGGGCTCGGCAAGGGGGCGGCGCAGCTCGCGGCCGCCTTCGAGCGGCTCTGGGACGGGCCGGTCGAGGGCGTGGTCATAACGCGTTACGGCTATGCCGCGCCCTGCGCGCAGCTCCGGGTGATGGAAGCCGCGCATCCGGTGCCCGACGCGGCGGGGCTCGACGCCAGTGCGGCGCTGTTCGAGGCGGTCGCGGGGCTCACGGAGGACGATCTCGTCGTGGCGCTGGTCTGCGGCGGCGGCTCGGCGCTGCTGCCGGCGCCGCCCGAGGGGCTGACGCTGGAGGACGAACAGGCGCTGAACCGGGCGCTGCTGGGCTCTGGCGCACCTATTGGCGTGATGAACGCCATCCGCAAGCATGCGAGCCGGATCAAGGGCGGGCGGCTGGCGGCAGCCTGCGCGCCGGCGCGGGTGGTGAGCCTGATCGTCTCGGATGTGCCGGGCGACGATCCCGCCCAGGTCGCCTCCGGCCCCACGGTGCCCGACGCGGTGGATGCAAAGACGGCGCTCGGCATGGTCGAGGCCTGGAACATCGCGCTGCCCGAGCGCGTGCTGGCGCATATCCGCAGCGAAGCCTCGGCGGCGCCGATGCCGGACGACCCGGTCTTTGCCCGCAACGAGGTGCATGTAGTGGCCTCGGCACGGCTGTCGCTGGAAGCCGCCGCGCGCAAGGCCGAAGCGGCGGGGGTGCCGGCGGCGATCCTGTCGGATTCGGTCGAGGGCGAGGCGCGCGACGTGGGGCTCGTGCATGCGGCCATTGCCCGCGAGGTGGCGGCACGGGGTCGGCCCTTTGCGCCGCCGGTAGTACTGCTCTCGGGCGGCGAGACCACGGTGACGCTGCGCGGCGAAGGCGGGCGCGGCGGGCGCAATACCGAGTTTCTGCTGGCCTTCGCCCATGCGATCGACGGGGTGGCGGGCGTGCACGCGCTGGCCGCCGATACCGACGGGATCGACGGGTCCGAGGACAATGCCGGGGCCTTTGCTGATGCCGGTACGGCTGCGCGGCTGCGCGACACCGGCGATGATGCGATGACGGCGCTTTCGCGCAACGACGCCTGGAGCGCCTTCGACCGCGTGAGCGCGCTCTTCGTACCCGGTCCAACCGGGACGAATGTGAACGATTTCCGCGCCATCCTGATCAGAGCGCCGGAATAGGACGTACCGGTTGGGCAATTCCTGCCCACCGTTCGCATGCCGGTGCCGATCGGGTCAGACCGCCGCCCGCGTCGCCTCCCAGTCGCGCCACGCCTCGGGCGTATCGAGATCGGTGAGCGCCCCGCGTCCGGGCAGCGGCACGTAACGGACCCGATGCGCATTGGCCAGCAGCACCGCCTTGGCCCCCATATCGCCGCTAAGCGCCAGCAGTGCAGAGAAGCAGTCGGCGGGGAATAGCACCGGGTGACCCGGCGTGCCATCCTCGGCGGTGGCCTGTTGGATCGTCGGGCGCGGTACCGTGCGGAACGCGGCGATGACGCGCCTCAGATCGGCGGTGGTGATGTCCGGCATGTCGGCCGGCAGGATCATCACCGCGTCGATGCCGGGCGGCAGCAGACTGACACCGCGCCGCAGCGCGGAGGACATACCCAGATCGGCATCGGGAACTTCGACAACCTGCACCGGCAGGCCGCTCAGGGCCTTGGCGCGGGGATGGTCGTGGCCCGGCAGGGCCACAACGACATGATCTGCGGCGACAAGCGCCGCCTCTGCCTGACGACGCAGGAGCGGTTGGCCCCCGACATCCATCAGCAGCTTATCGGTCCCGCGCATACGGCGACTCGCACCGGCGGCGGGAATCAGAACAGCGATTCCTCCCATGGCGGCCCTTATATCCGAGTTCCGGCAACCTGTACGTGTTTTTTGGTATAGATTTTGTAAACTTGTTCGTAAGCGCTGTTAATATTTGTTAATATTTCACGAAAACCTGGCGTGAAAAGGCGCAAACATGATCTCGACGATCACGTCCCTGCTTGTTTCGGCGGCACTTGCGCTGTCGCCGCTGGCCTCCGCTGCGCTGCCCCAGCCGAGCCTGTCGCAGCGGATCGAGATGCTTGGCACCGGCAAGCCGCTGCTCGCCGCCTGCTGCAAGATCTGCCGCAAGGGCAAGGCCTGCGGCGACAGCTGCATCAGCCGCGACAAAAACTGCCGCAAGGGCGCGGGCTGTGCCTGCGACGGCTGATCGCGCTGCCCGCCCTCAGGCCGCGACCGGAGTCAGAGGCCGTACCCGCAGCTTGGTGATCCGGTTGTGTTCGCGCTCCATGACCTCGAAGCGGAAGCCGTGGAAGCTGAAGCGCTGGCCCGGGGTGGGGATCATCTGCGCCTCGTGAATCACCAGCCCGGCGATGGTGTTGGCCTCGTCGTCGGGCAGCGACCAGTCGGTGGCGCGGTTGAGGTCGCGGATTGTCATGGCGCCGTCGAGCCAGTACCAGCCATCGTCGCCCGCCTTGACCTGATGTTCCGCATCCGGGTCGTGCTCGTCGGTGATCTCGCCGACGATCTCTTCGAGGATGTCCTCCAGCGTCAGCAGCCCTTCGAGCGAGCCATACTCGTCGACCACCAGCGCGAAATGCGTGTGTTTGCGCAGAAAATTGCGCATCTGATCGGCCAGCGTGGTGGTGTCGGGCACAAAATAGGGCTTCATCATCACATCGGCGATGCGGAAATCGTCCAGCGCCTCGAAGCCGCGGTCGCCGGCCTTGGCCATGGTCTCGTACATGGCGCGCATGAGATCCTTGGCATGGGCGACGCCGATGATGTTCTCGGGATCGTCGCGGAAGATCGGCAGGCGGGTGTGGTTGCTCTCCAGACATTGCTGGAGGATCGCGCGGGGGCTGTTTGCCGCGTCGATCATCTCGATATTCGAGCGATGCAGCATGATTTCTTCGACCGTGCGTTGGGCCAGATCGAGCGCGCCGAGGATGCGGTCGCGGTCTTCCTTCTCGACCACGCCCTCGGAATGGCCCAGTTGCAGCGCTCCGGCGATCTCCTCGCGCACCGCGAGGATCTGACTGTCCGGATCGGTCTGCACGCCGAAAATGCGCAGCATCAGCCGCACGAAGGCCCGGATGGCGGCCACGACGGGCGAGAACACCAGAATCACCATTGAGATCGGACCCGAGACGCGGCTGGCGGCGAGCTCGGGATTGGTGATGGCGTAGGTCTTGGGCAGCACCTCGGCAAAGATCAGCACCAGCAGCGTCATGATCAGCGTCGCCAGCGCCACGCCGCTGTCGCCGAAGAGCGAGGTGAAGAGCGCGGTGGCCAGCGAGGTGGCGAGGATATTGACCAGGTTGTTGCCGAGCAGCACCGAGCCGATCAGTCGCTCATTGTCCTCGGTGATCCTGAGCGCGGTATCGGCACCCTTGGAGCCGCGATCCTGAGCGGCGCGCAGCTTGCCGCGCGAGGCGGCGGTGAGCGCGGTCTCCGAGCCCGAGAAGAAGGCGGAGAGGAGGATCAGCACCAGAATGGCGCCGGCGGTGATCCAGAGGGTTGCGTCGGTGGCGGCGGTGGTCGCGTCCATGGTGCTCGTGTTTTTTCTGACGGTCCCGGTGGTTATGGGGGCGGGGCCGTCCGGGATCAAGGGCGCGCTCCGCCCCGGGGCGTCACGGCGGGACGGTGCGGCAAAAGTTTTCGAAAACTTTTGCAAATTCCTTCGAAGGAATTTGCTGCGCGGTTCAGTCGCGGGCCATCGGGTGGTGATCGAGCACCAGCTCCTTCAGCCGCTCCTCCAGCACATGGGTGTAGATCTCGGTCGTGGCCACATCCGCATGGCCGAGGAAGGTCTGGATCGCCCGCAGATCGGCGCCGTTCTGCAACAGATGCGTGGCGAAGGCGTGGCGCAGCGTGTGCGGCGTGACCTTGGCGGGCGAGACCCCGGCGGAGACGGCGATGTCCTTGATCAGCAAATAGAAGGCGTGGCGCGTCAGATGCCCCGCCTTGCCGCGCGAGGGGAAGAGATGCGGTGAGGCCGGCTTGCCCCTGGCGCGGCCCATCTCGTCCAGCGCGTCGCGGCGGGCGAGCCAGTTGGCCAGCGCCTCGCGTGCCGGCGGCGACAGCGGCACCATGCGCTCCTTGCCGCCCTTGCCGCGAATGAGCAGCATGCGCGGATCGCCGCGCGCCGCCGAGACGGGCAGGGTGACCAGCTCGCTCACCCGCATGCCCGTGGCGTAGAGCAGCTGCATCAGGCAGGCATTGCGCAGCCGGTCATCGGCGTTGCGGCCATGCGTCTCGGCGGCGGCGAGCAGCCGGTCGACCTCTTCAATGGAGAGCGTCTTGGGCAGGCGCTTGGATTTGCCGGGCCCGGCGATCTGCACGGCCGGATTGTCCGCGCGCAGCCCCTCCTCGAAGGTGAAACGGTAGAGCTGCTTGATCGACGAGAGCCTGCGCGCCCGGGTGGAGACCGCCAGCCCCTGCGCCTCGCAATGCACCAGGTAATCCTCCACATCGTGGCGCTGCGCGGTGTCGAGCCCTTGCCCGCGCGCCGCCAGCCAGCCGGAGAAATCGGCGAGATCGCGGGCGTAGGCGGCGGTGGTGTTGTCGGCGGCACCCCGCTCGGCGGCCTGCGCCTCGAGAAACCCGCTGATCCAGTTGCGATCGCTCATCGCAGCGCCCCCTCGTCGTCGAGAATCAGCAGCTGGATCGCTGCGCGCCGGGCGGTGTCCTGCAGTCCCACGGCGCGCAGCGTCGCCAGCGCGTCGGTGAGATCCGCATGGTTGCCCTCGGCGCCGTCCGAAAACAGCGCGATGGCGTGAAGGATCGCCTCGCCGAGCCGGCCCTCGCGCAGCATCTCGGCCAGCGTCGGCGGCGGCGTGGCATCGGACCAGGCACGCGCCACGGCCTGCTGCCGTGCGGGGATGGGCAGGCTCGCGGGGGCCTCGCCCTGGGCAATGGCGGCAACCGTGCCCATCAGGCCGGTGGGCGCGGTCATCTCGCGCGCCGCGACCTCGTATTCGTCGGAAAGCAGTGCCGCGCGCCGTGCCAGCGCGGCGGCGCGCCCGTCGAGCGCAAGCCCCGAGAGCCGGTCGCCGAAGAGCTTGGCCAGCGGCACCAGCAGGCCGGCGCTGCGCATCTGCGGCCAGGCCTTGAGCAGTGCCGGCCCGGCGAGATCGGCACGACCGCTGTCCAGCGCGGATTCCAGCGCCTGCACCGCCGCGACCCTGTCCCAGACACCGCCCGAGGCGGCGGGTTTGCGGTCGGAATAGATCCCCAGCAGCCGGTTTTCCGACAGCGCGCCGCGCTGCGCAAGCCGTTCGGCGGCAAGGAGTTGCGCGCGCCAGCCGCTCATGCCGGAAAGATCGGCGGCGGCGAAAGCGCGGGGCAGGGGCTGGGTGGGCAGCGCCTCGCCCACCGCCTCGAAGAGCCGGAATTGCAGTGGCGTCGGGCGCGGCGGCACCGGCACCGGGCGCGCGCCATCGGCCAGTGCGGGGTCGAGAAACCGGCTCAGCAGCTCGGTGTCGCGCGCGTCGAGCTGCCCCAGCGCGCGGGCGGTGCCCAGAACGGTCACCGCGTGATCCCAGCTGCCCTGGCGGGCGTCGCAATAGATTCGCGTGGCGAGATCGTCGGAGAGCTCCGGCTGCCGTTGCAGCGCCTGGCAGGGGGCCTCGGACGTGCCGGCCAGCAGCGACAGGTCGAACCAGCGCGCGAAAAGCGCCGGGCTGGTGGCGGGGCCGGCCCGGTCGAGCAGCGCCAGCGCCGGATCGACGGCGCCCTCGGCGAGCAGCCGGTCGAGCCGCGCGGTGAGCAGTGGTGCGCCGCCGCCCGCGCCGCGCGGCGCGTCGGCCTCGGCCAGCAGCAGCGTGAAGAGCAGCGCCGAAAGCGCCGGCACCGCCGGATCCACCTCGCCGATCAGCGGCACCAGCCGCCGCGCCTCGCTGGCCGACCAGAGGCTGCGCGGCAGGCCCGTGGCCGACATCGGCAGCAGCCCCACCGCCTCGGCGGAGGGCGCGCCAAGCGGCATGACCTCGACCTCGGGGCTGGCGCCGGAACTGGCCACCGGCGGCTCGACGCGACGCGGCAATGCCGTGCCGCTGCCGCGATCGGGCAGCGGCCGCAGCACGGCGGGCGCATTGGTGCTGTTGCCGGCGTTCAGCCAGTCGATCGCCGACATCGGCGCCTGCGCCGAAAGCGGCGCGGCGGCGAGGCTCAGACAGGCGAGAAGGGCGGCTCTATTGCGCATCGAGCTCCACGGGCTCGCGAATCTCTGTCTGGGGCGGAGAGAAGTCGGCGCCGAAGAACGGCCCCAGATAGGCATAGCCCACCAGCGCGATCCCGCCCAGGATCAGAAGGATGAACAGCCATTTGATGATACGTCCCATACGGTCGTGTGTCCTGCCTCATGTGTTTTTCAGAACTTATACCTAGCCTTTTCGGCAAACTCACGTCATTCACGGCCCCGGAAAGCAGAATTGGCGATGGATGGCCGAGATACAAGCGTGCAGGCGTTGAAGCTCAAGAAGACCGTGGTGATGGTGGGCATGATGGGCGCGGGCAAAACCGCCGTGGGACGGGCGCTTGCCGCCGCCCTCCGCGTGCCGTTCCGCGATTCGGATGCCGAGATCGAGCGGGCCGCCAACATGAGCATCGCCGAGATCTTTGCCCGCGACGGCGAGCCGTTCTTTCGCCAGAAGGAAAGCCAGGTGATCGCGCGGCTGCTTGACGGCGCGCCTGCGGTGCTCTCGACCGGCGGCGGCGCCTATATGCGTCCGCAGAATCGCGCGATGATCACCGAGCGCGGCGTGGCGGTCTGGCTCGATGCCGAGCTGCCGGTGCTGTGGAACCGGGTGAAGCACAAGAACACCCGCCCGCTGCTGCGCACCGCCGATCCGAAGGCCACCCTGCGCGAGATCTATGCGCAGCGCGTGCCGGTCTATGCGCTGTCGGATCTTTCGGTGAAATCCGAACAGGGGATTGCCGTCGACACGATGGCGGCACGGGTGATCGCGGCGCTGAAGACACGCCCGGACGTTTTGACAGAGGACTGAGCGAATGACCGAAACGGTGCATGTGGCGCTGGGAGAGCGGGCTTACGATGTGCGCATCGGCGCGGGGCTGCTGGCCGGGGCCGGGGCCGAGATCGCGCCGCTGCTGCGCCGCAAGCGTGTGGCGGTGGTGAGCGATTCCACCGTGGCCGCCGCACATCTGGAGGCCTTCCAGGCGGCGCTGGCGGCAGAGGGCATCGCGTCGGAGGCGCTGCAACTGCCGCCCGGCGAGGCCACGAAATGCTGGCGCGAGCTGGAGCATGTGGTCGAATGGCTGCTGGCGCAGAAGGTCGAACGCCGCGACGTGGTGGTCGCGCTCGGCGGCGGGGTGATCGGCGATCTGGTGGGCTTTGCCGCCGCGATCCTGCGGCGCGGCGTGCGCTTCGTGCAGGTGCCGACCTCGCTTCTGGCGCAGGTCGACAGCTCGGTCGGCGGCAAGACCGGGATCAACTCTCCCGCCGGCAAGAACCTCGTTGGCGCCTTTCACCAGCCCTCGCTGGTGCTCGCCGATATCGGCGTGCTCGACACGCTGACCGACCGCGATTTTCGCGCGGGCTATGGCGAGGTTGTGAAATACGGGCTGCTGGGCGATGCGGCGTTCTTCGACTGGCTGGAGGCCAATGCCGGCGCCGTGGCGACGCGCGACCGCGCGGCGCTGTCCTATGCGGTCAAGCGCTCGGTCGAGATGAAGGCCGAGATCGTGGTGCGCGACGAGACCGAGCAGGGCGACCGCGCGCTGCTGAACCTCGGCCACACCTTCTGTCACGCGCTGGAGGCCGCGACCGGCTATTCCGACCGCCTGTTGCATGGCGAGGGGGTGGCCATCGGCTGCGCGCTGGCCTTCGAGCTGTCGTCGCGGCTGGGGCTCTGTGCGCAGGAAGACCCCTCGCGGCTGCGCGCGCATCTGCGCGAGATGGGCATGAAGGCCGATCTCGCCGACATTCCCGGCGATCTGCCCGGCGCCGAGGCGCTGCTCGACCTCATGGGGCAGGACAAGAAGGTGGTCGATGGCGCGATCCGCTTTATCTTGGCGCGCGGTATCGGTGAGGCCTTCGTGACCTCTGACGTGCCGCGCGAGGCGGTGCTGGGGGTGCTGCGCGACGGGCTTTCCGAGCGCTGAGCCGGTCACCCGGCTCTCGTGTTTTGCGCTTGGTTGCGCGTCTCATACGCCTAGAGGTTGAAATTGCCGGTCTTTCTCGTGGGTTGCCGGCCCGACCGGTGCCGTGATTGCCGCGGAGACTCCCCGGGTGTGCCGTATTTTTTCCTTCATCTTTAACGAAAAGGGGCCGTCCATAAGGAAAGGTTCATCTTGATGATAGGTTTGATCACGGGCGGGTTCAGCGGATGGGGTACATCCTCCGGCGGCGGCTCGACCCAGAGCAGCGGCACGTCCACGGAGAGCGAAGAAACCCAGGCGCCCGGCGCAAGTGCTGAAACGCCCCCGGCCAACTCTCAGGAGCCCGAAACGCCGCCGGTTGCCGCGAGCGAAGAGAGCACCGCCACATCGGCGCGTCCCGCGCCCGAGACACCGGCCGCGTCGTCCTCTGTCCTGGTTGAAACGCCAGAGAGCCGGGAGCCGGCATCGTCCGACGCGCGCGCTCAGGCGATTGCCGCGCAGCAGGCGTTTTTGTCCTCGCTGATCGTTACGCAGCTCGAACGCGGTGGCGAGGAGGGCGATTTGGCCACGCGCATGCGGCGCGGTGCCGAGAGCTACGCGGCGGCACATGCCACTGCGGCGCAATCCGCCGAGACCGCGCGCACGAACGTCGAGCTCTGAGCGGTTCGCCGCGACGGAAAATCACGTTTGCCTGAAATTTAGGCCCCGCCTCGCGGGGTCTTTGGCGTTTGGCAGAACGCGTTCTCCGGTATGATCGGTGAGATCGGTCGTCGCGATGCAATACCCCACGCCTGGACAGGTGGGAGGTCGGTATAGCCATATCGGGAAATCGCTTTTACCCATGAAATCAGGGGTAAATGGCGGAGAGACAGGGATTCGAACCCTGGGACCCCGTGAAGGGTCAACGGTTTTCGAGACCGCCCCGTTCGACCACTCCGGCACCTCTCCGCGGGGGTCGTGGAGGGCCGTTTAGCGGGATGCGCGGGGCGGTGCAACAGGGAAATTTCCCCGATTGTGTCACAACCCGCCGTGCTGCGTACCGGACCCGCTGCGCCCTTGGAAAAACGTAGCATCGCGCCTAGTCTGCGCGAGACCAGAGACCCGGAGAATCTCTCATATGTTCTTGCGCTTTGTCGCTGCCTTCCTCGCCGCCGCTCTTGTGGCCTGGCCCGCCGCCGCCGATCCGGAAAACCCGGCGGCTGCATTGCTCGATGCACTCGGCCTGCCGAAAATCGTGCAGATCATGCGTGAGGAGGGCATGGATTACGGGCGCGAAATGGCCGCCGACCTGCTGCCCGGCGGCGTGACGCCGGCTTGGGAGGAGTCGGTTTCGACGATCTACGACACCGATGTCATGGAAGACATCGTGCGCTCGCAGTTCGCCGAAAGCTTCGGTGAGACCGATGCCACACCGCTGCTGAACTTCTTCACCGGCGAGACCGGCAGCCGTATCGTCGAGGTCGAGCTTTCGGCGCGCCGGGCGATGGTCGATGACGATGTGGAAGCCGCCGCGCGCGAGGCGTTCCGCGGCCTTGACGGCTCCTCCGATCCGCGGCTCGCCATGATCACGGAATTCGTGCAGGAAAACGATCTTGTCGAGGCCAATGTGGTCGGGGCGCTCAATGCCAGCTATCAGTTCTATCTCGGGCTGACCAATGGCGGCGCGCTGGAGATGACCGAGCGCGAGATTCTCACCGAGGTCTGGTCGCAGGAGGCCGAGACCCGCGCCGACACCCGCGAATGGCTCTACGGGTTTCTGCTGATGGCCCTCGGGCCGGTGGCGCAGGAAGATCTCGAAACCTATGTGGCGCTGTCGGTGAGCCCGGAGGGCAGGGCGATGAACCGCGCGCTCTTTGCCGGGTTCAACGCCATGTATGACGAGATCTCTTATGCTCTGGGGCTCGCCTCCGCGGAGCAGATGATGGCGCAGGAATTGTAGCGCCGTCTAAAGCTCCGGTTGACAAATGGCGGCGATCCTCCGATAAGCGCGGCTCGTAACGGGGCTATTGCGGCCCCGATTTCGATTCATATATCAACGACAGCCCCGAAAGGGCGCGCTGTCCGAGGCGGGCACAGGGCCCAGGAAAGCCCCGAAAGGGCGCCACAGGACGCGGGAAACGAAGGAAGACGCAGATGTTCGCGGTGATGAAAACCGGCGGCAAACAGTACAAAGTCCAGGCGGGCGATACGCTCCGCGTGGAGAAGCTGGCCGCAGACGCGGGTGAAACCGTTCAGTTCAACGATATCCTCATGCTCGGTGGCGACAGCGTTACCGTGGGTGCGCCGCTGGTGGCAGGTGCCGCCGTGCAGGCCGAGGTGATCGACCAGATCAAGGGTGACAAGGTCATCAACTTCGTCAAGCGTCGCCGCAAGCACAGCTCGCAGCGTACCAAGGGCCATCGCCAGCAGCTGACCCTGCTGCGCGTGACCGAGATCCTCGCCTCGGGCGCCGACGCCACCGGCGTCAAGGCCGCTGCCGGCGCGGGCTCCGTTCCCGCCGCTGCCGCTGCTGCTCCGAAGGCGAAAGCCACGACCGCCGCTGCCGGCGCCGACGATCTCAAGAAACTGTCGGGCGTGGGCCCGGCGCTCGAGAAAAAACTGCACGAGGCCGGTGTGACCAGCTTTGCGCAGATCGCCGCCTGGACCGAAGCCGATATTGCCGAGATGGACGAGAAACTGTCCTTCAAGGGCCGTATCGAGCGCGAAGGCTGGATCGACCAGGCCAAAGACCTGGCCGGTAACTGAGACAAAGGAGACTGACCCATGGCACATAAAAAAGCAGGCGGTTCGTCCCGTAACGGCCGCGACTCCGCAGGTCGCCGTCTTGGCGTGAAACTCTACGGTGGCCAGGCGGCCATCCCGGGCAACATCATCATCCGTCAGCGCGGCACCAAGTTCTGGCCGGGCGAGGGCGTGGGCATGGGCAAGGATCACACGATCTTTGCGACCGATACCGGTTCCGTGACCTTCCACAAGGGCCTGAAGGGCCGCACCTTCGTATCCGTGCTTCCGGCGGCGGAGGCTGCTGAATAAGCCGACCTCGCAAGATGCGAAACATGGGGGATCGGCGAAAAGCCGGTCCCCTTCGGCGTTTCAGGGGGAGTGGAGCCGATCCATCCGAGTAAGTGCATAAGAGGAGCGTGCACATGATTCTCGACCAGATGAAGCAACCGCCGGCCGCCGCGCCGGAACCTTCTGCGCCGCCGCCGGTGATTGTTACCGAGCGGTTTTCGCTGCGGCCACTGCGCCGCTCCGATGCCGGGCTGCTCGCGCATTACAGCGGCGATGTGCGTGTCGCGCGCATGACCACGGCCATTCCGCATCCACTGCCGCCGGGCGCGACCGAGGCCTATATTGCGCGTGCCGCCGATCCCAAGCGCAGCGAAGAGGTCTGGGCGATGGATGCCTCGGCGCATGACGGGGCCGAGGTGATGGGGGTGATCTCGCTGGAGCGGATGGATCGCAACCAGAGCGAAATCGGCTACTGGGTCGCGCCGCCTTACTGGAACACCGGGCTTGCCTCGGAGGCGCTGCGCGCGCTGGTCGAGGCGAACCCCTACGGCTCGGCCACGATGTTCGCGAGCGTGTTTCAGGACAACCCGGCCTCGGCGCGGGTGCTGACGAATTGCGGTTTCGAATATATCGGCGATGCCGAGGCGTTTTCGGTGGCGCGCAACGCCAAGGTGCCGACCTGGACCTACTTGCGCCGCATGGGCTGAGGCCTGTCCGGCCGTAACGCGTGGCGCCGGCCGGATCCGATCACTCTTCCACTCAAATGCTCTTCCCATCAAAAAAACCAAAGGCGCCCGGAACCGGACGCCTTTCGGAGCGTTCTGTGATAGGATGTTGGAACAAGAAGGCCGGACTTTAGCTTCCCCAGCTGCGAACCGGCCCGCAATCCATGTGAACGAAGCTCGAACTGGTGTAGCGACCGACGCCACCGGCGCGACAGGCTTGTGCGGCCCGGGCCATCT
The DNA here is from genome assembly GCF_017311415.1 of Salipiger abyssi. Lineage (GTDB taxonomy): Bacteria > Pseudomonadota > Alphaproteobacteria > Rhodobacterales > Rhodobacteraceae > Salipiger > Salipiger abyssi_A. The sequence continues at coordinate 270,356 of NZ_JAEKIS010000002.1, read as the reverse complement.
GGTTGACGGAGCGCGAGTTGAGATGCAGATCGGCCGCCTCACCGCGCAGGTGGCGGGAATTTTTTGCCACGCCTGAGCTGCGGGCGCGCAGCATTGCGTTGGTTTTGGGCGAGCGATAGCCCGAGATCAGCATATAGGGCTCTGAGCAGTCCATAAGATTGTGCGCGGCGGTCATGATATCGACGGTGCGGGCGTCGATGTTCTTGATATCATTGGTGCGCCAATCGCGCATGAAATAGTTGATTTCTTTGAGGGATTCGCGAATGTACTCACCCTCGATCCAATAGATCATATCGAGCTTCTCGCCGGTGCGGGAAGAATACATCTTGATCCGTCGGATATCGCCAGCGCCGCGCAGGAAGCCTGCGGCATTGCCGTAAGTCGGAGCTGCTGTGACGAGTGTGGCTGCGAATGCGCCAAGAAGGCCGCGGCGCGTGAGGCCGCCTGCAGTTTGTTCTGTCATATGAAAGCGCCTGTCCCGTTAGTCGCTGTACCTGTTGCGCCGCCTCGTTGGACGACCCTGCCATCTTTCCCCAGATGCACTTAGTATATGCCACAACTCGAATCGTGCCGAAAGGCGCTTTTAGGACGAATCGTAACTATCAAGAGGTTTCGGCGAATTCCTGCGCAAATCTCCAGCGACCTGTGGCGCGTTTGCGCCGAGCGTCACGCGGCGATGCAGCACCGCCGCGCGCGGCGGGAAACTTTGCATTTGGCGGAAAAGTGAGTAGACAGTCTAGGCATTTGACGAACAAGAATAGTTTGGCTCTTAAAACGGTATTTTCGGGGATAGGTATGACATATTCGCGCAGGCAGTTCGCAACGGGGATCAAGGCCGGGTTGGCGGTGGCGCTTGCCGCCGGCTGGATGACGGCGGCGGTGCCCGGCGGCGCGTCAGCGCAAACGCTGTCGCTGACCGCTTACAAGCAGGCGGTGGCCGAGTCGCTTTCCGAAGACGAGGGGCTGGCTGCGTTCTACCGCGCGCGGGGATTCGAACCGCTCTGGACCTCTGCCGATGCCAAAGCGACCGAGCGCCGCGCGGCGCTGATCGAGGCGCTGTCGCTCGCCGATCTGCACGGGCTTCCGACGCAGCGCTACGACGTGGACGGGCTTATGACCAAGCTGCGGACGGTGCGCGGCGACCGGGCGCGCGGCCTCGCGGAGGTGGCGCTGAGCCGTGCCTATCTGCAATTCGCTCACGACCTGAATGGCGGCCTGCTCGACGGGCGCCGGGTCGATTCCGGCATCAAGCGCCCGCCGCAACGGCTGTCTTCGCAGGTGCTGCTCGAGCGTCTGGCTGCTGGCGAGCCGCGTGCGGTGCTGCGCGATCTGGCGCCGCAGAGCCCGGAATACGCCCGGCTGATGCGGGAAAAGATGGTGCTGCAACGGAGCATCGCCCGTGGCGGCTGGGGCCCGGCGATCCGTGCCGGCAAGATCGAGCCGGGGCAGAGCGGCGCTCCGGTCGTGGCGCTGCGCGACCGGCTGGTGGCGATGGGCTATCTCGCGCCCACGCTCTCGGCCAGCTATGACGAACCGCTGCGTGCGGCTGTGACGGCCTTTCAGGAGGATCACGGGCTCGAAACCGACGGCGTTGCCGGTGCCTCGACCCTCACCAGCATCAATATCGGTCCCGAGGAACGACTGAAATCGGTCATCGTCGCGATGGAGCGCGAGCGCTGGATGAACCTGCCCGACGGGTTGGGCCAGCGGCATGTCCTCGTCAACCTTACCGATTTCCACGCCCGCATCATCGATGACGGCAAGGTCAGCTTCGAGACCCGCTCGGTGATCGGCCATCAGGATCCCGACCGCCGCACGCCGGAGTTTTCCGACGTGATGGAATTCATGGTGATCAACCCGTCCTGGTATGTGCCGCGCTCGATCATCGTGAACGAATACCTGCCGCTGCTGCGCCGCAACCCCGGTGCCGTGGGGCATCTGGAGATCACCGACAGCCGGGGGCGCCGGGTCAATCGCGGCCGGGGATTCTCGCAATACACCGCCGCGAGCTTCCCCTTTGCCATGCGTCAGCCGCCCGGGCCGCGCAATGCGCTGGGGCAGGTGAAGTTCATGTTTCCCAACAAGTACAATATCTATCTGCATGATACGCCGTCGAAAAGCCTGTTCGATCGCACGCAGCGGACCTATTCGCATGGCTGCGTCCGGCTCGGAGATCCTCAGGATTTCGCCTATGCGTTGCTGGCGCGGCAGACCGACGATCCGGTGGGCTTCTTTCAGGCGCGGCTGCGGACCGGCAGCGAAAGCCGGGTAAATCTCGACGAACCCGTACCGGTGCATCTGATCTACCGAACCGCCTTTACCCAGCCGAAGGGCAAGGTGAATTACCGCGACGACATGTACGGACGCGACGCCAAGCTCTGGAATGCGCTTTCTGCCGCAGGGGTGGCGCTGGCAGCTCCGCAGAGTTAAGTCCTACCGGGAACGATCCCGGAGGCTTTCATGTCGCACAGCATCGCAGACATCGCCGCAGCGCTCGGGCTGGAGGCGCAGGGCGAGACCGATCTTCGCGTGAGCGGCGTGGCCGAGCCCGCCTTGGCGGCGCCGGAGCAGCTGGCACTGGCGATGAAGCCGGATTTCGCCGCACAAATCGGGCAGGGGCAGGCGCGCGCCGCCATGCTTTGGGACGGTGCCGACTGGCAGAGCTACGGGCTGCGCGCCGCGATTCTCGCCAAGCGTCCCCGGCACGCGCTTTCCGGCCTCTCGGCGATGATGGACCCGGGCGCCGGCTATGCGGCGGGTATTCACCCCTCGGCCGTGATCGACCCCTCCGCCGAGCTGGGCGAGGGGGTCTCTGTCGGCCCCTTCACGGTGATCGGCGCCGGGGTGCGGATCGGCGCGGGCTCGGTGATCGGGCCGCAATGCCATATCGGCTGGGACAGCGTGCTGGGCGAGGGCGCGCTGCTGCATTCCGGCGTCACCATCGGCGCCCGCGTCACCATCGGCGCGCGCTTCATCGCGCAGCCGGGTGCGGTGCTGGGGGGCGACGGGTTTTCCTTTGTCACGCCCGAGCCCTCCGGCGTCGAGAAGGTGCGCGAGACGCTGGGGAAGGAAGGCGACGCGCAGGCGCAGGTCTGGGCGCGTATCCATTCGCTGGGTGGGATCACGGTCGGCGACGATGTGGAGGTAGGGGCCAACGCCTGTATCGACCGTGGCACCGTGCGCGACACGAGGGTCGGCTCCGGCACCAAGATCGACAATCTCGTGCAGGTCGGCCACAACGTTGTGGTGGGCGAAAACTGCCTGCTCTGCGGTCAGGTGGGCATCGCGGGTTCGACCCGGCTCGGCAACAACGTGGTGCTGGGCGGGCAGACCGGCGTGGTCGACAATATCTTTGTCGGCGACAACGTCATCACCGGTGCCGGCACCATGCTGATGGCCAATGTGCCGGCGGGGCGGGCGATGCTGGGCTACCCGGCGACCAAGATGGACAGCCATGTGGAAAGCTACAAGGGTCTGCGCCGTCTGCCGCGTCTCTTCCGCGATGTCGCGGAGCTGAAGAAAGCGGTTTCCAAGCTCGCGGGGAATGAGTAGACGGGCCCTGCATCGAGCGACGAATAGGGAGCGCCGCCATGAGTGTGAAGGACCGGGTGATCGCGATTATCGCCGAACAGGCCGTTCTGGAACCATCGGATGTGACGATGGACAGCACGCTGGAGGATCTGGGCATCGACAGTCTCGGCCTGGTGGAGAGCATCTTTGCCATCGAGGAAGCCTTTGACATCTCGGTGCCGTTCAACGCCAACGAACCCGAGCAGAGCGATTTCGACATCTCCTCGGTGGCCACCATCGTCGCCGGGATCGAAAAGCTCATCGCCGAGCAGGCCAAGTGAAACGGGTCGTCATCACCGGCGCGGGCACGGTCAACGCGCTGGGGCGCGACGTGCCGGCGACGCTGGAGGCGATGCGCGAGGGCCGTTGCGGCATCTCCGAGCTGGAATTCCGCGATGTGGAGCGGCTCTCCATCCGCATCGGCGGGCAGGTCAAGGGCTATGAGCCCGAGGCGGCCTTCAACCGCCAGCAACTTGCTCTTTACGACCGTTTCACGCAATTCGCGCTGATCGCCGCGCGCGAGGCCATCGCGCAATCGGGCCTCAGCTTTCACGGTGATCTGGCGGATTGCTCGGGCGTGGTGCTGGGCACCTCCGGCGGCGGGCTGACCACGCAGGACGAGAATTACCGCTCGGTCTATGAGGAGGGGAAGAACCGCGTTCACCCCTTCGTTGTGCCGAAGCTGATGAACAACGCTGCCGCCTCCCATGTGAGCATGGAGATGAACCTGCGCGGGCCCACCTTCACGGTAGCGACCGCCTGCGCCAGCTCGAACCACGCCATGGGGCTCGCCTTCCAGATGGTGCGTTCGGGCAGCTGTTCGGTGATGATCACCGGCGGTTCGGAATCCATGCTGTGTTTCGGCGGGGTGAAGGCCTGGGAAGGGCTGCGGGTGATGTCCAAGGACGCCTGCCGCCCGTTCTCGGCCAACCGCAACGGCATGGTGCAGGGCGAGGGGGCGGGCGTCTATGTGTTCGAGGAATACGAGCATGCCCGTGCACGCGGCGCCGAGATCCTTGCCGAGGTGGTGGGCTTTGCCATGACCTCCGACGCCTCCGACATCGTCATGCCGTCGAAACAGGGGGCTGCGCGGGCGATCACCGGCGCGCTGCGCGACGGCAAACTCGCGCGCGAAGAGGTGGGTTATATCAACGCTCATGGCACCGGCACGGCGGCGAATGACAAGACCGAATGCGCCGCGGTGGCCGATGCGATGGGGCCGCAGGCCGACCGGCTGATGATCTCGTCGACCAAGGCGATGCACGGGCACTGCATCGGCGGCACCGGGGCTGTGGAGCTGCTCGCTTGCATCATGGCGTTGCGCGAGGGGGTGATCGCGCCCACCATCGGCTATGAAGAGCCCGACCCGGAATGCGCGCTCGACGTGGTGCCGAACGAGGCGCGCGAGGCGGATGTTTCGGCGGTGCTGTCCAATGCCTTCGCCTTTGGCGGCCTGAACGCGGTGCTGGCGCTGCGCAAGGTCTGAGCCTACGAGCGCCGCGCAGGGGCGTCACAGTCCGCGCGCGTGAAAGACAAACCCCAGCAGGTTCATAAGCAGTTGCGCCGCCAGGATCGCGGTCGATCCCGTCGGGTCGTAATCCGGCGCCACCTCCACCAGATCCACGCCGACGATCTCATGCTCTCGCGCGACGATCTGGAGGATCTCCAGCACCTCGTAATAGAGAAACCCGCCATGCGACGGCGTGCCGGTGCCCGGCGCGATCGAGGGGCAGAACCCGTCGATATCTATGGTGAGATAGACCGGAGCGCCCTTCGGCACCCGCGCTGCCACGCCCGCCGCACCCAGCCCGCGCGCCTGGCGCACCGACAGAATATCCGAGCCCATCGCCCGTGCGTCGTCATAGCCCTCCTTCGCGGTGGAGCTGACATTGCGGATCCCCACCTGTGTCAGCCCCGAGACCCAGGGTTTCTCCGCCGCCCGCCGCATCGGGTTGCCATGGCCGCGCGTCACCCCGTGACGCTCGTCGACAAAATCCAGATGCGCATCGATCTGGAGGACGTGGAACGGCGCGCGCCCCTCATAGGCCTCGATACAGGGGATGTTCACCGAGTGATCGCCGCCGATCACCACTGGCAGCGCGCCGGCCTTCAGCGCCGCCTCCACGCCGGCGCGGATATTGGCATGGCTCGCCAGCGTGTCGGTATGCACGATATCCGCGTCGCCCATATCGACGATCCGCACCTCCGGGCCGAGATAGGTGACATCGTCCTCGTGATCGTAAGCGCCTGCGTGGCCGAAGGAAAACAGCGTCGAAGCCTCGCGCACCGAGCGCGGTCCGAACCGCGCGCCCGCCCGCCACTGCGTGCCTGCATCGAAGGGCGCGCCCAGCACCGCCACATCCGCCTCCAGCGCGCTCCAGTCCTGCACATGGGGCTTCTTGGCAAAGGTGCAGATCCCGGTGAAGGGCAGGTTCAGCCGCCCCGTCTGATAGCCATGCGCCATGCGCCGCGCTCCTTGTCGCCTGTGATCGCGCCAGCCTGCGCCGCGCCCCGCAGAATCGCAACCGCCCGCGCGAGGCGTCCGGTCATTCCCGCAGCATGCGCTTCTTCTCTTTCCAAATACGCCAAAGCCTCCTCGGCCACCGGCGCCGAGCCCGGGAGAGCTGTGCCTGCCCGGCCACGACCGCCGTGAAGAGGGGGGCTTTCCCCTCCCGCGCATCCATGCAATAGGGACGTGCCAACCGATCCCCTCCCAAGGAGCTGCCCCATGGAGATTCGCGAGGCCTTAACCTTCGACGACGTTCTTCTCGTCCCCGGCGCGTCCAGCGTGCTGCCCAGCACCGCCGACACGCGCACCCGCGTGACCAAGTCCATCGCCCTGAACATTCCGCTGCTAAGTTCCGCCATGGATACGGTGACCGAAGCGCGCATGGCGATCACCATGGCCCAGGCCGGCGGCATCGGGGTGATCCACAAGAACCTCTCCGTCGAGGAGCAGTCCCGCCAGGTGCGCAGGGTCAAGCGCTTCGAGAGCGGCATTGTCTACAATCCGGTGACCCTCACCCCCGATCAGACCCTCGCCGATGCCAAGGCGCTGACCGAGCGCTACGGCTTCACCGGCTTCCCGGTGGTCGACAGTGATCACCGCGTTGTCGGCATCGTCACCAACCGCGACATGCGCTTTGCCCAGCAGGACGATACGCCGGTGCGGGTGATGATGACCTCGGACAATCTCGCCATCCTGCGCGAGCCCGCCGACCGTGACGAGGCGATCAGCCTGATGAAGGCGCGGCGCATCGAAAAGCTGCTGGTCACCGACAAGAGCGGCAAGCTCACCGGGTTGCTGACCCTGAAGGACACCGAACAGGCGGTGCTGAATCCCACTGCCTGCAAGGACGATCTGGGACGTCTGCGCGTCGCCGCGGCCACCGGCGTGGGCGAGGCCGGGTTCGAGCGCTCCGAGGCGCTGGTCGATGCCGGGGTGGATATCCTGGTGATCGACACCGCGCATGGCCATTCCCGCGGTGTGGTCGATGCGGTGAGTCGCGCCAAGCGGCTGTCGAACGAGGTGCAGGTGATCGCCGGCAACGTCGCCACCGCCGAAGCCACCAAGGCGCTGATCGAGGCCGGCGCCGATGCGGTCAAGGTCGGCATCGGGCCGGGCTCGATCTGCACCACCCGCATGGTGGCGGGGGTCGGCGTGCCGCAGCTCACCGCGATCATGGAATGCTCCCAGGCGGCGGGCGGCGTGCCGGTCATCGCCGATGGCGGCATCAAGTTCTCCGGCGATTTCGCCAAGGCCATCGCCGCCGGCGCCTCCTGCGCCATGGTCGGCAGCATGATCGCCGGCACCGACGAGAGCCCGGGCGAGGTGATCCTATACCAGGGGCGGACCTTCAAGGCCTATCGCGGTATGGGCAGCCTCGGCGCCATGGCGCGCGGTTCCGCCGACCGCTATTTCCAGAAGGACGCCGCCTCCGACAAGCTGGTGCCCGAGGGGATCGAGGGGCAGGTGCCCTACAAGGGGCCGGCGGGCGCGGTGATCCACCAGCTCGTGGGCGGGCTGCGCGCGGCGATGGGCTATACCGGCAACGGCACCGTCGAGGAGATGCGCCGCAATTGCCGTTTCGTGAAGATCACCAATGCGGGGTTGCAGGAAAGCCATGTGCATGACGTGACGATCACCCGCGAGTCGCCCAACTACCGCGCCGGATGACCCCCGCCGCGCGCATTGCCGCCGCCGCCGGTATTCTCGACGAGATTGCCGGCGGCCGGGCGGCGGAGCAGGCGCTGCTCCGCTGGGCGCGCGCCTCGCGCTTTGCCGGCTCCAAGGACCGGGCGGCGGTGCGCGACCATGTGTTCGACGCGCTGCGCCGCTGGCGCTCCGCCGCCGCCATGGGGGGCGGCGAGAGCGGTCGCGCGCGGATGCTGGGGCTTTTGCGACAGGCGGGCACCGATCCCGACACGCTCTTCACCGGCGCCGGCCATGCGCCGGCGCCGCTTTCCGAGGCCGAACGCGGCGCGGGCCACGTGCCCGAGGGCGCCGAGGCGCTGGATCTGCCCAACTGGCTCTGGTCGCTCTGGCGCGCCTCCCTGGGCGAGGAGGCGGCGAAAGCGGCCGAGGAGCTGCGCCACCGCGCGCCGGTCTTTCTACGCGTCAACAGCCTGCGCGCCACGCGTGACAGCGCTCGCGCGGCGCTGGCCGAGGAGGGCATCGCGACCCGCCCGCATCCGCTGGCCGAGACCGCGCTCGAGGTCACCGAGGGCGCGCGCGGCATCGCCCGCTCGCGCGCCTTTACCGAGGGGCTGGTGGAGCTTCAGGACGCCGCCAGCCAGGCGGTGGTGGCGGCGCTGCCGCTGGCACCCGGCATGCGCCTGCTCGATTACTGTGCCGGCGGCGGCGGCAAGGCGCTGGCAATGGCGGCGCGCATCGCCGGGCCGGTCGCGGCGCATGACGCCAACCCCGCCCGCATGTCCGATCTGCCGGCCCGCGCCGCCCGCGCCGGCGCCGAGATCTCCCGCATCGCCGATCCCAAGGGGCCCTATGACCTCGTGCTCTGCGACGCGCCCTGTTCCGGCAGCGGTTCCTGGCGCCGGGCGCCCGAGGGCAAATGGCGGCTGACAGAGGCCGGGCTCGACGATCTCTGCCGGACACAGGCGGAGATCCTGACCGTCGCCGCCGCGCTGGTGGCACCGGGCGGCACGCTGGCCTATGCCACCTGTTCCATGCTCACGCCGGAAAACGGCGCGCAGGTTGCGGCGTTCCTCGCCGAGCATCCCGGCTGGCAACGCGGAACCGAGCGGCAGTTCCTGCCGCGTGACGGTGGTGACGGGTTCTACCTCGCCTGCCTGACGCGCCCGGCCGGATAAGCTCGCCTTTTTCGAATTTTGAGGCTATCTTTGAATTGGTTTACCTTTGGTTAAACCCTGTCATGTCACATCGGGGGAAGAGATGTGACCGGCGAAAAAGGGGGCCAAGTGGCGGAGGGTTCGGCGACAGCGCGGTGGCGCCCGGCATGGGCACCCGGCTATATGCGGGGCGTCGCGGTCATGCTGGGTCTCGCGCTGGCCTGTTTCGGTCTGGTCCTGCTGCTGCCCCTCGGGGCGGGGCGGATTGCCCTTCTTGCGGCCGGGGCGGCCTTTGCCACTCTGGCGGCGCTTGTGGCGCTCGGCCTTCTGCGCCGGCGACGGCGCGCGGCGCGGGATTTCGCCGCCATCGTGCGGTTTTCGCAGGATGTGCCCACGCCGATTTTTGCCACCGATGCCGATGAGACTGTGATTTTCGCCAATGCCGCCGCCTGCGACCGGTTCGGCGAGGCGGAGCAGCGCCCGCTCGCCGCAGTGCTGAATGCCAGCATCGCCAGCGCCGAGGGGGTGATGCACCGGCTGAAGCTCGCCGCGCGCGACAGCGGCACCGCGCGTGAGGATGTCGCCACCCATGCCGGGCGGTTCCGGCTGTCGTTGCATCTGGGCTTCGGCGCGCGGGCGATTTGGCGGGTCGACCCCCGCGCCGGTCCCGGCCTCTCCGAAAGTTCCGAGGCAGAGGAAGAGCTGCCATTGCTCACCTTGGGGCGCAGCGGGGCTGTGCTCTATATGAACGGGCGCGCCCGCGCGGTTCTGGGCCGGCGAGTCAAACGCATCGAGGATGTGCTCGAGGATCCGCCGCTCACCCCTGGGGCGGTCCATCGCTTTGTCACTCCGGATGGGCATCGCGGCTTCCGGGTGCGCTGCGCCGATGCCGGGATCGGCCGGCAGGAGCTTGTCCTTCAGCCGCTCGAACCAGCCGGGGCTGCGGCACCCGACACGGCCGGATTCGATGCTTTGCCGGTGCCGCTGCTGCGGCTTGCTGCCGACGGCACGGTGTTGCGCGCCAACGCCGTGGCTTGCCGGCTCCTCGCGGTGGAGCGCACCGATGGCGGCAGTATCACCGATTATATGGAGGGGCTGGGCCGTTCGATCACCGACTGGCTCAGCGAGGCGGCGGCGGGGCGCGGCCTGCACCGGTCGGAGTTCCTGCGACTGACCCGCGCAGATCGCGAGATCTTTGTGCAGGTCACGCTGAACCGGGTGTTCAGCAATGGCCATGCCGAGCTCGTGGCGGTGCTGAACGACGCGACCGAACTCAAGACGCTCGAGGCGCAGTTCGTACAAAGTCAGAAGATGCAGGCGATCGGTCAGCTCGCCGGTGGCGTGGCGCATGATTTCAACAACCTGCTGACCGCGATATCGGGCCATTGCGACCTGCTGCTCCTGCGTCACGATCAGGGTGATCCCGATTACGGCGATCTCGTGCAGATCAACCAGAACGCCAACCGCGCGGCGGCGCTGGTCGGTCAGCTCCTGGCCTTTTCGCGCAAGCAGACCCTGCGCCCTGAGGTGCTCGACCTGCGCGACACGCTCTCCGATCTCACTCACCTGCTCAACCGGCTGGTCGGCGAAAAGGTCCAGCTCACGCTCAGTCACGACCCGGTTCTGCCGACGATCCGCGGCGACCGCCGGCAGCTGGAACAGGTGATGATGAATCTGGTGGTCAATGCCCGCGATGCGATGCCCGAGGGCGGTGAGATCACCATCGAGACCGAGCGCCGCACCTTGCTCGACCCGCTCAAGCGCGACCGCGCGCTGGTCGAGCCCGGGGAATATGCCGCCGTCAAGGTGATCGACCGCGGCGCCGGGATCCCGCAGGACAAGCTGCAAAAGGTGTTCGAGCCGTTCTATACCACCAAGCGCACCGGCGAGGGCACCGGGCTCGGGCTCTCCACTGTTTACGGCATCGTCAAACAGACCGGCGGCTTCATCTTCGTCGACAGCGTGATCGGGCAGGGCAGCTGTTTCACGCTGCTCTTTCCCGCCCATGACGCGCCGGCAGAGCTGCCCCCGGCACAGCACCGGGAGGCGCCGCGCAAGCGGGCGCAGCAGGGCAACGGCGTGGTGCTTCTGGTCGAGGACGAGGCGCCGGTGCGCGCCTTCGCCGCCCGTGCCTTGCGGCTGCGCGGCTACACGGTGATCGAGGCGGGCACTGCCGAGGATGCGCTCGACACGCTGGCCGACGATATGGTCCGCGTGGATATCTTCGTCACCGATGTGGTCATGCCCGGCATGGACGGGCCGACCTGGGTGCGCAAGGCGCTGGAGGCGCGACCTGGTACGCGGGTGGTCTTCGTCTCGGGCTATGCGGAGGATGTTTTTGCCGAGGGCGAGGACGAAGTGCCGAATTCGGTCTTCCTGCCGAAACCCTTCTCGCTCAACCAGCTGACCGAGACGGTGCAGCGGCAGCTACACTGAGCGCGTGGGGCTATTGCGCGCACTCCCAGATCTCGAAATCGGCAGCGCATTTGCGCCGCAGCTTGGCCTCGGTCGCCGGCGACAGCGCCAGATCGGCGCGGGGCGAGACGTTCTCGCGCGGAAGATCCAGCGTCACCCCGAGCCGTTCTTCGAGAAAGCCGATGATTCCCGCCTGGTTCTCGTAGCGGAAAAGCTGAGTGACATTGGTGCCGTTGGGGCGCGGCTCGACGAATTTCGCCTGGCTGCCGACATTGGCATAGGGCGGGCGCTCGCCGCGCGCATAGGCATCGACGAATGCGTCGAAACTGATGCCCCGGGTCGAGGTCGGGCGGCCTTCGAGAAAGCCGCGCTGGCGGTATCTGTACCACGAGCCCAGCCAGGAGATCGGCTCGCGGATCACCGCCATCAGCTCCATATGCTCGACGCCCATCTTTTCGAACATCGGGCGAAAGAAGCGGTTGTAGCGATAGACCGGCGCATGTTTCAGCTCCGGCGGGTCGAGCACGCTCATCGCCGCATGTGGCGCCAATGCCCGCTCATAGGCCGAGCTGCCCGTCTTGGGCACCGCCAGCAGCACCAGCCGCGCTTTCCAGAATACCAGCATCCGCCCGCACCTCATATTTTCCACCCTCGTAAACCACTCTTTAACCCTGAGCCGGAAGAGTGGTCCATGAAAATTAACCTTGAAATGTTCTCTTTTTGATCTCATACAGGATGAGAACAAGAGGCGAACGAAAGCAGCGATTGCCGCCCCGGATGGGGTGTGAAATAAGGATCGAAACGCATGGCAACGGCAGATCTTCTGACAATGGACAGCAAGAAAAACGCAGACCGGCAAAAGGCGCTCGATTCGGCGCTGGCCCAGATCGAGCGGCAATTCGGCAAAGGCTCGATCATGAAGCTTGGCGGCGACAACGCCATGAAGGATATCGAGGCCACGTCGACCGGATCGCTGGGGCTCGATATCGCGCTGGGGATCGGTGGCCTGCCCAAGGGCCGGATCATCGAGATCTACGGGCCCGAAAGCTCGGGCAAGACGACGCTGACGCTGCACGCGGTGGCCGAGGAGCAGAAAAAGGGCGGTGTCTGCGCCTTTGTCGACGCCGAGCACGCGCTTGACCCGCAATACGCCAAGAAGCTGGGTGTCGATCTCGACGAGCTGCTGATCTCGCAGCCCGACACCGGCGAACAGGCGCTGGAGATCACCGACACGCTGGTGCGCTCCGGCGCGGTGAGCATGGTCGTGGTCGACTCGGTGGCGGCACTGACGCCGAAATCCGAGCTCGAGGGCGATATGGGCGACTCGAGTGTCGGCGTGCATGCCCGCCTGATGAGCCAGGCGATGCGCAAGCTCACCGGCTCGATCAGCCGCTCGAACTGCATGGTGATCTTCATCAACCAGATTCGTATGAAGATCGGCGTCATGTTCGGTTCGCCCGAAACCACCACCGGCGGCAATGCGCTGAAATTCTACAGCTCCGTACGTCTCGATATCCGCCGCATCGGTGCGATCAAGGACCGCGACGAGGTGGTTGGCAACTCCACCCGCGTGAAGGTGGTCAAGAACAAGGTGGCGCCGCCTTTCAAACAGGTGGAATTCGACATCATGTATGGCGAGGGCATCTCCAAGACCGGTGAGCTGCTGGATCTGGGGGTGAAGGCCGGCGTGGTCGACAAATCCGGCGCCTGGTATTCCTATGGCGACGAGCGCATCGGCCAAGGTCGCGAGAACGCCAAGACCTTCCTCAAGGAGAATTCCCGCGTCGCGCTGGAAATCGAGGACAAGATCCGTGCCGCACACGGGCTGGAGTTCCACATGTCCGAGGACGACCGCGAAGGCCGCGACGACGATGGCGACGTGATGGAGAGCTGAGGCTCTGTGACAGGATTTCAGACGGGGCGCTCCGGGTGGGGCGCCCCGTTTGCGTTTCGGGGCGGCGGATGAGACCCGCAGACCCCACGGCCGCGGCGCAGGCCCGACTGTCGTGCCGGTGCGTATTTTTAGACAGGAACGGCCCTCTGGCTTTTCTGTTGCGGCTTATGGACAGGGGCGGAGCAGGGCGATACACCTGCGCGGACCGCTGAGACGCCAGCTTTTCAAGGACGATCATGCAGAGCCTGAACGACATCCGCTCAACCTTTCTGGGCTATTTCGAGAAACAGGGCCACCAGGTGGTGCCTTCGAGCCCGCTCGTGCCGCGCAACGACCCCACGCTCATGTTCGCGAATTCGGGCATGGTGCAGTTCAAGAACCTGTTCACCGGGGTCGAGCACCGCGACTACAAGCGCGCCACCACCGCGCAGAAATGCGTGCGCGCCGGCGGCAAGCACAACGATCTCGACAATGTCGGCTATACGGCGCGGCACCATACGTTCTTTGAGATGCTGGGGAATTTCTCCTTCGGCGATTATTTCAAATCGGATGCCATCCCCTTCGCGTGGGAGCTGGTGACGAAAGAGCTGGGCATCGACGCCAAACGCCTGCTGGTCACGGTCTATCACACCGATGACGAGGCCGCCGAGATCTGGAAGAGTGTCGGCGTGCCCGAGGACCGGATCATCCGCATCGCCACCAATGACAATTTCTGGATGATGGGCCCCACCGGCCCCTGCGGCCCCTGCACCGAGATCTTCTTCGATCACGGCGAGAAATACTGGGGCGGCCCTCCGGGATCGCCGGAAGAGGATGGCGACCGCTTTGTCGAGATCTGGAACCTCGTCTTCATGCAGAACGAGCAGTTCGAGGACGGCTCGATGCGGGCGCTCGACATGCAGTCGATCGACACCGGCATGGGGATCGAGCGGGTGGCGGCGCTGCTTCAGGGCACCAATGACAACTACGCCACCGACCTCATCCGCGCGCTGATCGAGGCCTCCGCCGATGCCACCAGCAGCGACCCGGACGGGCCGGGCAAGACCCATCACCGGGTGATCGCCGACCACCTGCGCTCCACCTCCTTCCTGATCGCCGACGGGGTAATGCCGAGCAATGACGGGCGCGGCTATGTGCTGCGGCGGATCATGCGCCGGGCGATGCGCCATGCGCATATGCTGGGCTCGAAAGATCCGGTCATGCACCGGCTGGTGCCGTCGCTGGTGCGCCAGATGGGCGCGGCCTATCCGGAGCTGGTGCGCGCGCAGCCGCTGATCGAAGAGACGCTGAAGCTGGAGGAAACCCGCTTCAAGCAGACGCTCGACCGCGGGCTGAAGCTGCTGGATGACGAGCTTTCGGGGCTTCCCGAAGGCACGAAACTGCCCGGCGAGTCGGCGTTCAAGCTTTATGACACTTATGGCTTCCCGCTCGATCTGACGCAGGATGCGCTGCGCGAACGGGGCCGCGAGGTCGATACCGACGGGTTCGATGCCTCCATGGCCGAGCAGAAGGCCAAGGCGCGCGCCGCCTGGGCGGGCACCGGCGAGGCCGGCGATCTGGCGCTCTGGTTCGACATTGCCGAGACCCATGGCGCCACCGATTTCCTCGGCTACGACACCGAGAGCGCCGAGGGCCAGATGCTGGCGCTGGTTCGCGACGGCAAGGAGGTCGACGCACTGGAGGCAGGCGAGAGCGGCTGGATCGTGCTGAACCAGACGCCGTTCTATGGCGAGAGCGGCGGCCAGGTCGGCGATACCGGCTGGCTGCGCCGGCTGGAGGACGAGGACGACATCGCCGAGGTCACCGACACCCAGAAGATGGGCGACGGCAAGATCTCCGCGCATCAGGTCACGGTGAAACAGGGCCGTTTCGCCAAGAACGACGCGGTTGCGATGGAGGTGGATCACAAGCGCCGCGCGGCGATCCGCGCCAACCACTCCGCCACACACCTGCTGCACGAGGCGCTGCGCCGCGCGCTCGGCGATCACGTCGCGCAGCGCGGCTCGCTGAACGCGCCCGACCGGCTGCGCTTCGATTTCAGCCACGCCAAGGCGCTGACGGCGGAGGAGCGGGCGCAGGTCGAGCGTGAGGTGAATGAGTTCATCCGGCAGAACAGCCCGGTGTCGACGCGGATCATGACGCCGGACGATGCCCGCGCCATCGGTGCGCAGGCGCTCTTCGGCGAGAAATACGGCGACGAGGTGCGCGTGGTCTCGATGGGCACGCTGGCGGGCTCGGGCAAGGGCGCCGACGGGCAGACCTATTCGCTGGAGCTCTGCGGCGGCACCCATGTGCGCCAGACCGGCGATATCGGCACCTTTGCGCTGACCTCGGAAAGCGCATCTGCCGCCGGCGTGCGCCGCATCGAGGCGCTGACCGGCGAGGCCGCCATGGCCGAGCTGCGCAGCCGCGACAAGGCGCTGGGAGAGATCGAGGCGCTGCTCAAGGCGCACGGGCCCGAGGCGGTGTCGCGTGTGGCCTCGCTGCTCGACGAGCGCCGCAAGCTCGACAACGAGGTGGCGCAGCTGCGCCGCGATCTGGCCATGGCCGGCGGGCCGGGGCAGGGCGGCGGCGCCGAGGCGCGCGAGGTCGGCGGTGTGCCCTTCGTGGCGCAGGTACTGACCGGCGTGCAGGGCAAGGATCTGCCGCCGCTCATCGACGAGCACAAGGCGCGGCTGGGCTCAGGCGCGGTACTGCTGATTGCCGATACCGGCGGCAAGGTGGCGGTGGCCGCCGGCGTGACCGGGGATCTGACCGACAAGGTTTCGGCGGTGGATCTGGTCAAGGCGGCGGTTGCGGCGCTTGGCGGCAAGGGCGGCGGCGGTCGTCCGGATCTGGCGCAGGGCGGTGCCAAGGATGCGGCGGAGGCAGATGCGGCGATCGCGGCGGCGGAAGCCGTGCTGGCGGGCTGAGCGCATGACCGCCTATCTGATCGCCCGCATCGAGGTTACCGATCCGGAGGATTACGCGACCTATGCCGCGCAGACAGTCGCGCTCGCCGAAAAGGCGGGCGGGAGGTTTCTGGTGAAAGGCGGGCCGCAGAGCTTTGTCGAGGGCGAGGGGCCGGGCCGTCATGTGGTGATCGCCTTTCCGGACGCGGCGACCGCGCGGGCCTGGTACGACTCGCCCGACTATCAGGCGATCCTGCCCATCGCCCTGCGTGCCAGCACGCGGGATATCGTCATCGTAGAAGGAATCTGATCATGCCGGCACTCTGGATCGCCCATGTGAGCGTCACCGACGAAGACGCCTATGGTAAATACGCCAAGCTCGCAGGCCCGGCCATCGCCAAACATGGCGGGCGTTTCATCGCGCGCGGCGGGCGTTATGTGCAGCTCGAAGGCACCGACCGGCCGCGCAACGTGGTGGCGAAGTTCGACAGCGTCGAGGCCGCCGAGGCCTGCTATCACTCGCCGGAATATCAGGAAGCGCTGAGCCATGCGCGCGACGCCTCAGAGCGCGACCTGCTGATCGTCGAAACCTCGGAATAACGCTTTCGCGGAGGCGCCTCCGCGCTCTTCGGCATATGAGGGGCAAAACCGCGCGCTGGTCGGGAGCAGCTCACTCGACCCGTTTCAGATTTCGAAAAGCTATGAGCGACCGACCGGCCTCAAGCAGCCGAAGGCGATAGGCCTGCTATACGAGCCTCAAGTAGCCGAAGGCGGTAGGCCCATAATAATGGTGCGGGCGGTGGGGCTCGAACCCACACTTCCTTTCGGAAACCGGATTTTGAATCCGACGCGTCTACCGGTTCCGCCACGCCCGCACATGTCGTTGGCCAATGAGCTCGCGACATGCCGGTTGATCTATCCAAGGGCGCGTGCGCCGTCCAGCCCGAATTGTATCGCAGGCCCGACAGGCTGTGCATCGCGCGCAGAAGGGTGGCGTGGAACGCGCCCGGCGTCCAGGCGTTCGGTCACATGACGCACAGACCCGGTGCGCGGATCGGCCTACCCGGCACGGCGCCTTGGGGCCATGTTTTGTGCATCGGACTTTGGAGGCTACAATGTCGAAACATATCGCCGTGATCGTCGGCTCTCTGCGCGAGGGCTCGGACAATCGCAAACTCGCCCAGACGCTTGCCGGGCTCGCGCCCGAGGGCATGGAGTTCACCTTTGTGGGCACCGGTGCACTGCCGCTCTACAACCCGGATTTCGACGGCAATCCGCCGGAGGAATGGACGGCGTTCCGCAATGCGGTGTCGCGCGCAGATGCGGTGCTGTTCGTGACGCCGGAATACAACCGCTCGGTGCCGGCGAGCCTGAAGAACGCCATCGACGTCGGCTCGCGCCCCTATGGCGAAAGCGTCTGGGACGGCAAGCCCACAGCCATCGCCACCGGCTCGCCCAGCGGCATCGGCGGCTTTGGCGCCAACCACCATCTGCGTCAGTCTCTGGTGTTTCTGAACGCCGCGCCGATGCATCAGCCCGAAGCCTATATCGGCAGGCTGGCAGATCTCTTCGACGACAGCGGCAATGTGACGAATGCCGACACCAAGGCGTTTCTCGCCAACTTCATGGCCAGCTTCGATGCCTGGATCGACAAGCTGTCGTGAAACGGAAAAGAGGCGGCGGTCTCCCCTCCGCCGCCTCTCAGGGTGGGACAGGGCCCGGACCCGTTCGGGTCAGTGATGCAGGCGGCCCATGGCCGCGGCCACATCGGCCATACGGGCGGAGAAGCCCCACTCATTGTCATACCAGGCGAGCACGCGAACGGTGCGCTTGCCGACCACTTTGGTCTGGTCGGGCGCAAAGATCGAGCTTGCCGTGGTATGGTTGAAGTCGACGGAGACCTTGGGCTCCGGGTCGTAGCTCAGCACCATGCCCATGCGACCGGCAGCGGCTTCGCGCACAACCTCGTTCACGTCCTCGACGGTCACGTCCTTGGAGGCCTGGAAGGTCAGGTCAACAGCCGAGACATTCGGGGTGGGCACGCGGATCGCCGAGCCGTCGAGCTTGCCCTTGAGATTGGGCAGCACCTCGCCGATGGCCTTGGCAGCACCGGTGGAGGTGGGGATCATCGCCATGGCGGCGGCACGCGCGCGATAAAGATCGTTGTGGCGGCGGTCCAGCGTCGGCTGGTCGCCGGTATAGCTGTGGATCGTGGTCATCACGCCGCTCTCGATGCCGATGGCCTCGTCGAGCACCTTGGCCAGCGGCGCGAGCCCATTGGTGGTGCAGGAGCCGTTCGAGATCATCACGTCGCCCTGCACTAGATCGCGGTGATTGACGCCGTAGACGATGGTTTTCTGCACGTTCTTGGCAGGGGCCGAGATCAGAACCGATTTGGCACCCTGATGGATGTGCTGCACCGCCTTGTTGCCGTCGTTGAACTTGCCGGTGCATTCCAGCACCACGTCACAGCCCGACCAGTCGAGCTCGGATGTGTCATAGGTCGACATCACGTCGATCGGTCCGCGGCCCAGATCGAGCGCGCTGCCGTTCACCACCTTGACCTCGCCTGCAAAGCGCCCGTGGATGCTGTCGTAACGCATCAGATGCGCCGCCGTCTCGATCGGGCCCGTGGCGTTGATCCGCACCACCTGCACATCGTTGCGCGCGCTTTCGGCGATATGGGCCAGAGTGCAGCGGCCGATACGGCCGAACCCGTTGATTCCGACGGTGACGGTCATGGGCGGGTCTCCTAGATTATCCGTTCGCTGCGCTGTGTATACGGACGTATGCCAAGATTCCAATCCATAAAAGCCGTTCCATGACAGTATGTTAGCGATAAATATTAAGGGTTGCGCTAACGGTTGCGCAGCAGGCGGGCAGGGGTTGCGATAACATCGCGGACGCGGGATATCTGGCCCGCGTTCCGGACCATGGCTTGCAGCTTTGCCGGGGCGCGCTAGGCTTTGGCCGGTGCAGGACAGGAGACAGGCATGAGCGGGCTTTTGGCGCTTCTCGACGACGTGGCGGGCATCGCCAAGATCGCGGCGGCTTCGGTCGACGATATCTCGGCACATGCCGCCAAGGCCGGCTCCAAAGCCGCTGGCGTGGTGATCGACGACGCGGCGGTGACGCCGAAATACGTGCATGGCTTCGAGGCGGCGCGCGAGCTGCCGATCATCTGGCGCATCGCGCGCGGCTCGGTGTTCAACAAGCTGGTGATCCTGCTGCCGGCGGCGCTCTTGATGGCGGCCTTCGCGCCCTGGCTGGTGCCGCCGCTGCTGGTGATGGGCGGCTCCTACCTGTGTTTCGAGGGGGCGGAAAAGATCCTGCATGTGCTGATGCCGCATGACGACCATTCCGGCGGACCCGATGGCAGCCACGATGTCGGCGATCCGGCGCATCTCGAGGAACAGCGGGTCAAGGGCGCGATCAAAACCGATTTCATTCTGTCGGCGGAGATCATGACACTGGCGCTCTCGACCATCGAGAGCGGCGAGGTCTGGATTCAGGCGGTGGTTCTGGCGCTTGTGGGGCTCGGCATCACGGCACTGGTCTATGGCGCGGTGGCGGTGATCGTGAAGATGGACGATGTCGGGCTGTGGCTGACCCAGGTGGGTCGGCTGGGCGTCACGCGGGCACTGGGGCGCGGCATCGTCAAGGGCATGCCCTGGGTGATGAAACTGCTCTCAACCGTGGGCACCGTGGCGATGCTCTGGGTCGGCGGTTCGATCATCGTGCATTCGCTGGCGCAGATGGGCTGGCACCTGCCGGAGGAGACGATCCACCACGCCGCCGAGGCGGTGGCGCATCTGGTGGGGTCGGAGCTCGAAGGCGCGGCGCTCTGGACGACCACGGCCACGATTGACGGGGTGCTGGGGCTGATCTGGGGTGTGGTGCTGGTGCCGGTGGTGACCAAGCTGGTGATGCCGCTCTTTGCCGGGAAGCGCGCGGCGCATTGATGGTCACATGATCGATGAAACAGGCGGTCACACCAGCCGCCTTTGCACTCTTGGACCGCACGGATGCGGCATCTCTATTGGAAGTTGCCCTCAGAGACTATGAGCGCAGCGCAAGCCAGGCCCGGCGGCTGCCCGTGGGGTGCCGCACCGAGTGTCTGAATTCCTTGATTTATCCCTGCCAGATCCGAAAGATCTCTCAGCCGAGCACCAGCTTCACCAAAGCGGCAGCCCGCCGGGACGGGCAACCGCTGGGCCCGGCGGGCTACGCCCTTGATTCCGGGCCAGTGGAGAGGGGATTGATCTCGCAATGAAGGCAGCCCCCGAAGATTCCCGGGGGCTGCTTTCAGAGCTCAGAGCAGCGCCTTGGCCTTCTCGGCCACGGCCTCGGCAGTGATGCCGAACTTTTCGTAGAGCACATCCGCAGGCGCCGACGCACCGAAGCTCTCCATGCCGACAAACGCCGCCTTGGCCTCGCGCCCGCGCTCGCCGAGCAGCCATTTGTCCCAGCCGAACCGCGCCGCGGCCTCGACCGCCACGCGCACCGGGCCTCCCGGCAGCACGCGCTTGCGATAGGCCTCGTCCTGCGCCTCGAAAAGCTCCCAGCAGGGCATCGAGACCACGCGGGTGCCGATGCCTTCGGCCTGAAGCAGATCCCGCGCCGCCAGCGCGATCTCGACCTCGGAGCCGGTGGCCATCAGGATCACCTGACGCTTGCCCTCGGCATCGGCCAGCACATAGGCGCCTTTCTCGACGAGGTTGTTGGTCTTGTGCTGGGTGCGCACGGTTTTCACGTTCTGCCGCGTCAGCGACAGCACCGAAGGCGTCTCGGTCTGCGTCAGCGCGATCTCCCAGGCCTCGGCGGTCTCGATCACGTCGGCGGGGCGGAAGACCAGCATGTTCGGCGTGGCGCGCGAGATTGCCAGATGTTCGATCGGCTGGTGCGTCGGGCCGTCCTCGCCGAGCCCGATGCTGTCGTGGGTCATGACGAACACCGTCGGCGTCTTTTGCAGCGCCGCGAGGCGCATCGCCGGGCGGGCGTAATCGGTGAAGGCCATGAAGGTGCCGCCATAGGGGCGCAGCCCGCCATGCAGGCCCAGACCGTTCATCGCCGCTGACATGCCGTGCTCGCGGATGCCCCAGTAGACATACCGGCCCTTGCGATCGGTGGTGTCGAACACCCCCATGTCGCCGGTCTTGGTGTTGTTCGAGCCGGTGAGATCGGCAGAGCCGCCCACGGTCTCGGGCATCACCGGGTTGACCACTTCCAGCACCATTTCCGAGGCCTTGCGGGTCGCCACCTTGGGCGCGGCTTCGGAGTTCTGCTTCTTCAGCGCGCGGATCACCGAGGAGAGCTTTTTCGGTGCCTCACCGGCGGTGACGCGGGCGAATTCCGCCTGCTTGCGCTCGGACAGGGCGGCGAGGCGGGTTTCCCACTCGCCGCGCGCCGTGGCGCCGCGGCTGCCGACCTCTTCCCACCAGGACTTGATCTCGGCGGGCACCTCGAACGGGCCGGTGGTCCAGCCCCAGAGCGCCTTGGCCTCGGCGTTCTGCTCTGCATTGGTCAGCGCGCCATGGCCCTTGGAGGTGTCCTGCGCGGCGTGGCCCAGGGCGATATGGGTCTTGCAGGCGATCATCGAGGGCACATCGCGGGCGGCCTTGGCCGCGACGATGGCGGCGTCGATGGCCTCGGGATCGTGGCCGTCGATCTCCTGCACATGCCAGCCGGCGGCCTTGAAGCGCTGGACCTGGTCGGTGCGGTCGGAGAGCGAAACCTTGCCGTCGATGGTGATGTCGTTGTTGTCCCAGAACACGATCAGCCGGCCGAGCCCGTAGCGCCCGGCGATGCCGATGGCTTCCTGGCTGACGCCTTCCATCAGGCAGCCGTCGCCGGCGATCACATAGGTATGGTGATCGACCGCGCCCTTGCCGAAGCGGGCGCGCAGCATTTCCTCGGCCATGGCGAAGCCGACCGAGGTGGCGATGCCCTGACCGAGCGGGCCGGTGGTCATCTCGATGGCGGCGGCATGGGTGTTTTCCGGGTGTCCGGCGGTGCGCGAGCCCCACTGGCGGAAATTCTTGACCTCGTCGAGCGTGATCTGCTCGTCACCGCTGAGATAGAGCAGCGAATAGATCAGCATCGAGCCGTGGCCCGCCGACAGGATGAACCGGTCGCGATCCGGCCACGCCGGGTTTTTCGCGTCGAATTTCAGGTGCTTGGACCACAGAACCGTGGCCACGTCGGCCATGCCGATGGGCATGCCGGAATGGCCGGAATTGGCCGCGGCCACCGCGTCGAGCGTCAGCGCGCGGATGGCGGTTGCGCGCATCCAGTGATCGGGATGTGCGTCGCGAAGGGCAGTGATATCCACGGGGGCGTCCTCTCTCTCCCATAGGCGTTTCCGGGCTAATAGCAGCGTTCCCCCGAAGTTCAAGCTATTGCGCAATCATTGCACTGGCATCGGATGAACTCTGCCCTATAACACCTTGGAACATAAGGGGGCGCAATTTTTGATTGCGCTTGCTAAACTGGACGGAAACGGGGCGGTGCCGATTCGTATCTGGCGGCGAGACAGGCCCTGAGGGCAGATAGCAGAGAGGGCAAGATGACCCAGATCGACGAGTTGCAGTCGCGCATCACGCGGGCGCTGGACCGTATTTCGCAGGGGGTGGAAGGCTTGTCCGCCGCATCCGTGCCGGCTCCTGACGCCGTGCCGGAAACGCCTGAAGAGGCTGCCGATAGTGGCGCGGCTGAGGCGGAGATCGCCGCTCTTCAGCTGTCGCTCGATGAGGAGAAGATGGCCAATGCCCAGCTCGAGGAGCGGGTGAAGATGTTGCATGCCCGGCTGGAGGAGCAGGCGACGCCGGCGCCCGCCCCGGATGCGGCGCTTCAGGAACAGCTTGCTGCGCAGCGCGAGGGGATGGCCGAGCTCGACACGGAATTGCAGCGGCTGCGCCTGTCGAACGACATGCTGCGCCGCACCAACGAAGAGATGCGCGCGGCGCTCGAGGCGAATCTCGGCGAGCCGCATCTGATCAACAAAGCGATGCTGGCGGAGCTGGAGGCGCTGCGCGCCGCGCGTGCCGCCGAGGAGGCCGAGATGCGCGCCGTGCTGGGCGCGCTGGAGCCGGTGCTGGCGGAGGCCGCCGGTATGGATGCGGCATCGGGTGAGGAGGCGGTACAATGAGCCAGATCGAAGTGCAGATCACCATCGGCGGCCGGACATTCGATGTCGCCTGTCAGCAGGGCGAGGAGCAGTATCTGCTCACCGCCGCGCGGATGCTCGACACCGAGGCGCAGGTGCTGGTGGGGCAGATCGGGCGCATGCCGGAATCGCGTATGCTGCTGATGGCCGGGCTGATGCTGGCAGACAAGACGGCGGGTCTCGAGGACCGGCTGCGCGCCGCCGAGGACAAGCTGGGCGAAATGGCCGAGGAATTGCGCGACCTGCGCAACCGTCCGGCGCCGGAGCCGGAGCGGATTGAGGTGCCGGTCATTCCCGCGAGCGTGACGGAAACCCTGGCCGAGATGGCGGCGCGGGCCGAGGCGCTGGCGGAGGCTGTCGAAGAAAAGGCGGCCTCGTAAACGCATCGGGACGGCGCCTTTCGGTCGCCGCCCCGCGCAAATTCCTTGGAAGGAATTTGCAAATCTCTTCGAAGAGATTTGATCCCGGCCTCAGCGCAGGATCGACTTGCCCGCATATTCGGCCACGTCGCCCAGCAGTTCCTCGATGCGGATCAGCTGGTTGTACTTGGCCAGCCGGTCCGAGCGCGCCAGCGAGCCGGTCTTGATCTGCCCGCAATTGGTGGCGACGGCGAGGTCGGCAATGGTGGCGTCCTCGGTCTCGCCCGAGCGGTGCGACATCACATTGGTGTAGCGCGCGCGATGGGCCATATCGACCGCCTTCAGCGTCTCCGACAGCGAGCCGATCTGGTTCACCTTGACCAGCATGGAGTTGGCCACGCCCTGTTCGATGCCCATGGCCAGACGCGCCGGGTTGGTCACGAAGAGGTCGTCCCCCACGAGCTGCACCTTGTCGCCCAGCTTCTCGGTGAGGATCTTCCAGCCGTCCCAGTCATCCTCGGCACAGCCGTCCTCGATGGAGATGATCGGGTAATCGGCGCAGAGCTTGGCGAGATAATCGACATTCTCGGCAGAGGTGAGCGACAGGCCTTCGCCCTTCATCTCGTATTTGCCGTCCTTGAAATACTCGGTCGAGGCGGCGTCGAGCGCCAGGTAGATGTCCTCGCCGGGCTTGTAGCCGGCCTTTTCGATGCTCTTCAGGATGAAATCCAGCGCGTCGCGGGTCGAGCCCAGCTCGGGGGCAAAGCCGCCCTCGTCGCCGAGACCGGTGGACATGCCCGCCGCCGAAAGCTCTTTCTTCAGCGTGTGGAACACTTCCGAGCCCATGCGCACGGCCTCGCGGATGTTCTCCGCCGCCACCGGCATGATCATGAATTCCTGGATGTCGATCGGGTTGTCGGCATGCTCGCCGCCATTGATGATGTTCATCATCGGCACCGGCAGGACGCGGGCGGAGGTGCCGCCGACATAGCGGTAAAGCGGCTGCGCGGTGAATTCCGCCGCCGCCTTGGCCACCGCCAGCGACACGCCGAGGATGGCGTTGGCGCCGAGCCGGCCCTTGTTGTCGGTGCCGTCGAGCTCCATCATTGCGCCGTCGATGGCTTGCTGCTCGGTGGCGTCGAAGCCCACCAGCGCCTCGGCGATCTCGCCGTTGACCGCGGCCACCGCCTCGAGAACGCCCTTGCCCATATAGCGCGATTTGTCGCCGTCGCGGCGCTCATGCGCCTCATGCACGCCGGTCGAGGCGCCCGAGGGCACCGCGGCACGGCCCATGGCGCCGTCTTCCAGGGTGACGTCGACTTCGACGGTGGGATTGCCCCGGCTGTCGAGGATCTCGCGGGCGTGAATGTCGATGATGGTGCTCATGAAGGTCCGTCCCTTAGGTCCAGCATAGGTTCTGGCGAGCTATAGCAGGCAGGGCACGAATGTAAACTTGCGCTGGCGCTAACGGCCCGGACTGGCAGCAGATTGCGCTAACAGAGGCAGGGTGCGCACGGTTTGCTTTGCCAAATGCCGCAGCGCAGCTAACTCTTTTGCAACGCAGGAATGACAACGGATCGGATCCGCCGGCCGCCCAAGGGGCGCCGCCGGGACAGGAGGCGTCATGGAAGAGGAACTGGAACAGCTCGAACAGCAGGTCGAGGTGATCACCAGCGATATCGAGCGGCTGCTGCCGGTGCTGCCGGACTGGGCGATGCCGCTGGCGGTGCTGGGGCTGGCCTTTCTGGTCGGGGTGATGACCTTTCGCGTGGTCTTTGCGCTGCTCACCCGGACGGTGGCCAAGAAGGATCTGTTCTGGCGCAGCCTCGTCGCACGCACCCGCCGGCCCTTGCGGCTGGGGCTGGTGGTCGCGGCGCTGACCGTGGGCGTGGCGGTGGCGCCGCTCGATCCGGACGGCGCGGATCTGGCGCAGCACGCGCTGCTCATCGCCTTCATGGTGCTGGTCGCCTGGGTGCTGCACACGGCGCTGCATATCTGGACAACGGTGCATCTGCGCAAGTTCACGCTGGGGGCGGAGGACAGTTACCTCGCCCGCAAACATGTCACGCAAAGCCGCATCCTGGTGCGGCTGGTGGGCTGGATCATCACCGTGGTCGCGGCCTCGGCGATCCTGATGACCTTCGAGGGCGTGCGGCAATGGGGCGTGTCGCTGCTGGCCTCGGCGGGGGCTGCCGGCATTGTTGTCGGTTTCGCGCTGCAACCGGTGCTGAAGAACCTCATCGCCGGGGTGCAGCTTGCCGTGACGCAGCCGATCCGCATCGGTGACGCGGTGATCGTCGAGGGCGAGTGGGGGGAGGTCGAGGAGATCACCGGCAGCTATGTGGTGATCAAGGTCTGGGACTGGCGCCGTCTGGTGGTGCCGCTCTCGTATTTCATCGAGCAGCCGTTTCAGAACTGGACGCGGGACACCTCGTCGCTGATCGGGGTGGTGATGCTCTATCTCGACCACACGGCCGATATTTCGGCACTTCGGGAAGAGGCGAAACGGGTGGTCGAGGGCTCGGAGCGCTGGGATGGCGAGGTCTTTGCGGTGCAGGTCACCGATTTCCGCGAGCGGGTGATGGAGGTGCGGGTGCTGGCCTCGGCCGGGAACGCGCCGGTCACCTATGAGCTGCGCTGCGAGATCCGCGAAAAGCTCATCGCCTGGGTTCAACGTGAGATGCCGCAGGCGCTGCCGCGCATGCGCGAGACGGTCTCGGTCGATGGCAGTGATCGGCAGATGCCGCCGGGGATCGCGGTTCTGAACGGGCCGGCACACTGAGCCGGGCGACTTACAGCATGGCGGCGCGGCTCAGCCGGCGTTCGCGCAGATAGCTGTAGAGCCCCGCGCCAAGGATCAGCGCCGATCCCGCCAGCGTCCATCCGTCCGGGCGTTCGGCAAAGATCGCCATGCCCAGCCCGGTGGTAAAGATCAGCCGCGTATAGCGGAACGGCGCCACTGCCGAGACCGTCGCCATACGCATCGCCGTGGTCACCGAGAGATAGCCCGCCGTGGTCACCGCGATGGCCCCGGCCATGTAGAGAAAGACCGGCGGCGAGGCCGCGAAGGGCGCGGGAGAGATCAGCATCAGCGCGAGCCCCACCGGGAAGATCGCGGCGAAGCCATAGGTCGAGACCGCCAGCGAATGGATGCGCTGCGGCACCATGCGCGTCACCAGATCGCGCGCGGCGAGCCCTGTGACGCCGATCACCGGAAAGATCTCCCAGCCGGTGAATTCGGCGCCGAAGGGGCGGATCACCATCAGCATGCCCGCCAGCCCGACGCCGATCGCGGTCCAGCGGCGCCAGCCTACCGGCTCGCGGAGGAAGATCGCGGCGCCCACGGTCACCACCAGCGGGGCGGTCTGCATGATCGCCGCCATCAGCGACAGCGGGATCTTCGACAGTCCTACAATCATGCCGGCGGCGCCGATGATCTCGAAGGCGTTGCGCAGGATCACGATTCGCTCGAACACCTCCGCAAGGCGCAGCTTTACCCGTCGCAGCCGGGCGAAGACGATGAACAGCGCAGTGCCGCCGAGGCTGAGCATCGCCATGACCTGCCCGACAGGGGCGTGTTGCGACGCGAGCTTGAGAAAGGCGTCGCTACAGGCGAGCAAGGCCATGGCAAGCACCATCAGCAGAATGGCGCGAAGCGTGTCCATGCGCGATCAGGTGATGACGTCGGGCGCGTCGCGTCCGGTGCGGGATGTGATTTCGGCGATGGCCTCGGCGGCGGCAATGACCTCGGCCAGCGCCTCCTGCGGATCGAGGCCGAAGGCCGCCGGATCGCTTTCGAGCTTTTCGAGATAGACCCGCAGCGTCGCGCCCTCGGTGCCGGTGCCGGAAAGCCGCAGCACCAGCCGCGCGCCGCCTTCAAAGCCCACGCGCAGGCCCTGGCCCTCGGCGCGCGAGCCGTCCACCGGATCGTCATAGGCAAACTCGTCGGCGCTCTCGACGGTGAGCGCGCCAAAGCTCTGGCCGGGCAGGGTGGCGAGCTGGCCGCGCACATGCTCCATCAGCCCGCTGGCGGCGTCGCTGTCGACCGCCTCGTAATCGTGGCGGGAATAGTAGTTGCGCCCGTATTCGGCCCAATGCGCCACCATCAGCTCGGCGACCGAGAGCTTTTTCACCGCCAGCACGTTCAGCCAGAACAGCACCGCCCAGAGCCCGTCCTTTTCGCGCACATGGTCGGAGCCGGTGCCAAAGCTCTCTTCGCCGCAGAGCGTGGCGCGGCCCGCATCCAGCAGGTTGCCGAAGAACTTCCAGCCGGTGGGCGTCTCGTAACAGTCGATGCCGAGCTTTTCGGCGACCCGGTCCACGGCGGCGCTGGTGGGCATGGAGCGCGCGACGCCTTTCAGCCCGTCCTTGTAGCCCGGCACCAGCGTGGCATTCGCCGCCAGCACCGCGAGGCTGTCGGAGGGCGAGACGTAGCATTGCCGCCCGACGATCATGTTGCGGTCGCCGTCGCCATCGGAGGCCGCGCCGAAATCCGGTCCGGTCTCACTCATCATCTCATCCCAGAGCGTCTTGGCCCAGGTCGGGTTCGGATCGGGGTGGCCGCCGCCGAAATCGGGCAGGGGGATCGCGTTGATCACCGTGCCCGGCGGTGCGCCCAGCACTTCCTCAAGGATGCGCGTCGCATAGGGGCCGGTCACCGCGTGCATCGCGTCGAACCGCATGCGGAAGCCGGAGCGGAACAGCGCGCGGATGGCGTCGAAATCGAAAAGCTTCGCCATCAGCGCGGCATAATCGTCGACCGGATCGACGATCTCGATCTCCATCTCGCCCAGGCTCACCGTATCGGTCATGCGCAATCCGATATCCTGGCTCTCGGTGATGGCGAATTCGGCGATCTCTTTGGTCGCGTCAAAGATCTTTGCGGTCACGCCCTCGGGCGCCGGGCCGCCATTGGCGGTGTTGTATTTCACCCCGAAATCGCCTTCGGGTCCGCCGGGATTGTGGCTGGCCGAGAGGATGATGCCGCCATCGGCGCCGCGCGTGCGGATCAGGTTCGACGCGGCGGGGGTCGACAGGATCGCCCGTTTGCCGACGATCACCTTTTTCGCGCCGCCGGCGGCGGCCATGCGCAGCACCACCTGCGCCGCCTGGCTGTTGAAATGCCGCCCGTCGCCGCCCAGAACCAGCGTCTTGCCCGCAACGCCGCCGATGCCGTTCCAGATACTTTGAATGAAATTTTCAAGATAATGGTGGGTCTGGAAGACGGGAGTCTTCTTGCGCAGCCCCGAAGTGCCCGGTTTCTGGCCCTCGATCGGCTCTGTCGGGACGGTACGAATGGTGGTCATAAGTCAGGTCTCCTATCGCCCGGCACGTTTCATGATCCGGGCGGCGTTTGCAAGCACCGGCGAGGCGGCGATCTCTTCCGGCGAGACGGGCAGGCGCTGGCGCCAGTTCGGATATTCGGACACCGTTCCCGGCAGGTTCGGCTGATTGTCCATGCCCAGAATATCCTCGACCTGTAACGCCGTCATGCAGGCGGCGGTTTCCGCCAGCAGCGCGGCCATCGCCTCGGGCGCCTCGGGGCCATAGCCATTGCGATAGGGCGAAGTGGCGCCGTCCATCCCCTCGACCTCGCGACCGCGCCACGAGAGCATGCCGTCCACATGCTCCGGCGGGAGGATGCCGATCTCGCGGCGCAGCAGGATCTCGCGCCCCTCGCGCCAGCCCCTCCATGTGGGCAGATCGTGCGAGGAGAAGCTGGCGATGACCCCCTCGGGATAGTCCTTGGGCGCGCGATACCAGGGCGGATCGCCATCATGCTCGAAACACATCAGCCGGCAGCCGAGAATGCCGCTGTCGCTCAGCGCCTGCTGGAGCCCGTCGGGGATCACCCCCAGATCCTCGCCGACGATGACGGCGCCGGCGCGCGCCGCCTCCATCCGCGCGACCGCCAGCATCGCCTCGCGCGGCATGGCGACATAGGCGCCGGGCAGGTCGCCATCGGGCACCCAGAAGGCCCGCTCGAAGCCGAGGATATGGTCGATGCGCAGCGCGCCGCTGAAGCGCAGTTGTTGGCGCAGGGTGAGCGCCAGCGCCTCGAACCCGGTGTCGATCAGATGCGCGGGGTTGAAGGGCGCCAGATGCCAGTTCTGCCCCTGCGGCGCAAAGGCATCCGGCGGCGCGCCGAGGCTGGCGCCGAAGGCAAAGCTCTGCCGGTCGTCCCAGGTCTCGGCGCCATGCGGATGGGTGCCGACCGCGAGGTCGAGATAGAGCCCCAGATCCATGCCGGCACCTTTGGCGCGGCTCTGGGTCTCGGCCAGAGCGCCCTCGGATTTGTATTGCAGCCAGGCGTGAAAGCGCACGCGTTCGGCCAGATCATGCGCCGCCTGCGCCACCTCGGGGCTTTGCGGATCGTGATAGGCCGCGGGCCAGCTGTCCCAATAGGCGCCGAGCTTTTCCGACAGCGCCTGATGGGTGGCGAAACGGTGCAGCGCCTCGCCCTCGTGGCTGAGATAGCGCTCAAAGGCGGCGCCCGGCGGGGCGGCGCGAAACTCCTCCTCCAGCGCCTGCATGCGCGCGGGCAGCTCTTCGGAGAAGATCAGCAGCGGTCCGGGCTCGGGCGCCCGCGCGGCGGTGGGCAGGTAGAGCGGCGCAAAGCGGCGGCGATGCGAGGGGGTGTAGGGGCTGAACCCGTCGGGATGGGCGGGAAAGCCCGCATGGATCGGGTTCACGCCGACAAAGGCGGCGCCCTGTGCCGCCAGCCCCTCGGCGAGCTGCGCGAGATCGTCATAGCTGCCGATCCCGCCCTGTGCGGTGCTGCGCAGGCAGGCGAGCGGTGCCATCAGCCCCCAGAGATGCCGTGGCAGCGGCAGCCGGGGCGGCGCCGAGAGCAGCCAGCAGCGCGCGCCGTCGCTCTCCAGCCGGTGCCGGCCCAGCGGCAGTGCCGGCAGCGGGCCGCGCCCCTCGCGCTCGCTGCCATCCTCCAGCACGATGCGCCACGCGCCCGGCACCGCCAGTGCGGGCGGTTCATCGGTGGAGCACACATGCCAGCGCGGCAGCGCGGGCTCGGGCATGTCATCTGCCTCCGAAAGCCCCATCGCGGCGAGAATGGCCAATTTGCTTTCGTCAGATGCGACCTGAATATTGCCGAACAAATCCCTGAATTCAGCAATGATTCCGGCTTTTCTGGCGCGGGTGTCGAGGGTAGGGTCGCTCATCCCGGTTCCTCCACCAGCGCCAGCACGGAATTGGCCGCCATGGTCATGCTCAGCCCCACCGGCTCCGCCGGTGCCAGCGGTTGCGCGGTGTCCACATGGCGCACCCAGCGAAAGCCGGCGGGCAGGCCCGGCAGCGTCAGTTGCACCTCGTCACCGGCGTTGAAGGCGAGATAGATCGCCTCTTCCCGCTGGGCATAGCGTGGCGTGCCGCTGGCGATGCGGAGCTCGGCGCAGAGCACCTGCAAATGTCCGTTGGTCCAGTCGGCGCGGGTCATCTCGGTGCCGTCCGGGCGCCACCAGAACAGATCGGGCACGCCATCGACCTTGCGCGGTTGCGAATGCAGATAGCGCTTTTGCCGCAGGATCGGGTGCGATTTGCGGAAGCTGATCAGCCAGCGGGTGAAGGCCATGAACTTTTCGTCGGCATTTTCCCAGTCGATCCAGCCGATCTCGTTATCCTGCGCATAGGCGTTGTTGTTGCCCATCTGCGAATTGCCCAGCTCGTCGCCCGCGAGGATCATCGGCGTGCCCTGACTGAACAGCAGCGTCGCCATCATGTTGCGTCGCCGCAAGGCGCGGGCGGTGAGAATTTCCTCATTATCCGTAGGGCCTTCGACGCCAAAGTTATCGGAATAGTTCTCGCCGTGCCCGTCGCGGTTGTCCTCGCCATTGGCCTCGTTGTGACGCTCAACATAGCTCACCAGATCGTTGAGCGTGTAGCCATCATGCGCGGTCAGCAGGTTGACCGAGGCGGTGGGCGCGCGTCCGGAATGATCGAAATGCCCGGCGGAGCCGGTGATGCGGTCGGCCAGCACCGGAACATGGCCGACATCGCCGCGCCAGAACCGGCGCACGCTGTCGCGATACTGGTCGTTCCACTCGGCGAAGGGCGGCGGGTAGCTGCCGAGCTGATAGCCACCCGGGCCGATATCCCAGGGCTCGGCGATGAGCTTCTTGCTCGCAAGTACAGGGTCTTGCCGGATCGCCTTGAAGAAGGCGGAGTTCGGATCGAAGCCGTTGGAGGTACGCCCCAGCGTCGAGCAGAGATCGAAGCGGAACCCGTCCACCCCCATGGTCGTCGCCCAGTAGCGCAAGGAATCCATCACCATGCGCAGCACCATCGGATGTTCGAGGTTCAGCGTGTTCCCGGTGCCGGTGTCGTTGATGTAGTAGCGCTTGTCGTCATGCAGCCGGTAATACGAGCGGTTGTCGAGCCCGCGAAAGGCGAGCGTCGGGCCGTTCTCGTCGCCTTCGCAGCTATGGTTATAGACCACGTCCAGGATCACCTCGATCCCGGCGGAATGCAGCCGCGCCACCATATACTGGAATTCCCAGAGCCGGCCCTGGCTGAGATAGCGCGGCTCGGGCGCGAAGAAGCCGAGCGTCTGGTAGCCCCAGTAATTGACCAGCCCCTTCTTGATCAGGAAGCGGTCGTTGAGAAAGGCCTGCACCGGCAGTAGTTCGATGGCGGTGATGCCGAGTTTGACCAGATGCTCCAGTACCGGGTCGGAGGCGAGCGCGAGGAAATGGCCGGCATGGTCGGCGCGAGGAAAGCGCTTGGTCAGGCCTTTCACATGGGCCTCGTAGATCACGCTTTCCTCAAGCGGCCAGTCCGGCGCGCTGTGGCGGCCCCAGTCGTAGCTCGGGTCTTCGACCACGCATTTCGGCATGAACCGGGCGCTGTCGCGCTCGTCCGGCGCCTCGGCCCCGCCCATCAGCGCATCGTGCCAGACCGGATGGCCGGTGAGGCGGCGCGCGTAAGGGTCGATCAGCAGCTTGGCGTGGTTGAAGCGGTGGCCGTCGCGCGGGGCAAAGGGCCCGTCGGCACGAAAGCCGTAGAGCTGGCCCGGGGTCAGCCCCGGCACCCGGCCGTGCCAGATATCGCCGTCGCGTTCGGGCAGCGGCAGGCGGGCGCTTTCGGTGCCGTGTTCGTCGAAGAGGCAGAGCGTCACCGCTTCGGCATGTTGCGAAAAGACGGCGAAATTCACCCCGTCGCCGTCGAACGTGGCGCCCAGCGGCGCGGCATGTCCTGCCAGAATCTCGGGGCCGGTCATTCAGCTTTGACCATCTCGCGGTAGAGCGTCGCGTAATCGGCGGCGGAATGCTCCCAGCTGACCGGGGCTGCCATGGCGTTTTTCATCATCTTGGTCCAGGTTGCACGGTCCTCATAAAGTTTGACCAGTTTCATGAGGGCCTGCGCAAGGGCCTGCGCGGTCACCGGGTGGAACTGGAGCCCGGTTGCGGCACCCGCTGCCAATCCGGCAGGCGATGCGTTGATCACCGTATCCGCGAGACCGCCGGTGAGCGCCACCAGCGGCAGCGTGCCGTAGCGCAGCCCGTAAAGCTGGGTGAGGCCGCAGGGCTCGAATCGCGAGGGCACGAGGATGGCGTCGCCGCCGGCGACCAGCCGCCGCGCCAGGGACTCGTCATAGCCGATGGTGACGGCGACGCCCGGATGCGCCTCGGCATAGGCCATGAAGGCGCGTTCCAGCTCGCGTTCGCCGGTGCCGAGCAGCGCCAGCTGACCGCCGCGATCGAGCAGCGCGGGTAGCGCCTGAAGCAGGATGTCGAGGCCTTTCTGAGAGGTGAGCCGCGAGATCAGCACGCAGACCGGGCCGGGCCAGTCGGGCAGGCCCATCTCCTCGCGCAGGGCGGCGCGGTGCTTGGCCTTGCCGACGGGGGTCTTGTAGGGCGGTGTCCAGAGCGCCTCGTCGATGCCGTTGAGGATGCCGACGAGATCCTCCTGCCGCTCGCGCAGCAGACCGTCGAGCCCGTTGCCGAACTCCTCCGTCATCAGCTCTGACGCGTAGGTGGGCGAGACGGTGGACAGTTTATCCGCATAGACAAGACCGGCCTTCAGGGCGCTGATATTGTTCCAGAATTCATAACCCTTCTCGTTGAATCCGGAGCGCGGCAGGCCGAGCGCAGAGATCATCGAGGCGCGGGTGATACCCTGAAAGGCGATATTGTGGATCGTCATCAGCGAGGCGACCCGGTCGCCGGCGCCGAGCTCGCGCAGATAGAGCGGCGCAAAACCCGCCTGCCAGTCGTGGCAATGCAGGATCTGCGGTGTCCAGCCCTCGATCCCGTCGGCGGCGATCATCGCGGCGGCGCTGGAGAGCGCGGCGAAGCGTTCGGGATTGTCGGGCCAGTCGCGGCCCTGCGCGTCGATATAGGGGCCGCCGTCACGGTCGTAGAGATGCGGTGCATCGAGCGCATAGACCACCTGCTCGCCGAGCTTGCCGCGAAAGACACGGGCGAAGCCGCCGAAGAGATCGTCCCATTCGGCCACCTGGTGATTCCGCGTGATCGCCTGCATCACTGGGCGGTAGCCCGGCAGCAGCGTGCGCATCTCGACCCCGTGGGGCGCCAGCGCGGCGGGCAGGGCGCCGGCCACATCCGCGAGCCCCCCGGTCTTGATCAGGGGGACGCATTCCGAGGCCACGGACAGGACTCTTGTCATTTTTCGGCTTCTCTCCGGTCCAGCATGCGCTGGGTAATCAGGGTCACGCCGCCGGGGCTGACGCGGAACCATTTGGCATCTTCTTCGGGATCCTCGCCGACGACGAGCCCCTCGGGGATATGTACCCCACGATTGATGACCACGTTTTTAAGACGCGCGTGCCGCGAGACATAGACATAGGGCAGCGCCACGGCGCGATAGAGCGAGGCATAGGAATTGGTGTGGCACATGGTCGAGAGCAGCGACTCGCGGATCTCGGTGCCCGAGATGATGCAGCCGCCGGTGACCAGCGAGCTGACGGCGGAGCCGCGCCGGTCTTCCTCGTCATGGATGAATTTCGCCGGCGGCAGCAGCTCGGAATAGGTCCAGATCGGCCAGTCCGTATCCCAGAGATCGAGATCGGGGGTGAAATCGGTCAGGTCGATATTGGCCTTCCAGAACGCATCTATCGTGCCGACGTCGCGCCAATAGGCCGGCGCGCCGGGGCGCGAGCGCACGCAGCTATCCTCGAAGCGATGCGCCTGCGCGGTGCCCTTGGCGACGATCTCGGGGATCATGTCATTGCCGAAATCGTGGCTGGAGGCGTCGTTGTCGAGATCCTCGACCAGCCGCTCGCGCAGGAATTTCCAGTCGAACACATAGATTCCCATGGAAACCAGCGTCTTTTCCGGATCGTCGGGTAGGCCGGGCGGATCCACGGGCTTTTCCAGGAAGGAGGTGATGCGGTCCTTGTCGTCCACCGCCATGCAGCCAAAGGCGCTGGCCTCGGGACGGTCGACGGTGAGGCAGCCGACGGTGACATCCGCCTTTGTCTCCACATGCTGACGGATCATCAGCTCGTAATCCATCTTGTAAATATGATCCCCCGCCAGGATCACGATGTAATCCACGTCATAGCTGTCGATGATGTCGATATTCTGCGCCACCGCATCGACCGTGCCGCGATACCACATGCCCTCGGAAACCCGCTGCGAGGCCGGCAGGATGTCGAGGAACTCGTGACGCTCGGCGCGGAAAAAGCTCCAGCCGCGCTGGACGTGCCGGATCAGGCTATGCGCCTTGTACTGGGTGGCCAGCGCGATCTTGCGGATACCGGAATTCATCGCGTTGGACAGCGCGAAGTCGATGATCCGCGTCTTGCCGCCGAAATAGACGGCGGGTTTGACGCGGTAATTGGTCAGCTCGTGCAGGCGCGAACCGCGCCCGCCCGCGAGGACGAAGGCCATGCTTCGCCCCGCAAGCCTCTGGTTTCTCCATGGCATGTCAGATCCTCTTCATGTTGAGAGGTTGTCGTGCCCCGAGTTCTGACAACCGATTGTAAAACTTATATCAACTGTCCCGTATCAGATAGAGCGTCGAGAGCGGCGGGATCGTCACGTCGGCATAGGCCGGCTGGCCGTGATGGTCCCCCGCATGCGCCTCGACGGCGCCGTAGTTTCCGCGATTGCCGCCCCCGTAGATCTCGGCATCGCTGTTCAGAGCCTCGCGCCAGCGTCCGGTCGCAGGCATCCCCATGCGATACGACCCTTGCTCTTGCGGGGTGAAGTTGCAGATGACCACAACTTCGGGATCTCCGGGCGCACCCCGTCGCACCCAGGAGAAAACGGAATTCTGCGCGTCGTCGCCGCAGATCCACTGGAACCCGTCCGCATAGCAATCCTTGGCATGCAGCGCCGGCGTGTCCCGGTAGAGATGGTTGAGATCGCGCACCAGCGCCTGCATGCCGGCATGGGCCGGGTTTTGCAGGCAATCCCAGTCGACCTGGTCGTCGTGGTTCCATTCCGACCACTGCGCGATCTCTTGCCCCATGAACAGCAGCTTCTTGCCCGGATGGCCCCACATGAAACCGTAATAGGCGCGCAGATTGGCGAATTTCTCCCAGTCGCTGCCCGGCATCTTGCCGATCATCGAGCCCTTGCCGTGCACCACCTCGTCATGGCTGATCGGCAGGATGAAATTCTCGGAAAACGCATAGACCAGGCCAAAGGTCATCTGGTGGTGATGATACTGGCGGTAGATCGGGTCTTTCTTGACGTATTCCAGGGTGTCATTCATCCACCCCATGTTCCACTTGAAGCCAAAGCCCAACCCGCCCTGATCGACCGGCTGAGATACGCCGGGATAGGCGGTGCTTTCCTCGGCCACGGTCATGATGCCGGGATTTTCGCCATAGGTGGCGGTGTTCATCCGTTGCAGCAGGGAAATGGCCTCGTAATTCTCGCGCCCGCCATCCTTGTTGGGCACCCATTCGCCCGGCTGGCGCGAATAATCGCGATAGAGCATCGAGGCCACCGCATCCACCCGCAGCCCGTCGGCATGGTATTCCTCCAGCCAGTAGAGCGCGTTGGCGGTGAGGAAGTTCGACACCTCCGCCCGACCGTAATTGTAGATCAGCGTGTTCCAGTCCTTGTGGAAGCCCTCGCGCGGGTCGGCATGCTCATAGAGCGCGGTGCCGTCGAACTTGCCCAGCCCATGCGGGTCGGAGGGGAAATGCCCCGGCACCCAGTCGAGAATAACACCCAGCCCGGCGCGGTGCGCGGCATTGACCAGATCGCGGAACTCATGCGGCAGACCGCAGCGGATGGTGGGCGCGAACATGCCGATGGGCTGATAGCCCCAGGAGCCGTCGAACGGGTATTCGCTGATCGGCAGCAGCTCGATATGGGTAAAGCCCATCTCCTTGACGTACTCGACCAGCTCGGTCGCCGCCTCGACGTAAGAGATCGGGCGGCCCCAGTCCTTGCGGCGCCAGGAGGGCAGGTGGACCTCGTAGACGGAGATCGGCGCTTCGCGGTTCTGCGCCGCCTGGCGCGAGGTCATCCAGTCGCCATCCGACCAGCCATAGCCATTGATGTCGCGCACGATGGAGGCATTTGCGGGCGGGTGTTCGGAGCCGAAGCCCACCGGGTCGGCCTTGCGCGGCTGGAGCTGGCCGTCCGGCCCGACGATTTCGTAGCGGTAGAGCGCGCCGTCGCCGACGTCGGGAATGAAAATCTCCCAGACGCCGGTGGCGCCGCGCCGGCGCATGGTGTGGCGCAGCCCGTCCCACCAGTTGAAATCGCCTACGACGGAGACGCGCTTAGCGTTCGGCGCCCAGACGGCGAATTGCGTGCCGCGCACGCCCTCATGCTCGATCACGTGGGCGCCGAGCGCCTCCCAGATCCGCAAATGGCTGCCTTCGCCGAGCAGATACTCGTCGATCTCGCCGAGCACCGGGCCGAAGCGGTACGCGTCTTCGAATTCCCAGCTGTTGCCGCCGGCGGCACCGCGCAGAAAATAGGCTTTGTCGCCCGGAACCTTGCCGCGAAACACTCCTGGCGCGCCATCGACGGGCGCCAGAGGGTGGGCCTTTTTTCCGATCACTGCCCACATCTCCTCGGCGCCGGGATCGAAGGCGGTGACGCTGCGCGCACCGTCCTGCGAATGCGGTCCGAGAATGGAGAAGGGATCGTCGTGATGCCCGTTGATCAGGCGTTGAAAGTCCGGGGCGGTGGGGTGATTTGCATCGGTCATGCCCCGGACTTTAGTGCGATCCGCGCGGGCTGCAATGCCCGGCGGCGCCTGTTAGCGGCTTAGATGTCGAGCAGGCTCTTTGCCTGCCAAATATCCGACATATAGCCCCGGATCGTGCGATCCGACGAGAACCAGCCCGAGCGCGCGGTGTTGTAAGCGGCCATGCGCGCCCAGCCCGTGGGCTCGGCAAAGGCCTGATCCACCTCGCGCTGCGCGCGCCAGTAATCGCTGAAATCCGAGCAGACGAGGAAGTAATCGGCGCCTTGCAGATTATCGACCACGCCATGATAGCGCTCGGGCTCCGACGGCGAGAACCGACCCTCGCGGATCGCGTCGAGCGCGCGCTTGAGGCGCGGATCGGCCACGACCGCTTTCCATGCATGGTTTTCGACGCTGCGGCGCTCGACCACCTCCTCGGCGGTCAGGCCGAAGAGGAAGAAGTTCTCGGCCCCCACATGGTCGCGGATCTCGACATTGGCACCGTCGAGCGTGCCGACGGTCGGCGCGCCGTTCAGGGCGAATTTCATATTGCCGGTGCCCGAGGCCTCCTTGCCGGCGGTGGAGATCTGCTCCGACAGATCGGCGGCGGGAATGAGCCGCTCGGCCAGCGAGACGTTGTAATTCGGCAGGAAGGCGACCTTGAGATACTTGCTGGTCACCGGATCGGAATTGATCACCGCCGCCGCATCGTTGATCAGGCGGATGATGTCCTTGGCAAAGAAATAGCCCGGCGCTGCCTTGCCGGCAAAGAGCTTCAGCCGCGGCACCCAGCCGGCATCGGGATTGTCGCGGATCTCCTGCCAGTGGGCGATGGTCTCGAGGATGTTGAGATGCTGGCGTTTGTATTCGTGCATGCGCTTGATCTGCACATCAAAGATCATGTCGGGGCTCACATGCAGCCCGTAGGTCTGGCCCATCCAGTTCGACAGCTCGGTCTTGTTGTCGCGCTTGACCCGGGCGTAGCGGTCGAGCCAGCCGGCATCCTCGATATAGGGTTCGAGCTTTTCGAGCTGTTCGAGATCGTCGACCCAATCCTCGCCGATGGATTCGGTGATCAGCCCGGCGAGGCGCGGGTTGCAGGCCAGGAGCCAGCGGCGCGGCGTGACGCCGTTGGTCTCGTTGACGATGCGCTCGGGGTGCAGGCGGTGCAGCTCTTCGAAGACGGTGGTCTTCATCAGCTCGGTATGCAGCGCCGAGACGCCATTGACGTGATGCGCCATGACAAAGGAGAGCTGGCCCATCTTCACCTGATGATCGGCCCGCATCGACTGCGTGCGCGACGGGTTCTTGTGCGCATGCGTGCTGTCGATCCGGTCGATGATCTGGATGTGACGCGGCAGCAGCCGGCCAAAGAGCGACTCGTCCCAGCTTTCCAGCGCCTCGGGCAGCAGCGTGTGGTTGGTGTAGGAGAGCGTGCCGCGCGCGATCTCCATCGCCTCGTCGAATTCGATCCCGCGCTCGTCGTGCAGGATGCGCACGAGCTCCGGCCCGGCGATGGCCGGGTGGGTGTCGTTGAGCTGGATCGCCACCTTTTCGGGCAGTTTGCGCAGATCGCCGAACTGGTTGTTGAAGCGGCGCAGGATGTCGCGCAGCGCGGCGCCGGTCAGGAAATACTCCTGCTTCAGCCGCAGCTCCTTGCCCTGTTCGGTGGTGTCGTCGGGATAAAGCACGCGCGAAATGGTGCGCGCCAGCGCCTCGGGGGCGGCGGCGCGGGCGTAATCGCCGTGGTTGAACGCGTCGAGATCGAAAGGGTGGATGGCGCGGCCCGACCAGAGCCGCAGCGTATTGGCCCAGTGCCCGCGCCAGCCGACGATGGGCGTGTCGAAAGCCTCCGCCTCGACCTCTTCGGCGGGATACCAGCGCACGGTCTCGCCACGGGTGTCGATATGGCCGCCGAAGCCGATGCGATAGCGCACCTCGGGGCGTTCGAACTCCCACGCGTGGCGCTGGCCCAGCCACAGCTCAGGCTGCTCGACCTGGCGCCCGTCGACAAAGCTTTGCCTGAAGAGGCCATGCTCGTAGCGGATGCCGTAGCCATGCGCCGGGCAACCGATGGTCGAGAGGCTTTCGAGGAAACAGGCGGCGAGCCGGCCGAGCCCGCCATTGCCGAGCGCCGCGTCCGGCTCGTCGGCCAGCACCTCGTGATAATCCTTGGAGAACTCGGCCAGCGCGGCCTTGGCCTCGTCGACCAGTTCCAGATTGACGATGCCGTCCTCGAGCAGCCGTCCGATCAGGAACTCCATCGACAGGTAATAGACCCGCTTGGCGCCGGTGTCGTAGGTCGTGCCCGTGGCCTTGAACCAGGCGTCGACAATCCGGTCGCGCACCGCATAGCTCAGCGCCATGCGCCAGTCTTCGAGGATGGCGTGTTCGGGATCCTTGCCGAAGGAATAGGTCAGATGGCGCAGAATGGCGTCGCGGAGGGGCGGTGTCTTCATCTGAAGCATCGTTCTGAACTCGCTCGATTATGGATCTTGCACTCTGGCGTGAGTGTTAGGGTATCAATAGGCTTATTTTATGAAAGGCAAGTTTGGGACCGGTATTAGCCCTGCATTTGCATCTGTTCGGTTAAGTGGCATGCACATCCTGTAAGCGCCGCATAGTCGTCTGTCACAAGATGCACCGGAAACTGATCCATGAATGTGCTGAACCGGCCCTTGTCGCGGAAGCCCTCGGCAAAGCCGCACTTCATCAGATGCGGGCCGAAATGCGCCGCGACGCCGCCGACGAGGTAGATGCCGCCAAAGGGCAGGGTGACCAGCCCCAGATCGCCGCAGACCCGGCCCAGCAGCATCGAGAACGTCTCGACCGCGCGGGTGGCGCGGGCGTCGCCCGATTCCATCAGAGCCATGATCTCGGCGGCGGGTTTCTCGTCTTCGATGCCGTCCTCGTCGCAGAGCCAGTTCCAGATCCGCTCGAAGCCGCGCCCGGAGAGGAAATGCTCGACTCCGGCACCGTCATGCTTGCGCGACACATATTGAAAGAGCCGCAGCTCATCGTCGGAACGCAGCGCCAGCGTGGCATGGCCGGCCTCCGAGGGCGGCACCAGCGTGCGGTCGCCGAGGCGATAGACCGGCGCCGCGTTCATGCCGGTGCCGACGCCGATCACCAGCCGCGCGGATTGCGGGCTGGCGGGCTGGCCGGGCAGGAGGGTGGTGAGCTTGTCCGCCGCGATGTGGCCCAAGGCATGGCCCTGCGCCTGAAGGTCGTTCAGCACCGCCAGCGTCTCGGCACCGGTGGCTTCGGCGAGGATCTCGCGGTTCACCTCCCAGTCGAGATTGGTCAGCGTGCCGGCGCTGTCGCGCACCGGGCCGGCCATGGCGACGCAGACCGCCTGCGGCGCAACCTGTTCCTCGGCGAGATAGGCGCGCAGCACATCGCCGATGCCGGCATGTTCGGCATTGCGGAAGCGGCGGATGCTGCCGGTCTCCACATCCGCCCCATGCGCCAGCGCGACGCGCGTGTTGGTGCCGCCGATATCCGCCAGCACCGCCGTGATCCCGTCGCTCATGCCTACTCTCCTGTTAGCGCTCTCTTCAGCGCGTGGTAGGAGGCTTTCGGCGTGCGTGCAAGCGTGTCGAAATCCACATGCACCAGCCCGAAGCGTTTGTCGTAGCCAAAGCTCCATTCGTAATTGTCGAGCAGCGACCAGACGAAATAGCCCTTCACCGGCACCCCGCGCGCCAGCGCCCGCCGAACATCGGCGAGATGCGCCTCGATAAAGGCGATGCGGTGCTCGTCCTGCACCTCGCCCGCCACCGGATCGTCATGCGAGGCCATGCCGTTCTCGGTCACATAGATCGGCAGATCGCCGGTATATTCGCTTGCGGTGCGTTCGAGAAAGTTCAGCAGCCCCTCGGGATAGATCTCCCAGTCCATATAGGTCTTGGGCAGGATGCCCCGCACCTCCTGGAGCGAGGGCCAGGGGCCTTTCGCGGGGGCGAGCAGCTTGCGGGTGTAGTAGTTGATGCCGCACCAGTCGAGCGGTTGCGAGATCAGTCCCATGTCGTCCTGCCAGCCCTCGGGCATATGCGGCGCCAGCCCCTCCAGCACGATATCCGGGTATTGCCCCTTGAACACGCCGCCCATGAACCAGCGGTTGTAGATCCCGTCATAGCGCGCGGCGGCCTCATAGGCCTCTTCGCTGTCATCGGCGGGATGCGCCCATTCCAGGTTGAAGACGCCGCCGAGCCCGTCCATCCCCAGCCCGCGCATCACCTCGATGGCGCGACCATGGGCGAGCAGCACATGGTGCATGGCGCGGGCGGCGGCGCGGATGTCGCGCAGCCCCGGCGCGTGGCCGCCGAGGAAATGGCCGAGCCAGGCGACGCACCAGGGCTCGTTGATGGTGGCGACGGTGTCTATCCGGTCGCCGAGCCGGCGCATGATCGTTTCGGTGAAATCGCCAAACCAGTGCGCGATGTCGCGGTTGCGCCAGCCGCCGAGATCGGCAAGCGCCGAGGGCAGCTCCCAGTGGTAGAGCGTGGCATAGGGTTTCAGTCCGCGCTCCAGCATGGCATCGGTCAGCCGGTCGTAGAAATCGAGCCCCTCGCGGTTGGGCGTGCCGCGCCCCTCGGGCAGCACCCGCGCCCAGGAGATCGAGAAGCGGTAGGCGTCGAACCCGGCGGCGGCCACGAGGTCGAGATCCTCCGCATAGCGGTGATAGTGATCGCAGGCGGTGGCGCCGTTCTCGGCGCGTACCACATTGCCCGGCGTGTCGGCGTAATCGTCCCAATGGGTGCGCCCGGCGCCGCCAAAGGCGTGCCCCTCGATCTGATAGCTCGAGGTTGCCGTTCCGAAGAGGAAGTCTTCGGGGAAGTCCTTGCGATTCAGTTGCATGTCGCTCGATCCTAATGTTTTGCCGGAGCTGGCCCGGTAGAGCCTCCGATGATCAGCTGCGCTTCGAGCAGCGTGGTTTCGGGCGGCAGCGCGGGGGTCGCCACATGGCGCAGCAGCATCTCGGCGGTGATGCGCCCGGCATCGCGCACCGAAGAACGTATGGCGGTAAAGATCGGCACGTCGCGCCCGTTCGAGAGATAGCTGAGATCGTCGTCATAGGTGACGACCGAGACATCGCGGCCCATCTCGCGACCGGTCTCGTGAATGGCGCGGCGCACCCCGATGGCGGTGATCAGCGAGGCGGTGAGAAAGGCTGTCGGCGGGTCGGCGAGCGCCAGCATGTCGTGGGCCGCGAGATAGCCGTAGGGCTCGGTCATTTCGCCGCTGCGCCCCAGCGCTGGGTCGGGGGCAAGGCCGCGTGCCGCCAGCGCCTCTTCATAGCCCTCGCGCCGGCGATGGGCGAAATCCATGAATTCCAGCCCGTTGATCAGGCCGATGCGCCGATGACCCAGATCGAGCAGGAAATTCGTCGCGCGGCGGAACGCGCCGGCATTGTCCACATCCACCCAGCAATAGGGCTGGTCGAGCTCCGAGGCACGGCCATGTACCACAAAGGGCATCTTGAGCCCGGTCAGAAAGGGGATGCGCGCATCCTTCATCTTGGGGCCGTGCAGGATGATGCCGTCGACATTGCCCTTGGCCTTGAGGCGGCGATAGTTCTGCGCCTCGTCCTCGTCGCCGGTGAGCGACAGGGTCATGTCGTAGCCCGCCTTGAGATAGGCCTCCGAGGCGCCGGCGACGAAATCGCCGAAGACCGGATTGACGATCTCGTGCTGGGTCGAGATCGGAATCACGTGGCCGATCGCCATCGCCCGTCCGGTGGCCAGCCCCTTGGCGCGGGCATTGGGCGAATAGTTCAGCTCACGCGCGGCCTCGGTCACGCGCTTGCGGGTCTCTTCGCTGACCTCCGGATAGCCGTTCAATGCGCGGCTGACCGTGGTCTGAGACAGACCGAGATGGGCGGCGAGCATCTTGAGATTCATCGTCCTGCGAGTCCAAAGCGCTTCGGGTGTCAAGCACCGTAACCGCAAAAGGTGATCTGCGAAAAGGGGTTTTCTGGGCGCCTGCAAAAGCTGCGGCGCAGCATAATTTATGACGAAAAAACCGGCGGGTTCAGATTGACATGTGGTTTGAATCGCGGGACGCTCGGGTATCTTCAAAGCGCTTTGACACAGGTTTGACCGGTGTTTGAGCGAAATCCGGTGCGGTCGCGGCCGCACACAACGGGAGGATTGCACTTCATGAAGCGGACTTTTCTCAACGGTGTCGCGGTGATGGCCCTGACGGCGGGCACGGCGCAGGCACAGATGATGTTCACGCCCGGCGAGGGCGGCTTTCACTGGGACGGTTACGAGGCCTTTGCCGAGAATTACGATCTGAGCGGCCAGACGGTCGAGATCACCGGCCCGTGGACCGGCTTTGAAAAGGAAAAGGTCGATGTGGTCTTTTCCTATTTCGAGGAGGCCACCGGCGCGACGGTGAACTATTCCGGCTCCGACAGTTTCGAGCAGGATATCGTGATCTCGGCCCGCGCCGGCACCGCGCCCAATCTCGCGGTCTTCCCGCAGCCGGGGCTCGCCGCCGACATGGCCAGCCAGGGCTTTCTGACGCCGATGCCCGAAGGGATGGGCGACTGGGTGGCGGAGAAT
The DNA here is from genome assembly GCF_017311415.1 of Salipiger abyssi. Lineage (GTDB taxonomy): Bacteria > Pseudomonadota > Alphaproteobacteria > Rhodobacterales > Rhodobacteraceae > Salipiger > Salipiger abyssi_A. Next base: position 226,050 of record NZ_JAEKIS010000002.1, on the reverse strand, counting down.
TTCGCGGCCGGCGACAGCTGGGTCGATCTGGCCACCTATGAGGGCCCGGACGGGGAGGAAGACCTCTACGGCCTGTTCTTCCGCGTCGATCTGAAAAGCCTCGTCTGGTACTCGCCCATCGCCTTCGACGAGATGGGATACGAGATCCCCGAGACCATGGAGGAGCTGAAGGAGCTGACCCAGCAGATCGTCGACGATGGCGGCACGCCCTGGTGCATCGGCCTGGGCTCTGGCGCCGCCACCGGCTGGCCCGCCACCGATTGGGTCGAGGAGATGATGCTGCGCACTCAGGAGCCGTCTGTCTACGACCAGTGGGTCGATAACGAGATCCCCTTCGACGATCCGGCCGTGGTCGGCGCCATCGAAGAGTTCGGCTGGTTCGCGCTCAACGACGATTTCGTGCAGGGCGGCACGCAGGCGGTGGCAACCACCGATTTCCGCGACAGCCCCAACGGGCTCTTCGCGGTGCCGCCGGAATGCTACATGCACCGCCAGGCGAGCTTTATTCCGGCCTTCTTCCCCGACGAGGTAGAACTGGGCGCAGATGCGGATTTCTTCTACTTCCCGGCGATCGAGGAAAACGATCTCGGCAGCCCGGTGCTGGGGGCCGGGACGCTGTTCTCGATCACCAACCCGTCCGAGGCGACGAATGTGATGCTCGAATTCCTCAAGCTGCCCATCGCGCATGAGCTGTGGATGGCGCAGGACGGATTCCTGACCGCGCATGCGGGCGTCAATCTCGATGTCTATGCCACCGATGCGCAGCGCGCCATGGGCGAGATCATCGCGAATGCCACGACCTTCCGCTACGATGCCTCCGACCTGATGCCGGCCGAGATCGGCGCCGGCGCCTTCTGGACCGGCATGGTGGATTACGTCACCGGCGAGTCCGCCGAGGATGTCGCTGCGGGAATTCAGGCGCGCTGGGACTCGATCAAGTAAGCCTTTGCACTAACTCAAGCTTCATGATCCGCGCTCCCAAGGGGCGCGGGTCATGGCTCAGGGAGGAGATCGCGCATGTCGCCAATCGTTCAGGGCATTCTCACCATCATTATCGGGGTGGGCGGCTGTATCGGCTATTTCTACGCCTCGAACATCCTGCTCGACCGCGTGATCTTTCCCCCGAAAACCGACGATCAGGGCCGCAATATCCGCCGCGCCACCATGGTGCGCCCTTGGCTCTTCCTGCTGCCGGCGATCCTCGCGCTGGGGCTCTATCTCGTCTATCCGGTGGTGGGCAGCTTTCTGCGCTCGCTCTACAACCGCTCGGGCAATGAATTCGTGGGCTTCGGCAATTACGTGCAGATGTTTGCCGAGCACGGGTTCCGCGTCGCTCTCTTCAACAATTTCCTCTGGGTGGTCTTCGTGCCCGCCGGTGCGACGTTTTTCGGCCTGCTGGTGGCGCAGCTCACCGACCGGCTGAAATGGGGCAATATCGCGAAATCGCTGATCTTCATGCCCATGGCCATCAGCTTTGTCGGCGCCTCGCTGATCTGGAAATTCGTCTATGCCGCCGATCCCGATATCGGCATCATCAACGCCATCCGCGACTATTTCGGCGCCGCCCCGGTGGACCCGATGCAGATCCCGTTCTGGAACAACTTCTTCATCATGTTCATCATGGTCTGGATGCAGACCGGTTTCGCCATGGTGATCCTGTCGGCGGCGCTGCGCGGCATTCCCGAGGAAACCATCGAGGCGGCGATCATCGACGGCGCCAACCCGTTCCAGATCTTCTTTCGCATCAAGGTGCCGCAGATCGCCGGCACCATCGTGGTGGTCTGGACCACCATCACTTTCCTGACGCTCAAGGTCTTTGACATCGTCTACACGATGACGGGGGGCAATTTCGATACCGAGATCCTGCCCAGCTACATGATGGATTACATGTTCCGCGATGACGGCCGCGCCACGGCTGTGGCCTTTGTGATCATGGTGATCGTCACGCCGGTGATGATCTGGAACATCCGCCAGGCACGCAGGGAGCTGTAAAGATGGACAATATCGCGGGTAAGAAAAGCGGGCTCTCCATCGTCACCAATCTCAGTGTGCTGGTGCTGGTGGTACTCTGGCTGATCCCGACCATCGGGCTTTTGGTGTCGTCCTTCCGCGACCGCGACCAGATCTCGGAAACCGGCTGGTGGCTGGCGCTGTTCCCGGTGGAACAGGCGGTACGCATCACGCCCGAGATGGGCGACGTGACGCAGGAGGGGGATCTCTACGTGGTCTCGGGCAATGTCTTTGGTGCGGATGGCAGCGGGTCTGTCGCCGCCTTCGGGATCACCTCGCGCGACCCGGGCGCGGCGGAGGCGGGCCAGACCTATGGCCGGCTGAAGCTCGAAGTGCTGGACGAGGAGGGCGAGCCGGATACCGAGAATTACGAGACCGCCTGGCCCGTGGACGGCACGCCCGAGATCCCCGAGACCGACGAGGACGGGCGCGCGGTGCAGAGCTATACGATCGACCGGGCGCTGACCATGCAGCCCAATGGCGATTACGTCTGGCGGCAGGCCAGCGAGCCGAGGCGGGCGCCGGCGCTCTATGTCGTGTCGACACAGCCGCCCGATTTCGGTTTGCAGAATTACGAGACGATCCTGACCTCGAACAATATGGATCAGGCCTTTATCAACACGCTGACGGTGACGATCCCGGCGACTGTGATCCCGATCCTGATTGCCGCCTTCGCCGCCTACGCGCTGGCCTGGATGGATTTCCCGGGGCGCGGCTGGCTGGTGGCCATTGTCGTCGGGCTGCTGGTGGTGCCGCTGCAACTGGCGCTGGTGCCGATGCTGACGCTGCATAACGAGATCGGCATCGGGCAGAGCTTCCTCGGGATCTGGCTGGCCCATACCGGGTTCGGCCTGCCGCTGGCGGTCTATATCCTGCGCAATTACATGGTGGGGCTGCCGCGCGACATCATCGAAAGCGCCAAGGTCGACGGCGCCACCGATTTCCAGGTCTTCACCCGGATCGTGCTGCCGCTCAGCTTCCCGGCGCTCGCCAGCTTTGCCATCTTCCAGTTCCTCTGGACCTGGAACGACCTGCTGGTCGCCAAGGTGTTCCTGCCGTCGAACAGCGAAAGCTGGGTGATGACGGTCAAGATCGCCGACGATCTTCTGGGCTCGCGCGGGGGCGACTGGGGCATTCTGGCGGCCGCCGCCTTTGTCTCCATCGCGGTGCCGCTGCTGGTCTTCTTCGCAATGCAGAAATACCTGGTGCGCGGCCTGCTGGCCGGCTCGGTGAAATAACAAGGACGACACGACGAAATGACCGAGATGCCGGACATGAGCGCGGCCAACCGCTACCTCAAGAAAGACCCCGACTGGTGGCGCGGCGCGGTGATCTACCAGATCTACCCGCGCAGCTTTCAGGACAGCAATGGCGACGGGGTGGGCGATCTGCTCGGCATCGCGCAGCGGCTGCCTTATGTGGCCTCGCTGGGGGTCGATGCGGTGTGGATCTCGCCCTTCTTCCGCTCGCCGATGCATGATTTCGGCTACGATGTGAGCGATTACTGCGATGTCGATCCGATGTTCGGCACGCTGTCGGATTTCGACGAGGTGATCCGCAGCGCCCATATGCTGGGGCTCAAGGTGCTGATGGATCTGGTGATGTCGCACAGCTCCATCGAACACCCGTGGTTCAAGGAAAGCCGCTCCTCCAGGGACAACCCGCGCGCCAACTGGTATGTCTGGGCCGATGCCAAGCCCGACGGCACGCCGCCCAACAACTGGCTGTCGATCTTCGGCGGCTCATCCTGGCAATGGGATCCGACGCGCTGCCAGTATTACCTGCACAATTTCCTCACCGAGCAGCCGGACATGAATTTCCACGAGCCGGCGTTGCAGGACGCGCTGCTCGACGTGGCGAAGTTCTGGCTCGACCGGGGGGTCGACGGGTTCCGCCTCGATACGGTGAATTTCTATACGCATGACAAGCAGTTGCGCGACAATCCTGCGCTCGCGCCCGAAGAGCGCAACCCGATCACCGCGCCGGCGGTGAACCCCTATACCTGGCAGAACCATCTCTACGACAAGACCCAGCCGGAGAATCTCAATTTCCTCGCGCGTCTGCGCGAGCTGATGAACGGCTACGACGCCGCGGCGGTGGGCGAGATCGGCGAGGATCAGCGCGGGCTCGAGGTGCTGGGCGATTACACCCGCGGCGACAAACATCTGCACATGTCCTATGCTTTCGAGCTGCTCTCGGATCATGCGCCGACGGCGGCCTATATCAAGCAGGTCATGGACGATGTGGAGGAGAAGGCGCCGGGCGGCTGGGCCTGCTGGGCGTTCTCCAACCACGATGTGGTGCGCCACATCACCCGCTGGAACATTCCGGAGGAGGCGGCGCGGCTCTACATGACGCTGATGATGTGCCTGCGCGGCTCGGCCTGTCTCTACCAGGGCGAGGAGCTGGGGCTGCCCGAGGCGGTGCTGAGCTTCGAGGACATCCAGGATCCGTATGGCAAGCGCTTCTGGCCGGCCTTCAAGGGGCGCGACGGCAGCCGCACGCCGATGGTCTGGGACGGGAATGCGCTTAATGGCGGGTTCAGCAGCAATATGAAACCCTGGCTGCCGGTGAGCCACGATCATCTCAGCCGCACCGTGGCGGATCAGGAAAAGGATCCGCTGGCGATGCTGCACCATTATCGCCGCGCCATCGCTTTCCGCCACAGCCATGAAGCGCTGAAGACCGGCGCGATTTCCGAGGTCTGCTGCGAGGGCACGGTGCTGACCTTCCGCCGCTGTCTCGACCGCGAAGAGCTGTTCTGCGCCTTCAATATCGGCGACGCGCCGGTGACCGTCGAGGCGCCGGCGGGCCGCTGGCATCAGGTCGGCGGCGAGCTGGGCTCGGCGGGGCCGGCACCGGATGGCAAGCTGCATTTCGGGCGCTGGCAGCCCGTGCTGGCACTGAAGCAATAACGGGGAGGAGGCGCCGATGGCCGATCTGAAACTGAGCGATGTGGGCAAGACCTATGGCGGCACGGTCGAGGTGCTCAAGCATATCGACCTCGATATCGAGGCGGGCGAGCTGATCGTCTTTGTCGGGCCATCGGGCTGCGGCAAGTCCACGCTGCTGCGGATGATCGCGGGGCTGGAGAAGATCACCGCCGGCACGCTGGAGATCGACGGGCAGAAGGTCAACGACGTGCCGCCGGCGCAGCGCGGCATTGCCATGGTGTTCCAGAGCTACGCGCTCTACCCCCATATGACCGTGCGCGACAATATGGCCTTTGCGCTCCAGATCGCCAAGAAATCCAAGGAGGAGATCACGGCCTCGGTGGAGCGGGCGGCGAAGATGCTGCAACTGGAGCCCTATCTCGACCGGCTGCCCAAGGCGCTTTCGGGCGGGCAGCGCCAGCGCGTCGCCATCGGGCGGGCCATCGTGCGCGACCCCAAGGTCTATCTCTTCGACGAGCCGCTCTCCAATCTCGACGCGGCGCTGCGGGTGGCGACGCGGATCGAGATCGCCCAGCTCAAGGAGGCGATGCCGGACCGCACGATGATCTATGTGACCCACGATCAGGTCGAGGCGATGACGCTGGCCGACCGTATCGTGGTGCTGGCCAACAAGGGCATCGCGCAGGTCGGCGCGCCGCTGGAGCTTTACGAGACGCCGAAGTCCGAATTCGTGGCGCAGTTCATCGGCTCCCCGGCGATGAACCTGCTGCCGGGCGAGATCACCGGCACCGGCACCCGCACCAAGGTAAAGCTCGCCGGCGGCGGCACGGCTGTATCGGATGTGCCGAGCACCGAGGCCGATCTGGGGCTGAAGGTCAATGTCGGCATCCGGCCGGAGGATTTCACCATTGCGCAGCAGGCGGCGCTCTATCGCGGCAAGGTCGAGATGACCGAGGCGCTCGGCGAGGTGACGCTGCTGCATTTTGCGGCGGACGAAGGCGCGAAGGAGCCGGTCATCGCCAAGCTGCCGGGTATCCACAAGGGACTGCGCGGCGATGAGGTCGGGCTGGCCGCCGATCCCTCCAAGGTGCATCTCTTCGCCGAGGGGACATCGCTGCTCTACCGGTGAGGCCGCGACAAATCTCTTCGAAGAGATTTGCAAGATCCTTCGAAGGATCTTGCGTCAGCGCTCAGCGGGTGATCTCGCCCCCGGCGCGCTGCCACTTCGCCAGCCCGCCGATATTGTGCACCGCCGCATGGCCCAGGCGCCGCAGCGTCCCGCAGGCCATGCCCGAGCGCGCGCCGCTGGCGCAATAGACCGCGATGGGCTTGCCGGATCTGAGTTCGGGCAGGCAGTCCGGGCTATGCGGATCGCAGCGCATCGCCAGCGCCGCCATCGGCACATGCAGCGCGCCTTTCGCCTTGCCGGTGGCCGCCAGCTCCGATCCGTCGCGAATGTCGATCACCACCACATCGCCTCTGCGCGATTTCTGCACCGCCTCCTCGGCGCTCATCCGCGCGGCGCGGTTTCCGGTCAGAAAGGCGAACATCGGCATCTCCATCGGCTCGGTTGCACAAGCGATATGCATTCAAATTCAAGAATGTAAAGGCGCCGCGTTCAAGTTCGCGCTATGTTCTCATTTTGCGATTGGCGATCCCGGCGCTTTCGCCTATGTAACGTGCATCCGGATCCGGAGGTCTCATGGCTGAGCTGAAGCAGATCGAAGTGCGCGGCGCGCGCGAGCACAATCTGAAATCGATCGATGTCGACATTCCCCGCGACGAGCTGGTGGTGATCACCGGCCTGTCGGGCTCGGGCAAGTCGTCGCTGGCATTCGATACCATCTATGCGGAGGGGCAGCGCCGCTATGTCGAGAGTCTCTCGGCCTATGCGCGGCAGTTCCTCGACATGATGGAAAAGCCCGATGTCGATCACATCGCGGGCCTGTCGCCGGCGATTTCCATCGAGCAGAAGACCACGTCGAAGAACCCGCGCTCCACCGTCGGCACGGTGACCGAGATCTACGACTACCTGCGTCTGCTATTCGCCCGCGTCGGCACGCCCTATTCGCCCGCCACCGGCCAGCCCATCGAGGCGCAGCAGGTGCAGGACATGGTCGACCGGGTCATGGGCATGGAGGAGGGCACCCGCGGCTATCTGCTGGCGCCGATCATCCGCGACCGCAAGGGCGAGTACAGGAAAGAGTTCCTGGAGCTGCGCAAGCAGGGCTTCCAGCGGGTCAAGGTGGATGGCGAGTTCTACGAGCTCGACACGCCGCCCACGCTCGACAAGAAATTCCGCCACGATATCGACGTGGTGGTCGACCGCATCGTCGTGCGCGAGGGGCTGGAGACGCGGCTCGCCGACAGTTTCCGCACCGCGCTCGACCTCGCCGACGGCATCGCGATTCTGGAAACGGCGCCGAAGGAAGGAGACCCTGAGCGGATCACCTTCTCGGAGAATTTCGCCTGTCCGGTCAGCGGCTTCACCATCCCCGAGATCGAGCCGCGGCTGTTCTCCTTCAACGCGCCCTTCGGCGCCTGCCCGGAATGCGACGGGCTGGGCGTCGAGCTGTTCTTTGACGAACGGCTGGTGGTGCCCGATGCCACGCTGAAGATCTCCGACGGCGCCATCGCGCCCTGGCGCAAGGGCAAATCGCCCTATTTCCTGCAAACCATCGAGAGCATCGCCAAGCATTACGAGTTCAACAAGAACGAGCGCTGGAAGGATCTGCCCGCGCATGTGCAGCAGGTCTTTCTCTACGGCTCCGGCAAGGAAGAGATTCCCTTCCGCTACGATGAGGGCGGGCGGGTCTATCAGGTCGAGCGGGTGTTCGAGGGGGTGATCCCCAATATGGAACGCCGCTATCGCGAGACCGACAGCAACTGGATCCGCGAGGAATTCGAGCGCTACCAGAACAACCGCCCCTGCGGCAGCTGCGGCGGCTACCGGCTGCGTGAGGAGGCGCTGGCGGTGAAGATCGGCAAGCCCGGCAACCTGCTGCATATCGGTCAGGTGGTCCAGATGTCGATCAAGGAGGCCTATGCCTGGATCGGCACCGTGCCCGACGCGCTGACCGGCCAGAAGAACGAGATCGCCCGCGCCATCCTCAAGGAGATCCGCGAGCGGCTGGGCTTCCTCAACAATGTGGGCCTCGAATACCTCACCATGAGCCGCGCGGCGGGCACGCTCTCGGGGGGCGAGAGCCAGCGCATCCGGCTCGCCTCGCAGATCGGTTCCGGCCTCACCGGCGTGCTCTATGTGCTCGACGAGCCCTCCATCGGGTTGCACCAGCGTGACAACGACCGCCTTATCGGCACGCTGAAATCCCTGCGCGATCAGGGCAATACGGTGATTGTGGTAGAGCATGACGAGGACATGATCCGGCAGGCGGATTACGTCTTCGATATCGGTCCCGGCGCCGGGGTGCATGGCGGGCAGGTGGTCAGCCACGGCACGCCGGATGCCATTGCCGCCGATCCCGCCAGCCTCACCGGTCAGTATCTCTGCGGCGCGCGCGAGATCGCCGTGCCGGCGGAGCGGCGCAAGGGCAACAAGAAGAAACTCACCGTGGTCAAGGCGACCGGCAACAACCTCAAGAAGGTGACCGCCGACTTCCCTCTGGGCAAGTTCGTCTGCGTCACCGGTGTGTCGGGCGGCGGCAAGTCGACGCTGACCATCGAGACGCTCTACAAGAATGCCGCGATGAAGCTCAACGGCGCGCGCGAGACGCCGGCGCCCTGCGAGACGATCAAGGGGTTCGAGCATCTCGACAAGGTCATCGACATCGACCAGCGGCCCATCGGGCGCACGCCGCGCTCCAACCCCGCCACCTATACCGGCGCCTTCACGCCCATCCGCGACTGGTTCGCCGGGCTGCCCGAGGCCAAGGCGCGCGGCTACAAGCCGGGGCGGTTTTCGTTCAACGTCAAGGGCGGGCGCTGCGAGGCCTGCCAGGGCGATGGCGTCATCAAGATCGAGATGCATTTCCTGCCCGACGTCTATGTCGAATGCGAGACCTGCAAGGGCGCGCGCTACAATCGCGAGACGCTGGAAATCAAGTTCAAGGGCAAGAGCATCGCCGACGTTCTTGATATGACGGTTGAAGAGGCGCAGGGCTTTTTCCAGGCGGTGCCCAGCATCCGCGAAAAGATGGATGCGCTGATGCGCGTCGGGCTCGGCTATATCAAGGTGGGCCAGCAGGCGACGACGCTTTCGGGCGGCGAGGCGCAGCGGGTGAAGCTGTCGAAGGAGCTGGCGAAACGCTCGACGGGCCGCACGCTCTATATTCTCGACGAGCCCACCACGGGGCTGCATTTCGAGGATGTGCGCAAGCTGCTCGAAGTGCTGCACGAGCTGGTGGAGCAGGGCAACACGGTGGTGGTGATCGAGCACAATCTCGACGTGATCAAGACCGCCGACCACCTCATCGACATCGGCCCCGAGGGCGGCGATGGCGGCGGCGAGATCGTCGCGACCGGCACCCCCGAAGAGGTCGCGGCGGTCGAGCGCTCGCATACCGGCCACTATCTCAAGCCGATGCTCGCGGCGGGCCGGGTGGCTGCCGAATAGGGCGCATGACGTGAAAAGGGCCTGTCACGCGACAGGCCCCTTTCGCGCAGCAATGAGCGGCGGCTCAGTTCAGCAGGGCCGAGACTGCGCCGATCACGTCGAGCACTTTGCGGGTCTCGGGATCGACCCGGTACACCGTGTCGTTGCTGCGGTAATAGGTGTAATCCGGAACCAACCCGTAATCGCGCGGGTCGCGCAGGACAACATAGCCGTCGGAAATCCGCTCGCCGATGCGATAGCGATAGACATGATCGCGGTCGTCACGGTCGCGCACGGTTTTCTTGGCCAGCCCCGGCGGGTTGCAGCCATTGTGCTTTTTCGCAAGTCCCGGCGGGCAGCCCTTGGGGGAAGCGCTGGCGGCGAGCGGCAGGCCCAGCGCGGTGACGGTCGAGAGCAGGGCGATGGCGAGGGTGCGACCCATGGCATTTCTCCTTATTTCGCAAAGTCTTTGCAGGGAAAACGCCGACCGCCCATGCCCGGTTTCCTCAACCGGTGCGCATGGGCGGAGCTTTGCCGGGCGCGGATGCCGCGCCGGCGGATTATTTCCGGGGGCAGGTGTTGATGCCCAGCAGCGAGTAAATCGGGCAGGTGCCCAGCAGCCCGGTCACCAGCGGGATGATGCCCAGCAGATAGAGCCAGCTATAGGGGCCATCCGTCAGGAAATAAGCGAGGATGAGCAGGGCGCCCACGACAATGCGCAGGATCTTGTCGATCCCGCCGACATTCTTGGCAAACATGGTCTTTCTCCTTTTTCGAAAGGTCTACCGTTCTTGTGCCGGCATTTAACCGCATCCGGGCCGCCGCGTCTGTGATCTGGTCACACAAGCCGCAACTTATTGCTCCCAATCGGGTTTTCTTTTTTCGAGAAAGGCCGAAATACCCTCATCCGTATCGCGCCAGAGCATGTTTTCCACCATGACCTGCCCGGCATAGGCATAGGCCTCCTCCAGCGGCAGCCCGGCCTGAGTGTAAAACGCCTCCTTGCCAATCTTCACCGCCGCGCCGAGCTTGCCGGCCACGCTCGCCGCCAGCTCTTCCGCGGCCTCCACCAGCTGATCGCCGGGCACGACGCGGTTCACCAGGCCCATCTGTCGCGCCTCTTCGGCGTCGGCGAAACGGCCGGTCGTCAGCATCTCGAAGGCATGTTTCGGCGCGATATTGCGGGTGAGCGCCACCATCGGTGTCGAGCAGAACAGCCCGATATTCACGCCGTTGACGCCAAAGCGCGTACCCTTGGCCGCCACCGCCAGATCGCAGGAGGCCACGAGCTGGCAGCCGGCGGCGGTGGCGATGCCCTGCACCTGCGCGACCACCGGCTGCGGCAGTTTTTGCAGGCCGGTCATCACCCGGGCGCAGCGGGTGAAGAGATCGGCGAAATAGGCGCGGCCCGAATCCTCCGCTTGCCGGCCCGCCTGCATCTGCTTGAGATCGTGGCCGGCGCAGAACGCCTTGCCCTCGCCCGAGAGGATCACCGCGCGGATCGCCCGGTCTTCGGCCAGCGCGTCGATCTGCGCCTGAAGCGCCGCCAGCATCTCGTCGGAGAGCGCGTTCAGCCGCTCCGGCGCGTTCATGTGCAGGCGCGCGACCGCGCCGGTGTCGTGACGTTCCAGCAGGCCCATCTTGTCCTCCCCTTGGGTTTGAGGGCAGCTTAGCGGCAGGGCAACAGGGAGGAAAGCATGGCGCTCGCATTCACGGTTCCGGAGATGGAGGCCTATCTGATGGAGGTCTTTCCGCAGGTCGAGGGCATGTTCGGCATCGACCGCATGGGCGAGGATCTGCTGGTGATGCGGCTGCTGGTCTCGGACGATCACCTGCGCCCCGGCGGCACGGTCTCGGGCCCGTCGATGTTCGCGCTGGCGGATGTGGCGGCCTATGTGGCGACGCTGGCACGCATCGGGCGGCAGCCGCTGACCGTGACCACCCATTGCTCGATCGACTTCATGCGCAAGCCCGAGGCGGGCAGGGATCTTCTGGCCGAGGCGCGGGTGCTGAAGATCGGCCGCAGCCTGAGCGTCACCGATGTGCTGCTATTCTCCGAAGGCTCCGAGAAGCCGGTGGCGCATGGCTCGCTGACCTATGCGATTCCGCCGGTGCCGGCGGGATAGCGATATGCAAAAAAGGCGCGAGGGAATGCCTCGCGCCCAGGGGAAGAGGTTCCGGCAGATCCGGGGATCAGCTCTGCCAGAACATGCGGCGCGCCTCCTTGTAGGCGACGTGCCGTTCCAATCCGATATCGCGCAGCAAATGCGGGTCGAGCTGCGCCAGCGCGCGGCGGGTGCGGCGGCGCTCCGACCACTTGGCCAGGGCCACCGCGATGCGCAGCGCAAATGCCGACTGCGGCGGCAGCGGGCGCTGCGCGTCGAGATAGGCGATGAGCGGGGCTTGGGTGGTCGAGGTCATGGTCGTCTCCAGTATTGTGTTGATACAATGTCCTTGCTTTACGTGGCGTCTTGATACATTCTGTCTAAATGAGCGTCGAGAAAAACATTGTGACCGATACAATATCTGCGTTGTATGACACGCAGGACGGTGGGCCGAAATACCGGGCGCTGGCCGCGGCGCTGCGTCAGGGCATTGCCGAAGGCGTGCTGAGCGTGGGCACGCGCCTGCCGCCGGTGCGCGATCTGGCCTGGCGGCTGGGCATGACGCCGGGCACCGTGGCGCGGGCCTATACGATCCTGACGGATGAGGAGGTGCTGATCGCCGAGGTCGGGCGCGGCACCTTTGTCGGCGGGACCGAGGAGCCGCGTCCGCCGATTTACCAATCCTCGCCCTATGGCCATGCCGAGGATAGCGGCGAAATGGTCAATCTTTTCACCGCAAGGCTGCCGGATCTGGGGCAGGTGGCAATGATCCACGAGGGGCTCGCGCAACTGGCGGAGCGCCCGGCGGGCGCGCTGCTCGAATACCCGTCGGCGCGCGCCTTCGCGCCGGCCCGCAAGGCGGTGGTCGGCTGGCTCGGTGGGGTGCCGCTGGGGGCGCTTCAGCATGAGGATGTGGTGCTGTCGCACGGGGCGCAGAGCGGGATCTCGCTGGTCATGCAGGCGGTGCTGCGCGGTCGCCGCCCGGTGATTCTTGTCGAGGAGCTGGCCTATCCCGGCTTTCGCCGCGCCGCCGAGCTGATGCGGGCCGAGATTGTATCGGTCCCGATGGATGAATGCGGTATTGTACCCTCCGCACTGGCCGAGATCGCCCGGCGCCATGAGGCACAGCTGCTCTGTACCTCGCCGGAGCTGCACAATCCCACCACGCTGGTGACGCCGCCGGAGCGTCGCCGCGAGATCGCCGATGTGGCGCGGCGCGGCGGCTTTGACATTCTCGAGGACGATTGCACCTTTCTGGGCGAGAGCCGCGACGCCACCTATCGCGCGCTGCTGCCCGAGCATGGCTGGTTTGTCTCCTCGATCTCCAAGACCCTGACGCCGGCGCTGCGCATCGGCTTTGCCATCGCGCCGCAATCGCGCCGCGCCGAGCTGCGCCGGGTGGCGGAGAACGGCTTTTTCGGCCTGGCGCGGCCGCTGGCGGATCTGACGGAGTATCTGCTGTCGCGTGACGAGACCCGCGAGATCGTGCGCTCGGTGCGCCGGCGCAATGCCGTCTACGTGCGCGCGACGTTGAATGTGCTGGGCGGGCACGATCTGAGCTGGCATGAGCACGCGCCCTTTGTCTGGCTTCGGCTGCCGCCGGGCTGGCGCGCCGCCGCCTTCTGCCGCGCCGCCGAGGCGCAGGGGGTGCAGGTGCGCCCGGGCGAGGATTTCGCCCCGCGCAACGGCTTTTCCCCGCATGCGGTGCGGATCGGCATGAACGCCCAGGTGGCGCTGGCGGATTTCGAGGCGGCACTGGCGCGGCTGCGCCGGCTGCTCGACAACCCGCCGGAGCAGATTCTGGTCTGAAAACTGCCCTGAAATTTGGGGTATATTGATACCATAATTTTAAGTTATTGTTTTTGCTTTTTTAATTCGGATGCGTGTCCCTTGACTGGTGTTTCCCGGCGCGTATAACCGCGCAATCGGAATTCGGGCCCCGCACGGGCCCCGTCACTACAAGCTCAAGGGCACCCACGATGAAAACCTTCTCTGCGACTCCGGCAGACATCGAGAAGAAATGGATCGTGATCGACGCGGAAGGCGTCGTTCTCGGCCGTCTCGCTTCGATCGTCGCCATGCGTCTGCGTGGCAAGCACAAGGCCACCTTCACGCCCCATATGGATATGGGCGACAATGTCATCGTCATCAACGCCGACAAGGTGCAGATGACCGGCAAGAAGCGTGAGGAAAACTTCTACTGGCACACCGGTCACCCGGGCGGCATCAAGTCCCGCACCAAGGCCCAGATCCTCGAAGGCGCGCATCCCGAGCGGGTCGTCTTCCAGGCCGTCAAGCGCATGCTGCCGGGCAACCGTCTGGCGCGCCAGCAGCTGACCAACCTGCGCATCTATGCCGGCGCCGAGCATCCGCACGAGGCGCAGACGCCGGATGTGCTGGACGTCAAGTCGATGAACAAAAAGAACACCCGGGTGTAATCATGGCCGAACAGATCAACTCTCTGGAAGAACTGGGCGCCGCCGCAGGCATCGAAGCCGCCCCGGAAGTCTTTGACGAACCGCGCGAGCCCGTCCGCGACGAGCTGGGCCGCTCCTATGCCACCGGCAAGCGGAAGGACGCGGTCGCCCGCGTCTGGATCAAGCCGGGCTCGGGCAAGGTGACGGTGAACGGCAAGGAGCTGAACACCTATTTCGCCCGTCCGGTGTTGCAGATGATCCTGCGCCAGCCGTTCAGCGTAGCCGGTGTCGAGGACCAGTTCGACGTGATGGCGACCGTCAAGGGCGGTGGCCTGTCCGGTCAGGCCGGCGCGGTCAAACACGGCATCTCGAAAGCGCTCCAGCTTTACGATCCGTCGCTGCGCGGCGCGCTGAAAGCGGCAGGCTTCCTGACCCGCGACAGCCGTGTGGTCGAGCGGAAGAAATTCGGTAAGCGCAAGGCGCGCCGCAGCTTCCAGTTCTCGAAGCGCTGATATTTCTTCGGCACGGAATTGCGAAGGGCCGCCCGCTGGGGCGGCCCTTTTGCATTTGCCGGGGGCCTTGAGATTTTTCGTACGAAAAATCTCTGCCGGTGCGGGGTCAGAGCAGATGCGCGTGCGGCCAGAGCGTTTCCGCCCGGGGCAGCCGTTTCAGCACGGCTTCATAGTCCTTCGCAAAGCTCGGGAAGACCTGTTCGGCGAGCCCTTCGGGCAGCGCGCTGCGGTCGCCGGCGGCGTTGACCGCCGCGCCACCGGCCTCGGGACGGGCGGCGATGCCGATATAGGCGGAGAGCGCTGTGATCGTCTCCGGCGTGAAGAGCGTCTCGTAAAGCGTGACGAACTGACGGTTTTTCGGGAAAACCTTGTCGAGACATGACAGCGTGACGTGATAGTCTGGATCGGTGGTGCCACGGCCGCCGGGGGCGAAAATCGCCAGAAATGCCTCGCGGTCGGCGAGATCGTCCGAGAGCTTGCTCTTGCGGCGATACATCTTGAGCAGCGACCATGCCCGCTCGATCGGGTCGCGCAGGGTGAAGACGGTCTTTACCGTCACGCCTTCGCCGGCAAACTCCTCGTCGATGCGGCGCAGCGTGTCCGCCGTGAGCGCGGCATAGCCAGGGGTCACGTCGCCGGTGAGGCGGATGCCTGTGCGGTCGAGCAGCCCGGTGAAATAGGGGATGTAGCGTGTAAGATCCTGTTGCAGGAACCAGCGCAGCTCCTTGCCGCGCAAGGGCAGACCGAGGCGTCGGGCCAAAGCGAATTGCACACGGCGGAACGTGGGCGGCTCGGGCATGAGGAAATGAGCCTTTTCCGGCACCGTGGCCGCATCCCAGACCTGCATCTCGCCAAGCGGGCCCATATCGGCGCCTTCGGCATCGCCGAGATAGGTGCGGATCCAGGTGGTGCCGGATTTCGAGGCGCCGGGGCAGAGCAGGAAAGTCTTCTGGGGCATATCGCGGGCTTTGACGGTCGGGCCGGGTTGGGGCGCTGCCCCGTCACGGCGGGGCCGTGACTCCCCGGGATATTTCAGGGCCAATGGAAGACCTACAGGCACCGGGGCGCGGCGCCAAGCCCTCAGGTGTCGGGCGGCAGCAGGCCGAGGCCGCGCAGATAGATCCCGATGCCGGATTCGAGCAGCGCCTCGGGCGGGAAGGGCGACTGGGTGCCGGGCGAGTTTCGGGCGAAAAGCTCGACCACGCCGTGGGAGAGCGCCCAGATATGCGCCGAGACCATGGAGGGCGGCGGGCGCTTGCCGGGCGGGATATGTTGCGACAGCTCGGCGGCGGCGCGTTCCTGCACGCCGCGGGCGCGGGCCGAGACGGCCGCCAGTTCGGGCGAATGGTTCACCGAGATGCCGCTTTCGAACATGGCGATGTAATGGCCGGGATATTTGCGCGCGAAGGCGAGATAGGCGCGGCCCGTGGCCTCGAAGGCGGCCAGCGCCGAGGGCTGGCCCTTGTCATAGGCGTATTGCATCACATCGGCGAAGATCGCATAGCCTTGGCGGGCGGCCTCGGCGATCAGATCCTCGCGCCCGGCGAAATGGCGATAGACCGCCGCCGGGGTGACGCCGGCCTGTTTCGCCGCCTCCGACAGAGTGAAGCCGGTCGGCCCCTTCTGCTCGATCAGCGCCAGCGCCGCATCGACGAGCGCCTGGCGCAGATTGCCGTGATGATAGCCGCGCTTGCCCATCAGCTTTCCCAGAGCTCGGGGCCCCCGGCGATTTTCGTATCCGTCGCGCCCACCGCCTTCTCGTCCTTGTTCTCGTAATCGAGATGGCTCAGCACATGGCGGATCGCCGCCAGCCGGGCGCGTTTCTTGTCATCGGAGCGGATCACCGTCCAGGGCGCCTCGGGGCAATGCGAGCGCGAGAGCGTCTCGGAGATCGCGGCGCTGTAGGCGTCCCATTTCTTCAGCCCCTCGACGTCGATCCAGCTCAGTTTCCACTGTTTCAGCGGATCGCGTTCGCGCTCCATGAAGCGGCGGAGCTGTTCGGCGCGGCCGACATTGAGCCAGAACTTGAAGACGCGGATGCCTTCTTCCACCAGCATCTTCTCGAACTCCACCACCTGAGCGAAGAAATGCTCGCGCTGCGCCTCGGTGCAGAAATCGAAGACCTTTTCCACCACGCCGCGATTGTACCAGCTGCGGTCATAAAACACGATCTCGCCGCCCGCCGGCAGATGGTCGATATAGCGCTGGAAATACCATTGCGTCGCCTCGGTGTCGGAGGGTTTCGACAGCGCCACCACGCGGGCGCCGCGCGGATTGAGGTTTTCGCGGAAGCGCTTGATCGTGCCGCCCTTGCCGGCGGCGTCGCGGCCCTCGAAGACCATGGCGACGCGCTGGCCGGTGGCCTTGGCCCAGCTCTGCATCTTGACCAGCTCGATCTGGAGCGCGTCCATCTCCTTCTGATACGCCTTTTTCTTCATCTCCTCGGAATAGGGGTAGGAACTGGAGAGGATCTCGTCCTTGTCGGCGCGTTTCAGCGCGTTGCGGATCTCTTCGGGCGCGTCATTCTCGAAAAAGGCGCTGATGGCGCCGTCGAAGGGCAGGGTCAAGGTGAAGGTCCTACTCGTTGTTTTGCACTGCAATATGGGATGTGAAAGCGATTAACGCAAACCCGCGCGTGTGGCAGCACGGGCGATGGCGGCATCCATTTCGGCACTGGCCACATGCTGCGGGGCGTGGCCGATGCCGGGCAGGATGGTCAGCCGGGCGGCATGCACGCGGCGGGCAAGCGGTGCGGAATGGATCGGCAGGCCCACCGTGGTGTCGGCGCTGCCATGCACCGCCTCGATGGGCAGGGTGAGGCGCGGGTACTGCTTGTGCAGCGCCTCGATCTCGCCCAGCAGGCTGGCCCGTTGCAGGGCGTTTTCGCGCAGGCTGTCGCGGCGCAGGGTGAGGCCCGCGCCGATATGTTCGGCATAGCCCGGCGGCGGTGCCTGCGGGGCAAAGACCTCGGCGATGGCCTCCTCGACCACGCGGTCGGGCACCCAGGCGGTGAGCAGCGGCACGAGCACCGGCGCCAGCGGGCCGGAGGTCAGTTTGTAGAAGCGCGGCAGCGGCGTGTCCCAGGGATGCGAGGCCGCCGCCAGCAGCACCAGCGCCGCGACCCGTTTCGGCCGCTGCACCGCCCAGGCCAGCGCCACCGCGCCGCCATAGGACTGGCCTAGCACGATGGGCCGCTCGGCGCCGAGCCTGTCCGCCGCCGCCGAGAGCAGCGCCGCCTGTTCGCGCAGCGACGCACCGTCCGCGTCCAGCCGCGGCGTGTAGCCAAGGCCGGGGCGGTCGAAGGCGATGACGCGGTAGTCGCGGCTGAGCCTGTCGATGGCCTCGAAGCTCCAATCGCGAAGGCTGCCGCTGGCGCCGTGGATCAGTACCAGATCGGGGCCTTCGCCGCGCATGACGTAATGCACCTTGTGGCCGTCCACCTCGACAAAGCGGCCCTCGGGCGGGTGGCTGCGCTCGGCCTGCGCCTCACGGCGCGCGGCGGTCCAGAGCGTGGCGGCTGCCAGCAGCGCCGCCAGCGCGACAAGCCCGACCAGCAGCTTGAGCGCCACCGCTCACGGCTCCAGGATGCGGCGCCAGTCGGTCTTTTCCAAACCGATGCGGGCGGGATCGAAAGGTGTGGTCTGGTAGATCTCGTTGATCCAGTTGCCGTAGAGCAGATGTGCGTGGCTGCGCCAGCGGTTGCGCGGTGTCCGGCTGGGATCGTCGTCGGGGTAGTAATTCGCCGGCACGTTGATCGGTTTGCCCGCCAGCACGTCACGGTCATACTCTTCCTTCAGCGTGCCGGAATCGTATTCCAGATGGTTGAAGATATAGAGGGCGCGATGGCAGGAATCCTCGACCAGCGCCGGGCCGGTCTCGTCGGACTCGAGCAGCACCGAGAGCCCGACAGCCTCGACTTCGGCGCGGCGGATCTCGGTCCAGCGCGATACGGGCATCACGAACTCGTCGGAGAAGCCGCGCAGGAAGGGCGAGGAGGGATCGAGATTGCGGTGCTTGATGCAGCCGAACGCCTTGTGGTCGAGCGCATGCTTGGGCACTTGGTGGAAATAGTTGATCATCGCCATGCCGCCCCAGCAGACGCCAAAGGTCGAATGCACATGGGTCTGGGTCCATTCGAAGATGCGGACAAGCTCGTCCCAGTAATTCACCTCGTCGAACTCGAGCAGCTCGATCGGCGCGCCGGTGATGATCAGCCCGTCGAATGTCTCGCCTGTCGCCTCGACCTCGGAGAAGGGGCGATAAAACGCATCCATATGCTCGGGCGCGGTGTTGCGCGTCTGATGTTCGGTCATGCGGATCAGCGAGAAGTCGATCTGCAACGGCGTCGCGCCGATCAGCCGGGCAAACTGCGTCTCGGTCTGGATTTTTTTGGGCATCAGGTTGAGCAACCCGATGCGCAGAGGTCGGATATCCTGCCGCGAGGCGCTGTCCTCTGACATCACCATGACGCCCTCGCGGTCGAGGATGTCATAGGCGGGCAGGTCGGAGGGCAGCATGATAGGCATGGAGGTCTCTGTCACTGGTTGCGGAATGCATGGTGTAGACCCGTGCCGGTGAGGGCTCAAGGGGGCAGGACGCGGTGTTCGAACTCTGCTAGGCTCTCACGGCGCATTGCACGAAATGTAGGAGGTTCTCCGGTGTTGAAGCCGTTCATTCTGTTTATGTGCCTGATCTGTCCGGTGGTCGCCGCCGCGCAGATTGAGATTTCGGACGAACAGCGCTGTGTTTGGTCCTGTCTTTACGGGCCGGGGCAGGGCGATCCGGCCAGTGCCGCGTATAATGCTTGTGTCAGAGACACTTGCGCGGATGGCGGCGGACAACAGCCGGCGCAGGATGCGAGCCAGGCCTGGGTGACCGGGCGCAGTGGTGCGGGGGTCGGCTATGCCGGGGTCGACGGTGTCCGGGCACAGACCGGGCTCTATTATTTTTGCGGCGGCGGGCAGAGCTTTCTGCGGGTGATCGGCATAGACGGCGGCGAACGCGGCATGATCGTCGAGGTGGACGGGCAGAATTTTCCGCTGAGCTTCGCGCCCAACAGTCGCAACCAGCCGGAATCGGCACAGCCGTTTTCCGCCCCGGTGATTCAGGCGCTGCAAAGCGGGTCGCGGGTGCGTGTGATGACCTATGACGGCATCGCGGTGGTGGATGCGACGCTGCGCGGCTCGTCGCGGGCGCTGGCGCAGGTGATCTCCTCCTGCTGAGGGCGCCTCAGGCGGGCATGGCTGCGGCAATTGCCTCGACGAAATCGGCCTCGTCGCGCACGCTGGCCATGTCGGCGGCATCGACCGTAACGCCCCAGCTCTTCGCCATCGCCTCGTAACGCGGCTGGCGGTGGGCCAGCGCCTGGGCATAGGCCCAGCGGATGAAGGCGTCGGGGTCCACCCGAGATTCGGCCACGCCGGTTTCGTGCAGATAGCGCGCCCAGGCATCGGCGAGGAATTCCGGCTGATAGGCCATCGGCTTGGGAGCCTTGTCGAACCGCGCCACCAGCTCTTCGGTATGGGCCTCGCTGCCGCGGATCCAGACCATCAGCGCCTCGCTGCTGAGATCGGTCAGGATCGGATCCTCGGGGTCTTCGGGATCGACCCATTCGCAGATCGAGCCGCCGGTGTCGCAGATGAAATGCGGGTAGCCGTAAAGCTCCTCGGCGCGGTTGATGAAAAAGCTGGTGTCGAGCAGCGCCTGCTCTTCGGCGCGGCGGAACTGTTCCTGACGCTGGAGATAGGTCTCCATCGGCAGGCCGCCCTTGTCCCGGTCGCCGGGCTTACCGAGATAGGCCGAAACCGGCTTGAGATTGTGAAAGCTCATATTGGCGCCGATATAGATCGAATCCGTCAGCAGCAGCTCGCGCAGGAAGGGCACCTTCATCGCCTCGCGCTTGGCGTTGTCGGCGATGTATTCGCCCATGTAGCGGGTGCCGATGCGGTAATCGATGGAATAGTGGAACCAGTCTCCGCCCTCGCGCAGGATCGAGGAGACATGGGTTTTCCCCAGGCCTGACATGGCAAACAGCACGACGCGCTTGCGCGGGGCCGCACGCCAATCCTTCGCGGTTTCATAACGCATCGGCGGGGCTCCTCTGACTCGTCCGGGCGTCACAGGTAAACATGCCGAGAGGCGGCGTCAAACAGGCCGTGCCCGCCCTGTCAGAAACGATAGGAGAGTTGGAGTCCCAGCGCCCAGGCGGTGTTGTCGGTGAAATCGGCGCGGGCGGTGTTTCCGGTCTGCGGCTGACCGTCGCCGAGCCAGATATGACCGAGCCCGCCGGAGAGCGTTACCTTGTCGTTCACCGCGTAGGAGCCTGACAGCCGCAGCTGGGTAAAGCCGATGGTGGGCGAGAGCGGCGAGAGCAGCTTGTCGCCCGGCGCCTCGTAGATCACGCTCACTGCGCCAGAGACGCGGTCATTGAAGCGGCGCCCGACGCCCAGCGTGTAGGTCGTGCTGTCTTCGAGGTCGATCAGCCCCTCCTGCGCTACGGCGACGAATCTCTCGGCATCGACGCGGAACTGCGTGTGCTTGACATAGAGCACCGAGCCGAAAAGCAGCGTATCGGGAGCGATACCGGTCTGGAATTCGAGGTTCCAGCTTTCCGGCGTCTTGACCTCGGTGGTGCTGACCCCGTCGAGCAGCGGCAGAGGCGGCAGCGGGCCGGGCCCGTCCGGGTCGATCAGCGGGCCTGTTTCATGCGATTTCATGTCATGCGATATCGCGGAATTGTAGGTCAGCGCCACGCGCAGCGCGATATCTGGGATTTCATACGCGACGCCAAGCACATAGCCATGGCCCACCGCGTCGTCGAGATCCACGGAATAGCCGCTGAGCGGGCCATAGGCGGCGCCGCGCAGGTCGATATTCCCGCCCGCCTGCTGCATGCGCAACCCGCCGAAAACGCTGAAATTGTCGTTAAACCGATAGCGCATCAGCGCGGTGAGCGATTGGGTATGCGCCTGCGCGACCGTGCCGCCGAACGGCACGTTGCCGTCCTCATAGGTCACATCCGCGCCGAAGGGCCGCTCATAGCGGAAGGCCAGGGCAAGGCGGTCGGACAGGTCGAATTTCAGCTCGAAGGTCGGCAGGACGAAGCTGTCCGTCAGAGTGCCGAGAGTCTGCGGCGGGAAGGGGGGCGAGACATTCTCGCCGGTCAGCTCAGGCTCGATATAGGCCAGGCTGAATTGCAGCAGGTTGCCGGTCTCGTAGAGGATCATCGCCGATTGCGGCGACCGCTCGATTCCGCCAGCTTGCGCAACGCTTGCGGTCAGGGCCAGACCAAAGGCCCCGATCAGTGACGATTTCATCCTGCCCACTCCCTGTACGGCTCGGCCCCCGACAGGCGCAGCCCCGGCTCAGATCTGATCTGGCCGTTCGGCACGCTCGCAAAAAAATACAAACGCCGCTGGTACGTCACTGACCGGTTGCGGCGAGATGCGGGCGCGTTTCGCGGAGGATATTGTAGTAGTTTGCGCCGAAAATAATGGCGGCACCTATAAAAACATACGGATCCAAGGCTTCACCATAGAGCGCCATCCCAACCAGCGCAACAACCGGAAGGCGGGTAAAGTCGATGGGCATGACCACGGGCGCGGGCGCGAGGCTGAGCGCGGTGGTCAGGCAGAAATGCGCCACCAGGCCGGCGACGGCGATCAGCAGCACCCAGGGCCAGCTCGTGGCGGCGGGCAGCGCGATATCGCCGTCGATGCCGGCGCAGATCAGCCCGAAGACCGATTGCGTCACCGCCAGCCAGAACAGGATGCAGCCGATGCTGACGCTACGGGTGAGCTTGCGCGTATAGACCGCCGAGCCCGCGAACCCCACGGCCGCCAGCGCCGCACAGATCAGCCCGGCATTGATGGTCTCGGGCGTGGGCCGCGCCACCACGAGCACGCCGACAAATCCCATCGCCGCCGCCAGCGCGCGGCTGGGTGTCAGCCGCTCGCCCAGCACCAGCGGCGATAGCAGGATCACCCAGAGCGGCGAGGTGAATTCCAGTGCAAAGACCTGCGCCAGCGGAATCACCGTAACCGCGTAGAGCCAGAAGTTCTGGCCGGCGAAATGGCTGAGGTTGCGGATCACATGCAGCCCGAAATGCCGGGTGGAGATCTCGTGCTGCCGCCCGGTGGCAAAGAGCACCGAAGTCACGATCAGCACGCCGATCAGCGAGCGATAGAGCAGGATCTCGAACGTATCGAGGTCGAGGCTCACCTCACGCCCGGCCACCGCCATGCTGGTAAACGAGACGATCGCTCCGGACATCCAGAGCACGGCTTTCAGGGTCGGGCTCATGCTTCGGTGATCTCGTAATCGCGCGGGCAACCGGCGGTGACGCGGGCCCAGTCGCTGGCGCCGGCGCGGGCCTGATGCGCGTCGAAGGCGGCGCGGTCGGCAAAGCGTTCAAAGACCTCAAAGCGGCCCGGCGCGGTCTCGGTCACGTCGAAATGCAGGCAGCCGGGTTCGGCGCGTGTCAGGCGGATATGCTCGGGCAGGGCGGCGCGCACCGCTTCGGCCCGCTCGGGCGGGCAGGTCATCGTACCTGTCAGTCGGATTTCGGCCATGGCTCCTCCTCGCCCTTTCGGGCCGGGGCGACCTTGCGTCGGGGAGGCGGGAATCACAAGCCCCGCACCGGGGGTGCGGGGCGCTTTGGGATTGTCTGTGTGCAAATGATCCCGAAGCGGCGCCGGGGTCACTCCAGCTCGATGGTGCCCGGCGGTTTCGAGGTGCAGTCGTAGAACACCCGGTTGATGCCCTTCACCTCGTTGATGATCCGGGTCGAGGTCTCGCCCAGGAACTCGTGGCTGAACGGGTAGTAATCGGCGGTCATGCCGTCCACGCTCGTCACCGCGCGCAGCGCCAGCGCGTAATCGTAGGTGCGCCCGTCGCCCATCACGCCGACCGTGCGCATCGGCAGGATGGCGGCGAAGGCCTGCCAGATCTCGTCGTAAAGCCCGTGCTTGCGGATCTGGTCGATATAGACCGCATCCGCCTTGCGCAGGATCTCCAGCTTGTCGCGGGTGATCTCGCCGGGGCAGCGGATGGCGAGGCCCGGGCCGGGGAAGGGGTGACGACCGATGAAGCTCGCCGGCAGGCCCAGCTCGTGCCCCAGCGCGCGCACCTCATCCTTGAAGAGCTCGCGCAGCGGCTCGACCAGCTTGAGCCCCATCTTCTCGGGCAGGCCGCCGACATTGTGGTGCGATTTGATGGTGACCGAGGGGCCGCCGGAAAAGCTCACCGATTCAATGACATCGGGATAAAGCGTGCCCTGGGCGAGGAACTCTGCGCCCTCGATCTGGTCGGCGTATTTCTGGAACACGTCGATAAAGAGCCGCCCGATGATCTTGCGTTTGGTCTCGGGGTCGGAGACGCCTTCAAGCTCACCAAGGAACAGATCCTGCTCCTGCGCGTGGATCACCGAGAGGTTCATGTGATCGCGGAACATGCCAACGACCTCTTCGGCCTCGTTGAGCCGCAGCAGCCCGTGATCGACGAAGACGCAGGTGAGCTGCTCGCCCACCGCCTCGTGGATCAGCGCCGCCGCGACCGAGCTGTCGACACCGCCGGAAAGCGCGCAGATCACCTTCTTGTCGCCGATCTGCTCGCGGATCTTGGCCACCGCCTCGTCGCGATAGGCGTCCATCGTCCAGTCGCCCTTGAACCCCGCATCGCGGACGAAATTCTCGTAAAGCGTCTTGCCGTTGGGCGTGTGATGCACCTCCGGATGGAACTGCACCGCGTAAAAGCGGTGTTCCAGATCGGCGGTGATCGCAAAGGGCGCGCCGGGCGAGGTGGCGTAGACCGCAAAGCCCGGGGCGAGTTCCGAGACATGGTCGCCATGGCTCATCCAGACCTGCTCGCGTCCGGTGCCGTCGAGGAACCAGCCGGTGAGCAGGTCGATGCGCTCTTCCTTGGGGGTCACATAGGCGCGACCGAACTCGGCGGTGTGGCTCTGGCCGGCCTCCACCTTGCCGCCGAGATCCTGCATCATCACCTGCTGGCCATAGCAGATGCCGAGGATCGGCACGCCCAGCTCATAGGCGGCCTGCGGCGGGCGTGGCGAGCCCTCGCGGGTGACGCTGTCCGGCCCGCCGGAGAAGATGATCGCGCGGGGCGCGAACTCTTTCAGGAAGGCGTCGGTGACGTTCTGATAGGGGTGGATTTCGCAATAGACATTCAGCTCGCGCAGGCGGCGCGCGATGAGCTGGGTTACCTGCGAACCGAAATCGATGATGAGAAGGCGATCATGCTGGGTCATGCGCACGCTTTAGGGGCGGTTTTGCGCCGGCGCAAGAGGCGTGGCGCATGGCGCGGCGGGCTCAGCCCATGGAGTCGGATTTTTCCCGCCCGCGTGCCCGCCCGCGCCGCAGATCGTCGCGCTTGCTCCAGAGCGCGATGGCGCCGCAGACCGAGACATAGATCACCCCCATGAGCATCATGATCTCGCCCGGCAGCGGGCCGACATCGGCGCGGCGCATGGCCTCGTCAAAGCTCTGCACCTCGGTCGGATGCACGGCGATCTTGCCGGCGAAGGCGAGGGTCTGGATCAGCAGGATCCAGAAGTAATTGCGCCGGATGCGGCGGCCGACCGCGACCATGAAGGGCACATGGTAGCGCGGGCGCAGGTAGTCGTTTGCGAGCACGCGCTGCCAGTCGTCTTCCATGTGCAGATCGCCCTCGGAGAGCATCGGCGCGTAGAAATGCGTCTCCATCCAGCGGGCGCGGGCGCGCCAGACGTTGAAATAGCGGTAGCGCCGGGCTTCGAGGACGAGAAAGAACACGATCAGCACGCCGACCAGCACCAGCGGCAGCGGCGAGGCCTCGGGCGAGGCGAAGGAGATCGACAGCGCCACACCCAGCGTCACCACCGCCCAGTTGGTCGTGGTGTCGAGCCGGGTGCGCCAGATGGTGCTGCGATAGACCTCGCCCCGGTAGAGATGCGCGATGGCGCCCATTTCGGAACTGTCGAGATCCTTGCGCGGCGCGGGCGCGCCGGTGCTCTGCTGTGCGATGGTCTATCCTCCCCGCCGGGCGCCGCTTATGCTGCGGCGCGCCTCCTCCGGCGGTATTGTGCAACGTGTCGCAGCACCGGTCAAACCCCGGCGCGGCGCTCAGTCCATCGGGCTCAGCAGCGCGGGGGCGGTGACCAGCGCGCGCACGCCGTGGCTGTGGCTTTCCTCGAACACGTTGCCCATCGCCGCCCAGGCGTCGAGCGTGGCGATGTCGAGCCGGGCGCAGCGCGGGCGCACCGACCAGGTGACCTGAAGCGGCGAACAGACCTGCTGGCTGTAGCTCGTGCCGGTGGTCGAGCCGCGAAACTCCACCGGGCGGCCGGTGCCGGTGGGCAGGGCGCGCGGCTGGTAGAGCCCCTGCCGCATGGTGCCGAAATAGATAAAATCGCGGAAATCCAGCGCGTTGGGGTCGTTGACCACCAGAAACACCTGCGATTCGACGCGCAGCTGCGGGTTCTGGCAACGCTCCGACAGGCAGGCGCCGAGGCCGGGCCCCGGCGCCACGTCGCAGGACGAATAGACCCAGTGCACCTCGATCGTATCGCCGGGGGCGACGCCCTCGAACACCCGGGCGCCGCCGCGCGGGCGGCTGAGCTCTGCCGGGGTGAGCCGCGCCGAGCCCGCGCATCTGAACCCGCCATGTTCGCCCGCGCCGGCATAGATCGAAAAGCCCGGCCCCATATGCTCGGCATTCGTATGGGTGTGGATGTTGCAGAGGTTGAGATCCTCCGGCGGCGGCGCCAGCTCGAACCGCGCGGGGTTGCGCCCGTGCGGGTTGGAGATGTCGCGCGGGGTCTGCGGGCCAAAGCCCTGGCAGATTTCGCCACCGCTCGCGGCCTGCGGCGCTGCTGCGGGTGCTGCGCCATGGGAGGCCGGGGCATGGCCCGATTCCGCCAGCGCGCCGGTGGCGCAGAGCGCGAGGGCGAGCGCCGCCAGGGCCTTGCGGTATCGGTGCATGATCTCTCCTGTGCGCATATGGCTGCAATCCGGACAGATCATGCCCCGGCAGGCGT
This sequence comes from Salipiger abyssi, assembly GCF_017311415.1. Taxonomy (GTDB): domain Bacteria; phylum Pseudomonadota; class Alphaproteobacteria; order Rhodobacterales; family Rhodobacteraceae; genus Salipiger; species Salipiger abyssi_A. The sequence continues at coordinate 199,529 of NZ_JAEKIS010000002.1, read as the reverse complement.
GAAGACCGTCTTAAGGCCGCCCCCGGCCTGTCCTGCCGGGGGCTTTGCCGCTCACCAGCGATAGGTGGCGCCGATGGCGAATTCGTTCTGCGACATGCGGATTTTCACTGGCTGCGGCATGCCGGTGAGCGCCGGGTTGCTGCCCTCGATCTCGTTCTCGAAGGCATGCGTCCAGGAGGCGGTGATGCCCCAGCGCTCGGTGACCCGGTAAGAGGTGCCGAGCGAGGCGTGCCATTGTGGCGTCGCCGGGGTTAGCGCATTGATCACCGCAGAGCTGTCGTCGATGAACTTGCTGGAATGGCTGATGCCGCCGCGAAAGGTCCATCTCTCGTCATGCCGATAGATCGCCGCGAGGCGCCAGACATCCATGTCCTTCCAGCCAAAGCCCACGCCATTGCCCGCGCCGAGCGGCCCTCCGGGCGGGGCGTTGGGATTGGCGATGGCGGGAATGTCGCTGTAAAAGATGCGCTGGAATTCCCCTGTAAAGGTCCATTTCGGCGTCGCCTGCGGGGTCCACGCCATGCCGATGGTGGCCACGGCCGGCACGTCGAAATCGCCGTCTCCTGCGAAGAGTCCAGCATATTTGTCAAAGGCTTCCATGTCGATCTTCGAGCGGTAGGCGGCGCCGAAGGCAAGCTGCGGCGTGGGCTCCCACAGCACGCCGATATTGTAGCCGATCCCGGTCGACCAGTCGTCCTCTCGGTCGGTGACATTGCCCGGGTCGATGGACATGCCGGCAAAGGCTTCGAGCCCGGTGGCGCTGAACCGCTGCACCGCGAGGATCGGAGAGAGGCCCACCGAGACCGTCTCGCTCGCCCGGTAGGACAGGTTGAGGCTGATGAAGGCCTGTTCCAGATTGACCCCGACCGGCGAGGAGCCGGCGCCGAGTCCGGCAAAGAAATTGCTGTCGTATTCGGTGTTCATGCCGCCATTGCCGAACATGAAGGCGGCAAAGGCGATACGGTCGTTCAGCACCCAGTTGGCGCCGCCGCAGGGGATCAGGAAATAGTCGTTGCGGCTTTTATGCGTGCCGGGGGTGAGCGGCCCGCCGGGCGCCACCTCGACCTCGCGGTCGGGCCAGAAATTGGTGAGGCAGAGCCCCGCCTGATTGCCGACCTTGTGGCCCATCGCCGGGTTCTGCGCCAGCCCCAGCACGCCCGAGGGCACCGCCACGCCAGCCCCCGCCATGCCCTTGGAAGCGCCGCCATAGCCATTGGCGATATAGCCGTTGGTGGCCAGCGCCGGACCTGCGCCGAGCGCGCAGAGAACCAGCGCACCGGCCAGCGGCCCGCGCGTGAAATCGAAACTCATATCGGATGTCCCTCCCTGTTCCGCCGTCTCCCCCGGCGGGCGGTCTCTTGTTCTCCTCCTGGCCCGTAACGGAGGCCCGCCGTCCTGTGCGAAATAGTGATGCGAAATAGTGATATTCTAGAATCATTATATTAAATGTTTGGAATATCTCTTGTCACCTGTTTTTCGTTAGCGCCCAAAGCCGTCCTGGCGCCGGGGATGTCGCTTTTTCACGTCATGCGCCGCAATCGCGCCTATCCGGCGGCGCATGCCGGGTTAAACTCACCGAAAGCCGGGGGCAGAGGGCGCCCGGATTCTGACGAGGTTGGCATATGGCGGAAGCATCGGCGCGCAGACGGAGCAGAAGCGGCGGAGGCGCGGCACGGCGCGCGGAGCGTGGCTCGACGGTCGTGGAGACTGCGAAATATATCGAGCGCAATATCCCCGATTTCGAGCTGCTCACCGAAGAGGCCTTGCAGGTCATCGAAGAGAATGCCGAGATCGTGCTGGAGGAGATCGGCGTCAATTTCGTCAACAACCCCGGCGCGCTGGCCCGCTGGAAGGAGGCCGGCGCCGAGATCGAGGGCGAGCGCGTGCGCATCCCGCGCGGCCTGGCGCGACAGCTTTGCGCCACGGCGCCTTCGCGCTTTACCCAGGTGGCGCGCAACCCCGCCAAGAGCGTCGAGATCGGCGGGCGCAATCTGGTGCTGGCGCCGGTTTACGGCCCGCCCTTCGTGCATGACGCCATGGGCGGGCGCCGCTACGCCACGCTGGAGGATTTCCGCAATTTCGTGAAGCTCGGGCAGATGTCGCGCTGGCTGCACCATTCCGGCGGCACGGTCTGCGAGCCCACCGACATCCCGGTGAACAAGCGTCATCTCGATATGCTGCATTCCCATATGACGCTGTCGGACAAGCCCTTTATGGGCTCGGTGACCGAGCCGAGCCGGGCGCAGGACAGTGTGGACATGTGCGGCGTGCTCTTTGGTGAGGCGTTCGTCCAGCAGAACACGGTGATGACCTCGCTCATCAATATCAACTCGCCGCTGACCTTCGACGATGTGATGATGGGCGCGCTGGAGGTCTATGCCGCGAATAACCAGGCCTGTATCATCTCGCCCTTCATCGTCGGCGGGGCCATGGCGCCGGTCTCGGTGGCGGGCACGCTGACCCAGGTGCTGGCCGAGGTGCTGGCGGGCGTGGCCTATTCCCAGCTTGTGCGCCCGGGCGCGCCGGTGATCTTCGGCGCCTTCGTGACCTCGATCGACATGAACTCGGGCGCGCCCACTTTCGGCACGCCGGAAGCGGCGCAGATCACCTATGGCGCGGGGCAACTGGCGCGGCGGCTTGGGCTGCCGTACCGTTCGGCGGGCTCGTTCAACGGCTCGAAACTGCCCGACGCGCAGGCCGCCTACGAGACCGCGAACACGCTCAACAACGGGCTGCTGGCGGGGGTGAACTTCATGCTGCATGCCTGCGGCTGGCTCGAAGGCGGGCTGGTGGCCTCTTACGAGAAATTCGTCATGGATGCGGATCAGCTCGGCGTGCTGCACAAGATGGCGGCGGGGGTGTCTGTGGACGAGAGCGCCCAGGCGATGGATGCGCTGCGCGAGGTGGGACCGGGCGGGCATTACCTTGGCTGTGCCCACACTCAGGCGCATTTCAAGACCGCGTTCTGGCGCTCGGAGCTGCTCGATTACAAGCCCTTCGAGACCTGGAGCGAGGAGGGCGGGCGCGACACGATGCAGCTTGCCTCCGAACGGGTGCGCAAGCTGCTCGACAGCTACCAGCAGCCGGAAATGGACCCGGCCACCGCCGAGGCGCTGGCCGCTTTCGTCGCGGAGAAGAAGGCCGCGGTGCCCGACAGCTTCATGTAACATATTGGCTGCCCCGCGCGTTTCCGCGTGCGGGGCGCCAGATCAGGCATGCGCGCGCAGCTGGCGCGCCTCGCCCATCATCGCGGCCAGCACCTCCACATGGCGCGCCGCAGAATAACCGCCATCCGAGGCGCGGCGGCGCTCGTCCAGCACGGCCTCGATTTCCATCAGTTTCAGAATCGCCGGCGCGTGGCGCGCGGGCGGCGCGACCCCGAGAATGCGCCCCAGATGCGGTTCGCGGCGATACTCGTCCGCCCCGATCCGGGCGGCGCGCACAAGCAGGCGCGGGCGGCGCAGCGTCTGCATCAGGCTGAGAATGTCTTGCATGTTTTCCGGTCCCCAGTGGTGAAACTGAGCCCATGCTTGCACGGGTTTTCTAGGTGTTGCGGGGCGCCGGGGCGATGAGAACGGTTCGTTTATGATTGTTTATAAATTGTCGCTAATTTGGGTGATCGGACAGAAACGTTAACGAACAGGTAACTGGCACTCGCGAAGGTTGTGCGGTCTTGGGGATAACTCTGCAAAACACGACTGACCTAGGGGACATGGAAAGATGATTTGCCAATCAAATAGAGATGTTACGACGCGTTTGCCCGCATGGGTGCCGGAAGACGCAAAACACTATCTGGCGCATACCGAGGGCGGCGAAGCCATTCGGAAACTGGCGCGTCTGGCGGGCTGCCACGCGTCGACGGTGCTGCGCCAGGTGCGCCGGATCGAAACCCTGCGCGACGACCCGCTGATCGACGGCGCGCTGCGGCAACTGGGCCGGCTGCGCGCCGGCGCGGCGGGGACAGACCCCAAGAAGGAGTTCAAGCGGATGAAAGAGCCTCTGCGGGAAGAGCTGACACCCGATGCGGCGATGCTGGCGCGCGAGGCGCGGCGGGTGCTGCGGCGCCTGTGCGAAAGCGGCGCGGTGCTGGCGGTGGCGGCGGAAATGGACAAGGCGGTGGTGGTGCGCGACACCGGCGAGGGCGGTTCGACCCGCACCGCCGTGGTCGATGCGCCGATTGCCCAGGCGATGGCGCTGAAGGGCTGGATCGCCTGCGAGGCGCCCGGCCGCATCTCGCGTTACCGTATCACCGCCGCGGGGCGCGGTGCGCTGAGCAAGCTTCTGGCCGAGCAGGAAAGCAAGCTGCGTGGTTTTTCCGAGGCGCAGCAGGGCTTTGGCAGCACGGCGGAGGCAGAAGCGGCGATGCAGGCGGCGGATGCCGATCCGCAGGCGCGGCGGCGCAGCCTGGTGACCGAGAGCCCGCTGGTGCTGCTGTCGCGGCGGCGCGATCGCGACGGTACGCCGTTCCTCTCCGGGGATCTTGTGCGCGCCGGAGAGCGCTTGCGCGAGGATTTCGAGCTGGCCCAGATCGGCCCGCGCGTGGCGCAGAACTGGGATCAGTTCCTGACCGGCGCCATCGACGGTGGGCGGGGGACCGAGATTGCGCGCGGCCCCGAGGCGGCGCGCGCCCGCGTCGTCGCGGCGCTGCGCGAGCTGGGGCCAGGGCTGGGCGACGTGGCGCTGCAATGCTGCTGCTATCTGGAGGGGCTTGAGACAACCGAGCGCCGCATGGGCTGGGCCGCGCGCTCGGGCAAGGTGGTGCTGCGCATCGCCCTGCAACGGCTGCGCCGCCATTACGACGAGACGGTCGCGCCGGGCGGTGGGCTGATCGGATAAGGGCGGCGTCCGGAGATCTGCCGGAAAGGGCCCGTGTATGATCGCTGACGGGTCGCAAGGGCCCGTCACATACGATTTCCATTTCAGAACATCGTCACACTTCAGCGTCGCGCAGGGAATAAAACCTGCGGGGTATTCCTGTGGCGTGTAAAGCCTACTTGACACTCCGGGAGCTGCCCGGCATGTGTAAAGTGTTCTTTACATTCTCGGGGAGGCTCCCATGCGCAAACTGCTCTTGCTGATGATCGGACTGGTCGCATATGCGGCAACGCTGCTTGTGTCACAGCGGCTGCTCGCCGGGGGGACCGGGATTCAGCCGGTCCGGGTGCTGGTTGCCCTGACGCCGATGATTCCGGCGCTTTTCATCTGCGCCGTGGTGATCCGTGCGATCCGCGATCTGGACGAGATGCAGCGCAAGCTGCAATTCGAGGCGCTCGCGCTGTCTTTCATGGGAACCGCGTTGATTACCTTCGCCTACGGCTTTCTTGAGGGGATGGGCTTCCCCAAGATCTCGATGTTCGCCGTCTGGCCGCTCATGGCGGCGATATGGTTCATCGGCGTGATGGTCGGTCGGCTACGTTTCAGATGAACAACCGTATTCAGGAGCTGCGCCGGCAGCGAGAGTGGTCGCAGGCGCATCTCGCCGCCTGCCTGAAGGTGTCACGGCAGACCGTCAACGCGCTGGAGCGGGGGCGGTATGATCCCAGCCTGCCGCTCGCTTTCAGCATCGCAAAGCTCTTTGGCCTGACAATCGAAGAGATCTTTCAACCCGATCCGGAAGAGCCGTGAGGCCGGTCGCGGTTCATCGCGACCGTTTACAGGCGCTGTGATCGCTTTTCCTCAGCCGCGCGGCAGCGCTGCCGCTTCTGCCGCAAGCGCCGTGATCGCCTCCCAGTCGCCCGCTGTCACCTTGTCCTTCGGCGCGACCCAGCTGCCGCCGCAGCAGAGCACATTGCCGAGGCACAGGTAATCGCCGGCGTTCTTCATGCTGACCCCGCCCGTCGGGCAAAAGCGGATCTGCGGCAGCGGCGCGCCGATGGCCTTGAGCGCCGGTGCGCCGCCGGAGGCCTCGGCGGGGAAGAATTTCTGCACCGTATAGCCGCGCTCCAGCAGCGCCATCGCCTCGGTGGCGGTGGCGGCACCGGGCAGCAGCGGCAGGCCGGCCTCTTCGCAGGCATCGAGCAGGCGGTCGGTGGCGCCCGGGGAGACGCCGAATGTCGCGCCCGCATCGACCGCCGCCGCCACATCGGCCGGGGTCAGCAGCGTGCCGGCGCCAACCATGCCGCCCTCGACCGCCGCCATCTCGGCGATGACCTCGAGCGCCGCCGGGGTGCGCAGGGTGACCTCCAGCGCCGGCAATCCGCCGCGCACAAGCGCCTCGGCCAGGGGGCGCGCATGGGCCGCATCGTCGACCACCAGAACCGGAATGATCGGTGCCAGGCGGCAGAGGGTTTCGGCTTTCTGGCTGGTGGTCTCGGGAGTGATCATGTCGGGCCCTTCGCGATCAATGTGGTGAGTCTGGCGTCTTGCTACCACAGTGGATCATCAGAATGTAAGACGCTAACATTGTGCCGCGACCTAGCCGAATTCCGCCTCGTCCGCTGCCACCGCTGCCCGGAAATCGACCAGCAGCGTGGGGTCGGCGGAATGCACACGGTTCCAGGTGGGAATAAAGGGCGTCTCCTGCGGGTTCTCGATAAAGAGCTGTCCGGCGCGGGCGATGTTGTCGCCGAACATCTCGATGCTGCGCTCCTCGGCGTGGCGGTCGATGGTCAGCCCGTTCATCTTGGCATCGGCGTGATAGGCCTCCAGCAGATCCAGCGCCGAACGGTAATAGGTCGCCTTCAGCGTGCGGAACACATGCGGGGTAAAGACCGTGCCGTCGGCGGCGAGCTTGCGGTAGATCGCCTTGCAGATATCGGTCGACATGCGCGAGAGGCCCTGATTGGCGTCCTCCGCCGAAAGGTCTTGATGCTTGTGGTCGTACTGGTCGGCGATCTCGACCTGACAGACCTGCCGCGGTCCGAGATTGCGCCACGCCTCCGAGAGCACGCCGATCTCCAGCCCCCAGTCGGAGGGGATGCGCAGGTCGGGCAACAGCCCGGTGCGCAGCGCCATCTCGCCCGAGAGCGGGTAGCGGAAGGCGCGCAGATAGTCGATGTAGTCGCGGTCGCCGATGGTGCGCTTGAGCGCGATCAGTAGCGGCGAGACCAGCAGCCGCGTTACCCGCCCGTTCAGCTTGCCCTGTCCGACGCGGGGATAGAACCCCTTGGAAAGCTGGTAGGAAAAGGTCGGGTTGGCCACCGGATAGACCAGACGGTCGAGCATCTCGCGCGTGTAGGTGACGATGTCGCAATCGTGGATCGCCATCACCGCGCTGTCGGCGCAGGAGATCAGATAGCCCATGCAGCCCCAGACATTCTTGCCCTTGCCGGCCTCCTGCGGTGCCAGCCCCAGCGCCTCGAGCCGGGCCATGATGTCGAGCATGCGCGGGCTGTCGTTCCAGATCACCGTGGTGAGCTGCGGCAGCACCGAGAAGAACTCGCGCGCGTGGCGATACTGTGCCTCGTCGGCGCGGTCGAGCCCGATGATGATGCGGTGCAGATAGCTGACCTTGGAGAGCTCGGCGAGGATATTGGGCAGCGCGTCGCCCTCGAGCTCGGAATAGAGCGAGGGCAGGATCAGCGAGATCTTGCGGCTCTGCGCAAAGGTGTCGAGCTCGTAGATCAGCTCTTCCTGCGGGCGCGAGCGCAGGTTGTGGAACTGGGCGATGTTGCCGTTCTGGTGAAAATCGGCCATTTATTTAGCTCTCCCGTTCATTCCGAGCCTGTCGAGAAGCGCGAGGATCGCGGCGTTCCAGCCCTCGGGACCGGGCTGCGCGCTGCGCGTGATGCGCCCGGCGGCTTCGCCGGGCAGGGTGGGGATGCCCTTGCCGTGATCGTTGCGGACGATCACGCCGTGATCGGCTTGTTCCAGCATTTCCACGTCATTGGGCGCGTCGCCGAGCGCAATGGCAGTGTCGGCGCCGAGATCGGTCATGATACCTGCCATCTGCTGCGCCTTGGTGCCGCCGAAGGAGAGCGTCAGGAAGCGCCCGCCGCGTCGTGCTGTCACGCCATGGGTCTTGAGCGCGGCGAGGAAGGCGTCGAGCCGCTCGGGCGGGCCTTGCCAGAGCCCGGGCTCGGAGAAATTGCGCTGCCGGGCAAGCGTGGCGGCGGCGGGCGGCAGGCCGGTGATTTCGGCGACCTCGGCATCGCTCATATCGCCGAAGCCGCGAAACGGCGCGCGCAGATCGTCGGGCAGGGCGCAGAGGATCTCGCGGAGCCGGGCATAGGCCGCGCGGTCGGTTTCCGCCGCGCCGGGGCTGATGCGCGCGGCGCCGTTCTCCGCGATGATGGGCCAGTCGCCGAGGCCAAGCTCCTGATGAAGCGGCAGGATTTCGGCGGCGGTCTTGGAGCTGGCGAGGATCAGCGGGATCTTGTGCCTTTGCAGCGCGTCGAGCGCGGGCTGCGCCGCGTCATGGCTGTAATCGGAATGATTCAGCAGGGTGCCGTCCAGATCCGTGAATACGATGAGCCGCACGCGTTGCTCTTCCCTCGCCGTTTTCGATCACAGTAACCGTATCGCAGGCAGAGGGAAGCGCGGGCGCGAGATTCTTTACAGGTGGCGCGGGGTCACATTGGCGCATCGGGTGGCGAGAGGCGCGAAATTGGGCGGGATGGTTGGCAGATTGCTCAGCCTACAGCGCCACGCCGGGAGAGCCGCGCCATCGCCGGCCCGCGGGTTGGCGAGCCAAGCTACGAGGCTCTTGATTTATCCCGGCCAAATCCGAATGACCTCGACACGCGGCCCTGACGTCAGCAAATCGCCAGCCCGGGGGGCGGGCCGGCGATGGCGCGGCGGCTTCGCCTTGTCCCGCGCCAGGGCACCGCTCAAGTGTAGGGTGGGCAATCTGCCCACCGCAGCTCACGCGACGTGTTCGAGCTTCACATCCGGTGCCACGCCGAGTGCGAAACACACGTCGCGGGTCAGCTCGGGCCGGTTCAGCGTGTAGAAATGCAGCTTGTCCACACCGCCCTCGATCAGCTCCGAGCAGAGCTCGGTGCAGATCGCCGTGGCCAGCAGATCCTGCCGCCCGTCACGCTCGGCGCGGTCGAAGGCTTCGATCACCCAGGCGGGGATCTTGGTGCCGCAATTCTCGGCAAAGCGGCGCGCGCCCTTCCAGTTCTCGATCGGTAGGATGCCCGGCACGATCGGCTTGTCGATGCCCGCCCTCTCGCAGGCGTCGCGGAAGCGGAAGAAGGTCTCGGCTTCGAAGAAGAACTGCGTCAGCGCCTCGGTGGCGCCGGCGTCGAACTTGCGCTTGAGGAACTCGATATCCGCCTGACCCGAGACCGCATCGGGATGCACGTCGGGATAGGCGCCGACGCGAATGTTGAAATCGCCGGTCTCGCGCAGCGCCTCGATCAGCTCGACCGAGCTGCCAAAGCCCTCGGGATGCGGGGTGAAGCCGGTGGCGCCCTTGGGCGGATCGCCGCGCAGCGCCACGATATCGGTCACGCCGGAGGCGCGGAACTGCTCGACAATGGCCAGCGTCTCTTCCTTGGTGGCATCGACGCAGGTCAGATGCGCGGCGACGTTCAGCCCGGAATGCTTGTGCAGGGTCGCCACCACGTCACGGGTCAGCTCGCGGGTGGTGCCGCCGGCGCCATAGGTCACCGAGACAAAGCGCGGGTCCAGCGGTGCCAGCGCCTGCACGGTGTCCCACAGACGGAAAGTCGCCTCGATATTGCGGGGCGGGAAGAATTCGAAAGAAATTTCGGGGCGTTTCATGGCCAGCGTCCTTATGTTCCAAGACCGCCTGGCGGTGCCAGGGACGTCCTCTCATTCACGCCCTTGTCGCAGAAACCGCATTGTGAGACAAACTCATAAATCTCAAGAACAACATGAGTGAAACTTAGGGATGCACCTGGAATTCCGCCATCTGCGCACCATCAAGGCGATCCACGAAGCGGGCGGTCTGGCGCGCGCGGCGGATCAGCTCAATATCACGCAATCGGCTTTGTCCCATCAGATCAAGGGGCTGGAGGATCAGGCCGGGGTCGAGCTCTTTGTGCGCCGGTCGAAACCGATGCGGCTTTCGGCGGCGGGGCTGCGGCTTTTGCGGCTGGCCGAGCAGGTGCTGCCGCAGGTCGAGGCGGCGCAGGCGGAGTTTGCCGGGCTGCGCGCCGGGCGCTCGGGGCGGCTGCATATCGCGATCGAATGCCACGCCTGTTTCGAATGGTTGTTCCCGGTGCTGGAGGCGTTCCGCAAGAGCTGGCCGGATGTGGATGTGGACATTCGCCCGGGGCTGGCCTTCGACGCGCTGCCGGCGCTTCAGAAGGAGGATGTGGATGTGGTGATCTCCTCCGATCCGGAGGATCTGCCCGGCGTCACCTTTACCCCGCTCTTCGATTACAGCCCGGTTTTCGTGGCGGCGGCGGCGCATCCGCTGGCGGCGAAACCCTGGATCGAGGCGGAGGATTTTCGCGGCGAGACGCTGATCACCTATCCGGTGGAACGCTCGCGGCTCGATGTGTTCTCGCAACTGCTCACCCCGGCGCGGGTCGAGCCCGCCGCGATCCGGCAGGTGGAACTGACGGCGGTGATTCTGCTGCTGGTTGCGTCGAATCGCGGTGTATCGGTGCTGCCCGACTGGGTGGTGCGCGAGGTGAAGTACAATTCCGATTACGTCACGCGGCCGCTGACCGAACACGGGCTGACCCGCAGGCTCTATGCGGCGGCACGCAGCGAGGATCTGGAAAAGCCCTATATGCGGGATCTCGTCCGCCTCGCGGGCGAAGAAGCGCGTCGGCTGCAATCGCAGTGAACAGGAGCGTGTCGCGGCACCGGCGGCGCGCGAAAACCCGTCGATAGAGGATGCGCGGGCAGCATCTGTCCCCGGCCCCAGGACAAGGGCCGGGGCACGGAATTCGGGTTGTTTCAGAGGGTCTTGAGATCGGAGGCCATCATGCGACCGTCGCGGCCTTCCTTGAGCTCGTAGCTCACCTTCTGATTGTCGGCGAGGCCGGTCAGTCCCGAGCGTTCGACCGCCGAGATATGTACAAATACGTCCTTGCCGCCTTCGTCCGGCGCAATAAAGCCATAGCCTTTGGTCGTGTTGAACCATTTCACGGTGCCGTTCGGCATGTTCCCGTGCTCCTTCCAGTCTTCCTAATGTTTACCCCGGCAAGGCCGGGCGCCCCGTCACATTCGCCTTTCAGGGGAGGTCAGCCCGACAAGGGATTTCCGTTGCTGATCGTCGAAGGTCACGGAAAAAAGGGTTGCACAGGTGATGTAAAAATCAAGCGAAACACTTCGCTGTCGCAGCAATCGGCGTTAAATTGAGCTTTGGAGCCGATGGAGAGGGCGAGATGCGACTATACGGGCTGAAGAACTGCGATACCTGCCGCAAGGCGCTGAAAGCACTGCCGCAGGCGGAGCTGGTGGATGTGCGGGCAGACGGGATTTCGCCGGATCTGCTGGCGCGGGCCTATGAAACCTTCGGTGAAAAGCTGGTGAACACCCGCTCGACTACCTGGCGCGGGCTTTCCGAGGCGGAGCGCGCGACGCCGCCGCTGGAGCTCTTGCAGCAGCATCCGGCGCTGATGAAGCGCCCGCTCATCGAGGATGGCGGGCAGCTCTATCTGGGCTGGGACAAGACGGTGCAGGCGGCGCTTTCGGCGCAGGTCTAGGCGGTGGCACGGCGGCGGAGCAGCAGCCGGTCGGCAGAGAGCCAGCCGCCGCCTTTCATCACCAGCACCGCGAGGCAGAGCAGCCACAGCAGCCGCTGATCGAGGATCAGCGCATCGGGCATGCGGTCGAACCATGCGCCGAGGGTTTCGGCATGGGCGATGCCGCCATGACCGTAGAGATCGGTGAGGCTCTGCACCGCGACAAAGCCCGCCATGCCGAGTGCCGCGAGCCGGGTGAAGAGCCCGGCGGCGATGAGCAGCGGCAGCAGGATCTCGGCCCAGGTGCCGGCGACGGTCACCAGCCAGTGCAGCGCGCCGAGCTGGCTGGCATCGTAGCCCGCCGCCTCGAACTGTCTGGGAAAGATCTGCGCATAGGCGCCGGTGGAGGGGCGGAGCAGGCCCAAGACCCCGTCGCCGATCTTGGTGCGTGCCGAGGCCCAGAAATAGACCAGCAGCGTGGCGGCGAAGGTGAAGCGCGCGAGCAGCGGCAGCGCGCCGTCGCCATAAAGCGCAAGCCTCTGGGTGGCGCGGTCGTAGAGGGTGAGAAGCAGGGTCATTCTGCGCCTCCGGTGTCGATGGCGGCGATGGCGCCATTGGCCAGCAGCAGCGCCAGCGTGGCGGCGGGGTCGAAACCGGGGCCGCATTGCGTGACCGCATCGCCGAGCCGCATGCCGGAGCGCAACGCGGCGGCGAAGGCAAAGCCTTGTGCGGGCAGGGGCAAGGGTAGCGGGTCGAAGCCGGGCCGGGTGACGATGACATCCTGCGCGGCGCTTGCAGGCGGCGCGGTGCGCTCACCCAGCGCATAGGCGCGGATCTCCACGATGGGCCAGCGCGAGGCGAGGAGCTGCACGGCAGGTGCGAGGTGCAGGCGGGCGGCGGGCAAGGTCTCGGCATCGAGCGCGGCGAGCGCCTCGGGCGCGATGGGGCGCGCATCGGCGGCGTGATAGGCGCGGCGCAAAGCGAGGTCGAGCCGGGCGATATCGGAGAGGAAGGGCAGGCGGCCCAGCCCGTCGATGCCGTCGAGAAAGGCCGGGAAGCCGGCGCCGTATTGCAGGAGCAGCGGCGAGGCGGGCGGGTGCTGGCGCAGGAAGCGGGCGGATAGCCGGGCGAAATTCGTCTCGCCCAGCAGCGCGGCGGTTGCGGGAAAGCCGGTGGCGAGCGCCTCGCTCAGCGAGACCGCGACATTGTTGCGATAGACCGCATAGCGACGCCCGGCGGGGCGGCCCATGCCGTCGGTGAGGTTCTGCGGCACCGGGCGCGTGGCGTCGAGCAGCGCGTGGTGGAATGCGGTCTGGCTCATGCGGCGATCCTCAGACGGGAGAGCGCCTCATCCGCCCTGCGGGCCTCTTCGGCCAGGACTGACCAGTCGGGCACGTCAGTGTCCCATTCGATCAGCACCGGTTTCGGCCCGGAACGCGCCAGCGTGTAATCGAGCAGCGCCCAGACCGGATCGGCCACCTCGCGCCCGTGGCTGTCGATCAGCAGCGGCGCGCCGTGGTCGTCCTCATCCGTGTCATGGCCGCCGACATGGATCTCGCCCACCAGCTCCAGCGGGAAGGCGTCGATATAGCTCTGCGGCGTGAAGCCGAGATTGGTGGCGGAGACAAAGACATTGTTGACGTCGAGCAGCAACCCGCAGCCGCTGCGCCGGGCGATCTCGCGCAGGAATGCGGGCTCTTCCCAGCTGCTCTCGGCGAAAGCGAGATAGGAGGAGGGGTTTTCCAGCAGCATGGGCCGGCCCAGAGCCTGCTGCACCTGGTCGATATGATCGACCACCCGGCTCAGCGTTGCATCTGTATAAGGCAGCGGCAGCAAATCGTTCAGGAACGCGCTGTCATGGGTGGACCAGGCGAGATGTTCGGAAAAACTCGCCGGGTTCAGCCAGCCGATGAGATGCTTCAGCCGCGCGAGATGGTCAGGGTCGAGCGCGCCTTCGCCGCCGATGGAGAGGCCGACCCCATGTACCGAGATGGCAAAGCGCTCTGCCAGCGCGCGGAGCTGCGCCAGCGGGCGGCCACCGTCGCCCATGTAGTTCTCGGCATGGATCTCCAGCCATTGCACCGGCGCGGCGCCGGCAAGGATGTCGTCGAAATGCTGCGGCTTGTAGCCGACGCCCGGCGCGGCGGGCAGAATGGTGCGTGTCATGGGCCTGTCCCCCCAAGGAATGGCGCGGGGCGGCCTGCACCGCCCCGCGCAGCCGTCACGATTGCGGCAGATCGCGGTCGAGCGCTTCGAGCGAGCCCATGCGCTCGGTGCCGTCCATCATCGCCGGCAGCTCGACTTCCATGCAGGTGCCGGCATCGACCAGCGTCCAGGCATTGCCCTGATAATCGACCTTGGATGTGCCGGCGCAGGTGGTGCCGGGGCCGGCGGCGCAGTCGTTCTGGCCGGCCAGCGCCACACCGAAGCATTTCTCCTTCTCCTGCGCCTGAGCGACATGCGCGGTCATGGTCAGAGCGGCGGCGACGGCGCCCATCAGCGCGGCGGATTTCACTTTGTTCGACATGATTTGACTTCCCTAATCTGGTTTGTCCCGTTGAGCCCGGCGGGTCCTCCCTCGGGCTCTCACAGGGTGCCGCGACACGTCGCCACGGGCCATTCACGGCGCCGTTCTTCACGCGTGTGTCAGGCTGCGTCAGCAGCTCCGCCCGGGCGGCAGAACGCAGGGGATTGAAAGAATGGGAGATTTTTGCGGCGCTGAAACATTCCGCTACGTCAGGCGTGGCCTGCGATCACGGATGTTACAACGCAACCGGCCCCCGCGGAGGCTGCGGGGGCCAGGCGTGAGAATTGTTACAATGCTCAGCGATCAGTCGCGCAGGTCCGGCGGTGTCGCATCCAGAGCCAACTCGGCGGCGAGCTCATCGAGCGGACGCACCTGGGTCTGCTTTTCGCCAAGCCGGCGCACGGTCACGGTGCGCTCCTCGACTTCGCGATGGCCTACGGCGAGGATCACCGGCACCTTGCCCACGGAATGCTCGCGCACCTTGTAGTTGATCTTTTCGTTGCGTGTGTCCGCCTCGGCCCGCACCCCGGCGGCCTTCAGCGCGTTCACGACCTCATAAACATACTCGTCCGCCTCCGAGGTGATCGAGGCGACCACCACCTGACGCGGCGCCAGCCAGAAGGGCAGCTTGCCCGCGTGTTCTTCGATCAGAATGCCGATGAAGCGTTCGAAGGAGCCCAGCGTCGCACGGTGCAGCATCACCGGGCGGTGCTTGTCGCCGTCCTTGCCGATATAGGTCGCGTCCAGCCGCTCGGGCAGCACGAAATCCACCTGGAGCGTGCCGCATTGCCAGTCGCGCCCGATGGCGTCGGTCAGCACGAATTCCAGCTTGGGCCCGTAGAACGCGCCTTCGCCCGGGTTCAGCTCCACATCGTTGGTGACCGCGCGCGTGGCATCCATCAGCGCTTTTTCGGCGCGGTCCCAGACCTCGTCCGAGCCGGCGCGGGTGTCGGGCCGGTCGGAGAACTTGATCTTGTAGGTCGGGAAGCCGAGATCGCGGTAGATGCCGGCGAGAAAGCCGATGAATTTCTCGGTCTCCTCGGCGATCTGCTCTTCAGTGCAGAAGATATGCGCATCGTCCTGCGTGAACCCGCGCACCCGCATGATGCCGTGCAGCGCGCCCGAGGGCTCGTAGCGGTTGCAAGAGCCGAATTCGGCCATGCGCAGCGGCAGGTCGCGATAGCTCTTGAGCCCCTGGTTGAAGATCTGAACGTGACAGGGGCAGTTCATCGGCTTCAGCGCGTTCACCGATTTCTCGCGCGCATGCTCCTCGTCCACCTCGACGATGAACATATTGTCCTGGTATTTCTCCCAGTGACCCGAGGCTTCCCACAGCTTGCGGTCGACGACCTGCGGCGTGTTCACCTCGACATAGCCGCCGCGCTGCTGCTGGCGGCGCATATAGTCTTGCAGCGTGGTGTAGATGGACCAGCCGTTCGGGTGCCAGAAGACCTGGCCCGGCGCCTCTTCCTGCATGTGGAAGAGATCCATCTCGCGGCCCAGCTTGCGGTGGTCGCGCTTGGCGGCTTCCTCAAGGAAATTGAGGTATTTCTTGAGATCGTCGCGGTTGCGGAAGGCCACGCCCGAGACGCGCTGAAGCATCGGCCGGTTCACATCGCCGAACCAGTAGGCGCCGGAGACGCCCATGAGCTTGAACGCATCCGCCGGAAGCTGGCCGGTATGCTGAAGATGCGGGCCGCGGCACAGATCCTGCCAGCCGCCATGCCAGTACATGCGGATCGCCGCATCCTCGGGGATGCGGTCCACCAGCTCGACCTTATAGGGCTCGCCGTTCTCCTCGTAGAACTTGCGCGCGCGCTCGCGCTCCCAGATCTCGGTGGTCACCGGCTCGCGGGCGTTGATGATCTCCTTCATCTTCGCCTCGATCTGGCCGAGATCTTCGGGGGTGAAGGGCTCTTCGCGGTCGAAATCGTAGAACCAGCCGTGTTCCGTCACCGGGCCGATGGTAACCTTGGTGGCAGGCCAGATCTCCTGCACGGCGCGGGCCATGACGTGGGCCATGTCGTGCCGGATGAGTTCGAGCGCCGGGGCTTCGTCCTGCATGGTGTTGATGGCGATGGACGCATCGGCCTCGATCGGCCATTGCAGATCCCAGTGCTGCCCGTCGACCATGGCCGAGATGGCCTTCTTGCCGAGCGATTTCGAGATCGACGCGGCGACCTCGGCAGGGGTCACGCCCTTGTCGAATTCACGCGCATTGCCATCGGGAAAGGTAAGAGAGATTTGGGCCATGTGTCTGGCTCTCCTCGTCAGTTTGGCGCCCACGGAACGCCCGGTTGCGGGTTATGTCGGTGCCGCCTTGTGGCGCGCGGGGGCAGGGGTGTCAAGAACCCCGCTGCGGAGGGCGAAAACCTGTGCCCGGCCTGTGTCCCGGGGGCTTGCGGCGGCGCAATAGCTGAATATCTTTAAGGAAAAGAGAAAGGTCTGTGCAATGACGACAACTGTCTCGGCAAAGCTCTGCGGCGCGCTCTGTCTCGGGCTTGCGACCGCGCTCCTGGCGCCGGTCGCGGCCTCTGCCGATAGCGGGTCGCGGCCCAATACGCGCGATCTGCCGCTCACTTACGGGCGGTCGATTCCGCTGACCTATGCGGAACAGCAGCAGCTCATATTCCTCGTGCCGGGGCTCGACCCCGCGATGATCCCGGCGGGGCAGAGCGCGCGGCTGCGCGATGTGATTTACAGCGACCGCACCGATTCCGAAAAGCGCCGGCGCATCAAATGGCTGCTCGATCTCTGAGGGGGGCTGGTGACCCTTCGCAGCGCGTGCGGAGGGGCGTGCTGAACATACGCCCTGCATGCGTGTCCTCCAGCCCGCAAGGCAAGACGGGCGCCGCAGCGCCCGTCCGGTGGATCATACCATTTCGAGGTCGTCTTCGGCCTCGCCGTCATCCTCGATGGCGTCTTCCGGCGTATCGTCCTCTTCCCCGAGGCTGAGCGCTGCGATCAGGTCGCCACTGCCGACCTCCTCGGGATCGAGTGCGCCCGCCTCGATGGCGGCGTCATAGGCCTCGAGCACCTCGTCGGCGCTCTGGAAGCCGCCTTCCGGCGCGTCGATGCGGAACTGCTCGACCGGGTAGCCGTCCTCGTGGAAGGAATAGAAGACGATCGAGTCGAGCGAGGGGATGTCGTAGCCGTCCACTTCTTCCTCGTAATAGCTGAGGTAGTTCTCGAAACTCGGCTCTTCGCCCTCGGGGAGCGAATACTCGTAACCCTCGCGCGGTTCGTCGACGATGAACACACCGTCGAACACCTCGCCGCTTTCCGAGACATCGGTGCCGAACAGCACCTTCTCGAAGGTCGGCTCTTCGGGATCCTCGGGCTCTTCGGGTTCCTCCGGATCGTCGGAGACCGCCTTGATCGAACCGGAATCGGTGCTGGTGGAGGTGGCTCGGATGCCAAATATGTCGATCTCGTCGAGGCTTTCGACATCGAGCTCGACGGTCAGCGTGTCACCCTCGGAAACATAGGTTTCCTTGTCCTCGCCCTCCGGCCCGAGGCCCGGATCGCTGAGCGCCTCGGCATCGTCCCACTGGATGCGCTCGCCGTCGAGCCGGGTGCCGTTCATGTTGAGAGGGCCATCGAGCGAGACGCTTTCGCCGGAAAACTCGTCATCGCCGAAATAGATCGCGTTTACATCCATGCCGCCTTCGAGGACGGAAATATCCGCCAGAAAGGCGCCGTCCTGCTCGTAAAGCGAGACCGTGTAGGACAGGCCTTCCACCTCGTAGGTAAAGATTTTCGAATAATCAGGCATTACTTTCCCTTCCCGTGAACGGAATTCTTCCGATTTGTCTGGGCCCGAACAGGCCGTGGATACCGTCGCGTCAACGCCACAATGTGGCGGGAATAGCATGCAAGGGCCGTATTTTAGACATGAAAATCCCGGTGCAGAGGAAACACATCGTTTCCAATGACCGGGAGTAGAAGGGGATAAGAAAGGGGCAGGGCGCGCCGGGCTCAGCCGCGTTGCGTGGTCGACCAGCGGGCTTCGAGCTTTTCCAGAGCGGCGATGCGCTCATGCGTCTTGGGATGCGAGAGCAGCCAGGCGGGCATCGCGCCGCCGCGATTTGCGGTGAGCGCTTCGAGCTTGGAAAACAAGGACTTCTGCGGCCCGACACCGATGCCGGCCTTGTGCAGCAGGGCGGCGGCATAGGCGTCGGCCTCGTATTCGTCGCCGCGCGACAGCCGGGCCGCGAGCAGCGACATCAGCATATTGGCAAGCCACGGCCCGATGCCCGGCAGAAAGCGCGACAGCACCATTGCGAGCGCCGTGCGCAGCGCGTTCTGGCCGGAAAAATCGATCATCCGCCGCCGTGAATGCCCCAGCGCCACATGGCCCAGCTCATGGGCGATGACGCTGGCCATCTCCTCGGCGCTGACCTCGCCGGCGCGGTAACGGTTGTAAAACCCCCGCGTGATGAAGATCCGCCCGTCCGGCGCCGCCAGCCCGTTCACCGGTTCGATCTCGTAGATATTCACCCGGATGCGCGGCAGGTCGAGCGCGCGCGCCATGCGGTCGGTCAGCGCCTTGAGCTGCGCATCGGCCAGCTCGGTCGATTTCGCGTCCAGCTCGCGCGCGGTGCGCCAGACGGAAAAGCGATACATTGCAATCGCATAGAGCAGGGCGAGCAGAATCGGCGTGAACTTCAGCATATTCGCAATATGGGGTCTCAGCCCCCACCGGCCAAGAGCGCCGTGCCTCCGCCAGACCATCGCGCCCGGCCCGCAATGTCGCAATGTGAGTATTTATCGGAAAGATGAATGCAGATGGTCTTTCATCTTTCTGAAAATACTCAAAAAAACATCCCGGCCAAGGGACCCGGCCGGGATGTCCGTGCGTCGTTCCGTGGCAGAGATCAGCTCTCGGCCTCACCCTCTTCCTCGTCGTCGCCCTGATCGGCGATCCAGGCGACGGAAACCACCGTCTCGCCGGCGCGGGTGTTGAACACCTTCACGCCGCCGGCGCTGCGCGAGCGGAAGGAGATGCCCTCGACCGGCACGCGGATCGACTGGCCGGTGGAGGTGGCGAGCATGATCTGGTCGTCCATCTCCACCGGGAAGGAGGCCACGATCGGCCCGCCGCGCATGGATTTTTCCCAGGCGGTCACGCCCATGCCGCCACGGCCCCGGATCGGGTAGTCATGCGACGAGGACAGCTTGCCCAGACCCTTGGCGGTGATCGTGAGGATCAGGTTTTCCGCCGCCGACATCTCGGCATAGCGCTCGGACGGCAGCAGGCTGTCGGCATTGCCGTCTTCCTCGTCGGCACCCTCGTCCTCGGTCACCCCGGCCATCAGGCGGCGCATCTTGAGATAGGAGGCGCGTTCGTCGGACTCGGCTTCGAAGTGGCGGATCACCGACATCGACACGACCTCGTCGCCATTGTTCAGCTTGACGCCGCGCACGCCGGTGGAGTTGCGCGAGTTGAACACACGCACATCGGGCACCGGGAAGCGGATCGCGCGACCGGAATCGGTGACCAGCATGACGTCGTCGTCTTCGGAGCAGATGCGGGCATTGATCAGCCGGGTGGCCTCGTCGTCACCCTCGAATTTCATCGCGATCTTGCCGTTGCGCATGACGTTGGTGAAATCCGACAGCCGGTTGCGGCGCACCGAGCCCTTGGAGGTGGCGAAAACGATTTGCAGATCGTCCCAATCCTCCTCGTCGCGGTCGACGGGCATGATCGCCGCCACCGAGACGCCCTGCGGGATCGGCAGGATATTGACGATGGCCTTGCCCTTGGAGGTACGGCCACCCTGCGGCAGGCGCCAGCATTTGAGCTTGTAGACCATGCCGGCGGTGGTGAAGAACAAGAGCTGCGTGTGGGTATTGGCCACAAAGAGCTGCGTGACGACGTCGTCTTCCTTCAGCGAGCCGCCAGACACGCCCTTGCCGCCGCGCTTCTGGGCGCGGAATTCGGCCAGCGGCGTGCGCTTGATATAGCCGCCGGCGGTGACCGTGACGACCATGTCCTCGCGCTCGATCAGGTCCTCGTCGTCCATGTCGCCGGCCCAGTCGGCGATCTCGGTGCGGCGGGGCACGGCGAACTGCTCCTTCACGGCGACCATCTCGTTGGTGATGATCTCCATGATGCGCTCGCGCGAGCCGAGGATTTCAAGATATTCCTTGATCTTCTTCGCCAGCTCTTCGAGCTCGTCCGTCACCTCCTTGACGCCGAGCTGGGTCAGCCGTTGCAGGCGCAGCTCGAGGATGGCGCGGGCCTGGCTTTCGCTCAGGTTATAGGTGCCGTCCTCGTTCATCTTGTGGGTCGGATCGTCGATGAGCTGGATATAGGCGGCGATGTCATGCGCCGGCCAGCGCCGGGTCATCAGCTTTTCGCGCGCTTCTGACGCATCCTGCGAGGCGCGAATCGTGGCGACCACCTCGTCGACATTGCTGACCGCCACGGCGAGACCGCAGAGGATATGGCTCCGCTCACGCGCCTTGCGCAGCAGATAGGCGGTGCGGCGCGCCACCACATCCTCGCGGAAATCCACGAAGGCGGTGAGGAAGCCGCGCAGGGTGAGCTGCTCGGGCCGGCCGCCATTCAGCGCCAGCATGTTGCAGGCAAAGCTGGTCTGCATCGGCGTGAAGCGGAAGAGCTGGTTCAGCACCACCTCGGCGGTGGCGTCGCGCTTGAGCTCGACGACGACCCGCACGCCGGAGCGGTCGGATTCGTCCTGCACATGGGAAATGCCCTCGATCTTCTTGTCGCGCACGGCCTCGGCGATGCGCTCGATCATCGTCGCCTTGTTCACCTGATAGGGGATCTCGTCGATGACGATGGCATAGCGGTCGCGCTTGATCTCCTCGACGCGGGTCTTGGCGCGGATGATCACCGAGCCGCGGCCTTCGAGATAGGCCTTGCGCGCGCCCGAGCGCCCGAGGATCACGCCGCCCGTGGGGAAATCCGGGGCGGGGATGTACTCGATAAGCTGCTCCGAGCTGAGATCGGGGTTCTCGATCAGCGCCAGCGTGGCGTCGATCACCTCGCCCAGATTGTGCGGCGGGATGCGTGTGGCCATGCCGACGGCGATGCCCTCGGCACCGTTGACCAGCACGTTGGGATAACGCGCCGGCAGCACCACGGGCTCGTTGCGCTCGTTGGCGTAGTTGGGGACGAAATCGACGGTATCCTTGTCGATATCCTCCAGCAGCGCCTCGGCGGAACGTTCCAGCCGCGATTCCGTATACCGGTAGGCGGCGGGCGGGTCGCCATCCATGGAGCCGAAATTGCCCTGACCGTCGATCAGCGGCAGCGACATGGAGAAATCCTGCGCCATGCGCACCAGCGCGTCATAGACCGCCGAGTCGCCATGCGGGTGATAGCGGCCCATCACGTCGCCCACGGCGGTGGCGCATTTGCGATAGCCCTTGGACTTGGTCTGCCCGTTCTCCCAGAGCGTATAAAGGATGCGCCGGTGCACGGGTTTCAGCCCGTCGCGCAGATCCGGGATCGCGCGGCTGACGATCACGCTCATGGCGTAGTCGAGATAGCTCGACTTCATCTCGTCGATGATCGAGATCGCCGGTCCGCTCGGCGCGGGGCGCTGCGGTCCGCTCATTTCGTCATCGTTTTCAGGGGGTTCCGGCGTGTCGGTCACGATGCTCGCCTGTCCGTCGTTATGCTATATGTTGTTGAGAAAGCTTATATCAGAGACAGGATATGGGGCGCAATGGCAGCGGCACCACAAATCTGGCAGCCACCGGGATTGCCTGCTAACAATCTGTTTTTGTTGAAAAATAACGACTCGGCGCGCAGGCTTATAAACATGGAACCATGATGAGGTAAAGCGATGCAGGAAACGCCGACGGAACTCATGCTCAGGGGCTACGGTCTGACCACTGCCGAGATCTTCTACCGGATGCCGGATTACCGGAACGTTCTCAACACCTTCGTCTGGCAGGATTACGATCTGGCGCCGGATCACCCGAAGCTCTTCGAATTCATCGAGTTCTGGCAGGAAAAGATCGAGGGCCCGCTGCATTCGATCCGCTACACCCACCGCAAAATGGTCTCTGCCGGAGAGTGGCGGCAGGTGGTGGGGGAGTTCCGCTATCACTGAGGTCGTCTTGGGGGCGCTGCCCCTCGCGCGCCGGGGCGCGCATCCCCCGGGATATTTGAAGGCCAATGGAAACGCAGAGGGTTTCCATTGGCAGATAAATAACCCGGGGTGAATTGTCCCGGATCAACGATCC
This sequence comes from Salipiger abyssi, assembly GCF_017311415.1. Classification (GTDB taxonomy): domain Bacteria; phylum Pseudomonadota; class Alphaproteobacteria; order Rhodobacterales; family Rhodobacteraceae; genus Salipiger; species Salipiger abyssi_A. The sequence goes on along the minus strand of NZ_JAEKIS010000002.1, from coordinate 177,230 downwards.
GGGACAAGAGGGGCTGGCCCCTCCTGCGGTCCTGTCAGGGAATGATGCGGGTGTATTTCGTGCCTTCCAGGGTCGCGCCGACCCGCAGGCCGGACTGGCCGAAAATCACCGCGATGACCGGCGACAGCGAGGTCGTGGTTTCGGCGGCCAGCGTGTCGCCTTTCTCGGGGGTGGCGTATTCGATATTGGCGGCGGCGGCCCAGCCCGGCGAGCGGCGGAAATTCATCAGCGCCTCGTCGGTCATGAAGAACAGCACATGCGCATATTGCTGCGCGCCGATCTGAAGCCCACCGGAGCCGCGCACCATCGAGTAATAGTCCACCGTGGCGCCACCGACGCGCAGCGCGCCGCGCCCATAGGCGCCGCCGAGGCCGAGCCCCGCTTCGGTGACCAGCGGCATGACGAGCAGCCCCGCCGCCTTTTCCGACAGGTTCACCGTGCCGGGAAACTGGCTGTACATCTGGCTCAGCGTGGCGTTCACGCGGGCGTCGATCTTGGCGCTGCCCGAACTGCCGATACCGTTACCACATGCGCTCAAAACGCCCATTGCCCCCAGGCCGAGGGTGAGCGTGCGTCGGGTCATATCCATTGGTCTGCTCAATGTCCTGTATTGATGATTTGCCGGTGCCTCTGAAACCCGGCTGTTTCGCCGGTTGTGGCGCAGTATAACCGCGCCCGGCGCGGCTGTCACGCCGCAACGAGCGGTGCGCGCGGCAATCCGCCTCAGCCGTTGAGCAGCTTTGCCGCGGCGGGCGCGAAATAGGTCAGCACGCCGTCGCAGCCGGCGCGTTTGAACGCGGTCAGGCTTTCGAGCATGACCCGGTCGTGGTCAAGCCAGCCGCGCTCGGCGGCGCCCGCCAGCATCGCGTATTCGCCCGAGACCTGGTAGGCGAAGGTCGGCGCGCCGAACATCTCCTTGGCGCGGCGGCAGATGTCGAGATAGGGCATGCCGGGTTTGACCATGATCATGTCGGCGCCTTCGCAGAGATCGCGCTCCACCAGCCGCATGGCCTCGTCGGAATTGCCCGGCTGCATCTGATAGGTGGTCTTGTCGCCCTTGAGTGCGCCCGAGGCGCCGACCGCGTCGCGGAACGGCCCGTAAAAGGCGCTGGCATATTTCGCGGCATAGGAGAGCAGCAACGTGTTGCGGAAGCCCTCGCGCTCCAGCTCGTTGCGGATCGCGCCGATGCGGCCGTCCATCATGTCGGATGGGCCGATGATGTCGGCGCCGGCGCGGGCCTGGCTCATCGCCTGTTTCACCAGCGCCTCGACGGTCTCGTCATTGACGATCTCGCCATCGACGACAAAGCCGTCATGGCCGGTGCTGCTATAGGGGTCGAGCGCCACGTCGGTCATCACCGCGAGATCGGGCACCGCGTCCTTGATCGCGCGGGTGGCGCGGTTCGACAGGTTCTCGGGGTTCCAGGCCTCGGCGCAATCCTCGGTCTTTTTCGCCGGGTCGGTATAGGGAAACAGGCAGATCGCCGGGATGCCCAGCGCATGCGCCTCGCGCGCCGCCTCGACCACCTTGTCGACCGACAGCCGGTTCACGCCGGGCATCGAGGCCACCGGTTCGACCACGCCCTCGCCGTCGCGCACGAAGATCGGCCAGATGAAATCGCCCGGGGTCAGAACCGACTGACCGACCAGCGCACGGATCGCGGGGGATTTGCGAAGACGGCGCAGCCGTGTGGCCGGGAAGGCGGCAATCGTGGGTTTCATCGGAGGGCCTCTCTTGTAAACGCGTTCCTTGGGTGGCATGGAAAGACGGCTCTCACAAGGCCCCGGACACGCGGGCCCTCTGCATAAGGACATCGGGCCGCCTTGGACTGGTATCTCATCGTTTTCGAAACCATCGACATGCGCTCGTTCTCGAACCTGTGGTTCTGGATCGCGCTGGCGGTGGTCTGGTCCACCGCCAGCCACTGGGTGCTGGGCGTGCCCTTCGACATGGTCATCCGCGCCCGCCGACATGGCGAGCAGGCGGCGGAGGATCTCGAGGACATGACTCGGATCAACGTGAACCGGCTGCTGCTCATCGCCGAGGGGGCGGGGCTTTGGATCGTGGCACTCGGCTCGGCGGTGCTGAGCGTTCTGGCGGTCTCGGGCTTTGTCTATGGCGTCGAGCTGATGCAGGCGCTGTTCCTGCTGGGCTTTCCGATGTCGATGGTCGGGCTGATGAGCGTTGCGACCGCCGCCCGCATCCGCCGCGACGCGCTGAGCGGACCGGATCTGTGGAAGCGGCTGACCAGTCATCGCTTCTGGACGCAGGTGATCGGCATGCTGTCGATCTTCGTCACCGCGCTCTGGGGAATGTTCCAGAATATGTCCCACAGCATTCTGGGCGGTTGACGGCAGCGCGCGCCCGCGCCACATCCCTTTTCCATGTCACACACCCGCATCATCATGGGCGGCGCGCCCGAAGGCTTCGACGCCAGGCTGGTTCTGGCTGAGGCCGAGAAATCGCACGGCCCCGTCATTCATATCGCGCGCGACGACAAGCGCATGGCCGCGCTGCGCGAGGCGCTGGCCTTTTTCGCGCCGGATATGCCGGTGATGAGCTTTCCCGCCTGGGATTGCCTGCCATACGACCGGGTGTCGCCCAATCCCGATATCTCGGCGGCGCGCATGTCGACGCTGGCGGGGCTGGTGCACGGGATGCCGCAGCGCTTCATCCTGCTGACCACGCTCTCGGCGGCGACGCAGTATCTGCCCGCGCGCGAGGTGCTGCGCGAGGCGGCCTTTGCCGCCCGCGTCGGCGACCGGATCGACGAGGCCGGGCTGCGCGCCTTCCTCGTGCGCATGGGTTTTTCCCAGGCGCCCACGGTGACCGAGCCGGGCGATTATGCCATTCGCGGCGGCATCATCGACATCTACCCGCCGGGCGAGGGCGGGCCGGTGCGGCTCGACCTCTTCGGCGATGTGCTGGACGGGGCGCGGCGCTTTGACGCGATCTCGCAGCGCACCACCGAAAAGCTCGACATGATCGAGCTGGCGCCGGTCTCGGAGGTCATTCTCGACGAGGCGGCGATCACCCGGTTCCGGCAGAATTACCGGATCGAGTTCGGCGCCGGCGGCACCGACGATCCGCTTTACGAGTCGGTCAGTGCCGGGCGCAAGCAGCAGGGCATGGAGCACTGGCTGCCGTTCTTCCACGAGCGGCTGGAGACGCTGTTCGACTACCTGCCCGGCGCGCCGGTGCTGATGGACGACCAGCTTACGCCGGCCCGGCTGGCGCGCTGGGAGAGCATCGAGGATCAGTACCAGACCCGCCGCCACGCCATGGCGCAGAAGGGCCGGATGGACTCGGTCTACAAGCCCGTGCCGCCGGGGCAGCTCTATCTCGACGATGCCGCCTGGGAGGCGGCGCTGGAGGGCCGCCGCGCGGTGCAGTTCCACCCGCTGCAACAGGCCAGCGGGCCGGGCGTGGTGGATGCGGGCGGGCGTATCGGGCGCAATTTCGCGCCCGAGCGGCAGCAGGAAAATATCAGCCTCTTCAGCGCCTTGGCGGACCATGTTCGCAAGAAGCTTCAGGACGGACCGGTGCTCATCGCCTCGTGGTCCGAGGGCGCGCGCGAGCGCCTGACCGGGCTTATCGAGGATGAGGGGCTGGCCGAGGCGATCCCGGTCGGCAACGGCACCCGCATCGGCAAGCGCGGGCTGCATCTGGCGGTCTGGGCGCTGGAAAGCGGCTTCGAGGCGCCCTGGGGCGATCCGAAGGACCGGCAGCGGATCACGGTGATTTCCGAACAGGACGTGCTGGGCGACCGGCTGATCCGCGCGCCGAAAAAGCGCCGCAAGGCCGAGAATTTCCTGACCGAGACGCAATCTCTGTCTCCGGGCGATCTGGTGGTGCATGTGGATCACGGAATCGGGCGCTATCAGGGCATGGAGGTGATCACCGCCGCCGGTGCCGCGCATGAATGCCTGCTGCTGGAATATGCCGAGGGCGCGCGGCTTTACCTGCCGGTGGAGAATATCGAACTGCTGAGCCGTTACGGTCATGAGGACGGGCTGCTCGACCGTCTCGGCGGCGGCGCCTGGCAGGCCAAGAAGGCGCGGCTCAAGGAGCGCATCCGCGAGATGGCGGACAAGCTCATCCGCGTTGCCGCCGAGCGCGCGTTGCGCAAGGCGCCCGTCATCGACCCGCCGCCGGGCGCCTGGGAGAGCTTTTGCGCGCGCTTTCCCTATACCGAGACCGACGACCAGATCCGCGCCATCGAGGATGTGCTGGCGGATATGGACAGCGGCCAGCCGATGGATCGGCTGATCTGCGGCGATGTCGGCTTCGGCAAGACAGAGGTCGCCATGCGCGCGGCCTTCGTCGCCGCCATGTCCGGCGTTCAGGTGGCGGTGATCGCGCCCACCACGCTGCTGGCGCGGCAGCATTACAAGAGCTTTGCCGAGCGCTTTCGCGGCTTCCCGATCAATGTGGCGCCGCTGTCGCGCTTCGTCTCATCGGGGCAGGCGGCCAAGACCCGTGACGGCATCGCCAAGGGCACGGTCGATATCGCGGTCGGCACCCATGCGCTGCTCGCCAAGAACATCCGCTTCCAGAATCTCGGCCTGTTGATCATCGACGAGGAGCAGCATTTCGGCGTCGGCCACAAGGAGCGTCTGAAACAGCTCCGCTCCGACATCCATGTGCTGACGCTCACCGCCACGCCGATCCCGCGCACGCTGCAACTGTCGCTCTCGGGCGTGCGGGATCTGTCGATCATCGGCACGCCGCCGGTCGACCGGCTGGCGATCCGCACCTATGTGAGCGAATTCGATGCGGTCACCATCCGCGAGGCGCTGCTGCGTGAACATTACCGGGGCGGGCAGAGTTTCTATGTGGTGCCGCGTATTTCGGATCTTCCCGAAATAGAGGAATTCCTGCGCGAACAGGTGCCCGAGGTGAGCTATGTCGTCGCCCACGGTCAGATGCCGGCGGGCGAGCTCGACGACAAGATGAACGCGTTTTACGACGGCAAGTTCGACGTGCTGCTGGCCACCACCATCGTCGAGAGCGGGCTCGACATTCCCACCGCCAACACCATGGTGGTGCACCGCGCCGACATGTTCGGCCTCGCGCAGCTCTACCAGATCCGTGGCCGGGTCGGGCGCTCCAAGACCCGCGCCTATGCCTATATGACGACGAAACCGCGCGCGCGCCTCACCGATACCGCCGAGAAGCGGCTGCGCGTGCTGGGCTCGCTCGACACGCTGGGGGCGGGCTTTACGCTGGCGAGCCAGGATCTGGACATTCGCGGCGCCGGCAACCTGCTCGGCGAGGAGCAGTCGGGCCAGATGCGCGATGTGGGCTATGAGCTTTACCAGTCGATGCTGGAAGAGGCGATTGCCAAGATCAAGTCGGGCGAGACCGAGGGGCTGCTGGAAGACGACGGGCAATGGGCGCCGCAGATCAATCTCGGCGTGCCGGTGCTGATCCCCGAGGATTACGTGCCCGATCTCGACGTGCGGCTGGGGCTCTACCGGCGCCTCAGCGAGCTTTCCACCAAGGTCGAGCTCGAAGGTTTCGCCGCCGAGCTCATCGACCGGTTCGGCAAGCTGCCGAAGGAGGTCAACACGCTGCTGCTGGTGGTGCGCATCAAGGACATGTGCAAGCGCGCCGGCATCGCCAAGCTCGACGGCGGGCCCAAGGGCGCGACGATCCAGTTCCACAACGACAAGTTCGCCAAGCCCGAGGGGCTGGTCTCTTTCATCCAGGATCAGAACGGGCTCGCCAAGATCAAGGACAACAAGATCGTGGTGCGGCGCGACTGGAAGAAGGACAGCGACAAGATCAAGGGCGCCTATGCCATCGCCCGCGATCTGGCGGAAAAGGCCGGTGCGATCCGGCTGAAGAAGGAGGCCTGAGGGGCCGGGAAGGCGGCGGATGCGCATCGCCTCGCTCAATATGCAGAACCTGCGGCTGCTGCCCGACGAGGCGGGCGGGCATCTGCATGGCGCGCGCGACCGTGACGAGCCGCCGGCGCCGCAGCATGACGAAGCCGACCGGCGCCTGACGGCAGAGCTCTTGGCGGCGACGCGGGCCGATGTGGTGGCCTTGCAGGAGGTGTTCGATGCCGAGAGCCTCGATTTCTTCCACGACCGCTATCTCGCGCCGCGCGCGGGGCCTTATCGCCACCGGCTCTGCCTGCCGGGCAATGACGGGCGCGGGCTCGACGTGGCGCTGATGGCGCGGCGGCGCTGGGACGTGGCGCGCAGCCATGCGGCGCTCACCGCCACCGATCTCGGGCTGAGCGCGCCCGGGGGCATGCCGCCGGATCAGCCGGTGTTTCGGCGCGACTGTCTTGAGGCGCGGTTCGGTGCGCTGACGCTGTTTGTCGTGCATTTCAAGGCGCCGGCGCCGGACCCGGCGCGCGCCTGGGCGCTGCGGCGGCTGGAGGCGGAGGCGGTGCTGCGCCTGCTGCCCAAGGGGGGCGATGCGCTCTGGCTGGTCATCGGCGATCTCAACGAGCCGCGCGAGGGTGGCGCGCGCGCCATTGCGCCGCTGGAAACCGCCGGGGTCGATCTGGGGCTGCGCCTGCCGGAGCACGCGCGCTGGACCTATTACGAGCCGCATATCCGCGCGCATCATCGCCCCGATGCGCTGATTGCCTCGACGGCGCTGGCGGCGCGCTGCCCCGATGCGGTGCCGCGTGTGCTGCATCGCGGGCTCGGTCACGAGGCCGGGCCGGGGCAGGGCGCGCGGCTGGAGGGTGTCGGCCATCACCGGCCCCATGCCAGCGATCACGCGGCGCTGGTGGTCGATCTGCCGGGGCTCTGATGTGCCCGGAAACGAGAACGGCCGCAGAGGTCATCCCTGCGGCCGTTTTCAAGATTGCGAAGTCGTCGGATTACTGGCGCAGCGCCGAGCTTTCGTCGAACGCGGCGGTGAAGCCCGACAGCGACATGTCCAGCTCGACCCGCTGATCGGGGGCCAGCGCCGGAACGATGCTCACCTTCGCCACGCTGCCGGCCTTGAAGCGCGCCACGTCATCGGCGGTAAAGCCAACGCGGGCATAGCAGCCGACCTGCGTGCAGAACGAGAAATCGAAGCGCTTGGCCTGGCCGCCATCGACGGCGATGGTCAGCTTCTGCGTCAGCAGCGTTTCGAGCGGCACGACAAAGGTGCCGCCGGCGGCGACCTGGCCGCCATTGGCGAGGCGGAAGATGCTGACCTCGGCGACATTGCCGCCATTGCCGTCTTTCAACAGCTGGTACATCTGGCACGGATCCTCGGCCTCCGAGCCCTCGGGCGCGCGCAGGCATTGCAGCGCCCAGTCGCCATGGGTCGCCTTGACATAGGTCTCGGCCTGCTGAGCGGCCTCGCCCTCGGTCTCGCCCATCGTCAGGTCGCCGCCGATGGTGGCGCTCGCTCCGGACGTTGTGCTTTCTTCGCCGGTCTCTTGGCCTGCGTCCTCCTGGGCCAGCGCCGGAGCGGCGGCAAGGCTCGCCAGAAGCGGCAGGGCCCACAGGACGGAAAGCGGTCTGGTCATGGAAAGTCCCCTAAACTCTGATCGTTCTCACCGCCCGAGTAGCACGGCGCCGCGGCAGTGTCAGGCCGGAAAAACCATGCCTCGACGGGGCGGCGGAAAGCCGCAAGACAGAGTGCAAAAAGAGAAAAGGGACCAAATGGTCCCTTCCCCCTTGCTCCCTGCCGGACCGGCCGGCTTTGTCATTGGGCGAACGCTACGAAACTCTTTTGCAACGGTCAACAGGGTTTCTCACAGTTCCGCGATCACTTTCCAAGGAAAAAGGCCGCACCCGAAGGGCGCGGCCAGTCTGACAGGGAGGAAGTCAGCCCGGAGCAGGAGAGGACATGTTGCCCCGGACAAAATTGATACTGGCATCAAATGGTTAAGAATGTATGCTCCGCTGCGCGCGTTGTTGGAGGGCGGGGATGGAAAACGGCGTTTTTATAGGCGGTGGCGGGGCTGGCTACGGCGAAAAGCAGTATCTGGCGCTGAAATACGCCAATCGCCACGGTCTGGTGGCCGGCGCGACGGGCACCGGCAAGACGGTGACGCTGCAAATCCTGGCGGAAGGCTTTTCCAACGCCGGCGTGCCGGTGTTTCTGGCGGATGTGAAGGGCGATCTCTCCGGTCTGGCGCGCGCGGGCTCGCAGACCGGCAAGCTTCACGATGCGTTTACCGAGCGCAACGGCAAGATCGGTTTCGACGATTTCACCTATCAGGGCTTTCCGGCGGTGTTCTGGGATCTCTTCGGCGAAAAGGGCCATCCGGTGCGCACCACGGTGGCCGAGATGGGGCCTTTGCTGCTGGCCCGGCTGCTGGAGCTGAGCGAGGCGCAGGAGGGTATTCTGAACATCGCCTTCCGGCTGTCGGATGAGCAGGGGCTGCCGCTGCTCGATCTCAAGGATCTTCAGGCGCTGCTGGTCTGGGTGGGCGAAAACGCCAAGGAGCTAAGCCTGCGCTACGGCAATATCTCCACCGCCTCGGTGGGCGCGATCCAGCGCCGGCTGCTGGTGCTGGAGAACCAGGGCGGCACAAAGCTTTTCGGCGAGCCGGCGCTGGATCTGGCCGATCTGATGCGGGTCGATGCCGAGGGGCGCGGGCAGGTGAATATCCTTGCCGCCGATGCGCTGATGGGTGCACCACGGCTTTACGCGACCTTCCTGCTCTGGCTGCTCTCGGAGCTCTTCGAAGAGTTGCCGGAGGTGGGCGATCCGGAAAAACCGAAGCTGGTCTTCTTCTTCGACGAGGCGCATCTGCTCTTCGACGATGCGCCGAAGGCGCTGGTCGACAAGGTGGAGCAGGTGGCGCGGCTGATCCGCTCCAAGGGGGTGGGGGTCTACTTCATCACCCAGAACCCTGACGACATCCCCGAGGACATTCTCGGCCAGCTCGGCAATCGGGTGCAGCACGCGCTGCGCGCCTTCACCGCGCGCGACAAGAAAGCGCTGCGCATGGCCGCCGAGACCTATCGCCCGAACCCGGAATTCGACACCGAAGAAGCGATCCGTGAGGTCGGCACCGGCGAGGCGGTGACCTCGATGCTGCAAAAGAAGGGCGTGCCGGGGATCGTGATGCGCACGCTGATCCGTCCGCCCTCGTCGCAGCTCGGGCCGATCTCTGAGGCCGAGCGTGCGGATGTGATCGCCGCCTCGCCGCTTGGGGCGAAATACGATGTGACGGTCGACCGGCAGTCGGCCTATGAGATGCTGGCGGCCCGGGCCGAGGCGGCAGCGCGGGCCGCCGAAGAGGCCGAGCGCAAGGCGGAGGTGGGCGCGCCGGAAACCGGGGACGCGGGCGATCTCATCCGCGAATACAACCGCGCCCGGCGTTACGATCCGACCCCGCGCGCCAGCACGACGCGCAAGAGCACACCGAAACGCAGCTCCACGCGCTATTCGGCGCCCAACTCCATTGGTGAAGCGCTGGAACAGGCGGTGCTCAAGGAGCTCTCGGGCACCACGGGCAAACGGCTGGTGCGGGGCATTCTGGGGTCGTTTTTCAAGGCGCGGTGAGGGGAGCCTATTTCTTACCTTGTCATCCCTCGCGCTCAGGCGCGGAACAAGGCCGCAGGCCGCCTCTCACACATCGCAAAGCGATGTGTTGCCGGCAGGCGTTTGCAAGCAAACGCCGAGAGGCGCGCCATCGTCATGCCGAAGGCATGCCTCGGGCATGACCCGCCCCGTCGCACCAAAGGTGCGCCGTTTATAATCGGCACGCCTTTGGCGTGACGGGCTGGCGATTTGGTGACGCCAGTGTCGCGTTTCGAGGTCATTCGGACTTGGCAGGGATAAAGTAAGAGGTTCAGAGGGAAGATCGCCATCCCACGGGCCGGCGATGGCGCGGCTTTCGCTTATGCGATATCGCGGCTCCAGAAATCCCGCCCCGGACTTGATCCGGGGCCTCTGGTTTCGGGATCTTACGTCGCGTTTTCCGGGAATGCCCGGCGGGAAGGGAGAGGCCCCGGATCAGGTCCGGGGCGGGGGCCGCATCACTGGCGGGGGCGCCGTCACTCCGCTGCCAGCACGCCGCGCGCCACCGCGTCGAAGAACCGGCCCAGCCGGTGGCGGTCCACCGGTTTGCTCAGCAGCTCGATCTCCAGCGCCGCGCAGGCCTCGCGCAGCGCCTCGGAGCGGTCGGCGGAGACGATGGCGCAGGGCAGGCGGCCCAGGCGCGTTGTGATCTCGCGGAAAAGCTCCGTGCCCGTCATCCCCGGCCCGAGCTGGTAATCCAGCAGCAGCGCGTCCGGCGTCAGCTCCAGATCCGCCAGCAGGTCGAGCGCGCTCTCCGCGTCCTCCGCCTCGATCACACTTACGCCCCAGCTTTCCATCAGCACGGTGATCGCCCGGCGCAGCTGCGGCTCGTTCTCGACCAGGAGCGCGATCAGCCCGGCCTGCGCCAGCCCCACCGGGCGCGCGGGGCCGAGGCTTACGGGCCGCGCCGGCGCTGCGGCGCCCACCACCGGCAGGCTGACCATGAAGCACGAGCCGCGCCCGGGCTCCGACCAGAGCCCCAGCGGATGGCCGAGCCGGGCACAGGCGCGCTCCACGATGGCAAGGCCCAGCCCCAGCCCGTCATTGCTGGAGGCGCGGGTGTCGAGCCGGCGGAACTCCTCGAAGATCGCCGACTGATCCTCCTCGGCGATGCCCGGCCCGGTATCCCAGACCTCGATGCGCGCGGTGCCGGCCTGGCGCCGCACGCCCACCACCACGCGCCCGGCCTCGGTGTAGCGGATCGCATTGGCCACGAGGTTCTGCACCACGCGGCGCATATAGGCCGGGTCGGTCTCTACCGTCAGGCCGCTGTCGATCATCCGCAGGCTCAGCCCCTTGCGCGCCGCCAGCACCTCCATCTCGTCGCGCAGCGGCGCGAAGATCTCGCGCAGCGCCACCGGGCGGATGTCGAAATTCAGCCCGTCGGATTCCAGCTTGGAGATATCCAGCAGCGCGTCGATCAACTGCTCGGCGGAGGTCAGCGCGGATTCCGTCTTGTCGAGCACTGCGCGGTCGGCGGCATTGCCGCAGCGGTCGGCCAGCGAGGAGACGAAGAGCTTGGCGGCCGAGAGCGGTTGCAGCAGATCGTGGCTCGCCGCCGCGACAAAGCGCGATTTCGAGGCATTGGCGCGTTCGGCGGCAGAGAGCGCATCCTCCAGCTCCAGCGTGCGCTCCATCACCCGCTGTTCCAGCATCTCGTTGACCTCGGTCAGCCGCCGCGCCGCCTCGCGCTCGGCGGTGACATCGGTGCAGGAGAAAAGGAACCCGCCATCGGGCATGCCGCGCCCGAAGACCTGTAGGACCACATTCGTGTCGCGCGTCAGCTCGAAGCTGATCGGCCCGCGCAGCCCCTCCGCCGCCGCCCAGCGCCGGAAACAGTCGCGGTCGCTGGAATAGGTGAAGGTCAGCTCTTGCTCCAGCCGCTCCAGCAGCCGGGCAAAGGAGGCGCCCAGATGCAGCCGCCGCGCGGTGAGGTTGAGCAGGGTGCCGATCTTTTCGTTCCACGCCACCAGCCGGGCGTTCTCGTCGAAGATGCAGACGCCCTGATCGAGATGGTCGAGCGTGGCGCGGATCATCCGCGTCTGCTTGTCCTTGAGCTTCAGCCGCTCCTGCCGCTCCAGCCGGATGATGTCGGTCACATCGGTCTGGAGCACCACGGTGCCGCCATTCGCGGTGCGATGCTCGGAGACCTGCAACCAGCGGTCCTGCCCGTGGCGCACGTTGAACAGAACCCTGCGGTCGGTGTGCTTGCGCATGCGGTCGGCGGCCCAGGCCTCGGAGCTGATGCCCTCGGGCAGGGCGAGATAGCGCGAGCGGCTGACCCGCTCCACATATCCGGCAAAGGCGAGACCGGGGCGCAGATCGCGCACCGTGTCGCGGAAATCGCGGCAGAAGCGCGAGTTGCACATCACCAGCACGTCGTCGCCGTCGAAAAGCGCAAAGCCCTCCGATACGGTCTCGATGGCGTCGGCGAGGTTGCGGCGCGCGGCCTCGGTCTCGTCATTGGCGCGGGCGAGCTGGGCGTTCGACTCATGCAAAAGATCGAGCGTGCGTTCGAGCTCCAGCGTGCGCTCGCGCACCCGCTTTTCCAGCAGCGCCGCGCGCTCGAACTGGGCATAGGCCTCGCCCGACTGGGCCGGGCCGTGCTCCACATGCTCCATCAGCGCTTCGGCGATGCGCAGCAGCTTTTCGTTCTGCCGTTCGAGCGAATCCGCCGGGTTTATCAGCGACATTCGGGCGCCTCCTCCTCGGGCGGGTAGAAGGCCACGCCGGTCAGGGTCTGGTTCACATGCAGCGCGCCGAACTGCTCGCCATAGGTGTTGAAGCCGACGACATTGTGCTTGCTCAGGATGTCCGAGATCGCGCGGGTCTGCTGGAACTGCCCGGCCTCGACGCGGCGCAGCAGGCAGTCGCAGCCGAGGATCTGGCTGGGTGCGCGGTCGGCACCGAGCGCCGCCAGCTCCTCGTCGAGATGACGCGCCATGTCCTGATGTTCGGCAAGGGTCAGCACCATGCCGGCATTGATCGCCGAGAAGAACACCAGATTGCCATGCTCGTCGACGCGCTGGATCGAGCGGACATGGTGGCTGTCGCCGAGCCGCACCACCACCGGGTGCGCGGCAAAGGTAAAGGTGTCGAGCTGGTTGGGATCCTTGCCGAGCAGACGCGCATATTCGGCGGCGGCGGGTTCGGCATTGATCTCCTGCACGAGACGGCGGTCGGGATCGGCGCGGGTCACCACCATGCGGGTGCGGGTGGGCATCAGGTGGTCGAGGCTGAACACCTTGACCGGGCAGCGCGAGCGCACCAGCGCCAGCAGCGCCGCATTGCGCCGGACGACGCCGTTATGCGAGAGCCAGGTGGTGGCGAAATCCACCCCGTCGCCGGTGGAGCCGCCGAAAAGCGGCATCGGCCCCATGCCCGAGGCGAGGATCGAGGCGACATTCTCCTCCTGGAGCGACAGCCCGTCGACCATGAGAAAGGCGAATTCCGAGCCCTTGTCCGGTGCCGCGATGTTGAGCGCCATGCGGCGCTGGATGATCTGTTCGGTCATCTTGCGGTCGTCGAGCGCGTCCAGCCCGTCGATGGCGAAGGCGTCGACCGAGAACAGCTCGGAGGGAAAGCCCACCGCGATGATCTGGCCTTCCTCATAGCCGGCGCGGCCGATCTCGCCGGCGGTGGTGCAGGCAAAGACATCGGAGCCGCCAAAGGCGCCGATGGCCTCGCTGTTCAGCGCCCTGAAATCCGCCTGGGGAGAGGCAAAGAGGCAAACGAGTTCGAAAGGCCCGGGGCCAAGCTGCTCCGAGATCGCGGTGATCGGGTCCGGGGCGCCGCAGACAACCTGCGCGACGCGCAGGGCACCGGCCCGATATGTTTCCTCCCCTGCGGAGCCGGTCTGTGCTCCGTCCAATCGCTCGTCCTTTTCGCCGAGGTGCCCGGCAGGTTACGTCGCCGTGCCCTCGCTTGGCAAGACCCGCGTAAAGCTCGCCTCCTGCGCGATCAGCACCGCCTGCGTCCGGCTGTGCACCCCAAGCTTGCGCATGATCGCGGTGACATGCGCCTTTACCGTGGTTTCGGCGATCGACAGGTCATAGGCGATCTGCTTGTTCAGCTTGCCCTCGCAGATCAGCGACAGGATGCGTGCCTGCTGGTTGGTGAGCGTCGCCAGCCGCGCCAGCGCGTCGCCGGGGCCTTCGATGCCGGGGCCGTGCGGGTCGATATAGCCGTCGGGCACGAAGGGCTGGCCGCCGGAAAGCGCCTCGAAGGCGCGGCGGAACACCGAGCGCTGCGAATGCTTGGGCACGAACCCGTCGGCACCGGCCTTGAGCGCGTGGCTGATCATCCGGTTATCGGCCATCGACGAGGCGATGAGGATCGCGGCCCGGGGCGCCGCGTTGCGCAGGCGCACCAGACCGTCCAGCCCGTTCACATCGGGCAGGTTCAGATCGAGGATGATCAGGTCGGGCGGCTCGCCCTGACCGACGATCTCCAGAGCCTTTTCCAGCGTTCCGGCGGCGCGGATCTCTTCGAAATCCGCGATGGACTGCAGGGTCAGCGTCAGCGCGTCGCAGAACAGCGGATGGTCGTCAACGACCAGCGCGCGGTTCTGGCCGCCTTCCGAAAGCAATTGGACACGGTCTCTCATCATGGCGGCTCTGCTCCTCCTCTCCCGGATGTCAGGATAGTACGGCAGAGCGCCCGCGTAACGTGCCAAAAAGTCGGAGACGCGTCAGAACCAGCTTTGCACGGTGCGCGAGGCCGAGGAGATGTCCTGCCCGACGCCATCGACGGTGCCGCAGCCCGCCAGAAGCGCCAGAACGCCGAGAAGAAGTGCCTGTTTCATGTTGCCTGCTCTTTCTTGCTTTTGATTTTGCTTATTGCTCTTGGTCTTCGTCCTGCCACCACCACGCATTCGGCATCCAGTCGATCCAGTCGCCGTAAACCGGCACATGCGGGGGGTAACGCAGCTCCTTAACATGGGCGATGCGCGAAATGTTCCACTGATAGATCGGGATCACGTAGCGCCCGGTTGTCAGCACGCGGTCGAGCGCGCGGCTCGCGGCGATGAACTCCTCCTGGCTGGTGGCGTTCAGCAGCACGTCGATCATCGCGTCGGCGGCGGGGGATTTCATCCCCATGACGTTGCGCGAGCCCGGCTGATCCGCCGCCTCGCTGCCCCAGTAGAGCCGCTGCTCGTTGCCGGGGCTGAGCGACAGCCCGCGGCGGAAGAACGTCATGTCGAAATCGAAGGCGTTGACCCGCTCGTTATATTGCGCGGAATCGATCACCGTGACCTGCGGCGCGATGCCCATGCGGGTGAGCGCCTGCACAAAGATGTCGATGATCGACTGTTCCTCGCTCGATCCCTGCGCCAGCACGATCTCGAAACGGAAGGGCCGGCCCTCGGCGTTCTTCATCGCGCCGTCCTGCACGCTCCAGCCGGCCTCGTTCATCAGCGCCATGGCCGCGCGCAGGTTCCGGCGGTTGCGGGCGCTGCCGTCGCCTTCGGGCAGGGCATAGCCGTCGAGCGCGCCGGGCAGCAGCGTGTCGGCAAAGGGCTCCAGCAGCGCGCGCACGCGGCCCGTCGCGGGGCCGGCCTGCATGCCGAGCTCGGAATTCGAGAAATAGGAGGTGATGCGCGGCTGTTTCGAGCCGGTCATCGTCTCGTTGATATATTCAAAGTTGAAGGCGTGCAGCATCGCCGCGCGCACCCGCCAGTCGGAAAACGCGCCCCGCCTTGTGTTCATGACAAAGCCGGTCATGCCGGTGGGCCGGCCATGGGCGATCTCGGATTTCACCACATCGCCGCGTTCGACGGCGGGGAAATCGTATTGCGTCTGCCATTTCTCGGCATTGTTCTCGCGGATCGCGGTCAGGGCGCCGGCCTTGAAGGCCTCGAACTGCACGGTGCCGTCGCCGAAGAACTCCATGCGGATCTCGTCGAGATTGGCCTGGCCTTTCATGAAGGGCAGATCCTTGCCCCAGTAATCGGGGTTGCGTTTCAGCGAGACGAAACGGCCCGGCTCGAAATCGTCGATCACATAGGGCGCGGTGGCGATGGGGATCACGTCGAGCCCGCTGGAGGCGAAATCCTTGCCCTCCCATTGCGCTTTCTTGAGGATCGGGCGCATGCCGATGATCAGCGCCAGCTCGCGGTCGTCTTCGGTGAATGTGAAACGGACGGAGCGCGGGCCGGTCTGCTCCATCTTTTCGATCTTTTGCCAGGTGCCGCGATAGCGCGGGTGGCCCTCGGTGCCGAGCACCTCGTAGCTCCACATCACGTCCTCGACGGTGACCGGGCTGCCGTCGGAGAATTTTGCCTCCGGGCGCAGGGTGAATTCGACCCAGCCGCGATTCGGTCCGGTCTCGACGCTTTCGGCCAGAAGCCCGTAAAGCGTGAAGGGTTCGTCCCAGCTCCGGCCCATGAGGCTCTCATAGGCGAGAAAGCGCAGTTGCCAGGGAACGGTGCCTTTGAGGATATGCGGATTGAGGCTGTCGAAGCCGCCGGTCTCGCCGGTGACGAGCCGCCCGCCCTTGGGCGCGTCGGGATTGGTATAGGGCAGGTGATCAAAATCTGGGGGCAGGGCGGGCTCGCCATACATAGCTATGCCGTGCTGCGGTGCGGCCCAGGCGAATCCCGCCTGGACGATTGCCGCCGCGAAAATGGCGCTGCGGAACGTGCGGCGACGGAAAAAATCGGCCATCATTTGCGAAACAATCCTGAACTGCCCTTGTTTTCTTGGCTACGGAGCGTATCGGGGCTTTTACGTCTTTTCAAACTTTTAGCTTGGACTCCGGCGGAGAAACGCGTATAAAGAGGGCACTGCTCGATAGGTTTCTTGCCTGTATGAAACCTGCCTCAATGACTGAACGCCGGCCTTGTGCCGGCGTTTTTTTTGGCTCTGCGCCATGGAGGATGCGGTTCCGGAAGCCGGCGGAGCTGCCCCGACCCAGGTGGCCGGCCCCGCCGCGATGCCAGCCGCGTGTAAGCGCTTCGGATGTCGGCGTCCAATCCCGAAACCGTGATGCGCAGGCGGGAACCCGCGTGTCAAATGCCCCCTTATCTTGCAGGTGCAGCATGATATGCTGACCGCAAATCACTGAGGAGATCTCCATCATGTCACTGAAAGGCAAGACCGCCATCGTCACCGGGTCGAATTCCGGCATCGGGCTGGGCGTCGCGCGGGAGCTGGCGCGGGCAGGGGCCTCGGTCGTCCTGAACTCCTTCACGGACCGCGACGAGGATCACAAGCTGGCCGAGGACATGGCGCGCGAATTCGGCGTCGACGTGCGCTATATCAAGGCCGACATGTCCAAGGGCGAAGAATGCCGCGCGCTGATCGAGCAGGCCGGTGCCTGCGATATCCTGGTGAACAATGCCGGCATCCAGCATGTGGCGCCGATCGACGAGTTTCCGGTCGAGAAATGGGATGCGATCATCGCGATCAACATGAACTCTACCTTCCACTGCACCGCCGCCGCGCTGCCGATGATGCGCAAGGCCGGCTGGGGCCGGGTGGTCAATATCGCCTCCGCCCACGGGCTCACCGCCTCGCCCTATAAATCCGCCTATGTCGCGGCCAAGCACGGTGTCGTGGGCATGACCAAGGTGGTGGCGCTGGAGACCGCCAAGGAGCCGATCACCGCCAACGCGATCTGCCCGGGCTATGTAAAGACCCCGCTGGTCGAGGCGCAGATCCCCGACACGGCCAAGGAATACAACATGACCGAGGAAGAGGCGATCGAGCAGGTCATACTGGCCCGCCAGCCCTCCAAGGAATTCGCCACCACCGAGCAGATCGGCGGCACGGCGGTGTTCCTGTGCTCGGACGCGGCCGAGCAGATCACCGGCACGACGATCTCGGTCGATGGCGGCTGGACCGCGCTGTAACCGGTGACAACAGGACCGGTCCGGCATCGCGGGTGCCCGCGGTGCCCGCACAGGCATGGGCCGCGTGTTTTAAGGACGGATCAATGACCAAGCGCATCAATCTCGCGCTTCAGGGCGGCGGCGCGCATGGCGCCTTTACCTGGGGTGTGCTCGACCGGATTCTGGAAGAGGAAGATATCGAGATCGCCGCGATCTCGGGCACCTCGGCGGGGGCGCTCAACGGCGCCGCGCTCAAGGCCGGGCTGGTGCGTGGCGGGCGCGAGGGTGCGCGCGAAATGCTTGACTGGGTCTGGCACGAGATCGCCGGGCTGCGCGATATGTCGGTGCCCGAGTGGATGCATGCCTGGTTGCCCGATCCCGGCATCGTCAGCCGCGCGGTGCAGTATTCGCTGCCCTATGCGGCGGGCGAGAGCGTCACCCGCATGCTGTCGCCCTATGCCTGGGGGCCGCTCTATCAGAACCCGCTGCAACGGATCGTCGACAAGCTCGATTTCGGCACGATCTGCGCCCATGAGGGGCCGGAATTCTTTGTCTGCGCCACTTCGGTGCGCGACGGCAAGGTGCGGATCTTCGAGGGCGACAAGCTCTGTCCCGGCGCCATTCTCGCCTCCGCCTGCCTTCCGACGCTGTTCCAGGCGGTGGAGCTGGAAGATCCGCAGACCGGCGTGAGCGAGGCGTTCTGGGATGGCGGCTATACCGGCAACCCGGCGCTCTTCCCGCTGTTCAAGCCCGGGCTGCCGCAGGATCTGGTGATCGTGAACCTCAACCCGCTGGTGCGCGAGGCGATCCCGATCACCCCGCCGGAGATCCAGAACCGCATCAACGAGATCAGCTTCAACGCCTCGCTCCTGCGCGAGCTGCGCGCCATCGAATTCGTGCAGCGCCTGCTTGAGGCCGGCATGGTCAAGGAGGGCTCGATGAAGAAGCTGCGGGTGCATATGATCGCCGACGACACGCTGATGAACGAGCTGTCGGTGGCCACCAAGACGGTGCCGCTGCCATCGGTCATCGCGCAGCTCAAACAGGCGGGGCGGCGCGCGGCGGGGGCCTTCCTCACCGATCACCACGAGCATCTGGGCGAGAAACAGACCGCCGATCTGCGTCAGATGTTCGCGTAGGCTGCGGCCCCGGCGACACAATCGGCGCAGGGACTGACGCGGCGCGGTTGATCCGGCGCCGCTGCGTGTCTATTTCATTTTCAGACCAACGGGCCAACGGCCCGAACGATGGAGCCTTGATGTTGGAGATTGCGGCAAGCCGCATGTTCCGCGCCGCGGGACAGTAAACCCAAAGCCCCGTCCGCGCGATGGCCGGACGGAGCGACGCTTTGCGTTTTCTCTCCGGAACATCTCCATGAATATCTCGAAACACGAACAGCGCGTGCTGCACGCGCTGGCGCAGGGCGGTGCGATTCAGTTCGAACGCGCCGAAAACGGCAAGGTCCTTGAGGTGACCTGCTTTACCCGCGAAGGTCACGTTCTGAGCGATTGCACGCTGCCGGTCTTCGACCGTCTGCGCAAACGCCGGCTGATCCGCTCGCAGGGCGGGCGGCCCTACCGCATCACCCGCGCCGGGCTGGCAAGCGTGCGCGCGCAGCTCGACAACCGATGAGCGGCGGGGGCTGCGCCTACAGCAGCCCCCAGAACTGCGCGATCTCGCGCACCGCGCAGATCTCGCCCTCTTCCATATAGGCGCCGTCCGCGATCCCGCATGCGGGCGCGCCATCCTCGTCGACCGGCACCGCATGGGGCAGGGCGGGCAGATCCCAGGTTTCGACCCGGATCACGCCCCGGGTGTCGAGATAGCGCTTGCGGGTGGCGCCCGCGATCATCTCCTCCGCATCCGGGGCTTCCGGGTCGAGACCGTGAAGCGCCGTCCACTGATCGGCGAGCTCTTCGAGATTGTCGGGATCGACAGTTTCGTCCTCCTCCCCCTGCCAGATCGACACGCGCGGCCAGCCTGCCGGTGCGCTGCCGTGGAGCTCCGCGACATAGCGCGCCCAGTCTTCGGGCGCGCGGTCGACCGCCGTGTTGGGCGGAATGATCCCGCAGGCATAGGAGGCGTCCCAGCCGTCATAGGTGCCGCCCTGAACGTGGCGCATCATCCGCCAGTATTGCCAGACCGCATAGGTGAAGAAAGAGCGCGGGCGATTGCAGTCATAGGGCAGCCCGGCGACGATGGCGCCCCCGGCGAAGAGATCGGGGTAATCCGCCATCAACGCCGCCGACATCGCACCGCCGGCGGATAGCCCCATGACGAAGATCTGCGACCGGTCGATATCCTCGCTGTCGAGCAGATGGTCGATCATGTTGCGGATCGAGGCGCTTTCTCCGTCGCCGGGGCGGTTGTCGGCCTCGTCATACCAGCGAAAGCATTTGCGCGGCTGGTTCTCCTCGCTCTGCTCGGGAAAGAGCAGCATCAGCCCCTGCGCATCGGCAAGCGCGGTGAGGCCGGTCTCGTCGTCGAAACTCTCGGCGCTCATGGTGCAGCCATGCAGCGCGACGACAAGGGGCAGGGCGCCGTCATGGCCCTTGGGGCGGTGGATCCACATGGCGAGATCGCCGGGATTGTCGCCAAAGGCCGAGATGCGTTCGAGCGCCGGGGCGGCGGTGGGCAGCGCGAGGGTCAGCAGCAGGGCGAGGCGGGGCAGGAACGGAAGGGGCATGGCTTGTGCCTCGTGACATGGAACTGGAACTATGGGTTCATGCTCTCATAGGTTGCGTGTGTTGGGTAGGGGCGGCTGCGTCGCCACCGGCGATCCCGGGCGGTTTGCGGACCAAACGGGCCGGACAAGCCGCGACGCTTGCGTCACCGGCACCCCTGGCTCGCCGCTCAGGATGCCCCGCCCCGGACTTGATCCGGGGCCTCGTCGCTTGGTCCGGCGGCGACTTCTGTCTTTGTTCAATCCCCGCGCCCTTTGGCCCGGAACCAAGCCGAAGGCGCCGGGCCAGCGGCTGCCCGTTCGGGCGGGCTGCCGCTTTGGTGACGCAAGTGTTGCGCTGAGAGGTCTTTCGGATTTGGCTGGGATAAATCGAGGGATTCCAAACTCGGTGCGGCAGCCCACGGGCAGCCGCCGGGCCCGGCTTGCGTTGCGCGAGCCGTCGGGGCCGACGGCAACGCATTGCTCTTCCAGACAAAAGCGCCGCGCCGGTTTGGGGTCCGGCGCGGCGAGGGCTGGCGGCTCAGGAGGGAAAATCAGCCCGTCAGGACTGGAGCCGCCAGGGTTCGTTTGTTTCGAGATAGGCTTCCTGCTCGTGCGTCAGGTCGATGCAGTCATAGCCGGTGACCATCGGCGCCACATGCTGGCGAAACCCGTGCCCCACGGTCAGCAGATAGACATGCACCACCACGAAGGAGGCGATGACCCAGGCCGCCAGCACATGCAGGTTGGCGATCACCGTCAGCCACAGCGTGGCGTTCGGCACCTCTTCCCAGAGATTGTAGGTCAGGTAGAGGATGCCGGTGATCCAGATCGCCGGGAACACCAGGATCTTCAGCCCAAAATAGGTGATCGCCTGAAGCGGGTTGTGCTTGCGCCAGAGCAGCTTGTGATAGGGGTGTTTCTCGCCCCTGAAGATCCCCCAGGCATAGAACCGCGCCACCTTGGTCATGCCGCGCATCTTCGGGATGAACTGCCGCCAGGTGCCGGTGGTGAAGAGCCAGAAGGTGGCAAAGATCCACACGCAGAGCAGCACCAGCGCCGCGATCGTGTGCAGCATCACCGCCGGCCCGAAGGGCAGCAGCCCATGCACCCCGTTCAGCCCCAAGCCGGTGAAGAGCAGCACGAAGATCAGCGTCATCTGCGTCCAGTGCCAGAGCCGCTCGAAGCGCGGGTAGACCTTGACCATACGGCTCGACATCAGGGCTCTCCTTTCCGGCTGAAGAGGCGCAGCAGCGCATGGCCCAGAACCCCCAGCAGCGCCAGCGCAAAGAGGATCTTGCCCAGCAGCCCGGCCATGGCGCTGCCGCCTGTGCCGGGCATGAAGGCACCGGCGATATTGGCCAGACGCCCGTCTTCGGCATGGCAGGACTGGCAGTCGAGCGCCTCGGAGGCGGGGGCGACCATGTGGGTGGTGGGCCAGTACATATAGGTGTCGATAAAGCCGTATTCGCCGGAATACTCCTTGCCGGCGGCCTTCATGCCCGCGGCGATGGCCTTGCCCCAGTCGAGATTGGTCCAGAGCGCGGTGTCGGTGTCCGGCCCCCAGACATGGGAATAGACCAGCGTATCGTTGACCGAGTCGTAAGCCTGACGGCCTTCCATCTTCTTGAAGGGCCAGATCCGCGACTTGCCGTCATGTGCGTCGCCCGCGATCTCGTTGATGCCCACCGGTTGCGTCGGGTCGATCTTGCCGCCCTGTGCGGCAGAGGCATAGCTGACCTGACCGTCGAACCATTCGTAGATCGGCTGCGCCTCTTCCTCCCAGCGGAAATCGCCCTTGATCGACAGGTAGGTGTGCAGGTGCTTGCCATCGGACTGGACGAACTCCTCTTCCGAATAGGCATTGCCCTCGGCATCGCGCTTGCCGGCGGTCGACCAGTCCCACCAGGTCTTGGTGGCGACGCCGCCCTTGGCCATGGTGGGGATGTGGCAGGTCTGGCAGGCGACCACATCGGTGTGGTCGTTCAGCTTCATGCCCTTGATATCGACCGGATGCGGCTCGGTGCCGTGGCAGCTTTCGCAGGTGGCGACGCGGCGGCGCTCGCCGGGCCGGCCGGTGCCCTCGGGATCGGTGGCATGCACATCATAGCGCGAGCCCGCCCATTGGTGTTTCTCGGTGACGTGGCAATCGGTGCAGACCATGTTGGCACCGTCGGGCGACATATGCACATCCGTATGGACATCCGGCATCACCAGCGCCGAGCTGAGATCGCCGTGTTTCACATTGTCGCCGCCGCCGCCGTAGAAATGGCACTGGCCGCAATTCTCGCGCCCGGGCAGGCCCACCGACATGGCGGCTTTCGACAGATCCACCGCCCAGGCATCGGCGCCGGTGATGGTCTTACCCTTTGCCTCCATCGGAGGATGGCCGGCACCGGTGGCTAGCTTGGTATACTGGCCGGAGCGGTCATGGCAGACGAGGCAATCCACCGCTGTGCTCTGCTGCGGTGGCGGCTGGTGCATATCGTCCCAGCCATAGCCCGCGTGGCACGAGGTGCAGCGCGGCTCGTTGCCCACCACATTGCCGCAGAAGGCGTTGATGACATTGCGCTTGCCAAGAAGCTCGCCGGTCCTGGGGTTCTCGAATTCCCAGTTGAAATGGATCGAGTGCATCACCTGATCGTCCGCCTCGGTATGGCAGGAGAGGCAGGCTTCGGTGACCTCGGGGCCGGAGGTGAACTCTTTCTGGAGGATCTCGAATTTCGAGTGATCCGCCGTGCTGTCCGAGCCGGGGATCTCCGGCGCGGTGGATTGCTGCGCCAGCGCCGGGGCGGCGGTGGCGATCAGGGCAAGGGCTGTCAGGACGCGCCGCATGGTCTCCTCCCGTCGCGGTAAGCTGCACTCCTCTCATGGAATGCGCGACCGGGCAGGGTGGCCTTGATTTATATCAAATTTTGAATGTATGCGTGCCCAGGGAGAAAAATTGTTTTTTGTACATCTTTTGCGGGCACATCTTGCGGTGGAATATCGGGCGAGCGGCGCTGCGTAGGGTGGGCAATCCTGCCCACCGCTCCCCGTATGTCAGGAGGCTTGCCGCACCTCTTCGACCCGGGGTTTGCCGCCCGCGCGCTCGGGCGGATAGACCAGCCCCGCCGAGATCACCAGTTTGGCGGCTTCCTCGATCGTCATGTCGAGCTCGATCACGTCCTCTTTCGGAAAGAACAGCAGGAAGCCCGAGGTCGGGTTCGGCGTGGTCGGCACAAAGACAGAAACCAGATCGCCCATGGTTTCCGCGCGCCGCGCCACCTCGCCCTTGGCCTGGGTCGAGATAAAGCCGATGGCCCAGATATCCTTGCGCGGATACTGCACCAGACAGGCCTTGTCGAAGCTGCGCTCGGTCTGGGCAAAGACCGTCTCGGCGATCTGCTTGATGCCGGAATAGATCGAACGCACCACCGGCGTGCGCTCCACCAGGCTTTCGCCGAAGCGGATCAGCGAACGCCCTATCAGCCCCTTGGCGACCCAGCCCACCATGATGGTAAAGACCAGGAAAAAGATCACGCCGACGCCGCGCAGGTTGATGCCGATATATTCCTCGGGGTTGAACCGCGCCGGGATCAGCGGCAGCACGAACCCGTCGACCCAGCCGAACAGCGTCCAGATCAGCCAGATGGTCAGGCCCACGGGCATGATCACCACAAGCCCGGTGAGAAAGCTCGCGCGCAGGGAGGCCAGCAGGCCGGGCCTGCGCGGTTTGTCGTCGAAGGGCGTGTTCATCTGGATCCCGGAGCGCGTTGACTGCCTGTAAACCTAGGCATTCGCCGACATGTCTACAATGGCGCTGCGCCGCCGCAAGCTCAATTGCCGGGCAGGGCGCTCATTTCCGTCGCGATCCGGGCCCCGAGCCGCGCATTGTTCAGCACCAGCGCGATATTGGCGTCGAGCGAACGGCCCTCGGTCAGCTCGAAGATCCGCTGCAACAGATAGGGGGTGAGCTGCTTGCCGCGGATGCCGTGGCTCTCTGCATCCGCCGTCGCGCGCGCCACCACCGGCGCCAGAACCTCGCGCGGGATCTCGGCCTCGGCCGGGATCGGATTGGCGACGAGCTGGCCGCCGGGCAGCTCAAGCGCCACGCGCATGGCCTGGGCGCGGGCGATCTGGCCGGGCGTGTCCATGCGCAGCGGCGCGCGCAGACCCGCGTCGCGCGACCAGAAGGCCGGCAACTGGTCCTGCCCATAGGCGATGACCGGCACGCCGAGCGTTTCCAGCACCTCCAGCGTCTTCGGCAGATCGAGGATCGCCTTGGCGCCGGCGCAGACCACGGTGACCGGTGTCTGTGCCAGTTCCTGAAGGTCGGCGGAGATGTCGAAATTGCTCTCGGCGCCGCGATGCACGCCGCCGATACCGCCGGTGGCAAAGGTGGCGATGCCGGCGCGGGCGGCGGCGATCATCGTCGCGGCCACGGTGGTGGCACCGGTGCCGCCTTCGGCCACGCAGACCGCCAGATCGGCGCGGCTGAGCTTGGCGACGTTGCGCGCCTGCGCCAGCGCTTCGAGCTGCGCATCGTCGAGCCCGACGCAGAGCCTGCCGTCGAGCACCGCGATGGTTGCCGGCACGGCGCCCTCGGCGCGTACCGCGTCCTCGACCCGGCGCGCCATTTCGAGATTCTGCGGCCAGGGCATGCCATGGGTGATGATGGTCGATTCCAGCGCCACGACGGGCGTGCCGTTGGCCAGCGCATCGGCGACCGGGGCGGAGAGGGTGAAGAGGCTCATGAGGCGATATCTCCGGATACGTAAGCGGCGGCGGCATCGAGCGCGAGGCTCAGCGCCTCGGCGCGGCCCGCGCCGCGCAGCTCTGCCACGATATGTGCGGCCATGAAAGTGTCTCCGGCACCGGTCACGCGGGTCACCAGCACCTCGGGCGGACGTTCGGCGATCAGCCCGTCCGCACTGGCATCGCAGGCCGCTTCGCCGCCATTGGTCACCACCGCGCGCGCCGCACCACGTTCGACCAGCTTGGCCGCCGCCTGCGGCGCGCTGTCGAACGGCGCCTGACAGAGGATGCTGGCCTCTTCAAGATTGACGTAAAGCACGCCGCGTTGTGCCCGCAGGAACGGCAGCAGCCGCTCGGCCTTGCCCGGGCTTGCCGGCGCGATGCGCAGATCGGCGGCGGCGAAACACGGGTCACGGGCAATCTCGTCGAGCAGCGTTTCGGTCAGGTTGCCGTCGAGCGCGACCGGACCGGGGTAGGGTGTCTCGGCGCTGCCCAGCGTGCCGTCGGAGAGCGGGTGCAGAATGCGCGACCCGGCGCGTTCCAGCGAATGCGCATCGGCAATGGCGGCGATCAGCCCGTTGGCGCCCTCGACGGCCATGTAGCGGTCGGTCGGCAGATCCTCGGAGCGGTAGAGATGGCGCGTGTCGCAACCGAGCTGCGCGCAGGCGGCAGTCAGCTCGTCGCCCTCGGGATCCTGACCCACGGCGCTAAGCAGCGCCGGACGCAGACCGAAGCGCGCAAAGGTCATCGCGATGTTCAGCGCCACGCCGCCGGGTAGCCGCGTGATCCGCCCGGGCATGTCGGACCCCTGGCGCATATGACCGTTCGAGCGGCCGATGACGTCCCAGAGCACGGAGCCGATGCAGAGAATATCCGGTGTCTCGTTCATGCCGGATTTTTGACCGAGCGGCGCGGAACGGGCAAGGCCCGGCGCGCATTCCGTTGCGCCCGGCAGACAATCGTCTGGAATGCCGCGCATTGACGCCTGTCGGGCGATGATCCAGACATATTTTCTCGTGATTTCAAAAGCTCTCGGGGGAATCGTAAGGCAAGAGACGAGAGTGGGTCGAGAGCTATCGCCGCCGCAAATGCGATGAGCGAGCTATGTCTCACAAGCCGCTGTCATTATGGGGTTATCCGCCTCAGATTCGTTCACGGCTCATCCGCGCTCCACAAACGATGCGCGACATCAGCATTTGTGCAGGGACAGGGCTACGCCTCAATGTCGCAGCGGGTACGATGCGGATTCG
Source organism: Salipiger abyssi (assembly GCF_017311415.1). GTDB lineage: Bacteria > Pseudomonadota > Alphaproteobacteria > Rhodobacterales > Rhodobacteraceae > Salipiger > Salipiger abyssi_A. Next base: position 151,254 of record NZ_JAEKIS010000002.1, on the reverse strand, counting down.
TGCCCAGATCACAACGACAAGCGGTATATCTCGTGTGTCTGCCATGCTCCGGTCTGCTGGCTCGCCGCAAGAGGGCTGGATCGCAACCCAATTGAGAATATGCCAACCGGCGCAGATATGTCTTATAATCAGTATTATGTAAATAAATAGCATGGTAGACCCGCCGCAAACCCTCCACCAAGCCTTTGACCAGCCGAAATTCTACAGGCAACCTTAGACCATGCCCCGCCACATCTCACGCAAGCTGCTTCTGACTGTTCTCGTGCTAGCGCTGCTCGGCGCCGGCTTCTTTATGATGAAGGCTGTGCGGCGCGCGCTCTACTGGGCCGATCCGCAGCATCACGAGCAAGCGCCCGAAGGCTGGATGACGCTGGGCTATGTGGAACGCTCGCACCGGATGGCGCCGCGCAGCCTCGGGCCGTTGCTGGGCATCGCGCCCGGTTCCGGTGCCGGACATCGCAGCCTCGCGGAGATCGCCGAGATGCGCGGCCAGAGCCTGGATAGCTTCCTCGCCGCGATCGACGCCGCTCTGGAGCGCGCCCAATGAGCGAGACGCTGCTCGCTGCCTTGCCGTCGCTGGGCCTTCCGGTGCTGGCGCTGGTGATCGGGCTCGGCGCGCTCGGCGTGCCGATGATGCCGGCCTCGCTGATGCTGCTGGTCGCGGGCACGCTTGTGGCCGCCGGAGATCTGCCGTTGCTGCCCACCGCTGCAACGGCGCTCAGCGCGGCGTTTCTGAGCGACAACCTCGGCTACGCGCTCGGGCGCGGCGCCCGTGGCAGTGTGCTCGACCGACGCAGCGCGGCGCTGGTGCAGGCGCAGACACTGCTGCACCGGCGCGGCGCCGTGGCGGTGTTTCTCAGCCGCTGGCTGTTTGCGCCGCTGGGCCCGCCGATGAACCTCATCGCCGGCGCCGCCGGGATGCGCTGGCGGCGCTTTCTACTCTGGGACTTCGCCGGCGAAATCGTCTGGGTGTCGTCCTATATGACGCTCGGCGCGGGCTTTGCCCCCTTCGTTCCGCAGATCTCCGACATGGCGGGCACGCTCACCTGGCTCTTCGCCTGTCTGGCGGTTGCGTGGCTCTCCTGGCGGATGCTGCGGCGGCGCCAGCGGTGAAAACCCGCGTTCGTTTCTGGACAAACGGCGCGTTCCGGCGGTAAGTGATGCCATTGTTTCGGAGGATTTCACATGCCCGGGTTCCTGATCCTGAACGGTCCGAACCTCAACCTGCTGGGAACGCGTCAGCCCGAGGTCTACGGCCGCACCACGCTCGCCGATATCGAGGCCATGTGCCGCGCCCATGGCGAGCGCATCGGTGTCAGCGTCGAGTTCGAACAGAGCAACCATGAAGGCGCGCTGATCGACGCCATCCATGGTGCACGCGGGCGGCTCGACGGGCTTGTCCTCAACGCAGGCGCCTATACCCATACGTCTGTCGCGTTGATGGATGCGATCAGCTCCGCCGAGATCCCCGCCATCGAGCTGCACCTGTCGAATGTGCATGCCCGCGAGGAGTTCCGTCATGTGAGCTATATCGCCCGGGTCGCGGTGGGTGTGATCTGCGGTTTCGGCGCGCGCGGCTACACGCTGGCCATGGATGCGCTCCAGAGCCATCTGGAGGGGCGGTCGTGACGCTGTCGCAGGATATCCGCGCCTATCTCACAGAGATGACCAATGCCGCGATCGTCGAGGATCTCTGGGCGATGCATGCGGAGCGCATGACGGGCTACGGGTTCGACCGGCTGCTCTATGGCTTTACCCGTTACCGCACGCCGAATTCGCTGGGCGATCCCAACGATTTCGTGCTCCTGACCAATCACAGCGCCGACTATACCGACGTGTTCGTCGGTGAAGGTCTCTATCACCACGCGCCCATGGTCCGCTGGGCGCTGGAGCATGAAGGCGCCTGCTCCTGGCGCGTGCTGGGCGAGATGATGGCGCAGGGCAACCTCACCGAGGCAGAGCGCCGGGTTATCGAGTTCAATCTCGGCAAGGGCGTCTGCGCGGGCTATTCTATCAGCTTTCGCTCGGTGTCGAGCCGCGCCAAGGGTGCCATCGCGCTGACCGCAAAGCCCGGTATGAGCCAGGAGGCGGTCGATGTGATGTGGGAAGAGCATGGCGGCGATATCGTGCTGATGAACAACCTCCTGCACCTCAAGATCCTCACCCTGCCCTATGTGCCGCCGAACCAGACGCTGACCAAGCGCCAGCGCGAGGCGCTGGAATGGGTCGGCGACGGCAAGACCATGCAGGATATCGCCGCAATTATGGGGCTGACCCAGGCCACCATCGAAAAACACCTGCGGCTGGCGCGCGAGGCGCTGAACGTCGAGACCACCGCGCAGGCGGTGGCCAAGGCGGCGTTCCAGAACCAGATGTTCGTCATCGACATCTGACCCGGCCAGCGGTTCCGCACGGCAATCTGAACCGGACGGTCGAGTCGTCTGCGACCCCGCAAGGATGACGTTTTATTCCGCCATTTCGCGCCTGAATTTCCAAAATACTTCTGTGCGGATTTCAAAACCGCAAAACTGTGCCCTCGCGAGCGCGGTTGATCATGAAAAAATAGCGGGTCTGGTATACCCCACTTTCATGACCATGCGTAAATTGTCAGTGTGTTGACGTTCCGTGAGTGGTGGCTTTGGCCATTGGAACACGAGGGGCTCATCCTCCGCGATTTCGGGGGCTCTGGGAACCTCCCGGTGCAAACCGGAACCGGGCCGGGCCCGTGCAATTTTCGCGCGGTCCGGTTCGGTGCCCCTGCCCTGGATCCCAGCCTCATCCCCAACATCGGTTCGGGGCCAGGAAAGGAAACGGAGCCGCCCTTCGGGGCGGCTCCGTCGCGTTCGAACCTTTGAAAAAGGATCAGCCCTGAGCGGCCTTGGCCACTTCGGCGGCGAAATCCTCTTCCTTCTTCTCGATGCCTTCGCCGACCTGCATGCGGACAAAGCCCACGATGGTCGCGCCGGCCTCTTCCGCGGCCTTCTCGACGGTCAGGTCGGGGTTGATGACGAATTGCTGACCCAGCAGCGTCACCTCGGCGAGAAATTTCTTCATGCGACCGACGATCATCTTTTCGATGACGGCGTCCGGCTTGCCGGATTCCTTGGCGATGTCGATCTGCACCTGACGCTCTTTCTCGACCACGGCCGGGTCGAGATCGGCTTCGGACAGCGAGGCCGGGTTTGCGGCGGCGATGTGCATCGCGACCTGCTTGCCGAACGCCTCGTCGCCGCCTTTCAGCGCGACCAGAACGCCGATCTGGCCCATGCCCGGCGCGGCAGCGTTGTGGACATAGCTTGCCACGACGTCGCCTTCGACCTTCGCCATGCGGCGCAGGGTCATGTTCTCGCCGATCTTGGCGATCTTGTCGGTCAGGACTTCGGAGACTTTCTTGCCGTCCATGTCGGCCTCTGCCAGCGCCTCGACGCTGTCGACACCGGTCGCGGTCTTGGCGATGCCGGCAACCATGTCCTGGAACTCGGCGTTCTTGGCGACGAAGTCGGTCTCGGCGTTCACCTCGACGGCGACACCGGTGCCGCCGTTCACCTCGACGGCCACCAGGCCCTCGGCGGCGGTACGGCCGGATTTTTTGGCGGCCTTGGCCAGGCCCTTGGTGCGCAGCCAGTCGATGGCGGCTTCCATGTCGCCGTCGGTCTCGGTCAGCGCCTTCTTGGCATCCATCATGCCCGCGCCGGTCATCTCGCGCAGTTCTTTCACCTGTGCAGCAGTGATCGCCATCTCTCGGCTCTCCTCTCGAATGGTGTTTGCGGCCGGCCCTGCCCCGGGCCAGACCGCTCATGTCATGTCTGCGTGACGCGCTTTCGCGACAGCGCGCCTCAGGCGTCTTTGGCGCCCGCCAGCAGTTCCTCGGCGGGGGCCTCTTCCAGCGCGCCAAGGTCGACGCCGGCGGCTTCCATCTGACCGGTCATGCCGTCCAGAGCGGCGCGGCTCACCAGATCGCAGTAGAGCGCGATGGCGCGGGCGGCATCGTCGTTGCCGGGGATGATGTAATCGATGCCGTCGGGCGAGCAATTGGTGTCGACCACGGCCACGACCGGGATGCCCAGCTTCTTGGCTTCGGCGATGGCGAGCTGCTCTTTCTTGACGTCGATGACGAAAAGAAGATCCGGCACGCCGCCCATGTCACGGATGCCGCCCAGCGACGCCTGAAGCTTCGCCTGGTCGCGTTCCATGTGCAGGCGCTCTTTCTTGGTGAGGCCCTCGGCGCCGGCTTCCATCTGCTCGTCGATGGATTTCAGACGGTTGATCGACTGGGAAACGGTCTGCCAGTTGGTCAGCGTGCCGCCCAGCCAGCGGTGGTTCATGTAATACTGCGCGCATTTCTCGGCGGCTTCGGCGATCGGCTGCGCGGCCTGGCGCTTGGTGCCGACAAAGAGCACGCGGCCACCCTTTGCGACGGTCTCGCGGATCGCGTTCAGCGCCGCGTCCAGCATCGGGACGGTTTGCGTCAGATCCATGATGTGGATGCCGTTGCGCGCGCCGTAGATGAACTCGCCCATACGGGGGTTCCAGCGCTGCGTCTGGTGGCCGAAGTGCACGCCTGCCTCGAGCAGCTGGCGCATGGTGAACTCGGGAAGAGCCATGTCCTATATCCTTTCCGGTTTCATATCCTCGGCGGGGGCTTGACCCTGATGGGGCAACCGGTGGACACGAAGGGGATGTCTCCCCCAACGGCCCGACCCCGCCTGCGGGGTTCGTGTGGCGCGCCTATAAGGGCAAAGCGGGCCGGGCGCAACCCCTGCTGCGGTTTTGCTGGACAGGGCCGCGCGTTTCACCGCATTCTGCGCGCCACGCATAACACAAGTAGGGAGAGCGTATTGACCGACCTGACCTCCATCCGGGGCGTTGGCCCCGTTCTGGCGATGAAGATGCGCGAGATGGGCATCGAAAGCCCCGCAGATTTGGCGAATGCGGCACCGGAGAGCCTGACCTCCCTGCCCCGCGTGCAGCTGTTGCGCGCGCGCATGCTGATCTCGGCGGCGGCGGAAATCCTGCGCGGGATGGAAGAGGCGTCGGAGACCGAGGCGCAGCCAGCGGAGGAGACGGTCGCGCAGACGCTGGCGGATGCGCCCGAGCCCGCGGCGCCGGAGGCAGCGGCGCCCCAAAGGAAAAAAGCCAAGTCCAAGGGCAAGACGGCCAAAAAGAAAAAGGCCAAGAGCGACAAGCCGAAGAAGAAGGGCAAGGACAAGAAGACCTCCGCCAAGGCTGCGAAGAAAGCGGCAAAGGCGGAGAAAAAATCCGTGAAGGGCAAGACGTCCAAGGGCGGGAAAAAGAAGAAAAAATCCGGGAAATGACCCCGCTCCGGACTTGAGCCGGGGCCTCCTGGTCATCCCCGCCGAGGCCCCGGAGCAAGTCCGGGGCGGGTCGTAGGGTGGGCAATTTGCCCACCGCGCCGGGCAAGAAACCGACGCCCCCGGGGCTCCGCCCGTGAAATCCCCAAACGCTCCCCCGGAGCGTTTGCCGGGCCAGAGCTCCGGTGCGGGATTTCACCCCAGCGCGTACCCTGCCCCGCGCACGGTGCGCAGCGGGTCGCCGCCGCCATGCACGCCGAGCGCCTTGCGCAGCCGCCCGATATGCACATCGACCGTGCGGGTGTCGACATAGATGTCGCGGCCCCAGACCCGGTCGAGCAACTGCTCGCGCGACCAGACCCGGCCCGGTTTCTCCATAAAAGTCGAGAGCAGCCGGAACTCGGTCGGGCCAAGCTTCAGCTCCTGCCCGTCGCGGGTCACGCGGTGGGTCTCGGCATCGAGGATGATATCCTCGTATTCCAACCGCAGCCCCGCCGCCGCCGGACGCGCCCGGCGCAGCTGCGCGCGGACCCGCGCCATCAGCTCACGCAGGGAATAGGGTTTCACGACATAATCGTCGGCGCCGGTCTCCAGCCCGCGCACCCGGTCCACTTCCTCGGACCGGGCCGAGAGCATGATGACCGGCACGCCGCGGGTGCCGGGCCGCGTCTTGATCTGGCGGCAGACCTCGATGCCCGAGAGATTGGGCAGCATCCAGTCGAGGACGACGACATCGGGCGCCTCCTCATCCATCATCACGAGGGCTTCCTCGCCATTGCCAGCGGCGGCGACGCGAAAGCCCTCGGCTTCCAGATTGTAGCGCAGCACTTCACGCTGCGCGGCTTCGTCCTCGACGACCAGAACGGTGGGCTGATCCGCCGGCATGGGCTTACTCCAGTTCGATATCCGCGCTCAGCGAAGGGTCGGAGGACGTCCGGTCCTCCTTGACGCGTGCCTCATCCGGCGTCGAGCCGGTCGTCAGGAACACCACCTGCTCGGCGATCGAGGTCACATGGTCGCCCATGCGCTCGATGTTCTTGGCGATGAAATGCAGATGCATGCACGAGGTGATGTTGCGCGGATCTTCCAGCATGAAGGTCAGGAACTCGCGGAACAGCGTGTTGTACATCTGGTCGACATCGCGGTCGCGGTCGATCACGTCGAGCGCCAGCGCGTCGTCGCGCTTGATATAGGCATCCAGCGCATCCTTGAGCATCAGCTCGACGTCGCGGGCCATGCGGCGCAGTGCCGTGGTCGAGCCGTTGATCTGCGTCATCTGCGCCAGCACCGTGGTGCGCTTGGCGAGGTTCTTTGACAGATCGCCGATGCGCTCCAGGTTGGCCGACATCCGCATCACCGAGAGCACCACGCGCAGGTCGGTGGCGGTGGGCGCGCGCAGCGCGATCACCCGCGCCGCCTCTTCGTTCAGCGCCTCGTCCATTGCGTCGATGGCCTCGTCGCCCTTGACGACCTGGCCAGCGAGCTCCTCGTCGCGGGTTTCCAGCGATTTGGCGGCGTCGTGGATGGCCACCTCGACCAGCCCGCCCATCTTGAGAATCTGCGCCTGGATGCCTTCCAGATCGCGGTCGAAAGCGGAGGCGATATGCTGCTTCAGATCACTCATGAGACTTATCCGATCCGTCCGGTGATGTAGGACTCTGTGCGCGGGTCCACGGGGTTGGTGAAGATCTGGCTGGTCTCGCCGTATTCGACGAGATTGCCGAGATGGAAGAAGGCGGTCTTCTGGCTGACGCGCGCGGCCTGCTGCATCGAGTGGGTCACGATGACCACCGAATAGCTGGCGCGCAGCTCGTCGATCAGCTCTTCGACCTGAGCGGTGGCGATGGGGTCGAGTGCCGAGCAGGGCTCGTCCATCAGCAGCACCTCAGGCTCGGTGGCCACGGCGCGGGCGATGCAAAGACGCTGCTGCTGGCCGCCCGAGAGCCCGGTGCCCGGCGCGTCGAGCCGGTCTTTGACCTCGTCCCAGATGGCGCCGCGGCGCAGCGCCTTCTCGACGATCTCGTCGAGCTCGGCCTTGTTCTTGGCCAACCCGTGGATCTTGGGGCCGTAGGCGACATTGTCGTAGATCGACTTGGGGAACGGGTTCGGTTTCTGGAACACCATGCCCACCTTGGCGCGCAGCTGCACCGGGTCGACGCGCTTGTCGTAGATATCCTCGCCGTCGAGCTCGATCAGCCCCTCGACCCGGCAGATGTCGATCGTGTCGTTCATCCGGTTGAGGCAGCGCAGGAAGGTCGACTTGCCGCAGCCCGAGGGGCCGATGAAGGCGGTCACCGTCTTGTCGAGCAGATCGACCGAGACGTCCTTGATGGCGTGGGTGTCGCCGTAATAGACCTGAACGTCCTTGGCGGCGATCTTGGTGTCTTTCGCGTCCACGTCGTTTTTCCCTAGCGGTGCGTCATACATGGGTTCGTTTTCCTTAGCGAAATTGGCATCCATCGTCACCATCTCCGTTCAAACTTGCGGCGCAGGATGATTGCGATCACGTTCATCAGCAGCAGGAACACCAGCAGAACGATGATCCCGCCCCAGGCCTTTTCATAGAAGCTCGCATCGGCGCGTGCCGCCCAGGTGTAGATCTGTGCCGGCATCGCCGAGTTGGGCTCGGTAAAGCCCCCGAGGAAGCCCTCGGGATAGCCGCGGGCGACAAAGCCCACCATGCCGATCAGCAGCAGCGGCGCGGTCTCGCCCAACGCCTGCGCCAGACCGATGATCGTGCCGGTCAGGATGCCGGGCATGGCCAGCGGCAGGACGTGGTGGAACACCGCCTGCATCTTGGAGGCGCCGACGCCGAGTGCGGCGTCGCGGATCGAGGGCGGCACCGCCTTGAGCGCGGCGCGGGTCGAGATGATGATCGTCGGCAGCGTCATCAGCGTCAGCACCAGACCGCCCACCAGCGGCGCCGATTGCGGCAGGTGCATGAACTGGATGAACACCGCGAGGCCGAGGATACCGAACACGATGGAGGGCACCGCCGCGAGGTTGGAGATATTCACCTCGATCAGATCGGTGAACTTGTTCTGCGGCGCGAATTCTTCGAGATAGATCGACGCGGCCACACCGATGGGCAGCGCCAGCACCAGAACCACCAGCATCATGAAGAACGAGCCGACGACCGAGGCGCCGATCCCTGCCCCGCCTGGGTTGTCCACGCCGGAATCGGCGCCGGTGAGGAAGGTCCAGTTGAAATCCTGGCGGATCACGCCGGCCTCGTGCAGCGCATCGACCAGATCGAGGTCGGAGCCCTGGAGGAAGCGCGTGTCTTCCAGTGTCTCGCGGGTCACCCGACCGTTGAAATAGCCGTCGACGCGCGACGATGCGGGAAGCTGGAATGCCACCGGCTGGCCGAGCTGCTCGGGGTTGGCGCGGTAGAATTCGCGCAATGTGCCGCCGACCTTGCCGAGAAGCCGCTCGATGGCCGCCTCGTCGAAGGCCACCTGCATGCCGCGCTCTTCGAGCGTGCCGCGCAGGTCGGCGATGAAGAGATCGGAATAGGCCGCCGTCTTGAAGAGCGTCGATTCCGCCTCGTCGAACTGCGCCTGGCTCAGGGTGAATTCCACATCCACCACCGTCTCGGTGAAGGCCGGCAGGCCCGAGCGGACGATCGAGACCGCTAGCGTCACCAGAAAGAACAGCCCGATCAGGATGGCGCCCAGCCCGAAGGCTTTGAAGCGCGCCTCGGAGGCGTTGCGCTTCCGGGTGCGGGCGTCGAGCTCGTGGATCGAAGATTTCTTGCGCGGTGCGGCCGCGCCTCCGATGCTCGCGTCGGTCATTCGTACTGCTCCCGGTATTTGCGCACGATGTAGAGGGCGAGAACGTTCAGCCCCAGCGTCAGGACGAAGAGGGTCATGCCCAGGGCAAAGGCGACCAGCGCCTCGGGCGAGGAGAAATCGGCGTCGCCGGTCAGCTGGCTGACGATCTTGGCGGTCACCGTGGTCATCGCCTCGAACGGGTTGAGGCTGAGCTTGGCCGCGGCCCCTGCCCCCAGCACGACGATCATCGTCTCGCCGATGGCGCGCGAGGCGGCCAGAAGGATGGCGCCGACGATGCCCGGCAGTGCCGCCGGCAGGATCACCTGCTTGATGGTCTCGGACTGGGTGGCGCCCAGCCCGTAAGAGCCGTCGCGCATCGCCTGCGGCACGGCGTTGATGATGTCGTCGCTGAGCGAGGAGACGAAGGGAATGAGCATGATGCCCATGACCAGACCGGCGGTCATCACCGCGGTGCCCGCCTGCATCCAGCCCAGCCCGTCATCGCCGAAGATGCCCAGCAGCAGCGGTCCGACGGTCAGCAGCGCGAAAAGGCCGTAAACGATGGTCGGGATCCCGGCGAGCACTTCCAGCATCGGCTTGGCGACGGCGCGGACGCGCGGGGTTGCGTATTCCGACAGGTAGACGGCGGCGAAGAGCCCGATGGGCACGGCCACGACCAGCGCCACGATGGAGATGTAGAACGTGCCCCAGAGCAGCGGCAGAACGCCCAGATCCGAGGAGCCGCCCCGGCCCGAGAAGCTCGGTGCCCAGCTCGTGCCGAAGAAGAAGTCGGTCGCCGGATAAAGCCGGAAGAACTCGACGGTGTTGAAGACCAGCGACAGGATGATGCCGATGGTGGTCAGGATGGCGATGGAGGCGGCACCGATGAGCAGCGCGCGGACGGCGGCCTCGACGGTGTTGCGGGCGCGGAAGGCGGCATGCGAGTCGCGCAGCCCCCAGAACAGCCCGGACAGCGCCAGCGCCAGCACGATGCCCGACATGATGAGATTGCCCGTGGCATTCATGATGCGGTAGCTTTGCGCGGCGCGCAGGATCGGCTGGGTGACGTCGGAGGTGACGATCTGGCCGGCATCCTTCAGACGCTGGGTGACATCGGTGAAATCGGCGCGCGCGTCGCGGGCGAATTCCTCGGTCATGTCCCCGTTGGCGACGGCGTTGTCGAGCCCCTCGGCGGTGCGGCGCACCTCGGACATCACCAGACCCAGCGAGGAATTCTCGGCGACCGAGCTTTCCGGGATCATGCCGGAGATCGTGGAATTCACGATCATCGGCTGCACGATCAGCCAGATCAGCATGACCAGAATGGCGGGCACGACGGTCTTGATGGCGACATTGTTGCCGTAATAGCTCGGCAGCGAATGCAGATTGCGGACGTCGCCGCCGGCGCTGGCCAGCGCGCGGGCGCGCCCCAGCACAAAGCCGACCGCGGCAATCGCCAGCACGATCAGAAAGAGCCAGAGTAAAGGCATGTGCCCCCCGTTCGTCTTCAGGAAAAGAACCTAAAAGGAAAAGGGGGCAGCGCTTGCTGCCGCCCCCTAATGCAGTCGCGGCAGGCGCCGATTACTGCATGGTCTCTTCGTTGGCGACCATGGACTGGGTCGCGGCCAGCTCGGGGTCGGCGACGAGGCCATAGTTGGCGAGCGGGCCGGTCGGGCCTGCGATCTCGTCGGCGACGAAGAACTGAGCGTATTCCTTCAGGCCGGGGATCACGCCGATATGGGCTTTCTTCACGTAGAAGAACAGCGGGCGCGACACCGGGTATTCGCCCGACGCGATGGTCTCGGTCGACGGCGCGATGCCGGACATGGTGGCGACCTTCAGCTTGTCCTGGTTGTTCTCGTAGAACGCCAGGCCGAACACGCCCACGCCGTTCGGGTTGGCGTCGATGCGGGCCAGGGTCTCGGTGTAGTCGCCGTCGATATCGACCGACTTGCCGCCGTCCTGACGCACGTCGAGGCAGGCGTCTTCGGCGTCGTCTTCCGACATGCCGCCGGACACCATGGCCTCATAGGCGCCGGTTTCTTCGCAGCCGATCAGCAGGACTTTTTCCTCGAAGACTTCGCGGGTGCCGTGCTTGGTGCCCGGGATGAACATCGCGATCTCGGCATCCGGCAGCTCGGAGTTGAACTCGGACCAGGTGTTGTAGGGGTTGTCGACCACTTCGCCGTCGACCAGCACCTTGGCGCCGATGGCGTTGAAGATGTCGGTGGGCTCGAAGGCGGTGAAGGCCGGGCCGTCCTGCTGCGAGGCGAAGACGATGCCGTCATAGCCGATGCGGACCTGGATGATGTCGGTCACGCCGTTGGCGGCACAGGCGTCGATCTCTTTCTGACGGATGGCGCGCGATGCGTTGGCGACGTCGATGGTGTTTTCGCCCACACCTTCGCAGAAGCGCTTGAGGCCGGCCGAGGAGCCGCCCGATTCCACGACCGGGGTCGGGAAGTCGGTGTTTTCGCCGAAGGCTTCGGCAACGATCGAGGCATAGGGCAGCACGGTCGACGAACCGGCGACCTGCACGTTGTCGCGGGCGGCGGCAGCGGAGGCCGAGACGGCGGCGATGGCCAGAGCCGAAGCGGCGAGTTTCACGGATTGCATATGAATGCTCCTGTCATTGGTTACGATCCCCTTCCCCTCGGGGACCTCGCGGGCAGCCCTAGGCCCCGCCCGCGATGCTTTTGTGACAGCTGTGTAACAGTTTCATGACAGCGTGCCGGAGATGTGCAAATCTGCCGGCGAACGCCGGAATCAGCCCGGGTCAGCGCGCCGCGCGGCACCGTCCGCGCTGCGATGCGGCAAGGATATTCCCGGCATGATTGTATGGGATAAACGCTTGCGACAACGGGACTTCATAGATTCGGCGGGGGATCGCGCGGTGATCTGGGTGAGCCCGGCGCGGATCGACCGTCAGCTCGGCTCGAAATGGCCGGTCGGACGTGCCCGGCTGCGGCGACTGCGTCGGCTACTGCCGAATCCGGTTGTGGGATTGCTGCGCGCGCCGATAAAGCGCGCCGAGCCATTTACCATCCCGGCGGAGCATTTCGCAAAGACCGCACGGATCAGCGAGACCGAGCGCTACCAGCGCCTCGCGGATCTCATGGCGCATGAAGACGACGTGCGCGCCAGCCGCTGGTACGAAGACCTGACGCGCGAGCTTTCGGAGCGCGGCGCGGCGTTTTACAAGACGCGCCCGCTGCGCAGCGAGACCGAGATCGCGGGCTTTCTGCGCGACTACGTGCTGGGGCTGATCGACAGCCTGCGCCGCAACGGGTTCGACGCTGGCGCCACTGGCTTCGAGTCCACGGCTGTCATTACTGCCGAGGGCACGCTGTGCAAGACCGGTTCGGGCAATCACCGCTTCTGCATCGCCAGCCTGCTGGGCCTGCCGCGCTTTCCGCTGCGCATTGTCGGCGCGCATGAGCACTGGGTGCGCGACCGCATCGGTGCGCGACCGACCCCCGGCGCGGTGCTGGCTGCGCTTCCAGAGATCGAGGCGCGCCACCGGGCGCCTGAGCCGGTCGTCGCTGGGGTCTAATTCCGTCGCTCAGGCGGTGGTCGGCAGCACCACCTGGAAACTTGCGCCCTCGCCCGGCTTGCTCTCGATCCGCAGCCGGCCGCGATGACGGTTCACGATATGCTTGACGATGGCGAGCCCCAGCCCGGTGCCGCCCTTCTCGCGCGAGCGGTGGCTGTCGACGCGGTAGAAGCGTTCGGTCAGGCGCGGGATGTGCAGCGGATCAAAGCCCGGGCCGCTGTCGCTGACCGAGATCACCACGCCCTCGCCGCGCAGCCTTGGCTGATAGGCGGGCGCCGACAGGCTCACCCGCACTTCGGCGCCGCGCCCGGAATATTTCACCCCGTTCTCGATCAGGTTCACCATCACCTGCCGGAGCTGATCGGCATCGCCCGGCACCTCGAGCGCGCCCTCGGGCAGATCCGCCTCTAGCCGCACGCCGGCCTCCTCGCCCAGCGGTGCCAGCCCGCTCAGTACCGAGCGCAGCAGCCCCGGCAGGTCCACCGGTTCGGTCGGGCGCACGCGCTCCTCGGCCTCGACCCGGCTCAGAGAAAGCAGATCGCCCACCAACCGCTCCATGCGACCGGCCTCGGCCTCCATGATGTTCAAAAAGCGCTCGCGTGCCCCGGGATCGTCACGCGCCGGGCCCTTCAGGGTTTCTATGAAGCCCAGCAGCGCGGTGAGCGGCGTGCGCAGCTCGTGGCTGACATTTGCGACGAAATCGCGGCGCATCTGCCCGGCCTGTTCGAGATGTGTCACATCCTGAAACGTGAGCATCACACCTCGCCCGCCTTCCAGATCCAGCCGGCGGCACGATACCTCATAGGTTGTATTCTGACGCCCATCTGTCGTCAGAAACCGGGTGAGCCGCGGCGCGCCGTCGCGAAACGTGCCTTCGATTGCGTCGAGCAGCGCCGGCTGGCGCAGTGCAGTGATAAAATGTCGCCCTTCCAGCCCGCCGCCCAGAAAAGACTGCGCTTCGGCATTGGCGGCAGCGATGCGCTCATCCCACCGGATCAACACGGCCGGTAGCGGTATCGCCGCAACGAACTGGCGCGAGTCCGCCTGCATTACAATGTCCTGGCTGGTTCAATTCGGACCACAAAAAGGAACGACTCAGACGGGTTCATGGCGGCCCCTCATGCTGCTGCGACAGGCGCTGCAGAGAGCAAAAACCGAATCGATTGCAAGTGAAACTGCTCGGCCGCGCCCGGATTGCGCCCCAATCGGCGGATTTTTGCCGAAATGGTGCGGAAATGAGGCAAAAGTCTAACGTATTGATTTTTCGTAAAATCCGTTTCCTGCGTCAAAAATGTGCAATTTCGCTCCTCACCATTTATGGGGATGAACCTGAGGTTGTATTTGCGCTTTTCGGCTCAAGTGGCTTAGACAGCCGCATCTCGCATTGCTTTTAAGGGAAATTTATCGCTTCATAGGGTTGTTAGGTGGGGGCGCCTACAACCACAGGAGCATCACTCCGATGCAGAACGACCCTATCGACATTCGTTGTCCGAAATGTGGGCACGTTGCGCATTTTCACGAGCCGTTCCGTTTTACCTGTGTGATCCGTCACTCAGAGTTGCCGCAGAATTCGCATCTCTGGGGACGCGTTGTTGTTGAAGAACTGTTCCCGGAACACTTTAGCTGGCAGCAGCCCGACACGCCGAAACCGACCTTCCATCAAGGCAAGGAACCGGGGCCGGGCTATCGGCTGAACCACTGCGGCATGGCCGAGTGCGACAGCTGCGGCACGCTTGAAAAGGCAACGATTTCCTGGCCGGAAGACGCCTACTGGCAGTGGAATATCGACGGCTATGAACTCGTTGCGCGCAATCGCGAACACGCCCAGATGATCCTGGCCTATCTGCGCGAGCGCAAGCGCGCGCCGAACCGCAAGCCGGCACTGCGCCACATCCCGACCGCCATGCTGACCAAACAGCTAGCACCGGTGGTGCAGAACCGCGTCGAACGCGCTCTGGAACAGGCCTGATGACCGGCCCGAGCGGGCCGGCCGCGCGTCACAGCGCGGTCAGGCCCGCCGCATACCGGCGCGCATTGTCCTGATAATGCCGCGCCGACTTGCGCAGCCCGGCAATGGCGGCCTCGTCAAGCTGACGAACCACCTTGCCGGGCATGCCCATGACAAGGCTGCCATCGGGGATCTCTTTGCCCTCGGTGATCAGCGCCCCTGCCCCGATCAGGCAGTTGCGGCCGATCTTTGCGCCGTTGAGGATCGTCGCGCCCATGCCGATCAGCGTATTCTCTCCGATCACGCAGCCATGCAGCATGACCTTGTGACCGATGGTGCAGCCCGCGCCGATCACCAGCGGATAGCCCATGTCGGTATGGCAGACCACGTTCTCCTGAACGTTGCTGCCAGCGCCGACGCGGATTTCCTCGTTGTCGCCGCGCAGCGTGCAGCCGAACCAGACCGAAGCCGCCTCCTCCAGCACCACCTTGCCGATCAGGTTGGCATCCGGGGCCACCCAGGCATCCGCCGCGATCTCGGGGGCCACCCCGTCCAGCGCATAGATCGTCATTCCTCGCCCTCCTCGAATTCCGTTTGCAGCCCGCGCACATGGTCGAGCAGGCTGGGCTGCTGCGTGCGCCGCAGCCGCGAGGCGGTCACGATGCTCTTCAGCCGCCGCTCGGTGGCGTCCAGATCCTCGTTGACCAGCACGAAATCGTAGGAGCCCCAGTGCGAAATCTCGTCCCAGCTCTTCTGCATCCGCCGGTCGATCACATCCGCGCCGTCCTGGCCGCGCGATTCCAACCGGCGTTTCAGCTCGGCGATGGAGGGCGGCAGCAGGAAGATCGACAGCGTGTGCAGCGCCAGCTCCGAGTTGGTCATCTGCTGCGCGCCCTGCCAGTCGACATCGAAGAGCACGTCCTTGCCGCTGATGATGGCGTCGCGCACCGGCCCCTTGGGCGAGCCGTAGAAATTGCCGAAGACATGCGCGTGCTCGAGCATCTCGCCATTGTTCACCGCCTTCTTGAAGGCGGTCTCGGTCATGAAATGGTAATCCTCGCCATCGACCTCGCCCGGACGCGGCGCGCGGGTCGTGGCCGAGACCGAAAAAATGATCGACGGATCCCAATCCCGCAGGCGCCGCGCCAGCGTCGATTTGCCCGCGCCCGAGGGCGAGGACAGGATGATCAGCAGGCCCCGGCGGTTCATGCTCGCTCACTCCACATTCTGTACCTGTTCGCGCATCTGGTCGATCACCGTCTTGAGTGCCAGCCCGGCCTGCGTCAATGCCGAAGAGCCGGATTTCGAACAGAGTGTGTTCGCCTCGCGGTTGAATTCCTGCATCAGGAAGTCGAGCTTGCGCCCCACGGCGCCCTTGTCGGCCAGCAGCGCCCGCGCGGCGGCGATATGAGCGGTCAGCCGGTCGAGCTCTTCAGTGATGTCGGATTTCACCGCGATCAGCGCCAGTTCCTGTGCGACTCGCGCCTCGTCGGCGCCGTCGGTGTTCTCCATCACGCGGGCGAGCGCCGCGCGCAGCTTGTCGGCCTGCTCGTCGCGCCGCGCCTCGACGATCTCGGTAGCCTGCGCCACCAGCGCCGCGATCTCGTCGAGCTGCCCGGAGAGAACCTGCGCCAGCGCCGCGCCCTCGCGCCCGCGCATCTCCGCGAACTCGCTCAGCGCGACCTCGAATTCCGCCAGCAGCGCCGTGCGCAGCGCGGCGATATCGCGCGTGGATTGCCCCGTCGCCATCACCCCGCGCAGCGCCACGATCTCCGCCGCGCTGGAGGGCGACAGCACCAGCCCCCGGCCTCCGGCGGCGCCTTCGATCCGCGCCATGGCGTCGAGCACGCGGGCCAGCGCCGCCTCGTCGAGCTCCGCCGCGGCCTCGTCGCTGTCGCCGGTGACGCGCAGCGAGATCTGCACATTGCCGCGCGCCAGCCGCGCCTGCGCCGCCTTGCGCACCAGTGGCTCCAGCCCCTCGATCCATTCGGGCAGCCGCAGCCGCAGCTCCAGCCCCTTGCCATTGACGCCGCGCAGCTCCCACGCCCAGCGGAGCCCCTCGGTTTCGCCGCTGCGCGATGCAAATCCGGTCATGGATTGCCGCATTTCCGCCTCCTTGTCTTAAGGCCGGGCGGGATGCCCCGAAGCCCACGGTTTTCAAGGGCCTACAGGCTGGATTGCCGCATGGCAAGCATCGGCGGCAGCGCGCCGGGCGTTAACCTTTGGGTCACAATTAGGGCGAAATTCGACCGCATTTGAGGTAACTTGAGACTCAACATGATGAGAATGGCAGGCAAGTTGGAACGGGGGCTCCGACCGCGCCGCGCAGCACGGGTAAAGGAGCGCGCGAGATGTTGGGAACGGGTGGAAACGGACGGGGTATCGTGTCGATGACCGATCGGGAAAAGCAGAAGCGGCTGGCGCCGGTACGGCTGCTGGAAAGCTACTGGCACGGGCTGGTGGGCGAGACCGGCGCGGTGCCGCTACGCAGCCAGATCGACCCGCGCGGCATCGAAAGCGCTCTGGAATACGCCTTTCTGGCCGAACGCATCGCGCCGACCCTCGCCAAGCTGCGCGTCGCCGGCACACATCTCAACGATCTCATGGGGATGGAGACCGCCGGCATGCCGCTTTCGGCGCTCTTTGCCCCCTCCGCACGCGAAACGCTGGCCGATGCGGTCGCCCAAGTGTTTTCCGAGGGCGCGGCGGCGCGGATCGAGCTGCGCGCCGAGGAAGGCTTTGGCAAGGGCGCCATGGCGGGGCATCTGCTGCTGCTGCCTCTGCGCTCGGATATGGGCGATATGAGCCGGATGATCGGGGTTCTCACCACCTCCGGGCGCATCGGTCGCACACCGCGCCGTTTCACCATCGACACGGTCGATCTGAAACCGGCGCTGCGCGGCGCCGTGGCACCGGTGCCGAGCATGCCCGAACCGCTGCCGCCGCGCGAGACAGAGCTGTCCGAGCCGCGCGCGGAGTTCACACCGGCCCCGAAACCGGAGGGGCGCAAGCACCCGTATCTTCGGTTGATCGTCTCGAACGATTGAGAGGTTCGCCCTTTTGAGAATAAAACCAAGTGGTTGCAAAGATTTTTAAACCTGACGCAAGAAGGCCCCGACATTTCCTGCCGGGGCCTTCTTACATTAAATCAATCGTTTGCAGTCCGTTATTCAGCCGCCATCGCAAGCGACGTTTCGGTCTGCAAAACCGGATGGAATTCTTCATGCATGCCGGCATAGGCCAGTGTTGCGCGCAGCATGCCCGCTTTCGAGCCGCAATCGAAGCGCTGCCCGCTGAAGCGGAAGCCGCAGAGCCCGACCCGTTCCACACCCTTGGCGATGGCATCGGTAAGCTGGATCTCGCCACCCAGCCCCGGTTCCTGATTGCGCAGGTCGTCGAAGATCGAGGCATCGAGCACATATCGCCCGACAACCGCCTGAAGAGACGGCGCTTTCTCGGCTTCCGGCTTTTCGACCATGCCCGAGGCACGCACCATCTGGCCCTCGGCATCGCCCAGCGGGTCGAGCACGCCATAGGCGGAAACCTCGTCCCGCGCGACCTCCATCGTCGCGACCATGTGGCCGGCACCGCCCTCTGCATAGGCCTCGAGCATTTCGCTGAGACAGCCCGGTTCCCCCATGATCAGATCGTCCGGCAGGATCACCGCCACCGGCCCGGGCAGAACCTCGTCCGCCGCACAGAGCACCGCATGGCCCAGCCCCAGCGGTTCGGGCTGCATGACGAAATGCGCCTGCTCGGCCTCCGGGTCAATGGCCGCGTCGTCCAGGTGATCGGCGATTTGATGCTTGCCCTTCTCGCGCAAGGTGGCGGAAAGCTCTTCATCCGCATGCACATAGCGTTCAATGGCGGATTTCGACGGGTGTGAGACAAAGATCATACGCTCGATGCCCGCCGCGCGCGCCTCGTCGATGGCGAATTGCAGCAGCGGACGGTCGAGCACCGGCAGCAGCTCCTTGGGCGTGGCTTTGGTCGCCGGAAGAAAGCGCGTGCCGAGACCGGCCACGGGGAAGATCGCAGTGCGCACGGGCTGGCTAGTCTTCTTTCGAGGGGTCGTCACGGTGGGCTCTCCTTTGCATGATCGTCGGTGATCGCTAGCGCCGCAGTGCGGCATATGCGTAAGAGACTATGCCGTTTCTCGCGAATTTCAAAATTAGGGTCCGCCGCAGACTGCAAAATCTGACCAAATAGGCGTCAAGTACGCTCTCTTTACCCCATTCACAAAAATGCGTTATTTCAATAGCTTGTTCCGTAGGCAGGTAATGATCGGAAAAAATCGTGACTTCGTGTAAAAATTGCATCCATTTCGGTTGAATTGAGGGCAGATCGCCGAAAATTAAGTTGAAAATTTAAGCGAACCTTGTCCAGCCCTCGCTGGCGCAGAAAAATTGCCGCAGGATCTTGGTTCCATGGAACTCAACGCCTAGTGTAAGTGTTACTAGCTTAACACAACACGGAGTGAGCCACATTGGCCGGCAGCCCTTAGGAAGGGCAGATTGGCACATTGTTATGGACGGACAGAGAGTCGACATCCCGCCCACGCGCAACGACGGGCAAACGCCCCGCCGCGCTGAACCTTATACTCGGATTGCCGTGATCGGCATGGGGAGCTGGGGCACCGCCCTGGCCGCAGTCGCGGCCTCGGCCGGTTGCGAAACCTGGCTCTGGGGGCGAAGGCAGAGCCTTGCCGACGCGATGGCCGAAACCCGGCAGAACCCTGAACATCTGCCCGGCATCGACCTTCCCGCTGGTTTGCATCCGACCTCCGATCTCGCAGCCGCGCTAAACGGCGCCGAAGCCGTGCTTTTGGTGACGCCGTCGCACACACTGCGCGAGATGACACGGGCGATGAAACCGCACCTGCCCGAGGGCATTCCGATTGCGCTTTGTTGCAAGGGGATCGAGCGCGGCACCGGGTTCCTGCTCAGCCATGTTGTCGAGGAAGAATTGCCCGGCCATCCGGTCGGCGCGCTCTCCGGTCCGACCTTTGCGCGCGAGACCGCGCTGGGGCACCCGACCGCCGCCACCGTGGCCTTCCCCTTCCGCCATCACGACCGCATCGCGCCTGAAAGCGCACCGGCGGCGCGGTTGGCGCTGACCATGCAGACCCAGGCCTTCCGCCCCTATGTCTCCGACGATCTGATCGGGGTCGAGGTCGGCGGCGCGGTTAAGAACGTGATCGCCATCGCCTGCGGCATGATGACCGGCGCCGGCTTTGCCGAGAACACCCGCGCGGCGCTGATCACCCGCGGCATGGACGAGATGAAGGCATTGGCCGAGGCGCTCGGCGGCAAGCGCGAGACCGTTACCGGCCTCGCCGGTGCCGGCGATCTGACGCTGACCTGCTCCTCCACCACCTCGCGCAACATGTCGCTGGGCACACAGCTCGGCCAGGGCATCCCGCGCGAGTCCTGTTTCGACGGCAAGCCCACTGTGGTCGAGGGCGAGGTCAACGCGGTCTCGGTGGTCGATCTGGCGCGCCGCGTCGGCGTCGAGATGCCGATCTGCGAGGCGGTGCACGCGATCCTGCACGAAGGTGCGCCGCTCACCGAGACCTTCCAGAAACTGTGG
This sequence comes from Salipiger abyssi, assembly GCF_017311415.1. Taxonomy (GTDB): domain Bacteria; phylum Pseudomonadota; class Alphaproteobacteria; order Rhodobacterales; family Rhodobacteraceae; genus Salipiger; species Salipiger abyssi_A. The sequence continues at coordinate 131,079 of NZ_JAEKIS010000002.1, read as the reverse complement.
ATGCGCCCCATCGAGGGCGAACCGCGCGCGCTCGACATCACGCTTCACCCGCATCAGGGAGACCCCGCATGAGCTTCGATCATCCCCATAACCGCGACATCGCCGGCTGCCGTTTCGTGCTGGCCACCGATCTCGACGGCACCTTTCTGGGCGGTTCCGAAGAGGATCGCGCGCGTCTCTATGACTGGATCGAAGCCAACCGCGATACGATCGGGCTGATCTTCGTCACCGGCCGCGATCCGAAATTCATCGGCGAGCTCTGTGACGGGGGTGTGCCCTGGCCGGAATATGTGGTGGGCGATGTGGGCACCACCATCGCCCGTGTCGAAGACGGCAAGATCCACCCCATCGAACCTCTGGAGGTAGAGATCGCCGAGACCTGGGGCGATGCCGGTGACAAGGTGCGCGAAACGCTGCACGGTCACCCCGGCCTGACGCTGCAACCGACGGATTTCCGCTATCGGGTGAGCTACGATCTCGATCATGCGGCATTCGACGACAGCGCGCATGATATCGTGCGCGAGATGGGTCATGACCCGCTGGTCTCGGACAACCGCTATTTCGACGTGCTGCCGCGCGGGATCTCTAAAGGGCCGTCGCTGCGTCGGCTCGTCAAACATCTCGGCATCGAGGAAGGCCGCGTGCTGGCGGCGGGCGACACGCTCAACGATCTGTCGATGCTGCAATGCGGGCTCCAGGCTGTCGCCGTCGGCGGCGCCGAGCAGGAGCTTCTCGATCAGGTGTCGAACCTGCCTCATGTCCACACTGCCGAGGCCATCGGCGCGGCGGGCATTCTGGAGGCGGTCGAGGCCTTCAACCTGCATCCCCTCCCGAAAGGAGTGTGAGCCATGTCCAGCGATCTGGTGATCGTCTACCACCGTCAGCCTTACGACGAGGTCGAGGTTGACGGTAAAATCGAATATGTCGCCAACAAGAGCCCGAACGGCATCGTTCCGACGCTGAAGAGCTTTTTCGGCAAGGTCGAGAATGCCGCCTGGGTGGCCTGGAAAGAGGCCGAAGATCCCTCCGATCCCGGCTTCGAGCGGGTGATCGAGATCGAGGATCCCTTTGGGAAATACACCGTCTCGCGTCTGCCGCTGACCGCATCGCAGGTAAAGAGCTTCTACCACGTCACCTCGAAAGAGGCGTTCTGGCCGATCCTGCACGGGTTCAAGGAAAAATATAACTACGATCCGGTCGACTGGCCGACCTTCAAGGAGGTCAACTGGGCCTTTGCCGAGGCCGCCGCCGCCGAGGCCGCGCAGGGCGCCAGCGTCTGGGTGCATGATTACAATCTGTGGCTGGTGCCGGGTTATCTGCGCCAGATGCGCCCGGATCTGCGCATCTCCTTCTATCATCATACGCCCTTCCCGGCTGCCGACATGTTCAATGTGCTGCCCTGGCGCGGCGAGATCATCGAATCGCTGCTGGCCGCAGATGTGGTGGGCTTCCACATTCCGCGCTATGCGTCGAATTTCATCTCCTGCGTGCGCTCGTTGCGGGATGTGGGCAATGTGCCCCGCATCAAGGTCGAGGACGACATGATGTCCGAAGGCTCGGCGCTTTCCGACCGCACCACCCCGACGGAGATCCATGTAGAGGATCATGTGGTGCAGCTCGGGGTAACCCCGGTGGGCGTGGATGTGGACTATATCAAAAGCCTTGCCGCTTCGGAGGAGACCGACAAGCTGGCCGCGCGCTTCCGCTCGGAGATCGGCCACACCCGCGTGCTGCTCTCTGTGGGGCGCACCGATTACACCAAAGGCGGTGCCCACCAGCTCCTGGCCTTCGAGCGGCTGCTGGAACGCCGGCCCGAGCTGCGCGGTCAGGTCCGGCTGCTGCATGTCTCGGTGCCCGCCAACCGGAATATGACGGTCTATGAGCCGATCCAGAAAGAGCTGGAAGAGATTGCGGGTCGCATCAATGGCCGCTTCGGCAGCTTCACCTTCCAGCCCGTCGCGCTGATTTCCCGCGCCATCCCCTTCGAAGAGTTGGTCGCTTGGTATCAGGTGGCCGATGTCGCCTGGATCACGCCGCTGGCCGACGGCATGAACCTGGTCTGCAAGGAATATGTTGCCGCGCGCAAGGATGGCGATGGCGTACTGGTGCTGTCGGAATTCGCCGGTGCCGCGGTCGAGCTCGGTGCCGCCGTGCTGACCAATCCGTTCTCCTCCCGCGCGATGGATTTTGCTATCGACATGGCGCTGGACATGCCCGAGGACGAGCGCCGCGCCCGCATGGAGCTTCTGAACGCCTCGGTGGCCAAGCGCGACACGCGGCACTGGGCCGAGGATCAGCTCGCCCTGCTCTCGCCCAAGGATTTCGGGGCCGCCTCTGAGGAAGCACCTCAGGTCGAGACGGCCTGAGAACGCAACGGCGTCTCTCACCGAGCGATCAAACCTCTGTCAGTCGGCGATTTTCGCCGCTGACCCTTCTTTGCGACAGCCTATAAGCAGGGGCAGATACCCTTTCCGACAGGTTGCCCATGTCCTGCCCCGAAATCGCCTTTGCCCGGCTCACCGACATCGCGCCCGAGCGCATCAACGCGCATATGTCCGACCCGCGGCTCGCCGAGCACATGCCGCTTCTGGGACGCACGCCATGGACCGACGACAGCTGCGCCGGATTTGTGCGGGCCAAGGAGGCGTATTGGGCGCGCGACGGTCTCGGTCACTGGGCCATCCTGCACGGCGGCAAATATGTCGGCTGGGGCGGATTCCAGAAAGAGGGCACCGAATGGGACTACGGTCTGGTGCTGGCACCGGAGCGTTTTGGCCTCGGCGCGCGGGTCACCCGCCAGGCGCTCGATTTCGCCCGCGCCGATCCGCGTATTCCCTATGTCACCTTCCTGCTGCCGCCGTCGCGGCGCCATCTCGGCGGACTGGCACGGTTGGGCGCGATGCGTCTGGGCGAGATCGCCTATGACGGCGAGACCTTCCTGAAATTTCGTCTCGACACCGCCTGAGCGCAAAAGAAAACGGCCGCCCGACCTCCGGCGGCCGTTTTCTGTTCGTGTCTTCGCAAATCAGACCGCAGCCACTGCCGCCGGGTGCCGCTCGCGCAGCGCGGTCAGCTCTTCGGCGACGAGGAAGGCCAGCTCCAGCGATTGCGACGCGTTCAGGCGCGGGTCGCAGGCGGTGTGATAGCGGTCCGACAGGTTTTCGTCGGTCACCGCGCGCATGCCGCCGGTGCATTCGGTGACGTCGTCGCCGGTCATCTCGAAATGCACACCGCCGGGGATCGTGCCGTATTCCTTGTGAACGGCAAAGAACTCGCGCACCTCGCGCAGCACCGCGTCAAAGGGCCGGGTCTTGTAACCCGAGGCCGATTTGATCGTATTGCCATGCATCGGATCGCAAACCCAGAGCACATTGGCACCCTCGCTGCGCACCGTCTCGATGAGACGCGGCAGATGCTCGCCGGCCTTGCCAGCGCCGAAGCGGGCGATCAGCGTCAGCCGGCCCGGATCGTTCAGCGGGTTCAGCTTGGCCATCAGCACCTTGAGGTCTTCGGCAGTCATCGAAGGGCCGCATTTCAGGCCGATCGGGTTCATCACGCCGCGCGCATAATCGACATGGGCGCCGTCCGGCTGCCGCGTGCGGTCGCCGATCCAGATCATGTGTCCGGAGCCTGCCAGCCACTTGCCCGAGGTCGAGTCGACGCGGGTCAGCGCCTCTTCGTATTCCAGCAGCAGCGCCTCGTGCGAGGTGTAGAAATTCACCTGATGCAGCGCCGCCGAGCGGTTGGAATCGACACCCGCCGCTTTCATGAAGTCCAGCGTGTCCGAGATCCGGTTGGCCATGTCGCGGTAGCGCGCGGCCTTTTCGCCCTCGGTAAAGCCCAGCGTCCACTGGTGCACCTGATGTACATCCGCATAGCCGCCGGTCGAGAAGGCGCGGATCAGGTTCAGGGTTGCCGCCGCCTGAGTGTAGGCCTGCAACATCTTCTGAGGGTTCGGCTGGCGACCTTCGGGGGTGAAGGCCAGCTCGTTGATGATGTCGCCGCGAAAGCTCGGCAGCTCGACGCCGTCCACCGTCTCGGTGGGGGCGGAGCGCGGCTTGGCGAACTGGCCGGCCATGCGACCCACCTTCACCACCGGCACCTTGGCGCCATATGTCAGCACCATTGCCATTTGCAGCATCACCTTGAAGGTGTCGCGGATCCCGTTGGCGGAAAACTGTTCGAAGGCTTCGGCACAGTCGCCGCCCTGCAACAGAAAGGCTTCGCCGCGCGATGCCTTGCCAAGCTCGTCGCGGAGGCGCCGCACCTCGCCTGCAAACACCAGCGGCGGATATTTCGAAAGCTGCGCCTCGACAGATGCCAGCTCGGCCTGATCCTCGTAATCAGGCATCTGGATCCGCGGCAGGGTTCTCCAGCTCGATTTGCTCCACTCGCTCATGGCTCTCTCCCAGACATTGTCCGTTAGCGAAAACGTCTTGCGCGTATACAGAACACGCGCGCGCATGGCCATAGGAAATAAACGACCTCTCTTGACGCTTTCCGCCATCTCTGCCCTTCTGGTAGGATCGTCCATAGCGAAACATGGGCGAGAGCCTTGGAACAATTGACGAAACTCGTGTCTTATGAGGTCTGGAATGCCGGTGCCGCGCAATGCCGTCGATGGGGGCCCGCAAGCCGGCCCCCGCCGTTTTGTCTTTGTCCTGCTGCCGGACTTTACCCTGTTGAGTTTCGCCGCCGCGCTGGAGGCACTGCGCATCGCCAACCGCATGGCCGGGGCGCAGGTCTATGACTGGATGCTGACCGGCGATGGCGGCGGTATGATGCGCTGTTCCGCCGGCACTGAGTTCAAACTCGACGGCGATCTGCCAGAGCTGACTCGTGACGACGTGGTATTGGTCTGCGGCGGCATCAACGTGGCGGGCGCCACCACCAAGCGGCTGATGAACTGGCTGCGGCGCGAGGCGCGGCGCGGGCTGATGATGGGCGGGCTCTGTACCGCAAGCTGGACACTGGCTCAGGCCGGGCTGCTCGACGGCAAGCGCGCCACCATCCACTGGGAAAACCAGGACAGTTTCGAGGAGGAGTTCACCGAGGTCACGCTGACAAAGTCGGTCTTTGTGGTCGATGGCAACCGGCTGTCGACCGCCGGCGGCACCGCCTCCATCGACCTGATGCTGAAACTCATCGCCGACGATCACGGCGAAGAGGTTGCCAATGCGGTGGCGGACCAGCTGATCTATTCAGCGATCCGTACCGACCAGGACACGCAGCGGCTTTCGACCCCCACCCGCATCGGCGTGCGCCACCCCAAGCTGGCGCAGGTCATCAAGATGATGGAGGCCAATATCGAGGAGCCGATCTCGCCGGCGCTGCTGGCCAAGGAGGTCGGCATGTCGACCCGGCAGCTAGAGCGGCTGTTCCGCCGCTATCTCACCCGCTCGCCCAAGCGCTATTACATGGAGCTGCGGCTGCAAAAGGCGCGCAACCTGCTGATGCAGACCGATATGAGCGTGATCAACGTGGCGCTGGCCTGTGGCTTCGCCAGCCCCTCGCATTTCTCGAAATGCTATCGCGCGCATTATCAGACGACGCCCTATCGGGAGCGCGGCTCCCAGGCGGGAAAAGATATTAAATCAGATACTTAGTAAGGTATTTGAATGTTTTATCGAAGCGTCTTTGATCCTCGCTTTACACTTTGTGTCGTATGTGAGCTCTCTGATACAATAGGCTGATAATATTGCAATAAAATATCACGGAATCGTTGCGCGATACAGCGTGCCGTTGACCTCGCTGAGAAACCAGATCTGCCCGTCCGGCCCCTGATCCACGTCGCGCACCCGCAGCGTTGCCTCGGACTCCAGCCTCTCGACCTCGCGCAGAGGCGTGCCCGAGAGCCGCGAGATGTAGTCGAACTTGAGCGAGCCCACGAGCAGGTCGCCGTCCCAGGCGCCGCCCGCAAGGAAGCTGATGTCCGAGGGTGCGATCGAGGGATCCCAGTAAAAGACCGGCTGCTCCATCCCGGGTTTTTCCGTGCCCTCGCCGATCTTAGCGCCCGAGTAGTGCCGCCCGTAAGAGATCACCGGCCAGCCGTAATTGGCGCCCTTCTCGATCCGGTTCACCTCGTCGCCGCCCTTGGCGCCGTGCTCGGCCACCCAGAGCTGCCCCTGCGCGTCGAGCGCCGCGCCCTGCGGGTTGCGGTGACCGTAGGACCAGATTTCCGGCTGCGCCCCGGACTGGCCTGCAAAGGGGTTGTCGGAGGGAACCGTGCCGTCCCGTGCGATGCGGATCACCGAGCCGTTGTGCCGCGACAGATCCTGCGCGGCCGGCCGGTCGCCGCGCTCACCGATGGTGACAAAGAGCGTGCCGTCGCGCGCCTCCACCAGCCGCGAGCCGAAATGCCGTCCGCCGCTGGAGCCCGGCGCCATCTCGAAGATCGTCTCGGTGTCTTCCAGCCGCGTTCCGTCCTCGGAAAGCCGCGCCTTGAGCACCGCCGTACCGGCGCCGCCGCGCTGGCGTTTCGAATAGCTCAGAAAGATCTCCCGGTTCTGCGCAAAATCGCGCGGGACGAGGACGTCGAGCAACCCGCCCTGACCGCGCGTATAGACCTCAGGCAGGCCTGACACTGCGCTCACCCCTTCGGGTGTCGCCGCAAGCAGCCGTCCGCCGCGCTCGGTGATCAAAACGGCGCCGCCGGGCAGGAAACCGAAGCTCCATGGCGCGTTCAGCCCCTGCATCACGGGGGCCACCTGAAGCGCACCGAGGCTGCTGTCGATATCCTGGGCCAGCGCCGGTGCCGCGGGCGCAAGCGCGATGAGGGTGGCGAAAAGGCTCTGGCGCATCGTCGTCTCCTGTCTCACGTTTGTCCCGCAGATATGGGGCCTAAGCCCTGTGGGACAAGCCAAAGAGGCCCGCACGCCGCAGCGGCAACCACGCGTCTGCACTCTTTTCTTTTTGCGATGCCGATCATAGGCTCCGCGCAGGACAACGCGTTCCAGCAAGGGAGAACCTGTTATGAAAAAGTGGCTTCTGGCATCCGCCGCCACAACGCTGCTTGCAACCGGGGCCGTGCAGGCACAGGAGGCAAAGATCGGCGTCATCCTCGGCTATACCGGCCCCATCGAATCGCTGACCCCGGCCATGGCCGACAGCGCCGAACTGGCGATGAAAGAGGTCAATGACAGCGGCAACTTTCTCGACGGCGTCACGCTGACCCCAATGCGCGCTGACAGCACCTGTGTCGATGCCGCCGCCGCCACCGCCGCCGCCGAGCGCCTGATCACCACCGACGGCATTGTCGCGATCATGGGCGCCGACTGTTCCGGCGTGACCGGCGCGATCTTGTCGAATGTCGCGGTGCCGAACGGCGTGCCGATGGTGTCGCCCTCGGCCACCTCCCCGGCGCTGTCGACCGTCGAGGATAACGGGCTGTTCTTCCGCACCTCGCCGTCGGATGCGCGTCAGGGCGAGGTTCTGGCCGGCATCCTGGGCGAACGTGGGATCAGCTCCGTCGCCGTGACTTACACCAACAACGACTATGGCAAGGGCTTTGCCGACAGCTTTGCCGCGGCCTTCGAGGCGGCGGGCGGCGAGATCACCCTCACCGCGCCACATGAGGACGGCAAGGGCGACTACTCGGCCGAGATCGGCGCACTGGCCTCGGCCGGCGGCGATGCGTTGGTGGTGCTGGGCTATTCCGATCAAGGCGGCAAAGGCATGATCCAGTCGGCGCTCGACACCGGTGCCTTCGACATCTTCGCTCTGGGTGACGGCATGTATGCCGACGCGCTGCTGGAGGATCTGGGGTCGGCACTGAACGGTAGCTTCGGCTCGGTGCCCTGGGCCGAGGGCGAAGGCGCCGAGACCTTCATGACGATGGCCGAAGAGGCCGGCATCAACAGCGAGGGCGCCTATACCCGCGAAAGCTATGACGCGGCGGCGCTGATCGCGCTGGCGATGATGAAGGGCGGCGAGGTCTCCTCGGCCTCCGTTGCGGCGAACATCCTCGACGTGGCCAATGCGCCGGGCGAGCCCATCATGCCGGGCGAGCTTGGCAAGGCGCTGGAAATCCTCGCCGAGGGCGGTGACGTGGACTATGTCGGCGCCACTAATGTGGAACTGGTGGGCCCCGGCGAGGCCTCGGGCACCTACCGCTATTACGAGATCACCGACGGCCAGTTCGAGACCGTCTCGGTCAAGTAATCGAAGAAGCATGAGAACAGGCAGCCCGGGATCTTCCCGGGCTGCTTCAAAGAGATAAAAGGCGTCGCCAAAGACGCCGAGGGGATAGACAGCTTGATCCGGGTGAACAACCTTCACCGCCATTTCGGCGGGTTTCGTGCCGTTGACGGCGCCTCGCTTGAGATCGCTACCGGCTCGATCACCGGGCTGGTGGGACCGAACGGCGCCGGCAAGACGACGCTCTTCAACGTGATCGCGGGCGCGTTGCCGCCGACCAGCGGCACCGTGACAATGGATGGCGAGGACATCACCGGCCTGCCGCCGCATGCTTTGTTTCACAAGGGCTTGCTGCGCACCTTTCAGATCGCGCATGAGTTTTCCTCGATGAGCTGCCGCGAAAACCTGATGATGGTGCCCGGCGATCAGGCGGGCGAGACGCTGTGGAATGCCTGGTTCGGGCGCGGACGGATTGCGCAGGAAGAGGCGGCGATTCTGAAAAAGGCCGACGAGGTGCTTGATTTCCTGACGATTTCGCATCTCAAGAACGAGAAGGCCGGGAACCTCTCCGGCGGACAGAAAAAGCTGCTGGAACTCGGGCGCACGATGATGGTGGATGCCAAGATCGTGTTTCTGGACGAGGTCGGCGCGGGCGTGAACCGCACCCTGCTGAACACCATCGCCGACACCATCGTCCGGCTGAACAAGGAGCGCGGCTATACCTTCTGCGTGATCGAGCACGACATGGATTTCATCGGCCGAATCTGCGACCCGGTGATCGTCATGGCCGAGGGCAAGAAGCTGGCCGAGGGCACGCTGGACGAGATCAAGGCGAATGACGCGGTGATCGAGGCCTATCTCGGCACCGGCCTCAAGAACAAGGAGGCGGCGGGATGATACTCTTCCTTCTCCACCTTTCCTTCTGGCAACCGCTGGGCTTTCAGAAGGAAAATGCCGCTGAACATCTGATCCAGTCCATGGCTAGGGATATCGTTCCCCCGGATCGAAGGGCGCTCTTCGAAGAAACCGATTGCAGCATTTGGGATACCGTTCACTTCCCTCCCCACGTTGTGCCTGGAAGGGTTATTGATGCAGGCGAGACGGTCAGCCTGTTATGCGAGTTTCCGACAAGCTGCGGTGTCACGGGGGAACGTGTTGTTTTCCATACTGAATACTATGGTGCCTGGAAACCTGCCGAGAGCTTTTCCCACACCATCTGGGAGACCTGTGCCGAAATGCTGACCCACGTGGAGCTGGAGAGACTCTCCGACATACAGAGTAGCGACCGATGAGCGGCGGTTATGACGACCGGGGCAACCGGGATGCGAGCATCGCCAACCCGCAGGGCATGGGCGAGGCGCAGCCGGTGCATGAGGGCGGTCATGCGCATGCAGCGCCCGGCGGGCCGTTTCTGATCGGCGAGGCGATGACCGGCGGCTACGGGCGCGGCGCGGATATCCTGCATGCCTGCACCATCGCGGTGGAGCGCGGCGAGATCGCGGTGATCGTCGGGCCGAACGGCGCCGGCAAGTCGACGGCGATGAAGGCGGTCTTCGGCATGCTCAATCTGCGCGAGGGCGCGGTGCGGCTCGATGGCGAGGACATCACCGAGCTCAGCCCGCAGGCGCGGGTGCGCCGGGGCATGGGCTTTGTGCCGCAGACCCACAATATCTTCACCTCGATGAGCGTGGAGGAGAACCTCGAGATGGGCGCCTTCATCCGGCGCGACGATTTCCGGGACACGATGGCGCAGGTCTACGATCTGTTCCCGATCCTCAAGGAAAAGCGCAGGCAGGCGGCGGGCGAGCTCTCGGGCGGGCAGCGCCAGCAGGTTGCCGTGGGCAGGGCGCTGATGACGCGGCCCAAGGTGCTGATGCTCGACGAGCCGACGGCGGGCGTGTCGCCCATCGTGATGGACGAGCTTTTCGACCGCATCATCGAGGTGGCGCGCACCGGTCTGCCGGTGCTGATGGTGGAACAGAACGCGCGTCAGGCGCTGGAGATCGCCGACAAGGGCTATGTGCTGGTGCAGGGGCGCAACGCCCATACCGGCACCGGACGCGAGCTGCTGGCCGATGACGAGGTCCGGCGCAGTTTCCTGGGCGGCTGAGCGGATGGAGAGATCCGGTTTGAGTATTTCTGGAAAGATGAAAGGGCTTTGCGCCGCGCTGACGGCCTGCGGTCTTGCCGGGCCGGTCGTGGCGCAGGGGCTGACCTGCGTGGCGGAGCTGCAATGCCGGGGCGACGCGGAGGCGATGTGCGCGCCCTCCACCCTCAGCATCGAGGCCGAGCGTGCGGGCGGCGGCGCGCGTCTCTGGATCGACCGTCAGGGGCCGTACCCGGCCTCTGTGACGCGCGGCGCGGACGGGCTTGAGCTGGCGGTCGAGGGGTTTGGCGGTGGCCACGGCATGCAGGTGCAGGCAGACGGCGCATTTCTTTATCGCGGCAACCGGGGCAAGCGGTTTTCCGGAACCTGTGAGGGGGCGCTGTGATGGCGCGCGCGCTCTTTTCCACGATGGCTGCGCTGGTGTTCTGCTCTGCCGGGGTCGCCTTCGCGGCCCCGCCGGCCAGCCTGTCCATCCACGAGTGCCGCGAGAGGCAATCATGCGATGGGGCGGGAAGCTGCGTGACGGCCCGGACCCGTGTGTTCGTCGCACAGCTCGACGGTATGGCGGCCGGACCGTATTTCAGCATCGGTCCGCTCGTGCCTGAAGCGCGTGGCGGATTGTTTTTCGAACAGGATTGGCGTTGGAGCCTTGGTGGCCTGCCGGCGCCTTCGGCGGAGATCGGGCGGGCACAGATGCTTAGCAGTGACGAACAGGGCCACTGGACTGCCCATGTCTATCGACCCGGCCGAGAGGTTCCGGGGCTGCATCGCAGCGACTGGGTGCGCGCCGACTACACATGCCAGCAGGTGATGTTCTGATGGAGATTCTCAACGCGCTCGTTGCGCTGTCCAACTTCGTGCTGATCCCTGCCATCGCCTATGGCAGCCAACTGGCGCTTGGCGCGCTGGGGGTAACGCTGATCTATGGCATCCTGCGGTTTTCCAATTTCGCCCATGGCGACACCATGGCGATCGGCACCATGGTCACCATCCTCGCCACCTGGGGCTTGCAGGCATTGGGCGTCAGCCTCGGGCCGCTGCCCACCGCGCTGCTGGCGATCCCGGCGGGCATCGCCGGGGCGGCGGTGCTGGTGCTGCTCACCGATCGGCTGGTCTATCGCTTCTATCGCGAGCAGAAGGCCAAGCCGGTGATCCTCGTCATCGTCTCCATGGGGGTGATGTTTGTCTATAACGGTGTCACCCGTTTCATCATCGGGCCCGACGACCAGAATTTCGCCGATGGCGAGCGGTTCCTGATCACCGCGCGCGAGTTCAAAGAGATGACCGGGCTCGACGAGGGGCTGGCGCTAAAATCGACGCAGGGCCTCACGGTGATCACAGCGGTGATCGTGGTGGCGCTGCTCTTCTGGTTCCTCAACCACACCCGCACCGGCAAGAGCATGCGCGCCTATTCCGACAACGAGGATCTGGCGCTGCTTTCGGGCATCAACCCCGAACGTGTGGTGATGGTGACCTGGATCATCGTCGCCGCATTGGCGGTGGTGGCCGGCACGCTTTACGGGCTCGACAAGAGCTTCAAGCCCTTCACCTATTTCCAGCTTCTGCTGCCGATCTTCGCCTCCGCCATCGTCGGCGGTCTGGGCTCGCCGCTGGGCGCCATTGCCGGCGGCTTTATCATCGCCTTTTCCGAGGTCGGCATCACCTATGCCTGGAAGAAGGTGCTGGGCTATGTGATGCCCGAGAGCCTCGAGCCGTCGGGGCTCGTGCAGCTTCTTTCCACCGATTACAAATTCGCCGTCAGCTTCGTGATCCTGATCATCGTGCTGCTGTTCCGGCCGACCGGACTGTTCAGGGGGAAATCCGTATGAGGACGCTCGGGCTGTTTGCACTTGTGGCGGTGCTGATCCTCGGCACCGGTTTTCTGCAAAGCTGGAACTCGGCGCTGATCATCCTCAATATGGGGCTGGTGAGCGCGATCATGGCGCTGGGGGTCAACCTGCAATGGGGGCTCGCGGGGCTCTTCAACGTGGGCGTCATGGGCTTTGTCGCGCTTGGCGGGCTGGCGGTGGTGCTGACCTCGGTCGCGCCGGTGCCCGAAGCCTGGGCGGCGGGCGGCACCCGCATCCTCGGCGCGCTGGTCCTGGGCTTTGTCTCCATCGCGGCCTGTGTGCTGGCCTGGAAGCGCCTGCCGCGCGGGCGGCGCGGCTGGGCCGTGGCGGTGCTGAGCATCGGCGGCTTCTTCCTCTACCGCGCGGTGCTCGACCCGGGCGTCGAGGCGGTGGAGGCGGTGAATCCCGCCGCCACCGGCTTTCTCGGCGGGCTCGGCCTCCCGGTGGTGCTGGCCTGGCCGGTGGGCGGGCTGCTTGCCGCCGGTGTCGCCTGGGTGATCGGCAAGACCGCACTGGGGCTGCGCTCGGATTACCTCGCCATTGCCACGCTGGGCATTGCCGAGATCATCATCGCGGTGATGAAGAACGAGGACTGGATGGCGCGCGGCGTCAAGAACGTCATCGGCCTGCCCCGGCCCCTGCCCTATGAGATCGACCTCCAGAACGATCCGGGCTTTGTCGACCGCGCCGCCGGGCTCGGGCTCGACCCGACCACCGCCTCGACGCTTTACGTCAAGCTGGGCTATTCGCTGATGTTCACCGCCGTGCTGGTGCTCGTGCTGGTGCTGGCGCAACTCGCGCTGAACTCGCCCTGGGGACGGATGATGCGGGCGATCCGAGACAATGAGGAGGCCGCCGAGGCCATGGGCAAGGACGTGACCGCGCGGCATTTGCAGATCTTCATCCTCGGCTCGGTGCTTTGCGGCATGGCGGGGGCGATGATGACGACTCTGGACGGCCAGCTCACACCGTCGAGCTACCAGCCGCTGCGCTACACCTTCCTGATCTGGGTGATGGTGATCGTCGGCGGCTCGGGCAACAATCTCGGCGCGGTGCTGGGCGGGTTCCTGATCTGGTTCCTCTGGGTGCAGGTGGAGCCCATCGGGCAATGGCTGATGAATGCGGTAACGTCGGGCATGGCGGAGGGCTCCTGGCTCAAGGCGCATCTTCTGGACAGCGTGCAGCATATGCGGCTGCTGACCATGGGGGTGATCCTGCTGCTGGTGCTGCGCTTTGCGCCGCGCGGGCTGCTGCCGGAACGCTGATAACCGTTTCTTAAAGTCTGACGCCGCATGATGCGGGTGATCGGGGCGAAGAGTCAGGGACGGAACGGATGGATTGGTCGAAAATCACCCGCAACTGGGAGGCGGCCTCGGATCGCCTGTTGAAACGGTTTCCGCATCTGTCGGCGGCGGCGCTGCGGCGCCCGCCGGCGCGGATCGAGTTGCTGGCGCGCCAGGTGGCGGAACGCCACGAGTTGACGCTGTGCGAGGCGCGCGACGAGGTGGAGATGCTGCTGTTCGCCGATATCCCGTCCTACCAGCTCGGCCGCATGGCTGCCGGTTAGCCCGACCCGGGTTAGCCCAGCGAGGTGACCCAGAGGATCGTCGCATCCTCGGGGCTCACCGAGACGACGTTATGACCCATGGTGGCGTCGTAATAGGCGCTATCGCCGCGCTTCATCTCGATGGGTTCGTAGAACTCGGTATAGAGCCGCACGATGCCGGTCAGGACGTAGAGGAATTCCTCGCCGTCATGGCGCACCCAGCCGTCGAACTCTTCCATGCTGCGGGCGCGCACGCGGGCGCGATAAGGCAGCATCTTCTTCTTGGTGAGGCTCTCGGCGAGCAGCTCATGCTCATAGGTTACCGTGGCCTGGTGCAGCCCGGCGCCCTCGCGGGTGTGGATCATCCGGCCCGAGATCTGTTCGCGCTTCGGCGGGGTGAAGAGCTGCGGCACGCCGATCCCCAGCCCCACGGCGAGCTTTTTCAGCGCGTCATAGGTGGGCGACATCTGGCCGTTCTCGATCTTCGAGAGCGTCGAGCGGGCGAGCCCCGCATGGCGCGCAGCCTCTTCCAGCGTCCAGTCGCGTTCCTTGCGCAGCTCGCGCACCCGCGCGCCGAGATCGAGCGGTTCGGCAAAGGCCTCTTCGCCGTTTTCCCGCGCCAGGCGGATCAGGGTTTTCGGGTCGCGCGACATGGGCAATGCTATAGGGCCGGTGCCCGGCCCTTGCAATGGCGCCGGTGCGGCCCTAAGCCCGGAGCATGCTTTCGGAATTCGACGATGGCGCCTTTGCGCCCTGCCCCGCGCCCTTCAACCTCGCGGCCCATGTGCTGGCAGCGGGCGCGGCCACGCCCGACAAGATCGCGCTCGCCATCGTCAAACCGACGGGCGCCGAACGCTGGTCTTACGCGCGGCTGACAGCGGCGGTGTGCGGCACCGCGAGCGGGCTCTTGCAGGCGGGGCTGACTCCGGGGGACATCCTGCTCATGCGGCTGGGCAACACGGTGGATTTCCCCATCGCCTATCTCGGTGCCATCGCCGCCGGGATCGTGCCGGTGCCGACCTCCTCTCAGCTCACCGCGCGCGAGGTGGCACCGATGATCGAGCATCTGCGCCCGGCGGCGATCCTGCGCGGCGACGGCATCGCCTGCCCCGAGACCGCGCTGCCGGTTTTCGACCGCGCGACCTATGAGGGCTGGCACAGATTGCCGCCCGCCGATTACGCCATGGGCGATCCGGAGCGGCTGGCCTATATCATCTATACCTCGGGCACATCCGGCGTGCCGCGCGCCGTGGGCCACGCGCATCGCGCGATCTGGGCGCGGCAGATGATGATGGACGGCTGGTACGGGCTCACGCCCTCCGACCGGCTGCTGCATGCGGGCGCCTTCAACTGGACCTATACGCTGGGCACCGGGCTCATGGATCCCTGGACCATGGGCGCCACGGCGCTGATCCCGGCGGCGGGCACCGATCCGGCGCAGCTCGCGCTGCTGCTCAAGCGCAACGATGCGACGGTGTTCGCCGCCGCCCCCGGGGTTTACCGGCAGATCCTGAAATATCCGTTACCGCCGATGCCCAAGCTGCGCCACGGGCTGGCAGCGGGCGAAAAGCTCTCTGCCCCGATCCGCGAGGCCTGGACCGAGGTCACCGGCACCGCGATTTACGAGGCCTATGGCATGTCGGAATGCTCCACCTTCATCTCCGCCTCGCCCGCGCATCCGGCGGCGCCGGGCGCGCTGGGGCGGCCTCAGACCGGGCGGCGCATTGCCCTGCTGGGCGAGGATCACAAGCCGGTGCCGCGCGGCATGCCGGGCATGATCGCCGTGCACCGTACCGATCCGGGGCTGATGCTGGGCTATGTCGGCGCGCCCGAAGAGACGGCGGCGCGCTTTGCCGGCGAGTGGTTCCTGACCGGCGATCAGGGGATCATGGATGAGGACGCGCAGATCGCCTATCTGGGCCGCGACGACGACATGATGAATGCCGGCGGCTACCGCGTCTCGCCGCTGGAGGTCGAGGCCGCGCTGGCCGATCTGCCCGGCGTGACGGAGATTGGCGTGACCGATGTGGCGGTGAAGGAAGGCGTCTCTGTCATCGCCGCCTTCTACGTGGCCGAGACAGAGCTGGACGAAGACCTGCTCAAGACCCGCGCCGTCGAGCGTCTGGCGCGCTACAAGCAGCCCCGCGCCTTTGTCCGCGTCGATGCGCTGCCGCGCAATCCGAACGGAAAGCTCATCCGCAAGGCGCTGAAAGATCACGTCCTTTCGTAATTTCGGGAAAACCCGAAATAGCTTTGCGCAAGAAAAAAGGGCCTCCGCACTGGAGGCCCTTAGTTTCGCCGACAAGGCTCACTTATGATACCGCCCGTTGTCTCTGCCTGCGGCCTTGTCTGCGCGGGATGAGCGCACCCATCCCGTGTTCATAGCGGGGCGCGACACCACGCGCCCCACTGTATTTCCTCAGCTACACCCGCTCGTCGAGCCGCAGGTGTTGCACTTCATGCAGGTGCCGTTGCGCACCAGCGTGTAGTTGCCGCATTCGCCGCAGGCCTCGCCCTCATAGCCCTGCATGCGCGCCTTGGCGCGGGCATCCATGGCCAGCGAGGAGCTCGACGTGCTCAGCGTCGCGACGGTGGTCTCGGCGGTGGCCACACCGGCAGTCTCGGGCATCAGCCCGCTCAGCGCGCCGCCGGTCTGGCCGCCTTGCAGCACCACCAGCTCCTGCGGCAGACGCTTGCGGAGATAGCCGGTGGAGGAGATCTGCTTGAGCACCTCCAGCGAGCGCGACGCGGCGGTTTCCGACAGCTCCTGCACGTTCGACACGCCCTCTTCCTCGCCGCGGCCGAGATCGTCGAAGGTGGCGCCCTGCGGGGCCACATGCGCCAGATCGGTGCGGTCGAGATAGCTCACCGCCAGTTCGCGGAAGATGTAATCGAGGATCGAGGTGGCGTTTTTGATGCTGTCATTGCCCTGCACCATCCCCGCCGGCTCGAACTTGGTGAAGGTGAAGGCATCGACGAACTCCTCCAGCGGCACACCGTATTGCAGGCCGACCGAGACCGCGATGGCGAAGTTGTTCATCATCGCGCGGAAGCCGGCGCCTTCCTTGTGCATGTCGATGAAGATCTCGCCGAGATTGCCGTCCTCGTATTCGCCGGTGCGCAGATAGACCTTGTGACCGCCGACGATGGCCTTCTGGGTATAGCCCTTGCGGCGCTCGGGCATCTTGGTGCGGCCGGCGCGGATCACTTCCTTGACCACCACCTTCTCGACGATCTTCTCGGCGATGACCTGAGCCTTTTCCTGCAACGAGCCGCTTTCCAGCACCTCCATCGCGTCGTCATCGTCCTCGACCAGCGCGGCGGCCAGCGGCTGGCTGAGCTTGGAGCCGTCGCGGTAAAGCGCGTTGGCCTTCACCCCCAGCGACCAGCTCAGCTCATAGGCCTTCTGGCAATCCTCGACCGTCGCGGCATTGGGCATGTTGATGGTCTTGGAGATCGCGCCCGAGATAAAGCTCTGCGCGGCGGCCATCATGTGGATGTGGCTTTCCACCGAGAGGAAGCGCTTGCCCTTCTTGCCGCAGGGGTTGGCACAGTCGAAGATCGACAGGTGCTCGTCCTTGAGATGCGGTGCGCCTTCGAGGGTCATGGTGCCGCAGACATGGTCGTTGGCGGCCTCGATCTCGGCGCGGGTAAAGCCCAGGTGGCGGAGCAGGTCAAAGCTCGGATCGTTGAGCTTTTCCGCAGGGATACCAAGGGTTTCGCGGCAGAACTCCTCGCCCAGCGTCCACTGGTTGAAGACAAATCGGATGTCGAAGGCGGTGGCGAGCGCGCGCTCGACCTTCTCGATCTGCGCCGGGCCGAAGCCATGGCCGATCAGCGCGGTGTGGTTGATGCCCGGCGCGTTGCCGAGGCTGCCGTGACCCACAGCATAGCTGATGATCTCTTCGATCTGGCTGGAGCTGTAGCCCAGCTTGACCAGCGCGCCGGGCACGGAGCGGTTGATGATCTTGAAATAGCCACCGCCGGCGAGCTTCTTGAATTTCACCAGGGCGAAATCGGGCTCGATGCCGGTGGTGTCGCAATCCATCACCAGACCGATGGTCCCGGTGGGCGCGATGACCGAAACCTGCGCATTGCGGTAGCCGTGCCGTTCGCCGAGGCGCAGCGCCTCGTCCCAGCTCGATTTCGCCAGCTCGACCAGCGTGCGGTCGGGGCAGTTGGCATGGTCGAGCGCCACCGGCTTGACCGCGAGGCCCTCATAGCCCTCGGTCTTGCCATAGGCTGCGCTGCGGTGGTTGCGGATGACGCGCAGCATATGCTCGGCATTGCGCTCGTGGCCCGGGAAGGCGCCGAGCTCGCCGGCGATCTCGGCGGAGGTGGCGTAGGACACGCCGGTCAGGATCGCGGTCAGCGCGCCGCAGAGCGCCCGGCCCTCGTCGCTGTCATAGCTGTACCCCATGTTCATCAGCAGCCCGCCGATATTGGCGTAGCCGAGGCCAAGGGTGCGGAAATCATAAGAAAGCTGCGCGATCTCCTTGGAGGGGAACTGCGCCATCAGCACCGAGATTTCCAGCGTCAGCGTCCACAGACGGGTGGCGTGCACATAGCTGTCCGCGTCGAACTTGCCGTCATGCAGGAAGGTCAGCAGGTTCATCGAGGCCAGGTTGCAGGCGGTGTCGTCCAGGAACATGTATTCCGAGCACGGGTTGGAGCCGCGGATCTCGCCATCCGCCGGGCAGGTGTGCCAGGCGTTGACGGTGTCGTGGAACTGGATGCCCGGATCGGCGCAGGCCCAGGCGGCGTGGCCGATCTGTTCCCAGAGCTCCTTGGCGTCGACGGTCTTGGCGACCGAGCCGTCGGTGCGGCGGATCAGCTCCCAGGGCTTGCCTTCGCGGACGGCCTCAAGGAAGGCATCGGTGACGCGGATCGAGTTGTTGGAGTTCTGGCCCGAGACCGAGGCATAGGCCTCGCTGTCCCAATCGGTGTCATAGGTCGGGAACTCGATGCTGGCATAGCCCTGCTTCGCGTAATCCAGCACGCGCTTGATGTAAGTTTCAGGGATCGCGACCTTTTTCGCCTCGCGGATCGCCTTTTTCAGGCCCGCGTTGGCATTGGCCTCATAGGCGTCGCTCTCCAAACCGTCCCAGTTGCGGATCGCTTCGAAGATGCCGTTGAGCATCTTTTCGTGCATCTTGGAGCCGGCGACGATGCTGGCGACCTTCTGCTCTTCCTTGACCTTCCAGTTGATGAAATCCTCGATATCCGGGTGGTCGGCATCGACGATCACCATCTTGGCGGCGCGGCGGGTGGTGCCGCCGGACTTGATGGCGCCGGCGGCGCGGTCGCCGATCTTGAGAAAGCCCATCAGGCCGGAGGATTTGCCGCCGCCGGACAGGCGCTCGCCCTCGGCGCGCAGCGAAGAGAAGTTGGTGCCGGTGCCAGAGCCGTATTTGAACAGCCGCGCCTCACGCACCCAGAGATCCATGATACCGCCATCGCTGACCAGATCGTCGGCAACGGACTGGATAAAGCAGGCATGCGGCTGCGGATGCTCATAGGCGGATTTCGAGCGGGTCAGCTTGCCGGTCTTGTAATCGACGTAATAGTGGCCCTGGCCCGGGCCGTCGATGCCATAGGCCCAGTGCAGGCCGGTGTTGAACCATTGCGGGCTGTTGGGCGCAGCAGTCTGGCTGGCCAGCATGTGGCGCATCTCGTCGTAATAGGCCTGGGCATCGGCCTCGGTCGAGAAGTAGCCGCCCTTCCAGCCCCAATAGGCCCAGGCACCGGCCAGACGGTCAAAGACCTGCTTAGCAGAGGTTTCGCCGGTGCGGGGCGTGTCCTTGTCGGCGGGAACCGAGCGCCAGAGGAATTCCGGCACGCCCTTTTCGGCGACCTTCTTCAGCGCGGTCGGTACGCCGGCCTTGCGGAAGTATTTCTGCGCGATGACGTCAGAGGCGACCTGGCTCCACTTCGCCGGCACTTCGAGCGTGTCGAGCTTGAACACCGTGGTGCCGTCGGGATTGCGGATCTCCGAACTCGTGGTGACGAATTCGATATTCGCATATGCGTCCTGACCTGCCTCGGTGTATTTTCTTTCGATCTTCATCGCTGCCTCTGCTTCAGCTGGTGCCCAAATTCCGTGTCGGCGCGCAGGGACATCATCGTCGCGAGCAGCCACGCGATATGCCCGCTGCCGTCATCCGATATTTCGATATGAATTCTTACGTGTCCCTGCCGGGTGCCACAATATGTTGTGGTTTCCCCTCCGGCCCGCACAAACTGGCGCAAAATCCGCCAAAGGGTCAACGGCTTTTTTCGGAAATCCCCATATATTTTGTGTTGACGCATCGGGCGGACACAAGGGCTATGACTTATCCGCGATTCATCCACATTGGGCCGGAGGCGCCATCTCGGTAGACATCAAAGGCAAAAGCGCCCGTTTGAGGGAGAGTTATCCACAGCTGTTCATAAAAAGGCTGAACGCCGCCCTGGCATTTCCCCCGCGCGCAGACACAAAATCTGCTCTCTGGGAACGGTGCTGAAAATTCGGGCAAAATAGCGGGCTGTCAGCCCCGCCGCGAACACGCGGGGGACACAAGATACAGGCATAAGATATTGGACTGTCATGAAGGCGGGACTCGCGTCCCTCATATGCCTGGCTTCGGGCTGGGTGTTGAGGTCGCGCCGCACCGGCACACGCGCGCATGCCCGTAGCGGGGATCGCATCGGCCCGGACACAGGCGGGAGACGCGGTGCAGCGCGACAAGGCATGTACGAGATACCGGAATGGTCGGGGCGGCGAGATTCGAACTCACGACCTTCTGTACCCAAAACAGACGCGCTACCAGGCTGCGCCACGCCCCGACGGACTTCGCATATAAGCTGGCCCCCGGTTTGAAAAGAGGCAATTCACTCGCAGGGCCAGACGGGATCCGCAATCGCCGGATGCTGCATCTCGCTGCCCGCGGCAATTCCCAGCCGCTCGGCCATACCGCCATTGATCTCAAGCACGTATCGCACCGGCCCGCCGCTGGGTATCGGCGTGGTATCATGCGGCACGGCGCGGGAATGCACCTGCACCACCCGGCCCTGCGCGTCGGCAAAGATCATGTCCAGCGGAATCAGCGTGTTCTTCATCCAGAACGCTGTCGCCCGCTCAGACGGGTAGACAAAGAGCATGCCCGCGGAAGCGGGCATCTCCTCGACAAACATCAGGCCGCGGGCGCGCTCTTCGGCATCGTCCGCAACCTCCACACGAAAGCGCGCGTTGCCCCAGTCGCCGCGCAGCCAGACCGCATCGTCGCGGCATTGCGCGGCGGCGGGCCCGGCGAGAAGCGCGGCGCTCAGGATCAGGACAGCGTCAGCGCGGCTTCCCATGCGTTTACCTCGGTGGCCATCAGACCGCGCTTGCCATTGATCACGCGGATCGCAAGCGCCTCGCCCGGTTGCAGATCGGCAAGACCTGAGCGGCGCAGCACCTCGATGTGAATGAACACATCGTCCGGCCGGCCGAATACATTGGCAAAGCCAAAGCCCTTGGCCTTGTCGAACCATTTCACCCGCGCGGGCTCCAACGGCGCTGCCCGCATCACTTCGGGGTCGATGCCCTCGAAATCCGCAAGCGGTGCGCCGGCCGGAAGCTCGGGCGGATCGATGCGATGCACCTCGGTCGCCTGAATGCCCCGATCCGTGCGCTGCACGGTCACCTCGATCCGCGCACCGTCGGCCACGGAACTCTGGCCGAAATTGCGCAGAACGTTCGCGTGTAACAGGATGTCCGGTCCGCCCTCGTCAGCGATCACGAATCCGAACCCCTTGACAGGATCGAACCACTTCACCTTCCCGAGAACGCGACGCGTCTCTTCGTCTTGCTGTGTCAACTGCGTTTCCATTGATCGTCTAGCGTATCCCCAGACCCTCTTGCGATAAGGCGAGGAGGAAATGCAAGCCTCCGTGACCTGTATTTTGTGACTGTTTGCAGTTCACGTAACGTGAAATTCATGGGTTTAACCGTGTGATAGACCAAGGATCGGCGGGGTTCCGCCGCCGCCAGCGAAAACGATCGTGCAACCTGAAGGCGCCATCTGCCCAGAATTCGATCTCCTCTGGGGTGATGCGATACCCTCCCCAGAACGGCGGCCGCTTGGGAGACGGTCCGTGCGTCGCGGTAACCTTGGCGACATCGGCCATCAGCGAGGCACGCGAGGACAGCGGCTGAGACTGTTGCGAGGCCCAGGCGCCGATGCGCGATTTGAGCGAGCGTGAGTGGTAATAAGCGTCGGCCTGCGGCCCGTCTTCGCGGGTGACGGTGCCGCGCACCCGGATCTGCCGGCGCAACGATTTCCAGTGCATCACAAAGGCGGCCTTGCCCGCGCCCTCGATCTCCTGCGCCTTGGCCGAGCCGTAATTGGTGTAGAAGACAAAGGCGCCGTCCTCGATCTCCTTCAGCAGAACCATGCGCACATTCGGCATGCCCTCGGCATCGACCGTGGAGAGCGCGATGGCGTTGGGGTCGTTCAACTCCGCCTGTTCCGCCTCGGCAAGCCAGGCACGCGCCAGGGCGAAAGGATCCTCGCCCGCAAAAATCCCCGTCCGGTCGGACATGTTCGTGTCTCCTTGCTGCACGATGACAGGCGCTAACCCTTGAAGCCCCCACGGGCTTGGCCTAAAGGGTTTCGGAAACACCAATGCCGGGTGGAGGAAGGGTATGTCAAACACTCTGATGGCGGGCAAGCGCGGCCTGATCATGGGACTCGCCAACGACAAGTCGATCGCCTGGGGCATCGCAAAAGCGTTGCACGGTGCAGGCGCCGAGCTTGCCTTTTCCTATCAGGGGGACGCCCTGAAGAAGCGTGTCGATCCGCTGGCGGCGCAGCTGGGCTCCGATCTGGTGCTGCCCTGCGATGTCGGCAGCGAAGAGTCCATCGACGGATTGTTCAATGCGCTCAAGGAGAAATGGGACGGGCTGGACTTCATCGTCCACGCCATCGGCTTCTCCGACAAGAACGAGCTGCGCGGCCGCTATGTCGACACGACGCGCGGCAACTTCACCACGACCATGGATATCTCGGTCTATTCCTTCACCGCTGTGATGCGGCGTGCGGAGAAAATGATGAGCCCGGGCAGCGCGGCGCTGACCCTCACCTATTACGGTGCCGAGCGGATCATGCCACACTATAATGTGATGGGCGTGGCCAAGGCGGCGCTGGAGGCCTCGGTGCGCTATCTCGCCGAGGATCTGGGCAAGGACGGCATTCGCGTCAACGCGATCTCGGCCGGCCCGATCAAGACGCTGGCCGCCTCCGGCATCGGCGATTTCCGCTACATCATGAAGTGGAACGAATACAACTCGCCGCTGCGCCGCAACGTGACCATCGACGATGTCGGCGGATCGGCGCTCTATCTGCTGTCGGATCTGGGCGCGGGCGTGACCGGCGAGACCCACCATGTGGATGCGGGCTATCACGTTGTCGGCATGAAGGCCGTCGACGCGCCCGACATCACCAAGGGCTGAGGGGGCGCGCATGGACCGGCTGCCGCACGAGAAGGGTTTTCACGTCAGCTGGGACCAGCTGCACCGCGATGCGCGGGCGCTGGCCTGGCGGCTTCAGGGGCACGGTCCCGACGAGGGCGGCGAATGGCGCGCGGTGGTGGCGATCACCCGGGGCGGCATGGCGCCGGCGATGATCGTGGCGCGCGAGCTCGACATCCGCATGGTCGATACGATCTCGGTCAAGAGCTACAATCACCAGACGCAGAGCGAACCGCGGGTCATCAAATTCCCCGATATGGAGGTGATGGGCGACGGCACCGGCGTGCTGATCGTCGACGATCTGGTGGACACGGGCCGCACGCTGGAGGTGGTGCGCAGCCACCTGCCCAAGGCGCATGTGGCGACGGTCTATGCCAAGCCCAAGGGCAAGCCGATGGTCGACAGCTATATCACCGAGGTGAGCCAGGACACCTGGATCTTCTTCCCCTGGGACATGGCGCTGCAATATGTCGAGCCCTATCGCGGCACCTGACCCGACCCTCTGAGACCGCAAGAGTTTTCGAAAACTCCTGCAACTTCCTTCGAAGGAAGTTGCCCGCCCCGCGCCGACATATGGCGCGGGGCGGTTTGCGTCAGAGCGCCGCTTTCAGCGTCTCGCGCCAGGGCGTCGTCGGGCGCCCGATGAGCTGCGACAGCGTGGTGTCGTCGCTATAGAGCCCGCCCTGCGCCGCGCCCTTCTCGCTGTCGGCCAGCATGCCCGCCACCGGCGCCGGCAGCCCCGCGCCCTGCAAGGCCGCATCGAAGGCCTCGGGCGTCATGTCGGTATAGCCGATCTCCTTGCCGGACAGCTCCGACAGCGCCGCCGCGAATTCCGCCAGCGTGTAGGACGTGTCGCCCGCCAGTTCGTAGATCGTGCCCGAGGCCGGCAGCTCGCCCGTCAGCACGGCAGCAGCGGCGGCGGCGTAATCGGCGCGCGCGGCGCTGGAAATCCGGCCCTCGCCGGCAGCCCCCATCATGCCGCCATGCTCCAGCGCCGTGGGCACGCCCATCGTGTAGTTCTCGGTGTACCAGCCGTTGCGCAGCAGCGCGTAATGCAGGCCCGACGCCGCCAGCGCCTGCTCGGTCGCCACATGCTCGCCCGGCAGCACGGTCAGCGGCGAGCTGTCGGCCCTGAGGATCGAGGTGTAGGCGACAAAGCCCACCCCAGCCGCCTTCGCTGCCGCGATGACATTGGCATGCTGCGTGGCGCGCTGGCCGACCTCGCTGGAGGAGATCAGCAGCAACCGCTCGACGCCGGCAAAGGCCGCCTCTAGCGCCGCCGGATCGTCATAGGACGCAATGCGCACGGTCACTCCCTTGGCCTCCAGCGGGGCCGCGGCCTCGGCGCGGCGCACCAGCGCGCCGATCTCGGAGGCGGGCACGCGGTCGAGCAGCGCGTCGATGGCGAGTGCGCCGAGCTGACCCGAGGCACCGGTGACGAGATATTTCAACGATCCGGACATTGGGATCTCCTTCCTTTTCTTTTGTCGCTGTCTGGTCTATTTCCGCGATATGGTCTCAGATGTAGACCGCCGAGCTGAACCCGTAAAGGAGGCACTTTTTCATGACCAGGGCACAGTCAGGTAACCGCCCCGCCTTCGACACGCTCGTACAAATGGCGGCGCTGCACGGAGCACCGGACAATCCCGCCGCCTGCCCGATCCGCGACGTGCTCGACCGCGTCGGGCAGAAATGGACGCTGCTCATCCTGATCGCGCTCACCCCCGGACCGCGCCGCTTCTCGGCGCTGCAACGGCAGGTGGGCGATATCTCGAAACGCATGCTGACCCAGAGCCTGCGGCAGCTCGAACGCGACGGGCTGATTTCGCGCGCCGTCTACCCGACCAAGCCACCCTCGGTGGAATACGCGCTGACCGAGCTGGGGCAATCGGCGCTCGACCCGATCGCGGTGCTGACCGACTGGGCCGACCGCAATCACGACCGCATCCGCGCCGCCCGCACCGCCTTTGACGCGGCGGAGTGAGCCCGCCCCTTTTCGCCGCCGGATCATGCTGCTAGCGTGCCGCGACCTGTCGCGGGAGCCCCAGCACATGCCTCATCAGAGCCGCACCGAAGCCACCTTCACCCCGCCCGTTCCGGAGGCGAAACGCTGGATCGAGGGCGTCACCTTCCCGCCCGGGCGCCCGCTGCTCAATGTCAGCCAGGCCGCGCCGGTGGATCCGCCGCCGCCGGCGCTGCGCCGCGCCATGGCCGAGGCCATCGAGCGCCCGGAAACCCATCTCTACGGCCCGGTGCTGGGCCTGCCGGCGCTGCGGGCCGCGCTGGCAAAGAACTGGAGCGCGCATTACGGCGCCGAGGTCTCGCCCGGGCGGGTGGCCATCACCGCCGGCTGCAACCAGGCCTTTGCCGCGACGCTGGCGGCGCTCTGCGGTGAGGGCGACGAGGTGCTGCTGCCGACGCCCTGGTATTTCAATCACAAGATGTGGCTCGACATGCAGGGCGTGGTCACCGTGCCGCTGCCCACCGATGACGCGCTGCTGCCCGAGGCCGAGACCGCCCGCGCGCTGATCACCCCACGCACCCGCGCCATCGTATTGGTATCGCCCAACAATCCCGGCGGCGTGGAATATCCCGCCGAGACCCTCGGCGCGCTTTACGATCTGGCGCGCGAGCATGGGCTGCGACTGATCGTCGACGAGACCTACAAGGATTTCGACAGCCGCTCCGGCCCGCCGCACGATCTGCTGAGCCGCGAGGGGCACGAGACGACGCTGATCCAACTCTACAGCTTTTCCAAGGCCTATCGTCTCACCGGCCACCGGGTCGGCGCGCTGCTCGCCGATCCGGCGCTTTTGAGCGAGATCGAGAAATTTCAGGATACGGTGGCGATCTGCGCGCCGCAGCTCGGGCAGATCGCGGCGCTCTGGGGGCTGGAGAATCTCTCGCAATGGGTGGCGCAGGAGCGTGACGAGATCCTCGACCGCGGCCGCGCCATCGCCGAGCAGATGCCGAAGCTCGAAGCCAAGGGCTGGCGGCTGAAGGGGCTCGGCGCCTATTTCGCCTATCTCGAACATCCCTTTGCCGAGCCCTCGGACGTTCTGGGGCCGCGCATGGTGCGCGATGCCGGTGTGCTCGCCCTGCCCGGCACCATGTTCGTGCCCGCAACCGACCCCGCCGGCGCGCGGCATTTCCGCCTCGCCTTCGCCAATATCGACCGTGCCGGCATCGCCGAGCTTTTCGACCGGCTCGCCGCGCTGGACTGGCCCCTTGCGGGGCCGGACGCCCCGGCGTAGACACGGGCGCCAGAGAGCAAGGGGAAGGGCAGTCATGGCGCGCGGCAAAGGCGGCATCACGAAATACATCGTCTGGGCAATCCTGGTTGCCTCCTTCGTGGGATTCGGCGCCTTCGGGACGGTGAATTTCTCCGGCGGCGTCGGCAGCATCGGCACGGTGGGCGACACCGAGATTTCCACCAACGATTACGCCCGCGCCCTGCGCAACGAGATGAGCGCCTATGAGGCG
Organism: Salipiger abyssi; assembly: GCF_017311415.1. Classification (GTDB taxonomy): domain Bacteria; phylum Pseudomonadota; class Alphaproteobacteria; order Rhodobacterales; family Rhodobacteraceae; genus Salipiger; species Salipiger abyssi_A. The sequence goes on along the minus strand of NZ_JAEKIS010000002.1, from coordinate 104,464 downwards.
CAGACCGGCCAGCCGATGACCGTGGAACAGGCGCGCCAGCTCGGCCTCACCGATCAGGTGCTGGCGCAGGTGGTCACCAGCGCCGCGATGGATGACGAGGCGGCGCGGATCGGCCTCTCCGTGGGCGACGAACGCGTCGCCGAAGAGCTGCGCAATATCCAGGCCTTCAACGGCTCTGACGGCACGTTCGACCGCTCGGCCTATGCCTATGCGTTACAGAATGCCGGGCTTCAGGAGACCGAGTTCGAGGAGAGCCTGCGCCGCGACAGCGCCCGCTCGCTGCTTCAGGCGGCGATCCTCTCGGGCACCGCCCTGCCCGACACCTATGTCGAGACGCTGCTGGGCTATGCCGGCGAGACCCGGGCCTTTACCTGGGCGGCGCTCGGTCGCGACGCGCTGAGCACCGGGTTGCCGGTGCCCTCGGACGAGGAGCTTCAGGCCTGGTATGACGACAATCTCGATCTCTTCACCCTGCCCGAGACCAAGGTCATCAGCTATGCTTGGCTGACGCCCGACATGATCGTCGACACGGTCGAGGTCGACGAGGACACGCTGCGCGCCGCTTATGAGGAGCGACATGCGGAGTTCAACATGCCCGAGCGCCGGCTGGTCGAGCGGCTGGTCTTTGCCGACGAGGCGGCGGCGCAGGCCGCGATGGACCGGATCGCGTCGGGTGAGGCGGATTTCGAGACACTGGTGGACGAGCGCGGGCTGGCACTGGCCGATACCGATCTGGGCGATCTGCCGCGGAACGAGCTTGGCGAGGCCGGCGACGCGGTGTTCGGTGCCGAGGTCGGCACGGTCGTGGGTCCGGCCCCGTCTTCGCTTGGCCCGGCGCTCTACCGTGTGAACGGCGTGCTGGAGGCGCATGAGGTGCCTTATGACGAGGCCGTGCCGGATCTGCGCGATGCGCTGGTGCTCGACCGCGCCCGCCGGGTGATCGAGGGCATGGCACAGAGCCTCGACGACGAGCTTGCCGGCGGCGCCACACTCGAAGATCTCGCCAATGAGACCGATATGGCGCTCGACCAGATCGACTGGACCGAGACCAGCGATGTGGGCATCGCCGGCTATGCCGCCTTCCGCGAGGCGGCGGAGGCGGTCACCGCCGACGATTACCCGGCGATCGAGGATCTGGGCGATGGCGGCATCTTTGCGCTGCGGCTCGACGAGCTGCGCGCCCCGGCGCCGCAGCCCTTCGAGGAGGTGCGCGAGCGCGTGGCCACGCTCTGGGAAGAGGAGCAGGCAACGCAGGCGCTGGTCGCGCAGGCCGAAAGCCTCGCCACGCAGGTGGCCGATGGCGGCAGCTTCGAAGAGGCCGGGCTCGATCCCAATGCCGAAAGCGGCCTGACCCGCGACGCCCGCGTCGCCGACCTGCCGGCAGCGGTGCTGGAGGCAGTGTTCGACATGGCAGAGGGCGAGGCGCGCGCCCTGCCCGGCGACGGTGTGGCGCTGGTGGTACGGCTCGACGGCGTGAGCCCGGTGGATATGGAAAGCGATCAGGTCCAGCAGCTCTCCGGACTGCTGCGCGACCGCGCCGCCAACAGCGTGGCGCAGGATCTCTTCCGCGCGCTCAACGCCGATATCCAGTCCCGCGCCGGCATCGATATCGACCAGTCGGCGGTCAATGCCGTCCTCAGCAATTTGCAGTAAAGACCATGGCCACGCTCATCCCCGCTTTCGAAGACTTTGCCCGCGCCTATGAGGCCGGGCAGAACCAGGTGGTCTATGCCCGGCTGGCGGCGGATCTCGACACGCCGGTGTCGCTGATGCTGAAGCTGACGGGCGCCGCCAAGGACGCCTTCATGCTGGAATCGGTGACCGGCGGCGAGGTGCGCGGGCGCTATTCGATCATCGGGATGAAGCCCGATGTGGTCTGGAAATGCCACGACAGCAAAGCCGCGATCAACCGGCAGGCACGCTTCGATCCTGAGGCGTTCACGCCGCTGGAGGACGATCCGCTGACGGCGCTGCGCGCGCTGATCGAGGAAAGTCGCATCGAGCTGCCCGACGATCTGCCGCAATCGGCGGCGGGGCTCTTCGGCTATCTCGGCTATGACATGATCCGGCTGGTCGAGCATCTGCCGGATGTGAACCCCGATCCGCTCGGCCTGCCCGACGCGCTGATGCTGCGGCCCTCGGTCGTGGCGGTGCTCGACGGGGTCAAGGGCGAGGTCACCGTGGTGTCGCCGGCCTGGGTCAATGCGGGGCTCTCGGCGCGCGCCGCCTATGCGCAGGCCGCCGAGCGCGTGATGGACGCGGTGCGCGATCTCGAACGCGCGCTGCCGCAGGCGGGCCGCGAGCTGGGCGAAGCGCATGAGACCGGCGAGCCGGTGTCGAACTTCACCCGCGAGAGCTACAAGGCCGCCGTCGAGAAGGCCAAGGACTATATCCGCAAGGGCGACATCTTTCAGGTGGTGCCGGCGCAGCGCTGGACGCAGGACTTCCCGCTGCCGCCCTTCGCGCTCTACCGCTCTCTGCGGCGGACGAACCCCTCGCCCTTCATGTTCTATTTCAACTTCGGCGGCTTCCAGGTGATCGGCGCCTCGCCCGAGATCCTCGTGCGGGTCTTTGGCCGCGAGGTCACCATCCGGCCCATCGCCGGCACCCGCCCGCGCGGCGCCACGCCCGAGGAGGATCGCGCGCTGGAGGCCGATCTGCTGGCCGACAAGAAAGAGCTGGCGGAGCATCTCATGCTGCTCGATCTGGGCCGCAACGACACCGGCAAGGTGTCGAAGATCGGCACCGTGCGCCCGACCGAGAAATTCATCATCGAGCGCTATTCCCACGTCATGCATATCGTGTCGAACGTGGTGGGCGAGCTGGCCGAGGATCAGGACGCGCTGTCGGCGTTTTTTGCCGGCATGCCGGCGGGCACCGTTTCGGGCGCGCCCAAGGTGCGCGCGATGGAGATCATCGACGAGCTGGAGCCCGAGAAACGCGGCGTCTATGGCGGCGGCGTGGGGTATTTCTCGGCGGGCGGCGACATGGATATGTGCATCGCCCTGCGCACCGCCATAGTGAAGGACGAAAAGCTCTATATCCAGGCCGGCGGCGGCATCGTCTATGACAGCGACCCCGAGGCGGAATATATGGAGACCGTGCACAAATCCAACGCCATCCGCCGTGCGGCGGCGGATGCGGCGCGGTTCACCGGGACGGGCAATAGCTGAGGCCGTTGCCCTGTCCGGAGCCGCTCAGAGCTCTCTAAGGTAGGCCCAGGACACCCAGCCCTTGAGGCCGCGTGCCCGGTCGAGCGACACCTTGCACCAGCGTGTGCCTCCGGTCTGTGTGCATTCGATGAGACGCACCACCGTGCCGTTCGGCAGCCCGACATAGACGTCGAACCCTGTGCCGGGACCGCCGCGCATCTTCAGCATATCGTCCTCGGGAACCCCATAGACCTCGAAACGGTCGCGCCATCCGGCGGCGGCCGGGTCTGGCTGGACCAACGTCGCAAGAAGGCCGATCGCCAGCGCCTTGAATACGAATCCGCGCATATTGTTTTTCCTGTTCGTTGCCTCACCAACAGCTTACCCGTTCCCGGGCGCCGACGAAACGGGCAGCGCGAGATCCCGCGCCGTGGCTAACCGCGCGCGTTCCGGGCCACGAGGCAATAGCTCATGGGAATCTGCGCGTCGCGGCCGGCATAGATATCATAGTCCGGTTCACGAATCGTATGGCCGAACTCCTCCAGCGTCACGATATCCAGCCCGGAGCGGACGCAGGCGGTGACGATCTCGCCCAGTGTGTGAATGAACCAATAGCCGGTTTCGCCTTGCCCATGGCTCTTTCCGTCATAGGTGATCGTCTCGGTCACGCTCTGCGGGCGGCGCTCGAAATAGCTGAAGGCGGGTTCGAAGGGGCGCTCCTCCTCGGGGTCGAACATCTCCAGAAACGGATGGGTTTCGTAGATGACCAGATGGCCGCCCGGCGCCAGCAACCCGGCGGTCGTGCGGAAGAAGCCGGCCAGATCGGGCATCCAGTTGAGCACACCGATGGTGATCAGTCCCAGATCGAACCGGCCCAGATCGTCGGGCAGATCGTAGATGTCCGCTTCGAGCAACCGCGGCGCGAGCCCCGCCGCCTCGGCAAGCTGCCGGCCCTGCGCCAGAAAGGCGCCTGCCTGATCGATCCCAAGCTCCGGCCGGATGCCGAGCGCGGCCAGGGAAATCAGTTCGCGGGCATTGTTGCAGCCGATCTGTACGGCAGATTTCCCGTCCGGATCGAGCGTCTTCAATGTCGCCGTCAGCTGCGCGTCGAGTACCGAAAAACCGGGCCGGGCCGCGTTCTCCAGAAGCCGCTGCCACTGCGCGCCGCGCCCGTGCAGCGGTGCAGAGGCCTGCCAGGCGGCTTTGTTCGCCGCGGTGATGGCCTGCCTTGTATCGTCAACCATGGTCAGAACATCCTCTTTCCCTTTCGCGCCCACAGGAAGGGCCGGGGCGGTCCGCGGATCGCGGCGGGTGGTGTTTGTTAAACAGAAAAACGGAGCGGTAGATACCGCCCCGTTTCCCCTGTTCGTTCCGGCGCAGGGTCGAAAAGCACCGGAACGAGCTGCATATTCCGTTCCGGAGGCTGCCCTTACTTGGTCAGAAGCTGCGCCTCGTGCTTCTTCAGCGAGCGGCGTGCAGAGCCATAGGCCTTGATGCCGTCCTCATGCTCGAGCTCGGGGAAGAGTTCGAAGATTTCCTGACGCTGCGCATCGCCGACGCCTTTCAGCGACTGGTCGCCCGGCTGGAAGCTCTCGGTCCACGCGCCGTTCGACAGCACCACCTCGTGGTTGTCGAACATCATGTGGATGTAGCTCACACCAAGCGTCTCCACCTCGTCCACCCCGTCGAGCCCGGTCAGGTGCTTGGCCGCGGCCAGAACCTCACGCTCTTCGAAGTAAAGCGCGGTCTTGTCGTTGGCCACCAGCACGCGGTGGTTCGGCGAGACGAGCAGGTCGTGCTCGGGCAGGTTCTTGCCCAGCGAGCCCTGCTGGATCAGCACCGGGCACAGATGCGGCTTGCGCGCCAGCTCGTGGCCAGTGAGGTCCTTGCGGCCGATCCAGCGGATCTCCTGAATGCCGTTGTCGCGGGTGATCACGCGGTCGCCGACTTCCAGATCTTCGACCAGACGTTCGCCCTGCGGCGTCGCGATCAGCGTGCCCGGGGTAAAGCAGGGCAGCACTTCGACGGTGACGAAGGCGCTGTCGCTGCCGCCGTTGCCGTCATCGATTGTGTAGGTGAAGGAGTCATAGCCGGTGAAATCCTCGTCGGCGACGAAGGTCACGGTGCCGTCGTCGTTCAGCGTCACGGTGCCGTTCGGCGCATCGCCAACCGAGGTGATCGTCAGCGGATCGCCATCGGGATCGCTGTCGTTCTCGGTCGGATCGAAGGTGACCGGCGAGGTTTGCGTGGTGGCGTAAAGGTCGTTCACTGCGTCGGGGTCGGTGTTGCCACCCGGCGGGGGCGGCGGCGGCGGGTTGTCGCCGACGGTCACGGTGATGGTGCCGTCGTCGGTGCCGCCATTGCCGTCATCGACGGTGTAGGGAATGGTATCCTCGCCGGTGAAGCCGTCATCGGGCGTGTAGGTCACGGTGCCGTCTTCGTTCAGCGTCACGGTGCCGTTTTCGGGGTCGCCGAGATCGGACACGGAGAGCGGATCGCCGTCGACATCGGTATCGTTCAGCGTCGGGTCGAGCGTGACCGGCGTCCCTTCGGTGGTGTCCGCGGTGTCGTCATTGGCGACCGGCGCGTCGTTCACCGGATTCACCGTCACGGCGACATTGGCCGAGGCGGTATTGCCGTCGGGATCTTCGACCGTATAGGTGATCTCCGCCGGGCCGTTGTAATCGGCATCCGGCGTGAATGTGAGCGTGTTGTCGTCGTTAACGGTCACAGTGCCGTTGGTCGCGGTGGCGCCGGTGACGGTCAGCGGATCGCCCTGCGGATCGCTGTCATTGGCCAGTACGTCGACCACAACGGCCACGTCCTCGTCGGTTGTCACCGTATCGTCCACGGCCACCGGCACGTCGTCGACGCTATCGGTGGTCGAGAAGGCAACATCGGAGATCAGCACACCCTGCGTGGAGTTGCCGCCGTTCTCGTAAACGACCTCGATCCGCGAAACCGGGCCGGCGATATCCACACGCACGGTGCCATCCTGCTCGGCGAAGTTGGTCACCTCGTCGCCGGTGGCGGTGTCGCCGCTGATATTGGTGCCGGCGCCGAGCGCAGTCATGGTTACGTCGACCGGATTGCCCTCGGCGTCGTAGGCGAGAATGGTCACATTGTCCTGAAAGCTTTCGCCTTCGCCCATCGCGGCGCGGGCATATTCCGACAAGTCGCCGAGATCGCCACCGTCACCGCCGTCGACGTCGTTCAGAAGGAAGGAGATGTTCTCGACCGAATCGCCATAGGCTTCGCTGCTGGCGCGGAAGTCGAGTACGGTGGTCGAGGTGGAGGACACGGTCCCGCCGCCGTCACCGCCGGTGCCGAACAGCTTGAGATGCGAATTGGGGTCGGTGTCTGATCCCTCAGGCACATAACCGTCATAGGTGACGGTAAAGGCCTGCGCCTCGTCATCCTGTGCGGTAAAGGTGATGTCGACAGCGACGCCGCCGGTTTCCACGGTGGTGGTAACCGCATCGGGTGCGGTGTCGTCAAGGTTGGTGCCGTAAGCGCCAAGCGCGCTCCAATCCAGAACCAGATCAGCCATTGTTTTCGACCCTCATTACGTCAGACGGGGACAGGCCCCGGAACCGCTTCCACGGCGACGGCACATCGTTGCGCCGCCTGTTGTTTCGCTCGTCATGCCTGCAAGGTCTGCGTTGGGATCATGCGCCCGCGCCCACATTTTGTGTGGACGAAGCGCAGCTTCGCGGCGGCGGGGTTCTCCCCATGCGCATCCCTACGCATCCTTGCGGATGCCTGACAGTTCAGCGGCCGCCCCCGTGGCCAGCAGTCTTCACCCCCCAGTTGGGCTTGAGGAAATTAATAAGGCGGCATCGCAGCGACACAAAGCGGAAAATGGCGCAAAAGGGGCGGTCACCTCGGATAAGAGGCAATTTTTCGCCAATTTTTCCAAGGCGTTTTACGGCGTTTTTGAGAGTATTGTTTCCGTTTTGAACGACGGGGCGTGGCGTTTTGGCCTGAAAAATAAGGCGTGAACGCGGCGAACGCCCAGCGACGAACCGGCCAAATTGTCGGTTGATGCGAAACAGTGAGAGGGGCGCCGTGCTCGAGCAGAGAGCCCCACACGTTTGCGGAAAATGTGGCAGCGGTTGTCGCGCGACCGTGATCAATCTACCGTAGCGGAAGGCATTGGACCAAGCCACCCGGCGCGGCACCCCCGAAAATGCGAATCATTCGACGAAAAAACGGCACGAATCGGGTGCTGCCCCAGACGGTTCTCGCGAAAAGGCGGAATTGCGGCACGGCACCGCCGCCCCGCTCAGACCAGATTGGTGATCCAGCGGCACTGATACGGTGCCATCTCAACCGCCCCCGCGGTGACCTCCTCGCCGCTCAACAGGTCGACCCACTGCTCATCGGCGATCAGGTTGAGATCGCCCGCCGGGATCTCGACCGTCTCGCCGCTGACATTGTGCAGCGCAAAGATCGACTGCGCCCGGTCGAGCGACTGACGCCAGAGGCCAAAGATACGCTGGTCGAGATTCAGCGTGAACTGCGTCGCGTTGGGGTGAAAGCCCGGCTGCTCGGCGCGCAGCTTCAACCGCTCGGACAGCGCCGCCAGCACCCGCGCATGCAGGCTCTCCGGATCGGCGAGCCGTTCCTGAAGCTCGGGATAGTTCCAGCGATGGCGGTTGATCGCCCGGTTCATGCCGCGCCGCTCCACCGCTTCGAGATCGTTGGGCGTGGCCAGCATGGAATGGATGTAGAAGGCCGGAATCCCCTCCAGCGACATCATGATTGTCTGCGAGCAGAGGAAGCGCGCGAAGTGATGATCGTCGGCGCCATTGAAGGTGCGGCCCATCGCCTCGAAATACGAGCAGTTGAGCTCATAGGGCGCCTCGCCGCCGCCGGGCAGCGAGCGCATCGAGACCAGCCCGCCGATTTCGCGGATCGTGTCGATCACCTGGCCGATCTCGGGCGGCGGCAGCAGCCCCTCGGCGGGGCGCATGCCGATGCCGTCATGGCTGGCGGTGAAGTTGAGATAGGCGCAGCCCAGCGGCGCCGGTGGCATGGTGCGCTGCCAGTCGATCAGGTATTTCGCGCTGCCCGACATCATCGCGTGCAGGATCAGCGGCGGCAGCGGGAAGTTGTAGACCACATGCGCCTCGTTGCGCCGGCCGAAATAGCTGAGGTTCTCGGCCTTGGGCACATTGGTCTCGGTCAGCAGGATCACCGTCTCGGTGGTGTAATCCATCAGCAGCCGCATGAGCTGGATCACCGCATGGGTCTGCGGAAGGTGGATGCAGTTGGTGCCGAGCTGCTTCCAGAGGAAGGCCACCGCATCCAGCCGGATGATCCGCACCCCCATGTCGATATGCAGCCGGATGATGCGGATGATCTCCAGCAGCACCTCGGGATTGCGGAAATCCAGGTCGATCTGGTCGTGGCTGAAGGTGCACCAGACATGGCGGGTGCCCATGGCCGTCTCGACCTCCTGCAAGAGCGGCGTGGTGCGCGGTCGAACAACCATCGAGACATCGTCGGACGGGTCGGCCTCGAAGAAGAACTTGTCGTAGGGCGCCTGCCCCTGCCGGTAGGCGTTGAACCACACGCCCTGGCTCGAGACATGGTTGAGCACCAGATCCGACATCAGGTGGAACTCGGAACTGATGCGGGTGATGTCCGACCACTCGCCGAGCTGCGGGTTCACCTTGCGGTAATCGGTAACGGCGAACCCGTCATCGGAGGTGAAGGGAAAGAACGGCAGGATATGCACCCCGTTCACCACGCCCTTCATATGGGTGAGCAGGAAATCGTGCATCAGGTCGAGCGGCTTGTGAAACCCGTCGATCAGGCTGTCGCCATAGGTGATCAGCACCGCGTCGTTCTGCGTCCAGAGATTGTTGCCCGGCTTGCGCGGCTGTTTGCGGCGGTGCTTCTCCTCGGGCCAGAACGCCTCGATCACCTGGCTGGCGAGGATATGGGCGTCCAGCTCGGGATAGATAAAGCGGAGCAGTTCGGACAATCTGGCGCTGAAGGAGCTCTCGGTCATGAAATCTCTTTTGGCGTAGGGTGGTCTGACGGAGGCCGCTCGGCCCGGCGAGGCGGAGAATTTTGCCCCCGCGACCCTTTTGCGGCAAGCCGCTCCTTTCCGGTTAAGCCGTTCAAAGCGCTTTCACAAGTCAAATGTCCGCTGCACCCCGCCGTTGTGGCGCAGCATGTCGCTGGCTGACCGGATCAGGTCGCGCCCGGGCCGCGCGCTGCGCGGAATACCGGCTAGAGGCAGAGAGCGGGCTTGACGCCGGACGCCGCGCGCGCCGCCCAGACCCGCAGCGACAACCCACCCTTTTACAGGATCCGCCGGATGAGCTCCTACGCCCTGACCGTCAAATGCCCTTCGACCCGCGGCATCGTGGCCGCCATCGCCACGTTCCTCGCCGAACAGGGCTGCAATATCACCGACAGCGCCCAGTTCGACGATCTGGAGACCGGCAATTTCTTCATGCGGGTGAGCTTTCAGAGCGAGACCGGCGCCGAACTCGCTACGCTCGAGAGCGCCTTTGCCGATGTCGCCGGGACACTCGGCATGGATTATGCCTTCCATGACGAGAGCGAGAAGATGAAGGTGATCATCATGGTCTCGCGCTTCGGCCATTGTCTCAACGACCTGCTCTACCGCTGGCGCATCGGCGCGCTGCCGATCGACATCGTGGCGGTGATCTCGAACCACATGGATTACCAGAAAGTCGTGGTGAACCATGATATCCCCTTCCACTGCATCAAGGTCACCAAGGAGAACAAGCCCGAGGCCGAGCGTCGGATCATGGATGTGGTGGAAGACACCGGCGCCGAGCTGATTGTGCTGGCGCGCTACATGCAGATCCTCTCGGACGAGATGTGTCAGAAGATGTCGGGGCGGATCATCAACATTCACCACTCTTTCCTGCCGTCTTTCAAGGGCGCGAACCCGTACAAGCAGGCCTTTGAGCGCGGCGTGAAGCTCATCGGCGCGACCTCGCATTACGTGACCGCCGATCTCGACGAAGGCCCGATCATCGAGCAGGACACGGTGCGGGTGACGCATGCGCAGTCGCCCGAGGATTACGTGTCGCTGGGTCGCGATGTGGAGGCCTCGGTGCTGGCGCGCGCGATTCATGCGCATATCCACCGGCGGGTTTTCCTCAATGGCAACAAGACGGTAGTGTTCCCGGCCTCGCCCGGCTCCTACGCCTCCGAGCGTATGGGCTAGAGGCAGCGCCTGCGGCGCCGGGTTTGAGTATTTGCAGAAAGATGAAGATGCGGGCGCGGCACTCGTAAGGGGCCGCGCCTTTCTTTGGTCAGGTCGCGTCTGCGAGGCCGGAGAGCACAGCGTCGGCGGCGCGTTCGCCCGGTGGCGGGCCGCCGCGTCCGAGCCGCTCCATGGTGAGCTGCATGGCGCGGGCCTGCTCCTGCGGCGCATCGAGCACCCGTAGCAGCGCCTCCGCGATGGGATCGGGGCGGCAGGCCTCGCCGATGAATTCCGGCACCGCGCGGGTTTCCGAGACAAGATTGACCAGCGTTACCGTGTCGACGCGCAGCAACCGCCCGATGATCTGGCGCGACAGAAAGCCCATATCGTAGGCCACCACCATCGGCGTGCCCGCCGCCGCCAGCTCCAGCGAGACCGTGCCGGAGGCCGCCAGCGCCACATCCGCCGCGGCAAAGGCCGCGCGTTTCTCCGCCGCCATCGCGTCGCCCAGGCGCGTGGGATCGAGGATCAGCGGTGCGCCCGGCCAGCCGGCGCAGAGCTCGCGCACCAGCCCCGCCACCGGCGCCGCCGCCGGGAGCACCAGCCGCAGATCGGGACGGTCGCGGTGCAGCCGTGCGGCGACCTCGCCGAAGACCGGTGCCAGCCGCGTCACCTCGGAGCGCCGCGAGCCCGGCAGCATCAGCGCCAGCGGCGCCTCACCCAGCCCGTGGCGGGTGCGGAAGGCCGCTGCCTCGGCGGCGCTCGCCTGCGGTTCGGTCACCACCGGGTGGCCGACGAAATCGCAGCGCATGCCGGCGGCCTCCATATAGGGCGGCTCGAACGGCAGCAGCGCCAGCACCTGATCCACATGCCGCGCCATCTTTGCCGCACGCCCCGGGCGCCAGGCCCAGACCGTGGGCGCCACGTAATGCACCACGCGGATGTCGGAGCGCGCCTTGACCAGCTTGGCCACGCGCAGCGAGAACTCCGGCAGATCGACGGTCACCAGCACATCGGGCCTTGCGGCGATCACCGCCTCGGCGGTCTCGCGGATGCGGCGCTTGAGGTGGCAGTATTGCGCGAGGATCTCGGCAATGCCCATGATCGAGATCTCGTCCATGGGAAACAGGCTGTCGAGCCCCTCGCCCAGCATGCGCTCGCCGCCGATGCCGGTGAAGCGGATATCGGGCACCCTGCCCCTGAGCCCGGCCATCAGCGCCGCCCCCAGCCTGTCGCCCGACGGCTCGCCCGCGATCACGAAGACATGCATGGATCAGACCTTCCGTGCCAGGAGAAACAGATCGGCCTCGTCGAGCCGGCGGAGCAGCGCGGGCCGGTCGAGCACCATGACGCCGCGCGCGTCGATGACGATGCCGGAAAGCCCGGCGCGAATGGCGCCTTTGGCGGTATTCGGCCCGATCACCGGCAGATCGGCGCGGCGCTCCTGGCGGAATTTCGGCCCCTTGAAGAGAATGCCGCCGGTGCCGGGGGCGGATTCGGGCAGGCGCGCCAGCATCGCGTCGGTGCCGGCATCGTCCTCCTGCACCACCACGCGACCATCCCGGATCACGCAGGCCTGGCCGAGATCGGCGCGGCCCTGATCGACGCTGATCCGCTCGGCCAGCGCCATGTCGCGCGCCAGATCCGGCCCCGGCTGCGCGCGGGTCGCCACACCCTCCGGCATCAGCAGCGCCGGTGCCACCTCATGCGCGCCCACCACCTCGAACCCCGCCTCTTCGAGCAGGCCGATGACGATGCGCAGCGCGCCGTCGTCGCCGCGCCGGATCGCGCGGCGGATGGCGGGCAGCATCAGCGCCGTGCGCCAGTCGAGCCGCGAGAGGCGGATCTCGGGACGGCGCACCCGGCCGCACATGCAGATCCGGGTGACGCCGCGCGCCTTCAGCCAGTGCAGGAAGCCGCCGAGACGCTCGATGCGGAAGCTCTTGTCCACGTCGAGCCCCTCGGGGCGGTAGGGCTCCAGCGCGCAGATCAGCGGCGGCTCGGGCGCGGCCTCGGCCACCGCGCGCGGCAGGGCGCCCTGCCCGGCGATCAGAGCCAGCACCGGGCTCAGCCCGGCGTCAGGAAATGGCGGTCGCTGTCGCCGAGGATGAAGGCGACGATCTCGCGCACATAGGCGCTCTGGGTCTCGTCGCCGAGCCGTTTGGCGCGGTCGGCAAAGGCGCCCTCGCCCTGCGCCAGCATCTGGAAGGCGGCGCGCAGCGCGGTGATGTCGCTGCGGCTCACGCCCTTGCGCTTGAGGCCGACGAGGTTCAGCCCGTCGAGCTTGCCGCGCGGCGCCTGTACCAGACCGTAGGGAATGACGTCGTTGGTCACCATGGTGACCGCGCCGATGATCGCGCCGCGCCCGATGCGCACCCATTGGTGCACGCCGGAGAGCCCGCCGACGATCACGTCGTCCTCGAGCACGCAATGGCCGGCGACCGAGGCGTGGTTGACCAGGATCACCCGGTCACCCACCTGCGCGTCATGGGCCACATGGCAGCCGGCCATGAACAGCCCGTCATCGCCGACGCGGGTGACGCCGCCGCCGCCCTCGGTGCCGCAGTTCATGGTGACATGCTCGCGGATGCGGTTGCGCTTGCCGATCACCAGACGGGTCTTTTCGCCCTTGAACTTGAGATCCTGCGGGATCTCACCGATCACCGAGAACGGAAAGATCACTGTCTCGTCGCCGATCTCGGTCTCGCCGGTGACCACCACATGCGACTTGAGCTCGACGCCTTCGCCCAGGACGGCCTGCGGACCGATATGGCAGAACGGGCCGATGCGGCAGCCGTCGCCGATCTGCGCACCCTCTTCGACACAGGCGCTGGGATGGATCTCCGGCTGGGTCACGTCGGCAGGTCCATCATCGCGGTGAATTCGACCTCGGTGGCCATCTCGCCATCGACCTCGGCGACGCCGCCGAATTTCCAGATCTTGCCGCCGGGGCGCCCGCGCAGCGTGTTGAGCGTCATGCGCAGCTGGTCGCCGGGGCGCACCATGCGGCGGAATTTGCACTTGTCGATGGACATGAAATAGACCTTGAGATCCTTGTCGGCCAGATCCAGCGCGACCCCCACCATCACCGCCGTGGTCTGCGCCATCGCCTCGACGATGGTGACGCCCGGCATGATCGGCTGCCCGGGGAAATGCCCCTGGAAATGCGGCTCGTTCATCGTGACGTTCTTGATGCCGACCGCGGATTTGTAGCCGTCGATATCGACCACCCGGTCCACCAGAAGGAACGGGTAGCGATGCGGCAGGATGCGCTGGATAAGATCGATATCCGCGGAAAGCAGGGGTTCGGTCATTCTTGGCCTTTCAACTCCATTTATCGCAGATGTCCCTAGCAATAGCGGGACGATGGGGCAAGCTGCGCCGTGTCCGTCGCCACGCTGGACAGCGCTATTCCTGCGCGGCGGGCGCTTCGCCGGACGGCGCGCCGTCGCCAATTGCCGCGTCGATCCGGGCGATGGCTGTGTCGGTGATGTCGATCACCCCGGCGGAGAGGAACACCGTGCGCTTGTCCAGAATGACGGCCGCACCGGCCTCGCGCATGAGCTGCGCCAGCACCGGCTCGGCGGCGGAAAGAAACTGACGGCGGCGCTCCTCCGAGAGATTGCCGAGCGCGCGTGCCTTGGTGTCCTGCTCGCGGCGCAGCTCCTGGACCTTCTGGTCGAAGGCTTCGGCCAATGCGCGGAAGTCCGAGGGGCTCAGTGTTGCGCGCTTTTCGGTGAGATCCTTTTCCTCGGCGGTAAGTTCGGCCTCGATACGTCGGTTTTCCGCTGCGATCTCGGCCCCTTCGGTCTCCAGCATCTGGGTGATGCGCTGGCCATAGGCGCTTTCGGCAAACAGCCGGTCGATCTCCACCGTCAATATCTGACTTTGCACGACGCCGGGCTGCGCACTGTCCTGCGCCGCAGCAGCGACGCAGGCGAAGCTCAGCCCAAGCGCCAGCGCCCAGAGCCGAAACAGTCCCGCCACCTCAGAACTCGGTCGAGATCGACAGGCTGAAATTCTGGTCGCGGTCGTGCTCTTCCTTCTGCACCGGGCGCGAGAAGTTCAGCCGAAGCGGGCCAAAGGCGGAATCCCAGAAGACCGAGACGCCCACCACCTGACGGGCGCGGAAGTCGTCGTAAAGGATCTTGTTGGTGGTCGAATCCTTGGTCGCGTCCGACAGGCCCCAGACCGAGCCGATATCGTAGAAGACACCGCCCGAGATGCCGTATTCCTCCGGCAGACCGATGGGGAATTCCGCCTCGAGCCGGGCCACGGCGAAATAATTGCCGCCCAGGCCATCATCGACATCGCTTGCGGAATCGTATTCGCGGGGGCCGATGCCGCCGTATTCGAAGCCGCGCATGGTGGAATCGCTCAGCAGGAAACGGTCGGTGACCCGGCTTTCGCCACTGGAATAATGCAGCGCCCCGGCCTCGAAGGAGGCGCGCAGCGTGACCTCCTCGTTCCAGACCTTGGTCTGCGCAACCGCGCGCAGGTTGGTCTTGATGAAGTTGGTGTCGCCGCCGACGCCGCCGAAATCCTGGCCGAACTCCAGCAGCACGCCGGCATTCGGGTTCAACCCGGTACGCCGCGTGTCGTAGCTGAACGTATAGCCGATGCTGCTGTCGATGCGGCTGCCATCGTCCTCCTCGGCACGGATCACCTGGCCGGCATCATCGTCGTCGGTATTGGAAATGTCCGTGTAACGCGCGGTGTAGCGCAGGCTCAGGCGCCCGTTTTCCGAGATCGGGAAGCTGAAGCTCGGGCGGAACTGACCCTCGGCGGTGTCGAACTCGGCATATTCGTTGTCGGTCTCGGTGTAACCGAGCGCCAGACCGAAGGCGACGTCACGCCCCAGGAAAGCCGGTTCCACGAAGTTGAAATTGTAGCTCGATGCCGAAGACGCGGTGTTGATGCCCAGCGAAAGGATCTGGCCGCGGCCGAGGAAATTGCCCTCCCGGAAGGAGATCGCCGCGCCGAAACCGCTGGTGGTCGAATAGGAGCCGCCGAAGCCGATGGAGCCGGTCGGTTGCTCGTCAACATTCACGTCGATGATCACCTGCTGCGGTGTGGTGCCCTCGCGCGCCTCGACATTGGCGTCGGTGAAATACCCCAGCGCACGGATGCGCTCGGCGGCTTCGCGGATGGCGCGCGGGTTGAACGGGTCGCCCTCGGCGGTGTCGAACTGGCGCCGCACCACGCGGTCGAGCGTGGTGGTGTTGCCCTCGATGTCGATGCGTTCGACAAAGACGCGCGGGCCGCGGGTGAGCATGAACTCCACGTCCAGCGTCAGGTCGCGGTCATTGCGGGTCACACGCGGATCGACACGCACGAAGTTCAGGCCCTCGCGCACGGCAAGCCGCTCCAGCCGGGCGATCTCGTTCTCGACCAGAGAGGGCGAGTAGGTCTTGCCGGGTTTCAGCTTAACAGCGCTCTGGAACAGCTCGGGATCGACCTCGGGCAGATCGGAGGATACCGACACGTCGCCGAAGGAAAACTGCTGCCCCTCCTCGACATTGAAGGTGACGAAATAGCCGTCGCGTTCCTCGGCCAGCTCGGCATTGACACCGGTGATGCGGAAATCGACATAACCGCGCGAGGCGTAGAAATCCTGGAGCAGCTGGCGGTCGAAGGCGATCCGGTCCTCGATGAACGTATCCGAGCGGATGATCGCGCGCAGCAGGCCGGCCTGCTTGGTCTCCAGCACCCGGCGCAGGCGCCGGTCGGAATAGGCCTGGTTGCCGACGAAACCGATACGCTCGATCTCGGTCACGCCGCCCTCGAAGATCTCATAGACCAGATCGACACGGTTTTCCGAGCGCTTGATCAGCTTGGGGGTCACACGCGCGGCGACACGGCCCTGCTGGGTGTAGGCCTCGGCGATGGCCTGCGCGTCCTGCTCGGCGGTGCTGGGGCTGTAGACGCGGCGCGATTGCGAACGCACGATCTGCGCCAGATCCTCGTCCTTCATACGGCTGTTGCCTTCGAAGGCGATGCGGTTGATCGTCGGGTATTCCACGACCCGGATCACCAGCGTGTTGCCCTGCGGCACGATCTCGACCGTTTCGAACAGGCCCGAGGCCGAAATGCGCTGATAGGCATCGTTGAGCTGGGCGGCGCTCACGGGGGCGCCGCGCGCGATGCCGGCATAGCTCAGGATGGTGCCCGGCTCGATGCGCTGATTGCCTTCGATCGAGACATTGCTGAACGAGAAGGTCTGCGCTTCTGCCTGCTCCGGAAGAGCTGTGAAAGCCATTGTAATCGCGACAGAAACCGCCGCGACAGAGGTGCTGGTTCTGAAAATGCGCTTAAAACGCGGGGAACGGTTTCCCCAAAGCCCGTTGCTCATACTGCCGATCCACTCCGCCGTATTTTTCAACGTGAGTATCGGGATCGGCGCGGCTTGTCAAAAGCCGAAGCGCCCTGTCTTCAAAGCGATCCGAGAAAGGCACCGAAATACAACGCCGCGATGATCGTGAAGACGTAAAGCAGACGGTCCCAGTTGATGCTGAGCAGGAGGCCGAGGCTATGGTATCCGGACTGAATCGTTTGCATATTGGCACACTGGTAGCTGGTGGTTTCCAGACCCTAATAGTGGTCCAATGTGGCTTAATTGCGGCATCCCCGCGCTGGCAATTGGGCATTCGCCAGCGCGCTGGAACCGGTTACGGACAGAAGAGATCGTTGGTCAGGGCAAAGGCCATAAGCCCCAGGATCAGAACCAGACCGATCGACATCATGACGTTCAGCGCGCGGTCCGACGGCGGGCGCCCGCGCACCGCCTCCCAGGCGTGGAACACCAGATGCCCGCCATCGAGCACCGGCACCGGGAACAGGTTGAGCAGCCCCACGGCGGTGGAGAGCACCGCGATGAACGTGATGAAGCTCTGCCCACCCTGGCTGGCCATCGCTCCGGAGGTCTGGGCGATTCCGATGGGGCCCGAGAGGTTGCAGGAAGAGATATTGCCGACGATCATGTTCCACAGCCCCGACAGCGAGCCGGTGATGATCGACCAGGTCCGCTCCACCCCGCCGGTAAAGGCCTCGACGGGGCCGACCAGGCCCGTCGCGGGCTCAAAGGCCAGCCCGCCGACGATGCCGATGCGGTAGACGGTCTGATAGCCGCCCTCGGGCAGCGGTTCGTCGGTACGCTTGGGGGTCATCTCTACCGACAGCTCCTCGCCGTCGCGCCAAACGGTCAGCGCCAGCGGCGCGCCTTCGGATCCCTCGACCTTTTGCTTGAGCTGATCGAAGGCATAGGCCTCTTCGCCATCGATGGCGGTGATGATGTCGCCCGGCTCCAGCCCGGCCTCATAGGCCGCCGAGCGCGGCACGATCTGCGTCGCGATGGGCGGATAGACATAGGGGCCATCGACCTCGGTCACCTGCCCGTCGCGCTCTACCGTATAAGTCAGAACCGCCTGACGCGGCAGCGCCTCCATGAAATCGCCAAAGGCCTCGCCATCGGTGAAATCGGGCAGCGGCTCGCCGCCGATCTCGAGAATCACGTCGCCCTCGCGCAGATCCTGCGCCACTGGCAGCGCGCGCAGATCGCCCACGGTGAAGGGCTCGGTCACCTTGCCCTGCACCATGAAGATGCCGGTAAAGATCAGAATGGTGAGGATGAAGTTGAACACCGGCCCGGCGGCGACGGTCGCCGCGCGCGCCCAGATCGGTGCGCCGTTCATCGTATGGCGCAGCTCTTCGTCCGACATCTGCGACATGGCATCGAGATCGGCCCCGCCGCTGGCGTTGGAATCGCCGCGAAATTTCACATAGCCGCCAAAGGGCAGCGCCGCGATCTGCCATTTCGTGCCGCGCTTGTCGTAGCGCGACCAGATCACCGGCCCGAAGCCCAGCGAAAAGACATCTGCCTCAATCCCGGTCCAGCGGCCGACGATGTAGTGACCGTATTCATGTATGGCCACGATGATCGAAAGCGCGATCACGAAAGCGACCAGCGTGTAGAGCACGCCACCGAATTGCGGGATCATTTGGGTGATGTCCAAAAGCTCTGCCTCTCAATCCTGGTTAATGAACTCGTCCGCGGTTACACGGGCGAAATGGTCTGCGGCACGCACGTTATCAAGGGTGATACCGGCAGTAATGAGGCCGCTTTGAGCCGAAACACGGTTAAGTGTTTCTTCGACAACCTCGGCCATGCGCAGAAACCCGATGCGCCGCGCGATGAAGGCGTCGAGCGCGCGCTCCTTGGCGGCGTTGAACACTGCCCCTGCGAGCCCGCCGGTCGCCATGACCTCGCGCGCCAGCCGCAGCGCCGGCCAGCGCGTTTCGCAGGCCGCACGGAAGGTGAACTGACCGAGCTGAACGAGATCGAGCCGCGCCACCGGCAGCGTCTTGCGCTCCGGGTAATGCAGCGCGAATCCGATGGCGTGGCGCATATCGGGCGGCCCGACATGGGCCATGAGCGCGCCGTCGCGAAAACCGACCAGCGCGTGGATCATCGATTCGGGATGTACCAGAACCTCGATCAGCGCCGGGTCGATATCGAAAAACTCTTTGGTCTCGATGACTTCCAGAGCCTTGTTGAACATGGACGCGCTGTCGATGGTGATCCGCTGGCCCATGTCCCAGTTGGGATGGGTGGCGGCCTCTTCCGGCGTCGCCCCGGCCAGCTTTTCCAGCGGCCAGTCACGGAAGGCGCCGCCGCTGGCGGTGATGATCACCCGCTCGACCGCGGCGATATCCTCGCCGATCAGCGCCTGGAACACCGCCGAATGCTCGCTGTCCACCGGCAGCACCGCGCCACCATGGGCGCGCGCGGTCTGCACCACCAGCGGCCCGGCGCAGACCATGCTTTCCTTGTTGGCCAGCGCCAGAGTCGCGCCCTGCTCCAGCGCCGCGAGCCCCGGCGGCAGCCCCGCCGCGCCGACGATGGCCGACATCACCCAATCCGCCGGACGCTTTGCCGCCTCGATCAGCGCGGCCTCTCCGGCCGCCGCCTCGACACCGCTGCCGGCCAGCCGCTCGCGCAGCTCGGGCAGCAGCGCCACCTCGGCGGTCACCGCGATCTCTGCGTTGAGTTTCCTTGCATCATCAGCCAGTTGCGCGACGTTCCTGCCGCCGGTCAGCGCCACGATACGATAGAAGTCCGGATCGCGCGCGATCAGGTCGATGGTGCTTTGCCCGATCGACCCGGTGGCGCCGAAAATACTGATGCGCCTCATTCCACCCCCGGCGGGAAATCCACGATCTGGCCGGCAATCAGCAGGAACAGCGCCGCGCCCAGCATGCCGTCGAACCGGTCGAGCAGCCCGCCATGGCCCGGCAGCAGCGCCGAGCTGTCCTTGACCCCTGCCCGCCGCTTGATGGCGCTTTCGGCGATGTCGCCGATCTGGCTGGCCATCGAGATCGCGATAGAGACTCCCGCGAGCCCCGGCCCGGCATGCGTCGTGCCGGCAAAGAGCAGCCCGACAACGGCGGCACCGGTCCAGCCCGCCACGGCGCCCGACCAGGTCTTTTTCGGGCTGACACGCGGCCAGAGCTTCGGCCCGCCAATGGCGCGGCCGGCGAAATAGCCGGCCACATCGGTGACCACGACCACCAGCACCATCCACAGCATCCAGGTCAGGCCGAAATCCGAGCGCAGCGCCATGATGCCGTAGCCCGCCAGCATGATCAGCGCGGTAAAGACCGAATAGGTCACCCCGCCGCGCTCCATCTGGCCGAAACCCGCCATCGAGGGCAGCAACAGCAGCGGCAGCGCCAGGGCCGGCGGCAGGTAGATCGCCGCCAGCGCGCAGCTGCCGGCGACCAGCGCCAGCACGCGCGCCGAGCGGTGCCGTGCGGTGTCGAGCATCTGCACCAGTTCCCAGACCATCACGCCGCAGCTGAGCGCGATCAGTCCGCGCCAGAAGATCCCGCCGAGCCAGACCGCGCCGAGGCCGATGACGATCAGCCCCGCCGCCGAGATCACCCGGGGCCGCAAATCCGTCCAGCGCGACGGGCTCATGCCTTCACGCCCCCATAGCGGCGGTCGCGCGCACCATAGGCGCCGACCAGCTTGCCGAATTCGCCGGCGCTGAAATCTGGCCAGAGCGTATCGACGAACTCGTATTCCGCATAGGCCGACTGCCAGAGCAGGAAATTCGAGATCCGCGCCTCGCCGCTGGTGCGGATCACCAGATCGGGGTCGGGCAGCACGCAGGTGTCGAGATATTTCGGCAGCGTTTCCTCGTTGACCGACGCCGGGTCGAGCTTGCCCGCCGCCACGTCCTCGGCCAGCCGCTTGGTGGCGCGTGCCACCTCGTCGCGGCCGCCGTAATTGATCGCGATGGTGAGATTCACGCCGGTGCAATCGGCGGTCATCAGCTCCAGCTCGTCCATCAGCGTCACCAGCTTGTTGTCGAGCCGCACCCGGTCACCGATAAAGCGCACCCGCACGTTCTCTTCGCGCAGCGCGCGGGCTTCCTTGGTGATATAGCGGCGAAACAGGCTCATGAGCCCCGCCACCTCGGATTGCGTGCGGCGCCAGTTCTCTGTCGAGAAGGCAAAAATCGTCAGATATTTCACACCGCTATCCGGGCAAGCCTCGACGATCTCGCGCACCCGTTTCGCGCCGGCGTGATGGCCGAACAGACGCGGCCGGCCCCGGCGCTGCGCCCAGCGTCCGTTGCCGTCCATAATGATCGCCACATGGCGCGGACCGGCGCCATCGCGGATCGGTTTGGGCATAACGCGCCCCTCCCTTTACCTTCTGGCACCGCCGGTCCGGATCAGACCTGCATGATCTCTTCCTGCTTGTGCTCGAGCGCGTCGTCCACCTTCTTGATATAGGTGTCGGTCAGCTCCTGCACTTCGCTCTCCCAGAACTTCTGGTCGTCCTCCGACATGCCGTCGGATTTGGCCTTCTTGATCTGGTCCATGCCATCGCGGCGCACGTTGCGAATCGCGACACGCGCGTGTTCGGCATATTGCCCGGCAACTTTGCCCAATTCGCGGCGGCGCTCCTCGTTCAGCTCGGGGATCGGCAGCATGATGATGGTGCCGTTGAGCTGCGGGTTGATGCCCAGCCCGCTTTCGCGGATCGCCTTCTCGACCTTGCCGACCAGCCCCTTGTCCCAGACATTGACCGTCACCATACGCGGCTCGGGCACGTTCACCGTGCCGACCTGGTTGATCGGGGTCATTGCGCCATAGGCGTCGACCATCACCGGCTCCAGCATCGAGGCCGAGGCCCGCCCGGTCCGCAGCGAGGCGAATTCCGTGCGCAGGTTCGACATGGCGCCATCCATGCGGCGCTTGAGATCGTCGGTGTCGAGTTCGAAATCGTCTGACATATTGGTCTTGCCCGCTCAGGTGTTTTTCGTTCCGCCCGCTTTCTAGGACAGGCGCGCCCGGATGTATAGCGCTTTGCCCCCTGCGCCGGCGCCGGATGGCGCGCTGCGCCGGGCCTCGCGCCGCGACCAGTGTTTCCATTGGCCGCAAATATCCCGGGGTGAATGCCGCCCCGGGCGGCAGAGGGGCTGGCCCCTCCGCGCCGGGGCAATCAGCCGTGAACGGTGGTATAGGTGCCCTCGCCCGCCAGAATGCCCCGGAACCCGCCGGGCTCGTCGAGCGAGAACACGATGATCGGCAGGTGATTGTCCCGCGCCAGCGCGATGGCCGAGGCATCCATGACCTTGAGATGCTTGGTCAGCACATCGTCATAGCTGATCTTGTCGAAGCGTACCGCGTCAGCGTGCTTCATCGGGTCCTTGTCATAGACCCCGTCCACCTTGGTGCCCTTGAAGATCGCCTCGCAGGCCATCTCGTTGGCGCGCAGGGTCGCGGCGGTGTCGGTGGTGAAATAGGGGTTGCCGGTGCCGGCGGCAAAGATGCAGACCCGTTTCTTCTCCAGGTGGCGCACCGCGCGGCGGCGGATATAGGGCTCGGCCACCTCGTCCATGCGAATGGCCGAGATCACCCGGGTGAAGACGCCCTGCTCTTCCAACGCCGACTGCATCGCCAGCGCGTTCATCACCGTCGCCAGCATGCCCATGTAGTCGGCGGTGGTCCGTTCCATCCCCTGCGCCGAGCCCGCGAGCCCGCGAAAGACGTTGCCGCCGCCGATGACCATGCAGATCTCGACGCCCATGTCGTGCACCGATTTCACCTCGCGGGCGATGCGCTCGACGGTCGGCGGATGCAGCCCGTAGCCCTGGTCGCCCATCAGCGCCTCGCCCGAGATTTTCAGCAACACGCGCTTGAAGGTGGTCTGCGAGGTGTCGGTCATGTTGCGCTCCATCGGCGAGGGGGTCTAGGATCGGCGCCATATGTGGCGGAAAACCTCTGCGGCTGCAATGCCGCAGCGCGGGCGCAAAGGAGGGCGCGGTGGCCGATATTCTGACCCGGCTGGCGCCCGATCCGCGGCGCCCGGTGCTGATCGCGGGGCCCACCGCCAGCGGCAAGTCCGCGCTTGCGCTGGAAATCGCGGAAAATCAGGGCGGCGTGGTCGTCAATGCCGATGCGATCCAGGTGTTTTCCGATTGGCGCGTGCTGACCGCGCGGCCTTCGAAGGCCGAGGAAGCGCGTGTGCCGCACCGGCTTTACGGTCATGTGCCGGGCGATCATGCCTATTCGGTGGGCGAATGGCTGCGCGATCTGACGCCGCTGTTGGCGGGGCCGGAGCGGCTCATCATCGTTGGCGGCACCGGGCTCTATTTCACCGCGCTGACCGAGGGGCTGGCCGAGATCCCCGCCACCCCGCCGGAGATCCGCGCCGAGGCCATGGCGCGGCTCGAGGTCGGCGAGCTGGCGGCGCTGGTAGCCGAGCTCGATCCCGAGACCCGCGCCCGCATCGACCTTGCCAACCCCATGCGCGTGCAGCGCGCCTGGGAGGTGCTGCGCGCCACCGGGCGCGGCATCGCCGCCTGGCAGGCCGAGACGCCGCCGCCGCTGCTGCCGCTCGCCAAGGCGCAGCCCATTCTCTTCGATGCGCCCAAGGACTGGCTCGATGCGCGCATCGAGACACGGTTCCGCAAGATGCTGCGCGGCGGCGCGCTCGACGAGGCGCGCGCTAACCTCCCCGACTGGTCGCCCGCCCTGCCCTCGGCCAAGGCCATCGGCGCAGCGGAGCTGATGGCGCATCTGCGCGGCGAGATCCCGCTCGAAGAGGTCACCACCCGCGCCACCGTGCTCACAAGGCAGTTCGCCAAGCGCCAGCGCACCTGGTTCCGCGCACGCATGAAAGGCTGGCCGGCGCTCAGCCCTGCCGAGGTGGGCGCATGAGCGCCGCTGCCCAGACCGGGGCGCCGGCGCGCGTCGTCTCGCTGGGGCAGGTCTCGGGCTGGCAATACCGGCTGCTGCACGACCGGGCCGAGCATACGCTGCTCTGGCTGACCCGGGGCCAGGGCCGGGTCATCGTCGATGGCACACGGCGCGGGCTCGGGCCGCATAACGCGCTCTTCCTGCCTGCCGGGACGCTGTTTTCGCTGGAGACCGGGCCGCAGAGCCTCGGCATGCTGATGCATTGCCCGGCAGGCCTCACCGGGGTCTTTCCCGGCGAGCCGCTGCATCTGCGCATCCGCGAGGGATTCGCCCAGGCCGAGCTCACAGCCGAGCTCGACGCGATGCTGCGCGAGGCGGGTCAGGGCCGCGCCATGGTGGCCGAAGCGCTCGACGCGCATGCGCGGCTGGTCGCGGTCTGGCTGCACCGCCAGATCGCCGCCGGCACCCAGGACACGCGGCGCGACAGCGCCGGGCAGCGGCTGATGCGGCTCTTCAGCGGTGCGCTCTCTGCCGGGTTCCGCAGCGACCGGGGGGTTTCGGATTACGCGTCGGCGCTCGGTGTCACCGCGACCCATCTCACCCGCACCGCCCGCGCCGCCTGCGGCATGACCGCCGCCGCCATGCTGGCCGAGCGCAAGCTGCACGAGGCGCACCGGCTGCTGAGCCATCCGGCGCCGCCGGTCAACCGCATCGCCAGCGATCTGGGCTTTCACAGCGCGCCCTACTTCACCCGCTTCATCCGCAGCCATACCGGCCTCTCGCCGACCGAGATCCGCCGCGGCACCCGGGCGCCCGGCAGTCGCGCAGCGCTGCACCGCTGAGCGCCGCGCAAAATTCCTTGCCCCGAAAGCCTGTTCCGGGCTTTGATCGGCGCGGGTGGCACATCGGTCCTGCGCGGCCAGGAGGGAAACCGCATGACGCAATCGGGAATACACCCAGCCGCATCGCTTTATGCCCGCGAGCTGGCCGAGGGAAAGCTCGGCCGGCGCGAGTTCCTGACAAGGGTCACCGCGCTGGGGCTCGGGACCGCGAGCGCCTATGCGCTGGGCGGGCTCGCGGCGCCGGCCCGTGCGGAGGAGGCGCCGCAAGGGGCCGAGGACGCGGTGCTGCGGATCCAGATGGAGGTGCGCCCGCTCAAGGATCCGCGCACCGCCGACTGGTCGGAAATCGCCAATATCACCCGGGGCTGGCTGGAATATCTCGTCGAGTACAATCGCGACGGCAGCGTGCGCGGCATGCTTCTGGAGCGCTGGGAGGTCAATGACGACGCCACCGAATACCGGCTGCATATCCGCCCCGGCGTGACCTGGAACACCGGCGAGCCCTTCACCGCCGCCGATGTCGCGCGCATGTTACACTACTGGTGCGACCGCGATGCCGAGGGCAATTCCATGGCCGGTCGGCTGGCTGCGCTGGTCGACCGCGAGACCGGCAAGCTGCGCGACGGCGCGGTCACCGTCGAGGACGAGCTGACCCTGCGCCTGCGCCTCGCCGCCCCGGATGTGGCGCTGATGGTGAACCTCGCCGATTATCCCGCCGCCGTGGTTCATGCCAGCCACAGCCCCGAGACCATGCTGGACACCCCCATCGGCACCGGCCCCTACCTGCCGGAAACCGTGCGGCCCGGCGAGCGCGCGGTGCTGGTGCGCAACCGCGCCCATGACTGGTGGGGCGCGCGGGCCGAGGGTTTCGGCGGCGCCACGCTGGAGCGCATTGAGTTTCTCGATTACGGCACCGATCCGGCAAGCTGGCTCGCCGCCGCCGAGCGCGGCGAGATCGACATGCTCTACGAGAATATCGGCGATTTCATCGCGCTGGGCGATCAGATCGGCTGGCAGCGCTCCGAGGTCTCCACCGGCTCCACCGTGGTGCTGCGCGCCAGCCAGACCGCGCTGGTGGACGGGCGCGCGCCCTATGCCGACCGCCGCGCCCGCAAGGCGCTGCAACTGGCCATCGACAATGAAATCTGCCTCGAACTCGGCCATGCCGGCCTCGGCACCGTGGCGCAGAACCATCACGTTGCCCCGGTGCATCCCGATTACGCCGATATCGGTCCGACGGAATATAACCCCGCCGCCGCCCTGCCGTTGATGGAAGAGGCCGGGCTGGCAGCGTTCGAACACGAGCTGATCACGCTCGACGACGGGCTGACCATGCGCAGCGGCGATGCGGCGGCGGCAATGCTGCGCGATGCCGGGCTCAAGGTCCGCCGCACGGTGCTGCCCGGCTCACGCTTCTGGTCCGACTGGACGGCCTATCCGCTCTCGGTCACCGAGTGGAACCACCGCCCGCTCGGCATTCAGGTGCTGGCGTTGGCCTATCGCTCCGGCGAGCCCTGGAACGAGAGCGGCTATGCCAATCCCGCGTTCGACGCGCTGGTCGCCGAGGCGCTGACCGTCGCCGATGCCGAGACGCGCCGTGAGGTGATGGCGCGGATCGAGCGTCTGTTGCAGGAGGATGCGGTGATCGTGCAGCCCTACTGGCGCTCGCTCTACCGCCATTTCCGGCCCGGCGTGACCGGCGCCGAGATGCACCCGTCCTTCGAGATCCATCTCTACAAGCTGGGCCTGTCGTGAGGGGAGTTCCTCGCACAGTCATTGCGAGAGCCGCGCCAGGAAAACGACGCAGATCTTCGCGGTACCTTACTCCTCCAGCAGCCCCTCATAGCGCGCATCCGTCAGCGTTTCGAGAAACGCCACCAGCGCGTCGATGCGCTTGTCGTCGAGCGCCGGCCCCTCGGTGAGCTCCTCCATGGCGATGTTCTCGGCGATCTCCGGCGCGGCAAAGGGCTCTCCGGTCTCCGGATTGATCTTCCGCGCCTCGTTGCGGGTGTTGTAGCTGTTGTAGAACAGGATCACCGTGCGCAGATCCTCGAAGACGCCGTTATGCATGTAAGGCCCCGTCACCGCGACGTTGCGCAGCGTCGGCGTGCGGTAGCGCCCCGCCGTCTCGGGCCTGTCCTCCACCCCGGGATTGGCGCGCAGCCCGGCATCGGCGGCCTCGACCCCGTTGAGCGCGCGCAGATCGGTGTTCTCCGGCACGCCGAGATTGTAATAATGGTAATCGGAGAACGTCTCTTCCGGGTCGATGGCGCTGCGGCGCAACTGGTGGCACAGATTGCAGTTGGTGAATTGCTGCGAAAAGAACAGCAGCCGCCCCAGCTCTTCCTGCTGCGTCAGCTCGGCCTCGCCGCGCAGGAACCGGTCGTATTTCGAATCGAAGGCGGCAAATTCCGGCTGCCGCTCATAGGCCGCGATGGCGCGGGTCATGGCGTCATAGGCGGCCTCTTCATCCTCCAGCACGCCCTCGCCGAAGAGCGCCGGAAACGCCGCCTGGTATGCAGGCTTTTCGCGCAGCCGCGCCAGCACCGCGCCCTTGTCGGCCATGCCCATCTCGATCGGATTGAGCGGCGGCCCGCCGGCCTGATCCTCAAGCGTGGCGGCACGCCCGTCGTGAAAGAGCCCGCCCATCCACTGCCCGTCCTCATCCTGCCCGAAGGCGGGCGCATAAGCGGCATAGGTGGCGGTGGGCGCGTTGCGGTCGCCGAAAGAGCTGCCGTCATCGCCGGTCGAGGCGGCGCCGCGCGGATCGGCAAAGGCAAAGGACGGATCGTGACAGGTGGCGCAGCTCTGGGTGCGGTTGGCCGAGAGGTCGGTGTCGAAGAACAGCGCCTCGCCAAGCGCCTCGATGCTCTGCGGCGGCCCCGGCTCGGTCGAGCGCAGCGCCGTGGCGCTGAGCCCGGCGGTAAGCGCGGCAAGAACGGCGAGGCTGAGGATCGGGGCGGGTTTCATGCATGCGTCTCCAAGTCGGGAGCAAGAATGCACGCGTTCCTATACCTCTCCTTGACCTGGGTCAATTTTCCAGAGAGTTTTTGTCGGAAATCGTGAAGCGCCGGGTCGCTGCCTCAGCTGCCCCAGATAATTTTCACGTAGTTCCGGGTCTCGCGATAAGGCGGCACGCCGCCATGTTTCTCGACCGCGCCCGGCCCCGCGTTATAGGCGGCGAGTGCCAGCCGCCAGGAGCCGAATTTGGTATATTGCGCCTTGAGATAGCGCGCCCCGCCTTCGAGATTCTGCGCCGGATCGTTGGGATTCACCCCGAGCTGACGGGCGGTGAAGGGCATGAGCTGTGCCAGCCCGATGGCGCCCTTGTGGGATTTTGCGCGCGGGTTGAAATTCGATTCCTGCTTCACCAGCCGCAAAAAGAGATCCTCGGGCACGCCATGGCGCCGCGCCGCGACCCGGGCCATATCGGCATAGGGCCCATCATAGCGCCCGCGATAGACCGGCGCACGGCCCTCGTCGCCACCCATCGGGCCCCATTTCGTCGGCGTGACCACAGAAGGCGGCTGAAGCCGCACCGAGCTGCGATACTGTTCCGAAGCGCGCGTATCGAGAACGCTGGTCTGCTTGCGGAACAATTTGACCCGGTTCTTCGTTGAGAGCGTATCTGCCTGTGCGGCCGTGGCAAAGATCCCGGCGCACAGCAGTGCCGGCAGCGCATGACGTTGCAGAACTCGCATGAGTGACCTAGTCCCGTCCCTTTTCCCTGGGCGCGACTATACAGGCTGAGCAGAAATGTGCCAGCCTTTGCCCGAACTGCGGGCGATCCGTCGCTTACCGCTTGTTAATCAAGTTTCCGGCAGGATGCGGTGGCGCAGCGGGACGGGGCTGTGTAAGGCTCGTCGAAACCCTGCGGGGAAAGAATCGGACGAGACAGCGAGGATGACATGGCCGGCTCTGTGAACAAGGTGATCCTGGTGGGCAATCTGGGCGCGGACCCGGAGGTGCGCACCTTCCAGAATGGCGGCAAGGTCTGCAACCTGCGCATCGCCACCTCTGAAAACTGGAAAGACCGCAACACCGGCGAACGGCGCGAACGCACCGAGTGGCATCAGGTGGCGATCTTCTCGGAGCCGCTGGCGCGCATCGCAGAGCAATATCTGCGCAAGGGCTCCAAGGTTTATCTCGAAGGCCAGCTCGAAACGCGCAAATGGCAGGACCAGTCCGGTCAGGACCGCTACAGCACCGAGGTTGTGCTGCGCCCCTATCGCGGCGAGCTGACGCTGCTCGACAGCCGCAGCGGCGGTGGCGGCGGCGATTTCGGCGGCTCGGGCGGCGGTTACAGCGGTGGCGGCAGCGGCGGCGGTTATGGCGGCGGTCGCGACGATTATTCGGGCGGCGGCGGGTCCGGCCCGTCGCGCGCGCCCTCGCGCGATCTCGACGATGAGATCCCGTTCTGAGCCACGCACGCTCCGGCGAGATAAGAATGGCCCGGCGCTCTCCATGGAGCCCGGGCCTTTTCTTTTGCCTGACATGCTCCGGAAAGGCTCAGAGCGGCCCGTCCTCAAGCACGCCATGTGCGGACATCTGGGCATAAAGCAGACCCTCGCGCAGCCCGCGGTCGGCGACCGAGAGCCGGTCTGTTGGCCAGAGCCGCAGCAGCGCCTGAAGGATCGCCGCACCCGACATGATCAGCGCCTGACGGTCCTGACCGATGCGCGGATCGCGCCGCCGCCCCGCCGGCCCCATGTCGAGATAGCGCTGAATCACCGCCTCGATCTGGTCCGAGGACATGCGCAGCCCATCCACTTTGGTGCGGTCGTAGCGCCGCAGCCCGAGATGCGAGGCCGCCACCGTGGTGACCGTGCCGCTGGTGCCGACGATCTGGAAGCCCTCGCGCGCCTGCACATCCTTGTAGGGCGCGAATTCCGACAGCTGCTCCTCGAAGAACCAGCTCATCAGCGCGTAGCGCGCGGCGTCGTCCTCGACATCCGAGAACTGATCGCGCAGCGTCGCCACCCCCAGCGGCACCGAGATCCAGTCGACCACCTTGGCCGCCGGAAACGGGCTTTCCGGCGGGTGAAACCCGGCATGCAGCCGCATGATCGCCGCAGGACGGTCGCGCCGGGGCACGCTCGACAGATCGATCCAGACCAGCTCGGTCGAGCCGCCGCCGATATCCACGACGAGAAGCTGTTCGGTCTTGGTAGAGACAAGGGGCGCGCAGGAGATCACCGCAAGCCGCGCCTCCTCCTCGGGCTGAATGATTTCAAGCGAGAGCCCGGTCTCGCGCCGTACCTGCCGGATGAAGTCGCGCGCGTTCTGTGCCCGGCGGCAGGCCTCTGTCGCCACCAGCCGCATATGCACCACATTGTGACGCTTGATCTTTTGCTGACAGACCCGCAACGCGCCAATGGTGCGTGTCATCGAGGCACGCGATAGACGCCCGCTCCGCTCCAGGCCATGCCCGAGCTGAACGGATTTCGAAAACGAATCAACCACATGGAACTGACTGCCCTTTGGTTGGGCAATCAACATGCGGCAACTGTTCGTACCCAGATCCAACGCAGCGTAGAGCGCATTTGGATCGGGCGGTTGCGGCGCGGGGCTCTCTACCGGCTTCGGGAAAGCGCCCGCACCTCTGGGACGCCTGGGCGCCATTTCCGTGCGCCTTTCCGAATTTTAAGTTGTCTCCACGATACGTCCGGCGGCGGTGGCGCGCAAGTCCGAGCTGCACCTGCGTCGCTTGCCGCCACGGCGCCCAGCGGCTAGGCTTTGCGCCACCCGCCCCTTGCCGAAAGCCCGCCATGAGCGATCCGAGACCCGGCCTCTATCTCCATCTCGGTCTGCACCGTACCGGCACCGGCGCATTTCAGGATTTCCTGGCGGCGAATCTCGCGACGCTCGGCGCGGCCGGCGTGCGGGCGAAATTCTCCAATCGCGACGGCACCGGGCCGGAAACCCTGCGTCTGAAACTGCCACCGCCGCGCGATTTCGGCACAGAGGCGATGGCGGCGCATGGGCGCAAGCTTGCCCGGACCGTCCGCCGCAACGGGCTCAACGCGCCGCAACCGGTGCTGATCTCCGAGGAAAACCTGATCGGCGCGCTTAACGCCGCGTTCGGCGTGGCCCCCTATTCCCACGCTCAGCCCCGGCTCGCCCTTCTCAGGCAGCAGCTTACACAGCCCGTGCGCCGCGTTGTACTGGTGTTGCGCAGCTATGAAAGTCACGCGATTTCGGTCTATCGCAAACGGCTCGAATTCCGGCTGCTGAAACCTTTCGAGCACTACGCCGCTGCGATGTGGCCGGCGCGGCGCGGCTGGCCCGAGCTTGTCGCCGACATCCGTGCCGCGCTGGACCCAGAGGAGATCGTGATCCTGCGCCACGAAGCCCGCCCCGCCCGACCCGAGATCCTCTCGGCGCTGCTTCCCGAACTGCCGCACGGGGGCTGGGACGTGCCGGAACGCCGGATCAACCACAGCGCAAACGATGCCGCCTGTTTCGCGCTGGTCGAGGCGCATAAGGCGGGGCGCTCGCCCGACCGCGCGGAGCTGGCGACACTGCTGGCGGCGCATGCGGACAAGACAGCCCCGCGCCCCTTCATCGATCTGCCCGAGGCGCTGCTTGCGGCGCAGCGCGCGCGCTATGCCGAGGATCTCGACCGCATCGCGCGCATGCCCGGGGTGACCCTGTACGCGACTGCCGCGCAGGGCCGTTGAACCGACTGTAAACCTCTATCCCGCGAATTGTCCGAATGCGGCCGGCCCGACTGTCGCTCTCCGCGCCTGCAATGTCGAAATCCGTCCCCGCCACCGTGCGCGTCGCGGCTAAACAGGAGAGACCGGATCAGGGGAATCGCAGCTTATGCCCGAGGTCACCATCGTTTACTGGCGCGATATCCCGGCGCAGGTCATCGTCGGCCGCGGGCGCCGGGGCGCCAAGGCCGCGCTGCCCGAACGGTTCGAGCAGGCGATCGACCGCGTGGCGATGAAGGTGGGCGCGTCGGACACCGACGCCTATCTCGCCGAATGGCGCAAGGGCGATCCCGTTTCGGCGGAGGGCGATCCGCAGGCGCTGGCCGAGGCCGAGGCCGCACGGATCGACACTGAGTATGATCGGGACCGGCTGAAGGCCCTGATCGGCAATGACGGTTGGGCGCACGCCCCGAGATGAGCATAAGGAACCGCTGGATGGCCCTTCTGAATTTCCGCAAACCGAAACCGGCCGTGCCCGGTACCTCGCTGGAAAGCTTCCTCGCGGGCTATTCCATCGAGGTGATGCCGCGCACCGCCGCCAAGGTCGAGGATTTCCGCGCCCTCCTGCCCCGGGGCACCCGGGTTTATATCGCGCATATCGACGGCACGCCCATCGAGGAGATGGTCGACACCGCAAGACGTCTGGCCGGCGAAGGCTTTGAGGTCATGCCGCATTTCCCCGCCCGCATCATCTCGGACAAAGCGATGCTGGCCGACTGGATCGCCCGCTATCAGGGCGAGGCCGGCGTGCATCAGGGGCTGATCCTCGCCGGCGGCGTCGATACCCCCAGGGGCGATTTCCACTCCTCCATGCAGTTGCTGGAGACCGGGCTTTTCGACAAGGCCGGCTTTGACCGGCTGCATGTGGCCGGCCACCCCGAGGGTAACCGCGATATCGACCCCGATGGTGGCGACGACACCGTCATGCAGGCGGCGCGCTGGAAACAGGACTTCTCCGAGCGCAGCGATGCGCGCATGGCGCTGGTGACGCAATTTGCCTTCGAGGCCGAGCCGATCCTCGCCTGGGGCCAGCGGCTGCGCGACGCGGGCGTGACCCTGCCGATCCATATCGGGCTCGCCGGCCCCGCCAAGCTTCAGACGCTGATCAAATTCGCCGTCGCCTGCGGAGTCGGCCCGTCGCTGCGCGTGCTCCAGAAACGCGCGCTCGATGTCGGCAAGCTGCTGCTGCCCTATGAGCCCACCGACCTCGCCGCCGAGCTCGCCGCGAAGAAGGCCGCCGATCCGGATTTCCCGATCGAGCAGGCGCATCTCTTCCCGCTCGGCGGGATCAAGTCCTGTGCAACCTGGGCATCGGATCACGGCGGCGCCTCCACCCTGCCCGCCGCGCGCGCGGTCTGAGCGGCGGGCAGCGGGACGGGCATGACCAGGGCGCTCCTCTTCGATCTCGACGGCACGCTGCTGGTCTCCGATCCGCTGCATATCGCGGTGTTCGGCGAGTTCTTTGCCGAGCGTGGCCTGCCCTATTCCGAAGAGATCTATCACCGGAAGATCCATGGCGCGCATAATGCCGAGATTTTTCCGCAGCTCTTTCCGGGCGAGGACGCGCAGGCGCTGGCCGCCGAAAAGGAGGCGCGGTTTCGCGCCCGACTGAGCCCCGGCACGCCGCCGATGCCCGGCGCGAAAGAGCTGCTCGACCGGGCGGCGCGCGAGGGCTGGGCGGTGGCGGTGGTGACCAATGCGCCGCGCGACAATGCCGAGCATATGCTGCGCGCCATCGGGCTCGACGCCTATTTCGACGTGCTCGTGATCGGCGACGAATGCGCGCGCGGCAAGCCCGATCCGGAGCCTTATCTCGAAGCGATGCGGCGGCTGGGCGTGCGCCCGCAGGATTGCATCGCCTTCGAGGACAGCCAGAGCGGCATGCGCGCCGCGTCGCGCTCCGGCGCCTTCGCCATCGGCATCTGCTCGGGGCTGGCGCCCGACCGGCTGCGCGAGGCGGGCGCAAAGACCACGATCACCGATTTCAGGGATGACGCGCTGCCGGGGCTTCTGGCACGTATTGAGGGAGAGACCACATCATGACCAGGACCGTTCTCGAGTCCCAGACCAAGACCGTCACCATCGGCTTTGACGAGCCGTTCTGCGTGATCGGCGAGCGCATCAATCCCACCGGCCGCAAGAAACTCGCCGCCGAGCTTGAGGCCGGCGATTTCTCGACCGTGGAAAAGGACGCGCTGGCGCAGGTCGCCGCCGGGGCCGGCGTGCTCGATATCAATGCGGGCGTGGTCTACAACTCCAACCCCAACCCGAACGAGACCGAACCGCCGCTGATGCGCTCCATCGTCGAGCTGGTGCAGGGGCTCGTGGATGTGCCGCTCTGCATCGACAGCTCGGTGCCCGGCGCGCTGGAGGCGGGGCTCGAGGCCGCCAATGGCCGCCCGCTGCTGAACTCGGTCACCGGCGAGGAAGAGCGGCTGGAGCTGGTGCTGCCGCTGGTCAAGAAATACAATGTGCCGGTGGTGGCGATCTCCAACGACGACACCGGCATTTCCGAAGATCCCGATGTGCGCTTTGCCGTGTCGAAAAAGATCGTCGAGCGCGCCGCCGATTTCGGCATTCCCGCGCATGACATCGTGGTCGACCCGCTGGTGATGCCCATCGGCGCCATGGCGACTGCCGGCCAGCAGGTCTTTGCCCTGGTGCGCCGCCTGCGCGAGGAGCTGGGGGTGAACACCACCTGTGGCGCGTCGAACATCTCCTTCGGCCTGCCCAACCGGCACGGCGTCAACAACGCCTTCCTGCCCATGGCCATCGGCGCCGGCATGACCTCGGCGATCATGAACCCGGTCGCCCTGCCCGTCGCCCAGAGCAAGATCGCCGCCAAGCGCGAAGAGGTTGCGGCGGCAGGCGTGATCCTGCCCGAGGACATGGATGACGAGACCTTCGTGACGCTGTTCGGCATGGGCTCCACCCGCTCGAAACCGGGCTCGGAAATGGCCGCGATCCGCGCTGCCAACCTGCTGGTCAACCAGGATCCGCATGGCGGCGCCTGGATCGCCTTCAACAAGGCGCTGGAGGCCGGCGGCGAGGCGGCGGCAGGCGGTCGCGGCGGGCGCCGGGGCGGTGGACGCCGCCGCCGCGCCTGAGCAGAGCAAGAGGATCGCAGAGGCGGGGCGGATCTGCGCCCCGTCTTTGCCTTTCCTTCAGACCCGCGCCAGTATGACGGCGCTGGGCGTGGCCCGCCCGGGCGGCGCCGGAAAAACAGACCAGAGGCAGACACGATGACCGACGCACTGACCGAGATGCTCTCCACCCGCGACTGGCTGATGGCCGACGGGGCGACCGGCACCAACCTCTTCAATATGGGGCTGAGCTCGGGCGATGCGCCGGAATTCTGGAACGAGGATCACCCCGACCGCATCCGCAAGCTCTATCGCGACGCGGTGGAGGCGGGCTCGGATCTGTTCCTGACCAACAGTTTCGGCGCCAATGCCTCGCGGCTGAAGCTGCACGACGCCGCCCACCGCGCCCGCGAGCTGTCGCGCATGGCCGCCGAGCTGGGCCGCGAGGTCGCCGATGCCGCCGGGCGCAAGGTGGTGGTGGCGGGCTCGGTCGGCCCCACCGGCGAGATCATGGGCGCGGTCGGCACGCTCAGCCACGAGGCTGCGGTGGAGATGTTCGAGGAGACCGCCACCGGGCTCAGGGAAGGCGGCGCCGATGTGCTCTGGGTCGAGACGATCTCGGCACCCGAGGAGTTCCGCGCCGCCGCCGAGGCCTTTGCCAATGTGGGCATGCCCTGGTGCGGCACCATGAGCTTCGACACGGCGGGGCGCACGATGATGGGCCTGACCTCGGAGGCGTTTGTGAATCTGGTCGAGGCCCTGCCGAACCCGCCCATCGCCTTCGGGGCCAATTGCGGCGTCGGCGCTTCGGATCTGATGCGCACGGTGCTGGGTTTTGCCGCCACCGGCACCGAACGGCCGATCATCGCCAAGGGCAATGCCGGCATCCCGCGCTACGAGGACGGGCATATCCACTACAACGGCACGCCGGAACTGATGGGGGAATACGCGGTGCTGGCGCGCGATGCCGGGGCGCGGATCATCGGCGGCTGCTGCGGCACCATGCCGGAGCATCTGCGCGCCATGCGACACGCGCTGGAGACCCGCCCCAAGGGCCCGCGTCCGACGCTGGAAACCGTGGCGGAAGCGCTGGGCGGGTTCAGCTCGGAAAGCGACGGCACCGGCGATACCAGCGGCGCGCCGAAACGCGAGCGCCGGGGGCGGCGTCGCGGGTAAGAATTATTTTACCATCCATGTGCAAGGCTGGCGGCATGACAGACATGCCGCTTCCGATCTCCCCCGACCGCTGGCTCGGCCATCTCTTCGCCTCGCGCGCGGCGGCCTCGGGCGGTGTCGTGCGGCGCAACAGCCGCGATATCGAGCGGATCGTCGGGCGCGAGAGGTTTCTGGCCGAGCTCGATCGGCGCGGCTTTCGCGCGGTCGAGAATGCCGGGCAGATCATCGTCTTCTGCAACCGCGATACGGTGAGGATTCTGCGCTGACGGCGGTGCTCGGAACCAAATTCCTTCGAAGGAATTTGCAAATCTCTTCGAAGAGATTTGGCGACCCTCAGAACAGGCTCAGCTGATCCCCCGCCCGCGCCGGCACCCGGAACAGATCGCAGCGCAGACGCGGCTGTTCCGCATCCAGCCCCAGCCGCCGCGCCGCCTTGTCGAAACGCTGCGCCACGATCTCCGCATAAGGCCCCTCGCCGCGCATCCGGTGATGCCAGCGCGCCGAATAGTCCTGCCCGCCATGCATCTCGCGCAGCCGCGCCATCACCCGCGCCGCGCGGCCCGGATAATGCTCCTCGAGCCAGGCGCGCCAGAGCGGCGCCACTTCCAGCGGCAGCCGCAGCATGATCCAGCTCGCCGCCGTCGCCCCCGCCTCTGCCCCGGCCTCCAGTATGCGCTCCAGCTCGGGATCGCTCAGCGCCGGCACGATGGGCGAAGCCATGACCCGCACCGGGATCCCCGCCGCGCTGAGGCGCCGGATTGCCGCCAGCCGCCGGCGCGGCGAGGGCGCGCGCGGCTCCATCTTTCGCGCCAGATCCGCATCCAGCGTGGTGACCGAGATCCCGACCCGCACCAGCCCCTCTGCCGCCATCTCTCCCAGAATGTCGATATCCCGTTCCACCAGCGCGCCCTTGGTGACGATGGCCAGCGGGTGGCGGAAGTCCCGCAGCACCTCCAGGCAGCCGCGCATGATGCGCCGGTCGCGCTCCGCCTGCTGGTAGGGGTCCGTATTGGTGCCGATGGCGAGCGGCGCCACCTTGTAGCGCTTCGCCCGCAGCTCGCGCTCGAGCACTTGCGGCGCCTCCGGCCGCGCCACCAGCCGGGTTTCGAAATCGAGCCCGGGCGACAGGCCGAGATAGGCGTGGCTGGGCCGCGCGAAACAGTAGATGCAGCCATGCTCGCAGCCGCGATAGGGGTTGATCGTGCGGTCGAAGGGCAGATCCGGCGAGCGCACATAATTGATCAGGCTGCGCGGCCGCTCCTCGCGGATCTCGGTGCGCAGCGGCGGCAGTTCCTCCTCGATCTCCCATCCGTCATGCGTGTCCTCATACTGCAACCGTTCGAACCGCCCGGTTTCGCGGCTGGCGGCGCCACGGGCGCGACGGTGCTCGGGCGCGACGGATCGGGGGCTGTCGGTCATAAAGAAAATATTAGAACATATCATGAACACTCGCAAGACATGCGCGCCAAGGTCGCAGGCGGCGCGGCGCGTGTCGCAAATACTCAAGCGCGCAGGCGGATCAGGCCGCAGGACTTGGGGATCATCCCCCGTGGCACGCCACGACAGCAGCAGGGAATCGCGCATGTCCGATCAGGAAGACGACATCATCCTCAGCGAACTGAACGACGAAGAGCTGGTCGAACAGATGTTCGACGATCTCTATGACGGTATGAAGGACGAGATCGAGGAGGCTGTGAATATCCTGCTCGAACGCGGCTGGGCCCCCTACCGCATCCTGACCGAGGCGCTGGTCGGCGGCATGACCATCGTTGGCCACGATTTCCGCGACGGCATCCTCTTCGTGCCCGAGGTGCTGCTCGCCGCCAATGCGATGAAGGGCGGCATGGCGATCCTGAAACCGCTGCTGGCCGAAACCGGCGCGCCGACCATCGGCAAGATGGTGATCGGCACCGTCAAGGGCGACATCCACGATATCGGCAAGAACCTCGTCGCCATGATGATGGAGGGCGCCGGTTTCGAGGTGGTCGATCTCGGCATCAACAACCCGGTGGAGAATTATATCGAGGCGGCGGCGGCGGAAAAGCCCGACATCATCGGCATGTCGGCACTGCTGACCACCACCATGCCCTATATGAAGGTGGTGATCGACGCGATGGTCGAACAGGGCATTCGCGAGGATTACCTGGTCCTGGTGGGCGGCGCTCCGCTCAACGAGGAATTCGGCAAGGCCATTGGTGCCGATGCGTATTGCCGCGACGCCGCCGTGGCGGTGGAGACCGCCAAGGACCTGATCGCGCGCCGCCACAACCAACGCGCTGCCGGCTGAAAAGACACACTCGGGTCGGTCGTCATGGCCGGCCCCTAGCGCAGTGCACACCCGCTCCGGCTGCCTTCGAAATGAGCCCTTTTGCCCCGATCATCTTGCCGAAATTCGGCGGAATTCACCCATCGGCAGGGATTTGGCTTTATTCTCAAGCCCCAAGCCCCTATCTTCAGTGGGGCAAAGGAGTCGATAATGCCAGTGACACATCTCGTGACCCTGATCATCGCGGTTCTGGCGCTTGCCGGGCTGACCATCTGGGCGTTGCTCTCCTGGGGCGCCGGTACTGTGATCCCGATGCTTCTGGTTCTGGCGCTGGTGTTGCGCTGGGCCATGGCACCGGTCACCGCGGATGACGGGCACGCCTGACGATACGGGGCTCACGCATCGGGGCCTCGCCGCCTCCGGTGCGGGCCGTATCCTGCTGATTGCCTGCGGCGCCCTCGCCCGCGAAATTCTCGCGCTCCGCGACCGGTACGGCTGGGACCATCTCGATCTCACCTGCCTGCCCGCGATCCTGCACAACCACCCCGAAAAGATCACCGATGCGGTGCGCGACGCGGTCGAGGCGCATTGCAACGATTATGCGCGCATCTGCGTGGTCTATGCCGATTGCGGCACCGGCGGGCGCTTGCAGACGGCCTGCGACGCGCTGGGGGTTGAGATGGTGCCCGGCCCGCATTGCTATGCCTTCTACGAGGGGCTCGACCGTTTCGCGCAATATGACGAACCGACGAGCTTCTATCTCACCGATTTCCTGGTGCGCCAGTTCGACGCCTTCGTCTGGAAGCCGCTCGGGCTCGACCGCCACCCGCAGCTGCGCGAGATGTATTTCGGCAATTACGAAACGCTGGTCTATCAGGCGCAGACCGACAATCCTGCGCTGACCGCGCTTGCGGAGGCGCATGCGGCATGGCTGGGCCTGCGCTTCGAGCGCCGGTTTACCGGCTACGGCGACCTGGAAACCCACATGGCACGCTGGGCCGATGGGCGCTGAGCGCGCGTCACTCCGCCGCGACGCTCTCTTGCAGCACTAGCGAAACCGGCACCAGCGCCACGCTGCTGGCGCGGTCCTGAAGCCCCCAGAGCAGCAATGCCGAGACCGTATCGGCGCGCAGCCGTCCCAGCATCACCACCGCACCCTCCTGCCGCGCCTTGAAGGCGGCCTGGTCGAGAAAGCGGCGCATGACGCGCGGATCCTGCCCCTCGCCGTCGAAATCGCGGAACACCGTCACCGCCGGCACGCCCTCGCGCTGCGCCAGCGCCTGGCCGGTATTGAGCCCCTTGGGCAGCATCACCAGCCCGTGGCCCGACGCTTGGAGGAACTGCGCCGCCTGCTCCGAGACCGCGCGCGAGGCTTGAAGCCCCCGGTCCGGATCCTCAAGCACGCCGATCGCTTCGGGCACCGCGCCGAGCGCGCCTTCGAGCGACACCTCGACATCGGTGGCGCGCGCGCCCTCGGGCACACCGGCCATGGTCAGCACCTCGAATCCGCCGGCGCGATAGGCTGCTGCCGTCGCCGCTGCGTCAGGATGCGAGGGCGTCAGTGCGAAACTCACCGGAAACGGGAATTCGCCCACCGTATCGGGCCCGAGCGGGCCGCTGCCATCGTCGATGAGCACAATCGCCATGCGCGGCCCGTCGGGCACCACGCCGGGATCGGCGGCAAAGCGCTCCAGCGGAGTACCGTCTCCCTCCGCCGTCGCGGCCTCGCCCTCGGGCGCGGCGCTGGCGATGCTCGGCAGGCGCCCGGTCGGTACCGCGTCGCGACCGATCAGCGAGCCGGCGGGCGTGCCGACGCCGGGACGCTGACCGTCTTCGCCGGCGTCCTCCGCCTGCGTCACCTGCGGCTTGGGCGCGGCGCCGCTCTCCGGTGCGGCATCCGGCATGGGCTCCCCGGATGCGGCCTCATCTGGCTCCCCGAAGGGCGCGGGCAGCGGCGGTTCGGCGCTGCTGGTCTCCACCTCCGGCGCCGCCTCCTGCGCCGGCGAATCCGGCTGCGCGCTGTCCGCGCGCTGCGGGCTGTCGCTGGTCTCCGCACCGGCGACCGGCACCGCATCGGCTGGCGCGTCCGGCGCGTCGGGCGTGTCGAGCTCGGTCGCGGCCTGTGGCGGCGTGTTGTCCGCCTCGGGAAGCGCCGGGTCGGGCTCGGCCTCCGCCTCTGCCATGCCGGCGGGAGCCTCGGGTTTCAGAACGGTGTCGGTCTCCGACGGCGCAATCGGGGCCGGCGCGGGCGCTGGGTCGCTCAACGCAACCGAATCCTCGCTCTCCAGCTCGGGCGCGGCCTCTTCCGCCACCATATCTTCCCCGCCGGTTTCCTCCGGCACGGGCTCTGATACGGGTGCGTCCGCGTCAGGCGCCGCCTCCGACACCCCGTCTCCGGCGTCAGCGTCCTCCGTCCCGGGAAGCGGCGCCTCGGTCACCGGCGCGACCGGCGCAATCTTGCGCTCCGGCGGCCCCATCGCCACCGACAGCGCCCCGGCACCGACCGCCGAGACCACAACGCCCCAGATCGCGCCTGCCAGAAACCCTCGTGCCATCGCCTCTGCCCTTCTCTGCCAACTGCCCAGCGGCCCGTTTTCCGGACCTTTGCCGCGGCGCATGCCCTTGACGCTGCACCGTATCCGGGCGCATGTATACCCCCGAGATCGACCTGCCTTCCAGCCCCGAGAATACCATGCTCCTGCTCATCGACAACTATGACAGCTTTACCTACAACCTCGTGCACTATGTGGGCGAGCTGGGCGTCGACGTGCAGGTTTGGCGCAACGACGCGCTGGATGTGCAGCAGGCCATGGCGATGAAACCGGCGGGCATCCTGCTGAGCCCCGGGCCCTGCGATCCGGATCAGGCGGGAATCTGCCTGGCGCTGACCGAGGCCGCCGCCGAGACGCGCACGCCGCTCTTCGGGGTCTGTCTCGGCCATCAGGCCATCGGCCAGGCCTTTGGCGGCAAGGTCGTGCAGCATTCCGAGATCGTGCATGGCAAGATGGGCCGCGTGCATCACGACGCCACCGGCGTGTTCTCCGGCCTGCCCTCGCCTTTCGACGCGACGCGCTATCACTCGCTGGTGGTCGACCGCGATACTCTGCCCGAGACGCTGGAGGTCAATGCCTGGCTCGAGGACGGCACCATCATGGGGCTGCGCCACCGTGAGCTGCCGATCCACGGTGTGCAGTTCCACCCCGAGAGCATCGCCTCGGAGCATGGGCACGCGCTGATCCAGAACTTCCTGAATACGATGAAAGTCCCCGCATGAGCGACCGCCTGAAGCCGTTGATCGGCACCGCCGCCACCCGTCCGCTGACCGGCGAGGAGGCCGAGGCCGCCTTTGAAGTGCTGTTCGACGGCGAAGCGACCCCGGCGCAGATGGGCGGGCTGCTGATGGCCCTGCGCACGCGCGGCGAAACGGTGGACGAATACGCCGCCGCCGCCGGCGTGATGCGCGCCAAGTGCAACCCGGTCGCCGCCCCCGCCGGCGCCATGGACATCGTCGGCACCGGCGGCGACGGCAAGGGCACGTTGAACATCTCCACCGCCGCGGCTTTTGTGGTGGCCGGCGCCGGCGTCACCGTCGCCAAGCACGGCAACCGCAACCTGTCGTCGAAATCCGGCGCGGCGGATGCGCTCGGGCAGATGGGCATCGAGGTCATGCTGCCCGCCAGCGCCATCGCGCCGATTCTCGACAAGGTCGGCATCTGCTTCATGATGGCGCCGATGCATCACCCGGCGATGAAACATGTGGCGCCGGTACGCATGGAGCTCGGCACACGCACGATCTTCAACATTCTCGGGCCGCTGACCAACCCGGCGGGGGTGAAACGCCAGCTTACGGGCGCGTTTTCCCGCGACCTGCTGCGGCCCATGGCCGAGACGCTGGGCCGGCTCGGCTCGGAACGCGCCTGGCTGGTGCACGGCTCCGACGGCACCGACGAGCTGGCGATTTCCGGCATGAGCTGGGTCTCGTCGCTGGAAGAGGACGGCTCGGTGCGCGAGGTCGAGCTGCACCCCGAGGATGCCGGCCTGCCCGAACACCCATTCGAGGAGATCGTCGGCGGCACTCCGGCCGAGAACGCCGAGGCCTTCCGCGCCCTGCTCGATGGCGCCAAGACCGCCTATCGCGATGCAGTGCTGCTCAACGCCGCCGCCGCGCTGGTGGTGGCGGGCAAGGCCGCCGATCTGCGCGAAGGCGTCGCCATGGCCACGCAGAGCATCGACAGCGGCGCCGCAAAGGCCAAGGTCGCGGCGCTGGCCGAGGCCACGCAACAGGCGGCATGACCCCGCCGCCGGCCTGGGCGCATCTGCCCTTCTTCACGCAGGATCTGCCGCGTATCGAGGCCGCGCTGGCCGAGGACGGGCGCCAGATCCTGCCGCCCGCACCGCAGATCTTTGCCGCGCTCGACGCCTGCGCGCCTGAGGCGGTGCGCGTGGTGATCCTCGGTCAGGATCCCTACCCGACCCCCGGCCACGCCCATGGGCTGGCCTTTTCCGTCGCGCCCGATGTGCGCCCGCTGCCGCGCTCGCTGAGCAATATCTACAAGGAGTTGCACGAGGAATTCGGCGCCTGCCCGCCGAATGGCGATCTACGCTTCTGGGCGGCGCAAGGCGTGCTGCTGCT
The DNA here is from genome assembly GCF_017311415.1 of Salipiger abyssi. GTDB lineage: Bacteria > Pseudomonadota > Alphaproteobacteria > Rhodobacterales > Rhodobacteraceae > Salipiger > Salipiger abyssi_A. The sequence goes on along the minus strand of NZ_JAEKIS010000002.1, from coordinate 62,189 downwards.
CAACACCGCGCTCACCGTGCCCGCCGGCAGCGCCGGTGCGCATGCCAGGCTCGGCTGGTCGAAACTCACCGCGCAAGTGATCGAAAGCCTTTCCGAACAGCCCCGCGCCTTCATCCTCTGGGGCAACCATGCGCAGGGCTTTGCCAAACATATCCACGGGCCGGATCACCTGATCCTGCGCTCCGCCCATCCATCGCCGCTCTCCGCCCGGCGCGGCTTTTTCGGATCGCGCCCCTTTTCCCGCGTCAACGAGTGGCTTATTGCAAGGGGCGACACGCCGATAAACTGGACGACGCCATGACCCAGACGATCCTCGACAAGATCAAGGCCTACAAGCTGGAAGAGATCGCCGCAGACAAAGCCGCGAAACCGCTGGCGGAGGTCGAGACCGAGGCGCGCGCCGCCACGCCGGTGCGCCCCTTCGCCAAGGCGCTGCGCGAGGCATCGGCCAGCGGCTACGGCCTGATCGCCGAGGTCAAGAAAGCCTCGCCCTCCAAGGGCTTGATCCGAGAGGATTTTCACCCCGCGACGCTGGCCCGCGCCTATGAGTTGGGTGGGGCCACCTGCCTCTCGGTGCTGACCGATACCCCCTCCTTTCAGGGCGCAAAATCCTTTCTGACCGAGGCACGCGCGGCCACGGCGCTGCCAGCGCTGCGCAAGGATTTCATGTACGACACCTACCAGGTCGCGGAGGCACGCGCGCTCGGGGCAGACTGTATCCTGATCATCATGGCCAGCGTCTCCGACGCGCAGGCGGCGGAACTCGAAGACGCCGCTTTCGGCTGGGGCATGGACGCGCTGATCGAGGTGCATGACGCCGCCGAGCTGGACCGCGCGCTCGAACTCAAATCGCCGCTCATCGGGATAAATAACCGCAATCTCAAAACCTTCGAGACCACTCTTGAGACAACGCGCGAGCTTTCCAAATCCGTGCCGAGCGCGCGTCTGCTGATCTCCGAAAGCGGGCTCAATACCCCCGCCGATCTTGCCGATATGGCCGCTTGCGGCGCCCGCACCTTCCTCATCGGCGAGAGCCTGATGCGGCAGGCCGATGTCGAGGCCGCCACCCGCGCGCTGCTCAGGGATCCGGTGGCGGCATGAGCGGGCTCAGCCATTTCGACGCCAAGGGCGACGCGCATATGGTCGATGTCTCCGACAAAGCCGTGACCGCGCGCATCGCCACCGCCGAGGGTTGGGTGAAGATGGCGCCGGAAACCTTTGAGATCATTACCGAAGGCCGCGCCAAGAAGGGTGATGTCATCAGCGTCGCCCGGCTTGCGGGCATCATGGGCGCCAAGAAGACGCCCGAGCTGATCCCGCTCTGCCACCCGCTGCCTGTCACCAAGGTTTCGGTCGAGCTGATCCCCGACGCCGCGCTGCCCGGGCTGCGCATCGAGGCGACGGTCAAGACCACCGGCCAGACCGGTGTCGAGATGGAGGCGCTGACGGCAGTCTCCACCGCGGCGCTCACGGTCTATGACATGGCCAAGGCGGTGGATAAGGCGATGGAGATTGGCGGCATCCGCGTAACCCTGAAAGACGGTGGAAAATCAGGCCGGTACGAGGCAACATGATCTCTGTATCCGAAGCGCTCGACCGGCTTTTCGCTCTGGTGACACCGCTGGAGGCCGAAGAGGTGCCGCTCCGGCAGGCCGCCGAGCGCGTGCTTGCCCGCCCCGTCACCGCGCAGCGCGACCAGCCGCCTTTCGCCGCCTCCGCCATGGATGGCTATGGCGTGACCGAGGCCGCGCCGGGCATGCGCCTGCGCGTCATCGGCGAAGCTGCCGCCGGAGAGCGTTTCGCCGGCACGGTCGGCCCTGGCGAGGCGGTGCGTATCTTCACCGGCGCGCCGGTGCCGGACGGGGTAAAAACCGTTGTCATTCAGGAGGATGTCGACCGCGATGGCGACGAGATTCTGATCACAGACCGGCTTGGCAGTGGCGACAATATCCGCCCCTACGGCAATGATTTCCGCGTCGGCGAGACCGTCTCCGCCCCGCGCCGCCTCACGCCGCAGGACATCGCTCTGCTGGCCGCGATGAACATCGCGCAGGTGCCCGTCGCGCGGCGCCCGAAGGTGGCGCTGATCTCCACCGGCGACGAGCTTGTGATGCCGGGAGAGACGCCCGGCCCTGACCAGATCATCGCCTCGAACACCTTCGGCCTCCACGCGCTGTTGCAGGAACTGGGCGCCGAGCCGCGTCTCCTGCCCATCGCGCGCGACAGCGAAGCCTCGTTGCAGACGGTGCTGGGGCTGGCCGATGACGCGGATCTGGTGATCACCATCGGCGGCGCCTCCGTGGGCGACCGCGATCTGGTTGCAAAGGTGGCGGGCGATCTCGGGCTGGAGCGCGCGTTTTACAAAGTTGCCATGCGCCCGGGCAAGCCGCTCATGTCGGGCCGCCTAGGTGATGCGATGATGCTCGGACTTCCGGGAAATCCCGTATCCGCAATGGTTTGCGGGCATATCTTCATGGCGCCTGTGATCCGCGCCATGCTTGGGCTGGGCAGCGAACCCGCGCCGCGCGAAAGCCTGCCGCTTGCCCGCGCCATCCCCGCAAACGGCCCTCGCGAACATTACATGCGTGCCCGGCTCGGCACTGCCGGTGTCAGCGTTTTCGAGCGCCAGGACAGCTCGCTCCTAAGCGTGCTCGGCGCCGCGGATGCGCTGGTTGTCCGCCCGCCGAACGATCCGGCCCGCGCCGCCGGCGAACTGGTGGAGATCGTGCGCATCTGATCCGGAATTATCCCCAGCATGTTGACACAAAAAGAGAACATGCGTAGAACAAAAGGGAGATAAACCGGCGGGGAGCGGCGCGCATGCTGACCAAGAAACAGCTCGATCTACTCGATTTCATCAACAAGCGGATGCAGCGCGACGGCGTGCCGCCCAGTTTTGACGAGATGAAGGAGGCGCTGGATCTGCGCTCCAAATCTGGCATTCACCGGCTGATCACCGCGCTGGAAGAGCGCGGCTTCATCCGCCGGCTGGCGCACAGGGCGCGCGCCATCGAGATCGTGAATCTGCCGGAAAGCTTGGGCGGCAAGCCCTCGGGATTTGCGCCTCAGGTGATCGACGGGGACCGGCCCGACAGGCGCCCCGGCAACGCGCAGCCGGTCTCGTCCATCGAGGCGCTGGAACTGCCGCTTCTGGGCCGCATCGCTGCCGGCGAACCGATCCAGTCCATTGCCGACAACCCGCCCAACATCGCCGTGCCCGGCGCCATGCTCTCCAGCAATGCCCGCCACTATGCGCTTGAAGTCAAAGGCGATTCCATGATCGAGGCCGGGATCAACGATGGCGATGTGGTGATCATCCGCGAAACCTCCTCTGCGGAGGCCGGCGATATCGTGGTTGCGCAGGTCGAGGGCTATGAGGCGACGCTGAAGCGCTTTCGCCGCAAGGGCGAGATGATCGTACTGGAGGCCGCCAATGCGGCCTATGAGCCGCGCGTGCTGCCTGTAGGCGCCGTCAAGGTGCAGGGCAAGCTTGTCGGGCTGATCCGCACCTATTGAGTGCCGTGCCAGAGCCGCCGTCCTGCGGCGGTTAGCACGCGCGGCCCCTCGGGCTCCAGCCAGATCGCCACGGCGCCGGTGCCGCGCAGGCGTTTCGGATCGTAGATGTCGCAGCCGGGCATCGCCGGCAGATCGACGCTGGAGACCACCAGCTCTGGCTCGTCGCAGCCGGAAAAACCGCCCGCCGCGCGCTTGCCCTGAAGATGGGTCAGGCGCAGCCCCGCCAGCGAGATCCGCGCAGTGCGGTTCTCGCGCCCGCCGGGCCAGAGCGCTGCGGCCTGTTCCTGCCCGCCCGCCTGCCCGTCATTCTCCAGCCAGACCCCGGCGAGAAACCCCGACCCGCTTTCTCGCGAGAGCGCCCGGCCACGCTCGGTCATGGCGCCCACCAGCGTGCCGGTATCGGCAATCAGGATGTCGGGCCGCACGGCGAGGCTCCAGAGCCCCGCTGCCAGCGCCATGGGGGCCAGCCCCGCCCAGCGGCCGCGCCCCTGCCAGAGGCAGAGCGTGAGCCCGCCGAGCGCCAGCAGCGGCAACACCAAGGGTCCCGGCGCGACGATATGGCCGAGCGACCCCTCCCATCCCGAGACGGTGCGCGCCACCGCGAGGATCCAGTCGAGCCCGGGACGCATCACCGCCAGCGCCAGCCCGTCGAGCCCAAGCGGCATGAGCAGTGCCGCCACCACCGCCATCGGCACCACCAGCAGGCCCATCAGCGGCACCGCCGCAAGGTTTGCGGCCAGCCCGTAATGCGACAGCAGGTTGAAATGCGCCATGGCGACGGGCGCGGTGGCGAGCGACGCGGTGACCGAGGAGACCACCAGCGCCATGACGGGCCGTGCCCAGCCCGGCGCCCGGCGCTCGATGGCGAGCCGGCGCAAGAGGCCGAAGACGCTCACCAGCGCGACGGTGGCGGCAAAGGACATCTGAAAGCCCGGGCCGAGCAGCGCTTCGGGGCGCAGCAGCAGCACGATCAGCGCCGCCAGCGCCACGGCGCGCAGCGACAGCGCCCGGCGGTCGAAGATCACCGCCATCAGCATCACCGCCACCATGACAAAGGCGCGCTCTGTCGCCACATTGCCGCCCGAGAGCGCCAGATAGCCGGCAGCGGCGACCAGTGCGACGCCGGCGGCGAGCTTTTTTCCCGGCCAGAAATGCCGGCTCACCGGGTGCAGCAGCAGGCCCAGCCGCGTGGCGGAAAAGACGAAGCCCGCGAGCAGCCCCATATGCAGGCCCGAGATCGCCAGAAGATGCGCCAGATTGCTGTGGCGCAGCGCGTCCAGCGCCTCCTGTCCGATGCCGGAGCGGTCGCCGGTCATGATCGCGGCGGCAAAGGCGCCGGCCTCGCCAGGCAGTTTCGCCTGCACCCGCGCCGAGAGCCACATGCGGGCGCGCAGCACATGCTGGCCGCCCTGTGCGGGCTCCAGAAGCAGCAGCGGCGTGCGGGTGTAGCCGACCGCGCCCAGCCGCAGAAACCAGGCGTGACGGCGGAAATCGAAGCCGCCGGGCTCTACCGCGCCGCCGGGCGGCGAGAGATGGCCGGTCAGGATCACCGTCTCGCCGGGAAACGGTGTGTGAAAGCCCTGTGTGCCATGCAGCGAGACGCGCACGCGCGTCGGTGTGTCGTCGGGCGCCATGCGCTCCAGCACCACCCGGTCGAGCGTGAGGCGCAGCGCGTCCGAGGCAGAGCGGTCGATGGCGGTGATGCGCCCCTCGATCGGGCCGTAATAGCGAAAGCCGAGCTGCGGCCCGGCCAGCAGATGCGCCCGCGCGCCGGCCAGCGCCAGCCCCAGCGCGATCAGCCCTGCGGCGACGGCCAGGGGCGCGTGCCCCACCCCCAGCCGCCGCGACAGCGCCAGCAGGGCCGCCCCGACCCCGCCCGCCAGCACCAGCCCCCAGACCGGCGGCTCTGCGGGCAGCGCAAAGTACAGGCCGATCCCGCCACCGAGCGCCACCGGCGCCCAGGAAAACAGATGCCCGCGCTGCCGGATAAGCCCTGCCGCGAGCCATGCTGCGATCTGCCGCATACTTGCCCCTGCCCCGTCCGCTGGTTAAGGAACGCCGCAAACGCTACCCCCTCCATGGTTACCGAGAGGTTAATCCGCATGTCCGTCGTCACCCGTTTCGCGCCGTCGCCCACCGGCTTCCTGCATATCGGCGGCGCGCGCACGGCGCTGTTCAACTGGCTCTACGCCCGTGGCCGCGGCGGGAAATTCCTGCTGCGCATCGAAGACACCGACCGCGCGCGCTCGACCCCCGAGGCGACCGCAGCGATTCTGAAGGGGCTCGACTGGCTCGGGCTCGACCATGACGGCGATGTGGTCAGCCAGTTCGAAGGTGCCGCCCGCCATGCCGAGGTGGCCCAGGAGCTGCTGGCCAAGGGTGCGGCCTATAAGTGTTTCTCCTCCCAGGAGGAGATTTCGGCATTTCGCGAAAAAGCGAAGGAAGAGGGCCGCTCGACCCTGTTCCAGAGCCCCTGGCGCGATGCCGATCCGGCAACCCACCCCGATGCGCCCTATGTGATCCGGCTGAAGACGCCGCAGGAGGGCGAGACGGTGATCGAGGATCAGGTGCAGGGCCGCGTGGTGATCCGCAACGATCAGCTCGACGACATGATCCTGTTACGTTCCGATGGCACCCCGGTCTATATGCTGGCGGTCGTCGTCGACGACCACGACATGGGCGTAACCCATGTGATCCGGGGGGACGATCACCTGAACAACGCGGCACGGCAGATGGGCATCTACAGCGCCATGGGCTGGGACATGCCGGTCTGGGCGCATATCCCGCTGATCCACGGGCCGGACGGCAAGAAGCTGTCGAAACGCCACGGCGCGCTCGGCGTCGACGAATATCAGAAGATGGGCTACCCGGCGGCGGGCATGCGCAATTACCTCGCCCGGCTCGGCTGGAGCCATGGCGATGACGAATTCTTTACCGATGCACAGGCGACCGAATGGTTCGATCTGGGGGGAATCGGAAAATCCCCGGCGCGGTTCGATTTCAAGAAGCTGGAGAATCTCTGCGGCCAGCATATCGCCGCCTCGGACGATGCTGCGCTGCTGCAAGAAATCGACGCCTATCTCTCGGTGACCGGAGAAACGCCCCTGACCGAAGGTCAGCGCGACGGTATGGCACGCGGCATGTACTGTCTGAAAGAGCGCGCCAAGACGTTCCCGGAACTTCTTGAAAAAGCGAACTTTATCCTGACGGATACGCCGATCGAGCCGGACGAGAAGGCGCAGAAGGCGCTAGACCCTGTATCCCGTGGTATACTGGTTGCGTTGACGCCGCATCTGCAAAATGCTAGCTGGTCGCGGGAAGAGCTCGAAGCTGCCACGGCCGCATTCGCAGAGGATCAGGGGACGAAATTCGGCAAGCTTGCCGGACCCCTGCGCGCTGCGCTTGCGGGGCGCGCGGTGACTCCGAGCGTTTTCGACATGATGCTTGTGCTCGGGAAAGACGAGACAATCCGCCGGATCGAGCACGCAGCAACCTCTGAGACGGGGTAAAGGCCTGAAAGAGCGTTTCCTGAAACGGCTCGTTAGGCCATGTGAGAAAGAAATAGACCGCCGCGGCGCACCCTGCGCCCAGGCCTTTTCGAAAGGAACGCAAAAGCATGGCTGACACTCCGACGAAATCCGCGACGCTGACAATCGACGACAAAAGCGTCGAGCTGCCGGTCTATTCGCCGACCGCCGGCCCGGACGTAATCGACATCCGCAAGCTCTATGCGCAGGCGGGCGTCTTCACCTACGATCCCGGCTTCACCTCGACCGCAAGCTGCGACAGCACCATCACCTTCATCGACGGTGACAAGGGCGAGCTGCTGCACCGGGGCTATCCGATCGACCAGCTGGCGGAAAAGTCGCACTATCTGGAAGTCTGCTACCTGCTGCTTTATGGCGAGCTGCCCTCGGCGGCGGAACTCGAGCATTTCGAGAACACCATCACCCGCCACACCATGATCCACGAGCAGATGCACAACTTCTTCCGCGGCTTCCGCCGCGATGCGCATCCGATGGCAACCATGGTGGGTGTGGTCGGCGCCATGTCGGCCTTCTATCACGACAGCACCGATATCAGCGACCCGCGCCAGCGCGAGATCGCCAGCCACCGGCTGATCGCCAAGATGCCGACCATCGCGGCGATGGCCTATAAATACTCCATCGGCCAGCCCTTCGTGTATCCGCGCAACGATCTCGATTACGCGGCGAACTTCCTGCACATGTGCTTCTCGGTGCCGGCAGAGCGTTACGACGTCGACCCGATCCTGAGCCGCGCCATGGACCGGATCTTTACCCTGCACGCCGATCACGAGCAGAACGCCTCGACCTCGACGGTGCGTCTGGCCTCGTCCTCGGGCGCCAACCCCTTCGCCTGCATCGCCGCCGGCATCGCCTGCCTCTGGGGCCCCGCCCATGGTGGCGCCAACCAGGCCTGCCTGGAGATGCTGAAAGAGATCGGCTCGCCGGACAAGATCCCGGAATATATCGCCCGCGCCAAGGACAAGAACGACCCGTTCCGCCTGATGGGCTTCGGCCACCGCGTCTACAAGAACTTCGACCCGCGCGCGACGGTGATGAAGCAATCCGCCGACGAGGTGCTCGACCTGATGGGGATCGAGAACAACCCGATCCTCGCCACCGCGAAGGAGCTCGAACAGCAGGCGCTGGCCGATCCCTATTTCGCCGAGAAGAAACTGTTCCCGAATGTCGATTTCTATTCGGGCATCATTCTCGAAGCGATGGGGTTCCCGACCTCCATGTTCACGCCGATCTTTGCGCTGTCGCGCACCGTCGGCTGGGTGTCGCAGTGGAAAGAGCAGCTCGCCGATCCGCAGCACAAGATCGGCCGTCCGCGCCAGCTCTATCTCGGCAACACCATCCGCGAATACGTGGATATCGAAAACCGCTGAGCGCCGCTCACGGCACAGACAAAAGGCCGCCTCCCGGGGCGGCCTTTTTCGTGGGACGGTGTCTTAGATCCCGCCGGTCGCCGCCAGCCGCAAAAGACGGGCGCGGCGGCGGAATTCCGAGAGCTGAAGCGTGCCTTCGGCCACCCTGCCCGGCGCCTGCGCCGCCTGCCGCAGCAGCGGCCCGGCCTGCCAGCCCGCCAGCAGCGCCGCCCGCGCCGGGCGCGCCACCTCCCCCAGACCTTTGCGCGCCCGCGCCAGCCGCGCCAGCCCTTCCTGCGCCAGTCCCGCCACCGCCTCCGGACGGCCATCCACCAGCGGCACGCGCCCGTTGGCTTCGAGCTCCGGCACCGCGCGCAGGAACTGCGCCAGCCCCGCCGCATAGCCCGCATCCCGCGCCACCGCCTCCGGCATGCCGCCAAGCGCACGACCGGCGGCAAGCAGCAGGTGGCCGGAGGTCTCTTCGAGATAGCGGGTGAAATGCGCCGCATCCTCGAACGGATCGCGGTAGATGTCCCAGCGCCGGGCGCCAACCAGCCGGTCGAGCAGCGCCGCGCTCTCGGCATCGAGCACGCGGGAAAGCGGCGTCACAACCTCATGCCGCCGCACCTTGCCGCCGCCCCGGATCTCCTCCAACGCGTCGCGCCACCATTGCAGCCGCATCTCGGCGATGGTGCTTTCCTGCGTGACCCAGGGCGCGCGCGCGACCTCGAGATTGAAGGCATAGAGCGGGAACAGCACCGCGCGCGCCGGCACCGGCGCCGCCATGGCGGCGGCGAAGCGGTCGGGGTCGCCGCGCTCCACGAGGCTGGCGCATGCGGTCAGATCGTCATCGAATTCCATGCGCTGCACCTAAGCCGCTTGCGCTGCAAAGGAAAGGGTCAGCGGGGCCGCGCCAGCACCAGAAGATAGGCGATGCGCTCCGGCGCCTGCCGCCAAAGCGCGATTTCCCGATCCGCGCCGTCCAGCACCCCGGCCATCGCCGCGCTCGCACCCGGGCGCAGCGCCGCGATCTGCACAGACAGGCTGTCGTAATAGGCGGCCCAGGGCGCGCCGATGAGCAGCTTGCTGTCGATCACCTCGAAGCCGGCGTCGGAGACCTGTTCCAGCACGCCCTCGCAGGTGGTGATCCCCGGCTCCGGCGCCCAGAAATCGCGCACCGCCTGCGGCTCGTCCTCGCCGAGCAGAACGCCTTGCGAAAACGCCACCGCCCCGCCCGGCGCCAGCGCCTCGCGCCAGGCACGCAGCCCCTCGGTCACGCCGAGGAAATAGATCGCGCCTGCCGACCAGATCAGATCGTAGGGCCCCTCCAGCGCGCCCATATCGCCCACACGCACAGTCGCGTTGGGCAGATCCGCCAGCCGGGGCTGCGCCGCCGCGACAAAGGCCGGCACAGCCTCCACGCCCTCGATCCGCGCCCGGGGCAACGCGCGGGCCAGCGTCTCGCAATCGGCGCCGGTGCCGCAGCCCGCATCGCAGACCGCGAGCGGACCCGAGAGCCCGAGCCGCTCCAGTGCCCAGATCACATCGCCGGAGAGGCCCGGCCCCTGCCGGTCGAGCCGGCTGTACAGCGTCAGGAACTCCGCCGGCAGATCCATCACGCAGTCTCTCCGCAATCGCGGATCAGCTTCCAGCGCACCGCGTCGAGCAGCGCCTCGAAAGACGCATCCACTATGTTCGCGCTCACCCCCACGGTCTGCCAGCGCCGGCCCGCGCCATCCTGGCTGTCGATGATCACGCGGGTCACCGCCTCGGTGCCGCCCTGGGTGATGCGCACCTTGAAATCCACCAGCCGCATATCGTCGATCACCGCCTGATAGGGGCCGAGATCCTTGGCCAGCGCCTTGGAGAGCGCGTTCACCGGCCCGCGATCGTGACCGTCGGTATCTAGACTGTCGGAGACCGAGAGCTTCTTCACCCCGTCGACCTTGACCACCACGACCGCCTCGGAGAGCGAGACCATCTTGTCATACTTGTTCTTGCGCCGCTCGATGGTGACCCGGTAGCGCTTGACCTCGAAGAACTCCGGCAGTCGGCCCAGCTCTTCCCGCGCCAGCAGCTCGAAACTGGCCTGCGCGGTATCGTAGGTATAGCCCTCGGCCTCGCGCGCCTTGATGGTCTCGAGGATGCGCGGCAGCGCCGGATCGCCCTTCTCCACCTCGAACCCCGCCTCGGCGAGCCGGCGGCGCAGGTTCGACTGCCCGGCCTGGTTCGACATCGGAATGACGCGGCGATTGCCCACCGCGCCCGGGTCGATATGCTCGTAGGTCGTCGGATCCTTGAGGATGGCGCTGGCATGCAGCCCCGCCTTGTGGGCAAAGGCCGAGGACCCCACATAGGGCGCCTGCCGCATCGGCACGCGGTTCAGCACTTCGTCGAGCATGCGCGAGGTCTGAGTCAGCCCCTCCAGCGCCTCGCCGCTCACGCCGATGTCATAGGCGCGGGCATAGGGTTCCTTGAGCCGCAGCGTCGGGATCAGCGAGGTGAGATTGGCATTGCCGCAGCGCTCGCCCAGCCCGTTCAGCGTGCCTTGGATCTGCCGCACGCCGGCATCCACCGCCGCCAGCGACCCCGCCACCGCGTTCTCGGTGTCGTTATGGGTGTGGATGCCCAGCCGTGCGCCGGGGATACCGCCGGCGATCACCTCTTTCACGATGTCATGGATCTCATGCGGCAGCGTGCCGCCATTGGTGTCGCAAAGCACGATCCAGCGCGCACCGGCCTCAAGGGCGGCTTTCAGGCACTCCAGCGCATAGGGTGCATTCGCCTTCCAGCCATCGAAGAAATGCTCCGCATCGAACAGCGCCTCGCGGCCCTGCGCCACGATATGAGCAAGCGAGGCGCGGATATTCTCGATATTCTCCTCGAGCGTGATCCCCAGCGCCGCGGTGACGTGGTAATCATGGGTCTTGCCCACCAGACAGACCGCCCTGGTGCCGGCATTCAGCACGGCGGCCAGCACGTCATCGTTCTCCGCCGAACGCCCGGCCCGCTTGGTCATGCCAAAGGCGGTCATGGTGGCGCGCGTCGCCTCCACCGTGTCGAAAAACGCGCTGTCGGTGGGGTTGGCGCCGGGCCAGCCGCCCTCGATATAATCGACCCCGAGCGCATCCAGCGCCTCCGCGATACGCAGCTTTTCCCCGGTGGAGAACTGCACCCCCTGGGTCTGCTGCCCGTCGCGCAGGGTGGTGTCGTAGAGATAGAGGCGCTCCTTAGCCATGACGCCCCCTCCTTTCATCTTTCCGCAAATACTCCCCGCTGGCCAGGCCATCTGCTGCCGCGCCGGTCAAGTGCACCGCGCGCACCAACATCGCAGCAAATTCCTTCGAAGGAATTTGCAACTCTTTTCGAAAAGAGTTGCCCGGCCTCACGACAGGCCCTCCAGCTTCGCCGCGTCAAACCCGGCGCCGGGCAGCAGCTCCACCCCGGCTTTCGACATGCGCACCTCGACGCCCGCGTCGATCAGCGCCGCCTTCATCCGGTCCACCTCGGAGAAATCCTTGCTCTGCATCGCCTGTGCGCGCAGCTCCGCCAGCCGCGCCGTCAGCCCCGAGAGATCCACCGAGGCCTCGGCCCAGGCGCCCAGCTCCGGCTCCAGCAAGCCGAGCAGACCCGCCCCGGCCTTCAGGGCCGGGGCCTCACCGGCACCCGCCAGCCGGTGCAGCTCGGCAATCGCGCCGGCGGTGTTGAGATCGTCGGCCAGCGCCGCCAGCACCGCCTCGGGCACCGGCCCGGCCTCGACACCGTCCACCAGCCCGCGCCATTTGCGCAGCACCGCCTCCGCCTGCGCCGCCTTCTCCGCCGTCCAGTCCATCGGTCGGCGATAATGCGTCGAGAGCATCACGAAACGGATCACCTCACCCGGCACGCCGGGCAACCCGTCATGGCCCTCCAGCAGATCGTGCACGGTGAAGAAATTGCCCAGGCTCTTGGACATCTTCTTGCCCTCGACCTGCAACATCTCATTGTGCAGCCAGACCCTGGCAAAGCCGCCCTCGGGATGGGCGCAGCAGCTCTGGGCGATCTCGTTCTCGTGATGCGGGAACATCAGGTCGTTGCCGCCGCCATGGATGTCGAAGGTTGCCCCCAGCAGTTCGTAGCTCATCGCCGAGCACTCGATATGCCAGCCCGGACGCCCGCGGCCCCAGGGGCTCTCCCAGCCCGGCAGCTCCGGCGAGGACGGTTTCCACAGCACGAAATCCATCGGGTTGCGCTTGTAGGGCGCCACCTCGACCCTTGCGCCGGCGATCATGTCGTCGACCGAACGGCCCGACAGCGCGCCATATTGCGTGTAGCTCTCCACCGCAAAGAGCACATGGCCCTCGGCCTCATAGGCATGGCCGCGCTCGATCAGGTCCGAGATCATCGCGATCATCTGAGCGATATATTCGGTGGCGCGCGGCATATGGGTGGGCTGCATCACTCCCACGGCGGCCATATCGTCGAGATACCATTGCGTGGTCTCGGCGGTGATCTCGCCGATGCTGCGCCCCGAGGCCTCGGCCCGCGCGTTGATCTTGTCGTCCACATCGGTGAAGTTGCGCACATAGGTGACGTGATCGGGCCCGTAGACCTGCCGCATCAGCCGGAACAGCACGTCGAAGACGATGGCGGGCCGGGCATTGCCCAGATGCGCCCGGTCATAGACCGTGGGGCCGCAGACATAGATCCGCACATTCTCCGCGTCGATGGGCTCGAAACGCTCCTTCTTGCGGGTGCGGGAATTGGTCAGCCAGATGTCCATAGCGCGCTCCTTGGCACAGGGTCGCGGCGGGAGTAGCAACTTCGGTTCTGGATGGGAATAGAAGACCGGCCCGCCGTTTGTCGGAAGGACCCGACAGATGTCAGCAGGTAATGCAGCAAATCCGGATGAGGGTCGCTTGCGTGGTCATGGCGGCTCTATAGCGGCATCGCGCCCGTCCTGTCCAGACATATCCCCGGTGCCGTCAGCCTGCGTTACAAGGTGGGCAATCTGCCCACCATGCGTCTAAATGATCCGCGCCCGCCGCCGCCCCCGCCAGACCACCAGCGCCGCTCCCACGATCCCCGGCGGTTGCAGACGCTCTCTGTAGGGTGGGCAATCCTGCCCACCGTCCAACCTACTCGACCCGCGCCCGCCGCCGCACCGGCCAGACCTCCAGCAGGCCCGCCGCGACCACCAGCGCGCCGCCGGCGATCTCAAGCGGGTGCAGATGCTCGCCCGCCAGCAGCGCCGCCGAAAGCGCACCGACCAGCACCTCGGCCTGCAACAAAATGCCCACCCGCGCCGGGTCGAGCCGCAGCGTCGCCCACATCAGCAGGACCAGCGATAGCCCCCACCAGACAACGCCCGTCCCCAGTGCCAGCCCGATCAGCACGGGATCCGCCCAGGGCGACAGGCCCTCGGGCCAGGGATCGAAGACCGGCGCCAGCGTCAGCCCGGTCACCGTCGCCCCCGCGGCAAAGACGAAGGACGCCGGCAGCGGCCCGAGCGTCGATCTGGCGCGGATGCCCGTGGTGCCGAGCGACCACATCAGCCCGGAGATCAGTGCCATCCACTCGCCCGCACCGCGTGGCAACGGCGCCTCGCCGCCGGCGCTCAACATCACCACCAGGCCGAGAAGCCCCAGCCCGACCGCCGCGATGCGCAGCACCGGCGTGTGCCAGCCCATGACATAGCGGCCGATCAGCGTGCTCCAGACAGGGGTGAGGAAATAGAGCAGGATGATGATCGCCACCCTGCCATAGACCAGCCCGATGGAATAGAGCGTGAAGGCCGCCCCCGCGATTGCGATGGCGCAGAGCGCCACGGGCCCTGCCCGGATCAGATCGCGCCAGCGCGGCAGCACCAGCGGACCCAGCACCAGCGTTGCCACACCGGTGGCAAACACCGTGCCCCAAGCGCCGGGCAGGCCGCGCGCCACCATGGCGCGCACCGGCAGCCAATAGACCCCCCAGAGCACCCCGCTCAGGGCCACGATCACCGTGGCGATAAGAACGATCCGATCCTGCGACATGGCCCTGCCTTAGCAGAGCCTGCGCGCGCCCCCAAGCCTGAGAAACGTCAACGGGCGGAACCGGTTGCCCGATCCCGCCCGCGGTTCTCTGACCTGCCCCGAATGCGGGCGGGCGCCTTACTGGTTGGCCTGCTCCGCCTCGAGCCGGCGATAGGCGGCGACATTGCGGTTATGCGCGTCGAGCGTTTCCGCGAAATTGTGCCCATCCGCAGGATCCAGGGTCTTGGCGACGAAATAGATGTAATCGGAGTCCGCCGGGTTCAGCGCCGCCTCGATACTGGCGCGGCCCGGGTTGGCGATGGGCGTCGGCGGCAGACCGGCGATCACATAGGTATTGTAGGGCGTCTCGCGGCGAAGCTCGGACTGGCGCAGCCCACGCCCCAGCGGACCCTGCCCCTGGGTAATGCCATAGATCACTGTCGGGTCCGTTTGCAGCCGCATGCCGCGCTCTAGCCGGTTGACGAAAACGCTGGCCACCAGCGGGCGTTCCTCTGCGCCGCCAGTCTCCTTTTCGACGATGGAGGCCATGGTGAGCGCCTCCTCCGGCGTCTCGTAGGGCAGCCCATCGGCGCGGTTCGCCCAGGCATTGGCGAGGATGACCTCCTGCGCGTTCTGCATGCGCTCGATCAGCCCGGCGCGGTCGTCGCCCACAACCACCTCGTAGCTGTCGGGCGCCAGCGAGCCCTCTACGGGTAGCTCGGCCACCTCGCCCTCCAGCACATCAACCTGTTTCAGCTCCTCGACGACCTGCCAGCTCGTCACGCCTTCGGCCAGCGCGATGCGGAAACGGGTGCCGACAGCGGATTTGAAATCCTCATAGGCGGCCGGGATCTCTTCGGCGCCGGGATCGAATTCCAGCACCTCCTCATAGCGCCCGACGGACGGATCGAGCTCGCGCACCTGCACCTCTGCGCGGGTCACGCCGATGCGGTAGACCACCTCGGTGCCGCAGGTCGAGGCGCCGCCACGGGTGACGATCTCGGTGATCTCCGACATCGAGGCGCGCTCGGGCACCAGGTAGGAGCCCGCCTTGAGATCCCCTGTCTTGTCGGCATAATCCGCGCCGAGGCGAAAGATCGTGCCCGACGAGATCGCGCCCTGTCCCTCCAGATCCTCGGAGACGCGGGTGAAATTGCTGCCGCGATTGACCTGAAGGCAGATCGCCGCATCCAGCGGGCCTTCCGCCGAATACTCGTTCTGCGCCCAGATCAGCACACCGCCGAACAGGAAGACCAGCACCACCAGAAAGGTCAGCGCGTTGGAGGCGACGCTTCGCCACATTTATTCGGCCTTTCCGAAGATCACGCTGGCATTGGTCCCGCCGAATCCGAAGGAGTTCGACAGCGCATGGGTGATCTTGCGTTCGCGCTTGGCATTGGGCGCCAGGTCGATGGGGGTCTCCACCGCCGGGTTGTCGAGGTTGATCGTCGGCGGCGCGACCTGATCGCGGATCGCCAGGATCGAAAAGATCGCCTCAATCGCGCCCGCCGCCCCCAGAAGGTGGCCGGTGGCGGATTTCGTGGAGGACATGGTGACATTGGCCGCGTGATCGCCCAGCAGCCGCTCGACCGCGCCAAGCTCGATCGTGTCGGCCATGGTCGAGGTGCCATGCGCGTTGATATAGTCGATGTCTTCCGGGCTCAGCCCGGCGGATTTCAGCGCCGCGCGCATGGAGCGCTCGCCGCCCTCGCCATCCTCGGAGGGCGCGGTGATGTGATAGGCGTCGCCCGAGAGGCCATAGCCAAGCACTTCGGCATAGATCTTGGCGCCGCGCGCCTTGGCGTGCTCGTATTCCTCCAGCACGACGATGCCCGCGCCCTCGCCCATAACGAACCCGTCGCGGTCGGCGTCATAGGGCCGGCTGGCCTTTTGCGGATCGTCGGCGCGCTTGGTCGAGAGCGCCTTGCAGGCGTTAAAGCCGGCGATGCCGATCTTGCAGATCGCCGCCTCGGCGCCGCCCGCGACCATCACGTCGGCATCGCCGTATTTGATCAGCCGCATCGCGTCGCCGATGGCATGGGCGCCGGTGGAACAGGCGGTCACCACCGAATGGTTCGGCCCCTTGAAGCCGTAGCGGATCGACACCTGACCGGAAATCAGGTTGATCAGCGCGCCGGGCACAAAGAAGGGCGACACGCGGCGCGGGCCCTTGGCCTCCATCATCACGGCGGTGTTGGCGATGGAATTCAGCCCGCCGATGCCGGAACCGATCAGAACGCCGGTGCGTTCGAGCTCTTCCTTGTCGGTGGGCATCCAGCCGGAATCCTTCACCGCCTGATCGGCGGCGGCCATGCCGAAGAGGATGAAGGTGTCGACCTTGCGCTGCTCCTTCGGCTCCATGTAGGTGTCGGCATTGAAGGTGCCGTCCGACCCGTCGCCAAGCGGCACTTCGCAGGCATAGGTCGTGACCAGCCCCTCGGGATCGAACCCGGTGATCGGGCCGGCGCCCGACTGCCCGTCAAGGATCCGTTCCCAGCTCTTTTCCACACCGTCTGCCAGGGGTGTGACCAGCCCCAGCCCGGTAACAACGACGCGACGCATGCGCACTGCCCTTCCCTCAGACTTCTTTCGTGGCCTCGCTCTTACCCTGCCCGCGCGGGGCGGGGCAAGCCTTCGAAGCCGCTCAGGCCCAGTCCGGGCCGAGATCGGCGACCGCCCGCTCTATCCAGTGCTCGCGCAGCCAGTCGCAGGGCTTGGAATGGCGGATGAAGCTGCCGCTGTAACCGTCGAGCGCCTCGGTCATTTTCGGATGCCCGTGGAAGCAGACGACGCGGGCGTCGTCCGGCAGGCGCGGCGCGTGCAACCAGTTTCCCGGGAACGGGTTGCAGTCATACTTGAACGACACCACCCAGGGCTCGGGGATATAGGTGAAAACGCCGCGATCCATCGCCTTGTGGCTGGTATAGCGCTGCTCGGAGCCGCGCGCCTTTTCCACCTCTGCATAGGCATTGGCCGCCAGATCCTCGTAGAGAAACCCGTGCTGGGCCGGATCGAAGCGGAAGACCGAGCCGTGACCGGTGGGCCGGCCCTTGCGCTTTTCCGTCCAGTCGTGGCGCATCGCCACGGTGCCGGGCGCCAGATCGTGGATCTCGTCGAGCGATCCGGTGATCACCACATCCAGGTCGAAGCCGAGGAACGGCCCCTCCAGATCCGGCACCAGCCCGGGCCGGAAGAGCGACACCTTGCGCATCGCCCCCTGCCGGTTCGCCACCGCGAGCGCGGCGGCCATGGGCTCGGCAAAGGGCTCGATCGGCAGCGGCAGGATCTCCACATCCGGGTGCAGACCCTCGGCATGTTCGGTCATGCAGAAGAACCGGATCGGGCGCAACATGTGCCGCCGCACCCCGGAATAGAGGCGGTTGACATATTCCGGGCCAAAGGCCGTGCCCCATTTGATGCAGATGATATTGGCTCTTTGCGTCACGCCTGGTCTCCGAACGGCTTTGCCCGGGCTTTAGCCCAAAGCGCCGGGCTGTGCCATCCCGTTGGGCAAATCGTCACGCCGCGCAGCAAGGATGCCGCCGCGTCATTGCCCCGCGACATGGCTGTGGCACACTGACACCCTCCGGTTTTTCACCGGCTTTACGACTCACTTTAAAGATGAGGAAGATGCGGATGAGCACTGCCGCCCCCACCGAGGCCCAGATCGCCGAAGCGGCCTATTTCCTGTGGCTCAACGAAGGCTGCCCAGAGGGCAAGCAGGCCCTGCACTGGGCCGAGGCCAGCGCCAGCCTGAGCGACGCCGCGCCGAAACCCAAGCGCAAGCCGGCGGCGAAGAAGGCCGGCGCCAAGGCGAAGGCGGCGGCCGAAAAGCCCAAGGCAAAGGCGAAAACCGCCGAGAAAAAAGCTGCCAAGCCGCGCAAGGCCAAGGCGAAATCCGAGGTCTGAGCGGGGAAACGGGCGGCGGGAAATCCCGCCTTACCCTTTCTTGCGACCGGTGATCATCGGGGTGATCAGGTCTTCGCCCTTCCAGCGGCGGTAAAACCCGATGGCGGCGATATGGCCGATCACCATGATCAGCAGCAGCGTCGAGAGCGGTTCGTGCAGCGCCAGCGCCTTGCGGGTGATATCCGCCGAGACATATTGCGCCAGCGGCCCGACATTGACGTAATCCTCCGGATCGGCCAGCAGCCCCGAGAGCACCTGCAAGGCGAGCACAAACAGCACACCCACGACAAAGAGCGCGCCCACCGGATTGTGCCCCCAGCTATTGGACGGCTTGCGCGCGGGCATCTGGCGCGCATAAGCCAGCACCGCGCGCGGCCCCTTCACAAAGCTCGCAAACCGCGCGGTGCGCGGCCCGACAAAGCCCCAGACCACGCGCAGCAGCACGATCCCGGCGACGGTGTAGCCGGCATAGAAATGCAGCGTCATCTGCGACGGCCCGAACTTGCCCAGCCCCCAGGCGGCGGCAAAGGCGATCACCAGCGCCCAGTGCAGGACGCGCACGACCGGATCCCAGAGCTGGTCTCCGGAACCGGAGGGCGCTGCCCCCCGGCCGGTGTTTTCGGCAATGCTCACGGCTCAGAAATCCGCGGCGCGGAAATCGTCGTGGCAGGCCTTGCAGGCGCCGCCGAGCTTGCCCACGGCGGGGCGCAGCGCGTCGAGCCCACCGCCCGCGGCGGTGTTGAGCTCTGCCAGGGCGGCGCCAAAGGCCTGACCCTTTTCCTGGAACGCGCCCATGTCTTCCCAGATCACCGGCAGCGCCCGGGTCTCGCCCGGCAGATCGTCCTTGGAGGTGCCCGGCGCATAGAAATCCGCCGTGTGAAGCCCGGTCAGCGTGACCATATCGGCGGCGTGGGCCTGTGCGGCTTCGGCGTCGTACTCGACCTTGCCCTGCGCCATGGCGGCAAGACCGCCCATTTCAAAGCCAAGCATGGTGTAGAAGGCGCGGCGCGCCTTGACGGTTTCGTTTTCGGCGGTTTGCGCCAGTGCCATCGTGGCGGGAACGGCAGCGATCAAAGCTGAGAGGAGAACCTTGCGCATGTCGGATGAGATCCCTTGTAACATGGGTTGAACACAGAACCGGCGCGGGTGTGACGCCGCGCCGGTCCCCTAGATGGTACACATCTGAATGTTAGAATAAAAATGTAACCTACAGAATCTTTTTGACCTTTTCGTGAGCGAGCGTCATCTGCCCAACCCTCAGGCAGGCATCCGCCGCTCCACGACCTCGGCCCACCACGAACAGCCTGCGGGAATTGCCTCGTCGTTGAAGTTGTACTCGGGGTTGTGAACATCGGCAGAGGGGCCGTTGCCCACGAGGATATAGGCGCCGGGGCGTTCTTCGAGCATATAGGCGAAATCCTCGCCGCCCATGGTGATCGGCGCATCCCGCTCGCAGGCGCCGGCAATCGCTTCGGCCACATCGGCGGCGAACTCGGTCTGAGCCTCGCTGTTGACCATCGCCGGATAGCCCGGAATCCATTTGATTTCGGCCTCGCAGCCGAGCGCCTGCGCAGTGGCGGCGACCAGGGCCTTGATCCGCTCCTCGCCAAGGTCCCGGTTCGCCTTCGACATGGTGCGCATGGTGCCGCGCATGGTGACGGCGGCGGGGATCACGTTGAAGGCCTTCGACGAGCTTTCGATCGAGGTGACAGAGATCACCATCTGATCGTCGGGGTCGGAATTGCGGCTGACGATGCTTTGCAGCGCGGTCACCACATGCGCCGATGTCACCAGAGGGTCGGTGGCCTGATGCGGCTTGGCGGCGTGACCGCCCTTGCCGTGCACGGTGATCTCGAACTGATCGGTGGCGGCAAAGAAGGCGCCGGGCCGGATGGCGAACTGCCCTGTGGGCACGCCGGGCCAGTTGTGCATGCCGTAGACCTCCTGGATGCCCCAGCGCTCCATCAGCCCATCCTCGCACATGAAGCGCCCGCCGCCGCCGCCCTCTTCGGCGGGTTGGAAAATCACCACCACGGTGCCGTCGAAATTGCGCGTCTCGGAGAGGTATTTCGCCGCCCCCAGCAGCATGGCGGTGTGGCCGTCATGACCGCAGGCATGCATGGCGCCCGGAGTCTTGGAGGCATAGTCGAGCCCCGTCGCCTCGTGGATCGGGAGCGCATCCATATCGGCGCGCAGCCCGATCACCTTGCCCGAGCCGCTGGCCTTGCCCTTGATGACGCCGACCACACCGGTGCGGCCGATGCCCTCGGTCACCTCGTCGCAACCGAATTCGCGCAGCTTTTCAGCGACGATGCCGGCGGTGCGGTGGGTGTCGAAGAGGATCTCCGGGTTTTCGTGGAAATCGCGTCGCCAGGCGGTGATTTCGTCCTGCAACTCGGCGAAACGGTTCTTGACGGGCATGTCTTTGGCTCCTGTTGTCGTATCTTGCGAAAAGCCTGCCACCGCCCGGTGCGGGCGGCAAGCGCGGCCTGATTGGATGTCAGATATTGGGTCCGGGGATCAGTTTCGACCCGTCGGAAAAGCGCGTGATGCGGAAGCGGTTCAGATCGTGGCCGGGATCGCGCTCCTGCGCCATGTCTGCGGCGATGCGCCCGAAGGCGGGGCCGATGCCGAACCCGTGGCCGCACATGCCGGTGACCGCGTTCAGCCCCGGCAGCTCCGGCACCCGGTCGACCACCGGCACCACATCGGGCATCACGTCGATCATCCCGGCCCAGGCGGCCTGCAAGGGCACCTCGCCCATCTGCGGGAAATGCTGCCCGAACCGCCGGCGCATCTCGGCGACCTTGGCGGCGTTGGGCTCGGGAGAGAGAATGCGCATGCGCTCGAAAGGCGTCTCGTCACCGTCGCCCCAGCGGCGCGGCGTGCCCCAGGCATCCGGATAGCCTGCCGGCGCCGGCGCTCGCAGATGCACGTCGAAATCGCCCGAGATCGCCAGCGGCAGATAGGTCTTGAGCCCGCGAAACGCATCCGGCCCGATGAAGAGCTCGGCAAACCCTGCCGGCGCCAGCGTGTAGCCGCCATCGTCGCGCGGACGAAAGGCCAGCGCATCGTCCACCGCCGCGGTGTTCACCCCCTGCGGCAGCCGCTCCGTCGCCATGGCGGTGGAGCGCACCGAGAGTTGCGGGATGCGCACCCCGTGCCGGCGCAGGAAGAGCGAGGACCACGCCCCGCCCGCCAGCACCACCTGCGCGCAGGCGATGCGGCCCTTTTCGGTGACGACCCCGGCGACCCTGCCGCCCTGCATGTCGAGCCCGCGCACGGCACAGCGCTCGCGGATCGTGGCGCCCTCGGAACTCGCGAGCCGCGCCAGCTCCGGCACCGCCACCCAGGGCTCGCCCTTCATGTCGGTGGGCGTATGCAGCGCGCCGACCCAGGGGCTGTCTTCGGCGCCGAGCAACGTTCTGGTTTCTTCGGCATCCAGCAGGCAGGACGACACGCCGAGCGGTCTGGCCTCTTCCAACCAGCCGGCAAAGCCCGCCATCTCCTTGTCGCTGCGGGCGAGATAGCTCACCCCCACCTGTTTCACGCCGAGCCGCCCGCCGCAGTCCGCGTCGAGCTGCGGCCAGAGATCCTGCGCCTCAAGCGCGATCGGGATCTCGGCCATGTCGCGGCCCTGCACCCGGATCCAGCCCCAGTTGCGCGAGCTCTGCTCGGCGGCCACCCGGCCCTTTTCCAGCAGCACCACGTTCAGCCCTGCCCGCGCCGCGTAAAGCGCCGTCGAGATGCCGATCACCCCGCCGCCGATCACCGCGAGATCGCAGGCCTCGGGCAGCGGGCCATCGTGCTCGACGGGCCCCTCGTCGCGGAACGGAAAGATCATCGCAACCGCTCCAGCAGCCCGTCCATAAAGCGCTGCCCGGCGTCGAGCTGCGAGATCTCGATATATTCGTCGGGCTTGTGGGCGATGGTGATGTCGCTCGGTCCGCAGACCACCGCGTCGTAGCCGCCGGCCTGAAAATGGCTGGCCTCGGTGCCGTAGCTCACCTGCATCACACCGTTGTCGCCGGTGACCTGACGCACCAGTTCCTCGGCGCTGTTGCCCTCGGTGGGTTTAAGCGGCGGCAGATCGAACATCCGCGTGACCTCGATCCAGGCATCGGGATGCACCGCCTTCATCTCTGCCTCCAGCGCGGTCACCGCCTCCATCAGACGCCGCGCCCAATCCTCCGGGTCTTCGCCGGGGATGACGCGAAAGCTCATGCCGAATGCGCAATCCTTGGCGGTGATGTTGTGCGCGGTGCCGCCATGGATCTGGCCCACATGCACGTTGGTGTAAGGCGGATCGAAGAGCGCGGCGATCTCGCCGGGCTTGGCGGCGGCATTTGCGGCGTTCTGCGCATTGGCCCATTCGATGAGCTTCGCGCCCCACATGATCGCCGAGACGCCGGTATGCAGGATCGAGCTGTGCACCTCGACCCCATGCACATGGATCCAGAAATTCACCCCGCCCTTGTGACCGGTCACCGCCTTGATCATCGTCGGCTCGCCGATGATCGCCGAGGCCGCCTTGGGCACCACACCCTGCATCGCCGCCACCAGATCGGCGGCGCCGGTGCAGCCGATCTCTTCGTCATAGGTCAGCGCCAGTTGCAGGGGCCGCATCACGCCGCGATGCTTCGCCTCGACCAGCGCCCAGATCGCCAGCGCGTCAAAGCCCTTCATATCGGTGGAACCGCGCCCGTAGAGCCGCCCGTCGCGTTCGGTCAGTGTCCAGGGATCGGAGGTCCATTCCTGCCCGTCGACCGGCACCACATCCGTATGCCCCGAGAGCACCACGCCGCCTTCCTCCGCCGGCCCCACATGGGCAAAGAGCGCCGCCTTGAGATCGGGCTCGGCCTCTTTGTAATGGCGGTGGCTGTCGATGCCGTGCTTGCCCAGATAGCCCTCCACCCAGTCGATCAGCGGCAGGTTGGTATCGCGGCTGACGGTGGGAAAGCTCACCAGATGCGCGAGGATCTCGCGCGGGGACAGGCGGGTCGGCATTTGGGGGTCCTTTGTTCGTTCACCAATGACCTAAGCCCGCCCCGAGCGGCCCGCAAGAGCGCCCGCCGCATAGCCGGCATCCGAAGACCGACCCCGCCCAAATTTCCCTCACAAAAGCCAGGTTCATCTTTCCGGAAATACTCGGGTGAGCGCGCCCCGTCGCGCGAGGGGCAACGCCCCCCTTTTCATACGCAGCGCCCCTGTCAACGAGCGCGAGCGGAACGGGGGTCGCGGGGGCGGAGCCCCGCGCCTCTCCCCTAGTAGCCGCTATCCGAGGTCAGCACGAAATGCCCCGGCGCCACCTCATCATAAACATTGGGCTCGGGCTCATAGCCCACCGGGTGAATGGGCGAGGGAATCGGTTTGAAATTCAGATCCTTTTCGGATTTCCGCATATGCGGGTCGGCAATCGGCACCGCCTTCATCAGCGCTTGGGTATAAGGGTGCTGCGGATTCTCGAATACCGCCGCGCGCGGGCCGATCTCGACGATGCGCCCGAGATACATCACCCCCACCTTGTGGCTCACCCGCTCGACCACCGCCATGTCGTGGCTGATGAAGAGATAGGAGAGCCCCATCTCCGCCTGCAATTCCATCATCAGGTTCAGCACCTGCGCCTGCACCGACACGTCCAGCGCCGAGACCGCCTCGTCCGAGACGATCAGCTTGGGGTTCAGCGCCAGCGCCCGGGCGATGGCGATCCGTTGCCGCTGCCCGCCAGACAGCTCGTGCGGGAATCGGCGCATGAAGCTGCGCGGCAGCTCCACCCGGTCGAAGAGCATCGCCACCCGGTCCATCATCGCCGATCCCGAATGGGTGCCGTAATTCCGCATCGGCTCGGCCACTTGATCGGCGAGGTTCATCTGCGGATTGAGCGAGGCAAAGGGATCCTGAAAGATCATCTGCATCTGCCGCCGCTCGTCGCGCAGCATGTTTGGCCCCAACCCCATGATATCGGTGCCATCGAGATCGACGCGCCCGCGCATCGGCTCCACCAGCCGCAGAATCGAGCGGCCCGCCGTCGACTTGCCGCAGCCCGATTCCCCAACGAGGCTCAGCGTCTGGCCCTTGTTGAGCACGAAGTTCAGATCCTCGACCGCATGCACATTGGCGATGGTGCGACGAAAAAAGCCGCCCTTGACCGGAAAGCGCGTGGTCAGCCCCTCGACCGTCAGCAGCGGCTGGTCGGTACCGGGGATCGGCTTCACCTCGTCCTGTTCGCGTCCCAGGAGCCGCATCGGCTCGGGCAGCGCCTTGCCCTTCATCTCGCCCAGCTTGGGCACGGCCGCCAGCAGCGCCTTGGTATACGGGTGCTGCGGGCGTTCGAAGATCTCCTCGGCGGTGCCCTCCTCGACCTTGTTGCCGCGGAACATGACGACCACGCGGTCGGCCATCTGCGCCACCACCGCCATATCATGGGTGATGAACATCACCGCCGTGCCGGTCTCGCGCTTGAGCCGGTCCATCAGCGCCAGGATCTCGGCCTGAATCGTTACGTCGAGCGCCGTGGTCGGCTCGTCGGCAATGAGCAGACGCGGCTTGCAGGCCAGCGCCATGGCGATCACCACGCGCTGGCGCATGCCGCCCGAAAGCTCGTGCGGATATTGCTTAAGCCGCCGCTCGGGCTCGGGGATCCGCACCTGTTGCATCAGCTCCAGCGCGCGGGCCTCGGCCTGTTCGCGGGTCATGCCGCGATGCACGCGCAGCCCCTCGGTGAGCTGCCGGCCCACGGTGAAGACCGGGTTCAGCGCGGTCATCGGCTCCTGAAAGATCATGCCGATCTCGTTGCCGCGGATCGTGCGCATCAGATCCTGATCGGCGGTGGCGAGATCCAGCTCGCCGCCCTCTTTGCGATCAAAAAGCAGGCGGCCATTGGCGATCTCGCCGCCGCCGAACTCGATGAGCCGCATCAGCGACAGCGACGAGACCGATTTGCCCGATCCCGATTCGCCGACGATGCAGACGGTCTCGCCCGCATTGACGTCAAAGCTCACATCCTCGACGCCCGCGACGGTGCCGTCCTTGGTTTCGAACTCGACCCGAAGGCGGTCGATCCGGGCGATGGGGTTGTCGAGCATGCGCGCACTCCTGAAGATGTATGAATGCAAACGCTACGGGCAGGCCCGCCAAACTGTCAAACCCCCGCGATGGTTTCCGCCAAGGCAGCGCTTGCAATTTTGACGGGTTCTGTTTCGATGATTGGCACGACGGGGATCGTCGCGGCGCTCAGGACGCTTGTGAAACGCGGCCGGGGCTCGGGTGATTCCCTTCCATAAAAACCAAAAGCCGGTCCCCGTGGCCGGCAGCCCAACAAGGAGAGACTCATGACGCTCAAGACCCTCTTGCTCGGGGCGGTCGCCACATCTGCGCTGGCCCCCGCCGCCTTTGCCGAGCGCGGCGAGGACGGGCATGTGAACATCATCTACTGGCAGGCGCCGTCCATCATGACCCCCTATCTTTCGGGCGGCACGAAGGACATCGAGGCCGCCTCGCTGGTGCTTGAACCGCTGGGCCGTTACACCGAGACCGGCGCGCTTGTGCCCTATCTTGCCACCGAAATCCCCACCGTGGAAAACGGCGGCGTGTCCGAGGATCTGACCTCGATCACCTGGACGCTTAAGGACGGGCTCGTCTGGTCCGACGGCAGCCCCGTGACCTCGGCGGATGTGAAGTTCACCGGCGAATACTGCATGCATCCCGAAGGCGGCTGCGCGCAGCTCGCCAAGTTCACCGGCGTCGAAAGCATCGAAACCCCGGACGATCTGACCGTGGTGGTGAATTTCGACAAGCCGATGCCGAACCCTTACGGCCCGTTCATGGGCGGCCAGTCGCCGATTCTTCAGAAAGCGCAGTTCGAACAGTGCCTCGGCGCCAATGCCTCGTCCTGCACCGACGCGAATTTCTACCCCGTCGGCACCGGCCCCTTCGTGGTCGACGAGTTCAAGCCGAACGACGTGATTTCGCTCTCCGCCAACCCCAACTACCGTGATCCGGCCAAGCCCGCCTTTGCCACGGCCACGCTGAAAGGCGGCGGCGATGCGGAATCGGCGGCCCGCGCGGTGCTTCAGACCGGCGAGTTCGATTACGCCTGGAACCTCCAGCTGGCCCCCGATGTGCTCGCCTCGATGTCCGAAGGCGGCACCGGCACGCCCGTGTCGGCCTTCGGCACGCTGGTCGAACGGATCGAGATGAACCTCACCGATCCCTCGCCCGATCTGCCCGAGGGCGAGCGCTCCACCGTTGCGCATCCGCACCCGATCCTGTCGGATTTCAACGTGCGCAAGGCGCTCTCCATGGCCATCGACCGCGGCCTTCTGACCGAGATCGGCTATGGCCAGGCCGGCCGTCCGACCTGTAACCTGGTTCCCGCCCCGGCGCTTTACGCCTCGCCCAACGAGGAATGCCTGACGCAGGATCTCGAAGGCGCCAAGGCGCTGCTGGAAGAGGCCGGCTGGACCGACACCGACGGTGACGGCGTGCGCGAGAAGGACGGCATGGAGCTTTCGCTGCTCTATCAGACCTCGACCAACGCCGTGCGCCAGGACTTCCAGGCCCTGATCAAGGACTGGTGGAGCCAGATCGGCGTCGAGACCGAACTGCGCAACGTCGACAGCTCGGTGTTCTTCGGCGGTGACCCGGGCTCGCCCGACACCTTCCAGAAGTTCTATGCGGACGTGGAAATGTACGCCAACAACTTCGACGGCACCGACCCGCAATCCTACCTGTCGATGTATCGCTGCGGCAACGAGCCGAAGCCGTCGAGCCAGTGGCAGGGCGAGAACATCAACCGCTTCTGCGACCCGGAATACGATGCGCTGCTCGACGAGCTGGCGAAGACCGGCGAGCTGGAAAAGCGCGGCGAGATCGCCAAGAAACTCAACGAGATGCTGACCAAGGACACGATGACCATCGTCCCGCTGGTCGACCGTGGCCGCGTCTCGGCGCATTCCAACACGCTGGGCGGCGTGGTCCTGAACACCTGGGATTCCGAGCTCTGGAACGCCGCCGACTGGTATCGCATCGACGGCTGATCGCCACCTGAAACCCCTGACGAAAACGGGGCGGCCCCTGCGCCGCCCCGTCTCCCGCCAGTCCCCGACCGGAGGATAGCTGAACTCATGACCCGAGGCGCCGCATGCTGACCTATGCAACCCGACGATTGATCCTGTCGATCCCGACGCTTCTGTTCATCAGTTTCGTGATCTTCATGCTCCTCCAGCTCGCCCCCGGCGATCCCATGGCGCAGGTTCCGCTCACCGTGCCGCCGGAGGTGAAAGAGAAGATGCGCCAGGCGCTCGGCCTCGGCGAGCCGCCACTGGTGCAATACTGGAAATGGCTGGTGCAGGTGTTCTGGACCGAGCCCAAGATCTTTATCGACTGGCTGACCCGCGACAGCTTCCTGCTGGGCTGGCTGCCAGATACCGCGCTTTATCAGGGCGAGCTGCGGGTGATCTCCTGGCAGACGCGCTCGCCGGTGATGGATATCGTGCTGCAACGCATTCCGCAGACGCTGTGGGTCGTCGGCATGTCCTATATCGTCGGCGTGCTGATCGCGCTGCCCATCGGGATCTATTCCGCCTACCGGCAATATTCCGTCTTCGATCAGGCGGGGACCTTCATCACCATGGTGGGCTTTTCGATTCCGCCCTTCTTCACCGGGCCGCTGCTCATCGTGATCTTTTCGGTCTATCTGGGCTGGTTCCCGTCGATCTACGACACCACCCATGAGGTGCGGGACTGGGCGAGCTTCAAATACCAGCTGCAACAGATGATCATGCCGGTGATGGTGCTGGCGCTGCAAACCACCGCGCAGTTGAGCCGCTACATGCGCGCCTCGATGCTCGACAATCTCAACCAGGATTACGTGCGCACCGCGCGGGCCAAGGGCCTGTCGGAGTCCATCGTCGTGATGGTGCATGTGCTGCGCAACTCGATGATCCCGGTGGTCACCGTGATCGCGCTCGGCGTGCCGGCCATCTTCGGAGGCGCGATCATCACCGAGAACGTGTTCAAGGTGAACGGCATCGGCCAGCTTCTGATCACCGCGCTCTTTGCCAACGATCTGCCGATGGTGATGACGCTGACCTTCATCTTCGCCTTCCTGATCGTGCTCTTCAACCTGATCGCCGATATCCTCTACGGCCTTCTCGACCCGAGGATCCGCTATGACTGAGCCCGTCCCCTCCTCGCCCGCCCCCATCGAAGCGCTCAAGGACAAGGGCCCGCAGGCGCCGCCGCGCTCGAAATGGCGCGATGTCTGGGAGCAGTTCCGCAAGCACAAGGGCGCCATGCTGGGCGCGTTCTTCCTGATCTTCATCACGCTCGGCGTGCTGTTCGGGCCGTATATCTGGACGCTGGACCCGCAGGCGCTGGATATCCGCTCCAAGGACATGCGGCCGATGTATACGGCGATCTGGGATTCCTCGGCGAAGACCGGCTGGAACCACCCGCTGGGCTCCGACCAGCTCGGCCGCGACAACCTCGCGCAGCTCATCGCCGGCGGGCGCGCCTCGATGGCGGTGGGCTGGGCGGCGATGCTGCTGTCGCTGATCATCGGCACCGGCGTCGGCGTGATGGCGGGGTTCTTCAAGAAACTCGACGGGCCGCTGATGCGCCTGACTGACCTGTTCCTGTCGCTGCCGATCCTGCCGCTGCTGCTGGTGGCGGTGACGCTGTTCCGCCAGCCGCTGCGCGCCAATTTCGGCCCCGAGGGCGGCATGTTCATCCTCATCGTGACGGTCGTGGGAATTACCTCCTGGATGCCCACGGCGCGGATCGTGCGCGGCGACATCCTCGCCATCAAGGAGCGCGAATTCGTGCTGGCAGCGCGGTCCATCGGCACGCGGCCCTTCCAGATCATCAAGCGGCATCTGCTGCCCAACGTGCTGTCTCCGATCATGGTGTCGGCGACGCTGGGTCTGGCGACGGCGATCATCACCGAGTCGGCGCTGAGCTTTCTCGGCGTGGGCTTCCCGTCGGATTTCCCGACCTGGGGCAAGATGCTGGCCGACGCGGTGGCGCGGATGGAGGATTTCCCCGAACGCGTGATGCTGCCGGGGATCGCGATCTCGCTGACGGTGCTGGGGGTGAACTATCTCGGCGACGGGCTGCGCGACGCGCTCGATCCGCGGATTCGCGGGCGGTAAGGGATGCCGTGAGCGGTGGGCAGATTGCCCACCCTACACCAGAACGTTGCTCCGGGCGGGGGACAAGGCAGCAGGCCGCTGCGCCATCGCCGGCCCGTCCCGTCGCACCGGAGGTGCGCTGTTTATAGTTGGCACGCCTATGGCGTGACGGGCTGGCGATTTGGTGACGCCATGCCGTGTTTCGAGGTCATTCGGACTTGGCCGGGATAAATTAAGGGGTTCAGAGAAAAGATCGCCGCCCCACGGGCCGGCGATGGCGCGGCTCACCGTAGGGTGGGCAATCTGCCCACCGCCCACGCACCCAAAATCCGCCTATCCGCGTGGCGCCATCTGCCCGAGCGCCAGAACCGGCCCGGTCGGCTGACCGGTGGGCGAGCCGCCCTCGGGCTCTTCGGAGATCGCCACCGCCGCGCCCGGAATCTGCCGGGCGATGGCGCGCGGCACCGGGATCTCGGTCAGCCCCTCGCGATCGACCAGCCCCAGCGACATCGGTGCGCTGTCCTCATCCGCGATCAGCCAGATCTCCAGCGAGCGGTCCTCCGGATAATCGCCCGCATCGCGCCGCACCATGAAGGTGCCGCTGTCGGGCGCGTAATGCGCCAGCATCACCAGCCCGCGCGAGGGCGTCTCCAGATCCGCATAAAGATGCGGCGCGTCGCGCGTGTCGAGCAGTCCGCTGAAGCTCACCGCCCAGGCAATCGCCGCCGCGGTGACGGCGCCCAGAAGATAGGGCAGCAGCTGCCGCCAGGCAGGCTGCGACCGGCGCCCGAAAAGCTCCGCCTCCGCGCGGCGCAGCACCTGCGGCGGCGGCGCGACCTCGGCGATGGGATCGGTGAGCGTGGCGAAATATTCTTCCCATGCCTCCACGTCCTGACGCAGATCGCGGTCCTGTGCCAGCCGCGCCTCGAAGGCGGCGGTCTCCTCCTCCGACAGCAGCCCGAGGACATACTCCGCCGTCGCGGCTTCCCAGCCGCCCGGAAGATCTGTTTCCTCTGGCCCGCTCATCGGCTCAGGCACTCCCTCAATTGCATCAGGCTGCGGCGCAGCCAGGTTCTAACGGTGTTCAGCTTGACGCCGGTGGCGGTGGCAAGCTCGGCATAGGTATCGCCGTCGAGATAGGCGCGGCGCACCATCTCGGCGCGCTCGGGCGGCAGCTCGGCCATGCAGGACGCCAGTGCCTGCGCCTCGCCGCGCGCCTCGGCATGCTGTGCCGGGCCCGGTGCCGGATCGGCGATCAGATCCGCCGCGTCGATCGGGTCGGTCACCCGCCCTGTCCCAGCATCGCGCCGGCGGCGCCGATCGACGGCGGCGTTGCGCGCCAGCGTGATCAGCCAGGTCATCGGCGAAAACCCGTTCACCCGATACTGCCCGGCGCGCGCCCAGATCTTGCAGTAAACGTCCTGAAGCGCCTCTTCGGCCAGCGCCCTGTCATCCAAGACACGCAGGCAGACGCCGAAAAGTTTCGCCGCCGTCCGGTCATAGAGCAGACGAAAGGCGGCGCGGTCGCCCATGGCGATCCGGGCGATCAGATCTTCGATCTCGGCTTGCGGGGTGGTCACGGGGTGCGGCGCCTGAACAGGGTCTTTTCTTGCCCGGAGCCTATCGCGGCAGCGCAGCGGGAGCAAACCCTATCCGCAACCTGCCCGTGCTCTTGCCCTTCCCGAAGATATGGGGCACCACGGGGGCCAACAGAGTTCACGACCGTACAGAGGCACGCCATGAGCAGCGAGATCGACGTCAATGCGAAACCGACCGAAGAGATCGCGGTCCGCGAAGTCTTCGGCATCGACACCGACATGGTCGTCCATGGCTTTCCCGACCGCACCGACCGGGTGCCGGATCTCGACAGCACCTACAAGTTCGACCCCGACACCACGCTGGCCATCCTCGCGGGCTTTCGCAACAACCGCCGGGTGATGATCCAGGGCTATCACGGCACCGGGAAATCCACCCATATCGAACAGGTGGCCGCCCGGCTCAACTGGCCCTGCGTGCGGGTCAACCTCGACAGCCACATCTCCCGGATCGACCTGATCGGCAAGGACGCGATCAAGCTGGTGGACGGCAAGCAGACCACCCAGTTTCAGGAAGGCATCCTGCCCTGGGCGCTGCGCAACCCCACCGCCATCGTCTTCGACGAATACGACGCGGGCCGGGCCGACGTGATGTTCGTGATCCAGCGGGTTCTGGAAACCGACGGCAAGCTCACCCTGCTCGATCAGAACCAGGTGCTGACGCCGCACAAGTATTTCCGCATCTTCGCCACCGCCAACACCGTGGGCCTCGGCGACACGACGGGCCTCTATCACGGCACCCAGCAGATCAACCAGGGTCAGATGGACCGCTGGTCGCTGGTGGCGACGCTGAACTATCTCAGCATCGACGCCGAGGTGAATATCGTGCTGTCCAAGGCGCCGCATTACAACAACGAGAAAGGCCGCAAGACCATCCGCCAGATGGTCACCGTGGCCGATTTCACCCGCCGCGCCTTCATGAACGGCGAGCTCTCGACGGTGATGTCGCCCCGGACGGTGATCGCCTGGGCGACCAATTCCGAGATCTTCCGCAATGTCGGCTACGCCTTCCGCGTCTCCTTCCTCAACAAATGCGACGAGCTCGAGCGCCAGACCGTGGCCGAGTTCTACCAGCGCTGCTTTGACGAAGAGCTGCCGGAAAGCGCGGCGAGCCTGAGCCTCGTCTGATCCGCAATGCCCGCGCCGCTGCATATCGGACTGATCGGCGGCATCGGCGTGGCCGCGACCGTGGTCTATTACCAGCGCCTGACCGCCGCCGTGCAGCGGCTCGGCGGCAGGCTGGAGCTGACCATCGTGCATGCGGATGTGCATGAGCTGATCCGCAACAACCTCGCCGACAATCGCGCGGAGCAAGCCGAGATCTATCTCGGCCTGCTCGACCGCCTGAAGGCCGCCGGCTGCGACTGCGCCGCGATCACCTCGCTCGGCGGGCATTTCTGCTATGACGAGACGGCGGCGCGGTCGCCGCTGCCGCTGGTCTCGGCGGTGACGCCGCTCGACGACTATTTCGCCGCCGAGGGGCTGAAACGCGTCGGCCTGCTCGGCACCCGCGTGGTGATGCGCACGCGGCTTTACGGCCAGCTCGCAAAGACCGAAGCGGTGGCGCTCGACGAGCGCACCGAAGAGCTGGGCCAGAGCTATCAGGACATGGCGGTCGCCGGGCTCTGCACGCCCGAGCTGCGCGCACTGTTTTATGATGCGGGCCGCGCGCTGGTCGAGGATCGGGGCGCCGAGGCCGTGGTGCTGGCGGGCACCGATCTCAATCTCGCCTTCGACGGCGCCAGCGATCCCGGCTACCGGGTGATCGACGCGCTCGACGTGCATGTGGACCTGCTCGCGCGGCTTGCCACCGGCCGGGCGGCGCTGTGAGCGCGCGGCGCGCCGCGTTCCTGCTTCTTGCCGGGGTTGCGAGCCCGGCCCTCTCCGAAACCCCTGCCGAATGCGCCGCGTTCTGGAGCGGCGTCGCCGCCGAGCAGCGCGCCATGCCGGGACTTGGCGTCGCCCCCGACGCGGCGCTGGCGCTGGTGGCAGAGTTCTCCGCACTGAGCGAGACCGGCGTGGCCGAGGCGCATGTCGCCGGCTACCGGCTGCTCTATCGCGGGCTGATCGATGGCGATTCCCAGAGCAGCGATCTCTTCACCCGCATCGCCACCCGCTGCGACGCGCTGCTGCCGCGCCCCTGAGCCGCCCGCCGCGCTCATTCTTTCGCAAGCTTTCCGTGCCAGCCTCGGCGGCATGGGCATCGTTCAGAGCATCCTCTGCGCCGCCATGCTGGCGCTCGCTGCCGCCCCTCCCGGCGAGGCGCCGGCCCGGGTGACAGACCGCGCGCGGCTCTTTGCGGATTGCGCCGGGCGGCTCTCGGCAAGCGTGGAATTCACCTGGCTGATGCAGCGCGGCGACGGCGGCCGCGATCAGGCGCTGCGCAGCGGGTTCGAGGCGCTGATTGCCGCGATCCTGCCCGATGCGCGCGCCGCCGGGCTCGACGGGCGTGCGCTGCTGCATCGCCGCCTCGCGGCCAAGGCGGCGCAGGCGCGTCTGCTGCATGACGCAGAGTTCGGCACCGATCCGCGCCGCGCCGCCCGTGCCCGCCTGCTGGCCAGCCGCCACCGTGCCGCCTGCGCTGCAATGCTGCCGGGCTGACGCGGGCATTTTTGCCCCTTGCCAATCGCCGCGCGGGGCGCGAAACCTGTGGCCATGGCGCGCAATGACGACAACCCCGCAGATCCCTTCAAGAAGGCGCTGGCCGAGGCCACCAAGGTCATGGCCGACGACCCGGAGCTTTCGGTCAATTACACCGTGGACCCCTCGGGCGTCTCCGGCGACATCATGCGACTGCCGCAAGTCAGCCGCCGGATGACCCGCGACGAGGTGCTGCTGGCCCGCGGCACCGCCGACGCGCTGGCGCTGCACCGCCGATACCATGACGGCGCCACCCATGCCCGCTACGCCCCGCCGGGCGACATGGCGCGCGAGCTTTACGAGGCGATGGAAACCGCCCGCTGCGAGGCGATGGGCGCGCGCGACATGCCCGGCACCGCCGGCAATATCGACGCCAAGATCGGCCACGAGGCGGCGCGACGCGGCTATGGCCAGATCACCCAGGCCGCCGAGGCGCCGCTGCCTGTGGCCGCCGGATATCTCATCCGCCATCTCGCCACCGGGCGCGAGCTGCCCAAGGACGCCAGCCATGTGATGGATCTCTGGCGTGGCTTTATCGAGGAGCAGGCCGGCGGCACGCTGGACGGGCTCGAAGACACGCTTGCCGATCAGGCCGCCTTTGCCAAATTCGCCCGCCAGATGATCACCGATCTGGGCTATGGCGACCAGCTCGGCGAGGATCCCGACCAGCTCGACGACGAGAGCCAGGACGAGGCCGAACCCGAAAGCGGCGAGGAGGAACAGCCCGACTCGACCGGCGAGGATCAGGACGATCAGGACGAGGCCGAAGCCTCGCCCGAGCAGAGCCAGGACGAAACGCAGGATGCCAGCCAGGCGCAGGTCTCTGCCGATGACATGGCCGATCAGGAGCTCGGCGAGGAAACCGAGATGCCCGAGGGGGAGGCGCCGATGGAGCCGCCCGCCCCCGCGCCGGTCTCCGAGGCCGATCCCGCCTACAAGGTCTATGACAGCACCCATGACGAGGAAATCCCCGCCGAGGAGCTGGCCGAACCCGCCGAGCTGGAGCGCCTGCGCGCCTATCTCGACCAGCAGCTCGACCCGCTGAAAGGCGCGGTCTCGCGGCTTGCCAACAAGCTGCAACGCCGGCTTCAGGCGCAGCAGAACCGCAGCTGGGAATTCGACCGCGAGGAAGGCATTCTCGATGCGGGCCGTCTGGCACGGGTGGTGGCCAACCCCACCACGCCGCTGTCGTTCAAGATCGAGAAGGACACCGAGTTCCGCGACACGGTGGTGACGCTGCTTCTGGACAATTCCGGCTCCATGCGCGGCCGCCCGATCTCGATCGCGGCGATCTGCGCCGACGTGCTGGCGCGCACGCTGGAGCGCTGCTCGGTCAAGGTCGAGATCCTCGGCTTCACCACCCGCGCGTGGAAAGGCGGGCTGGCGCGCGAGAAATGGCTCAACGAAGGCCGCGAGCAGCAGCCGGGCCGGCTCAACGACCTGCGCCACATCATCTACAAGCGTGCCGATGCGCCCTGGCGCCGGGTGCGCGACAATCTCGGGCTGATGATGAAAGAGGGTCTGCTGAAGGAAAACATCGACGGCGAGGCGCTGGAATGGGCGCATCGCCGCATGGCCGGCCGCCCCGAGGCGCGCAAGATCCTCATGGTGATCTCCGACGGCGCGCCGGTGGACGATTCCACGCTCTCGGTGAACCCGGCGAATTATCTCGAAAAGCACCTGCGCGACGTGATCGCGATGGTCGAGCGTAAGAAGCAGGTCGAGCTGCTGGCCATCGGCATCGGCCATGACGTCACCCGCTATTACGAGCGTGCGGTGACGATCACCGATGTCGAACAGCTTGCGGGCGCCATGACCGAACAGCTCGCGGCGCTCTTCGACAGCGACCCGCGCGCGCGCGCCCGTTTCATGGGCATCAAGCGCGCCAGCTGACCGACCCCAAGACACCCCGGCCCTCATCTCGGATGGCCGGGGATTTTTTTGCGTATTTGCAAAGAGAAGACGCGCCCGATGCGTCTTCTCTTTCGGACATACGCCCCCACGACCGCGCGGCCGGGCGTGCCGCCGCAGACAGGAGCGCATCGCCATGTTCCAGAGCTTTCAGGAAACCGCCCGCCCCGAACAGGGCCCGCCCCGCCTCGCCGCGCTGCGCGAGGAGCTGGCACGCGAGGGGCTCGACGGGGTCATCGTGCCGCGCGCCGACGCCCATCAGGGCGAATATGTCGCCCCGCATGACGACCGGCTGGCCTGGCTCACCGGCTTCACCGGCTCGGCGGGCTATTGCGTGGCGCTGACCGGCGAGGCCGGGGTCTTTGTCGACGGGCGCTATCGGGTGCAGGTCAAGGCGCAGGTGGCGAGCGAGTTCACCCCGGTGGACTGGCCCGAAACCGGGCTGGCGGAGTGGATCGTGGCCAAGCTGCCGGAGGGCGGCACGGTGGGCATCGACCCATGGCTCTTCCCGGTGGCGCAGATGCGCGGGCTGGAGGAAAAGCTCGGCAAGGTGGCGCTGCGCCGGGTCGACAATCTGGTGGACCGGATCTGGCACGATCAGCCGGCACCGCCGCTGGGGGCGGTCTTTGCCCAGCCGGTGGAGCTCGCCGGCGAGGCGCATGGTGACAAGATCGCACGGCTGGCCAGAGGGCTCGGCAGTGCTGCGGCCTGCGTAATCACCCTGCCCGACAGCATCGCCTGGCTGCTCAATATCCGCGGCACCGATATACCGCGCAACCCGGTGCCGCATGGCTTTGCCATCCTGCATGCGGGCGGGCGCGTCACGCTCTTCATGGACGCTCGCAAGCTCGACGGGCTTGGCGACCATCTCGGCCCCGAGGTCGAGATCGCTCCGCCCGCGCGCTTTCTGGAGGCGCTCGGCGCGCTGGAGGGCCCGGTGCAGATCGACCCGGCAAGCTGCCCGGTGGCGGTAGCCGATGCGCTGGAGGGCCGCGAGATCACCGAGGCGCCCGACCCCTGCCTTCTGCCCAAGGCCTGCAAGAACGCCGCCGAGCTCGACGGCACCCGCGCCGCGCATCTGCGCGACGGCGCCGCCATGGTGCGCTTTCTGGCCTGGCTCGACCGCCAGCCGCCGGGCAGCCTGACCGAGACCGGGGTGGTCACCGCGCTGGAAAATTTCCGCCGCGCCACCAACGCGCTGCGCGACATCTCCTTCGAGACCATCGCCGGCACCGGCCCCAACGGCGCCATCGTGCATTACCGCGTGACCGAAAACACCGACCGGACCGTCGAGGCCGGGCAGCTGCTGCTGGTCGACAGCGGCGGGCAATATGTCGACGGCACCACCGACATCACCCGCACCGTTCCCGTGGGCAAAGTGGGCGACGAGGAGCGCACCAATTTCACCCGCGTGCTCAGGGGCATGATCGCGCTCTCGCGGCTGCGCTTTCCCGAGGGGCTCGCCGGGCGCGATATCGACGTGCTGGCCCGCGCGGCGCTCTGGGAGGCGGGGCTCGATTACGGCCACGGCACCGGCCACGGCGTCGGCGCCTATCTCAGCGTGCATGAGGGCCCGGCGCGCATCGCCCGCACCGGCACCGTGCCCTTTGCTCGGGGCATGATCCTTTCCAACGAGCCGGGCTTTTACCGCGAGGGCGCTTATGGTATCCGGATCGAGAACCTCATCGCGGTCGAGCCAGCTCCGCCCCTTCCGGGGCAAGTCGTGCCGAAGATGTTGCGGTTCGAGACCCTCACATGGGTGCCGATCGACCGGCGGCTGATCGTGACCGATCAGCTGTCACGGCCCGAGCGCGACTGGCTCGACGGCTATCACGCGCAGGTTCTGGCGCGGATCGGCCCGCTGGTGGAGGGAGAGGATGCGGATTGGCTCAAAAGGGCCTGCGCGCCGCTTTGACACAGGAGTGTCGCAAAGCGGCTGGTATATGATCCGCGATCATACGGGGAGAAACAGATGCTGAGACATATCGCAATCCGCCCGGCGGCGGGCACTTGGGTGATCCGTGCCGGTGGCGCGGTTCTGGGAGAAAGCAGCCGCGCACTGGAGTTGACCGAGGGCGATATGCCCGGCGTCATCTATTTCCCGCGCGACGACATCGCCATGGCCTTTCTGGAGCCCACCGACTACCGCACGGTGAACCAGTGGATGGGCGAGGCGACCTATTTCAACATCGCCTCCAAGAGCCGCAGCTACGAAAACGCCGTCTGGTCCTATGAGGCGCCGAAGGACGAGGCGACGGAACTCGCCGGCTATCTGGCCTTTCAGGTTCAGGACGGGGTCGCTGTCGAACAGGTGTGACGATCAGGGGCGCGCTTGCCCAAGCGGCGCGCCCTATCACGAAGATGACATGTCCTGTGATTGCGCCCGACAATATGAGCCCTCCGTCAAACCGGTTTTGCCAGAACAGGATTCAAAGCGATCTTTCCGAGGCGAGCGCCGCAAATCTCACTGACGAGCAGCGAAATACGCTCGCATGGTTCAGCGCATCGGACGCCTATCTTACAAGTCTGAGAAAATTCAGTGATCGCCCGACCAGGAAAAACGCTGCCGATTTCATTCAGGCAAGTACCTATTTGGATTGCTTCACGCTCAAAGAAATCAAGCTGGATCAGACAGCGCAGGCGGTACAGCAATACGATATGTTCAATACGGCACTTCCGTTAGAAATACGTATGTCATACTTCGCAATCGCCGAACGCATATCGGCAGATTAGCGGCATCGTGGTCGCGAAAAATGTGACTGCACCGACGCTCCGGACCTCCAGCGATGAACCGTAGGGTGGGCAATTCTGCCCACCGCTGCGACAAAGCTCACTGCATCCGCGAGGGGTAGATGAAGCCGCTGATCGGATAGGTCTGGCCATAGGTGCCGGGGTTGCTTTCCACCCGTACCGCCGACCAGTCGTTCCGCGCCGAGACGTCCTTGATCGACATGCCCAGCGAGACCTCGTTGCGGGTCCAGTTGGCGTGGTCGACGCGGATCTCGCGCTCGGAGACCACATCCGAGACCACCGCCACATGGCCCATCGGCATGCCGCGCGTCGAGGCGAAGGCCATCACCGCGCCCACCACCGGCTTGGCGCCACGGTCGTAGAGCCCGCTCGCCTTGCCCCACCAGGTCTCGGCATTGCCGCGGATCTGAATGCCGCTGGCATTGCGCGCGAAGGGCACGCACCAGACGCGCTGGCCCTTCGATTGCAGGATATCCACCTCGCGAAGCGCCATCGCCCGGCGGTCGAGATCGATCCCGTCCGAGGAATAGGCGATGTCCGGACCCTTGGTCGAACACGCGGCGGTTGTCAGGAGTATTGCACAGAGTAGCGGCAGGCCTAGCCGCGCTTTACGCGCACCGGTCACGCTCATTCGTCCCTCGTCTCGTATCGTTCTGCCCGACCCCGCTGTCCCCGGGGATGGTCAAAAGTCTTTGACGATCTCACACGTTTTGCAAAGAGGATGTTACAGGCTTCGGCGAAAATCCGCGCATTTTCGGGCGATTGTCGCCGCCGCGCGCTCAATCTACGGGCGATATCGCGACGCTCAGGCCTCGGCCTTCTTCTCCCAGCGCCCGCTTTCCTCGGACCAGTACTGCGCCTTGCAGCCCGCGCCGGTCAGCGCGCGCCACTGGCCGCGCGCCGCCTCCACCGCCATGGCGTCATGCCCGTCGAAGAGGATGCAGACCCGGTCCAGCCGGCTCACCTCGTCGGGCGCGACCTCGGCACCGTCCACCGCCATCAGGCAGGCAGCGTCGTTGGGCATGGCGGTCTGCACGGTCAGCAGCACCGGCTGGAGCGCGTCGTGTTTGCCGCCGGCGAGCCCGTGCGGCAGGAAGCCCTCCTCCGGCCCCAGCCAGAGCCGCTGGTCGAGCCAGTCCATGCGCGCCGGATCGGTGCCGCGCACCGCCACGCGCCAGCCGGCGGCCAGCGATTTCTCCAGCAGCACCGGCAGGGTCGCCTCCAGCGGGCGCTGGGTCAGGTGGTAGAAATAGGCGGCGCCCATCGCTCAGCCTCCGTGGTCGCCTTCGGGGTGGTATTCGCCGAAGGTGAAAAGATGCCCCTCCGGATCGCGCACCGAATAGCTCTGCCCGCCATAGGGCTGCTCTTCCAGCGGCATCAGGATCTCGGCCCCGGCGGCCACGGCGCGGGCGAAATGCCCCGCCACATTGGTCACACAGACATAGACCGAGGTGGTCTCGCCCCCCGCCTCGGCGGGGCTGCGCATGTGCCGCCCGAACGGGCTGTCGCGATGCTCGGGGCCGAACATGAAATACCCGCCGCCCTGCGACAGCTCCACATGCAGGATCTTCCCGTCGGCATCGCGATAGACCGCATGCTCGGCAAAGCCCAGGGCGCCGGTGAGAAAGTCGAGCGCCGCGTCGCAATCCCGATAGCGCGTGGCGGGAACGATCATGCTCAGCCCTCTTTCGTCTCGAAGCGGTCGCGCACCAGCCGGTCGAGCGCCATCACGCCCCAGCCGGTCGCGCCCCTGGGCGCCAGCGCGCCGTCGCTCTTCACATGCGCGACGCCGGCGATGTCGAGATGGATCCACGGCACGTCCGGCTTCACGAAACGGCCCAAGAACTGCGCGGCGGTGATCGAGCCCGCCGGGCGGCCGCCAATGTTCTTCATATCCGCCACCGGCGATTTCAGCATGTCGTCATAGGCCTTGCCCATCGGCATGCGCCAGGCGCCCTCGCCCTCTGTCCCTGCGGATTTCAGGAAGGCACCGGCGAAGGGTTCGTCATTGGAATAGACGGCGGCGTTCTCATGCCCCAGCGCCACGATGCAGGCGCCGGTGAGCGTGGCGAGATCGACCATCGCCGCGGGCTTGATATGCTCCTGCGCGTACCACATCACGTCACACAGCACGAGCCGGCCCTCGGCATCGGTGTTGACCACCTCGATCGTGTCGCCCTTCATCGAGGTCACCACATCGCCCGGGCGCACCGCCTCGCCCGACGGCATGTTCTCGACCAGCCCGACGAGCCCCACCACATGGGCCGGCGCCTTGCGCAGCGCCAGCGCCTTCATCACGCCGGAGACGACGCCGGCGCCGCCCATGTCCATGGTCATGTCCTCCATGCCCGCCGCCGGCTTCAGCGAGATGCCGCCGGTGTCAAAGACCACGCCCTTGCCGACCAGCGCCAGCGGCGCGGCCTCGGCGCCTTTCCAGCGCATCACCACCACTTTCGACGGCGCGGCAGAGCCCTGCCCGACGCAGAGCAGCGCGCCCATGCCGAGCTCGGCGAGCCTGTCCTCCTCCAGCACCTCGACCTCGACACCGAGATCGCGCAGTGCCTCCAGCCGCGTGGCGAATTCGGTGGTGGTCAGCACATTGGCGGGCTCGTTGACCAGATCGCGGGTGAAGAACACGCCCTCGGCCACGGCGAGCGCGGCGGCGGCTTCGGCCTCCACCGTCTCGGGCTTGCTGCAATAGACCAGCGCGGGGGCCAGCGGCGTGCCCTTTTCGCTCTTGTGGTCGGTGAAGCTATAGCCGCGCAGCGCGAGGCCCATCACCGTCTCGGCAAGACGCATCTGGGTGTCGCCGAGCACCGTCACGGCACTGCTGCCCGCCGCCTTGGCGATGGCCCCGCCCGCCTTGCGCGCATCGGCCACATCCGGGCGGCGCTCCAGCTTGACGATATCAATCGCATCGGCGGCCATGCCCGCCGGAAAGGCAAGGCTCAGCACATCCCCCTCGGCGCGCTTTTCCCAGCCCTCGCCCTCGACCGCGCGCGCGACCGCCCCTTTGGTCAGCCGGTTCAGCCGCCGTGCCCCGCGCCCAAGCTGGCCTTCGCCGTTCACAAAGACGGCGATGCGCCCCACCGCGTCTTTCAGGGCGTCCAGGTCGGTTTCGGCAAAGCTGATCTTGCGCAGGTCGGTCATCGTGGTCTCCCGTGTTTCCTGACCCAAGTGGTAGAGCCGCGCGGCAGCATTGACCAGAGGCACCTTTTCCCCCAAACACCGATCGTCTAGGGTCGGCCGAAACACAGGTTCTGGGGGGAACGCGGGCGTGCAGAGATTCGACAGATATGTGCTGTCGCAACTCATGGTGGTCTTTGGGTTTTTTGCCCTTGTGCTGGTGATGGTCTATTGGGTCAACCGGTCGGTGAGCCTGTTCGACGAGCTGATCGCCGATGGCCATACCGCGGGCATCTTTCTCGAATTCACGCTGTTGAGCCTGCCGGGCGTCATCGCCATCGTGCTGCCCATCGCGGCCTTTGGCGCGGCGGTCTATGTCACCAACCGCATGTCGAACGAATCCGAGCTGACGGTGATCAAGACCATGGGCTACTCGCCCTGGCGCATCGCGCGCCCGGTGCTGGTGTTCGGGCTGGTGATCGGTGCGATGATGGCGATTCTCAGCCACCTTCTGGTGCCCGCCTCCATCGCCCAGCTGCGCCTGCGCGAGTCGCAGATCTCCGGCTCGGTCTCGGCGAGGCTGCTGCATGAGGGCACCTTTCTGCACCCGACCCGTGGCGTGACCTTCTATATCCGCGACATCACCCCCGAAGGCGAGCTGAAGGACGTCTACCTGTCCGACCGCCGCGATTCCCGGCGCTCGATGACCTACACGGCAGAGACCGCCTATATCCTGCGCGACGATTCCGGGCCGAAGCTGGCGATGAAATCGGGCATCGCACAGACCTTCCTGCGCGCCGAAGAGACGCTCTCGACCACCAATTTCACCGATCTCACCTACGATATCAGCGAGCTGGTCTCCGCCGGCAACCAGCCCGGGCGGCGCACCCGTCAGATCTCCACCTGGGAGCTGCTGACCGAGACGAATGCCGTGGCCGCAGAGGTCAATGACAGCATCGGCGAGGTGCTGGAGGAGGCGCATATGCGCTTCGAGCAGCCGCTGCTCTGCGTGGTGGCGGCGCTGATCGGCTATGCAGCGCTGATGACCGGCACCTTCTCGCGCTTCGGCATCACCCGCCAGATCGTCGGCGCGATCTTTCTGCTGGTGCTGGTGAAACTGGTGGAAAGCGCGGTGAGCGATCCGGTGCGCGCCAATGCGGCGCTCTGGCCGCTGATCTACC
This sequence comes from Salipiger abyssi, assembly GCF_017311415.1. Lineage (GTDB taxonomy): Bacteria > Pseudomonadota > Alphaproteobacteria > Rhodobacterales > Rhodobacteraceae > Salipiger > Salipiger abyssi_A. The sequence continues at coordinate 19,541 of NZ_JAEKIS010000002.1, read as the reverse complement.
TGCCGAGCGTCATCGGCACCGGCATCGCCGGCGTGCTGCTCTGGCGCGCCTCGCGGCCCTTCCGCCCCGGCAAGCCCGCCCCCGAGACGGAGGCGGCGCCCGCATGATCCTGCACCGCTATTTCGCCCGGCGCTTCTTCTGGATGTTCATGTCGATCCTCGGCATCTTCGCGCTGTTCCTCGGCCTCGTCGATCTGGTCGAGCAGTTGCGCAAGTTCGACAGCGACGTGAGCTTTGGCCAGGTGGTGCAGGTGACGCTGCTGAAACTGCCCGAGGGGCTCTACGAGATCCTGCCGCTGGTGATGATCCTCGCCACCGCGGCGCTGTTTCTGATGCTGGCGCGCAGCTCCGAGCTGGTGGTGGTGCGCGCCGCCGGGCGTGCCGGACTCACCGCGCTGCTGGGGCCGGTGCTGGTGGCGCTGGTGATCAGCGGCATCACCGTGGCGATGCTCAACCCGCTCGTTGCCGCCACCTCGAAACGCGCCAGCGACCTGACCGAAAGCTACGAGAGCGACGGCGCCTCGGTGATCTCCATCGGCAAGGAAGGGCTTTGGCTGCGTCAGGGCGGTGAGCGCGGTCAGACGGTGATCCGCGCCGACCGGGCCAATCCCGATGCGACGGTGCTCTATGACGTGAGCTTTCTCGCCTATGCCCCCGATGGCGGGCCGGTGCGTCGCATTCAGGCCGCCGAGGCGGCGCTGGAGGATGGCGCCTGGGTGCTGCGCGACGCCAAGGCCTGGCCGCTCGCCGCCGGGCTCAACCCCGAAAGCTCCGCCGAGCGCCACGACGTGCTGCGCATCGAGTCGGATCTGACACAGGACGGCATCCGCGACCGTTTCGGCAAGCCCTCGGCCATCGCGATCTGGGATCTGCCGGCATTCATCGGCGGACTGGAACAGGCGGGCTTTTCCGCGCGCCGCCATGTGGTCTGGTTCCAGATGGAGCTGGCGCGGCCCGTCTTTCTGATCGCCATGGTGCTCGTCGCCGCGGGCTTTACCATGCGCCCGGCGCGGCTGGGACGCACCGGCCTGCATGTGCTGGCCGCCGTGCTGCTTGGCTTCGGCCTCTACTACGTGCGCAATTTCGCGCAGATCATGGGTGAGAACGGCCAGCTGCCGCCGATCCTCGCCGCCTGGATCCCGCCGGTGGCCTCGCTGCTGCTGGCGCTGGGACTCGTCCTTCAGATGGAGGACGGCTGATGATCCGCCTCGCCCGCCCGCTCTGCCTCGCCGCCCTGCTCGCGCTCTCGGCGCCGCTGCCGGTGCTCGCACAGACCACCACCATCGCCGCCGATGCGCAGGACGAAAGCACCGAGCCCGCGCTGCTCATCGCGGATTCGGTCTTTGTCGAGGACGGCACGCGGCTCGTCGCCTCCGGCAATGTCGAGGCGCTGCATGACGGCATGCGCATGACCGCCACGCACATCCTCTTCGACCAGAAGAACGGCACGCTGACCATCGAGGGGCCGATCCGGATCACCGACGAGGCGGGCAACCTGCTGCTCGCCGATGCCGCCGAGATGGAGGAAGGCCTGCGCAACGGGCTGCTGAAGGGCGCCCGCATGGTGATGGACGACCAGCTGCAACTGGCGGCGGTCGAGGCGCAGCGGGTCGAGGGGCGCTACACCCAGCTTTCGCGCGTCGCGGTCACCTCGTGCCAGGTCTGCGGCCGCAACCAGGTGCCGCTCTGGCAGATCCGCGCCAACCGGGTGATCCACGATCAGGAGGAGCGCCAGCTCTATTTCGAGGGCGCGCAGTTCCGCCTGCTCGATGTGCCGATCTTCTGGCTGCCGCATATGCGCCTGCCCGACCCGTCGCTGAAGCGCGCGCGCGGCTTTCTGACGCCGACGATCCGCAGCACGACGCTGCTCGGCACCGGGTTGCGCGTGCCCTATTTCATCCCTCTCGGCGATCATCAGGACATCACCCTGACGCCCTATGTCTCGTCGGAAACCCGCACGCTGGAGGCACGTTATCGCCGCGCCTTCGCCAATGGCACGATCGAGGTGAACGGCGCGGTGACCAAGGACACGCTCAGGCCCGACGACACCCGCGGCTATCTCTTCATCGAAGGCGATTTCGACCTGCGCGACGATTTCAAGCTCGAATTCGATATCCAGAGCGTCTCGGACGACGCCTATTTCAACGAATACGATTACGGCCCCAGCGAACGGCTCGAAAGCGGGCTGACTGTCAGCCGCGCCCGCAAGGACGAATATATCCAGGGCGATCTGCTCTATTACGAGACGCTGCGCGCCGCCGAGGAGAACGACACCCAGCCCTCCACCATGATCAACGCCATGTACGAGCGGCGGTTCTTCCCCACGCGCATGGGCGGCGAGCTGCGGCTCGGCGCGATGGTGCATTCGCATTACCGACGCTCGGATCTCGATATCGACAGCAATGACGACGACAGCGTCGTCGACGGGCGCGACATGGCGCGGCTCTCGGCGGAGGCGAGCTGGCAGCGGCGCTGGACGCTGGCGGGCGGCATCCGGGCCGGTGTCTCGGGTTATCTCTGGGCCGACCGCTACGCGGTGCGCGACGATGCCGCCTCCGACAGCGAAGCCTCGCAGCTCACCCCCGGCGCGGCGCTGGAGCTGCGCTGGCCGCTGATCCGGCGCGGCGCCTATGGCGAGCGCACCCTGCTGGAGCCGGTGCTGCAATATGGCTGGGTCGGCGGCGACCGCCCGAACATCCCCAACGACGAAAGCACCCGGGTCGAGTTCGACGAGGCCAACCTGCTGTCGCTGTCGCGCTTCCCCGCCGACGACCGGCACGAGCGCGGCCGGCTGCTCGCCGCCGGGCTGCGCTGGCTGCACGAGGCGCCGGCGGGCTGGACCGCCGCGCTGACCCTCGGCCGGGTCTGGCGCGACCGGGTGGACGATGATTTCAGCCGCTCCTCGGGCCTTGAGGGCGAGGCTTCGGACTGGCTGATCGCCGGCGGCTTCACCAACCCGCTGGGGCTGCGCATCTCGGCGCGCGGGCTGCTCGACGAAAGCGCCGAGTTCAGCAAGGCCGAGGCGCGCGCCAGCTGGGCCAATGCGCGCATGGATCTCGGCGCCACCTATGTGATGATGGTGCAGGACGACGACGAAGACCGTGACGAAGGCCAGGCGGAATGGGGCTTTGACGGCTCCTACCGGATCAACCGCTACTGGACCGGTTCGGCAGAGTGGCGCTATGACCTTGCCGACCAGCGGCTTGACCGCACCGGTCTGGGGCTGCAATACCGCAATGAATGCGTTCAGGTGGATTTTTCGGTGATGCGCAAGCTGGCCTCCTCGACCAACCTAGAACCGTCCACAGATTTCGGCCTGACAGTGGCGCTGACAGGCTTTGGCACCACAGGCAGCGCCAAGGAGTACCGACGCACATGCAACTGACCTCTGCCCGCCTCATCCGCTCGCTCGTTCTCGCCGCGGGGGTCGCACTTGCCGTGACCCCCGCAACGGCCCCGGCGCAGGGGCTGTTCGCACCGGCGATCACCGTCGACGAGATGGTCATCACGCAATACGAGATCGACCAGCGCACGCAGATGCTGACCCTGCTCAACGCACCGGGCAACCCGGCGGAGCTCGCTCGCGAGCAGTTGATCGACGACAGGCTGCGCCTGCTGGCGGCCCGCGACGCCGGGATCGAGCCCAGCGAGCAGGAGATCCTCGACGGCATGGAGGAGTTCGCGGCCCGAGCCGAGCTCAACCGTGAGGAGTTCATCGCGGCACTGGCGCGCGGCGGCGTCGCCGAAGAGACCTTCCGCGATTTCATCCGCGCCGGCACTGCCTGGCGGACGCTGGTGCAGGGGCGCTTCGCGCAGCGCGCCCAGGTCTCGCCAGACGAGATCGACCGCGCGCTGGCCGGGGCGGGCGGCGGCTCCAATGTGCGGGTGCTGCTCTCCGAGCTGATCATGCCGATGACGCCGCAGAACGCCGAGGAGGTGCGCGCCCGCGCCGCGCGGATCTCTCAGATCGACTCGCTCTCCGAATTCTCCGCCGAGGCGCGGCGCTATTCGGCCACCGCCACACGCGGCGCCGGTGGCCGTCTGCCCTGGCGCGAGTTGAACGAGCTTCCGCCGCAGATGCGTCCGCTGCTGCTCGGCCTGGCGCCCGGCGAAGTGACCGACCCGCTGCCCATCCCCGGCGCCATCGCGCTTTTCCAGCTGCGCGATATCGAAGAGACCGGCTATACCCCGGCCGAAATCGCTGCCGTTGAATACGCCGCCTATTACATGCCGGGCGGGCGCAGCGCCGAAACGCTGGCCAAGGCGCGGGTGCTGGCGGAGCGCGTCGACCGCTGCGACGATCTTTACGGCATCGCCAAGGGCCAGCCGGAAAACGTGCTGGACCGCGGCACGCTGCCGCCCGCCGAGATCCCCACCGACATCGCCTATGAGCTTTCCAAACTCGATCCCGGCGAGGTCTCGACCGCGCTGACGCGCTCGGACGGACAAACGCTGGTCTTCCTGATGCTCTGCGGACGCACCGCCGAGGTCTCCGAGGATGCCGACCGCGCGGAGGTCGAGATGGGGCTGCGCAACCGCCGCGTCGGAGCGCTGGTCGATGCCTATCTCGCGCAGCTGCGCGCCAACGCCCGCATCGTCGAGAAATGAGCGCCGCCCCCGCACCCGTCGCCATGAGCTGCGGGGAACCGTCGGGGATCGGCCCGGAACTGGCCGAAAGCGCCTGGGAGATCCTCGGCGCGGTGCTGCCCTTCGTCTGGATCGGCGAGCCCGCGCATCTGCCGGGCCGCGTGCCGCATGTGCTTGTGAGCAGCCCCGAAGAGGTGGCGCAGGCCGCCACACAGGGTCTGCCGGTGCTGCCGCTCGCCCTGCCCGGCCCGCGCGAGCCCGGCATGCCGCAGCCCGAACAGGCCGCCGGGGTGATCGAGGCCATCGCGCGCGGCGTCGCGCTGGTACAGGAGGGCGCCTGTTCGGCGCTCTGCACGCTGCCGATCTCGAAACAGGCGCTGGCCGAGGGTGCGGGCTTTGCCTATCCCGGCCACACGGAATATCTCGCCGCGCTGGCGGGCGCCGAGGAGGTGGTGATGATGCTGGCCTCCGACGAGCTGCGCGTCGTGCCCGCCACCATCCATATCGCGCTCTCCGAGGTGCCGCGCGCGCTGACCGCCGGGCTGCTGGAAAAGCGCCTGCGCATCACCCATGCGGCGCTCATCGCGCAGTTCGGCATCGCCGCGCCGCGCATCGCCGTGGCCGGGCTCAACCCCCATGCGGGCGAAGGCGGGCGCATGGGCCGCGAGGAGATCGAGCTGATCGTCCCGGTACTCGACCGGCTGCGCGGTGAGGGAATGGATCTGGCAGGTCCGCTGCCCGCCGATACGATGTTTCATGCCGAGGCGCGGGCGAGCTATGACGCGGCGGTCTGCATGTATCACGACCAGGCGCTGATCCCGATCAAGACGCTGGGTTTCGACAAAGGTGTGAACGTGACGCTGGGCCTGCCTTTCATCCGCACATCGCCCGATCACGGCACCGCCTTCGGCATCGCCGGAAAGGGCATTGCCAACCCCTCCTCGACGGTGGAGGCGCTGAAGCTGGCCTGGCGCATGGCCGGTGGCACGGTTTGACCGGCGGGCGGACGGGTCGCGGCCCATGCCGGGCGCCGCGAAGGCGTCCCGCATCGCGGTGAGTATTTTGAGAAAGATGAAGACATGAGCGGGATCGACGGGCTGCCGCCGCTGCGCGAAGTGATCGCGACGCATGAGCTCTCGGCAAAGAAATCGCTGGGGCAGAACTTTCTGCTGGATCTCAACCTGACCGCCAAGATCGCGCGGCAGGCGGGCGATCTCTCGGGCATGGATGTGCTGGAGGTCGGGCCCGGCCCGGGCGGGCTGACCCGGGGGCTTCTGGCCGAGGGCGCGCGCAAGGTGCTGGCCATCGAAAAGGACACGCGCTGCCTGCCCGCACTGGCGGAGATCGCCGAGGCCTATCCCGGGCGACTGGAGGTGATCTCGGGCGATGCGTTGCAGGTCGACCCGCTGGCGCATCTGACCCCGCCCATCGCGATCTGCGCGAACCTGCCCTACAATGTCGGTACCGAGCTGCTGGTGCGCTGGCTGACGCCGGAGATCTGGCCGCCGTTCTGGACCACGCTGACGCTGATGTTCCAGCGCGAGGTGGCCGAGCGCATCGTGGCCCAGCCGGGCAGCAAGGCTTACGGGCGGCTGGCGGTGCTGGCGCAGTGGCGCGCCGAGGCGCGGATCGTGCTCAGCCTGCCACCCTCGGCCTTCACCCCGCCGCCCAAGGTCTCCTCTGCGGTGGTGCATCTGCGCGCCCTGCCCGAGCCGCGTTTTCCCGCCGAGCGCGCGGTGCTCGAGCGCGTGGTCGCCGCCGCCTTCAACCAGCGCCGCAAGATGTTGCGTGCCGCGCTGAAGGGGCTGGCGCCGGATATCGAGGACCGGCTGGAAGCGGCGGGCATCGCGCCCACGGAGCGGGCCGAGCAGGTGTCGCTGGAACAGTTCTGCGCACTGGCCCGCGCGTTGGCCTGACACGCAAACGCCGCGCCCCGGTAATACCGGAGCGCGGCGTTTCTGTTTCTCTGATCGAATACGCCTATTCGGCGGCGTCGGGGGTCGGAGCCTCACCCTTATCGGTTTTATCGGCTTTCTTGCGGGGCGCGCGGCTGCGGGCGGGTTTTTCCTCCGCAGTTGCGCCCTCTTCGGCGACCGGCTCGGCCTTCTTGCGCGGGCGGCGCGGGCGTTTGGGCTTTTCCTCCGCGGCGGGCGGCGGGGTTTCGCGGTTTTCCGGCGTTTCCACCAGACCGGCATCGTCAGAGCCGCCCATATCGATCACGTCGGATTGCGGCGTGCCGCTCTCCTGGGGACGCGGCGTATCCTGCGGCTGTGGCTGTGGTTGCGCTTGCGACTGCGCGTCGCCCTCCTCGCGGTCGGAGGATTTCTGCGCATCGCGCTCGGCACGTTCCCGGTCACGCTGCGACTGGCGCTCGCGATTCTCGCGCTCCTGCTGCTCGCGCCGGGCATCGACCTCACGCTGCGCCTCCGACAGCATGCGCATGTAATGCTCGGCATGCTGCTGGAAGTTCTCGGCGGCGACACGGTCATTGCCCAGCGAGGCGTCGCGCGCCAGCTGGTTGTACTTGTCGATGATCTGCTGCGGCGTACCGCGCACCTTGCCCTCGGGGCCAGAGCTGTCGAACACCCGGTTGACGACATTGCCCAGCGAGTTGCGGTTGCGGTTGTTCTTCGACCGCGAACGGGATTTCGAGGATCGCATGTTGTTCTGCTATCAGCCTTGTGTCTGACTGTCCCTGTGACCCTGCGGCGCTTTGGGCGCCATCCGATGCGGGGTCACACTTATGTAGGGTTAATGTCGGGCGGGACCGCCGAAAGGCATCCACCGCTCCGATCACTCATGACTAACCATGTCCGGGGCCCGGAAACAAGGGAAAATCGGTGAAGGTGACCGGAAATCCGGCAGAAATCCGCGTCTCATTCGACTCAAAGCGTTTGCAGACGGGCCGAAACCACCCGGTCGCGCCCGTCGAAATCACGCGTCACCGCGACATCGCCCAGCCCGGCCTGCCTCATCAGGGCGCAGACCGCCGACGCCTGGCTGGGGCCGATCTCGACGAGAATCCGCCCGCCCGGGACAAGATGCCGCGCCGCGCCGGCGGCAATGGCGCGATAGGCGCCGAGCCCGTCGCCCTCGTCGGTCAGCGCGAGACGCGGCTCGTGTAGGCGCACCTCGTCTTCCAGCCCCGGCATCTCGGCCAGCGCGATATAGGGCGGGTTCGAGACGATCAGATCGAAGCGTTCCGGCCCCTCCCCAAGCGCGGCATACCAGTCGCCCTGCCTCAATGTCGCGCGTGGGGTGAGGTTCAGAGCGTCGCGGTTGCGCGCTGCGACGGCGAGCGCGGCGTCCGAGAGATCGGTGCCGATGCCCCGGCTCTCGGAGCGCTCCGCCAGCAGCGTGAGCAGGATGCAGCCGGAGCCGGTGCCGAGGTCGAGCAGATGTGTGAAGGGCTGCTCCAGCGCCGCGCCGATGAGGATCTCGGTCTCGGGGCGCGGGTCGAGCACATCCGGGGTGACCCGAAAGCTGCGTCCGTAAAAGGCGCGCTGGCCGATCAGATGCGAGACCGGCGCCCGGGCGGCGCGGCGGGCGATCAGGGCGGCGAAGGCGGCGGCATGGTCCTGAGAGACCGGATCGGGCAGCACCAGCGTCAGCCGACCGGGCGCGATGCCGAGCACATGCGCCAGCAGCCGGCGCGCATCGCGGGCGGGATCGGGGATGCCCGCCTCTGCCAGCTGTCGCACGGCCTCGGCCAGAAGCGCCGCGCCCGTCACCGGCGCGCCCAAGAATTTTCCTCCGAAAGTTCTTTTCCCCCCGCCCCGGCGCGCCTCACGCGCCCATCTCCGCAAGCTGCGCCGCCTGCGCATCGGCGGTGAGCGCATCGACGATCTCGTCGATATCGCCGCCGAGGATCTGGTCGAGCCGGTAGAGCGTCAGCCCGATACGGTGATCGGTCATCCGGCCCTGGGGAAAGTTATAGGTGCGGATGCGCTCGGAGCGGTCGCCGCTGCCGACCTGGCTGCGGCGGTCCGAGGCGCGGTCCTGCGCGGCCTTCTGGCGCTCCATGTCGAAGAGCCGGGCGCGCAGCACGTTCATCGCGATCTCGCGGTTACGGTGCTGCGATTTTTCCGAGCTGGTGACCACGATGCCGGTGGGCAGGTGGGTGATCCGCACCGCCGAGTCGGTGGTGTTGACGTGCTGGCCACCCGCGCCGGAGCTGCGCATCGTGTCGATGCGGATATCGCCGGGGGCGATGTCGATATCCACCGCCTCGGCCTCGGGCAGCACGGCGACGGTGGCGGCGGAGGTGTGGATGCGGCCGCCGCTCTCGGTCTCGGGCACGCGCTGCACGCGGTGCACGCCGGATTCGAATTTCAGCCGGGCAAAGACATTGTCACCCTCGATCCGCACCACCAGCTCGCGCAGCCCACCGAGCTCGGTCGGCTGCTCCTCGATCACCTCCCAGCGCCAGCCGCGCGCCTCGGCATAGCGCTGATACATGCGCGCAAGATCGCCGGCGAAGAGCGCCGCCTCCTCGCCGCCCGTTCCGGGGCGGATCTCGAGGATTGCCGGGCGCGCATCGGCGGCATCCTTGGGCAGCAGCGAGAGCTGAAGCGCCTGCTCCGCCTCGGGCAGCCGCGCGCGCAGCAAAGGCAGCTCCTCCTCGGCCAGCGCCTTCATCTCGGGATCGGCCAGCATCGCCTCGGCCTCGGCAAGATCGGACTGGAGGCTGTCCCACTCGGCGATCTGATCGACCACCGGCTTCAGCTCGGCATATTCGCGGCCCAGAGCGGCAATATCACCCGATCCCTCGGCCATGCGGGCCTCAAGATATTCGAAACGCTCTCGGATCTGCTGAAGACGGTCTGCGGGGATCATGGCGCCACTGTCTTCCCCGAAACCGCGCAGGCGTCAAGGGCGGCACAAATCTCTTCGAAGAGATTTGCAAATTCCTTAAAAGGAATTTGCCGTCACTCCGCGGCGCCGAGCTGGCCCAGCCAGCCCTCTACACGCGTCCGGTTCACGCCGAGATCCGACTGGCCGAAGCGCTGGCGTGCGTAAAGCTCAAGATGCCCCTCGCCGAGCTGCACCGTGGTGTAATCGGGAAAGCCCATCCATTGCGAACGGGTGATATAGGTCACCCGCCCCTCGTCCGGCGTACCGGCCAGCACCTCGGTGCGCGGCGTCTCCAGGATGATGCGATGCAGCGCGGCAAAGACCGCCTCGCCGCCGGGGACGCGCCGCCGCACGCCGCTGGCCAGATCCTGATCCGCGCTCACCTTGGGATCCACATGCCAGACGGCGGGATCGGAGGGGGCAAGACGGATCCAGGCGAGCCCGCCGATCACGGCGAGCAGAATGATCCAGAACAGAATCCGCAAGAGGAACGGCCCTTTCGTTTGAACATCGCGATCCGGCAGCGCCGTGCAATCCAGGCACAGCAAACCCCTGCCCGGGCCGCGCGCTCTTCTGTTCACATGATTCTGCCCGGCGGGAAAAGGCCGTTGCGCTCACAATCGCGGGAATCCGCCGAAGCGCATTCAACCTTTACGTCGCGTCCAGCCCCAGAGGCAGAGCAGCTCGGTCGCCACATGCGCCGCCGCGATGGCGGTGGCACCGGTGGTGTCGAAGGGCGGCGAGACCTCGACCACGTCACCGCCCTTGAGGTTGATCCCTGCCAGGCCGCGCAGCATCACCGCCGCCTGATGGCTGCTGAGCCCGCCCCAGACCGGCGTGCCGGTGCCCGGCGCAAAGGCGGGGTCGAGCGCGTCGATGTCGAAGGTCAGATAGACCGGGTGGCGCTCGACGATGTCGTGGATGCGGGCGGCGACGGTCTCGGGCCCCTCGCGATGCACCTCGCGGGCGTCGAGGATGTGAAAGCCCATCGTGTCGGGATTGTCGGTGCGGATGCCGATCTGAACCGAGCGCGCCGGGTCCACATAGCCGAGCTTCACCGCCTTATACATGAAGGTACCATGGTCGATGCGGCTGAAATCGTCATCGGCCCAGGTGTCCGTATGGGCATCGAACTGGATCACGCTCAGGGGCCCGTATTTCTCCGCATGGGCCTTGAGAATCGGCAGGGTGATCGAGTGATCGCCGCCCAGCGTCACCGTCGCGGCGCCTTGTTCGAGGATTCCCGAAATATGTTTTTCCAGCGTTTCGGGAAAGGCCGAAACATTTGCATAATCAAAGGCCAGATCGCCGTAATCGGCGATGGCGAATTCGCTCAGCACATCGTAGCCCCAGCCATAGGGCGCGTCGCAGGGTTGCAGCGCGCTCGCCTCGCGGATCGCGCGCGGCCCGAGCCGCGTGCCCGTGCGGTTGGTCACCGCCTGGTCGAAGGGCACGCCGGTCACGGCGATATCCACCCCGCGCAGATCCTTGGTGTATTTGCGCCGCAGGAAGGAGGTGGCGCCGCCGAACACGTTCTCAAAGCTCGGCCCCTTCAGATCCTCGCGGGTGAAAGCGTGGTCGATCTGGGTTTTCGCGTCTTCCAGTGCCATGAGATCCCTCAGCTTTTCAGGGGCAGCGCGGTTTCCACCAGCCGCGCGAAGAACGACGCGCCGATGGGCGCGATGGTGTCGTTGAAATCGTATTTCGGGTGGTGGCAATTGGGTGTGTCGCCCTGCCCGAGGAAGAGATAGGCGCCGGCGCGTGCCTCCAGCATGTAGGAGAAATCCTCTGCCGGCATGATCGGGTCGATATCGTCGCGCACCTTGTCGTCGCCCACCACCGCGCGCGCCACCTCTGCGGCAAAAGCGGCCTGTGCGGCGTGATTCACCGTGGGTGGATAGCCGCGATCGTAGATCACCTTGGCTGTGCAGCCATAGACGGCGGCCTGCGCCTCGGCGATCTCGCGCAGCCGGCGCTCGGCCAGATCCCGGGTCTCGGGGCTGAAACTGCGCACCGTGCCGCCCAGCCAGGCGGTGCCGGGGATGATATTATGCGCGGTGCCGGCATGGATCTCGGTGACCGAGACCACCAGCCGGTCGATGGCGCTGACATTACGGCTGACGATGGTCTGCAAGGCGCCGACCATGGCGGCGGCGGCGGGCACCGGATCGGTGCTCATATGCGGCTCGGCGCCATGGCCGCCCTGCCCGGCGATCTCGATGCGGAACTCGTCCGCCGAGGCCATCAGCGGGCCGGGCGCGGTCAGGATATGGCCCTCGGGCTCGCCCGGGGAATTGTGGATGCCATAGACCTCCTCGACGTCGAAGCGGTCCATCACGCCTTCCTCGACCATAACCTTGCCGCCGCCACCGCCCTCTTCGGCGGGCTGGAACAGCAGTACCGCGCGGCCGGCGAAATTGCGCGTCTCGGCAAGGTATTTCGCTGCCCCCAGAAGCATCGTCGTATGGCCGTCATGGCCGCAGGTATGGGCCATGCCCGGCACGGTGGAGGCGTGATCCGTGCCCGAGAGATCCTCCATCGGCAGCGCGTCCATATCGGCGCGCAGCGCGATGGTGCGGCCCGGCGCGCGGCCCTCGATCACCGCGACGACGCCAGTCTGCGCGATCCCTTCGTGTATTTCCGAAATACCGAAAGATCTCAGCTTTTCAGTCACAAAGGCGGCGGTCTTCACGCAATCGAACAAGAGCTCGGGATGTCGGTGCAGATGGCGGCGCCATTCCGTCAGCGTGTCGGCCTCGGCGGCGATGGAATTGATCACGGGCATGGGGATCTCCTTATGCGGGCCATGAAAACGCGAAAGCGTTCAGCCCTTCAAGGGGTGGCGGGTCTCGATCAGCCGGGCGAAGAAGCTGGCCCCGATGGGCGCCGCCTCGTCGTTGAAATCGAATTTCGGGTGATGGCAAAACGGCCCCTCGCCCTGGCCCATGTAGAGAAAGGCACCGGGACGCGCCTCCAGCATGTAGGAGAAATCCTCTGCCCCCATCGAGGGCACGGACTCGTCCTCCACCTCCGGCACGATCCCGCGTGCGACGGAGACGGCAAACTCCGTCTGTTTCGCGTGGTTGATGGTGGGCGGGTAGTTGCGCTGATAGTCGAGCTCGGCCGTGACGCCATAGGCCATGGCCTGCCCGGCGACGATCTCGCGGATGCGCTTTTCCGTCATGTCACGGATGCCGGGATCGAAGCTGCGCACGGTGCCGGCCAGATAGGCGGTCTCGGGGATCACATTGGTGGCCGAGCCCGTCTGCACCACGGTCAGCGACACCACCAGCGATTCCAGCGGATCGGTGTTGCGTGAGGGCACGGTTTGCAGCGCCTGACCGATGGCCAGCGCGCAGGGGATCGGGTCGATACAGGTGTCGGGATGCGCAGCATGACCGCCGCGCCCGGTGAGGTGCAGCTCGAAATCGTCCACCGCCGCCATCAGCGGGCCGGTGCGCGTGGCGATCTCGCCCAGCGGGCGCGAGGGATCGGTATGCAGCGCATAGACCTCCTCGACGCCGAACCGCTCCATGATGCCTTCCTCGACCATGATACGTCCGCCGCCGATGGTCTCTTCCGCCGGCTGAAAGATCAGCACCACCCTGCCCGCGAATTTCCGCGTCTCGGCGAGGTATTTCGCCGCCCCCAGCAGCATCGTCGTGTGGCCGTCATGACCGCAGGCATGCATCCGCCCGGGCACTTCGGAGGCATAGTCCGCCCCGGTCTCCTCCTCCATCGGCAGCGCGTCCATATCGGCGCGCAGCCCGGTCACCGGGCCGTCGCCCTGCCCCTCGATCACCGCCACGACGCCGCTTTGCGCGATCCCTTCGTGTATTTCCGAAATACCGAATTCCCGCAGCTTCCCAACCACGAAGGCTGCTGTCTGGTGGCAATCGAGGCTCAGCTCGGGGTGGCGGTGCAGGTGGCGGCGCCAGGTTTTCATCTCTCCGGCGTAATCGGCGATGCGGTTGACGATGGGCATGGGTGGACTCCGGGGGATGCATGTCGCAGGACTGAGCCAATACCGAAATGCGGGGGAAGTCCATGAGCGACGATCTGATCCACAACCCCAAGGGCGGAATGCCGCGGCTGCTGGAGATCATGCGGCGGCTGCGCGATCCGGAGACCGGCTGCCCCTGGGATATCGAACAGGATTTCGCCTCCATCGCGCCTTACACGATCGAAGAGGCCTATGAGGTCGCCGATGCAATCGAGCGCGAGGCCTGGGGCGAGCTGAAGGGCGAGCTGGGCGATTTGCTGTTCCAGTCGGTGTTTCATGCGCAGATGGCGAGCGAAAAGGGCCTTTTCAGCTTCGACGAGGTCGCGGACACCATGTCGGACAAGATGGTGGCGCGGCACCCGCATGTGTTCGGCGACGAGTCGAACGCCAAGACACCGGAGCAGCAGACCGCCGACTGGGAGGCGATCAAGGCGCAGGAGCGCGCGGCCAAGGCGGAAAAGGGTGTGCTCGACGGCGTGGCGATGGGGCTGCCGGCGCTGCTCCGCGCGGTAAAGCTGCAAAAGCGTGCGGCACGGGTGGGGTTTGATTGGCCGTCAACCGATCAGGTGATCGACAAGATCGTGGAAGAGGCGCAGGAGCTGCGCGAGGCCACCGACCCGGACCATATCGAGGAGGAATTCGGCGATCTGCTCTTTGTCATGGCCAATCTCGCACGGCACATGAAGATCGACCCCGAGGCCGCGCTGCGCGCCGCCAATGCCAAGTTCACCCGCCGCTTCGGCGCGGTCGAGGCAGCGCTGGCCGAAAAGGGCCGCCGCCCGGAGGACAGCACGCTGGAGGAGATGGACGCGCTCTGGGATGCGGAAAAGCGCCGGGAAAAAGCGAAAAACGCCTGAAAGCTGTGCACAAAGATTGACCCGACAGTTTTAATCGGGTTTCTATCCGGCAATTGTAACCGCAAGACCGGAGTCAACCTTATGCGCCTTGCATCCACCGCCATCGCCCTGCTCGCTGCCGCCAGCCCGGCCCTGGCCGAAGAGGTCAACCTCTATTCCTACCGCCAGCCGGAGCTGCTGGCGCCGCTGACCGACGCCTTCACCGAGGCGACAGGGATCGACGTCAATGTCGCCTATCTCAGCAGCGGTCTGGTGGAACGGTTGCAGGCCGAGGGCGACCGCTCGCCCGCCGATCTGGTCTTTACCGTCGATATCGCGCGGCTCTCGGCCATCGTGAATGCCGGCGTGACCCAACCGGTGGACAGCGCCGTGCTGGAGGAAAACGTGCCGGCGCAATACCGCGACCCGGGCAACCAGTGGTTCGGTCTGACGACGCGGGCGCGCATCGCCTATGCCTCCAAGGAGCGGGTCGATCCCTCCGAGGTGACCACATACGAGGATCTTGCCGATCCGAAATGGCGCGGGCGTCTCTGCACCCGCTCGGGCACGCATCCTTATAACGTCGCGCTGGCGGCGGCCTATCTCTACCACCATGGCGAGGAAGAGACGAAGGCCTGGCTCGAAGGGCTCAAGGCCAATCTGGCGCGCAAGCCGCAGGGTAACGACCGGGCGCAGGTCCGCGCGGTCTGGGCCGGCGAATGCGATATCGCGCTCGGCAACACCTATTACATGGGCCAAATGCTGAACGATCCCGAACAGGTGGAATGGGCGGAATCGGTCAATGTGCTGTTCCCGGTCTTCGAGGGCGGCGGCACGCATGAGAACATCTCGGGCGTGGCGATGACCAAAGCGGCACCGAACCGCGAGAACGCACTGAAGATGATGGAATTCCTGACCTCGCCCGAGGCGCAGGAGATCTATGCACATGCCAATTACGAATACCCCGTCGCGCCGGGCACCGAGGCCGACGATCTGGTGAAGAGCTGGGGCAGCTTCACCGCCGATGACGTGAACCTGATGGAGCTCGCCGATCACCGCGCCGAAGCGCTGCGGCTCATCGAAGAGGTCGATTTCGACGGGTGATTAATTTGGGCCGCGCCCTGGCGTGCGGCCCATATGCTTCGCGCTCGGGACGTCCAGAATGGAGCGGGTGATACTCGCCACCAGCCTGCATTTGAGCGTCGACCTGCGCGGAATCAAGGCGAAGCCGCCGCGCCATCGCCGGCCCGTCCCCCGGGCTGGCGATTTGGTGACAACAGCGCCGCGTGTTTAGGTCTTTCGGGTTTGGCCGGGATAAATCGAGAGGTTCAGAGCTGAGATCGCCACCCCACGGGCCGGCGATGGCGCGGCTCGCCCTAGCATGGCGCCCATAAATCGGCGATCTGTATTTCCGACCACCACACTCCCCCAAAACGCGAAACGGCGCCCGCAAGGGACGCCGCTGCAATAGTCCGGAGGCTCCGGAAAGCGCCTTACGACGCTTCCTTGATGAACTTCACCGCATCGCCGAAGGTCTGGATGGTCTCGGCCGCATCGTCCGGAATCTCGATCCCGAATTCTTCCTCGAAGGCCATGACCAGTTCGACGGTGTCGAGGCTGTCTGCGCCCAGATCGTCGATGAACGACGCGCTCTCGGTCACCTTGTCCTCTTCCACGCCGAGATGCTCGACAACGATCTTGCGCACGCGATCAGGGATATCGCTCATTATTCCGTCCTCACATTTCTCCGGGCCCGCGGCCCCGTTCTGCCCTTGCCCCACCGGGGTGGAGGCTTTTCACGCCCGAAACGGGCGGCTCTTCCCGGATGCCCGGGACCGGCCTTGCAACGCGGTAAACCGCGCCCCCCGGCCTCATTCCTTGCGCGCCTATACCATAAGGCGACCGCTTGGCAAATGCTTTCCGCCCCTGCCCTTACAGCATCGCCATGCCACCGTTTACGTGCAGGGTCGAGCCCGTCACGTAACCGGCCTCGGCGCTCGAAAGATAGAGCACGGCGGCGGCGATTTCCTCGGGCGAACCCATGCGTCCGGCGGGGATCTGCCCCATGATCGCGGCCTTCTGGTCGTCGTTCAGTTTGTCGGTCATCGCGGTCTCGATAAAGCCCGGCGCGACGGCATTCACCGTCACCCCGCGCGAGGCGACCTCATAGGCAAGCGATTTCGACATGCCCACCATGCCGGCCTTGGCGGCGGCATAGTTGCCCTGACCGGGATTGCCGGTGGCGCCCACGATGGAGGAGATGTTCACGATCCGGCCCCAGCGCGCCTTCATCATGCCGCGCAGCACGCCCTTGCAGAGCTTGAAGGTCGCGGTGAGGTTCACGTCCAGCACCGACTGCCATTCCTCGTCCGACATCCGCATGAACAGGTTGTCGCGGGTGATGCCGGCATTGTTCACCAGAATGTCGACGCTGCCCATGGCCTCCGCCGCCTGTTTCGGCAGCGCCGCCACGGCCTCGGCATCCGAGAGGTTACAGGGCAGCACAAAGGCACGCTCGCCCAGTTCCTCGGCCAGCGCCTGAAGCGGCGCCTCGCGGGTGCCCGAGAGCCCCACCGTGGCGCCCGCCTGATGCAGCGCCTTGGCGATGGACCCGCCAATGCCGCCCGACGCGCCGGTGATCAGCGCGCATTTTCCCGTAAGATCGAACATGTCCGTATAACTCCCTGCCTCGTTTCCCGTGCCGCTCAGGCCGATGCGGCCTCGAGCACCTTGGCCACGTCCTCGGGCGTGCCCACCGCCTGCACGGCGGCGGCGCGGTGGATGCGCCGGACCATGCCCGAGAGCGCCTTGCCGGCTCCGATTTCCCAGAACTCGGTGACGCCCTGCGCCACCATGTATTCCACCGATTCACGCCAGCGGACAGAGCCCGTGACCTGCTCGACCAGCAGCGCGCGGATCTCTGCCGGATCGGTCACCGCGGCGGCGCGCACATTGGCCACCAGCGGCACCGAGGGGGATGCGATCTCGACGCCGGCAAGCGCCTCGGCCATGACCTCGGCGGCGGGCGCCATCAGCGCGCAATGGAAGGGCGCGCTCACCGGCAGCATCAGCGCGCGCTTGGCGCCCTTTTCCTTGGCCAGCGCCACGGCGCGCTCGACGGCGGCCTTGCTGCCAGAGATTACCACCTGGCCCGGATCGTTGTCATTGGCGGCGGCACAGACCTCGCCCGGTGCGGCGGCGGCCTCCGCCACCTCGCGCGCGGTGGCAAGATCGAGCCCCAGCAGCGCCGCCATGGCGCCCTCGCCCACCGGCACCGCCTGTTGCATGGCAAGGCCGCGCGTGCGCAGCAGCCGCGCCGCATCGGCGATGCTCAGCGCGCCCGCGGCGGTCAGCGCGGAATATTCGCCCAGCGAATGGCCAGCGACAAAGCTTGCGCTCGACACCTGGATGCCCTCGGCCTCCAGCGCCCGCAGCGCCGCCATCGAGGTCGCCATCAGCGCCGGCTGCGCATTCTCGGTCAGCGTCAGCGTCTCGGCGTCGCCCTCCCAGATCAGCGCCGAGAGCTTCTCTCCCAGTGCCGCGTCGACCTCGTCGAACACGGCCTGCGCCGCCGGATAGGCCTCGGCCAGCGCCCGGCCCATGCCGATCGCCTGGGCGCCCTGGCCGGGGAATATGAATGCTCGGGACATGGACGGCTCCTCCCATCGGATGCGGTTTCTGCGGTAACACAGCGGTTTGGGCGCCTCCCATAGCGGTCTCTCAACGCTTTCGCAACGCTCATGCACGCTGAATGTGCGCAGCTTCGCAATTGCGCCGCAGCGCAGCACCGCTAGGTAGGGACGAAGCTGGAGCACAACCCTCAGGAGCCGCAAGATGCCCCTCGCCAATTCGCCCACCACCTACGGCCCGGTCGCGCGCGCCTTTCACTGGCTGATCGCGCTCGGCATTCTGCTGATGATCCCGCTGGGCTGGATCGCGCATCTGGCGCCGATGCAGGACGCCGATCAGATCGCGCTCAAGACCACGCTGTTTTCGGTTCACAAGACACTGGGCGTGGCGCTGTTCCTCCTGGCGCTGGCGCGCATCCTCTGGGCACTGGTGCAGCCGAAGCCGGTGCCGCTGCACCCGCACCGCAAGGGCGAGACGCTGCTTGCCGAGGCGATCCACTGGGTGCTTTACGCGGCGCTGGTGTTGGTGCCGCTTTCGGGCTGGATCGAGCATGCGGCGACCGACGGGTTTGCGCCGATCCTCTGGCCCTTCGGACAAAACCTGCCCTTCGTGCCGAGCTCGCCGCAAGTGGCCGAGACCGCCGCAACGGTGCATTTCCTGTCGCAATGGGCACTTGTGGGCGCGCTGGCCCTGCATATCGTGGGCGCTCTGAAACACACGCTGATGGACCGCGACGCGACGCTGGCACGCATGGCGCGCGGCACCCATGCCGGCGGCGAGGGCCATGGCCATGGCTTTGCCCTGCCGCTGGCGCTGGCACTGCTGGTCTGGGCCGGCGTGCTGGGCGGTGGCGCGGCGGCGGGTTATTTCGCGCAGGATGAGCGCGCGGAGGGCCCGGCGCTGGAACAGGCGGCGAGCGACTGGCAGGTGCAGGAGGGCACACTGTCGATCAGCCTCGTACAGATGGGCTCCGAAGTCACCGGCAGCTTTGCCGACTGGACCGCCGCCATCGCCTTCGAGCCGCAGGACGCACCGGGCAATACCGGCGAGGTGACGGTGACGATCTCGATCCCGTCGCTGACGCTGGGCTCTGTCACCTCGCAGGCGCTGGGGCCGGATTTCTTTGCCGCCGAGACGCACCCGACCGCCACTTTCCAAGCAGATCTGATGAATGCCGCCGATGGCTATGTCGCCGAGGGCACGCTGACCCTGAAAGGTGCCGAGGTGCCGGTCTCGCTGCCCTTCTCGCTGACGCTCGACGGCGATACCGCGCGGATGAGTGGGCGCACCACACTCGACCGGATGAATTACGGCATCGGCGAGAACATGGCCGATGCCGGGCAGCTCAGCCATGAGGTCGAGGTGATCGTCGAACTGACCGCGACCCGCAGCGCCGAGTGACCCGGGCGGGACGCCTCCGGCGGGAGTATTTGCGGAAGGGTCTATTCCAGCTGAGGTGTTCTGAGAGTATGCTAAGGTGCTCTCATGTCTCAGAAAAACCGGTATCTATTTCGGGGGAGAATTTCGGAGAGAAAGTTCCGGGATCTTCTGCGCCTCTTCGCAACCGATATCACCGCTGATCGCGCCGCCTCACTGACCGGCCTTAACCACAAATCAGCCGCCGCGATTTTC
>NZ_JAEKIS010000001.1 GCF_017311415.1 Salipiger abyssi | reverse complement strand
TCCACCGCGATCTCGTCGAACGGGTTCATCGACATCTTCACATTCGCCAGATCGACACCCGATCCGTCCGCTTTCACGCGGACCTTCACGTTGTAGTCGATCACGCGCTTTACGGGCACGAGTACCTTCATAGCCTGCCTCCTTGAGCAGTCTTGCCGTCAGTTCAGGGATTTCGGGAGAGGCCCCGCACCGGTCCGGAAAACCGCGCGGGGGCAATGGGATCAGATCAGCATTTGACCCGCTCCATCCTGGGATCGAAGAGCGGCGCCAGATGCACCTTGCAGGGCACCCGTTTGGTCGCGACCTCAAGCTCGTACTCGCCCGAGAGCACGTAATCCGCATCCACGCCGCCCTCGGAGCGGACATAGCCGAAGCCGATCCACTGGTTCAGCGTGTAGCCGAACCCGGCGGAGGCGAGATAGCCGACCCGCTCGCCATTGCGGAAGATCGTCGAGCGACCGCAGATGATCGTGTCGGGATCGTCGGTGGTGAAGGTCGCAAGCATCTTTTTCACGCCGCCCTCCTTCTGCGCCTGCACCGCCTCGCGCCCCTTGAAGGGGACGTCCTTGCGCAGCTTGCAGGCCCAGCCGAGCCCGGCCTCGAAGGGCGTGTAATCCGGGCCGATCTCGCCCGACCAGGCGCGATAGCCCTTCTCCAGCCGCAGGCTCTCGATCGAGCGGTAGCCCGCGTCGATCAGCCCGTGCGCGGCGCCCGCCTGTTTCAGCGCGGCATAGACGGTGGTGGCGTATTCCACCGGCAGGTGCAGCTCCCAGCCCAGCTCACCCACATAGGTGACGCGCAGCGCGTTGACCGGGCAGCCGGCGATGCCGATGGTCTTGGCGGTGCCGAATTTGAAGCCCTCGTTCGACACGTCGTCGCGGGTGACCGCCGAGAGGATGTCGCGGGCGCGCGGCCCCATCAGCGAAAGCACCGCATAGGCCGAGGTCACATCCACGAGCTGCGCGTTGCAATCAGCGGGGATGTTCCGGGCGATCCAGTCGAAATCATGGGTCGCATAGCCGGTGCCGGTGACGATGTAGTATTCGTCCTGCCTGGTGCGCACGCAGGTCAGGTCGCATTCGATCCCGCCCCGGTCGTTGAGCATCTGGGTGTAGATCAGCCCGCCCACCGGTTTGGCCACGTCATTGGCGGCGATCCAGCTCAGCGCCTTTTCCGCGTCCGGCCCCTTGAGGATGAACTTGGCAAAGGAGGTCTGGTCGTAAAGCACCGCCGCCTCGCGCGCCGCCTTGTGCTCACGGCCCACGGCGTCGAACCAGTTGGGCTTGCCATAGGTGTAGATGTCTCGTGCTTCCTCGCCCGCCGACAGATCTGCGTACCAGTTGGGCCGTTCCCAGCCGAGCTTTTCGCCAAAACAGGCGCCGTTGGCCTTCAGCGTGTCGTAGAGCGGCGACTTGCGGCAGGGCCGGCCCGAGCTGTGCTCTTCCGACGGCCAGGCCATGGTGTAATGCTTGGCATAGGCCTCCAGCGTGCGGGTGCGCACCCAGTCGGTATCGAAATGCGGCCGGCCAAAACGGCGGATGTCCACCGGCCAGAGATCGAAGGGCGGCTCGCCATTGGCCACCCATTCCGCCAGCGCCATGCCGGCACCGCCGCCAGCGGCGATGCCATAGGCGTTGAAGCCCGCGCCGACGAAGAAGTTCTTCAGCTCCGGCGCCTCGCCGAGGATGAAATTGCCGTCAGGCGTAAAGCTCTCCGGCCCGTTCACCAGCTCCTTGATCCCGGCGCTTTCCAGCGCGGGAACGCGGCCCAGCGACAGCTCCATGAGCTGTTCGAAATGATCGAAATTCGAGCTCAGCAGCGTGTAGTGAAAGCCCTTGGGGATGCCGTCCATCGCCCAGGGGATCGGGTTGGCCTCGTAGCCGCCCATCACCAGCCCGCCGACCTCTTCCTTGTAATAGGTCAGCCGGTCCGGATCGCGCAGCGTGGGCAGATCGGAGGTCACACCGTCGATACGCTCGGTCACCATGTACTGGTGTTCCACCGGCACCAGCGGCACGTTCACCCCCACGGTCTTGGCGAAATCGCGGGTCCACTGACCGCCGCAGAGGATGATTTTTTCGCAGGCGATATAGCCCTTCTCGGTCTTAACCCCCTTGATCACCCCGTCCTGAAGGTCGATCTCCAGCACCTTGGTGTCCTCGTAGATCTTCGCCCCCGCCATCCGCGCGCCCTTGGCCAGCGCCTGGGTGATGTCGGAGGGGCTGGCCTGCCCGTCGGTCGGCAGATAGGCCGCGCCCACCACGTCGTCGGTGGTCATCAGCGGCCAGAGCTCCTTGGCTTCGGAGGGCGTCAGCAGCTGCATGTCGAGCCCGAAGGACCGCGCGGTGGTAGCCTGGCGCTTGACCTCGGTCCAGCGCTCCTCATTACAGGCCAGCCGCAGACCGCCATTCATCTTCCAGCCGGTGCCGAGCCCGGTTTCCTCTTCGAGCGTGCGGTAAAGCTTCACCGACTCGCCCAGAAGCTGGGTGATATTGGCGTTCGAGCGCAGCTGCCCCACCAGCCCGGCGGCGTGAAAGGTGGTGCCGGAGGTCAGTTTCTTGCGTTCGAGCAGGACCACCTCGGTCCAGCCCAGTTTGGCCAGATGGTAGGCTGTCGAGCAGCCCACGATGCCGCCGCCGATGATCACGGCTTTGGCGCTGGTCGGAAAGTCGGTCATAAGATCCTCACAAACGTTCGAAGTCCTTGAGCGCGGCGGCGAGCCGGGCCCGGTTTTCCGCCGTGTAGGCGGCGTAGTCGAAGTCGATTTCCGAGTGGAGCTCGGACACCATGCTCCACATCGTCTCGCGCAGCAGCGAGCCGCATTTCATTGCCGCATAGGCGCGCCAGAGCGCATCGTCGGCGGGTTTGCCGTAATAGTCGGCGAGCAGCCCGCGCTCCTGCGCCGCGTCGAGCCCGGCATTGGAGGCGAGCCCCGCGAGGTCGAAGAGCGGAGAGTTCAGCCCGCCGTAATCCCAGTCGATCAGCCACATCCGGTCGCCGGCATCCAGCAGGTTGGCGGGCAGCAGGTCGTTATGGCCCAGCACCACCTCCACCGGCCCGACCGCCGCCTCAAGCGCCTCGGCGATCTCGAGGAATTCCGGCAGCGACGGCACATGCGGCGAGCCCGCATCGCGCAGGGTGGCGGCGTAATCGCGCACCACATGGAAGACCCAGAACATCAGCACCGGGCCGCGCAGTTGCCGTGTCCCCTCGCGGTGCAGCCGCTTGATCAGCGGCAGGACGCGGACAAGCGTCTCGGGGTCGCGGATATCCGCTTCGGTCAGCGCCCGGCCCGGCACGAAATCCATGGCGAGGATGCCCGGTTCCGCATGCACGATGGCGGGCGACAGGCCGACCGCATGGGCGGCGCGGTGACAGGCCAGCTCGTTGAAGCGCATCACCTGATGCACCGGGATGTCCCCGCCCACCCGCACCACGTAGTCGCGGCCGGCATCACTCAGGCGGATATTGTGATTGGTGATCCCGCCGCTGAGCGCCTGGGCATCCTGCGGATCGCGCCAGATCGGCAGGCTCAGCGCGCGGTGAATGGCCTCGTCCAGCGTCATTGCTCGATCCCCAGCTTGCGGCGCATCTGCCGCGCCGAGGCGGCGAGGATGCGGTCTGCGGTTATGGCGATGAAGGCCACGGCGAGACCGACGACGATCCCCTGCCCGGTATCGGCCTTGGTCAGTGCGATATAGACATCCTGACCCAGATCGCGGGTGCCGACCAGCGCGGTGATCACCAGCATCGAGAGCGCCAGCATGATCGTCTGGTTCAGCCCCAGCAGCAGCTCGGGCACGATCATCGGCAGCTTGATCCGCCGCATGAGCTGCGCCGGCGTACAGCCCGAGACGATGCCCGCCTCGATCACCTGCGGGTCGATGGAGCGGATGCCATGGGCGGCGTAGCGGACGGCGGGGGCGAGCGCATAGGCGACGATGGCGATCATCGCCGAGAAATCGCCGACCCGGAACAGCATCACCACGGGGATGAGGTAGACAAAGCTCGGCAGCGTTTGCAGCGTGTCGACAAAGGCACCGATCACCCGGTTCGACCCGGCACTTCCGGCAGCCCAGATCCCCAGCGGGATGCCGATCACAGAGGCGATCACCACCGAGACGCCACAGAGATAGACGGTCATCATCGCCGGCGTCCAGAGACCGGCCAGAACGATCAGCCCGACGAGGCAAAAGACCAGCGCGGCGAGCCTCCAGCCCCCGGCGCGCAGCCCGATCAGCGTCGCGGCAAAGAGGCCCCAGACCCAGGGGATGCCGGTGAAGAAGGCCCGCACCGGCAGCATGAACCATTGCAGGATCACGGTCTTGATCGCGTCGAGCGTGTCGAAATAGGTGACGTTGATATATTCCATCGCCCGCGTCCAGAAGGCGCCGGTGCTGATCTCGGCGGCGGCCGGGTAGTTCTGGATCCAGGGCAGCACCATGCCGGCGAGGAAGGTCGCCAGCGCGACCGCCGCCGCCGAGAGCGCCCAGCGATGGCGCCGCAGCCAGCCGCCCTGCGCCTGACGCGCGGTCTGCTCTACGGTACGGGTGGCGTATTCCTGGCTCAGCCGGTCGAGCGCGATGGCCAGCACGACGATGGCGATGCCCGCCTCGATGCCGCCGCCGATATCGAGCCGGCGCAGCGCGGTCAGCACGTCATAGCCAAGCCCCCCTGCCCCGATCATCGAAGCGATGATCACCATGTTCAGCGTCAGCATGATCACCTGATTGACGCCCACCATGATGGTGGGCTTGGCCGAGGGGACCATGACCTTCCACATCTGCTGGCGCGGCGTGCAGCCGACCATGCGCCCGAGCTCGGCCAGCTCTTCGGGCACGCCGCGCAGGGCGACGATGGTGACGCGGATCATCGGCGGCGTGGCATAGATGATCGTCGCGACCAGCGCCGAGACCGGGCCGAAGCCGAACATGAAGAGGATCGGCACCAGATAGGCAAAGACCGGCACGGTCTGCATCAGGTCGAGCACCGGGCGCAGCATCAGATCGACCCAGCGCAGCCGGTAGGCGAGGATGCCGAGCAGCAGCCCGCCGCCCGCCGCCAGCGGCACCGCGATCAGCACCGAGGACAGCGTGACCATGGCGCTTTCCCACTGGCCGAACACCGCGAGATAGCCGAAACAGCCGCCCATCAGCGCGGCGAGCGCCCAGCTCTTGGTGTAGTGACCGAGTGCGACGACCGCATAGACCACCGCAACCCAGGAGAGCGGCGGCAGGATCTGCACCGCCTGCTGGCCCTGACCAAAGACCAGCCCGCGCACAAAGAGATCGAGCACCAGATCGTAGGGCGCCTCGATCATCGCCGCGAGGCCGCGGGTGATCTCGCGGAATTGCAGTCCGAGGATGCGCGCATCCTCCAGCAGCCAGGTCATGAAGGCGGAAATCCGGCCCTCGAAATCCGGCTGCCAGGCGCTCGGAAAGCGGATGATCCAGCGCGCATCCAGCGCCTTGTAGAGATCGAAGGCATAGTGCGAGATGAGTGCGGTGGAGAGGAACAGCGTCGCCCAGAACAGCCACGGCTTGCGCAGCAGCGCGGCGAGGCCGCTGCCCTGCCCGGCGGGGGCGGCAAACTCGGTTTCGGCCTGGCTCATGCCCCGCCCCTCCGGCCGACCAGCACGTCGATGACCTCGCGCCGTCCGATATGGCCCACCGTGGCGCCATCGGCATCGCGCAGGTTGAACACACCGTCCGAGCGTTCGATCTGGTCGGCGACAGTCTCGATCCGGGCATTGGCCGGCAATTCGCCGACAACGCCGCTCTCGGCGGCGCCCGGTCGCATGACCGAGCCCAAAGTCAGCACCTTGGCGCGCGGAACGTAGCGGGTGAATTCGGCGACGTAATCGTTGGCCGGGTTCTGCACCAGCTCTTCGGGCGTGGCGATCTGCACGATCTCGCCGTCATGCATGACGGCGATGCGGTCGGCCAAACGGATCGCCTCGTCGAAATCGTGTGTGATGAAGACGATGGTCTTTTTCAGCATCGCCTGAAGCCGCATGAACTCGTCCTGCATCTCGCGGCGGATCAGCGGATCGAGCGCCGAGAACGGCTCGTCGAGGAACCACAGGTCGGGCTCGACCGCGAGCGAGCGCGCGATGCCGACGCGCTGCTGCTGCCCGCCGGAAAGCTGGCCGGGATAGCGGTTTTCCCGCCCCTTCAGCCCGACGAGTTCGATCACCTCAAGGGCGCGCCGCTCGCGGGTCTGACGGTCGACGCCCTGCACCTCCAGCGGGAAGGCGGCGTTCTGGAGCACGGTCAGATGCGGCAGAAGCGCGAAATGCTGGAACACCATGCCCATGCGCTTGCGGCGGATCTCGATCAGCTGCCTGTCGGATTTGCCGAGGATCTCCTCGCCGTCAAAGATCAGCTGCCCGCCGGTGGGCTGGATCAGCCGCGACAGGCAGCGCACCAGCGTCGATTTGCCGGAGCCCGACAGCCCCATGATCACAAAGATCTCGCCCCTGGCGATCCTGACATTGGCGTTGCGCACCGCGCCCACCATGTGCTGGGCCTGGAAATCCGCCGTTGTCGGCGCCCCGCCATGGGCTTTCAGGAAGTCCTCGGGCGCGTGGCCGTAGATCTTCCAGAGGTCGATGCATTCGAGCAGGATCGAACTGTGTGTCATGTGTCAGGTCTCCCGGCGGCGTCCGGCGGGCCGGACGCGGGCAGTGGCTTTCGCCTCAAGAGACCCGCGCCGCATTGAGCCGGCGCGGGCAAGTTGGGCCGGCCGCGGCCGGCAGGGAGAGTTCAGTCCGCGATCCAGGCCGACCACACGTCCTTGTGGGCGTCGAGCCATTCCTGCGCGACGGCATCGACCTCCTGGCCGTCGAGATCGACCTTGCCGACCATGTCGCCCATCGCGGCGTTGTCGAGCGTGAAGGCCTCGATGGCGGCGGCGGCACCGGGCCATTTCTCGGCGACACCGGACCAGCCGACCTTCCAGATGTTGCCGGTGGGCTTGCCGCAATCATAGGCCATGTCGGGATTGATGCCCCAGGAGGGATCTTCGTAGCAGGCCGGCTCGAAATCGGGAAAATCGACGAATTCGCCCTCGTATTTCGCCGGCGCCCAATGCGGCGAATAAAGCCACAGCACGATGGGCGCCTGACGCTGATAGGCCGATTCCAGCTCGGCAAAGAGCGCCGCGTCGGTGCCCGCATGCACCACCTCGAAATCCATGCCAAGCGACTCGATACGCTCTTCGTCGAAACCGCCCCAGGTCACCGGCCCGCCGAGATAGCGCCCGAACGGCGCGGTCTCTGCCGTGGCGAATTCCTGCGCGCAGTCGTTCAGCGCCTGCCAGTCGGGCAGGCCGGGGCAGATCTCCTTCATATAGGCGGGGAACCACCATTCCTCGATGGCATCCATGCCGGTGGGGCCGAAGGAGACCACATTGCCGGTGGCAAAGGCTTCGTCCATCGCCTCGCGCCCGGTGGTTTCCCAGATCTCCATCGCCACATGCAGATCGCCGGTCTTCAGCCCCGCGAATTGCGCGATGTAATCGGCCTGCACATATTCGACATTGTAACCCGCTTCCTCAAGCACCTTGCCCATGATGGTGGTGGTGAGAAGCTGGCCGCTCCAGTCGTGCAGCGTCAGCCGGATCGGGTCGGTGCTTTCCACCTCCGCAAAGGCGGCGCCTGCGGTCGTGAGGGCCAGCGCGCCGGCCCCGATCGCTCCGATGATGTTCATAGTACCTCTCCTGTCGTCTGTCTGATCTTGTGTCTGATCGTGTCGGGGGGCCGGTTGCTCCGGCTTCCATGGTTCAAAACTCATCAGATTTCAGACATAAATCAACATATTTTTCGATTTATATCATTTTATCCTGTATTAATGTTGAAAAATGTGGCTTTTCTTTCACCGTCGCGCTTCGAAACGCGCATGCGGCAGCAGGAATCAACAGACATGGACCACCGAACCAACACGACCGCCGCCGCCCGGGGGCACGAGATTCTGGAGATTCTGCGCCTCTCCGGCGGCAACAGCCGGATCCAGACCCTCGCCGAGACGCTCGGGGTCACCGAAGAGACCATCCGGCGCAATGTGAAGAAGATGTCGGAGGATGGGGTGGTGCATAAGGTGCACGGTGCCGTGCATCTGGCCGAGACCAAGACCGAGCTCAGTTTTTCCGCGCGCATGTCCGAGGCGCCCGAAGCGAAACGTCGGATCGCCGCGCATGTGGCCGCGCGCGTGCCGAATGGCGCCTCGCTGTTTCTCGATATCGGCTCGACCACCGCCTATATCGCGCAGGCCCTGCAAGGGCATTCGGATCTGTTCATCGTGACCAACTCGGTCGCGGTGGCGCATGCGCTGGCGGCGCGCAACGGCAACCGCGTCTTCATGCCCGGCGGCGAACTGCGCGGCCATGACGGCGGGATCTTCGGTGTGGATGCGCTGGATTTCGTCGAGCGTTTCCAGACCGATTTCGCCATTCTCTCCGCCGCCGCAATAGACGCGCAGAAGGGCATCCTGATCTTCGATCTGGAGGAAGCCAAGTTCTCGCGCGCCATCATGGACCGCGCCACCACCCGCATTCTCGCCGCCGACAGCACCAAGTTCGGCCGCCGCGCGCCGATCTCGCTCACCGATCCGCAACTGCTCGATCTGCTGATCACCGATGCACCGCCGCCGGAGGATCTCGCCGCAGCGCTTGCGGCGCTCGATATCGAGGTCAAACTGGCCTCGGCCCGCCCCCAGACACCCGGAGCCCCGAAATGACCGATCTGACCACCGCCTTGCAGACCGCGCTCGACATCACCGGCGCGGCGGCCCGCATCTCTGCCGGGGCCTTTGCCAGCCCGCCGCCCGCCGACCTGAAGGAAGACGAAAGCCCGGTCACCCGCGCGGATCGCGACACGGAACTCAGCATCCGCGACGCGCTGGCGGAAAAATTTCCCGAAGACGGGATCTTTGGCGAGGAGTTCGGCACCGCGGGGCTCGACCGCGCGCGCATCTGGGTGGTCGATCCCATCGACGGCACCAAGAGTTTCATCACCGGCGTGCCGCTCTTCGGCATGCTGCTGGCACTGGTCGAGGGCGGCCTTCCGCAGCTCGGCATCATCCGCCTGCCCGCGCTTGGCACTGTCTATACCGGCCTGCGTGGAAAGGGCGCCGAAAAGGACGGCGCGCCGATCACCGTCTCGTACTGCACCGCGCTGGCCGAGGCGACGCTCTTTGTGAACGAGGGCGAAAAGATCCACGCGGCGGACCCGGCGCTCTTTGGGCGGCTTTGCCGTGCCGGCAGGCTACGCCGCATGAGCTATGACTGCCAGCCGCATGCGCTGGTGGCCGAGGGGCGCATCGACGCGGTGGTCGATTACGATCTCAAACCCTACGATTACCTGCCGGTCGCGGCGGTCGTGGAGGCCGCCGGCGGGATCATGACGGACTGGGACGGCAAGCCGCTCGACTTCGACTCCGACGGTCGCGTGATCACCGCAGCGACGCCGGAGCTGCACGCGGAGCTTCTGCAACTGGTGCGGGGCTGAGCCGCTCCGTCAGGCCTTGTAGGCGGCCATGAACACTCGCACCGCCTCGCGCGCGACAAGGTCGATCTCCGCCTCGTCCGGCGCGTCGGGGCGACGCCCGAAGAGCCGTGCCCGCCAAGTGTTCGTCGTCGACAGCTCGACGAATTGCGACGCCGCGAGCGCCGGATCGGAAACCGCGAGGTTGCCCGCCTCCGTTTCTTCGCGCAGGAAGATTTCGAGCCGGCTCAGGAACTGCCGCGCGCCGGCCTCGTAAAATCGCATGCCGAGTGTGGGCATGCGTTCGACCACACTCACCACAATGCGCTGCGCCCGGATCACGTCGTCGGAACTCAGCTGCGCGGCAAGCCCGGTCGCATAGGCCAACAGACGCTCTTCGATAGATCCCGCCTCGGCCAGCCGGCCAGAGATCCCCTCGAACAGTGCCCGCCGCTTGCTTTCGACCAGCGCGACGAAGAGATCCTCCTTGTTCTCGAAATAGACGTAGAGCGTGCCCTTCGAGACGCCTGCCGCCTTGCAGATGCTGTTCATCGAGGCGGCGTCGAACCCCTGCTCGATAAACACGCGCCAGGCGCCCTCCAGAATCTGGCGGCGCTTTTCGGGATCTTGGCCGGCGGCATGGCGGCGCTTTTGCGCCTCGGCCTCAGACCTGTCGCTGAGTGTCTGCATTGTCATGAGCGCAATATAATCGAACCACTCGGTTCGATGAAGTCTTGATTTCACCCAAAGAGCCTCCTAACTGATATCGAACCGAGCGGTTCGATCCGCAGATTCCCGTTGTTCCGAAGGTCCGCCCATGTCCCGTCACGACCGCATAGACGCCGCAAACACCGACACGCACCCCGCAGACCGGCCCGAGACCCAAGCGCAGGACGCGCCGCCGAAAAAGCGGGGCGGTCGGGCGCGGGTGCTGGGCGGGATCGCGCTTCTGGCGCTGCTGGCGGGGGGCTATGCGGGCTATGGCTGGTGGACCGACGGGCGGTTCATGGTCGGCACCGACGACGCCTATGTGCAGGCCGACCTGTCGCTGGTCTCCTCCAAGCTTCAGGGTTATGTCGCCGAGATCCCGGTGCGGGCCAATCAGCATGTGAGCGAGGGCGATGTGCTGGTGACCATCGAGGACGGCGATTACCGCATCGCGCTGGAACAGGCGCAGGCCAAGCTGCCGACGCTCGACCGCACGCTGGCGCGGATCGAGGCGCAGATCACCGCCGCAAAGGCGAGCGTCACCCAGGCCGAGGCAGAGCTTTCCGGCGCCGAGGCGCGCCTGCACACGGCAGAGACCACGCAGGCGCGGATCGAGGGGCTGGCCGCGCGCAAGGTCGCCTCGCAGGCCGATCTCGACGACGCCAACGGCGCGCTGGAGACCGCGCGTGCCAACCGTGCCGCCGCGGTCGCTTCCATCGAACGGGCCAAGGCGGAGATCGCCGTATTGCAGGCCGAGCGCGCCGAGACCGAGTCGAGTCGTCGCGAGCTTCAGCTCGATATCGACCAGGCGCAGCGCGATCTCGATCACACCGTTCTGCGCGCGCCCTTCGACGGCACCGTCGCCAATATCGCCATCGAGGCGGGCGAGCTGGTCAATGTCGGCGCGCGGCTGGCCGCTGTCGTTCCCGACCGGGGGCTTTATGTCGAGGCGAATTTCAAGGAAACCCAGCTCGACGGCATCGTGCCGGGCGAGACCGCGACGCTCCGCATCGACGCGATGGAGGGCCACGAGATCGAGGGCCGCGTGGTCTCGGTCGCGCCGGCCACCGGCTCGGTCTTTTCGCTGCTGCCGGCGGACAACGCCACCGGCAATTTCACCAAGATCGTGCAGCGCGTGCCGGTGCGCATAGAGCTGCCGGCTGACACCGAGGGCCTGCGCGCCGGGCTGTCGGTGGTGGTCGAGATCGACCGCCGCACCGCCCCCGCCGGCACCCATGTGGCGCAGGCGCTGAAATGAGCGCCGCCGCCGCAGACCGGCCCGAGGAGCCACAGCTCACGCCGCGCCGGGTCGCGGCGTTTCTCGTCATGGTCTTCGGCATGTTCATGGCGATCCTCGATATCCAGATCGTCTCCGCCTCCCTGCCCGAGATCCAGGCCGGGCTCGGCGCCTCCGCCGACGAGATCAGCTGGGTGCAGACCTCCTATCTCATCGCCGAGGTGGTGATGATCCCGCTGTCGGGGCTGCTCGGGCGGATGATGTCGACGCGCTATCTGTTCGCGGCCTCGGCGGCGGGGTTCACCGCCGCGTCCTTCATGTGCGCCACCTCCGGGTCGATCAACGAGATGATCCTGTGGCGCGCGGTGCAGGGCTTTCTCGGCGGCGGCATGATCCCTTCGGTCTTTGCCGCGGCCTTCACCATCTTTCCCGCCTCCAAGCGCAGCATTGTCTCGCCAATGATCGGGCTCGTCGCCACGCTCGCCCCCACCGTGGGCCCCACCGTCGGCGGCTATCTCAGCCATGCCATGAGCTGGCACTGGCTGTTCCTCGTCAATGTGCCCGCCGGCATCGGCGTGACCATCGGCGTGCTGGCACTGGTGGATTTCGACAAGCCAGACTGGAGCCTTTTCGACAGTTTCGACTGGATCGGCCTCGGCGCGCTGGCCTGTTTCCTCGGCGCGATGGAATTCGTGCTCGAAGAGGGACCGGGCAATGACTGGTTCCAGGACGAGATCGTCGCGGCGCTCTTCGTCGTCATGGTGATCGGCGGGGTGGTGACCTTCTGGCGCGCGTTCACGCGACAGAACCCGGTGGTGGATTTCTCGGCCTTTGGCAATGTGAACTTTGCCGTCGGTTCTGTCTTCAGCTTCGTCATGGGGATCGGGCTCTACGGGATGACCTATCTCTACCCGCTCTACCTGTCCTCGATCCGCGATTACGACAGCCTGATGATCGGCAAGACGGTGTTCGTCTCCGGCCTCGCGATGTTCTTCAGCGCGCCGCTGGCCGGGTTCCTGTCGTCACGCATCGACCTGCGGCTAATGCTGCTGACCGGGTTCGTGGGCTTTGCCACCTCGTCCTGGATGCTGACGGGCATGACCGCCGAATGGGATTTTCAGGAGTTGCTCATCCCGCAGATCCTGCGCGGCCTGTCGCTGATGATCTGCATGGTGCCAATCAACAACCTGGCGCTCGGCACGCTGCCGCCGGACAAGATGAAGAGCGCCTCGGGGCTCTATAACCTGATGCGAAATCTCGGCGGCGCCGTGGGGCTGGCGGTGATCAACACGCTGCTGACCGACCGCGGCGCGCTGCACAGCGCGCGTCTGGGCGAGGCGCTGAGCTGGTCCAACCCCGAGGCGCTGCGTCAGCTCGACATGCTGGCGGCGAATTTGCAGGCGCAGGGGATCGACGGCGAAAAGGGCGCGTTGGCGCAACTCGCCGGGCGCGTGACGCAACAGGCGACGGTGATGTCCTTCATCGACGTGTTCACGCTGATCGCGCTGCTCTTCGCCGGGCTCGCCGCGCTGGCGCTGACCATGAAACCGCCGCGCAGCGGTGCCGGCGGCGCGGCACACTAGCGCGGCACGCGGTTCAGCTCAGCCGGCGGTCCAGCAGGCATGCACGTAGCGGCTCGTCATCAGATCCAGATGCGCGCCGCCGCCGTTCTTGAAGAGCGTGATATCGGCATCGCTCTCACGCCGCATCCGCTCGGGCGCGTAGTAATCCGCCAGCACGTCCCCGCGCGCAATGGCACCGGTCTCCAGCGGGATCTTTAGCTCGCCGATATGGTCGAGCGTGGTGTCGTAGCTGTCGACAAAGACCCGCGCCCGTTGCAGTGCGATATCGTCGGTCTCGCGCATGTCCGGGCGATAGGCCCCGATCAGGTCGAGATGCTGGCCCGGTTGCAGCCACTCGCCCCGGATCACCGGCTGTGTCGACATGGTGGCGCAGGTCACGATATCGGCCCGCGACACCGCCGTCTCCAGATCTTCCGCCACAGCGATGCCCAGCTCTTCGGCCATCGCCTCGGCTTTCGCAATCGTGCGGTTCCAGACCGAGAACCGCGCCCCCGGAAAGCCCACGCTATAAGCCTCGAACAGCGCATGGCCCACATGACCGGCGCCGACGATCAGGATCTCGCGCGAGTCGGGCCGCGCCAGCTTCAGCGCGCCCAACAGACTATCTCCGGCGGTCTTCCATTTGGTGATGAGGTGGAAATCCACCACCGCCTCCAGCAGCCCGTCAGCATCGCCATAAAGCGACACGCCGCCATTCACCATGCCCAGCCCCTTCGCCGGATTGCCGGGAAACACCGTGGCCGATTTCACCGCGAGCCCCAGCCCGTCGATCCAGGCGGCGCGGTTCAGAAGCGTGTCCTCGCCGCGATAGAGAAAACTGTCGGCGATCTCGGCCTTGGGCAGCCTGTGCCCGTCTTCGAAGGCCCGGGTCAGCCCCAACCAGTCGAGTTTCGCCTGCGCCTCGAACGGGATGAAATCGGGCGCGCTCATGCCGTGACCCCCTCTGACAACAGCCCGTGCGACACCAGGCAGTCGGCCCAGCCCTCAGCCCCCTCGAACAGATGCACCTGCCAGCCGCGTGCGGCGGCGGTGGCGAGATTGTCGGCCCGGTCATCGGCAAAGAGCAACGCCCCCGGCGCAAGCCCGCAATCCGCCTCGACCATCTCGTAAATGCGCGGATCGGGCTTCGTGACCCGCATCGCTCCCGAGATATAGCGCCGGTCGAACTCCGCCAGGAACGGATAGGCACCTTCGGCCAGCGCCAACGTGCCCTCGCCGATATTGCTCAGTACAAAGACCGGCACCCCGGCCTCGCGCAGCGCCCGCAGCAGCTGCACCGAGCCGGGAATCTCCGGCGCCGCCAGCTCGATCCAGGCGTCGTGCCATTGCCGGATCTCCTCGCGCCATCCGGGATAGCGTTCGGCTGTCTCGTAGATCACCGTGCGAAAGTCCTCGCCAGCATCGACACGCTCGTTCATGCTGTGCAGATCGACCTCGGCAAACATGGCGCGGCGGCGATCCGCCCCGATAACCCGGTCGTAGTACCGCTCGGGCTGCCATTCGATCAGCACATTGCCGATGTCGAAAACCACTGCCTCGATTGCCATGACCTATCCCTTTGCCTGCCGCATTTCCCGTTCGAGCGCGTTCAAAAAACGGGACCGGTCGGCCTTTGTAAAGGCCTTGCCCCCGCCGCCCTGCCCCAGCGGATTGGCCGCGCGCAGATCCGCCATCAGATCGCGCATCGCCAGTTGCTGGCCGATATTGGCCTCTGTGAAGCGCTCGCCATTGTGGCGCAGCACCCGCGCGCCGGTGGCCACGCATTTCGCCGCCAGCGGGATATCCCCGGTCACCACGACATCGCCCGGGCCCGCGCGCTCGGCGATCCACATATCGGCCACATCCGGCCCCTCGGGCACGATCACCGTCTCGACCAGCGGGTTGGGCGAGGGCCGCAGCCCGCCATTCGACACGACAAAGATCCGCACCCCGTGGCGGGTGGCCACCCGCTCCGCCTCGCCCTTCACCGGGCAGGCATCGGCGTCGATGTAAAGCGCGGTCACGGGCTCACCAGCGCGATCACCGTACTGACGGTAAAGATGCTGGCGGCGGTGGAGATCAGGATCGCCGCCGACACGCGCTGCGGCGCCACCCCGTAATGCTGCGCCAGCATGAAGACATTGCCCGCCACCGGCAGCGCCGCCGCCGAGACCGCCACCGCCGCCTGGAACGGCGTGACCGGGAAGAACAGATAAAGACCGGCGGCCACGAAGAGCGGGTGCAGCACCAGCTTGGCAAAGCTCAGCCAGCCCGCCACCGCCATGCGCTCGGCGGATTTCGACGCGAGCGAGGCGCCGATGGCAAAGAGCGCGCAGGGCGTGGCAGCATTGCCGAGCATGGTCAGGAACTCGGTCGCCACCCCGGGCAGCGGCAGCTCCGAGGCCGAGACCAGCAGCCCCGCCACAATCGAGACGATCATCGGGTTCTTCAGCAGGCCCACGCCGACGGTACGGAAGATGCGCAGCGACATCCGCCCCTCGCGTGCGCCGGTCACCAGGATCACCAGCAGCGAGGAGAACACGATCAGGTCGATGGAGAGGATCAGGATGATCGGCGCCACCGCCTCCGGTCCAAAGAGCAGCGCCAGCATCGGCACGCCGAGAAAGCCGGTATTGCCGGTGCAGACGCATTGCGCCTCGATGGCGGCGGTCTGCACGTCGAGCCGGCGCGCAAAGGCCGCGGCGCTGCCGACCGCATAAACCGCCAGCGAGCCCCAGAGATAGCCCGAGGCCAGCCGCGCGTCGAAGATCTCGGCAATCGACAGCGTCGCGGAAAACCGGAACAGCATGGCCGAGAGCGCGAAATAGAACACGAATTTCGTCAGCGCCGCGGTCGCCGCCTCGGAAAAGAACCGTGTCCGCCCGGCACCGTAACCGAGCCCGATCAGGGCGAAGAACGGAACCGTCTTGAGGAAGATGGCGAGCATGTCACCCTGAAAACTGGGGGCGGGCCCGCGCCGACCGGCCCGGAAACGGGCTCAGACCTTGCCCTCGAAATCGCGATGGATGTATTTCGCATCGCAATAGGGGCATTCGACGAACCCCTCGGTCTGCGGGATCAGCAGCCAGACCCTCGGATGCCCCAGCGCGCCTTCGCCGCCGTCGCAGGCGATGCGGTAGCTGTCGACGATCTTGATCTCCGGGGCCTCGGTGGTCATCGCTGCGGTTCCCTTTTGGTCACGTATGCACTACCTGCGTTATGAGCGAAACACGGCAAAGGGGCAAGGCTCGGCATGACAGGCGACGCGATCCGCATCGAGGGGCTGCGCAAGACCTATGCAGGCGGCAAAGAGGCGCTGGCGGGGATCGACCTCACCGTGCCCACCGGCTCGATCTTCGGCCTTCTGGGCCCCAACGGCGCCGGCAAGTCGACGCTGATCAATATTCTCGCCGGGCTGGTGATCAAGAGCGCCGGCAAGGTGTCGATCGCGGGCTGGGATCAGGACCGCAACCCGCGCCAGTCCCGCGCCGCCATCGGCGTCATGCCTCAGGAGCTCAACCTCGATCCGTTCTTCACCCCGCGCGAGGCGCTGGAGGTGCAGGCGGGGCTCTATGGCGTGCCCAGGCGCGACCGCCGCAGCGACGAGATCCTCGAGATGATCGGCCTCACCGACAAGGCCGAGGCCTATGCCCGCACGCTGAGCGGCGGCATGCGCCGGCGGCTGCTTCTGGGCAAGGCGCTGGTGCATCACCCGCATATCCTGGTGCTCGACGAACCCACCGCCGGGGTCGATATCGAACTGCGCCAGATGCTCTGGCAGAATGTCCGCAGGCTCAACCGCGAGCGCGGCATGACCATCATCCTCACCACCCACTACCTCGAAGAGGCCGAGGAGATGTGCGACGAGATCGCCATCATCAACCGGGGCGCGGTGGTGGCGCGCGACAGCACCCGCAACCTGCTCGGCCAGCTCGACGCCAAGACCATGGTGATCGAACCACAGACCATGCCCGACACCCTGCCGGAGGCGCCGGGCATCAGCGCCGAACGCCGCGAAGGCGGGCTCATCGCGCTCAGCTACCGCGCCTCGAAAACAAGCGCCGAGGATGTGCTGGGCCTGCTGCACGGCGCCGGCATCCGCATCCGCGACGTGCGCACCGAACAGGCCGATCTCGAAGACGTCTTCCTCGACCTCACCCGCTCGCGCCCCGCCGCCTGAGCGCGCCCGGCTCTTCCATTGGCCCGAAATATCCCCGC
Source organism: Salipiger abyssi (assembly GCF_017311415.1). Taxonomy (GTDB): domain Bacteria; phylum Pseudomonadota; class Alphaproteobacteria; order Rhodobacterales; family Rhodobacteraceae; genus Salipiger; species Salipiger abyssi_A. The sequence goes on along the minus strand of NZ_JAEKIS010000001.1, from coordinate 679,379 downwards.
CGGAGGCCGGCGGGACAGCGCCACCGGCACGCCCCCCCCCTTAAAGGCGTCACCGCGACACAGGCGCCGAGCCGCCGCCCCGAGGCGGCGGCGAGATATCCCGTGCGGCCGCAGGCCGCGCCGCGCGGTCAGGCCGGGTTGAGCATCCGGCCCAGATCGCGCCCGCCGAGGATATGCACATGCAGATGCGGCACTTCCTGCACCCCGTCGCGCCCGGCATTGGAGATCATCCGGAACCCGTCGGCCGCCACGCCCTTCATCGCGCAGACCTTCGAAATCGCCCGCGTGTAATCGAGGATCTCCGCGTCCGACGCGTTGGTGGCGAAATCGTCGTAATTGACGTATTTCCCCTTGGGGATCACCAGCACATGCAGCGGCGCCTGCGGCCGGATATCGTTGAAGGCGAGGCTATGCTCGGTCTCCAGCACCGTGTCGTTGGGGATCTCTCCGCGCAGGATCTTCGCGAAGATGTTCTCGTCATCATATGTATAGGCCATTCTATCCTCAGTCGGCGAACAGGTGTTCGGTCTCGGCAATCGCCCGCGCCTTGTCTTCCTCGAGCCCGAGGAACGCGGCGAGCGCCACTGCATTGATCTCCGGCGGATCGGTTTCGCGGACCCGCAGATGGTTGTCGAAATTCGCATCCCGGATGCGATCGCTCTCATGCACCATGTCGTTGCGGATCGTCGGGAGCAAGCGCGACAGCGTTTCGGCCGGCGTCCGGTCGCCCGCCAGCCCGACCCGCAGCGCGTGCCCGACCAGATAGCTGTCTGAAAACTGGCATTCGATTTCCAGCAGCCGCGTCACCGCACGGTCGCCGCAGAAATCCTCCAGCAGATCCAGATTCGAGGGGTCCATGCAGATGATCAGACGGTCGCTCTCATAATAATCGAACAGCATCCGCATCAACGCCCGCCGGTGCCGGTGCCGTTTGCCCATGGTCGACTGGATGCCGCCGAGATCGGGCAGGGCGCAGCTTTCCTCATTGAACAGATAGTCGATGCAGGGGATGTTGGTCATCTTGCGGATGCGGCCCAGAAGCCGTTTCGCCACATGCCATTTCTTGCACACCACGATCAGCAGCTCGCGTTCGCGCCCGAGGGTGCTTTCGGTCTCCCAGAAACGCGGCGCGAACCGCCGTCCGATCCGCCCCTTGCCGGTCAGGAACCGGAACAGCGACCGCCCCTCGTTGGAGATCTGAAATCGGGCACCCTCCGCCGCATAGAGCACGCCGAGGCGCCGCTTCAGCTCGCGCGCTTCGGGGCTGATCTTGCGCGCAAAGAGGAAATCCTGTCCCAGCAGCAGATCGTAGTGGTCGTTATAAAAGACCACCGGCATGCCGTAATCGGTGAACATCAGGAAGGTCAGCGTGCGGCTCTCGATCTCGTGCTCGGGCACGAGATGGCGCACCAGCGTCTGGAAGAAGGTCTCGTCCGGAATCCAGGTGGTACGGAAGAAGCGCAGCACATCCGGCCGCTGCTTGCAGAATTCCAGGATCCATTCGACCGTGCGCCGCCGCAGGCACCACCATTGCGAGCCGATCATCACCTCGATATCTTCGGGAATCCTGCGGGTGAGGCCAAGCCGCTTCTGAAGGTTGAAGGCCGCGTAGAAACGTTTCTTCTGGGTGCGTTCGTTGAACCAGTGGCGGTAGATCAGCCGCTCTTCCTTCCAGCCGGTCTTGATCCAGTCGGATTTGAAGTAGTCGAAGCTCTCGATGTAGTCGACCTCGCGCCGGTCGAGAAACTCATGTGCGTATTCCGCCGATTTGATCGCCATGCAATCGCCCGACAGCATGTAGAAATGCGTCGCGCGCGGAAACGCCGCCACCGCCGCCTCGACCGCGTTCAACGTCGCCTGCACCAGGCTCCACTCGCCCCAGCCGCAGCGGATGCGGCGTTTGGGAAAGGTCACATTGGGGTTGTCTGCGAGACCCTTGCGGATCTTGTCATAATCCGCCTGCGGGGCGCTCGCGTCGAAATGGATCGACATGTAGTCGCCCACGGCGGTCAGGCTCTGCGCCTGCTTGATGACGGCGTCAGGATCCTTGTGACACAGGAGGATGAAGGCAATCTTCGCCATTCAGGAAACGATACGCCCCATTTTCGCCCGATAGAATATGTTGATAGAGCTGAACGGGCGTTGAAGAAACCGGCTGGTTCTGCTTTTTTGCACTTGCAAGCGCCCGGGGCAAGACAGGGGCGCGACAGGAGGCGGCAGCAGATGGGGTTTCCCGGAACGTGGATGACCGAAAGCGAGAGCATGGTGTATCGGGTCGTGCCGAAATGCGCCTGTTCGACCATCGGGCAGATCATGTATTACTCCGATCACGGTGAATTCTTCGACGGCGACATTCACGACGCTGAGCGGGGCCTGCACAAATGGGCCCGAGAAGAGAGCCAGGGGCCGATCAAGGCCAACGTGAAAACCCGCAGCTCCTATGCCTTCACCTGCGTGCGCAACCCCTATACCCGTGTGCTGTCTAGCTTTTTCGACAAGATCTGCGGCATCCAGCGCAACGGCAGCCGCTACCGCGGCAACCTCGTGCCATTGCTGATCCAGAAATACGGCATCGAGGTCGGCGGCGATGACGGCAAGCAGGAATTCGACCAGATCCGCAGCTTCCGCCGCTTCCTGCTTTTCGTGCGCGACACGATCCGCTGGCGCCGCCCGATGGAGCCCGATATCCATTGGTCGGCGATGTCGGGCCATGTCTCGACCTTCATCGTCAATGGCGGTCGCTACAACAACATTTTCTGGACCGAGAGGTTCAATGAGGGGATGCAATCGGTGCTGGATCACGTCCAGACTCCGCATAATGTCGATCTCTCGGCGATCCCGCGTTTCAATGAATCCGAGGGCCACGGCCCCAAGCGCGCGCATCCGGTCGAGGATTATTTCGACGACCTGTCGATGCATCTGATCTACGAGATCTACAAACGCGATTTCGATCTCTTCCGCTACGATTTCGAAGACCCGTCGAACAAGATGCCGATCGGCGAGATCGACCTCGACGAGGTGCATGCCAAGCTGGGCGACTGAGCGCCGGCGTGAGGGGCGGTGGGCAGACTGCCCACCCTACGGTGCCACCCGCGCCATCGCCGGCTTTCCGCCTCGTTCCTCGCGTGGGGCATCGCCCAATAGTAGGGTGGGCAATCTGCCCACCGTGTGGCGTCACCCTCCCCGCAAGCACCGCTCCCCAGGATCGAGCCCGAGATATCCCAATACCGCCGGCAGCAGCCGCGCTTCGATCCGCGCCAGATCGGTCTCGCCCGCGAACAGCGCCGCATGCACCATGCCCTTGCTGAGCGCGGTCAGATCCCGCGCCGCGACCGCCGGCTCCGCCACACCGTAGCCGGCCAGAAGCCCGCCCAGCGCCGCATGGATATTCGCCGCCACCGCCTCGGTCTCGGGATCGAGCGGCAGCAGCTCCTCGATCCGCTCCAGCTCGCGCGAAAGCTCAGGCGCCCGGGCGTGGTGGCGGATCGACGCGGCGAGCATGATTTCCGCCGCCTCGCGCATCGAGAGGCCGCGCGCCTCCTCCAAAGCCTGCGACAGATCCGCCAGAAGCTGCGCCTTGATCCGGCGCACCAGCTCCGCCGCGATGGCCTCCTTGCCGGGGAAATACTGATAGAGCGTGCCGATGCTCACCCCTGCCCGCTCGGCCACCGTGTTGGTGCTGAGACCCCCTGCCCCCTGACGCTCCAGAATCTGAGCCGCTGCTGTCAGTATCGCCTCGTAAGACGCGCGCGAGCGGCCCTGACGCGGTGTTTTTCTTGGCTGAATCTGCGTGGCTGAGGGCATGGTGCGAATGCGAGTAGAAAACCTGAGAGATCGCTCACATTCTTTACCGGAACGCAAACCGGATCAAGAGGACAGGCGATGGCGCATTTCTGGAACGGCAAGACGGTGCTGCTCACCGGCGCGACGCGGGGCATCGGGCGCGAGATGGCGCTGCAACTGAGCGCCGCCGGCGCGCTTGTGCTGGCGGTGGCGCGCAATCCGGCGGCGCTTGCCGAGCTGCACAATGCCGGCGGCTGCGCCGATTATCTGGAGGCCGATCTCGCCGACCCCGAGATCCCCCTCGGCGTCGCGAACTGGGTGCGTGACGCGCATCCCTGTTGCGCGGCGCTGATCAACAATGCCGCCGTGATGCGCTATCCGCTGCTGACCGATGGCGGCGCGCATGCGGAGGGGATCGAGGAAGAGATGCGCATCAATGCGATTGCGCCGATGCAGATCGCCGTGGGGCTCTTGCCATTGCTGGCGGCTCAGCCCGAGGCGCGGCTGGTCAACGTGACCTCCGGCCTCGCGGTGGCGCCCAAGACCGATGCACCGGTCTATTGCGCCAGCAAGTCGGCGATGCGCAGCTTCACCCGGGCGCTGCGCTATCAGGCGGAGGATGCAGGGTTCGAGATCGGCATCTGCGAGGCGCTGCTGCCGCTGGTGGACACCACGCTGTCGCGCGGCGCGCCCGAGGGCAAGATGACGCCCGCCGCTGCGGCAAGCGCGATACTCGACGGCGCGGCGCGCGGCACGCCGGAGATCTGGATCGGCAAGGCCCGCCTGCTGCGGCGGATCATGCGGCTCTCGCCCGGGCTGGGCCACGGCATCATGCGGCGCATGACCGCGTAGGGTGGGCAATCCTGCCCACCGCCCGCCCCTTAAGGCAGCTCCGCCGAGGGGATGATCGGAAAGAACGCCCCCGAGGACCACACGCCGAACCAGCTTTCGCCCCCGACCTCGTGATGCGCGCCTACCTCGACCAGACGGTAAAAGCTCTTGCGGTCGATCAGCGCCTCAAGATTGGCGCGGATCAGTACGTAAGGCGACGGCTCTCCGGTCTCGGCGTCGCGCTCCACCCGGATCGGATGCTCCGGCCCCGCCACCGCCATGTCGCCGACATGGGTGTGAAAGGTCAGCACCTGCGACTCGCCCGCGCCTTCGGCCTCGAAATCGGTGGCGACAAAGGGCGCGTCGTCGACGGTGATGCCCACCTTCTCCACCGGGGTGACCAGAAAGTAATCGTCGCCATCCTTGCGCAGGATCGACGAAAACAGCTTTACCAGCTCGAACCGGCCGATGGGCGTGCCGAGATAGAACCATGTGCCGTCCCGGGCAATGCGCATGTCGAGATCGCCGCAGAACGGCGGGTTCCATTTGTGGACCGGCGGCAATCCGCGCCCTTTTGCGGCGCGTGCAGAGGCAGCCAGCCCCTCGGCGGAGGGTGTAACGGAATTTTGTGTGCTCATTGCTTTTGCCATTTTCGAACCTCGCGATACAGTCGAACCGTAAAGAAGAGATTGCAAGGAGTCAGGACATGGCCGAGGATCTGGTCGCCGAAATCGAGGCGCTGGAAGAAAAGCTGGCCGAGGCCAAGCGCGCGATCACCAGCCGCTTCATCGGCCAGGAGCGCGTCGTCGAGCTGACCCTCTCGGCCCTGCTCTGCGGCGGCCACGGGCTGCTGATCGGCCTGCCCGGTCTCGGCAAGACGCGACTGGTGGAAACCCTCTCGACGGTGATGGGCCTCAATGGCAACCGCATCCAGTTCACCCCCGATCTGATGCCCGCCGATATCCTCGGCTCCGAGGTGCTGGAAACCGGCGCCGATGGTTCGCGCGCCTTCAAGTTCATTCATGGCCCCATTTTTTGCCAGTTGCTGATGGCCGACGAGATCAACCGCGCCTCGCCGCGCACGCAATCGGCGCTGCTTCAGGCGATGCAGGAGAAATCCGTCACTGTCGCCGGCGAAACCCGCAAGCTCGAGCTGCCGTTCCATGTGCTGGCCACGCAGAACCCTATCGAGCAGGAGGGCACCTACCCGCTGCCCGAGGCGCAGCTCGACCGTTTCCTCGTGCAGATCGACGTGATGTATCCCGACCGCAAGACGGAAAAGGATATCCTGCTCGCCACCACCGGGACCGAAGAGGCCGAGGCGCATGCGGTTTTCGATCCCGCCTCGCTGATCGCGGCGCAGCACCTGTTGCGGCGGATGCCGGTGGGCGACGCGGTGGTGGAGATGATTCTCGATCTCGTGCGCGCCTTCCGCCCCGACGATCCCTCCGCCTCCGAGCGGGTGCGCGACACCGTCGCCTGGGGCCCCGGCCCGCGTGCCGCGCAGGCGCTGATGATGACCGTGCGCGCCCGCGCGCTGCTTGAGGGACGTCTGGCACCCTCGCCGGCGGATGTGATCAATATGGCGCGCCCCGTGCTCGTTCACCGCATGGCGCTGACCTTCTCGGCCCGCGCGCGCGGCGAGGATCTGGGCGCGATCATCGACGATGTGGCCGGCGGGCTGGTGCCCAGCGAGGCCGCCGCTTGAGCGAGCGCATCGCCCTTCTTCGCCGCGACGCGCAGGAGGAAGCCAGCCGTTTCCCCGCGCTGCTCGCCCGCGCCGAGCATCTCGCCGGCACCGTGCTTCTGGGCGAGCACGGCCGACGGCGTGCCGGCATGGGCGACGATTTCTGGCAATACCGCCCGCTGCGCCCCGGCGACACCTATCGCAGCATCGACTGGCGCCGCTCGGGCCGGGGCGACGAGCAATTCGTACGCGAACGCGAATGGCAGATCGCGCAGAGCGTGCAGCTCTGGGTCGATGGCGGCGCCTCGATGCGCTTTGCCTCGGACAAGGATCTGCCCAGCAAGGCCGAGCGCGCCCGGCTGGTGGCGCTGGCCACGGCGATCCTGCTGATCCGGGGCGGCGAACGCGTGGGCTTTACCGGCTGGTCGCTGCCGCCGCGCAACGGCGATGTGCAGATCCTGCGGCTGGCCGAGGCGCTGTCGGAGGACGGCGGCGAGGAGTATTCCGAACCCGAGGCGCGCGGCATGATTCCGCATGCGCGGGCGCTCTTCGTGTCGGATTTCCTCGGCGATCTCGATCCGGTCGAGGCCGCGCTGACCAAGGCCGCCGACCGGGGCGTGCGTGGCGTGCTCTGCCAGGTGCTCGACCCGAGCGAGGAGAGCTTTCCCTTCAAGGGCCGCACGGTGTTCGAAAGCGTCGGCGGCACGCTGGCGCATGAAACGCTCAAGGCCAGCGACCTGCGCGACCGCTATCTCGACCGGTTGCACGCGCGCAAGGATCGCCTCGCCCAATTGTCGCGGTTAACCGGCTGGCAATACCTGTGTCACCATACCTCAGACAGCGCGCAATCGGCGCTGCTCTGGGTCTATCGTGCGATGGATGGAGGCCACGGATGACCGTGCTCGGCCCTCTCGGCTTTACCGCGCCCTGGCTGTTGCTGGGGCTGATCGCGCTGCCGGTGCTCTGGGTGATCCTGCGCGCGGTGCCGCCGGCGCCCATCCGGCGGATGTTTCCCGGCGTGGTGCTTCTGCTCGGCCTCAAGGACGAGGAACAGGTCACCGACCGCACGCCCTGGTGGCTGCTGCTGATGCGCATGCTGGCGGTGGCGGCGGTGATCGTCGGCCTCGCCGGCCCGGTGTTGAACCCGCAGGACGAGGCCGGCGATAGCGCCGGCTCCGGCCCGCTGCTGGTCGTGATGGATGCCAGCTGGTCGAGCGCGTCCGACTGGCGCGCCCGGCTCGAAGCGCTCGACACGCTGCTGACCCGGGCCGAGCGCGACGGCCGCCCCGTGGCGCTGATGCGGCTCACTGATCCGCAGGAACCGCAATTCCAGGCGGCGGGCGTGCTGAAAAGCCGGCTCACCGGCATCCTGCCCGAGCCCTGGCAGCCCGATGAGGAGCGTATGGCGCGCGCCCTGTCGCTGCTGCCCGAGGAGGATTTCGACAGCTACTGGATGTCCGACGGGCTCGCCCGCGACAGCCGCGCGGCGCTGCTCTCGGCGCTGGAATCGCGCGGCACCGTTACCGTGTTCGAGAGCCCGCGTGCGCATTACGCCCTGACCCCGCCGCGGTTCGAGGACGGCCATGTGGCGCTGACCCTGCGGCGGCTGCGCCCGGGGCCGGAGACCGAGCTGTCGGTTGCGGCGCATGGGCTGGATCCGGCGGGCAACCCGGCGGTGCTGGCGCGCAATCCGGTGATCTTTGAGCAATCGGCCACCGAGGCCGAGCTAGTGCTGAACCTGCCCGCCGAACTGCGCGCGCGCATCACCCGCTTCGAGATCGAGGGCGCCCGCAGCGCCGGCGCCGTGGCGCTGCCCGATGACAGCCTGCGCCGCCGCGAGGTCGCGCTGATCGCCGGCAACGAAAACCGCGAGGGGCTGGAACTGCTCTCGCCGCTGCATTTCCTGCACAAGGCGCTGGTGCCCACCGCCGAGCTGCTCGACGGCACGCTGGAGGCGGTGCTGCCTGCCAACCCCGATGTGATCGTGCTGGCCGATGTGGCGACGCTGGCGCCGGGCGAAGAGGCGGGTATCCTGGAGTGGCTGGAGGCCGGCGGCACGCTCTTACGCTTTGCCGGGCCGCGTCTGGCGGCGAGCGATGTCAGCCGCAGCGAAGAGGATGCGCTGATGCCGGTGCGGCTGCGCGCCGGCGGGCGCTCGGTCGGCGGCGCGATGAGCTGGGGCGAGCCGAAATCGCTGGCGCCCTTCCCCGAGGACAGCCCGTTCCATGGGCTCGATATCCCCGAGGACGTGACGGTCAGCTCTCAGGTCATGGCGCAACCTGACCCGACGCTGGCGTCGCGGGTGATCGCGCAGCTCACCGACGGCACGCCGCTGGTGACGCGCAAGCGCGTGGGCCAGGGGCAGGTGGTGCTGTTCCACGTCACCGCCAATGCGGAATGGTCCTCCTTGCCGCTCTCGGGGCTCTTTGTGCAGATGCTGGAACGGCTGGCGGTCTCGGCCATGCCCGCCGCGCCCGAGGCGGAGGATCTCGAAGGCACGATCTGGCAGCCGATCCGGGTGCTCGACGCCTTTGGACGGGTCGGCGATGCCGGCACCCTGCCCGGCGTTGCGGGCGAGGATCTGCTGAGCACGCCTCTGGGACCGGAGCTGATGCCCGGGCTTTATCAGGGCGAGGAACGCAGCCTGGCGCGCAACACGGTGACGGCGGAGACGGTGCTGGAACCGGCACTCTGGCCGGAGCGGATTTCTGTCGAGGGGCTGTCACGGCCGCAGGAAACCCCGCTGGCGGGCTGGCTGCTGGCCGGCGCCATCGCACTGCTGCTGGCCGACGTGATCGCCTCCTTGGCCCTGTCGGGCCGCCTCGGCGGGCCCCGGGCGCGCGGCGCGGCGGCGGCGCTCCTCGCGGCGCTGCTGATCCTTCCGGCACAGGGCCGCGCGCAGGAGGAAGATAGCGACGCCGCCGCCATTCTCGCCGCCTCGGAGGTGACGCTGGCGCATGTACTGACCGGCGACCGGCAGCTCGACGATCTGGCGCAGGCCGGGCTGCGCGGGTTGTCGGACACGCTGTTCTTCCGCACCTCCGTCGAGCCTGCCGAGCCGGTGGGCGTCGATCTCGAAACCGACGAGCTGGCGTTTTTCCCGATGCTCTACTGGCCGGCCACCGCCGGCCAGCCGACACCATCCGCCGAGGCCTATGCCAAGCTCAACGAATATCTCCGCTCGGGCGGCATGATCCTCTTTGACACCCGCGATGCGGATGTGGCGAGCTTTGGCGCCGCCAGCCCGGAGGGGCGCAAGCTGCAACAGCTCGCCGCGCCGCTCGACATCCCGCCGCTGGAACCGGTGCCGCAGGATCACGTCCTGACGCGCACCTTCTACCTGCTTCAGGATTTCCCCGGACGCTATGCCAGCCGCGATGTCTGGGTCGAGGCGGCGCCCCCCGATGCGGAGCTGATCGAGGGCATGCCCTTCCGCAATCTCAACGACAACGTGACCCCCGTGGTGATCGGCGGCAATGACTGGGCCGCCGCCTGGGCCACCGACGAGCGCGGCAATCCGCTGGTGCGCATGGGCTCGGGCTTTGCCGGCGAACGCCAGCGCGAGATCGCCTATCGCTTCGGGGTCAATCTGGTGATGCATGTGCTGACAGGCAATTACAAATCCGACCAGGTCCATGTGCCGGCGCTGCTCGACAGGCTGGGCCAATGACCGGACAGATCGTTTTCGACCCGCTGCTGCCCTGGCCGCTGATCGGGGCACTCGCCGCCGTGGCGCTGGCCGGGGTCGTGCTGGCACTGTGGCGCGGGCTGACCGGCTGGCCCCTGCGCTTCTTTGCCGGCTTCGTGCTGGTCGCGGCGCTGGCCCAGCCCAGCTTTCAGGAAGAGGATCGCGCGCCGCTCTCGGATATCGTGCTGATGGTGGTGGACAAGAGCGCCTCGCAGCGCCTCGCCGACCGGCTGGAGGTGACCGAGGACGCGGCGGCGACGCTCGAAGCGCGCATCGCCGCCCGCCCCAATACCGAGCTGCGCCGGATCGAGGTCGGCGACGGCGAGGGCGACACCGGCACGCAGCTGATGACGGCGCTGTCCTCGGCCATGGCCGAGGAACCGCGCGGGCGCATCGCCGGGGTGTTCCTGCTCTCGGACGGGCGGCTGCACGATCTCGACCGCGCGCCGAACCCGCCCGCGCCGATGCATCTGCTGATGACCGGACGGGACGAGGACTGGGACCGTCGGCTGATTGTGAAAAACGCGCCCGCCTTTGCCATTCTCGGCGAGCCGGTCACCCTGACCCTGCGGATCGAGGACGATGGCGCCGCGCCCGGGGCCGCGAACACCGCGCTCGACATCTCGGTCGATGGCGGCGAGCCGCAGAGCTTTACCGTGCCCATCGGCGAGGATGTGGATCTGCCGATCGAGCTGCCGCATGGCGGCCTGAACGTGATCCGCTTTTCCACCCCCGAGGGCGAGGGCGAGCTGACCGACCGCAACAATGCGGCGCTGGTGCAGATCAACGGCGTGCGCGACCGGCTGCGCGTGCTCCTGGTCTCGGGCGAGCCGCATGCGGGCGGGCGCACCTGGCGCAACCTGCTGAAATCCGACAGTTCCGTCGATCTGGTGCATTTCACCATCCTGCGCCCGCCCGAGAAACAGGACGGCGTGCCGGTGACGGAACTGTCGCTCATCGCCTTCCCGACGCGCGAGCTGTTTCTGGAGAAGATCGAGGATTTCGACCTGATCATCTTCGACCGCTACAAGCGGCGCGGCATCCTGCCGGCGATCTATCTCGACAATGTGCGCAACTATGTCGAGCAGGGCGGTGCCGTGCTGGTGGCCGCCGGGCCGGATTTCGCCAGCGCCGATTCCATCTATCGCTCGCCCCTGTCAGAGATCCTGCCCGCCGAACCCACCGCCCGGGTGATCGACCAGGGCTATCGGCCCAAGGTCACCGATCTGGGCCAGCGCCACCCGGTCACCGCCGGGCTGACCGGCGCCGAGACCTGGGGCCGCTGGCTGCGCCAGATCGAGCTGGAACCGCTGGAGGGCGATGTGGTCATGTCCGGCGCCGACGACAGGCCGCTCTTGATCCTCGACCGGGTCGGCGAGGGTCGCGTGGCGCTGCTCGCCTCGGATCAGGCCTGGCTCTGGTCGCGCGGCTACGAGGGCGGCGGGCCGCAGCTCGACCTGCTGCGGCGGCTGGCGCATTGGATGATGAAGGAGCCGGAGCTCGAGGAAGAGGCGCTCTGGGCCGAGGCCACCGGCCAAAGCATGCGCATCATCCGCCGTACCCTGGGCGAAAGCGTCGGCAGCGTGACGGTGACGCGGCCCGATGGCGAGACCGAGGAGGTGACGCTGGAAGAGGTGTCGCCGGGCCGTTACGAAGCGCTCTATGACGGCCCCGAGATCGGGCTTTACCGGCTGCAAAACGGTGAGGAAGAGGCGGTGATCGGCCTCGGCCCCGCCGCTCCGCGCGAATTCGAGCAGACCATCGCCAGCGGCGAAGCGCTGGAGCCGGTGATCGACACGATGCGCGGCGGCGTGATGCGGCTGGAAGAGGGGCTGCCCAGCATCCGCTCGGTCGGTGCGGGCCGGCCCGCCGCCGGACGCGGCTGGATCGGGATCACCCCACGCGAAGCCTATGAGACCATGGATGTCCGGCAGATCCCACTGCTTCCGGCCTGGCTGACCCTGCTGCTCGCCTCCGGATTCATCATCGGTGCTTGGCTGCGCGAAGGACGGCGATAGAAGGCCCCTGGGGACCGAGAGGCGGCGCGCGCCCTGGAAAGCGCGGGAGACAGACTATTTCCAGGACGTCGCCAAAGCCCTCTCCGGGTGATCCCTTCCTACGAAGCTACTATAAATTATAGAGAAATCCGCGTTGTTCAGACCTCGGAAGACAGATGGCCACCCTCGCCGGGACGCTGATTCTATCCAAAGCTGCCTTAAAAATTCCCGATTTCAGATATTTCGAATCAAGTGATTCTCCCTATGCGTGTAAATTCTGGACGGCTGAACGTCGGGTGCCGTTCAATTTGTGCAAATATCATGGGCATCAGCCGGCGAAACCGTAAGATCTGAACGCAAAATGATCTTCGCACTGGTAGCCGGAAAGATTTTCCGACCATACAGGGAAACCTTTCTGTCATTTCTTAGCTGTCACGCTTACGTTTTTTAAGGCTGATAAGACTTCCTTCGACTCCGAAGATAACGACAGTAACGAAAAGAATACAAACATCGACCGAGCAGAATGTAATTAATGTTTTTAAAGGGATATTCGATGTCCTACACCATACATGATACATTCACGAGAGGGCGCACTATGCTAGGCGGAAACGCCTTCGAAACAGCGCGAGTATCGTTCGCATCTCTCTCGCCGACCGGCGGGTTCGTAAAGCGTGCAATCGACATTTTTATCGTTCTGATTGCCGTGCCCGCATTCCTGCCGCTGTTTATTGGCCTGGTGCTGATGATCAAACTGACGGATCCCGGTCCGATCTTTTATGGTCACAAGCGCATCGGCTTCAGCGGACGGACATTCCGCTGCTGGAAATTCCGGACGATGGCCACCGATGGCGACGAAATTCTGGAGCGGCATTTCCTGTCGCGCCCGCAGGATCGCGAAATCTGGCTGCGCGAGCGTAAGCTCGACAACGACCCCCGGGTAACCCCCATCGGGGCCGTGCTGCGCAAACTCAGCCTCGACGAGCTGCCTCAGGTGATCAATGTGCTGACCGGCGAAATGAGTGTCGTCGGCCCGCGACCGGTGGTGGCCGACGAGCTCGAGATCTACTCCCGCTCCGCCGAGCACTATCTGCGTGCGCGTCCGGGTGTGACCGGCCTCTGGCAGGTCAGCGGCCGGTCCGACACGAGCTATCGCGAGAGAATCAAACTTGACCGCTACTATGTCTCGAACTGGCATCCGTTCCTGGATCTCTGGGTCATGCTTCGCACGGTTCCCGCTGTCGTCATGGCACGCGGTGCACGGTGAACGGCTGCGCGCCCTGCGCGCAGCCTGTGCGGCGCTCCTCCTCAGCCTGAGCGCGGCCGCTTCCGCCGCTGCCGAGGAGATCCGAACGGGCTATGAGCTGACGATTCATGTCGCTCGCTGGGATACGATCAGCGGCGAAATGCGCAGTTGGGCCGGCTGGAACAGCGCCTACACAGTCGATGAAGAGGGCGCAATTCTGCTCCCGATCCTCGGGCGGACCGAGGTCATCGACAAAACGCCCGGCGCGGTGGCGAGCCGGATTGCGGATGGTCTGATCGAACAGCTTGCGCTGTCCGATCTGCCCGCAGTCACCGTCAGCATCTCCGAGCGGCCGCCGATCATGGTGCTCGGCTTGGTGCGCCAATCCGGTCCCATAGAATTTCGTGAAGGCATGACCGTACGCGAAGCGCTGGCAATGGCCGGTGGCGTACCGCTGTCATCCGATGTTCTGAACGACCCTGCGCGCGCTCGGTTGAATGCAACCGCGCTTCTCGAACAGCATCGCATGCGCGAGGACGATCTTACCGCACGCGCGGCGCGTCTTCGGGCCGTAAGCACCGAGGCGCCTTCGATCGATTTCCCGCCGATGCTCGACAGCACGCGCGGGGAGGCGATCAAGGCCCGTGAACTCGAACTTTTCAGGCTCGATGCCGATAGGCGACAGCGGTCGCTCGACCTGATCAAGGGGCGTATCAACCTGCTGACGACGGAAATCGACTCATTGCAGCAAAATGCCGTTTCTCTGCAAAAGCAGCTGGAACTGGCCGGCAGCCGTCTGGAATCCATCGGCAGCCTGTCCGAACGCGGCCTGACAGTCGCGTCACGGATGCTCGAAGCGCAACGGACCTATTCCACTATCGAAGCCCAGAGCCTCGACGTGCGCGGCGCAATCCTCGCGGCGCGTCAGGATATCGCGCGTGCCGAAGCCGACCGTCTGGAAATCGTACAGGGCCAGACGGCCAACGCGCTGCGCCAGCTTCAGGATACGCAGGCTCAGCTGGAGCAGACCCGGTCCCAGCGCCGCACCCAGGAACAGATTGTGACCCTCCTGAATGCTGCCGAACGACCGGAGGTCGCGCTCGATGTCGCGCTGTTCGACCGCGGCGCCGACACAGCGGTCGAAGCCGGCTTTGACCGGCGGGTCATGCCTGGCGACATCCTGCAATTCTCGCTGGCCGCCGACGTCTCGGGTATCTGACGGCGACCCGCTTATCCGGGTCTGTTCCCTTCTCATTCGAGCGGTAGAAGATAGCGTGAGGGCAGAACCGGCTGCGCGCCGCGCGCGCCGAATGCAGCAGCCAGCTTGTCGCGCAGCACCCCCCGAGCGATCGGCCATGCATTGTACGGCGGCACCAGCGCATGGCGGGCGGCACTTGCGAGACCGGATTCGCGTTTGATTTCAAGGAAAGCGTGCAACAGATAGCGCGCGCGCAAGGCCCGCAGATAAGCCTGCATCGCGCGGCGGTCTTCCTTTTTGGCGCCAATCTTCTTTTGCAGCTGCAACGACGCCTGAAAGAGATGGCGCAGATCGTCGGCGCCGTGCCGTCCGGACAGGCTGTCTGGGCGCACCCGCGCGACATAGCCGACATTCGGCAGCACGCTGAACCGCGCGCCCCGGACCAGCATTTCGAGATACAGCACGAAATCCTCCCCCAGGCGCAGCGACGGGTCGTAACGCAGACCGTGTTTGTCCAGAAACGCGCGGGACAAGACCGGCTTGAGAAAGCCCAGTTCGCCCCGCCGCACGGCGGCATCCGGGATATTGCCGTGCAGAAAGGCAGCCAGCCCGATCACCGTGGCTTTGGGAGAGCGTGGCGCGTCGAGCTCTTCACGCGTGACGAAGTCCGGTCGCGATTCCGGAACAAAGACGATATTGTCCGCGATGATGTCGCAGCCGGACTGCTCCAGCAGCGGCGCGAACCGCCCGGGCAGGAAATAGTCGTCCGCATCTAGGATCGCGATCAACGGCGCGGTTGCCTGGTCAATGGCGAGATTGCGCGCCAGTGCAGGGCCGACATTTTTCTTTTGCCGCAGCACCTTGAGGCGCGGATCCCCCGGCGACACCGCCTCTGCCGCCGCCGCCGTGTCGTCCTGCGATGCGTCGTCCACGACAATCACCTCGGCAACCTCGGGCTGATCGAGCGCAGAACGGACCGCACCGGCGATGGTCGCCGATGCGTTATGCGCCGGAATGATGACACAGACAGAGCGCTGAGGATCGGTCATCGCGCAACTCCTTTACGGGACGGACGGGATTCAAGCGTTTTACGGAGCAGCTCGGACAGGAGCGACCGCAGATTTTCGCGCAGGAACAGCAAGCTGTCACGGCCGCAAAGTTCCGACATGATGACGCGACGTCGGGGCCAGGGCAGCCCGTCGATCCAGGGGGTCGCGATCATCTGGCGCAGCATCTCGGATGACAGGCCGGCAAGTGGACGTGGCAGCCCCGGCATTGCCGCCGCGGGATACACGGCCTCAAGCATGCGCAGCGCCAGCCCCAGTGTATACTCAAGACGCACCGCCCGCGCGGTCGGCGCCAGGCACTTGCGCTCTTCGGGGGTCAAACACGCAATCGCGGCTCGCAGATCAAGCACCCCGCTGAGGCAGGGCTCGCGAGAGAGAAACGCCTTTCCCAGAGAGATCGACGCAAGCAGCACCCGATAGACCGGTCCCGGCACGCGAAAGCGCAGCTCTTCGAAGCGCATTTCGCGGCTCTCATCGAGAAAGGCCGAAAGGTTGCGCGGGCTTGGCAGGCCGGCCTGCTGAATCGCGTGATGCAGGTCGATCATCACCCCATTCTCCGGGTCGCGCAGGTGGATCTCGCCCAGAAACATCTGCCACCAGATGGCTTTGCGGCGGTCGACCTGTTCGAACCCCGCATCTCGGACGAGGGCGGTGGCGGCACGGCGCTGTCGCGGATGTACGAGAATGTCGATATCGGCGCTCGGCTTGCGGGCGATATCGCCGTAAAGCGCGGCCTGCTGCAACGGCCCCTTGAGATGCACATGCCCAATTCCGGCCGCATTGAGACGATCCGAGATCCGTGCGCCGATGGCGAGTCCACGCCTGTTGAGAAGAAGCATCTGTAGACGAAGCTGGGACAAGCGCGGGGCCAACACCTCGCAGCCACGCGGCAGAGCCGCCGCCTCCTGGGGCAGAAACCCGATCATCTTGTTGAGGCGCGCGAGCTCGAAAAGGTGCAGCGGGTCGAGATCCGGAAATGCCGCGGCATGGGCGTGCGAATCGACCTCGGAAAAGGCATTTTCGGCGGCGCCCAGCAAAAACGCCGTTTCGGACACGCAATGGTGCCCAAATACCTTCTTAAACTGTTCAGGTGCGAATGGCAGATGATGCTCCTTCACGTCGCTTCGTAACGATTTTGTGGCGATTGTAACGGGATAGCGATAAAACCATTTGGCATTTGCCCCTACTGTTGAATAGAGTGAAAGCAATCAAAACCAAAATCAACGAGCGGTTCGATTTTCATGTCATGATTCCCCGAATCTGTTTCTTTTGCACTGAAAGAAATTCGGTTGTTTTTACTATGTCGGAAAATGCGGCATAGCGCGGCGGCACGGCGCTCAAAAGTTAACCTTATATTAACCTCTAGTTGTATGAAGCAATCTCAGGTTGTTTCCAAATTTTGCAGCCGCAGCGAAACATTGACTCCCCTACTCGACCCGTCATGCTGGAATAACGGCCAATTTAAGCCTTATTCTGAGTAGGAGACTTTTCATGAAAAAACTGCCTTACAGCGCGCCCCAGATCCGCGCGCACGGCAAGCTTGAGGACCTGACCCACGGGGCATCCTCGGGCACCAAAGCCGACGCCGTTTTCGTTATCAACCCCGGCGATCCGCTTCCGACCTTCACCTTCACCTGAGGTTTTCGGGTTCCGAAGGTTCGGTCTAAAACATTCTGGCCGGGGTCAGCTGCCGATCCCGGCCAGATCTTTCCTTTGAGTTTTCAACGTGATGATTTATCGCCCCAAACCCGATTGCATGGCCTGCGCGTATGGCGACGGGCTCGCGATCCTCGACATGAAAACCAACACCTATTTCAGCCTCGACCCGGTCGGGGCCACGATCTGGAATGCCCTCTCGAACGGTGCCGATATCGACACGCTCGTCGCCGCCGTGGTGACGGAATTCGATGTCTCGCCCGAGATCTGCACGGCGGATGTCGAGACCTTCGTATCGACTTTGATGGATGAAAGCCTGCTTCAAGGAGCGGCCTGATGGACCGGCTGGGCAGAGTCCTGCGGTCCCCCCATCGTCTGCACCTGCTAGTCACGGCGCTGGTGGCGGTGGCGCGCGCACGGCTCGCGCTCATCCTGAGGCAGATGCCGCGCCTACGAGCCGGAATTGATGCCGAGCGCGCGCAGGCGGCGACTGCGACGGGCACCCTTTCGCCACTACACGACCTGCGCGAAATCGCTTGGTCGGTCACCGCTGCCGCCCGTCTGGTGCCGGGCGCCACCTGTCTGACCCAGGCGCTTGCAGGCGACTGGCTGTTGGCGAAACGTGGCCGCGGCGGCGAGATCCGCCTGAGCCTGCCGGTGGATACCGGCGAGGGGTTCCGTCCCCATGCCTGGCTGCTCAGCGACGGAGTGATCGTGCTTGGCGGCAGCAGCGAGGACTATGCGCGACACCGCGCCTTTGAACCGGCCGCAAACACACCATCCCGCTTGCAGAGTGCGCGGGAATGAGCGGCTTTGTGGCAGCGTTGCGGCTGAACGGGGCCGGTCCGGCACCGGGTCCGCTGCTCGATGCACCGCTCGCGCGGCTGCGCCATCGTGGGCCACAGGGCATCTACCGAACCGAAAGCGGACCCGCCGCCCTTGCGCAGCTGATGTTCCGGCCCGGCGCGAACGGGACCTCCGACATTCTCGCGCCGACCGGCGGTGCCTGGCAATTGCGCCCGGACGGCCCGCTGCTGGTGGGAGACCTCGCAATTCTCGACGGCCCGCAGCTGGCGCAGGCGGCAGGGAGCCGCTATCGCAGCGACGCGCTCGCGGTTCTGGCGGCTTATGATCGCTGGGGCGTCGCGCTCGGCGATCATCTCGAGGGCGAGTTCGCCTTCGTCATCTGGGATCCCGCCGCGCGCCGCCTGCTCGCCCTGCGCGACCGGTTCGGCATCAAGCCGCTCGCCTACCGCGCCACAGCGGACCTCTTGCTGATCGCCAGTGAACCGGCTGCGCTGGACGATGGCGTCGCCGCACCGGATCCGCGATGGATCGCCGGGTTTCTCTCCGGTGAAGAGCATGACGCGGCGTTGTCTCCCTTTCCCGGCGTCCGCCGCCTTGCTCCGGGGCATCGGCTTGCGTGCGACGGTACCTCCGTGTGGGAAGACGCATGGTGGCAGATCGAGACCGCAACGCTTCCCGAGGCCGAGGCCCCCGAGGCGCTTGCCGAAGCGCTCGACCGTGCCGTCCGCGCGCGCATGACGCGCGATTCCACCACCCTGCTGAGCGGCGGGCTTGATTCCAGCACAATCACCTGTCTGGCCGCACGCGCCTCGGACAGGCCGGTGCGGGCGCTTTCCATGCGCTATGCCGAGATGCCGGAGCTTGACGAGGGCCGCTATATCGATGCGGTCCGAAACTGCGGCAATATCCTGGGCGTCGACGCGCAGACGCGCATCGGAACCGCCTTCGAGGGCATGGACCGGGTGCTCGCGGAGCAGGGTTTTCCGGTCTTCGCCCCGAACCAGACGATGCTGGCGCAGACACATCGCGCCGCCGTCGGCATTGGCGCCGGTGTCGTACTCGACGGGCATGGCGGCGACGAGGTCATCGGCAACGGCACCTGGTATTTCGGCGAGCTGGCGCATGAAAGACGCTGGCGCACACTCTGGCGCGCATTGCGGGCCAATGCGGCTGTCAGCGAAACGCCCTCCTCTCCCCGTAGCCAGATGATCGCCGCGCTCGCGCATCACGGCCCCCGCCCGGTGCGCCCGCTGATGCGCCGCATGCTGGGCCAAAGCGCGGCGGGGCAGACCCCAATGCAGTTGATGCCGCCGCAGCCGCTCGCACCCGGCTATACCGACACCGCGCCGTTCGGGCCCGTCGCGCTGCGCCACGATCATCTCGATCCGTTCACCCGCTACCACGCCCGTATCGTGCAGAACCCAAGCACGGCGCTGGCCTTCGAGTTCCTCGACCGTGCCGCCACCCATGCCGGGCTCGACCTGCGCTTTCCGTTCTACGACCGGCATGTGATCGCGATCACGCTGGGCCAGCCGACCCGGGCGAAAATCGCGCCGGGGCAACCGCGCGACCTGTTGCGCAAGGCGATGGCCGGCGTGCTCCCCGAGATCGTGCGCCGGCGCGAGGGCAAGACCGATTTCACGCCCGGAATCGTCACGGGCTTCACCGCCGCGCAGCGCGCACGGCTCGACAGCCTCGCCCACGCGGTACCCGAGCTGCTCGCCCCCTATCTCGACCCAGGGTCGCTGCGCGGCGTCATCGACGCCTTCGACAAAGAGGACACCCGGCCCCGCGCCGTTGCCCCGCTGATGCGCCTGCTGTGGCTGGACACCTGGTTGCACAGCCGTACCGGCGCCGAAATGCCTGCCCCGAGAAAGGCCCTGTCATGAACGTTATCGTACCGACAGAGACCCAGATCGCCCATTCCTACTGCGCCTACGGGTTCGACATCTGCTCCGAACTCAGCCTGCCGGAACTCTCACATGGCGGCCCGGCGCGGATTGGCATGCGTAAGCTGCGCATCGCCAATGCGCGTGTCCCCCGGCGGAACGGACATTCGGGTAACGGCTATGTCTTCGACGAGACCGGCTCGACCTTCTGGTGGCAGGATGTCGGCGCGTTTCACGTCTCGCCGCAGGGCGACCGCGTCAGCGTCGACCGGGAAGACGGCGTTCCCGACGATCTGCTCGCCTTCCCGATTCTGGGCCCGATCCTGTCAGAGGTGCTGCGGCGCAACGGGCTGTTTGTGCTGCATGCCAGCGCCGCGGCAATCGACGGGGCGGGCATCGCGCTGCTCGCGGACAAGGGCACCGGCAAATCCACCACGGCCGGCGCGCTGTTGCGCAGCGGTGCGCCGCTGCTTGCCGACGATCTGGTGGCAATCGACCCGATCTCGGGCGTGATCCGGCCGGGGTTCGCCCAGATCAAGCTGGCCGAGGCCGATCTCGCGCATCAGACCCTCTGCCCGTCCTGGGTTGTGCGCCCCTTCGTGCACGACAAGATCGACAAGCGCCGGGTTCTGCTGCCGGGCGGCCTCGCACAGACCGAGGTGCCGGCGCGGCGCATCTATGTGCTCGAACGCGGCGACGGCCCCGAGGCGGAATTTCTCGACATTCCGGCGGAGGCCAGGCTACCCGCGCTGCTACGCTTTGCCTTCGCACCGCGCTTCGGCACGGAGGCGCTGCGCGGGGCCGATGCGGCGGCGCATTTCAGCGCTGCCGTGCGAATCGCCGGGAACATTCCGGTGCGGCGGCTGCGCACGCCCTGCGGTCACGACCGGCTGCCCGGGCTGATCGACGCGATACGCGCGGATCTCGCCACAGACGAAGGTGACCTCCGATGACCATGGCCATGCAGGACACCGGCAGACGCGCCAAAGCGACACCCGCACAGAAGGAGCGTCCAGGACAGCGCACCACGCGGGAAATCCGCGAGATCCTGGCAGCGCTGCGCGGAGTCGGGCGCCGGCGGTTCTGGGTGGCGCTGGTGATGCTGATCCTCGGCGGGCTTACCGAGGGCATGTCGATCCTGCTGCTGCTTCCCGTGCTTCAGGTGATCCTGAAAAGCGAGGATGCAACGCAGACGCTCGACCTTGGACAATACGAGATCGGTGGGGTTTCCCTGCCCGACATCTCCATCAGCCTCGAGATGCTTCTGAGCCTCTTTGTGCTGGTGGTAGTGGCGCAGGTCGCCTTTAACCGGATGAAGACGACCTATCTCAACGATACGATGTTCGATTTCACCAACGGTGTCCGGCTGTCGCTGTTCTCGGCATTGTCGCGGGCGCGCTGGGACCGGATCACGCGGCTGGCGATCAGCGATCTCGAACACGCACTAACCAGCGAGGTCGAGCGCATCTCGACCTGCGGCATGTTCCTGCTGGCCGGGCTGCAAGGCCTCGTGATGCTGGCGATCTACGCCGGCATGAGCCTGCTGATCTCGCCGCCGATGACCCTGCTTATGCTTGGCTTCGGCGTGGTGGCGCTGGTTCTGATGCGGCCGTTCCGCCGCCGTGCCACCCAGTTCGGCGAACTGTTGCAGGAATCGCGCCGGCGCCAGTTCGCCACGGTCTCGGATTTCCTCAACGGTCTCAAGATCGCCCGCGCAACCAATGGTGAGCGTGTCTTCTTCGGCCAGTTCCAGCAGCTCCTGAACGAGAACAAGCGCGACACCCGCGCCTATGTGCATCACAGCGCCACCGGCTCCGGCCTGTTTCATATCATGATCACGCTCGGCGCGGCGATCTTCATCTATATCGCCGTGCGTGTGCTTGCGATGGATTTTGCCAGCCTCGTTGTGCTCCTGCTGATCGCCATGCGGATCGCGCCGCGGTTCATGTCTTTGCAGATGCAGATGCAGCAGCTTCTGCCCAACCTCGCCGCCTGGCGGCATCTGCGTCGGCTCGAAACCGATCTGCGCCTTGCCGAGGATACCTCGGCACATACCAGCATGCCGATCCCGCCGCTGAAAGACGGCATTGTGTTCGAAGGGGTTTCCTATCGTCACGAAGGTGCCGAACGCCCCGCCGTCCGCGACCTCACCCTCGAAATGCCGGCGGGCCGGGTCACCGCCCTGATCGGCATGTCCGGCTCGGGGAAAAGCACCATCGCCGATCTGGTGACCGGATTGATCCAGCCGACCGCCGGTCGCATCACCTTCGACGGACGGCCTCTGAGCCCCCCGGAATTGCGCGGCTGGCGCGAACAGATCGCTTATGTAGCGCAGGAGAATTTTCTGCTCAATCTTTCGGTGCGCGAGAACCTCACGATGATCTCCGCGCGCCAGCACGACGAAGACGAGCTTTGGCAGGCGCTGGAACTGGCGGCGGCGGCGGATTTCGTCCGCGCCCTTCCCAACGGCATCGACACGGTGATCGGCAATCGCGGCGTTCAGCTGTCCGGCGGCGAACGTCAACGGCTGGCGCTGGCGCTGGCCTTTCTGCGCAATGCGCGCTTCCTGGTTCTCGACGAGGCCACCAGCGCGCTCGACTGGAAGACCCAGGAACATGTGGCCAATTCCGTGCGCCGCATGGCGCGTCAGGGCCTGACGGTACTGACCATCGCGCACCGGCCCTCCATGGTGGCCTTTGCCGATACGATCCACGCCATCGGAGACGGTCAGCTCATCGAGTCCGGGTCGCCAAGTGAGCTTATGGCAAAACCCGACGGCGATTTTGCCAAGATGCTGAGCAAGGAATCGACCCACACACCGGTTCGCCCGAAGTTCAAACGCAGGCGGGCAGCGTCACAGAGCTAGGGCTTTGTGTCAGGTGGGAAAGGCATCTTCGCCGGTGCGACGGCGCGCCTCGTGAGTCGCGTCTTCACGATTGGCGTCCTGACGCCGGACCATCGCGAAGATCACCACGAGATAGATGAGCTGCGCGAGAAAAAGCGCTGCCACATCAAGCACAACAATGGTCCACAGCCCGAGTCCGAGCATGGACGCCGCAACGGTCTGAAGTGTCAGATAGATCGCCAGTCCGGCCAAAAATGCGGAAAACGTCACTTTGGTTCTCCTCTCCCTAAGTCCGGATAGCACGCAGCTAAGAAAATTTCAACCGAGGGCAGAGCCGGCGCAGGAGGAACACGGTCGCGTTAGCGATCACTCGACGTAATAGCCTCCGTAATCCCCGAGATAGCTGACGCTATCGCCTTCGGACGCGTAGTTGCGCAGGCGCTTCAGGTTGACCTTGTTGAGTGCGACACCCAGCGTTTTCTGCGTGATACGGGGATCGGAATGCAGAAGGCGCCGCAGCAAAAGCTTGCTGGTCTTGCCCCATTCGGCGAGCATCACCAGCCCGTCGATCTCGTCGATCACGGCCCGGACATCCGAGACAGGCCCCATCGGCGCGAGATCGAGAACGATGTAATCGTAGCTGCCGCGCAGCTCGGCCAGAAGTTCGCTGAAACGCTGACTCGCAAGCATCTCCTGCACCTGAGGCCGCTCACGCACAGCGGGCACCGGCAGCATGTCGACGCCGGTGCCCGGCACCGAACGCAGAACCGAGCGCCAGTGCCGCGAGCCCTCCAGAACCTCCAGAAGCCCGGCACCGCGCCGCAGCCCGAAATATCGCGACAGGCCGCTGCGATGCGGGTCGGCATCGAGCAAAACCACCGACGACCCGCCGGCGGCGATGGTCGCGGCAAGATTATAGGCGATAAAGGTCTTGCCCTCATGCGGCCGTGCCGAACTCAGCGCGATCACCTGCAAGCGCTCGCGGCGCCAGGCAAGGCTGATGGTCAGTCGGATGCTGCGCAGCGTTTCGGCGAATTGCGATCTTGGTTTTTCAAGCGCGTAGCAGGGAGGCGTGACATCGAGCGGCACGGCGCCGGTTTCAGGATTCGCGGCGGCGGGTTTCTTCGAGTCGTTCTTGGTCAGGATATCCGGCTTTCGGGTGACGATCGGCAGATACCCGAGGAACTGCGAGCCGACCTCGTCGCCGACCTGCTCGGCGGTATAGAGGAAGCGGTCGCGCCACTCGCGGATCGCAGCGATCACAAGACCGGTCATCAACCCCAGAACGATGCAGACCAGCAGCGCCATCTTCACGCTCGGACCGGCGGCAAAGCGCGGCACCTGCGCAAGATTCAGAACGCGCACATTCGAGATTGGAAAGCTCTTCTGCTGATCAAGCTCTTGAAATTTCGCCAGAAAACTCTGATGGAGCGCCGCAAGGGTGGTGGCGCGATCCTCAAGCGCGCGCAGCTCGACATGTGCGCTGCCGCTGCGTGCGTCGTTGCTCATCGCGGCGTTCAGGCTCTCGCGCAGCGCACTCACCCGTGCTTCGGCGAGCGCTTCCTCTCCCCTTGCCTGCTCCAGCCGGACCTGGATCGTGTTGAACAGCTGTCGCGCCGCGTTGTGGGCGCGCAACTGGTTGGTCCGGTAAAGCGCCGAGTCGACGCCGGCAATCCGCTCCGCCTCGCGCAGGTCGTCAGCCAGCGCGGCGAGCTGCCGCTGAATCCGCTGGAACTCCGGATCATCAATCGGAGGCAGGCCGGAGGGCACACCATTGGCGATCAGTGCTCCGGCGCCACGGCCGACCACCGCCTCGAGCGCGGTGACCTGGGCGCGGGCCCGCGCCGCCGCTGCGATCGCCTGGGACAGGTCCGAGTTCAGCGCGGTCACCGCGTTTTGAGACATGGTGACGTTGTTTGTCGCCACGAGACCGTTCTCGGCCCGATAGGCCTCTGCCGCCTGCGCCGCCTCCCTGGCGTCCTGCTCCAGCGTGGTCAGACGGTCGAGCATCCATGAGGTCATGCGCTCCGTCGCTTCGTAATTGGCGTTCAGAACGTCAGAGACATAAACATTGGCAAAGCTGTTCACGACATCGGCGGCAAGATTGGGATCGTAGGCAGTATAGCTGATCCCCAGAACCGCGCTGTTGCCGACGCGGGAAACCCGCACCTGCCGCTGCAAGGCCTGCACGATGGCAGAGCGTTGCATCTCAGCGATCTGCTCCGGCGTCGGCTGCACGACCTCGGCGTCAGGGACCTCTGGTTCCGGCGCGATCATATTGCGCAAATAACTGATCGGCCAGCGGACCCAGGCCATCACCTGCCCGATGATCTTGCTGGACAGCGCCACCGGCGGATTCATGAAAGCAGGGTTTTGGTCGAGCTCCAAACGGTCGGCGACCGCTGTGGCGACGGGATCCGAAGACAGCACCAGCCGCGCGCTCTCCATGGCGGCGTTGGAGGTCGGGAGATCGCCTACGGTGGAAACCTGTTGCAGAGTCCGGCTGATATTGCTGTCCAGGAGCACCTGCGCGGTGGCGACGTAATACCGTGGCGATGTCATCGCGACGCCAACACCGAGAATCGCCCAGAAGATCACGGAAAAAATGATCGCCTTCTTTCGCCGTTTCAGCGCGGCCAGAAGACGCGACAGATCGACATGGGGCAGGGTCGACTCGTTTCGTTCTTCTCGCAGGGTTCCGGCTCCATCGTCGAATCTCAGCATGCGTGTATCACCGTGTCCCCATGGTTTCTTCGACGACGCCATCGCCGGCTCCGTATAGTTGCAGAGCTGCTCCTCCCAGACAGCCCGAAACAGCACCCGCGTGCAGCGCGCCGCGTATCAATGCCCGGTTTCTGCGCAAAGTGTCGAAGGGTGCCGCCGCAGCCGCAACCAGACAATAGCCGAATTTGAGCGCCGCCAGCGCGGCGGCACGGATCCGTGCCGCCGGTCCGGCCGTCTCGCGGATCAGCCCGCCATGGGTCTGGCCCATTCGGAACCGTCGTTGCAGCAGCCAGCCCCTGCTGGCGCGCGCCTCGGGCACCATCTCGCGCACCACCGCGTCCGGCGCATAGGCAATGCGCCCGCCCCCGGCCTGATACCGCGCGAAATAGGCCGTATCCTCGCCTCCGCTGCGGCCCCGCGCCAGTTCGAAGCGCAGTCCAGCCAGTCGCGGGTCGGCGAGATCGAGAAGCAGATTGCAGGTATAGCCGGTATGGGCGACGCCCTCGTCATTCACATCGGGTTCGGTGTCATGCACCGCGCCGCGCCGCATCCAATCCGGCGCGCCAGGCAGATAGGCGGCGCGCACGGGACCGACGACAGCAGAGTGTCCGCTCGCCCGCTGCCGCGCGACAAGCGCGGAAAGCCAACCCGCATCGACGGTTTCGTCGTCGTCGATAAAGGCCAGCTTTGTACATCCCAGCTTCGCCGCGTGATCGAGAATGGCGTTGCGCGCGATCGAGATATTGCGGGCGGGCGCGTGCACATAGTCGATGGTCACCGGCAGCACATTTGCCGCCGCCTCCGTCCGCGCGCGGGCGCTGGGGGTCTCGTCATTGTCCGCCACGACGATCCGGACCCCCGTTCCCTCGGGCACCGCCATTTCGGCCAGCGACCGCAGGGTCGCTTCCAACGAGCTGCGGCGAAAGGTACAGACGCCGATCAGGATCGTTTCCGTCTCGCTCATGAACGTCTCCGGGCGGCGTGAATCCGCGGCAGGGTCAGGGCATGGCTCCAGTAGCCCGCCGACCAGGCCAGATGCATCAGCCCGGCCACCCAACCGGCCAACAGCCCCTCGGGCGCGCGGCATTCACGCAAGATCAGCAGACCTGCCGCCATGCAGGCCAGCAGCCAGCCGGCGACGGGCAACGCGAAAAGCGGGTGCAGCGGCGCAAGCAGCGACAGGAGCAGAACCGGAGCGAGCGCCGCAACGATCAGCTGCCGCTTGGCCGGGACGGCGCGGTGCTTTGCAAGGTTGCGCGACCGGCCCCGACCGAAATTGAAATACTGCCGGAACAGCGCCCGCAGCGTACTGCGCGGAAAATAGTCGAGCTGCGTCCGGCCGGTCAGCCAGATCCGGTAGCCGGCAAGGCCAAGGCGATAATCGAGCTCGGCGTCTTCGTTGTGCGAGAACTCGGGATCGTAGCCGCCGACGGCGCGGAAGGCCGCGATCCGCATCAGCGCGTGATGCCCATGATCGACCCAGGCGCCCTCCGTGGCGTTGCGATGGGCCGACGCGCCATTGCCGAACCGCGAATTCTGCGCGGCCGCAACAACTTTCTGAAGCGGGCTCTGGCCGACCGCATGCATCGACACGACCACCGAATCCGCGCCGGTTGCCGCCGCCTCACCCAGCAGCGTCTCGAGATAGCCCTCGGGATAGGCGGAATGTGCGTCGAGACGGATCAGCCAGTCATAGAGATCGCCATATTCCGCCACGGCAAGGTTGACCGCCGCGCTCTGAAGCCGCGCGGGGTTGTCGAGCAGCCGCAGCCAGGGCGCGGCCTGCATCCGGTCGCGCACAATCTCAGTCGTCCGGTCGCCGGACCCGCCATCGACAACGACGACCAGCGCCTCCCGCGCGGATGCGAAGGCGGCCACGCTGTCCAGAACGGCGTCGATATGGCGCTCTTCGTTCAGGGTGGGGATCGCGATCAGGGCGCTCATGTGCCGCTCCTTTCGCCGGGCATCGCGCTGCGCCGCTCCCGGAACGCGGCAGGCTGCGCCTCGGTGTCGGAGGGCTCGCGCAACACGTCGACCAGCCGCCGGCAAGCGTCGGTATCGGCTTCCCAGAGCTCGCGCGGCAGGGCCGCCACCGCAGCCCGCGCCTCAGCCACCTCCGGAGCGCCGATCACGGCGAGTCGCGCGCGCACCGCATCCCCATGCGCCTCGGGCACCAGCACACCGCAGCCCAGCGCATCGAGATATTTTCCCACCTGCGTTCCGGCGAGGGCAATCGGCACGGCGCCGTGCAGGCAGCCTTCGTAAAGACGGTTCGGCACGAGCCAGTCCGAATTGGCCCCGGCATCGAAGCGGTCGATGAGCCAGGCGAAATCGCATTCGCCATAGATCGCGGCAAGATCATCCGGCCAGCGATAGGCGCCTTCGAAGTTGAGATCGGGATTGGCCGCGACGATCCTGTCGAAATCGGGCATGGCATCGCGCGCGGGCTTGCCCCGCAGGATCACCCGATATCGGCCGGGATCGGCACGCGTCAGCGCATCGAGTGTTTCCAGCGACCAGGCGCAGCGCAGGATCCCGAACCAGCCTATCGTGATCCGCCCGGGCTCGGCCGGCGCGCTGCGCGTGGCAGGGCCGGGCGCCGACACCTCGGACTCGAGCCGCAGCATCTTGTTCTCGACCAGAACCAGCTTGCGCACCGGGCGGTCATAGGCGTCGAGATAGGGCGCGCGGAATCCGTCAGAGGAAATCCACAGCTGCGCCACGTCGCGCATCAGCCGCGCCTCGATCCGGCGCATCATCCGCGACGCAGCCCCCTGCCCCAGCATCGCGCGATGAATGTCGAGCATCTCGTAGACGAGCTTGGGCCGCTTGCGCAGCGAGAGCATCGCCACACGGGCCAGCATCAGCATTTCGAGATTGCGGGCCAGGATCACGTCGGGCGCATCCCCTGCGGTCATCCGCGCCACACGCCGCCCGATCGACGGCAACAGCCGCGCGACGCTCGCCGCGCGCGCCACAAGGCGCCCGTTCTCCGTCTGACCGAGCAGCTCCGCCTCCTCGGTGAGCGGCGCATCGCCGCGGCGAAACCCAGCCACGCGCAGCCGCGCCCCGCCGGCGCGCAACATGGCAACGCGGCGCCAGATCGCGGTGTCGTCGAGATCGTGGGCGAGATAGAGCACATTCATCGCAGATGTTCTCCGACGAGGCTCGGCTGCGGCACCCGGCGCGGCTGCCAGCGTGACGCAAAAACCGGCGCTGCCTGACGACGCCGCGCCTCCGCCACCGCGCGGGCGGCATAAATGGACGCCATCACCGTCAGGATCGAAAAGACGTGGAAATGCGAGAAGAACACCACTTCGCTGTGCATCAGCGCGAATTGTCGGATCAGAAGCCCGGCCAGCAAGAGCGTTTCGGCGCTGGGGCTACTGGCGCTCCAGCGCAGGATGACGAAAAGCGCCGGTGCGAAAATCGCCACCTGCAATCCAATGCCGACCAGCCCGATCTCGACCGCGTTCGAAATCAGCGTGTTGTGAAAATGGAAGCCGCTCTTCGATGCGATTCCGAATTCCTCCCACAGCGCCTCGGCGACAGGGTTGCCGACCACCCAAAAGCCCTTGTAGCCCTGCCCTAGAAGGGGGTGCTGGCCGATTTCTCCAAAGGCGACGCCCCAAAGTTGCGTGCGGCCCGTGAGCGTGACGTCCTTGCCGGTCAGTTCGAGAAAATGCCGTGAGAACGCGTCGAAATACCCGACCACGAGAAGGATAGTCAGCAGGGTCGTCAACGCCATGAGCAAGATCAGGAATGTCCGCTGCCAGCCGGTAAGCCGCCCCATCGCCCAGAGCCCCGCCATTGTCATAACCGACAGCAGCGCGGCAATCGTTGCGCCTGCCGAACCGGCCTTGAGGAGAAGCAGGAATCCGAGCAAGGCCACGAAAGCCCCCAGCACAACCCAGAGCCCACGCCCTTTCGGATCTATCAGAACGGCAGACCCGGAAATCACGCAGAGCGTACAAAACTGTGCGAATGCGTTCTTCGATCCGAAGATTCCGATCCAGTAGCCATGCGAATGCGTGCGGTTCAGCGCGATAGAGATCAACGCCGTGATCGCGCACGTCACGAGCAGCACGCGCAAGAGGCTCGTGACCGAGATCCGCCACGCGGCGGCGATCGCAATGGCAAAGGTCAGGCCGAGCTGTATCGCATAGCGAAGCGTCAGGCCGGGCGCCGCGGACCAAAGCGTGGAAAAAAGGCACCAGCCCACCAGCGCCCATACCAGCCAGGAATCCCGGGTTTCGCGCAGCAGCGCCCCGGGCCGGTACAGGATCAGGCAAAGCCCGGCAGTCAGAAAGAGAAGGGCAGCCTTCGTTCCAAGCATCGCGGTCATATGAAGCCCCATAATCGCGATGCCCAGAAGCAGCGCGGTGGGGCTGATCGTGATCGCCTGCGCCCGTCCGCTCATGGCAGCTCGCATGTGATCGAATCCGGGAAAACACAGCGCTGCCCCATCGGGGTATAGGAAAAGCTGGAAACCTTCATCTCCACCGGGCCGTCCGGCGGGTCGAACGGGCCCATCCATGAGGTCAGAATATCGCTGCCCCAATGGCTGAAGTAGATTTTCATCGGATGCGACGGGATTCCTCGGGTCTCCTCGCGCCGCAGCTCGCCATTGATATACCAGCGCAAGCGATCCGGCTCCCAGACAAAGGCGAGGTCGACATAACCCTCCTCGGCGCCCGGTTCGAAATCACTCTCTTTCCCTTCCCCGAAATCGTTGCCCGCGACATAGCGGTTCAGCCACATGAGCCCGCTCTCGCGCGTCAGCATCTCGAAGTCGATCTCATCATGAGGCTGACCGTGCACCGGCCCGGTATAGGCAAAAAACGCAGCGTTGCGCCCGGATCCGAGATCCCCGCGCAGACGGGCCTCGAACGTACCGTATAGAAACCACATACGGGTCTGGAGCTCGCCGCAGAGCGCCTCGGGCAGCGCTTCGGAGGCCGGCATGTAGCGCACACGCAAACCGCCGCCCTGCTCGAGCGCGATGGCCCGCCGCGACCAGGTGCAGTTCTGGTGATCGCCGTTGCTCCAGCCGTTCGAGATATACCAGCGCCCGCTTTCGAGACGGCGAAAGTCGGTCTGATAGGCCTCGGTCATCGGCGTGATGGTTTCCGCCGCACACCCCACACCGCCGCCAATCGAAACAATCAGCGCTGCGATCACGGAGGTAAAAAATCTGTGCATGTCACACAACATAGCGATTCTCGCGCTTAGTATTCCTGCCAAACTACAGCCGTGACGTGTCATTGCCGCAACGCAGAGAAGATGCGCCGCTATCAAAACCGCACGTTTCAGAAAAATGCTCAAAAAATGCGCGCAAATCGCCAAAAAGCGGTCCTTTACCTGTTTGTGCTGGCATGTCCACGGGGCCTAAAATCCAAATCAAGACAAACCTAAGGCAGCTCAACGCCATTTCCGAAAGGTGGTCTCAGTGACGATTTCCGTCATCATGGCGAATTACTGCGGCGCCGAATTCCTAGGCGCCGCGATTGCGTCGGTTTTACGCCAGACGCATGCCGATCTCGAACTGATCGTCGCCGACGACGCCTCGACCGACGATTCGGTTGCCATCGTTCGTGATTGGGCCGCACGCGACCCGCGGGTCCGACTGCTCGAGGCGCAGCGCAATGGCGGCGCGGCGGCAGCCCGCAACCGCTGCATCGACGCCGCCCGCGGCGAATGGATCGCGATCGCCGACAGCGACGACATAATGCATCCCGACCGCCTGCGCCGCCTGCTGGCTGCGGCAGAGGACAGCGGCGCGCCCATCGTTTGCGACGACATGGTGTTCGTGTCGGACTCGCCGCTCGCCGCGGGGCGCACGCTGCTTGAAACGCTGGCGCTTTGCGAGCCTTACGAAATCACCGCCGAGGCGCTGATCGCATCCGATCTGCCGGATAGCGCGCAGCCGCCGCTGGGTTATCTCAAACCGCTGATCGCGCGCCACGCCATCAGCGATCTGCGCTATGATGAAAGCCTTCAGATATCGGAAGATTTCGACTTCTACCTCCGCCTGCTCCGTGCCGGGCACAGGGCAATTGCGTTGCCCGATCCCATGTATCTCTACCGCCGGCACGCGCAATCCCTGTCGTATCGGCTGAGCGCCGACGCGGTGGCACGGATGATCGCCGCGCACGAGCGCATCGCGGCCGATGCAGACAGGACTCTCATTCCGGTTTTGACGCGGCGCTCCGCGGCACTGAAACACCAGCTCGCCTTTGAAAATCTGGTCGAAGCATTGAAGTCCCGGCAAATGATCGCCGCTGCAGGCGCGCTGCTACGACGCCCCACGCTGATGCGGAATCTCGCCCGCAGCGTTGCCGAGCGACGCAAGAGACAACGCGCCACCCCCCTTCAAAAGACCGAGCTGCGCCTATGTCTGGGCAAGGCTGACAGACCGGGCTGCGGCAAACATATCGCCTTTCCGGCTGTGCCTGCGGCAGGCGGGCAATGGCCTGTCCCGCCGGCGCCGATCGCCGCACAACTGACAGATCTCGCCGCCCGGCACCATCTCAGTGTCGAGGCGGAGGGAGCTGAGGGGCTTTGGGCGTTGTGGCTGCTCCCCATCTGGCGGAACGCGCGCCTGCGCCTTGAAGGCGACGCCGCGGAAGGCCTGCCGATCCCAGATGGTGTAGAGCGGCGACGCCCTGGCACGACTCAGTGAGGTCGTGCGGCGTTATCTGCGCCCGGTCGCTGCCAGACCCGAACAGCACGACAGGTCAAATCTCTTCGAAGAGATTTGCAAGTTTCTTCGAAGAAACTTGTCCTAGCTCAGCCGCGCGTGCCGTGTGACCGGCCCATCGCCCTGCTCGGCGATCCGTGCAATCGCCGCCCCGAGCGGCTCATAAGCCACCGCCATATGAAACACATTGGCGTGCAACAGCGTCTGCGGATCCGAGACAAGGGCGACATGGCCCTTCCAGAACATCAGATCGCCGCGCCGGGGCTCGGTTCCGACAGGCAGCGTTTCTCCCAGCTCCTTCTCCTGAAGATCGCTGTCACCGGGACAGGCGAGGCCACAGGCCGCAAGCCCGGCCTGCACCAGCCCCGAGCAGTCGATGCCGAAGCCGGAATTCCCGCCCCAGAGATAGGGCGTGCCGATATAGCGCGCCGCCACCGCAACCGGGTCGCTCTCGGTCTGCGCCGAGAGATGCACCGTCGGCACCCAGCCCAGTTCGGTCTCGGTGAACCGGCCCTCGCAGCGCCCGGTGGCAAGGGCAGAAAGATGGCTGAGCGCCCGCCGCTCCGGGGATTTGAAATCCGGCGCGCTGTAGACATGGGTCTGGCGCACACAGACCTGGTGGCTCGGCGCACCTCGCGCGGCGGCGGGCGCCAGCGCCTCCGCCGGCACCCAGCCCGCATAATCCGCCCCCGGCGCATGACCGAAGGCATGGCGCTCGCGGCGCTCCAGAAGATCGAACGCATCGCCATAGCGCAACTGCCGGTCGCGACGTCCGCCGGGCGACAGGCTGAGATCGACCACCGGCTGAGCGATGTAACAGGGCTCGGGCTCGACCGATGTCAGCGCCGGGAAGGCCGCGGCATACGCGCGCGCCACGACCCGGTCATTGGCCGGCCTGCGGCGCCGGTCGGTCACAGCCCCAGCGCCTGCGGCAGCGCGCCGAGAATGGCACGCGGGCCCTGCCCCAGCCCGCCCTTGGGCCGCGCGGGCGCCGGGTTCGGCTGCCAGGCGTAAATGTCGAAATGGGCGTAGCGCGGCGTCTCCGTCACGAAGCGGCGCAGGAAGAGCGCGGCGGTGATCGAACCCGCCATGCCCCCCGCCGGCGCATTGTCGAGATCGGCGATCCCCGGCTCGATCCGGGCCTCGTAAGGCTCCCAGAACGGCATCCGCCAGAGCGGATCCGCCGCGGCGGTGCCCGCTGTCGAAAGCGCCGCCGCGAGCGGCTCGTCATCGGTGTAGAACGGCGCCAGATCCGGGCCCACGGCCACCCGCGCCGCGCCGGTGAGCGTCGCCATGGAGACGATCAGGTCGGGCGTTTCCTCATCGGCCAGCGCCAGCGCGTCGGCCAGCACCAGCCGGCCCTCGGCATCGGTGTTGTTGATCTCCACCGTCAGCCCCTTGCGCGAGGTGAGAATATCCTGCGGGCGGAAGGCATTGCCGGACACGCTGTTCTCCACCGCCGGGATCAGCACGCGCAGCCGCAGCTTCAGCCCCAGCGCCATGATGGCGCGGGCAAGGCCCAGCACATTGGCCGCGCCGCCCATATCCTTCTTCATCAGCCCCATGGAGCTGCCCGGCTTGAGGTTGAGCCCGCCGGTGTCGAAACAGACCCCCTTGCCGACCAGCGTGAGGCTCGGCCCCTCGCTGCCCCAGCGCAGGTCGATCAGACGCGGCGCGCGCGGGCTGGCGCGACCCACCGCATGGATCATCGGAAAGCCCTCCTCCAGCGCCGCGCCGGACACCACCTCGATCCCTGCGGAGAACTCTTCGGCCAGCGCCCGCGCCGCATCCTCCAGCTCCTGCGGACCCATGTCGGAGGCGGGGGTGTTGACCAGATCGCGGGTCAACGCCTCGGCGGCGGCGAGGATCTCGACCTTTTCCGCATCAATGCCGTCGGGCGCAACAAAACGAGCGGTCTTCCCTTCGCTGCCGGCGTAGCGGGTGAAGCGGTAGCCCGCGAGCAACCAGCCCAGCGCCTCCTCTTCGGCCTTGCCTGCGGGCAGACCCGAGGCGATGCGGAAGGTGCCGCCGCCCAGCTTTGCCACGGCGGCGGCAAGCGCGAAGCGGGTGCGACGGCGGGCAGCGGCGCTGCCATAGCCGGCGAGCGCCGCGACCGGCTGCCCGGCTTCGCCCGGCAGCAGCAGCGCCTCGCCTATGGCGCCGGCAAAGCCGCTGGCCTCGACCCAGCCGCGGACGGAGTCCGGCTGGCCGGCAAGCCAGCCCTCCAGCCCGTCCGTTTCGACGAGATGCAGCGGCAGCGCCTGCGCGTCGGGTTCGGCGAAACGGAAAGACATAGGCGGGCCCCTTCTGGCAAATGATCGTGCCGGGAGCCTAGCGATGCGGGCGGCGCCTGCAAGGGGCAGCCGGGCGCGCTAGACAGAGAGATCCTGAAGATCCCAGACCGCGTAGAGCGAGCCCTCGCCGATGCGGGCCAGGCGCGCCAGAGTCGCGGCCAGCGCCACCGCATCGCCATCGTCGATGCATTGCACCACGTCGATGGCGATCCGGCTGAGCCCGGTCATGCCGATTTCCCCGGCAATGGCGCCGAGCGCACGCGTGCATTTGCGCATCTGCGCCAGATCGCCCTCGTCGTAGAAGCGATCCGCCTGCCCCAGCCGGCAGGCCAGCTCTTCCATGGCGCGGCACACCATATTCTCGCCGTCACGGGCGCCGAACCGGGCGTAGAGCGCAGCGAGTCGTTCCGGATCGAGCCCCGGCGTCTCGCTCGGGGACAGTATTGCGACCTGTTCCACCACCTCGTCCATCCTCGATCACGTCCCCACAACCTTGTTGAGTAACGCTCCGAAGTTCCCAAAAGGTTAGACCTGCCGCATTTCTTCTCTCGAATTCCACTTGAATACAGCGTATTTCCTTGCCGGATCGTGATGCGAACAGGAGACCGTGATGCAGGCCGCAAGACCGCTTCCGCACTATCTGGTACAGCGTTTTCAGGGCTGGAAGGCCACGAGCTACAGCGAAAACCATGCCTGGTTCAGGCGGCTGGCGTCGGAAGGGCAGCATCCCCGTGCCATGGTGATTTCCTGCTGCGACAGCCGGGTGCATGTGACCTCGATCTTCGGCGCGGATACCGGCGAGTTCTTCATTCACCGCAATATCGCCAACCTGGTGCCGCCCTACGAGCCCGATGGCGATCACCACGGCACCTCGGCGGCGGTGGAATACGCGGTCACCGCGCTGAAGGTCGCGCATATCATCGTGATGGGTCATTCCAGCTGCGGCGGGGTGCAGGGCTGCCTCGACATGTGCTCCGGCAAGGCGCCGGCGCTGGAGGAGAAATCGAGCTTTGTCGGGCGCTGGATGGATATCCTTCGGCCGGGCTATGAGAAGGTCAAGGATCTGCCGGAGGACAAGGTCTCGAAGGCGCTCGAACACCAGGCGGTGCTGACCTCGCTGGGCAATCTGATGAGCTTCCCTTTCGTGCGCGATGCCGTCGAGGCCGAAGAGATGAGCCTGCACGGCGTCTGGCACGAGATCGGCAAGGGCGAACTGGAGGTCTACGACCCCAAGGCCGGCGGCTTCGTCGCGGTCTGAGCGCGCGCGTTCAGCAATCGAGCTCGGCGGTGCAACCGTCGGAATTAAGTCTCAGCGCAGGCCGTCCGAGCCGGGCGCTGAGCGTACCCAGCGGCGTTCCCATGGCCCCGCCGGTGCAGAGCGCGGTGCCGGTTTCGGCGTTCAAGATGACCATGTGGCCCATGCGGAAGGTGAGCGCATAGCCACGCCGCGCCAGCGCGGCGGATAGGCTGGCCCAGCTGGAGGCGGTTTCGAGAATCGGCAGCAAAACCTGACGCAGCAACGCGGCTGTTTCGCAATCGAGCGGGTCGGGAAGCGCGGCAGGACGTAACTGGAGTTGCATATCTCACCTCCTTGACTGGATACAGAGGCAGCCTGCGCCTCAAATTTGACGAAAATTGGGCAGAGCCGCGGTAGTCGATGTTAGCCCTGCTCCGCCAGTCTGTGTGGCATTTTGGAACAGACTGGCGCGACGCGGCTGCCAGGACAGCTTTACGATGCGTCGCTGCGACTTGCGCGCCAGAGAGACGAAAAGCTGAGGCGGGTGACCCGCAGGGCGCGGGCCGGCAAGAGCGAGCGCCGTTTCGCAAAGGCTGACGCCCGGAACTCGGTTCACCCGAAAGTCAGCCGGTCTTGCGCGCCCCACGGCCCAGTGAGAGAGGGAGAGAGAGGCCAGTGAGGCGGGACGCAAGGACCGGCACAGGGTGGCGGCTGCTCGCCTCCAACCGCAGCCGCCTGATTGGGATCAGAGCCCCAGATAGCGCAGGACGCGGTCCACCGTGCCCACAACCGGGCGTTCATGGCGTTCGCAGAGCATCAGGCTGCGGGCGGTGAGGGCGGCGCTGCGGCGGCCGCGGGCGATTTCGATCAGATCGGCGGTCATGTCTGGGCTCCTGGAAAATATCTCGCTGCGCCCTTCTGGACCTCTCGGGGCGCGCCATCCTGCGGCCCATGCAAACGAAATACCCCAGCCCGCGCTCGGCAGCCAGTCGTCCGAGGGGTAGTTCGCCGGCGACAAAGGCGCAGCTCCCCTATCCCTCGGAATAGGTCGTATTTGAAACAAAACGAAAAACGGCGCCCCGAAGGACGCCGTTCCATTCCGTTTCACTGGCGAAAAACCGGGCTCAGCCCTTTTTCAGCACTTTCTGCCCGAGAACCTCGGCGATCTGCACCGCGTTCAGCGCCGCGCCCTTGCGCAGGTTGTCGGAGACACACCACAGGTTCAGACCGTTCTCGATGGTCGAATCCTGGCGAATCCGGCTGACGAAAGTGGCGTAATCGCCGACGCATTCGACCGGGGTCGCGTAGCCGCCGGGCTCGCGCTTGTCGATCACCATGATGCCCGGCGCCTCGCGCAGGATGTCGCGGGCCTCGTCCTCGTCGAGGAAATCCTCGGTCTCGATATTGATCGACTCGGCATGGCCGACAAAGACCGGCACCCGCACGCAGGTCGCGGTGACCTTGATCGAGGGATCGACGATCTTCTTGGTCTCGGCGACCATCTTCCATTCTTCCTTGGTCGAGCCGTCGTCCAAGAAAACGTCGATATGCGGAATGACGTTGAAGGCGATCTGCTTCTGGAATTTCTTCGGCGGCACCTCGGCGACAGGGTTATAGACGGCCTTGGTCTGATCCCAGAGCTCGTCCATGCCCTCCTTGCCGGCGCCCGACACCGATTGATAGGTCGAGACGACAACGCGCTTGATCTTGGCCCGGTCGTGCAGCGGCTTCAGCGCCACCACCATCTGCGCGGTCGAGCAGTTGGGGTTGGCGATGATGTTCTTTTTCGAATAGCCCAGAACCGCGTCGGCATTCACCTCGGGCACGACCAGCGGCACATCGGGGTCGTAGCGGTAGAGCGACGAGTTGTCGATGACCACGCAGCCGGCCGCCGCCGCCTTGGGCGCGTATTTCTTCGTCGGCTCGGAGCCCACCGCGAACAGTGCCATGTCCCAGCCGGTGAAATCGAACGTGTCGAGATCCTGGGTCTTGAGTGTCTTGTCGCCAAAGCTCACCTCGGTGCCAAGCGATTTGCGCGATGCCAGCACCGCGATCTCATCCACCGGAAACTCGCGCTCGGCGAGGATGTTCAGCATTTCTCGGCCCACGTTTCCCGTGGCACCGGCGACAACGACCTTATAGCCCATCTGGGTCTCCTTCGGTTTGCTGTCCCCGCGGGCGCCGGTTTGCGCCGCGTCGGACTGGCGCGCGTCATATCGCATGCCCCCGCACAGTAAAAGGGGGGTTTATTTTTCACCTGGCGCAAGGCATTCTCGAATCGAACCTTGCACCGCCGGCAGGCCCCCCGCAGCAGCGAAACCGTCCTAATTCGCGGCAGGCGGGCGGCGATGCCAAAAATCCCGGCAATTCAAACTGGCTATCGGTGAAAACCCGCCAATTTTCGCAGGTGCAGAAATTCCTTACTTGTCCAACGTTTGTGCAATCGCGTAGAAAACACCTGAATTTGATCACTGGTTAGGCAGATGACTCGCGTTCCGTTTTAGTTCTGGTTCGATGTTCGAGAGCTGCGTGACGTTTTTGGAAATCTCGTTAAGCGAACTGCGTTCGTGGAGGACGGAATATCATGTTCTACAGGTTCGTCAGGTCTTTGACCCGAACGCAGAAGCAGCTTCTTTTCATGTTCATGGATGCCAGCATGATCGGCATCGCGATGATGTCCGCGCTGCTGCTGCACGCCGCCGTGAATACCGATCTTCCGCAGGTCATGCCGCTTTTGCCGCTGATGGCCGTTCTGGTTGCCGCCGGCGGCTATGCGTCCTGGAAGCTCGGCCTGCCGCAAATCAAGCTCAACGCCTATGAAACGCGGGGAATCACCCGCACCGCAGCCTTTGCCGCGGTCTGCGGCCTCGTCGCCCTGACGCTGGACGGGCTGCTGGCGCCGTCGCTTTCGACGGCGGTCTATTTCAATTTCACGCTGCTGCTGCTGGTGCTCTGCGCAAGCTGGCGCATCCTTCTGCGATACGTCACGCTGGAGATCTATCGGCGCGGCCAAACTCGCATGCGCGTCCTGATCTACGGTGCCGGGCAAACGGGTCAGCAGCTTGCCGCCGCGCTGCGCCAGGACAACGCAATCGAGCCGGTGGCCTTTATCGATGACAACCCGACCCTGCAAAGTCAGATGGTGTCAGGGCTTCGGGTCCATGCCCCCTCCGCGATCAAGGACCTCATTGCACGCAAGGGAATCGACCGGGTGGTTCTGGCCATGCCGTCGATCAGCCAGCCGCATCTCGCCCGCATCGCGCACCGGCTACGGGTGATCGGATGCGAGGTGCACGCGCTGCCCTCCTTTGCCGAGCTGGTCGGAGAGGGCGAGCTGCGCAAACGCGTCTCGCCGGTCTCCCTCGACGATCTTCTGGGCCGCAACCGGCTGGAATCGGAACTGCCCGGGGTCAGCCACGCCTATTCCGGGCGCCGCATCCTGATCACCGGCGCCGGCGGCTCGATCGGGTCGGAGCTGTGCCGTCAGCTGATTGCCTGCAAACCCGATTGCGTGGTGCTGGTCGATCATTCCGAGCTCGGACTCTACAATATCGACAAAGAGCTGCGCGACCTCTCCAAAGGCCTCACAATCGTGCCGATCCTCGGCTCGGTTCTCGACGAAAAGCTGATGTCGGAACTCATGGCGGAGCATCACATCGAGGTGGTGCTGCACGCGGCGGCCTACAAGCACCTGCCGCTGGTGGAATGTAATGTACTGTCCGGCCTCAACAACAACGTCATCGGCACGAAAGTTCTGGCAGAAGCGGCGCGCGAGGCGGGCGTTGAACGCTTTATCCTCGTCTCCTCGGACAAGGCGGTGCGGCCGACCAATGTCATGGGCGCCTCCAAACGCCTCGCCGAACTGGTCATCCAGGATCTGGCGACGCGCAGCACCGGCACGCGGTTCACCATGGTCCGCTTCGGCAATGTGCTCGGGTCGTCGGGTTCGGTGATACCGCTTTTCGAAGAACAGATCGCCCGCGGCGGGCCGGTCACCCTGACCGACAAGAAGGTCACGCGCTATTTCATGACTATTTCCGAAGCTGCGCGGCTCGTGCTTCTGGCAGGCTCCTTCGCACGCGGCGGCGATGTCTTCGTGCTCGACATGGGCGATCCTGTCCCGATCGAGAAGCTTGCCCGCCAGATGATCGAAGGCGCCGGCTACAGCGTAAAGAGCCCGGCCAATCCCGAGGGCGATATCGAGATCCAGATCACCGGCTTGCGCAAGGGCGAAAAGCTGCACGAAGAGCTGCTGATCTCCTCCGACATGCTGACCACGCCGCATCACAAAATCCTGCGCGCGCAAGAAAGCTATTTGTCGGAGTTCGAGATTGCCACGGCGCTCAAGGATCTGCGCAACGCGATTTCCCATCTCGACGAAGATCTGGCGCGCGCGATCATCGCACGTTGGGTCGAGCGCGGCGAAAAACTGCCCCAAAGCGAAGAGATGCAAAGCGTCTAAGAAACGCATGCCGCGCTGCCGGGTATGTCAGGAGGCCAGACGGCCTCCTTTTTCATGCCTGCCTTTCAGCGCCCGGGAATGTCGTCGCGCGCCGGGGCCGGTCCCCATTCCTCGATGATCGCCGCCGCGTCCTCGGCGCTTTCGACAAAGCGGAAGAGGTCGAGATCCTCCGGGCTGATCGTGCCCGCATCTTCCAACGCCGCCCAATCGATGATTTTTTCCCAGAAGGCACGGCCGAAGAGCAGGAAGGGCACGCGGTTCATGCGCCCGGTCTGGATCAGCGTCAGCGCCTCGAACAGCTCGTCCAGCGTGCCGAACCCGCCCGGGAAAACGCAGATCGCACGGGCCCGCATCAGGAAATGCATCTTGCGGATCGCGAAATAGTGGAAGTTGAAGCACAGGTCCGGTGTCACGTAGGTGTTGGGCGCCTGCTCGTGCGGCAGCACGATATTGAGCCCGATGGACACGCCACCCGCCTCTTCCGCACCGAGATTCCCCGCCTCCATCACGCCGGGGCCGCCACCGGTGGCAACGACGAATTCGCGATTCCCTGAGGCGACGGATTTCTCGGTCATCCTACGGGCGAAGAGCCGCGCCTCTTCGTAGAAATGCGACAGGTCGGCCAGAGTCTGCGTGCGCGCCTTGTGCTTTTCCGCCGGCGACGGGATGCGCGCGCCGCCGAACAGCACGACGGTGGAATCGATCTGCCGCTCGTCCAGGATCATCTGCGGCTTGAGGAGCTCCAGCTGCAACCGCACCGGGCGCAGCTCGTCACGGCACATGAACGACTCGTCGGCAAAGGCAAGCCGGTAAGAGGGCGCGCGCGTCTGCGGCGTATCGGGAATCTGTTCGGCGGTTTCGCGGTCGCGCCCGGCATCGCGAAAGATAGAATGGCGGTCGTCGTTCATGGCGGCGGTGATCCTTGTGCTGCGCTCCCCCTGACTATAGCGTCCGCCTTCGTCGCGCCAGCAGGGGAGTATGCGAATGGACTGGAAACCCGAGATCGAGACCGCCGCCGCCCGGATCGACGGCCATGCGCAGGTCACCCCGGTGATGACAAGCGCGACGCTCTGGACCGAACCCGTCGCGCTGAAGCTGGAGCAACTACAACATACCGGCAGTTTCAAGGCGCGCGGAGCCTTTAACACGCTGCTCTCTTCAAAGGTGCCCGAGGCGGGTGTGGTCGCGGCCTCCGGCGGCAATCACGGCGCAGCGGTGGCCTATGCGGCGACGCGGCTGGGCCACAAGGCGCAAATCTTCGTGCCGGAGATCGCAGGCCCGGCAAAGATTGCGCTGATCGAGCAGACCGGCGCCGCGCTGACCGTGGTGTCGGGCGAATATGCCAATGCAGCCGAGGCCGCCGAGGCTTATGAGGCCGAGACCGGCGCCATGCAGATCCATCCCTACGACCGGCCCGCGACAGTGGCCGGGCAAGGCACCCTGATGCGCGAATGGGAGGCGCAGGCGCTCGACGCGGATACGGTGCTGATCGCTGTCGGTGGCGGCGGGCTGATCGCCGGTGCGCTGGCCTGGCTACAGGGCGCACGCAAGGTGGTGGGCGTTGAGCCGGAACGCTCGCGGGCGCTGAACGCCGCGCTGGAGGCCGGCGCCCCGGTGGATGTGGAGGTCGCCGGAGTGGCGGCCAATGCGCTGGGGGCCCGGCGGATCGGTTCGATCTGCTTCGATCTCGCACAGCATCATCTCGGCGGCTCCGTTCTGGTCAGCGACGATGCGATCACCGAGGCGCAACACGCGCTCTGGCGGGCGCACCGGCTTCTGGTGGAGCCCTCGGGCGCCTGCGCACTGGCGGCACTGCGCTCCGGCGTCTATGTGCCCGCGCCCGGCGAGCGCGTCGCGGTGCTGCTCTGCGGCGGCAATATCGCGCCCGATCCGCTGGACGAGAGCAGCTAGCGGGAAAGAGCGGTGCGTGGTCAGAACAGGAAATCGCTGGCGCGAAGCGCGTCAGCGTCGACATCCTGCAACACGACCCAGTTGCCCGCACCATCATCGATCACCGCATCGCCTCCGGCATTCCGGAGGTGATTGGCGACCAGATCGTCGAAATCCGCGATGGCAGACACATCGCTCAGGTCGATGACCTCTCCCCATCTGTCGAGCTCGAAATCGGCGATGCGGTCGCGCCCGAACTCACCCGAGAACACAAAGACATCGCGTCCGGCACCGCCTCTGAAAAGGTCGTCGCCACGGCTGTCGCTCAGCGTATCGTTGCCGGCGCCTCCGGCAATGGTATCGTCGCCCCAGGC
Organism: Salipiger abyssi; assembly: GCF_017311415.1. GTDB lineage: Bacteria > Pseudomonadota > Alphaproteobacteria > Rhodobacterales > Rhodobacteraceae > Salipiger > Salipiger abyssi_A. The sequence continues at coordinate 637,007 of NZ_JAEKIS010000001.1, read as the reverse complement.
ACCGTGCAGCCTGTTGTGGCCGTCATTGCCCCGGATCACATTGTCGAGCCCATTTCCCATGCCGAACAGATCCGCTCCCCCGATCAGCCGAAGCTCCTCCAGATACTGACTGTGCTGGCGCAGATCGACATCGACAGCCGAAATCACACGGTCGCGCCCCTCGCCGGCACGCTCGACAATGCGGTCGCCGCGATCGTCGAGGAAATAGACATCGTTTCCGACGCCCCCGACCAGCAGATCGGCACCATTGCTATCGCGCAGCGTGTCATCGCCGGCCCCGCCCAGCAGCGTATCGTCGCCCCAGGCACCGTTAAGGATATTGTTTCCGGCATTGCCGGTGATCCTGTTGGCTTGGCCGTTGCCGACACCGTTGATATCGGCCTTGCCCCGCAGCGCCAGCTCCTCCAGGTGCTGGCTGTGCTGGCGCAGCTCGAAGGTGATCTGCGAGAAGACACGGTCATGGCCCTCGTCCTGCGCCTCGGTCACGCGATCGCCGGAATTGTCGACGAAATATGTGTCGTTGCCCCGGCCGCCAAGCATCAGATCGGCCCCGGCATTGTCGCGAAAGCTGTCATGCCCCGCGCCACCGATCAGCGTGTCGTCGCCCCAGGCCCCATTGAGGATGTTATTGCCGGAATTGCCGGTAATCCTGTTGTCCCGACCGTTGCCGGTGCCATTGACATGGGCGCTTCCCTGAAGCGTAAGTTCTTCCAGATGCTGGCTGTGATCGCGCAGCGAAAAGCTGACCCAAGACACCACCCGGTCTTGGCCCTCACCCCGCGCCTCGGTCACGCTGTCGCCCGGATCGTCGATGAAATAGGTATCGTCGCCCGGACCGCCAAGCATCAGATCGGCCCCGGCATTGTCGCGAAAACTGTCATCGCCCGCACCGCCGATCAGCGTGTCGTCGCCCCAGGCACCGTTCAGCCGGTTGCTGCCGGCATTGCCGGAGATCCGGTTGTCCTGACCGTTGCCGGTGCCGTTGATATCGCCATCCCCCCGGAGCGACAGCGTCTCAAGATGCTGGCTGGACTCGCGCAGCGCAAAGCTGACCCAGGAGGAGACCTGATCATACCCCTCGCCAGGATCTTCGGCGATCCGGTCATTGCCGTGATCGACATCGTAGCGATCATTGCCGGCATGGCCCGCCATCTGCGTCGCGATCCCGTCGCGCTGAAAATGATCGTCGCGCGCGGTGCCCTGCGGGCGCGTTTCGGCGATGACATCGCTCAACGCACCGGCCAGATGCCGGCTGAACGCATCCGAGTAATGCAGCCCATCGCTGAACATGCTCGCCTGAGTAAAGCCGACCCGCCGGGCCACATCGTCAGGATCGACGCTGAAAATCAGCGGATCGCTGGCGGCGAGGCGCTGTTGCGCGGCGGTGATCTCGTCCCAGTACTCACGCCCGCTCGCCGACGGTGCCAGAACCGACAATTCCGAGATCGCGATAGGTGCGGTTTCCGCGCCGGTGACCCCAGCCCCAAACTCCGCCGCAAGACCCTGCCGGAACCCGTCGAACAACGCGTTGAAGGCCGCGCCATAACGCCCCGGCTGGGCCGAACCGACGCTGTCGCCCTCGCCCTGAACCCAGATCACACCGTCGAGCCACCCGCCCGGAGCATTGCGAAGCGCCGCACTGGTGCGCTGCAAAAGCGTGTCGGGCAGTTCGCCTGGTGTCGCCCAGTCGGCATTGCCGGACCGGTCGCGCGTCAGCGGCGCGCCGCCCGCATAAACCTCGACCAGGCGATAATTTCCGGCACCATAGCTTTCATCCAGCGCCGCGACGATTTCGTCGGAGAGGCGCGAGGCATTGCTTTGCCCCGCGAGAACAATGATAGGGATCGGCATAACGGACCACCGGGTTGCGATGGCCCGAGTGATGCCGCGCGGAGCCTAAGAAAACCTTAGGCGCGAAAATCGTATTTTCTCATATTTTGCAAATAGTTATCTAAATTTTTAATGCCTGAACCACCTCGCGCATCTGCGCGAGATAGAGCGCACCCAGCGCCGGCCCAGCATGCAAAACGTCGTCCTGTGGCAGGGCGCTGTCGGTCAGCCGCACCGCATCGCGTGTATAGGCCAGCGCGGTCAGAAAGCCCTGCCCGATCGACTCCTCCGGCTGGCGGAACACTGTGACGCCTGACAGGCCGGCAAAGGCGCGCTCATGCGCCGCGATCAGGCTGGAAGCCACGGCGGGGCCGTCGCCATGCCGGGCCACGCGCTTGAAAACAGGGTATTTATTTTCGGTCTCCAGGATCGCCTCGGACGGCAGCGGCTGCGGCACGACGCAGACCGGCACCGCACTCGCCTCGCGCAGCCCGGTCACCAGCCGATGGGTCACGCTCTCACGGATCACGCCCTCCAGCGCTGCCAAATAGGCCGGTTCCGAGATCAGCGGCTGTTTGAGTGGCGCGGCAAAGGGTGTGTCGGCGGCGGCGATCAGCGCCTGCGCCGAGGCCCAACCCGACACGCGGTGCCCCTGAAGCAGCCGCACCGCGCCGAAGGCCGAGACCGTACCGCCGACAAACACCACCGCGTCGACCCCGTCGAGATCGACCTCGGTAGGCGTGCCCAGCGACTCGAGCCGTGTCACCAGATCCGGGTCGCGCGCGCAAAGCCGGCTGCCCTCCAGCGCCGCCTCTCCCTCCGCCAGACCGGGCTTAGCGAACCAGATGACCTCCGGCGCGCCGGGGCCGGCGTCGCGCAGCGCGGCCATCAGCATCGCCACATGCGAATCTCCCACGACGCACAGCTTCATTTCGGGGCCAGCGCCTCCAGCATCGCCTCTTCGCAGATCAGCGCATCCGCCTCGTCCGGGTCGGCACCGCCGCGCGCCGTGGCCATTGCCGGGCGTTCGACAGGCGCCAGTGCCGGATGCGCGCCGAAAAAGGTCGACATGACGACCTGCACGCCGGCTGTCGTGACGTTGCGCAGATTGTCCTGATAGAAGGCGCCGGCATAGGGCGCCCCGGTGATGATCTCGTAGGAGGGGAAATAGTCGATGTCGTCGTCGAGCGCCGCCATCTCGCCCGCCACCGCGCGCAGCACCGATTTCGAATAGGTGGTCGCGCTCAGCACATGCGCGCCGCTCGCCGTGGCCGTAAGCGGCACCGGCGACACGGTGAGCAGGATCTTCAGCCCCGGCGAAAGCTCACGCATCAGCGTGACCGCCGTCGAGAGATCCTCGAAGGTCTCCGCCATGCCGAGATTCAGAAAGGCGTGGCGCGCCGAGTCGAACGCGCCCGCGATCACCCCTGGCGCGGTGGGAAACACCACGCCGGTCTTAATGTCCTGCCAGGTCTCGGTCAGTCCGAGGGTGAAGACGAAGACATCCGCTTCGTCAAAAATCGCCCGCACCCGGCGCAAATGGTCGCGGCGATGCGCGCGCAGCTCGGCCTCCGAGCCAAGCCCCTCCGGTTCGGTATTGGGCCGCAGCCCGTCATAAAAGCGCCCGTCGCGCTGCCAGAGCGCGCAATCGTGCAGCCGGTCGGCCACCGCGTCCTCGAGAAGCTGGCGCAGTTGCCGGGCGGTGTAGACATTGCCGTAGCGCGCCGAGAACAGCCCGTAGCCAAAGCGCTGAACGGTCTCGGCGGGCATGCGCGCGGGGGCGGGTTCGGTATCGACAAGCTCCAGCTCGGAGGCGCGCACATAGCGCCCGATATTCTGCGCGAAACAGCTCCCGGCGGTGGCGATGCGCATGCCGGGGGTGAGGGCGAATTTCGGTTGGTAGAGATCGGAAAGGCGGAAATCGTCCGTCTGCCGGCAGAGTTTCCAGAAAGCGGAGGGGGGTAAATCGGAATAGGGCATCAAGACACTGGCTCACTCGGTTGGCCCGAGCCTAGGGGAAAGCCCGCCGCGCCGCCAGAAAAATGCCCGTACTCAGAGCACTGCGGCGAGAACGACCCAGCCGACCGTCTCGGCACAGAGCTGCACGGCGCCCAGCACGTCGCCGGTCTGCCCGCCGAGCATCCGCCTGGCCTGCCGCGCCACCAGCGCCGCGACAAGCGCCATGGCGAGCAGCGCCATGACCCCCGCGAGACCCAGCACCGCGCAGAGCAGTATCACCAGCGCGACACCGGGCAGCCAGGCGCTGCGGCCCCTCGCCCCGGCGGCGCCGTGGCCGAGCCCGTCGGCGCGGGCAGGCCGCAGCGTGTCGAGCACCACCAGCATCGCCAGCCGGCTCGCCACCGCCACCAGCATCAGCGCGGCGCCGGCTTTCGAGCCCTCCGGCAGCTCCGCCAGCGAGGCGGCACCCAGCCCGACCGCGAGGATCAGCGCCAGCACACCGTAGCTACCGATGCGGCTGTCGCGCATGATCTCCAGCCGCCGCGCCCGGTCGCGCCCGCCCATGCCGTCGGCGAAATCCGCCAGCCCGTCATGGTGCAGCCCGCCGGTCGCCAGCACCATGGCGCCCAGCTCCGCGAACGCCGCCACCAGAGGCGCGGCGCCCAGCACTCCGGCGCCCGCCAGCACGACCCACCCGATTACCGCCACCGGCAGCCCGGCCAGCGGATAGGCCCAGCGCGCGGCGCTCATCTCCGGTGCCGCGCCCTCGAACCGGCCCGCCGGCAGGCGTGTCAGCAACATCAGCGCCAGCCGCGCCTCGGCGCATCGCCGCGCAACGCTCACCCGTCCGACACCCCGGCCTCGGCAAAGGTCGCCATGCCGTTATGACAGGCCAGCGCGCCGCGCAGCACGCCCAGCGCCAGCGCCGCGCCCGAGCCTTCGCCCAGCGCCATGCCGAGATAGAGCAGCGGGCGCTTGCCCATCGCCTCGGTCATGCCCTGATGGCCGGGCTCGGCGCTGGCATGGCCGATCAGGCAGTGATCGAGCAGCGCCGGGCGCGCGCCGTGCAGCGGCGCCACAGAGGCGGTGCAGATGAACCCGTCGAGCAGCACCGGGATACGCGCCAGCCGCGCCGCAAGCACCGCGCCGCAGATCGCCGCCTGTTCGCGCCCGCCCAGTGCCGCAAGCTGCATCATCGGGCTGAGGCTGCCATGCCGCGCCACGCCGCGCGCCACCACCTCGGCCTTGTGCGCAATGGCCGGCGTATCCGATCCGGTGCCACGCCCGACCCAATCCGCCGCAGCACCACCGAACACCGCATGCGCCAGCGCCGCGGCCACGGTGGAATTGCCGATGCCCATTTCGCCGAGGATCAGCACATCCGCCTCCGGGTCGACCGAGGCGGCGCCCTCCTGCATCGCGGCCAGCGTCTCTGCCTCGTCCATCGCGGGGCCTTCGGTGAAATCGCGCGTCGGGCGCTCCAGCTCCAGCGGCACCACCGAAAGCGCCGCACCCGCCAGCGCGCAAAGCTGGTTGATCGCCGCGCCGCCGGCCTGGAAATTCGCCACCATCTGCGCGGTGACTTCCTGCGGGAACGGGTTCACCCCCTGCGCACAGACCCCGTGATTGCCGGCAAAGACCAGCGCCTGAGCATTGGCGATCACCGGCCGTTCGCGCTGCTGCCAGCCCGCGAGAAAGACCGCCAGATCCTCCAGCCGCCCGAGCGAGCCCGGCGGTTTGGTCAGTTGCAGCTGACGTGCCCGCGCCGCCTCGGCGCTGGTCTCGTCGAACTCCGGGAGCACCAGATCCGCCACCGCGTCGAGCCGGTCGAGAGGGAGCCTGTCGGTCATGTCATTTCACCTTTATCGGATGGCCCGCGACGCAGAGCCAGAGCTCGTCGCAGGCCGCGGCGATCTTTTGATTCACCAGCCCCGCCGCGTCGCGATAGGCGCGGGCCAGCGCGTTTTCGGGCACGATCCCGGCACCAACCTCATTGGTCACGAACACCACCGGCGCGCTCAACTCGGGGATCGCCGCCGCCACCGCGTCGCTCGCCGTCTGCCAGTCGTGATCGCCGAGCATCAGGTTGCTGAGCCAGAGCGTCAGGCAATCCACCAGACGCGGCGCGCCGCTGTCGCTGTTGCGCAGCGCGCCGACAAGGTCGAGCGGCTCGGCCAGCGTGTGCCATTCCGGCCCGCGCCGCGCCTGATGCTGCGCGATACGTTCGGCCATCTCGTCGTCATGCGCCTCGGCGGTCGCGATATAGACCGCCGGTTGCCCGAGGCCCAGCGTCATCCGCTCGGCCAGACGACTCTTGCCCGAGCGCACGCCGCCGGTGATGAGGATCGACTTTCCCATGGCGCCGTGACAAAGCAGGTTCCGCGCGATTTGGAAAGACCGGATGACACCTCCCGACCGCAATGAGCTGCTGCTGATCCGCCACGCTCCCGCCGATCATGGCGGACGGCTTTGCGGGCGCCGCGATGTGCCCGGGATTTTGCCCGAAGCGGAGGCGCTGGCGCCGCTGCGCGACTGGCTGGCGGAGTGCCCTGAGGTGGTCACCAGCCCCGCCCTGCGCTGCCGGCAGACCGCCGGGGCGCTGTTTCCGGGCCGCGATCTGCCCGAGGATCCGGCGCTCTGGGAGCAGGATTTCGGCGCGCATGACGGGCTGCGCTTTGACGAAATTCCCGATCTCGGGAGACTTTCCCGCACCGATCTGGCCGATCACCGCCCGCCCGGCGGCGAGAGCTTTGCCGATATGGCCGCGCGGCTGCGCCCGGCCTTTGCGATGCTCTCCGAGCGGGCGCGGCAAGGCGGCCCGCTGGCGGTGGTCGCCCATGCCGGCACCGTGCGCGCGGCGCTGGGGCTGGTGCTGGGAGAGCTGCCGGTGGGGCTCGGCTTCGAAGTGGCGCCGCTCTCTGTGACGCGGCTGCGCTGTTTCGAGGGCGGCGTTTCGGTCGTGGCGACCAACTGGGTGGGGCCGGGCGCATGAGCTTTGCCGGCATGATGGCGCTTGCCTTCCTCATCGACGGCCTGCTGGGCTGGCCCGCCTGGCTCTTTGCCCGGATCGGCCATCCCGTGGTCTGGCTCGGGCGGCTGATCTCGGCGCTTGAGACGCGGCTCAACGGCGGCGCAACGCTGCGCCGCCGGGCGCTGGGGGCGCTGACGGTGCTGATCGTGCTCGCTGCGGCGGTGCTGCCGGCGCTGGCGCTGCACCTCCTGCTTCCGGACGGCTGGCCGGGGCTGTTGCTGGGCGCGGTGCTCGCCTGGCCGCTGATCGCCGTGCGCTCGATGCACGATCATGTGGCGGCGGTCGCAAAGCCGCTGGCGGCGGGCGATCTGGCGGGCGCGCGGCAGGCGGTCTCGATGATCGTGGGGCGCGATCCGCAGCGGCTCGACACCGGCGGCGTCGCCCGCGCGGCGCTGGAGAGCCTTGCCGAGAACAGTTCCGACGGGATCGTCGCGCCGGTGTTCTGGGGGGTGCTGCTCGGCCTGCCGGGGATCGCGGCCTACAAGGCGATCAACACGATGGATTCGATGATCGGCCACCGCAACGCGCGCTACGAAGACTTCGGCAAGGTGGCGGCGCGGCTCGACGATCTGGTCAACCTGATCCCGGCCCGGCTGACCGGGCTGCTGTTTGCGCTGGCCTCCGGACGACCGCGCCCGGCGCTGCGGGTGATGGCGCGGGACGCACGCCATCACCGCTCACCCAATGCCGGCTGGCCCGAGGCGGCGCTGGCCGGGGCGCTGCGCGTGCGGCTTTCCGGCCCGCGCGTCTATGGCGAGACCATCGCCGATGAGCCCTGGGTCAATGAGCCCGCGCCCGATGCAGATGCCGCGGCGCTGGCGCGCGGGCTGCGGCTCTACCGGCGGACCATGGCGCTCTGCGCCGCGCTGCTGCTGGCGCTCGCCGTGCTCTGAGCCCGGCTCAGATCGCCACGCGGTCGGCCAGCCTGTCCTGCACCAGCCCCGCCAGCCGGGCGATATCGGCCTTGACCGGACGGCCACCGGCGCGCGCCTCTGCGAGATCTTCGGCGGCGGCCTGCAACAGGTGATCGCCGGCGCTGTGAGCCACGCCGCTCAGAAAGCGGGTCACGTAGTCGAGCATCCGCCCGTCGCCATCGTCGCTCAGCACATCCGCCGCATGCGCCATGTCGTCGCGATAGGCCAGCGGGTCGGGGCGGATCGGATCGTCGGAGACCATGCGCAGTCCCTTGGGCTGCCGCTCCTCCGGAAGATGCGCGATGATCTCGTTCTGGAACAGCGCCACGCTCTCGACCGGCTTGGCGAGGAACCCGTCCGCCCCGGCGGCAAAGGCCACATCCTCGGCGAAACTGTCGCCGCTGGTGCCGAGCACCACCGAGACCCGCGGCAGCGCCTTGACCAGTTCGGAAATCAGCTCGGCCCCCGAGCCGTCGGGCAGGCCGAGATCGACGATGGCCACCGTCGGGCGATAGACCATCAGGTGCCGGCGCGCCGATTGCAGGCAATCCGCCCGGCGGATCCGCGCACCGCTGCGCAGACACAGGAGGCGCATGGCATCGCAGGCAAAGCGGCTGTCCTCGACCACCAGCACGGTCATGCCCAGCAAGGGGCGTGTGGCGGTCGGGCGCGGCAGCGGGGAAAGTCCATCCGAGTCGGTCATCTTGTCCTCCTTAGGGCTGTCCCCGCATCCTTGCCCGTTGTCCCTAACGAGCGGTTAACGCTCGCAGCATCTTGCGAAGCGCCGCCCCCGCGGGCGATAAGCGGGGGAACCTATGCAAGGGAGAGAGTAATGATCGGCCGCCTGAACCATGTCGCCATCGCCGTGCCCGACCTCGACGCCGCCGCCGCCCAGTACCGCAACACGCTGGGCGCCAAGGTCGGCGCGCCGCAGGACGAGCCCGATCACGGCGTGACCGTGATCTTCATCGAGCTGCCCAACACCAAGATCGAGCTGCTCTATCCGCTGGACGAAAACTCTCCGATTCAGGGCTTTCTCGACAAGAACCCCTCGGGCGGCATCCACCATGTGTGCTACGAGGTCGACGACATCCTCGCCGCGCGCGACCATCTGAAGGAATCCGGCGCCCGGGTGCTGGGCAATGGCGAGCCCAAGATCGGCGCCCATGGCAAGCCGGTGCTGTTCCTGCATCCGAAGGATTTCCAGGGCACGCTGGTGGAACTGGAACAGGTCTGAGCCGGTCTCGGGCCGCAAGGGAGGTAAACCATGGGGATCACATCCGCACTCGTGCTCTTTGCCGTGATCTGGTTCATGACCTTTCTGGTCGTGATCCCGTTCCGGCTGGAAACCCAGGGCGACCGGGGCGATGTTGTCGAGGGCACGCATGCCAGCAGCCCGGAGGTGCATAACCTCAAGCGCAAGGCCTGGATCACCACAGGGATTTCTCTGCTGCTCTGGGCGATCATCGCCGGTATCATCCTTTCCGGCGTGATCTCGGTGCGCGACATCGACGGCTGGATGTTCAATCGGATGGGGCCGCCTTCGGGGCAGTGAGGCGCGGTTTGGGTGACGGTGGGCAGATTGCCCACCCTACGATAGGTCGCGGGATCACCTGTAGGGTGGGCAATATGCCCACCGCTCCACATCCATAATCCGTCTCAGGCCGGAACGCGCCGCGCTTCGAGCCTGTGGAAGAGATGGGTGAAGGTCGCCGCCCCCAGGATCGGCACCAGCAGGTTCACCAGCGGTACGGTGAGCGGCACCGCCATCAGCACCCCCGCCGCCCAGATCGTCACGAAATGGCGCTTGCGCAGCTGCGCGGCGCCTTCGCGCCCGACCCGGCGCATCGCCGCAAGGGTGAAATATTCCCGCCCGAGCAGGAAACCGTTCAGCCCCCAGAAGATGAACGGTGCGAAGGGCGCCAGGAAAACATAGAGGATCAGCGCCAGGATGTTGGCGAGGATCAGCACCCCGAGAAAGCTCAGCGAATCCCGGAAGTTGTCGGCAAGCGACGGCTCCGAGGCCGCGCCGAGCCCGGGATAGTGCCGGTCTTCCACCGCCTGCGCCACATCGTCGAGAAAGATGCCGGTGATCGCCGAAGCCACCGGCACCATCAGGAACACCGACAACAGCAGCATCAGCGGGATCGCCCCCCAGCTGATCGCATCGTCGACCCAGGTGACCGAGCCGATCCAGGGCAGCGATACGCTGTCGCCGAGAAACCAGCCGACGACAGTGACGAAGACGAAATAGAAAGCGACAAAGATCGCCACGGTGATGCCCAGCCCCTTCAGCAGCACCGCCTGAAAACGGCGGTCGCCGAGCTGGCCGATCGCCGCGAGGAAGGAGGCCGGGATCATTCCGACACCCATTCGGTGATCGCCTCGATATCCGGGCGCGGCCGGTCGGGCGGGGTGAGGGTTTCAGTGCCGATATGCATAAAGCCTGCGATGCGCTCATGCGGCGCCAGCCCCAGCTCGCCCTCGACCAGCGCACGGTCTTCGGCCACCCAGCCGGTCAGCCAGTTCGCGCCCCAGCCGCTGGCCAGCGCGGCGTTGAGCAGCGCCAGGCAGACAGCGCCGGCGGAATAGGTCTGTTCGATGGCGGGCACCTTGGGGCTCTCCTTGGGCGATTCCACCACCACCACGCAGAGCGGGCTCTCGGCGAACTGCCGGCGACCCTTTTCGGCCACCTCGGGCGCCGAGCCCAGCACCTCTGCGCGGGCAACGGCGGCATTGGCCAGCCTGTCCAGCGCCGCACGTTCCAGCACGATGAAGCGCCAGGGCTCGAGCTTGCCGTGATCGGGGCTGCGGGCGGCTGCGGTCAGCAGCGGGATGAGCGCCGCGCGACCCGGCGCCGGGCCGGTCAGCGTCTTGGACGGGCGCGAACGCCGGGACAGCAGAAACGCCATCGCGTCTGGGTTTGGGGTGGGCATGGGCGTCTCCTTGGATCGTCTGCCCCTATGTCAGACTTTGTGCCACGGGTTTCAACCGGCTGGTGCGATCGTCGGCGTCAGGAAGGTTTCACAGGCCGCGAGACGCAGGGTTTCGCCGGCGGGGGAGCCTTGTCAGACGCGGTTCACCGGATTACGCATCCTGCATCCATTTCGGAATTCTTTATGCGCACCGTCCATACAGAGTTTTTCTATGCGGCATCGCCGGAACGTCTTTGGACTCTGGCGACAAGCTATGACGCGTTGAGCCGCGTCATGGCCGGGCTGGTCGAATTCGACGGGCTCCCCGAGGGCCGGACCCGCACCGGCCAGAAGATCCATGTGGAGATTTCGCTCTTCGGAAAACTGCCGAAACAGCCATACGATATGGACGTTTTGGAATGCGACGACAGCCGCATGATCCTGCGCTCGAGCGAGCAGGGCGCCGGTGTGAAAAGCTGGAGGCATACGATGATGGTGACCCCTGCGCCCGGTGGAAGCCGCCTGTGCGATACCATCGAGATCGACGCCGGCCTGCTGACCCCGGCCTTCGCGCTCTGGGCGAAATATCTCTACGGCGCGCGCCACAAACCGCGCCAGAGGCTCCTGGAGGAAGGGAGCTATTAGACTCTTAAGCGCCGGAGCAAACCGAGCTATCGCGGCTGCCCCGGCAGCAGGCCCACGAGGATCGCCGGGCCCCGATGCTTGAGCTCCCCGCCCCCGCCGTGTCCGATACCGCCGCCCCCATCGCAGGAAAGATCCCCATGGCCAAGGCCGAACTCGCCCATCTCGCCGCGCCCGGTGCCACGCTGGAGCTGCGCGTCACCCCCAAGGCCTCGCGCAACGAGATCCGCGAGGAGGCCGGTACGCTGCGGGTCTATGTCACCACGGCGCCCGAGGACGGCAAGGCGAACGCCGCCGTGCAGAAGCTGCTGGCCAAGGCGCTGGGGGTGCCGAAATCGCGACTGACCCTGATCCGCGGCGCCACCGCGCGCGACAAGGTCTTTCGCGTCGAACCCTGAGCCCTACTCGTCGCGGATATAGACGCCCTCGGGCAAGGAGATCGCGGCGGCGAGATCGCGCATCTGGGTCATGGACAGGGTGATCTTGTTCACCCGGTCGGTGCGCGGATCGTATTGCTCGACGGTGACGCAATCCTCGAAGGTGGAGACGATCACATCCTCCTGAAGATGCGTGCTTCCCTCGTCGACAAGCGTGACGACCGTGGCGTCGAATTCGTGCTCGATGCTGAACATGGGACCAGCCTAGCCCAGCGCCCGGGCGCTGCCTATCCCGAAAACGCACAGCCCCCGCCCTGTGACAGTCCGGCTCTGGCGCCGCGCCTGCGAGGCGCATATGGTGAAAGCGATTTTCCTCCCGACCGGATGCCAGACCCAGTGATGCGCCGCCTTCTGCCCTGCCTTCTCTTCCTGCTCGCCGCCTGCGAGGTGGCACCGGTGAGTTCCGTTCCGCCGGACAGCCCCGCCCGGCAGGAGGCCGCGCGCGTCACGCGGCAGTTCGTCGAGGTCGCCAGCACCATCGAGCCGGTGGCCGAGGCCGAATGCCGGCGCCTGACGCGCGGTCTTAACTGCGATTACCTGATCGTCATCGACGACCGGCTCGACCAGGAGCCAAACGCCTTCCAGACGCTCGACCGTCATGGCCGGCCCATCGTCGCCTTCAACCTCGCGCTGATCGCCTCAGTGGAGAATGCCGACGAGCTGGCCTTTGTCATGGGCCACGAATCCGCCCATCACATTCTCGGCCATCTCGCCCGGGTCGAGGAGGATGCGGCGATGGGCGCGCTGATCTTTTCCGGCATCGCCGCGATGTCGGGCGCCAATGCCGACGAGGTCCGCTCGGCGGAGGAATATGGCGCCAGCATCGGCGCGCGCACCTTCTCCAAGGAATACGAACTCGAAGCCGACGAGCTGGGCACGATCATCACGATTCAGGCCGGCTACGACCCGGTGAAAGGCGCCGCCTATTTCATGCGGATCCCCGATCCGGGCGACCGCTTCCTCGGCACCCACCCACCCAACGCGGCGCGAATCGCCATCGTCCGGCGCACGGCTGACGCCTATCGCGCCGCCGGCGGCGCTTGACGCTGCGTTGACTTGCATCAAGGGCAGATTTGCCCGCCCCTGCTAGGCTTCCGTCAGTCTGACAAGGAAACCGGCGGAGGGATGAAGATGCCAGGACGTACCGATTTCAAGAGACACGCCACGCTGGTCGACCATATGGCCAACACGCTGGGGCTCGACCTCGAAGAGCAGATGCTGCGCGGCAAGCTGACCTTCTCGCAGCTCGACGACGCGGTTCTCAGCTGCACCGGCTGCACCCAGCCCTGCGCCTGCGAGGCATGGCTGGCGACACGCGCGGAGACCGCGGAGGCGCCGCCGGTCTATTGCCGCAACACGCAGCTCTTCGACGAACTGCGCAAGACCTGACACCCGATGGCGGAGGAGAAACCGATGTTCGACGCACGGCCCAATCAGCCGCTCGGAGACGAGACCGATCATTACTGGCTTGTCCAGCGCATGGCGCAGGCCAACGGCACCGATCTGGTGGCCGCCGCCGATGCCGGCCTCCTGACCCAGCACGACTGGGCCGGGATGGTGCAGCGCTGCCGTGGATGCCAATGGGCCGACGGCTGCCAGCGCTGGCTTGACCAGCCCGAAACCGCGCTGCGCGACACGCCCGAAACCTGCGTGAACCGCGCCCATTTCGCGGCGCTACAGGCGAGACTGCAAGAGTAAAAAAGATGCGAGAGACGCTAGGAGATCCCGCCCGACATTTCTGGATGACCCGAAGCGTGGCCCGTGTGATGGGCCTGAACCTGTCCGAGGAAATGCTGTCGGGGCATCTGGGCCCCGACGAATACGCCCATATGGTGACCTGCTGTCGCGGCTGCGCACTGGTCGAGGCCTGTGAAAGCTGGCTCGGCGCGCAAACCGGCGTGACCACCACGCCACCGCCGGGCTGCTGCAACGCGGCCCTGCTGTCGCGGCTGCGGAAACTGCACTGACCGCCCGCCCCGATCCGACGGCCTGGGGGCTGTCGGCCCCGCTGGAGCCGATCGGCGCCGGCGCCCGCAACGTCGTCTTCCGCTGTGGTGATATCGTGCTGAAGTCCACCGGGCGAAGCGAGGCGGCTCTACGCTGGCTGGTGCCCGTGCAGGCGGCGGCACGTCAGGTGGGCTTTGTCACTGCCGATCCGGTGCCGGCGCGCAACGGGCGCCTGATCGTCGGAGGCTGGACCGCAGAGCGCTTCCTGCCGGGACGCATCGCCGACCCCCGAGATCTCTCCGCGCTCGCCCCCCGCATCGCCGCGTTTCACCGTGCAGCCCGGCGACTACCGCCGCGCCCCGGCGTTCCTGGCACGGCGGCGCTGCTGCGCCTCGGTCGGGGCGGAGATGTTGTGCTTCCTGCCATGCCCCAAAAGCTCGCCAAGGCGATCCGTACCGCGTTTGCGGATGTCGCCGATACGCCGCAAGGCGTGGTGCATGGCGATCTGAACCCCGGCAATATCATCGTGACAGCACAGGGTCCGGCACTGATCGACTGGGACGAGTCGCGCCACGACGCGCTCTGTCTCGACCGGGTGACGCTTGGCCTGCCAGCCACGCGGGCGGAGCGCCGCGCGGCGCTGGCCTGGGAAATCGCCTGCTGCTGGTGGCCGGAGCCCGAATGCGCGCGCCGGCTGGCGCGCCGCTTTATTCGGTCCGCAGGTGCTGCGCCGATTCCTTGATCGCGTCGTACTGACCCGAGGGGCGGAAGCGCCAGAGATAATCCGGCAGCACCGCCTCCAGCGAGGTCGGGGTGATGCCGAGATCGGCAAACCCTTTCGCGTCTTCGGCCACCACATTGTCATGGCGCAAAGACTTCACCTGATCGCGGGTAACCTGTGCCGGGAACAGGCCGCCGGTCAGCGTCTGAAGCAGCTCGAATCCCCAGCCCATCACCGAGGCGATGCCGAAGGGGATATTGACCAGAAGCTTGCGACGGCGGATCACGCCCAGCATCTGCGTCATCAGCTCGCGGAAGCTGTCCACATCGGGTCCGCCCAGCTCGTAGACGCCCGGCGCCGCGTCTCCGGTCACACCCATGACGGCAGCATGGGCCACATCGTCCACATAAACCGGCTGGAATTTCGTCTCGGCACCCACCAGCGGCAGCACCGGCCCCATGCGCGACATCGAGGCAAAGCGGTTGAAGAAGCCGTCCTCCGGCCCGAAGATCACCGAAGGCCGCAGGATCACCGCGTCGGGCATGTGCGACAGCACTGCCGCCTCGCCCAGAGCCTTGGTGCGGGCGTAGTCGCTGGCGCTCTCGGCATCGGCGCCGATGGCCGAGATCTGCACCATCCGCGCGACACCCATCTCGGCGGCGATTCGCGCGATGCGCTCGGCGCCCTCAGACTGTACCGCGTCGAAATTGTTCTTGCCCTTGGCATCGAAGGTGCCGACGCAGTTCACCACCGCATCCGCGCCATGCATCACGGCGCGCACCGACTCGTCGTTGCGGATATTGCAGAGCACCGGCTCCACCTGGCCGACAACGCCGTAGGGCTTGACGAAAAGCGCCTCGTTCGGGCGCCGTACCGCGACACGGACACGCCAGCCCAGCTTGGCCATGCGGCGCGCGATATAGCGCCCCACAAAACCGGATCCCCCGTAGATGGTGACGAGTTTGCTCATTGACCTAGCTCCGTGATGCGCGGTTTGCCGCCCCTGAATACCGATCACGGGCAAGCGCGGCAAGGTGCCGTGGCGCGAGATGGAAAACAAAGCGAAAAAACGGCGTTGACACCGGATTGCGGGCCGCGTAAACGCCTGCCTCACACCACCTGTGCCCAGGTGGCGGAATTGGTAGACGCGCTGGTTTCAGGTACCAGTGGCTTAACGGCCGTGGAGGTTCGAGTCCTCTCCTGGGCACCACTATCCCCCTTACAGACACAGTATTTCCGGCGCGGTTTTGCGCTGCTCTATGCAACGCCATTTCGCGATGCGGGCTTGCATGCCTTTCGCCTCGACCCAAACAGCCTAGCCTGCCATCGCAGATACGACCGCTCTACAAGCACTTCGCTTGTCGGTTGCAGGGGTGCCAAGGATCTGCCATTTAGTAAATGTATTTATTATTATGGGACGACTCGCATGACCATCGCACACACAATCGAGATCGACGCCCCTGCGACGAACGTCTTTGCGCTCTACGCAAATCCCGAGCTTTGGCCGATCTGGGACAGCGAGACCAAGGCGGTCGGCCTGCCGGAGCTGCGGCGCGGCGCAGCGGGCTGGCTGGAACCGCGCGAGGGGCCCAGAGCGAAGATCCGGGTCACCGAGGTGCTGCCGAACCGCTCGTTCACCATCGAAGGGCAGCTGCCGCTCTGCCGCATGACCTTTGGCCACGAGCTGACCGGCAACGGCCAGCGCACAAGCGCCACCCACTGGGTCGCATTCTCCGGCCCTCTGGCCTTTCTGTTCCGGCGACTGATCGGCGCCGGGATCGACCGGACTCTGCCGAACACGCTCGCAGGGCTGAAGCGCGTCAGCGAAGAGGGCGGCGCGGTCAATGCCGGCTGACTGGCCGTCGCGCTATGCCGGGCCGCATGACAGCCCCGGTTTCACCCTGTGGCGCGATTTCATGGCGTGGCAGCGCGGGCTCAACGCCGCGCTGCGGCCGCTCGGACTGACGCAGCCGCAATTCGCTATTCTCGCGGTGTTCGGCTGGCTGGCGCAGGACGGTCGCGAGGTGACGCAGCAGGCGGTGGTCGATCTTGTCGGGCTCGACAGGATGCATGTCTCGCAGATCTCGAAGCGGCTGGAGGCGGACGGGCTGATCCGGCGGCTGCCGGCGCAGTCAGATCAGCGCGCCAAGCCGGTGGCGCTGACAGCGGAGGGTGAAGCCCTGCTGGCCCGCGCCCTGCCCATCGTAGAAGAGTACGACCAGGCCTATTTCGACCGATTGCGCCTGGAGTGAGCGGCGCTCAGCCGGAACCGAAGAGCCGCTCGAACTCCGTGACACCATTGGGCGAAAAGCTGACGACGCGGGTCTTCTGGTCGCGCCTCGCCCAGGACAGCTCTTCGAACCGGCTCAGCAGCGCGCGGCCCAGACTTCCCGCCAGATGCGAGCGGCGTTCGCTCCAGTCGAGGCATTCCCGGCAGAGCGCAGCCTGCCCCTTTTGCAGCGCGCCGAGGTCGATGCCGAGACCCGTGACCAGCCCGGCCCCCGTCTCCGTCAGGCTGAGATCCTCGCCGTCGAGCCGCAGATGGCCACCCGCAATCAGACTGTCGAACATCTGCGTTCCCATATCGCCCGCCAGATGGTTGTAGCAGACCCGCGCCTGCCGCAGCTCGGCGTCTTTCGGGCCGGTGCGCCGGCGCAGATGCCCCGCCCCGGCGGCCAGCCCCATCAACCCCTCGAGCACATGCGCCACCTGGTCGCTGGCCAGCGAGAAATACTTGTGCCGCCCCTGCTTGCGCGGGCGCAGCAACCCGCCCTCGTCGAGTTTCGACAGGTGCGAGCTGGCCGTCTGGATGGTGATTCCCGCCTCCTCCGCCAGCTCGCTGACGGTCAGCGCCTTGCCGCTCATCAGCGCGGTCAGCATATTGGCGCGGGCGGGATCTCCAATCAGCGCGGCGATACGGGCGATATCGGGACCTTCTTTCATAGTTCGATCCTAATCGAAGCATAGACCTCTGACAATCTGCTAGTCCGGGGACAGAAACCTCAAGGAGACAGCCATGCTGACCTGCGTGATCCGCTACCATATCGACCCCACCAAGAAGGCCCAGTTCGAGCAATATGCCCGCAACTGGGGCCAGGCGATCCCGCGCTGCGGCGCCGATCTGATCGGCTATTATGCGCCGCATGAGGGCTCCAGCACGCTGGCCTATGGCATCTACAATCTGGAAAGCCTCGCGGAATACGAGGCCTACCGGGCGCGACTCGCCGCCGATCCGCTGGGGCGCGAAAACTACGAATTCGCCATGAAGGAGAAATTCCTGCTGCGCGAGGACCGGACCTTCCTCAAGCTCGCTTCCGCCCCGCACGGCCCCGGAGCGGCACAATGATCGCGGTGATTTTCGAGGTCGAGCCGGCGGAGGGGCGCGGGGCGGACTATCTCGACCTCGCCGCCGGGCTGCGGCCACTGCTTGAGGAAATCGAGGGCTTCATCTCGGTCGAGCGGTTCCAGAGTCTGACCAACCCCAACAAGCTCCTGTCGCTGTCCTTTTTCGAGGACGAGGCGGCGATTGCACGCTGGAGGACGGTCAGTGCCCATCGCGGCGCGCAGTCGCAGGGCAGAAAGGGAATCTTCGACGATTACCGCATCCGGATTGCAAGCGTCGTGCGGGATTATGGCATGTTCGAGCGCGACGAAGCCCCGGATGACAGCAAGGAGGCGCATTCATGATGCCGCTGATCGCAACCGCCTGGGTCGCGCTTGCCAGCGCCGCTATCTCTCCCGGCCCGAATATGGTGGCGGTGGCCTCGCGCGGGCTCGGCTCCGGGCGGTTACCGGCGCTGACCGTCGCCGCCGGGCTCGCCTGCGGCGCTTTTGCCTGGGCGATACTGACGGCGGTCGGGCTGGGCCAGATCTTTGCGCTCTATCCCGGGCTGCTGCGACTGCTGGGTGCGATCGGCGGGGCGTATCTCGTCTGGCTCGGAATCAAGGGATGGCGCTCGGCCCTGACCGGCAGCGGCGGCCAGATCGCACCGGTCGCCGGCGCCGGCTTGAGGCACGATTTCCTGCACGGGCTCGCAGTGACGGCGACCAACCCCAAGGTGGCGCTGCTCTGGGCCACGCTCTCGACCTTCGTCGGCCCGGCGATCCAGTCCTGGGGCGGGCTGCTGGTCTTCACCACCGGTTCCGCGTTGATCATATTTGCGATCTACGGCAGCTACGGACTGCTGTTTTCCACAGGACGGGCGCGCGGCCTCTACACGCGCTTTCAGCAGATGAGCGAGGCAGTGTTCGGCACCCTCTTCGGCGCACTCGGCATGTTAATGATCAACCGCTCACTCTGACCCGCCACCGGACGGCGGGCCGTACCGGACGATCGCCACGCCGCTCAGGCTTCGGCGCGCTCCGCAAGCCATGCCGCGGCCTTCACGACACAGGCCTCGAAAGCGGTGAGATCGTCATAGACCGCGCCCTGCGGCACATCCCGCGTGACGAGCACGCCGGTCGAGCGTTCGACACTGCCATGCACCATCAGGTTGTCGCACATGTCGAACGCCTCGATCTCCATGCCGTCCGCCCCCTGCAATGCTCCGCTCTCGCGTTGCGTGACGTCACCCTCCCAGAAGCGCGACACCCGGTCGGCAAAATGGTCGTCCGAATTGGAATAGGCAAAGATCGGCTTGTTCTGTGCCCGCATGAAACCGATCTCCACCGCCGTGCCCACATCGGCGCTGGGGCCATGAAACGGCGTCAGATTGACGATCATCGCGTCGCAATCCGACAGGGCGCGCTCCATCACGTCGAAGATTTGCAGACCCTGCTCCCGCTTCGCCCGCGACGTGTCGAGCGCCACCAGCCCCATTGGAAAGACCCCTTCGAGCCCGTGCTGCGCGCAAAGCGCCATTTTTCGCGCTCCAAGCGCCTGCGGATCGGCGGCGAAGACATCGGGGCCGGCGAGATAGATTTTCGTCATGGTCGATCCTTTGCAATTCAGTGCTGCGGCAAGGCGGCCCCCAGTGCTTAGGCTCTGGACTTCGTTAACGGGTCCCGCTTCGTCAAGTGATTTCGGGCAAGCTATTTGTCCCCTCTAACGGCTTGTTGCGGCTCAATCGATCCACCCGGCATCTTGCGGCTCTGTCCTGAGATCCTTGGAGAACGTGCTTCGGTCTGTGGTCGGCCGCGAGGGCTGCCGACATGATGCTGGTTCGATGCAGTTCCGATGTGTCCATCTCATAGGTGTGCTCAGCAACGCTGGCTACGGTCCAGACCCCGACATCACCAGAACCGCGTCCCTTCGGAACCTCGAGAGCCCGCGGTCAGGCTGGCGAAGCGGTTAGGATCAATTGGGCGATGCAACCTCCATCCTGAAGGCCGTTCCATCATCCACATCCGGTGCATCACGACGGCCATGCGGCGCGACATGGCTCATCTGTCGCAAATGGCGTGCAGATTCGTGTTCATGACGCCTTTGGTTCGGCCAATCAGCCCCCTGCGCCCCCCCTTTTTTGACGCCCAGGCTGGACGCCGTACGATGGGCTTTCAGATGAGTTGCGTCGATCATCACGGTCGTCTCCTCACCGTGCTCGGCCGCCAACCCCGCCATGATCCGGGCGAAGACACCCCGCTCGTGGCAGCACTTGGAGCAGTGGCGCTGCCGTAACGAACTTGTCCCATAGTGCTTTCTTACATTCCAGCGAATGGATCGCACCATCAAACCATGGGATCAAACACCTAAGGGGACAGAGCATTCGACGCGCAACGAATGACAACCAGCCTCTGGCAAACGCGGGACGGGTCAATCTGATTTGTCTCAAGCCCAGGGAGTAAAGCGTCTAGTGAAACAATTATTCCTTGGGGATCGCTACCAGCTTCGGTCGGCCAGCATCATCAAGAGCAACAAAAGTGAATTTACCCTCGGTGACCTTTTCGTCGTCCCCAATTCGGCCGCGCCTCACCCAAGCCTCGAGGTGAACCGCGATAGACGTGCGTCCGGTCCGCTCGATTTGCCCATAGATCGACAAGATATCACCAACCCTCACGGGCCTTAGGAACCGCATCGCATCAATTGCGACGGTCGCGAGCTTCTCGCCTGCGATTTCGGCGGCAACGATGCCTCCCGCAATGTCCATATGTGAAATAACCCAACCACCAAAAATATCTCCCCGCAAACTGGCATCCGCAGGGCGCGCCACAACGCGAATAAGAGGATTTGCAGTCGGGGCCTTATCGTTCATTTCCAGTCTCCTATCTGGTCCATCGGGCTCGTGCCGTCTGCCAGGCCGTCCTAGAGGCGCATGTCGAGCACCGCGTAGACGAGACCCTTGCCGTGCGCATCCAGTGCCACCGAGCGCGTCACCCCACCTTTCAGCGCGTTCTTCAAAACGAAGTTCAGCGCGAAGAGCTGCGGCAGCACATAGCGGTCGACCTGTACATCCGGCCCGAAGATCGCGGCGATCCGCTCGGCGGTCACCTCGGCCTCGATCCGCGGCCAGTCTTCGGGGCGATAGGCGATGACCGAGATGTTCGAGGTCGTCCCCTTGTCTCCGGCTCGGCCATGGGCGATCTCGTGGAGCTTCATGCTGGCTCTCCGAACATGTGAACATGGGTTTCAACCTCTGCCCTGGGCAGATATGCCGACCGAATTCCGATGACCTCGCGCACCATCGTGGCGACGCCACCACCACCCGCAGGGCCGTTGAGATAGAGCCCTTCCACTTCGTCCGAAACAGCGCGCGCGGCCTCGATTTCGGCACAGCGCGCAGCAACGCGCAGGCGGACCTCGCGCGGCTCAGGCGCAGAGGGGTCCACAGGCGATATCGCGTTCAGGCCGATGATATCGACCCGCATATCCTCAATCAGATTGGCAAGAGGAGCGAGCCTTTCGGTCGTGATCTCTCCCGCAAGCCGCGCCCGGGCCACGGCACCGGGCCCCGCATAGGATATCTCTCCCTGTCCGATCCAGCCATCCCGCGCCCCAACCGACACTTTAAGACGTCCCGTTGCCGGAGTCCCTGCCCCGCCGCTGACGGCAACCCGGTTCGGTCCGATTTCGGCAAAATCCACACCGGAAAAATCCGCGACGACGTCAGGCTGGAAATACCGCGCCGGATCATGCAGTTCATAGAGCAGTTGTTCGATGCACGTCGCCCGCGACACCAGCCCGCCGGTTCCCGGCAGCTTGGTTATGACTGCGGTGCCGTCCTGCGACACCTCGGCGATCGGGAAACCGACAGTGGCAAGGTCAGGCACGTCCTTGGCCCCGGGGTCGGCGAAGTATCCGCCCGTCACCTGCGCCCCGCATTCCATCAGATGCCCGACGACGGTGGCCTGGCCGATCAGCCGATGGTCCTCGATGGAAGGCCACCCGAATGCGTGGATCATGGGCGCGACAAAGAGCGACGGATCGGCCACACGGCCACAGATGACGATATCGGCCTCTCGCGCCAACGCCTCGACAATCCCCTCGGCGCCAAGATAGGCATTCGCCGACACCAGACGGTCACCAAGGTCGCTGGCCGGACGCCCGGTTTCCTCAAGGACACAAGGCCCGATCCGGTCCAGCACGTCGTCACCCAGCACAGCCGCAACCCGGAGCGTCAGGCCCAGTTCGGCGGCGATCTCCGCGGTGCGCCGCGCCGCTTCCAGCGGATTGGCGGCGCCCATGTTTGTGATGATGCGCGTCCCGGCACGGTGACAGTCCGGCAGCACAGCCCGCATCCGCTGCTCCAACCGCCTGTCATATCCGGCGGCGGGATCGCCGAGCCGGTCAAGCTGCGCCAGCGCGATGGTGCGTTCCGCCAGGCATTCAAAGACCAAATAGTCCAGCTTTCCGGATCGGGCCAAATCGACCGCCGGCCCGATCCCGTCGCCGGAAAAGCCCGCTCCGGTGCCGATGCGAAGGATTTTCATCGCGACACCCTTTGCGTGTATTTTACCCCGCTCCAGACCGTCAGCAGTATCGCCGCCGCAAGCACGGGCGTGGCGGGATGTGGCCAAATGGCAAGAAGGATCACCGTTGCCAGCACCACCCGGTCAAGAAGCCGGTTGTGGGTGATCGGGATGCGGGTCAGCAGCGCGGGTATCGCGAAAACCAGAATAAGCCCGGCCAGCGCCGCATCGACAATCGAAAGAGCACCCCCCTCCAACACCATGCCGGGAAACAACAGCAGCAGGAAGGGGAGCAGATAGGTGATGGCGGCAAGCCGGACGGCCTCGAACGCGGCGGGCACCCAGTTTGTCTGCGCGATCCCGGCCCCGACAAAGACCGCAACACAGACCGGCGGCGTGATGACCGAGATCGTGGCGAAGTAGAACACGAACAGATGCGCCGTCAGAATCGGCACGCCGACTTCGGTCAGCGCCGGTGCCAGAACGGCAGCGACCAGGACATAGGCGGCGGTCGTCGGCAGGCCCATGCCCATGATCAGGCAGACCAGTGCGACCATGAGGGCGATCATGACGGTGGAATCGCCGCCCAGCGACACGATGGCCGACGACAGCGCGACGCCTGCGCCTGTCAGGTTGACCATCGACACCAACACCTGCGCACCTGCCAGCAGGACCCCGATGATCACGAGGCCGCGCCCGGCATCCTCAACGCCGGCCAGAACCATGCGGGCCATGTCGCGCAGCGGCTTCCGCCCGGCCTGCGTAACGATGAACGCGGCCAGCAGGCCCATGATCCCGTAGAACGCCGAGGTCGCCACCGAACGTCCCAGCCAAAAGCCGATGCCCAGCCCGATCAGCGCCGCGACCACCGGCCCGATGCGGCGTGGCGCGAGGATATTGGCCCAGGCCGGCAATTCCTCGGATGGGACAAGCGCCAGGCCGCGTTTCTCGGATACGAAATGCACCGTCACGAAAACGGCAAGGTAGAAGAAGACGGCGGGCAACAGCGCGGCGCGGATGATGTCGGTGTAGGGCATGCCGACGATCTCGGCCATGACAAAGGCGGCCGCGCCCATGATGGGCGGCGCAATCTGACCACCGGTGGAGGCGACCGCCTCGACCGCCGCAGCGAAAGGGCGGGGATAGCCAAGGCGGATCATCATCGGGATGGTGAAGTTGCCGGTCGTCGCAACGTTGGCGACGGAGGAGCCGGAGATCATGCCGAAGAGACCGCTGGCGATGGTTGCGATCTTGGCCGCGCCGCCGACCTGCCGTCCGCCGAGACGCATCGCCAGGTCGATGAAGGCCTGACCTCCGCCCGTGTGGAGCAGCAAGGTGCCGAACAGGACGAAGGCCGCGATCACCGTTGCGGCAACGCCGGTGAGCATGCCCCAGATCCCGAGATCGCCCAGGAACACGGTTTCGGTGATGTAGTAGCTGTCGAACCCCCGATGCCGCATCGGGCCGGGCATGTAGGCGCCGAACCGGGCATAGGCCAGCCCGACCAGGACCAGGATCGGAAAGATCAGGCCGACCGTGCGGCGCGCAAGTTCCAGTACGGCAAGGACAAGGCCCGCTGCCAGCACCATGTCGAGCGGCGTCGCCCAGGGCAGCTCGGTCATGATCCTGTCGTAGTTCAGGATGATGTAGCCGCAGGCCGCCACGCTGACCGCCATCAACGCCAGGTCCACTGCCAGCCCGACCGGGCGCCAGGGCTTGCCTTTCCCAAGCGGGTAGAGCGCGAAGCCCAGGCAGATCACCAGCGCGAGAAATATCCCGCGCTGGATCAGGCTTTCGAACGGACCGGTGGCCGCAGTATAGAATACGAAGGCACCGACGATCAGCGCCAGGGTCTTCGCTGGGTCCGGAAATCGCATCCTGTCCGCCGTATCAGTTGGCCGGTTTCAGCTTGTCGGGAACGGTGTGGCCGTTTTCCTCGAACCAGCGGACGGCGCCCGGATGCAGCGGAACAGTGGAATAGTCGAGCGTCATCTGGGCCAGGTCCGCCCCCTTGACGCTGGCCATGGCATTGCCCTGCACGGACTCGTCGGTCATCACGGCCTTCACGATCTGATAGGCGGTTTCCTCGGACATCGTGCTGGGCGCGGCGATGCCGACACCGAAGCTCCAGATCGTGTAGGCCGGGATCCCCTCTGCCACGCCGGCGGCCACGTCCATGATCGAGATATCCGGCATGTTTGCCTGGATCTTCTCGGCCTGCTCGTGCGTCAGCCCGAGGATCTTGATGTCCGTCGCCGTGCTCAGATCCATGGTCGAGCTATCGAGGGCGGTCGGCGAGCCGGACTTTACATAGCCGGGCAGACGGTTGTCCTTGATCGAGTCGATGATGTCGGTGGTGGACCCGCGCACATACTCCGGCTTGATCCCGAGCACGTCGAAGACGGCTTCGGTCGTGGTTTCCGTCGCCGATCCCTTGATCCCGGGGTTGAGGCGCACGCCGCTCAGCCCCTCAAGGCTCTCGACGCCCGAATCCGCGCGCATGATGACGTTCTGCGGCGACGGCGCATAGACCCAGAGCATCTGGAGATCCTGCGGCTTGCCTTCGAATTCATGTGTCCCGGAGACGGCATGCTGCACCACGTTCGTCGTGATGATGCCAAGGTCCATCTGGCCCCGCTCCATCCGGCGGATATTGTCCATCGCGGCGCCGGTTTCGACAACCGTGGCATTGATGCCCGCATCGCTTTCGTTGATCAGCTTTCCGACGGCAACGATATAGCCGTAGTGACTGGACGAGGCCGAGGTCGATCCGAAGAGGATGTCTTCGGCATGCGCGCCGCCTGCGGCGATCAGCCCGGCGGACAGTATGGTGCCGGCAATTGCGTGTTTCATTATGTCTCCTCCCTAAGACGTTGGTTGCCTTTGTTGCCCGGATTTCCGGGCTCGACCAGAAAAGATTCCAGCTGGCCGATCTCCTCCCGTTCCTGCACGACGCCAGCCGGAGCCGGCAGGGCCGTCTTACTGCGGGGCCTGCCCGACGTCGGCCAGAACCTGTCTTGCGCGTTCGATCACCGGTCGGTCGACCATCTTGCCATCGACCTGTACCACGGACCCCGAGGCGGCCGACAAGGCCGACAACACGCGGCTTGCCCAGTCGACTTCGGCCTCGGACGGGGTGAACCCATCGTTCGTAAAGCCGACCTGTGCGGGGTGAATGCAGAGCTTTGCACCAAAGCCGAGCATGCGTGACCTTGCCACTTCATCCGCAAGGATACCGCCGTCCTTCAGCTCGGGTGTCACGCCATCCACCGGCGGAACCAGGCCGCCAAGGCGCGAGGCAAGGACGATTTCGAACCGGGCGGGATCGAGCACGGGGCCGGTGCCGGGTATCCGGGTATCCGCGCCGAAATCCAGGTTGCCGAAAGCAAACCGGGTCACCCCGGGGCAAGTGACCGAGCGGCGCAGCGCGGCGAGACCTTCGGCGGTTTCGATCAGCGCGACCAGCGCGCGCCCCGGCAGCTTGTCGGCCACCGCCGACAGGCTTTCGGGGGTGGCTTTCGGCACCATGACCGCCGAGACATCGCAAGAGGCCAGCGCCGCCAAGTCGTCGTCGAACCAGGGCGTATCCGCGCCGTTGATCCGCACGAGGCCCGCCCCGCCGTTGCCGAACCAGTCGGCGACATGATCCCGCGCTTCGGGCTTCGCTTCGGCGCCGACCGCGTCCTCCAGGTCGAGAATGATGGCGTCGGCCCCCGACCCCGCCGCCTTGGCAAACCTGCCGGGCATGCGGCCGGGAACGAAGAGGTAGCTGCGCGGGGTCTTCATGACGCGGGCGCGACCACGGCGCTGGCCTGCATGGCAAGCTCCCCGTCCGGGCCCTTTGCCCAGATCGGCATGGCGCCATCGGCCTCTTCCCCGGCTTCGAGCGTGAACGGGCGGTCGCCAAAGAGCGGCGCCATGCCACGGAACTCAAACCGGGTCAGTCGCCCCGCGCCGGCCGCCGTGGCAAAGCACTGGAGCAGGGTCGCCGTGAGCGGGCCATGCACGACAAGATCGCGGTAATCCTCTTCTTCGCGGGCATAGGTCCGGTCGTAATGGATGCGGTGGCCATTCGAGGTCAGCGCGGAATAGCGGAACAAGAACACGGGATCGGGCGTGATCTCTTCCGAGCGAGTGGCGCCCTCGGGGGCCGGGGCCGGCACGGGCTTGGGCGCGCCGGGTGCGGGCGCCTCGCGGTAGACGATATCCTGTTCTTCCTCGACGCAGAGCGTTCCGTCCTGTGACAGGCTGTGTTTCACCGTAACAAAGACCAGCTGGCCCGCGCGGCCGGACTTTGCCTTCACGCCGATGATCTCGCTGACCTTCTCGGCCTCGCGACCAATCGTGAGCGGCGCGTGGTACGTGAGGCGGCCGCCGGCCCACATGCGGCGGGGCAAGGTGACGGCGGGCAGGAAACCGCCGCGCTTGGGATGTCCGTCCGGCCCGATGTTCCGTCGCTGCACGAACGGATTGAAATAGAGCCAATGCCATCCCGGCGGCAGCGGGTCGCCGTCGGCTGGCGCGTGATCCATGTCCAGCGTCGCAGCCAAGCCCGCGGCGCGGTCGGCCGAGATCGTCTGAACATGGCGTTCGGTCCGGCCGACCGCATCGGAGTAATCAGGTGTGGATGTCATCTTTGGCCCTTCAGTAGATGGCCTCGTCCTCGACCAGAGCGCCGATCTGCGCCCGGCTAAGGCCAAGGAGTTCCCCGTAAACGTAGTCCTCGTCGCCACCGAGCGCGGGCGTGCCGCGCGTGATGCCCGGGGCGTCATCCCCGGCGAACCGCGCGGGGTGGCCGATTGCGGCGCGAATCTTGCCATCGGTTTCGGCAATGTCGAGGATCGCGCCCCGTGCCCGCATGTGTGGATCCGCCACGATGTCCGAGGCGGCCCAGGACAGGTGCGCGGCAATCCCCTCCGCCTGGAGCCGTTCCGCCGCGGCTTCGCCCCCCTGCCTGGCGGACCAGGCGCCGATCGGCGCGTCGAGCGCGCGGCGGTTCGCGTGCCGCTCGGCCTGCGTGGCAAAGCGGGGATCATCGGCCAACTGCGGCTGCCCGATGATGCCTGCCAGCACCTTCCATTCGGCGTCGCTGGACACGGAGATCGACAGCCAGCGATCCGCGTCGGCGGTCGGGAAAAGCCCGTGGGGCGCGCGCGCCATATCGTCATTGCCCATGCGTCCGACGGACACCCCCGCGGAGGCCGCGGTCAGGAAGTCGCCCACAAGGGACGAGGCGACTTCGCGGGCGGCGATATCTACATGGCACCCCTCGCCGGTGCGGCGGCGACGGTTCAGGGCGGCCAGCGTGGCAAGCGCCGCGTGCATTCCGACCGAGTGGTCCATGACGTGCCGCATCTCGACCGGTGGTCCGTCGGCATGACCCGAGAGATAGCCCAGCCCTCCCCATGCGCCAAAGAGCGGGGCGTAGCCGGCGAAATGGCTTTCCGGGCCGGTCTGACCCGAAGAGGACACGGACACCATGACGATATCGCGCTTCACGTCGCGCAGGATGTCGTAGCCGAGCCCGAGACGTGCCATCACACCCGCGCGGAAGCTTTCGGCGGCGACATCGGCGACGCCGACCAACTTCTTCGCCAGAGCGACCCCCTCGGGGTGTTTCAGGTTCAGCCGTACCGAGAGCTTGTTCGAGGACACCTGATCGAAGGTCGCCGGCCCCTGGCGCCCATAGACGGCATGCGGCTTTCGGAAGATGTCGGGCCGCAACGCGGTTTCGACCTTGATGACCTCGGCCCCCATCTGGCTGAGCATGTGGGTGCAGAAAGGCCCGGCGGCATGGACCGTAAAATCGGCGATGCGAAGACCTGCGAGAGGTTTCATGCGGTAGCCCTCCGACCGGGTTGGCAGGACAGGATCGACTGGTCCGCGCCGAGGCTGGCAAGCGTGCCGCGGACCGGCAGCGCGTCCGGCCCGAAGCGGAACGGCAGCGATTGTACCTGCACCGGCCCATCGGGGGTGTCGATCGTCGCGAAGATGCCCCGCGCGGTTTCCTGAAGGCCGGTCAGAACCTGTTCCGGCGCGTTGTAGCGCGCCATTGGGACGCCGAGTGTCTGGGCTTGCGCGACCAGATCCTCGACCTTGCGGTGACGCGCCCAGTCGCGGATGCGCTGGTTGATCTCGGCGCCGCGCGCGCTGCGCCCGACCTCGTCGGCAAGTTCCGGGTCCTGCGCCCAGTCATCGGCACCGAGAAGCTCGATCAGTCCAAGCCACTGGCGGGTTTCCAGTGTCAGAAGTTCGACGTAGCCATCCGCGCATTCGATCACGCCGCCGAACTTGAACGACCGGGTCAGGCGGTGTTCCACCGATCCGTCGCCAAAGCGCTGGATCGCGAAAGCGCCGACGGCAACGTTGGCGTCCTGAACGGAGGCATCGACGAACTGGCCCTGCCCGGCCCAGAGCGCGGCCAGCGCCGCCATCGCCGCCGTCGTGCCGCCCTGCATCTCGGCGAAATGCCCAGCGATCTTCAGCGGCGGACGATCCGGGAAGAGGTCGGCCGTCAGCCCGTTCGGCAACAGGAACCCCTCCCCTCCGGCGTGGATCAGGTTGATCTCGTCACCTTTCCAGCCCGCCTTGGGCCCGAAAGCGCCGAATGGCAGGACGGACAGGTGCACGATGTGCGGGTGCTCCCTTGCGATGGTCGCTTCATCGAGCGCCAACCCGGTGCGATCCGCGACCGGTGTGTCGTCGATGAATATGTCGGCCTCCGCCAGGAGCTTGTGCAGATCCTTCTGGAAATCCGGTCCCACCGGATCGCAAACGACGCTGCGCTTGCCGAGGGACAGGTAAGTGAACAGCGCGCTCTGCCCCCCGGGGAGGAGCGGAGGCGCCTCCCTGAGCGGGCTGCCTCCGGAAGGCTCGGCCATGATGACCTCGGCACCCATCTGACACATCAGGCGCCCCGCCTGCGCCGCGGCCACGCCAGTGGCACGTTCAATGACGCGAAGGCCGGATAGAGGCTTGTCAGTCATGGCCGACCCCCTTTCTTCAGCGAACGACCGGAAGGTCCAGTTCGAGATTGCCGCAGTCGAGGAACACCCGAAGCTCGGGGTCGCGCGACTGGAGGGCGACGGTGGCGATGCCCGGCGTTGTGACTTCGCCGCGCTGGTTCTCGCCCCAGATCTCGATGTCCACCAGGGCGTGGCCGTCCTTGATGTACTTCTTGGTCACCTTGCCCTTGCACCAGGTGCTGTCGCCCATGGTGTTGAAGCGGCGCATCTCGGTGCGGACGCGCTTGAGGAAGGCCGCATCCCCCATCCAGTTGGTGACGAGCGACGCCATCCACGACGACCGTTGCGGGCCGTAGTCGTAGACGCCGGGCACGCCGACCTCCTTGGCTGTGCTTTCGCGGTGGTGCCCGATGCCGGTGTACTCGATGCCGCCGCCGGCCTCGGGGTTGCGGAAGAAGTGGCCCGGGTGCTTCATCGCGTTCTGGAAGACCACGCCATGGGTATGGCCGCGACCCGAGCCCACGAGGAAGCCCATGGTATCCATCAGCGACAGCGGGCCGCGCACGATGGTGTCGAGACTTTCGCCTTCGGTGACGTCCTCCCAGTAGCGCACCTTGGAGCCGCGGATCTTCATCGGCTCCTCCATGATGCAGGCGTCGAGCGCCTCGAACTCCTCCTGGGTGTAGTCGTAAGTGGTGATGTCCTTGTACTTGCCGGCATCGCGCGCCGCCTTGCGCTCGTGGCGGGTGCAGGTGCCCAGGGCGCGAGACAGCATGTCGCCATGCTGGTTGAAATAGGTCGCCTCGACATATTGCAGCACCAGCCGGCCCGAGAACTTGCTTTCCTTCACGTCGATCCCGATCACGCGCTCGATGGCGTTAATCCGGTCGCCGGGGCGGATGTGGCGGAAGATTTCCCAGTCGTTGCCCGCGTAGAAGCCATGGACGCCCGGCAGGCCCCAGCGGGTCCGGCCAATCCAGCCAAGCGCCATCGGGAACATCGGATGGCCGAGCTGCGTGCCGTAGCGCGACGCCGCGCCGTAGCCGGGATCACGGTAGAGCGGGTTGAGGTCGCCGATGCCGTTGCACCAGTTGCGCAGCGTGTCGGCGGTCGCATCCTGAAGGTACGGACCTTCGGGGCGCAGTTGCAGCCCGACCATCTTTTCGGCGGCGGCAATCGCCTCATCGGTGATTTTGCCCTCGGCGGGCGCGCCGCCCATGCCCTTGGCGTCGTCTTCCTTGGTCTTTTCAGCGGTGGTCACTTTCAGGGTCTCCCTATCAGTCTGGCGTTCGGTGGTGTCATGCGCATTTTGCGCGGCTATTTTTCATATAATGCATTATTTTTGCGACGGTCAAGCGCGCATTTTGCAGGCTTAAGTCCTGACTTACGCTGAATTTCGGACAAACCTCCCCGAATCCGGCTCTCGCCGGACAATTATGATGCATTCATTTGGCGTTTCGTTTAGAAGGCCACGTCGGTTGCGCTCGTCACCTGCGCAAAGCGGCGCAGCCCGGACAGGGCGTGGTCATGCTCATCGGCGGTCGCGCCGGCACAGCAGTCTTCAAGCAGCACGCATTCGTAGTCGCGGTCGTGGCCTTCGCGGACCGCCGCAGAAACGACGCCGTTCGTCGACACTCCGGACAGGACCAGGCGCCGGATGCCCTGCGCTCTCAGAAGAGGTTCGAGCTTGGTCGCGTAGAACGGGCTGACCCTGTGCTTGATGATATCCGGGTCGCCGGGCTGGGGGGCAAACCGGTCCAGCACCTCGGTTCCCCAGTCGCCAAGCTTGAACACCCCGTTGTCGCGCGCCTTCGAGAATACCGGCGATCCCGGCGGGCATTCCGCGTAATTCGGGGAAAACCCGACACGCACGTAACCGACCATCACGCCCGCCGCACGGGCCTTGCTGATCGCAAGTTCTGTCGCGTCATAGACGCCGCGATCCTGCATGAGCGGGACATAGCTCTTGCCGCCCATCCCGTCGGGATGAACGAGGTCGTTCAGCATGTCCATGACAAGGAGGATAGAGTCAGATGCCATTGTGCAATCCTTTCAGGCTAGGGTTCGTCCCCGGGCCGGAAAGGGCGCGGGGGCTATTCGGAGTAGCTGACCTTGAACTCGTCCCAGGCCGAGCGGATATGCGATCGCAGGGCCTGGACAAAGGCGACTTCGTCGCGGGCAATGATGGCGCTCAGCATGTCCCGGTGCTCCTGCGAAGCACGGTCGATGCGGTTTTCCAGACGGTTGATGAGGTCGAACGGATAACGTGCCCAGAGCGCCCGGACGAACCGCAGGGTCTGCGGCAGCTCGGCCGCGATGTAGATCAGCTCGTGAAACCGGTAGTTGATCGTGCGGACCGCGTCCTTGTCGCCGCGCGCCGCGGCGTCCTCGATCTGGTCCTGAAGAACGCGCAGCTCCTCGATGTCCTGCGAGGTCAGGCGGCTGACCGCCTTGAGCCCCAGCTTGCATTCCAGCGTGACCCGCAAATCGGTGATCTCTTCGGTCGCGTTGATGTCGAAGGGAGCCACGATCGCTCCGCGGTGCGACGTGCCCAGGATAAAGCCCTCGGCCTCCAACAGCTTGATCGCCTCTCGAACGGGGGTGATCGACGTGCCGATCATCTCGGCGATCTGCGCCTGCTTGAGCTTGGAACCACGCGGGAACTGACCCGAGATGATGCCTTCCCGAAGGAAATCCGCGACGTATTCTTCCTTGGTCTGATGCTTCGCCTGGCTTTCCATCACCAATTAGCCCCCGAATGGTGTTGCACGAGTGCACAATGCATACTCTCATGCCCCAGTCTCCGGAGCCTGGTCAAGTCGGAGGACGTGGCCGGCCATTTCCGGACTTATCGCAGCATATTTGTCCAGAAGCTTCGGATCATGAGCTGGAAGCACGTGATCGTCGCTGTCGGCCAATTCCCGAATCCGGTCGTGGGCTGCAATCATGTCGGAAATATTGAACGCAACGGTAAAGGGAATACCGCGCTCGAACTCCTCGTAGTAATGCAATGCATCCGAGGCGAGCACGACCCAGCCGCGCTCCGTCCGGATGCGCAAGACCTCCTGCCCCGCGCAATGGCCCCCGACCCAATGAGCGCTGATCCCGTCGGTCACGTCGAAGTCCCGGCCATGCAGGTGCAGGCGTCCGTCATGCAGAAGATGCACCAACCGCGCGATCTCGTCCGCCTTGTAGGCATGACGGAACGTCGGTTTCTGCATCCATGGCCCCGTGACATACGCCATTTCTTCGGCCTGCATGTAGAACCGCGCGTTCGGCAACGCATCGAGATAGCCGAGGTGATCGTAATGGGCATGGGTCAGCAGAACGGTCGACACTTCGGCAGGGTCGATCCCAAGCGCCGCCCAGCCGTCGGGCGGGGACATGACCTGCCTGTGACCGTTCGGTTCGCCCTTTGCGGGATCGATCCCGGTATCCACGATAATCACCTCCCGACCGCTCCTGAGCACCCAGCAAAAGAAATCGAGCGTCAGGGGCGCCGTGGGATCCGGGTCCGAGATGAAGTTGACCCCACGGGTGCGCGTTTCGTTCGTAGCGTGTCTGATGGCGTAGATTTCCCAGGTCTTCATGGCATCCCCTCAGGCGGCGGCTGCGCCGAGATAGGCATTGATCGCCTCCTGGCGGGCGGTCTCATCCCTGAGATCCTCGGCGCTGCGGTATCCGACGATCCGTCCGCCGCGCAGGAAGTGCAGCTCGTCGCACAGGCGCATCGTGACGGCGAGGTTCTGTTCCACGAGCACGATGGCCAAGTCGCTTTCCTCCCGGATTTTGGCCAGCCTGTCGAAGACACGGCGCACCAGCAAAGGCGCGAGACCCAGCGATGGCTCGTCGAGCAACAATAACTTGGGGTCCGCGACCAGCCCGCGGCCGATGGCCAGCATCTGCTGCTCGCCGCCCGACAGACGCCACGCATGCCGGTCGACCTTCTCGGCAATCTCGGGAAAGAGGTCGAGAACCATCTCCATCCGCCTCTTCCGCTCGGTGGCCGGTTTCTGGTAACCGCCCAGCACGAGATTTTCTCGTACGGTAAGGTCGCCGACGATCTCGCGGCCCTCGGGGACGTAGACGACGCCCTTCGCGACGCGGGTCCGGGCCGGCGATCCGCCCAGATCCTCGCCGTCGAACAGAATTTTGCCTGTCGCTGGCGTCAGGCCCGAGACGGCCTTCATGATCGAAGATTTCCCGGCTCCGTTGGCCCCCAGCAAGGCGACGACGGCCCCGTGACCGACGGAAAAGGACACGCGGCTCACAGCCGGGGCTCCCGCGCCATAGGCAACAGACAGGTGTTCAACGCTCAGCAGGTCATTCATCGTCATCACTCCCCAGATAGATACGGACCACGTCCGGGTTGCTGCGAACCTCTTCGGGCGATCCGACAGCGACGAACTCACCGAAATTGAGCACGTAGATCCGGTCGCAAATCGACATGACGAGATCCATGTCATGTTCGACCACGACCATCACCAGGTCAGTCGACGCAAGTTTGCGCAGCACTTTCGTCAGGTCGCGGGTTTCCGAGTTGTTGAGACCCGCCGCCGGCTCGTCCAGCATCAGCACCGAAGGCTTGCCAACGACGGCACGGGCGATCTCGACCAGGCGCTGCATGCCGGGGGGAAGCTCTCCGGGAAGCTTGTCCCCGACATCGGGCAATCCGAGATCGGCAAGGGCCTCGTCCGCCGAACGGGCCATCTCCTCGCGCTCGCGGGTGCCGCCCGGAAGCGGCAGGAAGGCAGAGAGCCATCCCGCCGAGCCATTGCGGGCGATGCCCATCATCACGTTCTCGCGGACAGTCAGGTCCGGGCAGAGCGCCACATGCTGAAAGCTGCGGACGATCCCCTTGTTGGCGCGGGCCGCGGGCGGCAGGCCGTTCAGCGGATCGCCAGCATAGGAGATGGTCCCCTCTTGCGGCAAATAGGCCCCTGTCAGGCAGTTGAAGAGGCTGGTCTTGCCGGCACCATTGGGCCCTATCAGCCCGGTGATCTCTCCGGCGCGGAACTCCACGTCGAGCCCCCTGAGCACTTTGATCCCACCAAAGGAAAGCGCGATCCCTTCGCCGCGCAGGGCATTGGTCGTCTGGTCCATCAATTGGCCTCCGCTTTACGGTTCATCGCCTTGCGGATGCGCGGCATGTAGTGGCCCAAAAGGATCATCCCGAGCAGGGCCAAGCCATAGAGCACGGGAATCCATGCTCCGGATGCGGACAGCAGTTGCGGAACCAGGGTAACGAACGCTCCGCCGATCAACACGCGGGTCAGGGACAGGCCGTAGAAACTGACGACAGAGCCCACAAGCAGGAAGATCGCCTGCCAGAAGGTGAAGCCTCCGGGCGAAACGGTCGAACCGGAGAACGCCAGCGTCGCGCCGCAGATCGCACCGATCCCGCCCGAGATCCCCATGATTGAGACACGCGCCCAGACCCGGCGGGTGCCAAAGGCATCGGCCGCGGCCGGATGCGCCTTGGCGAGCAGCAGCGCCATACCCTGGCGCGACAGGCGCAGGCGGGCAACCGCCAGGCAGACGATCACGAGCATGAAAAGCGCCACGTAGTACCGCTGTAGCCCCATCTCGATCCCGGGAATGAAGGGGGTCGCGACATACAGCCCCTCGTAACCGCCGGTGAGCACGTCGAAATTGTTGATCATCTCGGGCACCGCCAGCGCCAGCGCCAGCGTCGTCACCGCCAGGTAAATGCCGTGGAGATTGCGGGACGGCCAGGCAAAGAGCAGACCGAACACCACGCCAAGCAGCAGTGCCAGCGGCACCGAGGCCCAAAGCGAGATGCCGTACCGGGTGTCCAGCACCCCGACAGAATAGGCGCCGAGTGCCGTAAAGAACGTGTGGCCGATCGAGACCTCTCCGCCGTAGCGGACCAGCAGCGAAACGGCGAGAACACCGATCGAGTTGGCAAAGCAGAGGCCGAGCGTAAAGGTCCATGACCCGCCAAGCAGAAGGGGCATGAAGATCAGCACCGCCACCACGACGGCTGTTGTCAGGCCGGAGGTGGCCATGCCGGACAGGCGCGACACGACGCTTTGGCCCGGTATGATATGCGTCGCCTGATCAGACACGGGAACCTCCAACCTTTTGCAGGATGCCATTGGGGAAGATGTTCAGCGCCACAAGGATGACGGCCAGCAGGAATGTCGACGAGAACTCGGGCGACACGTAGAAGGTGAACAGATTCATCAGCACGCCGACCAGGACGCCGCCGACCAGTGCTCCGGGGAGGGACGCGAAGCCCCCGATCACGGCTGCCGCAAAGGCCTGGAGCATGAAGGTCGCCACGGTCGTCACCGACAGGAACGTCGTCGGCACGATCAGCAGCGCCCCCACCACGCCCAGAATGGCCGCCGTGATCCATGCGAAATAATGCACGGAGCGGAGGTTCAGGCCGCAGACCTCGGCGGCGAACGGGTTCTCCGATATCGCGCGGAAGGCAATGCCCAGCTTGGTGTAGTCGATAATGATGAACAAGGCGCCGATGGTCACCACCGCCACGGCCAGCACGGTCAGGTCATAACCCGTGATCAGCAGCCCCAGCACCGAAAAGGCGAAGCGCGGGATCGGCAGGTCGAGCGCGACGATATCAGCCCCGAAGGTCAGCAGAGTCACGCCCTGGGCGATCAGCCCGAAACCGAGCGTTGCGATGGTCGAGGTGAGATCGCTCTCGAACACCAGCGGAGAGATGATGGAGTAGATCAGGAACGCGATGGCGACGGCTGCAAGCAAGGCGACCAGAACGGCCGCGCCCCAGGATAGGGACATCAGCATTCCGGACGACAGGCCATAGACAAGGAAAGCGGTGAGGCCGGCGACGTTGCCATGGCTGAAATTGACGACCTTCGAGCATTTGAAGATCATGACCAGACCGAGCGCACCGAGCGCGTAGAGACAGCCGGTGATCATGCCTGACCAGATCAATGGAAAGAGGTCGTAAAGAAGCGAGTCCCAGAAGCTCATTGGGGTTTCTCCATCGCATCTGACTCAACCAGCTGAATGACCGAGGGGAAGTATTTGTCTCCGAATC
The DNA here is from genome assembly GCF_017311415.1 of Salipiger abyssi. Classification (GTDB taxonomy): domain Bacteria; phylum Pseudomonadota; class Alphaproteobacteria; order Rhodobacterales; family Rhodobacteraceae; genus Salipiger; species Salipiger abyssi_A. The sequence continues at coordinate 600,753 of NZ_JAEKIS010000001.1, read as the reverse complement.
CCCGCTCGACTGCGGTTGCATAATAGGCGCGGGCCTGGTTGGCCGCTGGAATGGGGGTGCCGGTTTCGTCAGCCAGATCGAAAACGTAGGAAATGTCCTTGAGCACGTACTCGGCCGGGAACGAGTGCGCGGGAAACTCGCGCGGCGCCATGGCCTTCATGCCGTGGTTGCGCAGCACGAAACTGTCGCCCGACCCTTTCGAGACGGCTTCCAGCAGCGTGTCGGCCTTCACCCCGGCCCGCTCGCCCAGAACGATCATCTCGGCCAGGGCCACGGTGTTGGCGAAAACCAGCATGTTGTTGGCCAGCTTGAGCACCTGCCCCGCGCCGATGTCGCCGCCATGGGTGATGTCCGAAGCCATGTAGTCGAGCACCGGCCTGATGCGGTCGTAAAGCTCGGGCGTCGCGCCAACCATGATGCTCAGCTTGCCTTCCTGCGCGGCCTGCCGTGTACGAGCGACCGGAGCATCCGCAAATGCGATCTCGTGTTCTGCAAGCAGCTGGCCAGCCTTGCGGGCGTCAGCCACCGTAGTGGTGGACAAGTCGACGACCACCGTCCCGGGCCGGGCGGACTCTGCGATCGCCTCGGCCACCTTCAGAACCTGAGGGCCTCCCGGCAACGACATGCAGATGATGTCGGCCTCTTTCGCCAGCGCCTCGACTCTGTCCACCTGTTCAGCCTTGGTGTCGGCAAGAGCCGCGCGCGCAGCGTCGGACAGGTCAAAGCAGAGGACACGGCCCGGATGCTTGATCGCGATGTTACGGCACATCGGCCCGCCCATGACGCCCAGTCCGATAAATCCGATAATGTCGGCCATTGTTATCCCCTCAGTCCATCAACATGCCGCCGTTCACGTCGAGAACGGTGCCGGTAATCCAGTTCGAGGCAGGCGACGCGAGGAAGAGGATCGCCTGGGCGATATCTTCAGGCTGGCCGAACCGGCCAAGAGGGACGCTGCCATTGGGTGAGGGCGCGGCCCTCTGCGTCACGGTTTCCCACATCGGGGTTTCCACGGGGCCGGGAGCGATGACACTGGCATAGATGCCTTTGTCGGCGCCGTTCTTTGCGACCCATTTCATCAGCCCGTGTACCGCCGACTTGGCCGCGACGTAGGACGGGCCAGAGGCCACGCCCCCGATCTTGGAGGCAATCGAGCCCAGAGCGACGATCTTTCCCATGCCCTGCTCGGCCATCACCGGAAAGACCTCCCGCACCGGGTTGACGACCCCCATGAGGTTCACGTCCAGGATCGACCGCCATTCTTCATCCGTCGAGTCGACCAGGTGCTTGTGAGAGATCGTTCCGGCACACAGGATCAGCGCGTCGATCGCCCCATGCTCGGCTTTGGTTTCGGCAATGATCGACCGCGTTTCGTCCCGGGAGGTGACGTCGTAGCGGCGATAGATGATCTTGTCGGACTCGAACTCGGCATGGTCCGCGATGTCGGTGGCGACAACCGTCGCGCCGGCCTCTGCGAGAGCAAGGGCCGTAGCACGGCCGATTCCCCCTGCTGCGCCAGTGACAAGCGCAATCTTGCCATCAAGACGTGCGGGCGCGCTGATTGGGATGGTGGGCATAGAGATCCCCGATTGTTTAAGTTGAAAAACACTCGCCCGCCGACGGGAGGCCAGCGGGCCGTATCGCCTTCGTTACCCGCCCTCGGCGGCGTTGAAGGCGACGTCGGGATAGGGCTGGAACCCGCGGACGAGGACAAAGTCGCCATCCTTGTACTGGATAATGCCTTCCTGACGGGTCCCGCGGTGATCCTCCGCGCTGAAGGTCACGCCGCGCGCACCTCCGACGGCCGCGTCGGTCATCGTGTTCATCGCCTTGACGAGATTGTCCCGCGTGATCTCGTCTCCGCTGTCCAGAAGCAGCTGGAAACCCTTGTGGAACAAGGCGGCGTTGCTCCAGCCGTTCAGGCCCAGAACGCCGATCGGGTCATTCGGAAAATACTCGGCGACGGCTTCGCGGTATGCCTCCACCTCCGGCTCGTCACTGGAGACGGGCAGCAGCCAGGACGAGAAGTAGACGCCCTCCAGCAGGTCGCCTGCCAGTTTCAGGGTCGACGGGTCGGCGGTGAAGAAGGGCGCGAACCAGGCGACATCGACACCTTGCAGGTCAGCCGCCTTGAGGGCCGCCGCGAGGTTGGCGTTCGACCCGTAGAGCAACACCGTTTGCGCGCCGGAATTCTGGATGCGCCGGATATGTGCGCTGAAGCTGGTCGTCTTGACGTCGAAGGGAATGGATTCCGCAGGCTCAAGGCCGAGATCCTCCATCACGAGATCGAATCCGCGCCTGGCGGATTTGCCCAGCTCGTCGTTTTCCCACAGCAGGGCGATCTTCTGGTGACCCAGGCCGTTGGCCGCGTATTCAGCCGCGGATGCGGCGGACCACCCGTAGTCCGGCAACAGCGGGAAGACGGTCGGGACTTCGAAGAACTGGCTGGATCCGCCGACCGGTCCAATGACGGGAACGCCGGCTTCCTTGGCATAGGGCAGAACCGCCACGTTGGTCGCGGTTCCGATCGGCGCGGACAGGGCGAAGATGCTGTCGTCCTCGACCAGGCTGCGGGCGACCGCAACGCTGCGCGCCGGATCGTACCCGTCATCCTTGGTAACGTAGCTGAACGTCCAGCCGTCGACTTCGCCGGATTCGTTGATCGTCTTGAAATAGGCTTCGGCCGCGTGGGTCAGGACCGCGTAGAACGGCACCGGGCCGGTCACGGGGGTAAACGCCCCGATCGTGACAACCTTGTTTTCCAGGTCGACACCGGATTCAGCAAGTGCCGGCCCCGTGGATAGCGCCGTTGCTGCAACAACGGCGAGCGCCGCTTGTTTCCATTTCTTATTGTACATTGTGCCTCCTCCCTGAGACGTATGTGCAAATAACCCCTGCTGGCTGCGGCCAGGACGTCACCCAACTCAATCACCCCCAGGCACAGGCCAGCAATCTTGCGCAGCCAGTGGGGCCGATCCTCCATAGCCCCAGCCCACTCCGAACCAAGAATGCTCTTGACGCCTAGATAATGCATTATGCATTCTCCGTATGGCAAGGAAAAATTTGAAGTTCCCGAAATCGGCGCGGTCCAGCGCCGTTCGGCAAGGAGAAAATGCATGAAAACTGGTGTTCTCGCCGGCAAAACCGTGGTCGAGCTGGGCAGCATGATCGCCGCGCCCTATGGTGCGCATCTGCTGAATCAGCTTGGCGCAGACGTGATCAAGATCGAGCCTCCGGCAGGTGAAACGACCCGAAAACTCGTCCGGGGCGGGCCCAGCGGGAGCTATCTCGCGTTCAACAGGGGGAAACGCAGTCTCTGCCTCGACATGACATCGGAGGATGGGAAAGACGCGTTCCGCAAACTGATTGCCAGCGCGGACATTGTCCTTCAGAACCTGTCGCCCTCGGCCGCGCGCAAGCTGGGAGTGACGTTCAAAGACTGCAACGCGATCAATCCCGACATCATCTTCTGTCATATCAAGGGATACGGCGCAGGGCCGCTTGAGGAACAGGTCGCCTCCAATCCGATCGCCGAAGCCGCAACGGGTGTCATGTACTACAACCGCCCCGATGGCCGACCCGCGCGACTCGGACCATCGTATCACGACCAGTTCGCGGGGTGTTACGCGGTGATGGCAATTCTCGCCGCGTTGCAGTCGGACCGATCCGAAGAGCGCCGCAACATCGAGATCGGCCTGTATGAAACCGGGCTGCACATCGCGGCGCGGGACCTGCTGGGCGTCCAGCTGAAATCCCAGCTCCTGGGGCGGCCCGAGCAGGAACCTTCCGCCGAATTCTCGATTCCGGGCTATGGCGCCTACGAAACGCAGGACGGGCGCTGGATCTACCTGGTCATGCTGACCGATGACCATTGGCGCAAGTTCGAAGCCGCCGTCGGCCTCTCCCCCGACCCCGAGCTCGCGACTCTGCGCCAGCGGCGGGCGCGTCGCCCCGATGTCGAGCGGATCGTCAGCCAGGCTGTCGCGGGTTTCGGGTTCGACGCGCTTACTGAAAGGCTCGACGCCGCCGGTGTCGGCTATACGGAAGTGCTGCCGCTGGATCGTGTGCTCGACGCGCCCCAGGCGCAGGCCGGAGAGAAGGTGTCCGGGTTCGATTTTGCCGGGTACGAATTTCAGACGCCCGAGCTGCCCCTGGGTCCGTTGCTGGGCGATGTGGCAGGCTCCCTACCGCCGCCGCTGCTTGGCGAGCATTCGACCCAGATCATGCAAGAGCTTGGCTTCTCGGACGACCGGATCGCGGAAATCATCGATCAGGGCGCGGCCGTGCAGTCCGACCCCGAGGTCGCGCTTTGGGCAAAGCCGCGCAAGGCCAGCGCTGCAAGCTAATCTGCCGGGCGGCTCGTCAGGGCCAGCCTCGACGTTCAAGAATGGCGGCCCCGCCAACGTGCAGGGTCGCCATTTTGTTTGGCCGGCGCCCACACAAACCACGACACGATCAGGTCTATGCGCAAAATAATGCACTATAAATGACATGTATGTTAGTGAATCGCTGATATTGGCGCAATAATAGCGATTTTCGATTGAAATTTAGCTCTTTATTTATAAAAAAATGCATTATTTATGTGCCAGACGCTCTGGCTGCAAACCCATGTGGAGACGTTCGATGACCAGCCCCCAATCCGATGAAGCGCACCCTCGCATCCGTGACCATTCTCTTCTGACCCGCATTGTTTCGGCGGATGTGGCGGCAGGTCTAATCCGCGACGGAATGGTTGTCGGCATGTCGGGATTCACCAGATCGGGCGAAGCAAAGGCGGTGCCGCTAGCGCTCGCCCGCAGGGCTGCTACCGATCCGGTCGGCATAACCTTGATCACCGGTGCGTCCCTCGGCAACGATTTGGACGGGCTTCTGGCAGACAGCGGCGTGATTCAGCGCAGGTTGCCGTTTCAATCCGATGCGCGCCTGCGGGCCAAGATCAACGACGGCTCGGTTATGTACCTCGATCAACACCTGTCCGAGACGGTCGAACAGCTGCGATCGGGGCAGTTTCCCAAGCCCGACATCGCGGTGATCGAAGCCGCGGCGATCACCGAGGATGGGGGCATCGTCCCGACCACCTCCGTCGGGAATTCCGCCGGCTTCGCAACCCAGGCGCAGCAGGTGATCGTCGAGCTCAACACATGCGCGCCAACGGCCCTTGAAGGCATGCACGACATCTTCATTCCTTCCGACAGACCCGCGCGCGAACCGCTGTTCCTTCGCAATCCGGACGACCGTATCGGCACATCCGTGATCCGGGTGGACCGTGACCGGATCGCCGCGATCGTCCTGTCCGACCGCTTGGACAGCTATGCCAACCTCGGAGATGCCGACGACGACACGCGCGCCATATCGCATCACATCACAGCCTTCCTCGAGCGCGAGGTCAGACGCGGCGCATTGCCGCCGTCGCTGCCGCCGCTCCAGGCGGGAATCGGTAGCATCGCCAATTCCGTGCTTTCCGGATTGACCGATGCGCCCTTCTCCAACATGACCATGTATTCCGAAGTGCTTCAGGACTCGGCGTTCGACCTGATGGATTGTGGAAAGCTCGACTTTGCATCGGCCTCCTCGATCACGCTGAGCGCGGCCCGGCATGCCGACGTCATGGGTCGGCTCGATCACTACAAGGACCGTCTTGTCCTGCGCCCGCAGGAAATCTCGAACCACCCCGAGATCGTGCGCCGCCTCGGCATCGTCGCGATCAACACGGCGCTGGAATTCGACATCTATGGCAACGTGAATTCGACCCATGTCATGGGCAGCCACATGATGAACGGCATCGGCGGGTCGGGCGATTTCGCCCGCAATGCAGGTCTGTCCATCTTCGTTACGAAATCCCAGGCCAAGGGCGGTCTCGTGACCTCTGTCGTTCCTATGGTCAGTCATGTCGATCACACCGAACATGACGTGGACGTGCTGGTTACCGAACAGGGTCTGGCCGACCTTCGCGGCCTGGCGCCGCGCGAACGTGCGCGCATCATCATCGACACCTGCGCGCATCCGGACTGGCGCGATACGCTGAGCGATTATTTCGAACGCGCCTGCAGGCGGGGCGGCCAGACCCCTCATGTCCTGGAAGAAGCCTTCGACTGGCATTCGTCCTTCAGAACCACCGGCGCCATGGTGCGCCGTATGGCCAAAGCCGGGTCTGCATCGGCTTGACTGAAATCTGACCGGACGGTCGGGACTCGGAGCGTGACCCGCGACCTTCCGGCAAAAACACGTAGATTGAACACCCTTAGCCGCGAACCCGGGTGATGTTGTCGAGCTCCCGCGCTACTCTCTGACCCGACAGCGATGTATCGACCACACAGGCAAGGCATTCTCTGCTGAAGTCATCGATGACGCACAGCACCCGGAAGCGGCGACCATCCGAAAGGCTGTCTGACAGGAAGTACAGTGACCAGCGCTGGTTCGGCCCCTGCGGGATCGCCATGGGCGCCCTGGACCCCGGGGCCGGCTTGCGACCGTCCCGTTTACGGACTGTTAAGCCTTCTTCTCGGTAGATCCGGTAGAGCTTCTTCCAGTTCACCTTCCAGCCTTCGCGTCCAAGAAGCAGGTGCAGTCGACCCCTCTTGATGGTGTGGACGCCCCCTCACGGCATCGCTGTGCCAAGGTAGCGGTGTCGAAATTCGCTACGAGGAGGAAGCGTCCATGGAGAAGGTTAGCATTGTAGGGCTGGATATTGCCAAGAGTTCGTTTCACGCGCATGGCGCGGCGGCAAATGGATCTAAGGTCTTTAGCAAGGCGTTGCCGCGAGGGCGGGTGCTAGAGTTTTTCGGTCAGATTGAGCCTTGCACCATCGCTTTGGAGGCTTGCGCGGGTGCGCATCACTGGAGCCGGGAGCTTTCCAGACTTGGCCACGATGTCAGGCTCATCGCCCCGCAATACGTCAAACCCTATGTGAAGCGGCAAAAGAACGATGCGAATGATGCCGAAGCCATCGCTGAAGCAGCGTCCCGACCGACCATGCGCTTTGTGACGACCAAGACAACCGAGCAACAAGGTCAGTCGATGGTACTCAAGACCCGCGATCTTTTGACAGGGCAACGTACCCAGGCGATCAACGCATTGCGAGGGCATCTGGCTGAACATGGGATTGTCGCGCCGAAAGGCCCTCAGCATCTGCCTCGGTTGGAAAAGGCTGTGGCTGAGAATGGAGAACGATTGCCGCCCGAAGTCACCGGCCTTTGCCAAATATTCTTCGATCTCATCGCCGGGCTAAGCGCGCGCATTGACGCGCTGACCCGGCAACTTCGACAGATTGCCCGACAGGACGATGTGGCGCGCAGGTTGATGACCATGCCGGGGATCGGCCCGGTGACGGCGGTATCGATTGCCGTGCTGGCGGCACCGCCAGAGATGTTCAGCAAGGGGCGCGACTTCGCAGCCTGGATCGGGCTGGCACCACGCCAGCATTCTACGGGCGGTAAAACAAGGCTGGGCAAGATATCAAAAATGGGTCAGCGCGACCTGCGGCGTTTGCTGATCATCGGTGCAATGTCCGCGATCCAAGCCGCGCAAAAACGCGGCGGCGCGCCAGATGGGTCGTGGCTGGCCCGTATGTTGGCTCGCAAACCTAAAATGCTGGTTGCAGTTGCGCTGGCAAACAAGATGGCGCGGATGGCCTGGGCGATCATGGCTCATGGCGGCGTCTACGAGACCCCTGCCAACGCCTGAGCGCGAAGGCAGGCTGGGGTGCGGTGGTTCTGAATGGAGGTCATGGCAAAGCGTCGACGAGATCAGGAATGGGAAAACCAGTAATGTCCCGAGTAGCTTGTACTACGGCCTCTCGTTTTGGACCTGTTCCTCGAACTCACCATGAGGGCCCGCGGCATTGAAGGTCGCAACCAGAGGCCGGATACACGAAGGAACTCGACCGCAATGCTGTTGCCAAAGTCAAAAAATCGCTTGCAGCCCCGGGGGCGTCCATACACGGAACATTGCTTCGCAATTCACCGCCTGGCAGTGGATGATAGGCGCGGATCACGGTGCTGTCGTTCATTTGCAGGGCGCTTGGCACGGCTCCGCTCTGGTTCAGGGCATCCATGATGTCCTCCCAGAGGCCCGCCAGTGTCCAGCGCGGGAACTGTCGGTAAATGCTTGACCATTTGCCGAACTCGCCAGGTAGGTCCCGCCACGGAGCCCCGGTTCGGGCAATCCAGAAAATCCCATCAAGGACGAGGCGGTGGTTGGTGGCTTTGCGTCCGTTCGGGGCGCGGACGGCGAGGATGAAGCGCTCAAAGAACGCCCATTCCTCGTCCGGCATAAGGTCTCGTGCCAAGCTGGTCTCCATCGCAGATGTCAGCTTGAATCATGCCCTACCCGCCGAGCGGAATCCCTTTTGTCAACACGACCTAGGCGAGAACGACCCGGACTGCACGCGGTGCTTTGTCCGGGTCGGGCCGGCAACCGTCCAAACGGCGTCGCCGGTCAGAGCTTGGGCAAATTGCCGCCGAACTGAGGGGCTTCGGGACGGATATCGCAGGGCCGCGGACCGCCTGCATCGCCCCGCAATCGTGTCAGGCGAGGCTGAGCGCACCGCTTTGCGCCGCCTGCGAAGGCGCGGCCCCGAACACCGCGCCCGCGATCATCTCTGCCCAGGCCGACGCAAACGCCGCTTCGGCGCGTCCGGCGCGCGCCGCAGTGCCGGGGCCCGGCTTCGCTCCCAGCTGCGCCTGAAGCGCCAGCGTCCAGTCCCTGACGCTATGGCCCGGCACATAGGTTGCCGACGCGCCAGCGCTGGTCGGCAGGCCATCGAGCTTTGTGCAGATCACCGGGCGCCCCGCCGCGCGCGCTTCGAGCGCCACGAGTCCGAAGGCTTCCCATCGCGACGGCATCGCCACGATGTCGACCGCCTGCATCGCGGCCTCGGGAGTGTCCGCATGGCCGAAGAAACGGATGCGCGGATCTTCCGCCGCCAGCGCGCGCAGCGCCTGCTCTTCGGGGCCGGTGCCAAAGATGTGCAGCTCGATATCGTCGCGCGGCAGGTCGCGAAACGCCCGGATCAGCACATCGAACCCTTTCTGGCCATGCAGCCTCCCGATGGCGCCGATGACACGCGGCGCGCCCTGCGGCGCGGGCAGCGCACGGAAACCCGCGAGATCCACCACCGGCGGGATCACCCGCAACGCACCGGCGGGCACGAGGCGGCGGCGGGTCAGCCATGCGCCCTGCGCCTCGCTCACCGCGACAACCCGGTCGAAAAGCGCATAGGCGGTGCGCAGCATGGTGAAAAACCGCAGCTTGGCGCGGACGTTGAGCGCGGTGAAGGCCTCGGTATAGCTGTGCTCCACATGCACCAGCGGGGTGCCCGGGTGACGCGCGCGCAGCGAGATCAGCGCCGGCAGGCCGCGCCAGCTCAGGCTCAGATGCGAGACGATCATGTCCGCCTCGCAACGCGGCAGCGCGGCGTTGCGGGCGACGGTCCAGAGCTCGTGCCGGGCGGTCTGCGCCATCAGCGGGCAGCTGCGGATATGGTTGAGCACGCGGGTGACGCCGCCGGGGGTGGCATCGTCGACGAGGTGCAGGATGCGGGGCATGTCGGTCATGGCTTGGGTCTCCTCGGAGGGCAATCAGGTACGGGCGGCGGACAGCACCGCGCGGGCGAGCCGCATCGGTGCATTGCCGAAACGGGCGGTGGCATGGGCCGCGGCCCAGGTGGTGAGGCTGCGCAGGGGCTCCTCGGCGATGGGCGTGCGGGATTGTGCGAAGGCGCGGGCGATCAGATCGCAGGCGGCGGCACCGTCGCCGCTGCTCACCGCGCGCCGCGCCAGATAGCGCAGCTGATAGGCGCGGGCGGCGGGCTCGTGCTTGGCAAAGAATTCCGGCGCGAGCGGGCGCAGCTTGGTTACCATCCGCTCCCAGGAGGCAAACTGTGCCTCGACATTCGCCGAGAGGCCGCCACCGCTGATGCGGTATTCGGTGAGCAGGCCGGGCACGCCCTCGATCATCCAGTCGGTGCGCAGGCAGAGCCGCAGCCAGCACTCGATATCCTCGGACTGGCGGAAGGTCTCGTCGAACACCCAGTCGCGCTGGATCTCGACCGCCGGGCGCCAGGCGACGGCGTCGAGCATCTCGCGCCTGATCACCGGGGCCGAGCCGTTGCCCACCGGGTTGCGCTTGAACACATGCGCGGTGGTCACGTCGCGCAGGCGCGGGCGCTGTGCGTGACCCATGCGGCGGGAGTCTTCGTCGATCAGCGCCGAGCCGGAATAGCTCAGCCCGACATCCGGCGCGCCGTCGAGATGCATCACATGGGCGGCAAGCTTGCCCGGCAGCCAGAGATCGTCGGCATCGCAAAACCCGATCAGCGCGCCGGTGCTGGCGGCGATGCCGCTGTTGCGCGCGCCGGCAAGGCCCCGGTTGAACTGGCGCACCAGCCGGATGCGCGGGTCCTGCGCCGCATGCAGGCGGGCGATCCCGGCGGTGCTGTCGGTCGAGCCGTCATCGACCACGACGATTTCCAGATCGCGGAAGCTCTGCGCGCTGAGCGAGCGCAGCGTTTCCGACAGGGTGCGGGCGGCGTTGTAGGCGGGGACGACGATGGAGGCGTAGGGCATCGGAGGCTTCCTCAGTTCGAGAACAGGGCGCGGCGCAGGGGGCGCGGCAGGACGGGCAGGAGGGTGGCGGCCAGCGCGATGAGCGCGCCGCGCCGGGCGGGCAGCAGGAAGGCGCGGACATCGGCGCGGCAGCCCTCGATCACCAGCCGGCGCACGAGCGCCGTAGGGGCGCCCAGCCGCAGCGCGCGGCGGGCGAGGTAGCGCAGGTGGATCGCCTCGGCGCGCGGCTCGGGCGGATGGCCGAAGGCCGCCGCCGTGCGCAGCGCCTCTTCCCGCCCGGCGCGCATCGCGTCGAGATCGGCGGAGAGGCCGCTGGGGCTGAGGCGATAGCGGACATGATCGGCGTCGATCCCTTCGAGCCGGCGACCCCGGCCCACCAGACGGATCAGGAATTCCAGATCCTCGTTATGCACCATGTCCTCGCGGAACCCGCCGAGCGCGGCAAAGACCGAGCGGCGCAGCGACAGGTTCGACAGCGTGCAGACCGGGTTTTCGCCCATCAGCATCGAGACGGTGACCGGCCCGGCAGGCATGGTGGAGCGGCTGCGGATTTCCGCCGGGTCGTCGCGAAAGAACCCGGTCACGCCGAAGACCGCATCGGCGGACCCCTCGGTCAGCGCCTTGGCCACATCGGCCAGCTTGCCCGGCTCCCAGAGGTCGTCGGCATCGCAGAAGGCAAGGATCTCGCCCCTGGCGCGACCCAGCGCGCCGAAGTTGCGGGCGGTGCTCGGCCCCTTGCCGGGGTTGTGCAGCAGCGTCAGGCGGGGGTCTTCGTCCCGCAGCATTTCGGCCACCTGCAAGCTCTCGTCGCTGGAGCCGTCTTCGACGAGGATGGCCTCCCAGTCGGTGAAGCTCTGGGTTTGCAGCGCGGCGATGGTCTGCTCCAGGATCTCTGCGGCGTTGTAGACGGGGATGATCACGGAAATCAGCGGCATGGCTCAGGCACTCCGGTTTGCGGGGAAGAGGGCGAGGGACAGGGCAGGGCGCGACAGCATCAGCATGGTGACGCAGGCGGTCGCGAGGTAACCCCAGGCGAGGGCGGTCAGACCGTAGGGCGCGGCGATCACAGTGTTCGCGATCATCGCGGCGGTGAGGATGGCGGTGCCGCGCAGCTCGGCCAGCGGGCGATTCTCGGCGCGCAGCCAGCCGGCGGTGGCGGTCCAGAGCATGGTCGGGATGGCCACGAGGCAGAGGATCGACACCGGCTCGGCCAGCCCGTCCCAGCCCTCGCCCAGCAGCAGCGGCACGTACCAGGGCGCCAGCACCGCCTGAAGGATGACCGCCGGGGCGACGAGGCCGATCGAGACAGCGAGCCCCTGCCGCATGGCGGCGGCGCGGTCGGCCCCGGTGCAGAGATGCGGGAAGAGCACGGCGGCGAAGGCGGCGGAGAAGGAGGTGGCGAGGCTGAGGCCGGCGTTGAAGGCCATGAAATAGAGCCCGAGGATCTCCGGTCCGAGCAGCGCGCCGACGATCAGCTTGTCGGCATGCAGACGCGCGGTCTTGACGATCTCGGTGCCGAGGATCGGGGCGCCGAAGCGGAGGAAGGGGCGGATCGGCGCCTTGCCGGCCTCGGGGTCGTGCGACCACGGGTGCAGGCGGCGCATCGAGAGCAGCCAGAACGGCGCGGTCAGCAGGCGCGGCAGCACCAGCGCCAGCGCCGAGGGCCAGACCAGCGCCAGCGCCACCGACATCAGGTTGGCCATGACCGCCTGACCGCCGGCGATGGCGGCGGTCTGTTTCAGCTTGCCGGCACGCAGCGCCAGCCCGGTCTGCACCAGCCCGCCCGGCATGAAGAGGTATTCGCCGGCCAGCACCAGGATCAGCGCGGCGAGCGCGGGATTGCCGGTGAGCATCCAGACCGCGCCTGCAATCAGCGACTGCACGGCGAAGAGCCCCCCGCACCAGACCCAGAACAGCCCGTGCGCGCGGTTGCAGGTGGCCGAGAGCTCGGCTTGCGAGGCCGCGATGATGCGCTGGCCGACACCGTTTTCGGTCAGCGATTTCAGCAGGTCGCCGGTGGCCAGCGCGGCAGCGGCCACGCCGATCTCGGCGGCGTCGAGCGTGCGCGCCACGGCGATCACCACGCCCAGACGCGACAGCTTCGTCGCGATCTCGGAGGCGCCGTAGGCCAGCAGGTGGCTCAGCATGGAGGTGGCGGGTTTGGGCACGGGTCATCGTCCTCTAAAGGTTCCGCTAACCAATATTCCGCAGCGGCCGCCGCTGTCCCGGACGCGGCAGGAGGGCAACAGGCCGCGAAGGAATTGCGACCTATCCCTTCGGGTAGGGGTCTCAACCGCGCTCGCGAATAGTCACGGGCGCCGGATCGCGCTAAACCATGAGGAGAGTTTGCAAGGGATCTCCATGGCGTCTGCTCGAACCATTCTGCTCGGCACCTGTCTGAGCCTCGGCCTCACCGCCGGCTGCGGCCCCGCGCCCTCGCCCGAGAATATCGGCCAGATCCGCGCGGGCGGTGGCTATCAGGCGCAGTATCGCGACCCGGTGACTTCCACCCAATCCGAGCCACTGCTGCTCTCGGAGCGGATGAACGCCGAGAAATGCCGCCCCGTGGACCGCGCCGGCGGCAAGGGCGGCGGGCTTGTCGCCACGGCGCTGCGCGGCGAGCGGCTCTCGCGCAACGATCTGGTGGATATCCGCGTCAGCGACGACGAGACCTTCAACGGCGATTACGTCGTGTCGCGCGATGGCAGCCTCAAACTGCCCTTCTTGCCGCCGATCCCCGCGCAGGGGCAGCGCCCCGAGGATGTCGAGGCCGCGCTGGCCCGGCTGCTGGTGAGCGAGGGGTTCTATGACGAGGCGCCGCGCATTTCCGTGCGGCTGGCGGATTTCGCCAGCATCAGCGTCGCGGTTTCCGGCGCGGTGTTCGAGCCGCATGCGATCGAGATCGGCAATAGCGGCGCCGACGACCGCGACACGCTGCGCCAGAATGCGCTCGGCGCCTCCACCGAGGCGCGCAACCTCTCGGCGGCGCTGCGCTCGGTCGGCGGGGTGCGGCCCGATGCGGATCTCTCGGCGGTCGAACTGCGGCGCGGCGGCAAAAGCTATCACCTTGATATGCGCGGTGTGTTCGAGGGGCAGCATGCGGTGGACGTGATGCTGCTGACCGGCGACGAGATCACCGTGCCCTCGCGCCAGTGCTTTCAGGACGATCTCATGCGCCCCGGCCCGGTGAGCCCGCCGGGCGTGTCGCTGTTCCTCTCCAACCTGACCCAGCCCGCCACCGGCAACGCCCCCTCGGCCATCGGGCGCGAGGTGCGCGAGATGCCCTATGGCACGCGATTCATGCAGGCGGTGATCGACACCAATTGCGTGGGCGGCGCGCGGGCGACCAGCGCGCATCGCTCGGCGATCCTGTTCACGCGCAACCCGATGACCGGCGTCTCGACGGTGATCGAGCGCAATATCGAGGACATGCTGCGCCGCGCCGACCGCGACGATTACGACCCCTATCTGCTGCCCGGCGATTCCATCGCCTGCTATGACAGCAGCGTCACCAACCTGGCCGAAGCCGCCGGTGTGGTGGGGGCGGTGGCCGCCGCGGGGACGGTGCTCGGGCAGTAGTCAGGAGAGCGTCGGCGCGGGCGCGTTTTCCCAGGCGGTGCGGGCCGCCGCGATGGTGGCTCCCAGTTCCGGTGCATTGCGATCCGCCGCCATTTCGACCGCCACCAGCGCCTCGCGCAGCTCCGATTGCCCGAAGGCCGCCGCGCTGCCCGCCACCTGATGCGCCCGATGGGCGATCTCTGCCCGGTCGGCAGGACCGGTGGCGAGCCAGTCGAAGAGCGTGCGGGTCTCGTCCTCGTAGCGGCGGCGCAGCCTGTCCATCGGGCTGATTGCCGGTTCAGGCGGCTGAGGCGCGGGGTCGGGCGCCGGCTTTGCGCCGGAGCAGAAGCGGGCGATGACCTGGAGCAGCCCGTCCTCGGTCAGCGGTTTCGGCAGAAAGCCCGTCATGCCGGCCTCGGTAAAGCTGTCCCGCGCCTCCGGCAGCACATTCGCCGAGAGCGCCACGATGGGCACGTCGCGGCTGGCGCCGGCGCCCGAACGGATGGCGCGGGTGGCGCCGAGCCCGTCGAGCCGGGGCATGCGGATATCCATCAGGATCAGGTCGAACCGGTGCCCGCTGGCGGCGGCCACCGCCTGCTCGCCGTCGCGGGCTTCGGTCACCCGGTGGCCGAGGCCCGTCAGCATCTCGCGCGCCAGCTCCAGATTGATCTCGTTGTCCTCCACCAGAAGGATGTCGCGACCGGGCGCTTCAGGCGCTGCTGCGGAGTGTTCCTCCGGCTTTCCGGGACCGTCGGCAAGGACCAGCGGCAGGCGCAGCCAGAACACGCTGCCCTCGCCCGGGGTGCTTTCCACGCCGATCTCGCCGCCCATCGCCTCGACAAAGCGCCGCGCGATGCCAAGCCCCAGCCCGGTGCCGGCCTGTCCGGCGAAATTCGCGTCGCCCACCGTCTGGAAATCGTTGAAGACCCGCTCCTGATCCTCTTCGGAAATGCCGATGCCGGAATCGATCACCCGGATCTCCAGCATCTCTCCCGTCGTCTCGGCAGAGCGCTCCGCCTCTATCAGAATGCGCCCGTCGCGGGTGAACTTGGTCGCGTTGCCCACGAGGTTGAGCAGCACCTGCCGCAGCCGCGAGGCGTCGATCCGCACCCAGTCCGCCGGCTCGCCAACCCAGCCCCAGAGCATCTGGTTGCCGTTGGCCTCGGCGGCGCTGGCCTGCGAATCCACGATGTTCTGGAACAGCTCGCCGATATGCACGACCTCTTCCCGTGCGACGGAGACGCCGGATTCGAACCGCGCCACATCCAGTACCGTGTCGACATGGTGCATCAGCACGCCGCCCGAGATCTGCATATTGCGGACATAGCGGCCCTGCGCGGAAGAGAGCGGGGTCTTGTCCAGCAGCGCGAGATTGCCCAGCAGCCCGTTCAGCGGTGTGCGGATCTCGTGGGTCATCATGGCAAGGAATTCGGCCTTGGCCTTTTCCCCGGCCAGCGCCTTGTCGCGCGCCTCGACCAGCTCCTTTTCCGAGGCGACGCGGTGCGAGATGTCGCGCAGGAAGGCGACCATCACCTCTTCCTCGCCCGCCTGCGCCTTTTCGATGGCCAGCTCGACCGGGAAGATCTGACCGTTGCGCCGTTTCGATTCGAGCCGGATGCGGCCATGTCCGACGACCCGGTGCTCTCCGGTTTCGCGCATCCGCGCCATGCCTGCCGCATGGGCGGCGCGGTAATCGTCGGGGATGAGAACCTCGGCGATGTTGCGGCCGATCACCTCGTCGCGGCTGTACTGAAAGATCCGCTCGGCGGCGGCGTTGAAATTGAGGATCTTGCCCTGAAGGTCCGAGACCACCACCGCATCCAGCGAGGTTTGCAGGATCGTGTTGAGCCGCGCATAGGCATCCGCCAGTTCCTGACCGCGCCGCTCGGTCTGGTTGCTGACGCGCCGCGTGTGGCTCAGCAGCACGACCAGCGCCAGCACCAGCGCCACGGTGATCAGCGCCAGCCGCAGCATGGTGACCGCCACCGAGCTGCGGCTTTCGTCCGAGCGTTCGGCAAAGAACTGGAGCCCGGTCGTCGCCACCCGCCGCAGCAGCGGGCGGATCTCGTCGGCCTCCGCCGCCAGCGTGCCGAGCCCGGCGCGCAGTTCGGGCCTGCTGCCGTCGATGAGCGGGATCATCGCGTCGAGCTTTTCGCGGATGACCGAGACCGGATAGCCGAAATTCCCGATGGCACGCAGATCGGCATAGAGCGAGCCGGTGCCGAGCGTCATCATGCGGCTGTAGAACACGTCGAACTCGACAATCACCGCGTTCAGCGTCTCAGGGTCGTCGCTCTGCCGCGCGAGGTCGATGGCGTTGTGGAACTCCAGAAACTCCACCTCGGCCTGCGACAGCACCCAGTGGACATTGTCGGAGCTGGCAGAATTGAGAAAGCGCATCTCCTGCACGATCTCGGACACCAGAAAGGTGATCGCGATCACGCAAAGCAGACCGACCGCAGCCAGCAAGAGCCGGCCGCGGCGCCACAGGGAAGCATCACCTTTTCGACGGTTCGAAAAGGCTTCGGTCATTCTTCGATCGTCATCCGGTCGAGCTGCCATATGCTCCGGGAATAGATCACTTCGGTGCGGTAGTCACTCGAAGAGGAGAACGGGTAAATCACCCAGAGCGGGCCCTTGTCGCGGCGCGACATCTGCGCGCCGTCCATCTCGTAGGCGACGATGGGGCCGGTTTCGGTCGCGTCTTCGAACGGGATCGTCACGCCGTAATCGTTGATCGCCATGGCGGTGATCTCGTCACCCTCGGCGCCGACATGGTCGAGCAGTGTCTTGAGCCGCACGCCGGTGAAGGTATGGGTGTCGGGCGTCCAGATGGTTTCGGTGACGATCTCGCTCTCGCCCAGGGCGCGCAGCATGTCGAGATCGAAGGCGGCGGTGCCGTCGCCATTGGTATTCTCGATCTCGCCGGAGATCGTCAGGATCACCGGCCCGGTGGGCATGGGCAGGGTTTCGGCCCCGGCGGGCAGCGCGAAAAGCGCGGTTGCAAGAGCGGCGGTCGCAAGGCGGGGGAAGAGCATCGGTCGGGCCTCATGTTGTGTTAGGGATAAACTGCCATGTTGCGGGGCAAAAAGCAGCCGGACATCAGGATCGGGCACCTATCCGTTGGGATAGGTGCCTGTCCCGTCGCGCTCAGTAGGCGCCGCGCCCCGACAGCACCGCCCGCGCGGTCAGCGCCAGCAGCATCAGGTCGAGCAGCACGCTGCGCGAGCGGACATAGGCCACATCCATGTCGACCATCTTGTCGAAGCCGATATCGGCACGGCCCGAGACCTGCCAGAGCCCGGTGATGCCGGGCCGCGCCTTCAGCCGCTCCAGCGCAGCGGCGGGATAGGCCGCGACCTCGGAGGGCAGCGCAGGGCGCGGGCCGACCAGCGACATGTCACCTTTGAAGACGTTGAGGATCTGCGGCAGCTCATCCACCGAATAGCGGCGCAGGAACCGGCCCACCCGCGTCACGCGCGGATCGTGGCGCGACTTGAAGCAGATGCCCTGCCGGTCGGATTGCGCCCGGATCGCCGCCAGCCGCGCCTCGGCATCGGTATGCATAGTGCGGAACTTGAGGATGGTGAAGGGCCGCCCATCACGCCCGACCCGCTGCTGATGGAAGAGCGCGGGGCCCTTGCTTTCCAGCCGGATCAGCGCCGCCACGAGCAGCAGAACCGGGGCGAGCATGACCAGCAGCGTTGCGCTCAGCGCCATGTCGAGCGCGCGCTTGGCCACAGCCTCGCGCCCGGCGACGTGCAGCGCATGCACCGAGGCGCGGGCAAGGAAAGTGCCGTTGCCGATCAGATAGCGCTTGGCCAGCCGGCGCGGCTCCTGCATCAGTCGCCAGCCCCATTCCAGCCTAGCCTTGCGCACGGCGGCGGGCGCGCGGCGGACATTGCCGGCGAGGAAATCGAAGAGTGCGCCGACGCCCAGCACCAGCCGGGGGCGCAGCTCGGGCAGGTGGCGGTCGATCCACAGCTCCTGCATCGGCACGCCCATGGCGACCAGCAGGATATCGGCGCCGGAGGTGTTGATTCGCGCGATGGCCGCTTCGGGATCGGCGGCGCCTTCGTAGCCGTCGAGCGTGCCGGCGATGCGCAGGCCGGGGATCTTTGCGGCGAGCGTCAGCGCGGCCTTTTCGGCGGTGCCGGGCTGCGCGCCGAAGAGAAAGACCGACATCCCGTGCCGCGCCGCCTGACGCAGCAGGGCGGGGGTGAAATCGGTGCCGTTGAGATTCTCGGTCAGCCCGCCGCCGGTCATACGCGCGGCCAGCTCGACCCCGATGCCGTCGGGCAGCACCATATCGGCTCGGGTGAGGGCATCGGCATACTCGCGATTGCCGGCGCGCAGGTTGGCGCAATGGGCATTGAGGAAAAACACGCTGCGCGCCGCGCCCGAGAGCAGGGCGTTCACGGTCGCTTCGGTGGTGGCATTCACCACGGGCAGCCCGAGGATCGGGCGTTTCGGCAGATCGGCGACAAGGGTTGCGTCACGGAAGGCGAGGGTCGGCTGATGTTTCATCGGGGGCTCCAGGGCAGGTGTTGAACTCGCCCTATCCGTGCGCCGCCACCCCCGATTCTCGCAATTTCGCGCCGGGATGGGCGCGGCACGCATTCGCGACCGTCCGGACGCGGCGGCGCCCCCCGCGCTCCGAAAGCTGCGGTTAACGATGCGGGCGGCGCAGCGCCTATCCGAAGGGATATAGGCCCTAGCCGGGTTCTCGGTTACACTTGGTTAGCAATGCCTTAAAATGGTCAGAGACCGGCGGTAGCTTTGCCGACCAGTTCAAGAAAGGATCGCGCCAGATGAGAGTGCTGATTGCCGACGACCACGACCTGCTGCGGGATACGCTGATCGCGTTTCTGGGCGCCGAGGACGATATCGAACTGGGCAGCGCGGCAAGCTTTGACGAGGCCTGCGAGCGCATCCGCGAGGACGAGGCGTACAACCTGGTGTTGCTGGATTACAAGATGCCCGGCATGAACGGTCTGGACAGTCTCACCGAGGCGATCGGCATGAAGGGCGGCCAGCGCGTGGCGCTGATCTCCGGCCAGGCCACGCGCGAAGTGGCGGAACAGGCGCTGAGCCTCGGTGCCGCCGGCTTCATCCCCAAGACCCTGCCGGCGAAATCGCTGGTCAATGCGGTGAAGTTCATGGCCATGGGCGAGCAATACGCCCCCATCGGCTTTATGACCGCGCCGGAAGAGACCAAGACTCACCCCATGGCCGAGCGCCTGACCAAGCGCGAGATGGAGGTGCTGGCGGGGCTCACCGAGGGCAAGTCGAACAAGGAGATCGCCCGCGATCTCGATCTCACCGAGCCGACGATCAAGCTGCATATGAAGACGCTCTATCGCAAGCTGGAGGTCAACAACCGCACCCAGGCGGCCATTGTGGCGCGCGACGCGGGGCTGTTCTGAGCGCATACCCGAAAGGATAGGCGGCGGGGTAAACGCCTCCTTTCTCCCCACCGTTGCGCGAGAGCGCGCGACCACAAGGCAGAGTAGTTTCGGCGGCGAAGGAGACCCGCCGATGACCCTGCAAGACACCGCCACGACAGAGCTGCCCGCCGCCAAGGCAACGCCCGGAAAACGCCGCCGCTTTCTGCGCCGCGCGCTGATCGGCGGGTCGGTGACCGACCGCCGCCGCCTGCCGCGCTATGTGTGGATCTGTGCGCTGGGCCTGGCCGGGATCTGGGCGCCGATCACCGGCTATCTCAAGACCGCCGCGCCGGTCTTTGCCAGCCATATGTCGCTGATCCTGCCGGGCTCGGGCTCTGCCTCTTCAGTGAATCTCGCCGAGATCGGGCAGGCGTCGAGCCATGCCAACTCGGCCTTTTCCAGCAATTCCATCAGCCCGACCGAGACCTACAAGCGCCTGCTCGCCGCCGACCGCGTGCTGAAGGATGCGGCGCGGCGTCTGGACATCGACGCCAAGGCGTTCGGCAAGCCGCAGGTCCAGCTCGTGGACCAGACCGCCTTCATGCACGTAAAGATCACCGGGCCCGATCCCGATGCGGCGCAGGCGCGCAACGCCGCGTTGCTCGAGGCGTTTTTCGTCGAGATCGACCGACTGCGCGGCGACGAGCTGGAGAGCCGCCAGACCGGCGGGCTCGACGCGATCCGGGAATATCGCGACTCGGTTGCCGCGACGCGGAGCGAAATCTCGCGGCTGCGCGACGAGAGCGGGCTGCATTCGGTCGCGCAATACAACCGCCAGCTCGACGAGGCCGACGACCTGCGCGGCCGCATCGACACCGCCGCCGCCGAATACGAGCGCAAGCTCGCCACCGTGCGCGGGCTGGAGGCGCGGCTCGGCACCGATGCGGAAACCGCCGCCCGCATCCTGCGGCTCAATGGCGACACCGCCTATATCGCGCTGATCGAGGCGATGGCGCTGGCCGCCAGCGATCTGGCCGAGGCGCGCGCGAGCTATGGCGCGCGTCACCCGGAGGTGGTCAAGGCGGCCTCGGCCATGGCCTCCGCCCGCGACAAGGCCGAGGCCCGCGCCACGGCGCTGACCGGTCTGTCCGGCGCGCTGGAACGCTCCTCCGACGGTGCCCGCGCGGCGCTTCTGACCGAGCTGGTGCGGCAGGAATCGGAACGTGCGGGGCTTGAGGCCGAGCTGGCAGAGCTGCGCGCGCTGCTCAGCATTCAGACCGCGCGGCTGGAGCGTCTGGCGCCGCTTGCGGCGCGGCTGGAAGACCTGCAACGGGATTTCAACGTCGCCGAGGCGGTCTTTGCCTCCGCCATCGCGCGGGCGCAGTCGAGCAAGGCCGATATCTACGCTTCCTATCCGCTGGTGCAGGTGCTCGAAGACCCGACCCTGCCCGACAGCCCGACCTCGCCGCGCAAAAAGCTCGCCATTGCCGCCGGTGGCGCCGCCAGTTTCCTGCTGTTCTTCGCCCTGTCGCTGGGCTGGATCCGCCGCGCGCTGATCGAGCGTCTGCTCTCCGAGAAAGGGCGTCTGGCATGATTGCGCCGCAGACCCCCGCCGAATCCATGGTCTGGAAGACGATCCTCTGGACCTGGCCGTTCTACGGGATCGGCGCGCTTTACGTGGTCGGGCCGGTGCTGGCCTGGCTGCTGGCGGGGCTGGTGGTGCTGTCGCTCTATCTCGGCCCGGCGATCCGCGACGATCTGCGCGCCACCGGGACGGTGCCGCCGGTGATCTGGGCCTGGATGCTCGGCATGCTGGTCATGCTGGTGGCGCTCTGGGCCGGGCATCTGAACTGGGATCTGGGGCTCAAGCAGACGATCAAATCCTCCATCGGCTGGGCCAAGGGCTGGGCGCTGCTGGCGCTCTTTCCGCTGGCGGGGGCGATCCTGCCGGTGCGGCGCGAGGTACTGATCCGGGCGCAATGTCGCCTGGGGTTCTGGACCCTCTGCATCGCCCCCGCGCTGCTCATCGCGCCCTATATCGGCCTGCCCGAGCGCATCTGGACCTCGCCGCTCAAGGCGGTGGGCGGGCCGGGGCCGGAATATTTTTCGGTGTTCTTCTTCACCTACGATCCCGCCTCCTGGACGCCGCGCTGGCAGTTCTACGCGCCCTGGTCGCCCTTTGCGGCGCTGCTGGGGGTCACGATGGTGCTGTTCGCGCTGGAGGAGAAAGAGAACCGCTGGCGCGCGGCGGGCATCGCCGCCGGCACGCTGATGATCCTCGCATCGAAATCGCGGATGGGGCTGGTGGGGCTCGTCGCCTGCACGATCGGGCCGCGGATGATGCCGCTGGTGCTGCGCAGCTGGGCCTGGGCGGTGCTGGCCGGGCTCACCGCCTCGCTTGCGATCACCGGGCCGTGGCTCGCGCGGACCATCGGCGCCGGCATCGACGGCTTCAAATCCGCCCGCTCCGACAGCACCCGCGTGCGCGCCACGCTGCAACGCATTGCCCATGAGCGCTGGCAGGAAGAGGCGGTCTGGTTCGGCCACGGCACCGTGCAGCCCGGCCCGCATCTGGTGGAATACATGCCCATCGGCAGCCACCACACCTGGTTCGGCCTGCTCTTCGTCAAGGGGCTGGTGGGGCTCTTGGCCTTTGCCGTGCCGCTGATCTGGCAGATCGGCCTCGCGCTCAAGGATGCGGCACAGGGGGCGCGCGGACGCCTGCCCCTGGGGCTCTGCATGGTGCTGGTGCTGCTATCCTTCGGCGAGAATATCGAGATCGAGGCCTATCTGCTCTGGCCGGCCCTGATGATGCTCGGCATCCACGCCCGCGAATGCGCCCGCGGCGTCGCGCGGACGGCAGAGGCACCCGAGCCGCCACAGCCCGGGAAAACAGCGAGTTTCGCGCCAGACTCTTGATTTGCGGCGGCAACGAGCGCAGCTTATCCAGTATGAACAGCCTTACTCCTTTTCCGGGGCGCGGGGGCACGAGCGATGTCGTGGCCTTTCACCGGACTGAGCTGAATGTCATCCTGTCGCTCTACGGCCGCATGGTCGCGGCCGGGGAATGGCGCGATTACGGGATTTCCTCGCTGCGCGACGTGGCGGTGTTCTCTGTCTTCCGGCGCACCGCCGAAAACCCGCTCTACCGCATCGAGAAACGCCCCAAGCTGCGGAGCAGACAGGGCGAATACGCGGTGATCGGCATGGACGGGCAGGTGCTGAAACGCGGACACGATCTGCGCACCGTGCTGCGCGTGCTGGAACGCAAGCTAATCCGCCCAATCGAGTAAGCCGCTCGCTCGGGCTCAGGCCGCCGCTTTAGACCCGATCATCGCGCAAAGCAGCTCGAACATGATCGAAACACCCAGAAAGGCGGTGCCGCCGCTGGCGTCGAAGGGCGGCGAGACCTCGACCAGATCGGCGCCGGCGATGTCGAGCCCGTCGAGCTCGCGCACCACCTGCAACGCCTGATAACTGTTCGGCCCGCCGACCTCGGGCGTGCCGGTGCCGGGCGCAAAGGTCGGATCGACAAAGTCGATATCGTAGCTGACGTAACAGGGCTCGGAACCGACGATATCGCGCGCCTCGGCCATCACATCGGCCACACCACGGGCGTGGAATTCCTCGATCGGGACAATGCGGATGCCGTTGGCAGCGGCGAAATCGCGGTCCTCGCGGTCGTACATGCTGCCCCGGATGCCGATCTGCACCACGCGCTTCGGGTCAAGAAGCCCCTCCTCCACCGCGCGGCGGAACGGCGTGCCGTGGGTATACATCGTGCCGCCGAAATAGGAGTTGTAGAGATCGGTATGGCTGTCGAAATGCACCATGCCCAGCGGCTCCTCGCGCGCCAGCGCACGCAGCACCGGAAGCGAGGTCAGGTGATCGCCGCCCGCCGTCAGCGGTCGCGTGCCGTTGCGCATCAGCTTGCCGTAAAACGCGGTGATCCGCTCCATGCTGTCGAGAATATCCGCCGGATTCGGCCCGACATCGCCGAGATCGGCGCAGGCCTTCGCCTCGAAGGGGCGCAGCCCGGTCACCGGATGCTCGGCACGAATCATCGTCGAGGCATCGCGGAGCTGGCGCGGCCCGTGGCGGGGACCGGGGCGGTTGGTGGTGCCGCTGTCCCAGGGCACGCCCGCGATACCGATCTCCACCTCTCTGAAACGCTCATGCTCGGGCGGAAGCAGCGGCAGCCGCATGAAGCTCGGCACCCCCGCGTAGCGCGGAAGTTCGAATCCAGAGATCGGGTGAAAGAAGGGATCGGTGGTCATGGCGGGCATCCTTGCAAGGCGGCTCCCGCCGAGAGCAAAGCTTTTGCCGCGGATTTGCAAGCGCTTTGCCCCGACGCTCAGCCCTCTGCGTCGGTTTCGAGCAGCACCGCGCGCGACTGCGATGCGAATTCGCGGCGCAGGATCACCACCAGCGTGACCAGCGTCGCCGCGATCAGCGCCTCGGCTCCGACCAGCCAAGCCGCCGAGGCGATGCCGAAATAGACCACCCGCAACCCGCGATTGTAGCTGCGCGCGGCAAAGATATTGAGCTCGGCGGCCTTGGCGGCGCGGGCATAGGCGGTCTCGGTCGGCTCGTTGGGCACAGCCCCCATCATCACCGAGCAATAGCCGAAAAGCCGGTTCGACCAGACGAATTTCAGAAAGGCGTTGGCGGCAAAGAGCAGCGTCAGCATGAGCTTGACCTCCCAGACCACCACCGGCGCATCGCCCGCCGCCAGATCCCCCGCCACGCCGCGCAACTGATCGGCATTGCCGAGCAGCGCAAAGATCCCGCCGATGGCGATCATCGAGGCGGAGGCGAAGAAGGCGGTGCTCTGGCGCAGCGAGGCGACGATCTGCGCGTCGAAGATGCGCGGCTGTCGGGTGACGAATTCGTGCATCCAGACGCGCCGGTAATTCGCCATCAGCCGCGACACCGAGGGCCGTTTCGCCAGCGGGTTCTCGACCGCAAAGGAACAGCCGAGCCAGCTTATCGCCAGCAGCACCGTCGCCACCAGGTCGAGCGGGGTGAAATAGCCAAGCTGATCGAGCCAGACCATCGGCTCAGAACGGCTTGACCACCACGACCCAGAGGACCGCGATGACGCCGAGCACACTGATTTCGTTGAAGATGCGCAGGAACAGCTCGGATTCCCGGAAGAGCCCGCGCCGGGCCCGCATCACCATCCGGCCGGTCCAGACGTAATGCACCGCCAGAAGCGCCACCAGCGCGATCTTGAGATGCACCCAGCCGGCCCAGTCCCAGAACCAGCCGAGCCACAGCCCGGTGATCACCGCGATCACCGCCAGCCCGGCGGAGAACCGGTAAAGCCGGATCGTCAGGTCGCCCAGCGGGCCGAACTCGTCCAGCCGCGTGTATTCGCGCTTCCAGTAGATCAGCGCGCGCGGCACGGCGAAGATGGAGGTCATCCAGCCCATGACGCAGAGAATATGAATGATCTTAACCCAGTCCATGCGCCAGTAGTGCTATCTTTTCGCGGCAAGACGCAAGGCGGCGCGGGCGCGCAGGGGAAAAGCTCTGGCATCCGGGTCGAATTGGTTATATGATTTTACCAATTTCGCAGGGAGGGCCATCCGATGCAGATGCCGGAACCGGATACGCGCGTGCTGTCGCGCAAGGCGCAGATCGTGGCGCGGCTGCGCGCCGTGCTGCCGGATGACGCGGTGATCGAAGACCCCGCCGAGACCCGCGCCTATGAATGCGACGCGCTCACCGCCTATCGCTGCCCGCCGCTCTGCGCCGTGCTGCCTGCAAGCACCGAAGAGGTCTCGGCGGTGCTGACGATCTGCCACGAGGAGGGCGTGCCGGTGGTGCCGCGCGGCTCGGGCACCTCGCTGGCGGGCGGCGCGCTGCCGACGGCGGATTCAGTGATCCTGGGCGTGGCGCGGATGAACGAGGTGCTGGAAACCGATTACGCCAACCGCTTCATCCGGGTGCAGACCGGGCGCACGAACCTCTCGGTCAGCGGCGCCGTCGAGGAGGAGGAATTCTTCTACGCCCCCGACCCCTCGTCGCAGCTCGCCTGCGCCATCGCCGGCAATATCGCGATGAATTCCGGCGGTGCGCATTGCCTGAAATACGGCGTCACAACCAACAACCTGCTGGGCGTCACCATGGTGCTGATGGACGGCACTGTAATCGAGCTGGGCGGCGCGCATCTCGATGCCGGCGGGCTCGACCTGCTGGGGGTGGTCTGCGGCTCCGAAGGCCAGCTCGGCGTGGTGACCGAGGCGACCCTGCGCATCCTGCGCAAACCCGAGGGCGCGCGCCCGGTGCTGATGGGCTTCGGCTCGAACGAGGTGGCCGGCGAATGCGTGTCGGACATCATCAAGGCCGGCGTGCTGCCGGTGGCGATCGAATTCATGGACCGCCCCTGTATCGAGGCCTGCGAGGCCTTTGCCCATGCCGGCTATCCCGACTGCGAGGCGCTGCTGATCGTCGAGGTCGAGGGCTCGGAGGCCGAGATCGCCGAACAGCTCGGGCTGATCCTGCAAATCGCCCGCCGCCACGATCCGGTGGAGCTGCGCGAAGCGCAGGATGCCGACGAGGCGGCGCGGATCTGGCTCGGCCGCAAGAGCGCCTTCGGCGCCATGGGCCAGATCAACGATTACATGTGTCTCGACGGCACGATCCCGGTCTCGGCGCTGCCGCTTGTGCTGCGGCGCATCGGCGAGATGTCGGCGGAGTTCGGGCTGGGCGTGGCCAATGTGTTCCACGCGGGCGATGGCAATATGCACCCGCTGATCCTCTTCGACGCCAACAAGCCCGGCGATCTGGAGCTCTGCGAGCGCTTCGGCGCGGAAATCCTCAAGCTTTGTGTCGAGGTCGGCGGCTGCCTGACCGGCGAGCACGGTGTGGGGATCGAAAAGCGCGACCTGATGACCGTGCAATACGGCGCGGCGGATCTGGAGGTGCAGATGGCGGTCAAGGACGTGTTCGACCCCGAATGGCTGCTGAACCCCGCCAAGGTGTTTCCGCTGGACGTGTCGGCGGCGCGGCGCGTGGTGGCAGCGGAGTGAGATTTGGGGCGCTGCCCCGTCCCGGCCGGGGCCGGGACTCCCCGGGATATTTAGAGCCAATGGAAACACATGAGACCTGAGACAGAGGCAGAGCTGGCCGAGACGATCAAGGCGGCATCGGGGCCCTTGCGGCTGCGCGGCGGCGGCACGCGGGCCATCGGGTGGAGCACCGGCGAGGTGCTGGAAACCGGCGGGCTGTCGGGCATCGTGCTTTACGAGCCCGGCGCGCTGACGCTGGTGGCCAGGGCCGGCACGCCGCTGGCCGAGATCGAGGCGGCGCTGGAGGCCGAGGGCCAGCGCCTGCCCTTCGAGCCGATGGATCATCGCGGGCTGCTTGGCACGACAGGCGCGCCAACCGTGGGCGGCATGGCGGCGGCAAATGCCTCGGGGCCGCGCCGGGTGCAGGCCGGCGCCTGCCGCGATTACATGCTGGGCGTGCGCTTTGTCGACGGGGCTGGCCAGATCCTGCGCAATGGCGGGCGGGTGATGAAGAACGTCACCGGCTACGATCTGGTCAAGCTCATGGCCGGAAGCTGGGGCACGCTGGGGGTGCTGACCGAGGTCGCCTTCAAGGTGCTGCCGAAGCCCGAGGCGGTGGCGAGCGTGCTGCTGGACGGGCTGACGCAAGGGGCGGCCACCGACGCGATGGCGCGGGCGCTGGGATCGCCCTTCGACATTTCCGGCGCGGCGCATCTGCCCGAGGGCCCGGAGGGCGCGCCGCTGACGCTGCTGCGGGTCGAGGGCTTTGCCGAGTCGGTCGCCTATCGCGCCGGGCGGCTGCGCGATCTCTTCGCCGGCAGCGCGGTGCGGATCGAGACCGACCCGGAGCGCAACGCCGCGCTCTGGCGCGATATCCGTGACGTGGCGCCGTTTCATACCCGCGCCGGCGATGTCTGGCGGATCTCGTGCAAACCTTCGGACGGGCCGGAACTGGCGGCGCGGCTCGGGGCGGAGGCCACGCTCTTCGACTGGGGCGGCGGGCTGATCTGGGCGCTGCTGCCCGAGGGCAGCGATGCCCGAGCCCGGCTGGGCGCCTTCGGCGGCCACGCCACAAGGGTGCGCGGCGAGGGCGAAAGCCCGGTCTTCCAGCCCGAACCGGCGCCGGTGGCGGCGCTGAGCCAGGGCCTGCGTGCACGGTTCGACCCGCGGGGCGTGCTGAATCCGGGGCTTATGGCATGACGCCGGAAACCCTCACCGTCTTCACCCTCTGTTTTGTCGCCGGGCCGCTGCTCTTTGCGCTGATCCTCCAGCTCGGCCAGTCGCTGGCCCTGCTGCTGTCGCTGGCGCTGGGGGTCGTTGCCGCGGCACTGGCGGCGATCTGGTTGCAGGCGGGCGGCATGCTCTTTGCCGCGCTGGCGCTGCTCTGGTTCGCCTGGGTGCTCGCCATCGCCATGCTGGCGCTGACCCTGCACCGCCGCGTGCCCCAGCTGCGGCGCGGCGTCACCATCATCGGCCTGCTGGTCACCACCCTTCCCTGGTTCGGGCTCGCCACCGCCCGGATGCTGATGTCCTGAGAGCCGAGATGCAGACCAATTTCACCGAAGAGCAACTGCAAGAGCCCGGCATCGCGCGCGCCAACGAGATCCTGCGCGCCTGCGTGCACTGCGGCTTCTGCACCGCCACCTGCCCGACCTATCAGGTGCTGGGCGACGAGCTGGATTCCCCGCGCGGGCGCATCTACCTGATCAAGGACATGCTGGAGAACGACCGCGATCCGGACGAGAAGACGGTCAAACATATCGACCGCTGCCTGAGCTGCCTCGCCTGCATGACCACCTGCCCCTCGGGCGTGCATTACATGCATCTGGTCGATCACGCCCGCGCCTATATCGAGAAACGCTATCAGCGCCCGTGGAGCGACCGCGCCCTGCGCTGGCTGCTGGCGCGGATCATCCCCTATCCCGGGCGGTTCCGGCTGGCGCTGCTGGGCGCCAAGCTCGGCCAGCCGTTCAGGCGTCTGATGCCCGATGCGCGGCTGCGCGCCATGCTCGATATGGCGCCGAAGACCATCCCGCCGGTCAGCCGCAACGACGATCCGCAGAGCTTTGCGCCCAGTGCGCCGCGCAAGAAGCGCGTGGCGCTGATGACCGGCTGCGCGCAGAAGGCGCTCAACACCGATATCAACGACGCCACGATCCGGCTGCTCACCCGGCTCGGCTGCGAGGTGGTGGTGGCGAAGGGCGCCGGCTGCTGCGGCGCGCTGACCCATCACATGGGCAAGGAAGACGACAGCCACGCCTCCGCCGCGCGCAATATCCGCGCCTGGTGTGACGAGATCGACGGCGAGGGGCTCGACGCCATCGTCATCAACACCAGCGGCTGTGGCACCACGGTGAAGGATTACGGCCATATGTTCCGCAACGAGCCGCTCGCCGCCGACGCGGCGCGGGTCTCCGAGCGGGCCATGGATATCAGCGAACTGCTGATGACGCTGGAGCTGCCGGAGGGCGCCGCGAAGGACACGCGCGTCGCCTATCACGCCGCCTGCTCGCTGCAACACGGGCAGAAGATCAAGACCCACCCCAAGACCCTGCTGAAACGCGCGGGATTCGAGGTGGTGGAGCCCGCCGACAGCCATCTCTGCTGCGGCAGCGCCGGCACCTACAATCTGTTGCAGCCCGAAATCTCCGGGCAGCTGAAAACCCGCAAGATCCGCACGCTGGAGGCCAAGGCCCCGGATATAATCGCGGCGGGCAATATCGGCTGCATGATGCAGATCGGCTCTGGCACCGACGTGCCCGTGGTGCATACGGTCGAGCTGCTCGACTGGGCGACCGGCGGGCCGAAACCGCGCGCGCTCGGCGCGGCGGGATAACGCCGCGTCAGACCCGAAAGCGGCGCATCTGCCCAATTTTTGACAAATCTCGCCTTTATCCCCGTCGCACGACAGAGGGGAAGACGGTGCGGGTATTTCTGGCAATTCTGGCGATTTGCCTGACGTCGGCGGCGCATGCCGATGGCGGGCTGTTCTCGATGCAGAGCCGTGAGGACGGCCGCGAATGGGAGGCGGTGGGCCGGCTGGAACTGGCGGGCAAGGCCTTTTGCACCGGCGCGCTGATCGCGCCCGACCTGGTGCTGACCGCCGCGCATTGCCTCTATGACAGCGCCAGCGGCGCGCCGGTCGCGGTGGAGGACATCCAGTTTCTCGCCGGCTGGCGCAGCGGTCGCGCCTCGGCCTATCGCCGGGTGCGCCGCGCCATGGCGCATCCCGACTATGATTTCAACGCGCCCGCCAGCGCCGACCGCGTCGGCAGGGATATCGCGCTGATCGAGCTGCAACTGCCGATCCGCAACACCACGATCACGCCGTTCCAGACCGGCCCGCATCCGCGGCGCGGCGCCGAGGTCAGCGTGGTCTCCTACGCGCATGACCGCTCCGAGGCGCCCTCGCTCCAGGGCCTTTGTAATGTGCTCGACCGGCAGGAACGCGCCTTCGTGCTCTCCTGTCAGGTGGATTTCGGCAGCTCCGGCTCGCCGGTCTTTTCCTTCGAGGACGGCACGCCGCGCATCGTCTCGGTGATCTCGGCCAAGGCCGATGCCGAAGGCATGCCGGTCTCGCTGGGGGCCGAGCTCGACAGCTCGCTCGCCACGCTGCGCGACGCCATGTCGGTGGAATCGGTGCGCGAGACGGTCGCCGCAGGGATGCGGCGGGAAACGGGGGCGAAATTCATCCGTCCCTGAGATATCTCGCCGCGTTCGGCCTCGCGCTCTGCGCCGCGCTGCCCGCCGCCGAGGCGCAGCAGCGCACGGCCTTCGACGTCATGGACAACCGCGGCGAGCTGCTCGGCTGGGAGGCGGTCGGGCGGCTCGACCTGCCCGGCGGCTTCTGCACCGGCGCGCTGATCGGGCGCGATCTGGTGCTGACGGCGGCGCATTGCGTCTTCGATGCCAAAACCGGCGCACCACGGCCCGCCCGGGGCATGGTGTTTCGCGCCGGCTATCATCGCGGCTCCGAGATCACCGCCCGGCGCGTGCTGCGCTGGGTGGTGCCGGAGCGCTACGAGGCGGTGATGCGCAGCAAGGGCTCGGCCACCCGAACCGAGGCAGTCTCGAGCGATGTCGCGCTGCTCAAACTCGAAGCGCCGGTGGCGAGCGCCGAAGCGGATCCGTTCCGGGTGCATGAGGTGCCCGCCGAGGGCACCGATGTCAGCGTCGTCTCCTATGGGCGCGGGCGCGAGGAAGTGCTCTCGCGCGAGCCCGATTGTCAGATGACCCAGCGTTATCGCGGCGATATCCTGGGCTTCGATTGCGACGTGACCTTCGGCTCGTCTGGCGCCCCGGTCTTCGTACGCGAGAACGGACGTTTGCGTATCCTGTCTGTGATCTCGTCGGGCACGGATGCGGGCGAGGCCTTCGGGCCCAGCCTACAGGCCTTCGTGCCCGAACTCTCCGGACGGCTGAACCGCGAGGATGCCCGCCCCAAGGTCACCGCCGGGGCACGGCGCATCACCGTGGGCGGCGGCGCAAGGCAGGATATCGGCGCGCGCTTCGTCCGGCCCTGACGGGCGGGGCTTGAAACCCCCGAAACCCCTCCCCACCTAAATCGCACCCGGGGTGCCTCAGCAGGGCTCCGGTCAAGGCAAAGCCGCCTGTCCCATGCCGGGAAGGCGCATCACATATGGTATCGCTCAATGGAGGATGACCCATGCGTCACTTTGATTTCGCACCGCTTTACCGCGCAACCGTCGGCTTCGACCAGATCGCCGACCTGATGGACCGGGCCCTGTCCAGCGACGTCGCCCAGCCCAGCTACCCTCCCTACAATATCGAAAAGACCGCCGACGATGCCTGGCGCATCTCGATCGCCGTGGCCGGTTTCTCGGATGCCGACCTGTCGGTGGAGCTGAAGGAGCATCAGCTCGTCGTCTCCGCCCGCAAGGCGGGTGAGGACGAGGCCAAGACCTATCTGCATCGCGGCATCGCCACCCGCGCCTTCGAGCGCCGCTTTACGCTGGCCGATCATGTGCGCGTCACCGGCGCCACGCATGAGAACGGCATGCTGCATATCGACCTCAAGCGCGAGATTCCCGAAGCGCTGAAGCCGCGCCGCATCGCCATCGCGCGGGGAGAGGAGCCGCGTGTCGAAAAGGATGTGGTGGACGCCAAGACGGTGAACTGACCCCGTCCCGGTCAACCGCGAAGCCCCGGCGCGCTGCCGGGGCTTTTTCGTTTGTGCGGGGCGGTTTGCGGTGAGCCCCCGGATCAGGTCCGGGGCGGTGGGCTCTCCCTGTCCCGGGCTTGACCCGGGACCTCGCGCTCTGCACATGCACCAACGCAAAACGCCCCGCGGGATCCTGCGGGGCGCTCCGGTGTCATGGCTCTGAGACGATCAGTCCAGCTTGAACGACCAGAAGAAGGTCTCGCCCGAGCTGTCATCGACGCCATCGTTGTCGGTCGAGACATAGGCGGTGCCGTCCCCGGTGATCGCCAGACCCTCGACCTTGTCGACCACAAAGCCGTTCCAGCCTTGCAGGTCGGGGATCAGGTCGCGGACCTCTTCCTTCGACACCACCGGCAGCTCGCCGCCCAGCGCCGCAGGCGCCATCTCGGCCAGCGGAATGCGGTAGATCTTCTTGGTCACCACATCGGCGCCGATCTGGTTGTCGCGCTCGACCACATAGACATAATCGCCATGCGCGACGATCTCGGAGAGACCGACCCAGCCCTTGGCCGGCGCGGCCTTCGGATAGAGCACGGCACCCCATTCCTTGCTGGCCGGGTTGTAGGAGACGAGCTTGACGTGATCCTTCGGATCGTCGCCCCATTCACGCTGCACCGCCATCCAGAGCGTGCCGTCGATCATGGTCACGCCTTCGAAGCCAAAGCGCTTTTCCACCGCCATCAGCTCGGCGGGCAGACCCACCTCTTCCTGGATCTCGCCCTCGGCGTTCACATGGTAGAGCGCGTGCGGGATCACCCGGTCGGTGCGGCCTTCGGAGGCCAGCCAGAACCCGCCTTCGCCGTCGGTGGTGATGCCTTCGAGATCGAGCTTCTGCGCCGGATAGCCCGCGCGGGTGACGCGGGTGGCGGCGGTGATGCGTGCGGGGGTCGCCGAGGGGTCGATGGTGAAGATCGTCGGCTGATAGCCGTAGAAGCTGTCATTGACCGCATAGAGCATGCCGTCATCGCCCGCGACCATGCCCGAGATCGCACCCCAGCCGATCAGCTCGTCGGCACCCTCGGAGGTCAGCGTCGGGTACTGCGCCGGACCTTCGGCATAGTCGTAGAGCATGACATGGGCGCGCACGCCGCCATCCTCGACCAGATCTTCCTCGTTCGCGGTGACAAAGAGATTGCGGCTGGGGATCGCCACGGCGCCTTCCGGAGCGATGCCCGAGGGCAGCATCTGGGTCAGCACCGGGCTGGCCGGATCGGTCGCGTCATAGACGCCGACAACCGAGCCGCGCTCGGACATCACGAAGAGATAGGGCGTATCGCCGAAGGTGGCGAACTCCATGCCTTCGGGCTCGGCGCCCTTGGCGTCGGAGCGCTTGTCCGGATAGTGGCCGACCTGGATCACCGCGTGTTCGAAGCTGTTGCCGCTCTCATAGACCTCGGTGCCGTCCTTGGCAAAGATGGTGAAGCCGCGCGAGCCGCCATCCATGTCGCCCTCGTTGGCGATGGCGAAATGGTCGTCGTCGATCCACTGCACCGAGTCGGGCTCGCGCAGGCGGCCTTCCTGGCTCTCGGTGAAGATCAGCGCGCCGCGCTCGTCGGTGGCGTCGATCCCGGTCAGGTCCACGCTGCCGGCGGAGAAATGCGACAGCACTTCGCCCGCCTTGTTCAGCACCACCATGTGGTTGTTTTCCTGCATCGTCACGACGATCTCGCCCAGACCGTTCACATCGACGAATTCCGGCTCGGGATCTTCCGGCGCGATCTCGGCAAGGCCGGTCACATCGGCTTTGACCAGGCTGTCGCATTGCGCCATGCCGTCGGCGACATCGAGGATCGCCACATAGCCGGCGGGCATCTGCGGCACGCGGCCGTCGCCCAGATCCTCGTCGCGCTCGTTCTCGATGGCGATGGTGACAAAGCTGCCGTCCTGCGCCAGCGCCACCGAATCCGGCTGGCCGCCGAGATCGCATTCGCCAGCAACCTCACCCGACAGCGCGTCGAGCACCACCAGCTTGCCCGAGGGCGCGGTGTAGCTTTCCGAGGTGTTCACGCCGACAAAGGCGGTGGTGCCGGAGATCGCGACCGAGGTCGGCTCGCCGCCCATGTCGACATTGCCCAGCGGCTGCGGGTTGGCGGCGTCGGTGATGTCGATACGGCCGATCACGCCCAGCGGGCTGTCGGTATAGACCAGCGTATTGCCGTCTTCGGTGGCATAGATGATCTCGGCAGAGGTCACGCGGGCGGTGTCTTCGCCCGGCGCCATGTTGCGCGGCGTGGCAAAGGACGCGATGCGGTTGAAGCTCATCTCGGCGGCGGCGGCGTGCGCCGACAGCGCCAGCACCGAGGTGAGGCAGATCGTGCGGAATGTCATGAGGGTCCCCCTGTTGGTTCCGGCATCGCCTTGAGCCCGGAGGGTAACGTCCGCGTGACAGACCGGTTACAGATTTGCGAAAGCGTGCCGCACCTATGCCAGCAAAGCGCCGGTCATGGCGCTTTCGGGGTCGGTCAGCCCATCGATGACGTTGAAATGATGCCGGCCGGGCTCTTCCACCAGCCCGCATCCCCAGGCCTCGGCCAGCCAGCGCGCCTGATCGAGAAAGGCCGGGCGCTCCTCCGAGCCGACCCAGACCGTCACCGGCAGCTCCGGCGCCGGCATCGCGATCGGGCTCTCGGCCCAGGCCTCCGCCGCGTCGAGGCCGAATTTTTCGTTCATGCCCGTCTGCATCAGCGGCCGCAGATCCGACAGCGGCGAGATCGGCATGACATGCGCGAGCCGCGCCACCACCGCCTCGGGCAGCATCCCCGGCGCCAGCATGCGCGCCACCAGATGCCCGCCCGCCGAATGCCCGGCCAGCCGGATCGGCCCCGCCACCTCCGCCGCTGCCGCCGTCACCGCCCGCGCGACCTGGGTGGTGATCTGCGAGATCCGCACCGCCGGGCAAAGATCGTAGGAGGGCAGCGCCACCGCCCAGCCCCGCGCCACCGGCCCTGCCGCCAGATGCGACCAGTCCTCGCGCCCGAAGGCCAGCCAGAACCCGCCATGCACAAACATCGCGAGCCCCTTTGCCCGACCCTCGGGCAGGAACAGATCGAAGGCCTCGCGTGTGCCCGCGCCATAGGGAAGCCCCGCGCGCAGCCGACCGCGCGCGGTCATCTCGTCACGATAGGCAGCGGCCGACGCTGCCCAGCGCGGAGGGTATTGATCCGCATCGAGGATATGCGGGGCGTTGGCATAGGTATCGCTGAGGTCCATGGTTTTTCTCCCCTCTTGCGCTAGACTTTCGTCTTATCCGATGGTCTGCCCTGTACCACAGAGAAATTCTAGGAGGATCTCATGCTGGATCACACCGCCACAAACCTTGCCACCCTTCTCGACGATCCGAGCCTCCTGAAGACCCAAGGCTACGTGAACGGCGCCTGGATCGACGGCGACACCGGCACTTTCGAGGTGACCAACCCGGCCCGTGGCGACGTGATCGCCGAGGTTGCCGACCTGTCGCGCGCGCAGGTGGGGGCCGCGATCGACGCCGCCTATGCCGCGCAGAAGGAATGGGCCTCCTGGACCGGCAAGGAACGCGCGCAGGCGCTGCGCAAATGGTTCGACCTGATGATGGCGAACCAGAAGGATCTGGGCATCATCCTGACCGCCGAACAGGGCAAGCCGCTCAACGAGGCCGTGGGCGAGATCGCCTATGGCGCCAGCTTCATCGAATTCTTCGGTGAAGAGGCCAAGCGCATCTATGGCGAGACCATCCCCGGCCATCAGCGCGACAAGCGCATCACCGTGATCAAGCAACCCATCGGCGTCGCCGCCTCGATCACGCCGTGGAACTTCCCCAATGCGATGATCACCCGCAAGGCCGCCCCGGCGCTGGCCGCGGGCTGCGCCTTTGTCGCGCGCCCGGCCTCTGAGACGCCGCTCTCGGCCATCGCGCTGGCGGTGCTGGCCGAACGCGCCGGCATTCCGGCGGGCGTGTTCAACGTGGTGCCCTCGTCGAGCGCCTCCGAGGTCGGCAAGGAATTCTGCGAGAACCCCAAGGTGCGCAAGATCACCTTCACCGGCTCGACCGAGGTGGGCCGCATCCTGCTGCGCCAGGCCGCCGATCAGGTGATGAAATGCTCGATGGAGCTGGGCGGCAACGCGCCCTTCATCGTGTTCGACGACGCCGATCTGGATGCCGCCGTGGAAGGCGCCATCATGTGCAAGTTCCGCAACAACGGTCAGACCTGCGTCTGCGCCAACCGCATCTATGTGCAGGCCGGGGTCTATGACGCCTTTGCCGAGAAACTGAAGGCGGCGGTCGCAAAGATGAAGGTCGGCGACGGGCTGGAAGAGGGCACTGACCTCGGTCCGCTGATCACCACCGAGGCGATCGAGAAGGTGCAGCAGCATATCGCCGATGCCAAATCCAAGGGCGCCGAGGTGATCCTGGGCGGCGGCGACGTGCTTCAGGGCGCGGGCAATTTCATCGAGCCGACCATCGTCACCGGCGCCACCAGGGACATGCTGTTCTCCACCGACGAGACCTTCGGCCCGCTGGCACCGCTCTTCAAGTTCGAGACCGAAGACGACGTGATCGAGCTCGCCAATGACACGATCTTCGGTCTGGCCTCGTATTTCTATGCCAAGGATCTGAGCCGGGTCTACAAGGTCGCCGAGGCGCTGGAATACGGCATCGTCGGCGTCAACACAGGCATCATCTCGACCGAGGTGGCGCCCTTCGGCGGCGTCAAGCAGTC
Organism: Salipiger abyssi; assembly: GCF_017311415.1. Taxonomy (GTDB): domain Bacteria; phylum Pseudomonadota; class Alphaproteobacteria; order Rhodobacterales; family Rhodobacteraceae; genus Salipiger; species Salipiger abyssi_A. The sequence continues at coordinate 564,348 of NZ_JAEKIS010000001.1, read as the reverse complement.
GGGTCTCGGCCGTGAAGGCAGCCATCACGGCATCGAGGATTTCCTTGAAATGAAATACGTCTGCATGAGCGTATGAGCCCGGCGCGCGAGGATTTTCTCGCGCCCGACCCGACCCCGGGCGAGGAGCAGCTCCTCGCCTGGCTTGCGGCGGCGCGGACCGGTGGCGGCACGCCCTGGCTGCGCCCCGAACAGGCCGAAGCGCTGGCGCGCTTTGCCCTCACGCATGGCGAAGGCATCCGGCTGATGGAGGCGGCGGCCTTCACCATGCACGAGCCGCCCCGCGATATTTCCTGGGAAATCCTCGGCGCCGATGCGCCCGGCGAGAACTGGGACGATCACCGCGACCCGCATAAGGCGTTTATCCTGTTCCAGAGCAAGCTGCGCCTCGCGGCACGCGAAGGCGCCCGGCTGCAATACAAGCTCTGGTTCGGGCGTCCCTGACACGCCTTCATGTTTCCGGAAAATACTCCCGCCGGAGGCGTCCGGTCCCGCCACGCGGCACATTGCCGGGCCGCAGGCCCCCCCTTGCCAAATCGCGCGCGACGCAGCATCGTCCATGTCGGGCAGGCGATGGCGTCGCCGGTGCCGCGCAAGGCACGCCCGTTCCATCCGTCCTGAACGCCGGGACCTTGCTTTGCCACTGCGGCAGGGTCGGGTCCGGCCCTCCGCGATTTCAAAGGAGGGCCGATATGGACCGTCCCGCATTCTACCGCTTTCATCAGGGCCAGCGCGTGCTGCCCTTTGCGCCAGAGGAATACGATACCCGCCTCGCCGGGCTGCGCGCGCTCATGGACGAGGCCGGCGTCGCCGCCTGCGTGCTGACCTCGATGCACAATATCGCCTATTACTCGGGCTTTCTCTATTGCAGCTTCGGCCGCCCCTATGCGCTGGTGGTAACCGAAACAGAAAGCGTCACGATCTCGGCGGGGATCGACGCCGCGCAGCCCTGGCGGCGCTGTCATGGCGACAACATCACCTACACCGACTGGGCGCGGCACAATTACTGGCGCGCCATCCTCTCGGTCACCGGCGAGGGCAAATCCATCGGCTACGAGGCCGATCACCTGACGCTGGCGCAGCGCGAGCTGCTGGAGGATTTCCTGTCGCCAGCGGTCACCGTCGACATCGCGGGGGCCACCATGCGCCAGCGGATGCACAAATCTCCCGCCGAGATCGCGCTGATCCGCGCGGGCGCGCAGGTCGCCGATATCGGCGGCTACGCGATCCGTGACGCGGTGCGCGCCGGCGTGCGAGAGATCGACGTGGCCATGGCGGGCCGCGACGCGATGGAGCTGGAAATCGCCAAACGCTTTCCCGAGGCCGAGTATCGCGACACCTGGGTCTGGTTCCAGTCCGGCATCAACACCGACGGCGCCCATAACCCGGTCACGGCCCGGGTGCTGGAGCGTGGCGATATCCTGTCGCTCAACGCCTTCCCGATGATCTCGGGCTATTACACGGCGCTGGAGCGCACCATGTTCGTGGAAGAAGTCGATGCCGCCTCGCTGAAGATCTGGGAAGCCAATGTCGCGGCGCATGAATATGGCATGAGCCTGCTGAAACCGGGGGTCAGCTGCGCCGCCGTCACCGAGCAGATCAACGCCTTCTTCGCCGAGCGCGACCTGCTGCAGTACCGCACCTTCGGCTATGGCCACAGCTTCGGCCTGCTGTCGCATTACTACGGGCGCGAGGCCGGGCTGGAGCTGCGCGAGGATATCGACACGGTGCTTGAGCCGGGCATGGTGATCTCGATGGAGCCGATGCTGACGCTGCCCGAGGGCACACCGGGCGCCGGCGGCTATCGCGAGCACGACATTCTGGTGATCACCGAGGACGGCAACGAGAACATCACCGGCTATCCTTACGGACCGGAATTCAACGTGGTCGGCTGACCCGTAGGGTGGGCAATCTGCCCACCCTTGCCCGCGCTTAGCGCTTGCGCCCGAAGAGGCCCTTCAGCCAGCCGCCGGCATCGTCGAGATTGTCGCCCATCTCCTCGAAAACCGGATCGATGCGGGCCTCGCGGAAGCGGCGCCAGCGCACATAGATCGCCCAGCAGATCGCCACCAGCAGCGTCAGGAAGATGATGTTGAACCACGGGATGATGCGCACATCCGGCCCCTCGACCGGGCGCAGCCCGATGGCGTTGGGATAGATCGACAGGAATTCGTTGCGCCAGCCGTAATGGGTGATCACCACCCATTGCGGGCTGCCCGAGGTCGAGCGCAGATCGGCGGCCTCGGCTTGCAGGTTCGAGGTGTCGAACTTGAAATAGGGCGGCCAGCCCCAGCCGGTATCCTCGTTGCGATAGACCATCACTTCATTGTTGTTCAGCCGCGTCTGGATGAAGAACACATCGCGCCCGGTGACAGACATGCTTTCACCGCTCGCCGATTGCGACCAGAACCAGCGGTTCTCGCCCGGGTCGATGCGTTTCTCGTAGGTGTCCGAGATCCGCGCGATATCGTGCTGCGGCAGGGTGTAATGCAGGAACGCCGCGACCAGCGCCCAGAACAGCAGGATGATGACCCATTTCACATAGCGCATGTCGGTTCCCTAGTAAAAATTCGTCAGATAGATGATCAGCGCCATAAGGCAAAGCGGCAGGATATACACGCCCAGGATGAGCTTGCGCCGCAGGGAGTGATCATAGTCCTTCAGGCCCTCTTCGACAAAGCGATGCCGCGCGCCCGGCCCCTGTTGCTCGTCCCATTCCTGCCCGAGCTTGCGCCGGCGCACCGAGCGCGACCAGAGCGACAGCGCCACATAGACCACCGTCAGCAGGACGAACCCGATCCCCAGCAATCGTAGAAGCGCCAGCATATGCGCTTTCCTCTGCAAACCCGCATCTCACCTGACCGGTCGCGCGGTGAAAATCAAGCGCCGGGTGAGGATTTCCGCACCTTGCCGCATCGCGCCCGCTCCGGCATGGTCCCGTCTGTTCACACATTTGCAGGCAGAGGTTTTCCATGCACCGCTCCTTCATCTTCGCCCTTCCCTTCGCCGTGCTGAGCGCCGCGCCGGCGCTGGCCGACGAGGTCACCGACACGCTGCAATCGGCCATCGAGGCCTATGAGGACGGCGATGTGCAATACGCGCTGGAAGAGCTGGATTTCGCCCGCTCCAAGCTGATCGAGATGAAGACCGACGCGCTGGGGGCGTTTCTGCCCGAGGCGCCGGAGGGCTGGAGCCGCGAGGTCGACAGCGAGGCCAATGCCGCCATGGCGATGATGGGCGGCGGCGTTTCGGCGCAGGCGGACTACACCGACCCCGACGGCGCGATCTACAGCATCCAGATGTTTGCCGACAATCCGATGGTGGCCAGCATGTCGGCGATGATCACCAATGCCGGCGCCATGGGGCTCAAGACCGACCGCATCGGACGGCAGAAATTCGCGCTTCAGGACGACCAGACCATGGGGCTGATCGCCAACCGCATCCTGATCCAAGTCGATGGCCCGGAGGCCGACACCCGCAAGATGCTGCTCGAAGCGATGGATTTCGACGCCATGACGAGCTTTGGCCAGTAGACAGCGCCCGGCGCGCGGTCAGCCGCGCGCCCGCAGGATCTGCGCCAGCACGCCCGGCGCATCGTAAAGCGTCCATTCCCGGCGCAGCCCGTCCGGCCCGAATTCCGCCTGCGTCATCCCCAGCACCGTGACCTCGGCGCCGCTCGGGCTGCCGAAAACGCCATGCCCGTCATGTGTGCCGGTCAGCGCCCAGCGGATCGCGGCGCGCGGCGGCGACAGATGCTCTTCGGCGCCCAGCAGGTGCTGCACCTCGAACCGTGCCGAGGGCAGCGCAGCGCGTAGCCCCAGCCAGAAGGCTTCGGCCTCTGCCGGGCCATGACCGATGACGGCGCCGGGCTGGAACAGCTCTGCCGCCGGATCGTAATGCCGCGCGATCACCGAGAGATCGCCGCTCATGATGCGATGCACCAGATCGCCCAGCGTATGGCCCCAGGCATCGTCATTGCCCGGCCCCGGATCGGGCATGTCGGGCGGTTCCTCCGGCCCTGCCATCTGGGAAAGGCGCCAGCGCGCGCCCTCCTCCGGGGTCACGCCGATCTGTGCCAGGATCGCCAGTTCGTCGCGCAGCACCCATTGCGCCCGCAACGCGCCAGACACGCACCAGCTCTCGCTCATCTCCAGATAGCTCAGCGCCCTGCCGCCCGGCGCACCGTAAAGCCCCGGCCCGCCATGCCGCGCCCGGCACTGGAAGCGCTGCGCCGCGACAAAGGCGTTTGGCGCCGAGGCCGACCAGAGCGTCTCCTCAGCGCAGAGCGAGAGTCCCGGCAGCGCCGCCCGCCGCGCCGCGAGCGCGGTGCCCACCGCCTCGGGACCGGACAGCACAGCCGCGCCGTCCTGCACCACCACATCCGGGGCGAGATACTCGGGAACCAGATCCAGCCGCTGCCCTTCGCCCAGATCATGGCGCAGCGCGTCGAGATAGGATGCGGCATCCTGCCAGCGGTCATCGAACCCGGCGAGAAAACCCACTCAGCGCCTCCCGTAATACAGGCCGACGACGTGCTCCGCCTCGGCAAAAAACAACCATCGCGAGACAAGCACGCCCGCCGTGTGCGAGACAAGGGCCAGCAGCCCGAAAACATGCGGCAGCGGCAGTTGCAGCAGTATCAAGGGCAGCAGCGCCATGAGCAGCAGCGCAATGACCCTCAGCTTTTGCGCATGGCGGCGACCGACCACATAGACCATCTCGTCGAGCAGGTAATTGCTGCCGGTATGCGGCGGAAACAGCGCCCGCGGCGTGCCACGCTCGCCCAGCCCCGTAGCGCTGGAGAGCGTCGTGCCGGCGCGGGCAAAGCGTTTGTCGCCATCCCACCAGACCCAGGCTTGCAGCGCGCCCGAGACGATCAGCAAGAGGCTCGCCGCCAGCACCCGCCCCGAAAGCAGCGCGCCGCCGGTCAGTGCGAGGGACAGGAACAGCGCCGGCGTCGACCAGTGGTGCCAGCGCGGCACCGTCTTGAGCTGTGCATAGATCATCGCCGTGGCCCCCACCGTGGCCAGCGATAGCGCCGCGCCCAGCCAGCCCAGCGGCAGCACGGCCACGCCGAAAAGCAGCAAGAGCGCGTAAAGCGCCATGACGCTGAGCGCCAGAAGCGCGCCCCAGGCCTCGCGCGAGAGCCAGCTGCTGCGCCATTGCGAAAACGCCTTGAGCGCACGCTCCGGGCGCCGCAGATGGCGGCTCGATGCCGCGAGCCCGCCCAGCGCCAGCGCATAGGCGACGGCGAAGAAGACAAAGGCGACCCAGCCGGTGGGCGGGGTCGGGTCGAGACCCAGCCAGACCAGCAGCCCGAAGCCGAGCCCCGAGAGCGTGGTGAAAAGAATGATCGACTTTGCCGGGTGCATTCAGAGCTTCCCCAGCGTGCGGTCGAGCCAGCCGAGAAAGCCCTCCGGCTCCTCGGCCACCGGCTCCAGATAGGGCGCCAGCACATCGGTGTCCCCGCCCCAGCCGTCGCGCGGGCGCGGCGGCAGGTATTTGTTCACCGGCCTGGTGCCCTGCTCGGGCATCAGGTCGATACCGCCGCGCTCGGCCACAAGCTGCGACACCGCGCTCTCCGGATCGCCGAGATCGCCGAAATGCCGGGCGTTTGCCGGGCAGGTGCGCACGCAGGCGGGCTCGCGGTCTTCCTCCGGGAGCGCGTCGTTATAGATCCGGTCGACGCAGAGCGTGCATTTCTTCATCACCCCCGCCGACGGGTCCATTTCCCGCGCGCCATAGGGGCAGGCCCAGGCGCAGAGGCCGCAGCCGATGCACGCGTCTTCATTGACCAGCACGATGCCGTCCTCGGCACGCTTGTAGCTGGCGCCGGTCGGGCAGACCGGCACGCAGGGCGCATCCTCGCAATGCAGGCAGGATTTCGGGAAATGCACATGCTGGGCGGGGCCGGTTTCGGGCAGCACCTCGTAGCTGTGCACGCGGTTGAGGAAGGCGCCGGAGGGATCGGCGCCGTAAGGTTCACTGTCCGACAGCGGCGCGCCATAGGCCTGATCGTTCCAGCCCTTGCAGGCCACGACACAGGCGTGACAGCCGACACAGGTGTCGAGGTCGATCACCAGACCGAGCTTTTTCTCGCTGTGCTGGGGCAGGTCGGTCATGGCGTGCCCTCATTGTCCGGGGGCTGCGCCTCTGGAGAGGGTGTTTTTTGAGTATTTGCAGAAAGATGAAAGCCCGGGATCACCGGGAAGACCGGCTGCGCCTCGTCGGGGGCGGCGGATTTTTCCAGTTTCACGCGCAGGTCGAACCAGGCGGCCTGCCCGGTGACCGGATCGGAATTGCTCCAGCGCATGCCGTCACCGCGCGCGGGCAGCAGCTCGTGAATGAGGTGGTTGAGCAGGAAGCCTTTGGTGGCCTCGGGGGCCTTGGGGTCGAGTGCCCAGGCGCCCTTGCGCTTGCCGATGGCGTTCCAGGTCCAGACCGTATTTTTGTTCAGCGCCGCCATACGCGCGGCGGGCACGGTGATCTCGCCATGCGAGGAAGTCACCCGCACCCAGTCGCCCTCGGAAAGCGCCAGCTTGTCCCACCAATAGGTCGGCAGGTAGAGCGGGTTCACCCCGTGGATCTGCCGCAGCCAGGCGTTCTGGCTGCCCCAGGAATGATACATCGCCATGGGCCGCTGGGTGAGCGCATGCACCGGGTATTCCGCCGGGTCCTCGAAGGCGTCCGACATCGGCGCGTACCAGAGCGGCAGCGGGTCGAGCGTGGTGCGGATGCGGCCGCGCAGCGCCTCGGGCGGCTGCGGCGCGCGCTTTCCCTCGGCGGCGAGCTGGAAGCGGCGCAGCGGCTCGCACCAGAGCTGGATCAGCGCGGGCTGCGGTTTGTCGATGAGCCCGAACGAGACCGCCCAGTCCTGATAGGCGCGGTTCCAGGGTTTGTAATAGGCGGCCTCCTCGGGCAGCGGCGCGGTGAAGAACCCGCCATTGCCGATATAGCTGTCGATCTGCGCCGCGTTCGGGTCGCCCTTGCCATGGGTCAGGCCCTGCGGCCCCATGCGCCAGCCCGCCAGCGGGCCGATGCCGGGCTTGCGCTCGTGATTGGTGATGTAGTCGGCGTAATCGGTGTATTTCGGCGCACCGTCCTCGGTCACCATGCCCGGCAGGCCCAGCCGCGCGCCAAGATCCAGCAGCACCGACTGGAAGGGCCGCACGTCGCGGTCGGGCGCGATCACCGGCCAGCGGATCGCATCCGCCGCGGCGTCGGGCTCGGAGATCGGGCGGTCGAGCAGCGAGATGCAGTCGTGACGCTCCAGATAGGTGGTGTCGGGGAGGATCAGGTCTGCATAGGCGACGGTTTCCGAGCGATAGGCATCGGCATAGATCACATGCGGGATCAGGTACTCGCCGGCCTCATCGGTGGCGGTCAGCATCTCCATCGTGCCGCGCGTGTTCATCGAGGAGTTCCAGGCCATATTGGCCATGTAGAGGAATAGCGTGTCGATGCGGTAGGGATCGCCCGCCGCCGCGTTCGAGATCACCATATGCATGAGCCCGTGCGGCGATAGCGGGTTTTCCCAGCTGAAGGCCTTGTCGATGCGGGCCGGGGCGCCGTCCTCGGTCAGCGCCAGATCCTCCGGCCCCTGCGGATAGCCCAGCGCCGGGCCGTCGAGCGGCTGACCGGGTGTGCTGCGGAAATGCGGTCTCGGATGCGCGCTGGCGGGTTTCGGATAGGGCGGTTTGAAGCGGAAGCTGCCGGGGGTTTCGACGGCACCCAGAAGGGTTTGCAGCAGATGCAGCGCGCGGCAGGTCTGGAAACCGTTGGCATGGGCCGAGATGCCGCGCATGGCGTGCATGGCGACCGGGCGGCCCGGCATGGTCTTGTGGGCGACGCCGCGGAAATCGGTCCAGGGCTGATCGAGCGTGACATCGCTGTCGAAGGCGGCGCGGGCGAGCTCCGCCGCCACCCGGCGGATCTGCTCCGGCGCGATGCCGCAACGCTCGGCCACCTTTTCCGGCGCGTAATCCGGCGCGAGGTAGCGCTCGGCGATGTCGTACATCACCGCGCGATGGGTGACACCGGCGCGGCGCAGCTTGCCGCGCAGATCGGGCTCCACGCCTTCGCCATCCCAGGGGGCGGGCTTGCCGGTGCGGCGATCGATGACCAGCGGGCGGCCCGCGTCGTCGCCCAGGAACAGGCCATGATCCGGCGATTTCGGGTCGCAATCCAGCAGCACCGGCGCGTTGCTGAACCGGGCGAGGAAGTCGAGGTCGATCTTGCCGGCGCGCAGCAGCTCATGCACCAGCGACAGGATGAAGAGCCCGTCGGTGCCCGGGGTGATGCCGATCCACTCGTCGGCGATGGCGTTATATCCCGAGCGGATCGGGTTCACCCCGACGATCCTGGCGCCGCGCGCCTTGAGCTTGGCCAGCCCCATCTTGATCGGATTGCTGTCGTGATCCTCGGCCACGCCGAAGAGCAGCAGAAGCTGCGCATGCTCCCAGTCCGGCGATCCGAATTCCCAGAACGACCCGCCCAGCGTATAGATCCCCGCCGCCGCCATATTGACCGAGCAGAAACCGCCATGCGCCGCATAGTTCGGCGTGCCGAATTGCTGCGCCCACCAGCCGGTGAGGCTTTGCGACTGGTCGCGCCCGGTAAAGAAGGCGAGTTTTTCCGGCGCGGTCTCGCGCAGCGGTTTCAGCCAGGAGGTCGCGAGGTCCAGCGCCTCCTCCCAGCTGATTTCCTCGAATTCGCCGGAGCCGCGCGGACCGACCCGGCGCAGCGGCGCACGCAGGCGGGCGGGCGAGGTGACCTGCTTGATCCCGGCGGCCCCCTTGGCGCAGAGCACGCCGCGATTGATCGGGTGGTCGCGGTTGCCTTCGATATAGCTGACCTTGCCCTCTTTCAGATGCACATTGATGCCGCAGCGGCAGGCGCACATGTAGCAGGTCGTCTTGCGGATCTCGTCCGAGACGCGCGGGGACAGGTCGATCTTGGGCTGGTCGGTCATGCCGTGGCTCGGTCTCCTCGGAGCTGAAGCTAGGACAGCCGCGCGGCGCTGACCAGTGGCATTGCCGTCACGCCGGCAACGCCCCGCGCCGGAGCCGGACCCTGTGCTGCCTCAGCCGGCAGCCCTGGCGCGCGAGACGGAGGCAGAGCCCAGCGCTGCCACCCGCGCGCGCAGATGCCTGGCCACAGTCCGGCCCCAGGCATCCCAGTTCAGGTACTCCTCGTATTCGCGCCGGGCCGAGCGCGACAGCGAGGCATAGGCATCCGGCGTGTCGAGGTAGGTTTCGATCAGGCCGGCGAAATCCTCCGGCACGCTGCCCTGCGGCAGTGCATGGCCGTTCACCCCATCGCGCACCGGCACGCCGCCGACCGCGAGGCAAAGCGCCGGCAGCCCGTGTGCCGAGGCCTCGCAAAAGGCAAAGCCATAGCTCTCATAGGAGGGCTGCACGAGAAAATGCGCCTCGGCAAAGGCGCGGGCAAAGATCGCGGCCTCCTCCGGCACCGATTTGTCGAGCTGCGGATGCACGGTGACGAAATCGTTACAGTGGACCTCCGGCGGGACGCAGCCGATCACCGTCAGCCGCGCGTCGATGCCGCGCGCGCGCAACGCTTGCATGGTGTCGAAGGCGATTGGGCCACCCTTGGCGAACCAGTCGCGCCCGACAAGCAACAGCTCGACCGGACGGTCGCGCCCGATCGGCGTGGGCTCGGGCGGCGGCGGCGGCGCGATCCCCGCGCCCCAGGGCACCAGCAGCGAGTTCGACGGATCGAGACCGTAGCGGTCGTCAGCCGCCTCCTTCAGCCAGCGCGACGGCCAGAACAACAGGTCGGCACGGCGGAACACCTGACCCTCGCAGCGCTCGACTCGGTCGTCGAAGAGCCGGCCTCCGGGAAATTTCGATGGGTGCGCCTGACCGATTTCGGAATTGCGATAGATCGTCTGGGTGGCATCCGAGGTGAAGGCGGTGACCATCGGATAGGGCGGCACGATATGGCACATGGAGTGAAAGGAGTAGGCGCAGAAGAGCACGTCGTATTCTCCGCGCAGCAGCTCGGCGCGCACCGTCCGCGCGACCACGGGTGCCAGCGCCAGATGTGCGCGCCAGCGCAGGCGCAGCGCCGCCGCCTCGGGGGTGTGGCGGATCGCCTGGCGCACCGGCTCTGCCAGCCCCCAGCCGTTCGACAGGATCGTCACCTCTCCCGCATGTTTGCGCAATGCCTCATAGATGCGTGCGTTTCCGCCCGAATACATGTTTCGGTCGAGCGGAGAAAAGTCGCACAAATAGGCGATGTTCAGCCGGGGCTCTGTCACCTCGCACACCCTGTAAATGCTTTCAGTTCCGCGCCAGTGCCTGACAAGGCAATGGGGCGACATCGTGACCCTGAAGGGGCGTATACCGTCAATCCCCTCAATTGTGCCATATCTGCCAGCCCCGCCGGGTTTCCGCATCGCACGCGCGACAAAAGGCCCCCCGCCTGCTATGGTCGCGTCTGAGATCCGGGGCGCGTGGGGGGCCTGCGGAGCGCCGCGAGTGAAGCTTCGAAGACGAGTATGCCCAACCCTCTCGCCTATTTCATGCTGGCCATCTGGCCGCTGGTGACCATCGCCCTGTTCCGCCGTCTTCCGGTCGAGCGGGCGCTGATCCTGTCGCTGATGGTGGGCTATCTCTTCCTGCCGGAGCCGCCCGCCGCCTTCGACCTGCCGCTGATGCCGCCGCTGATGAAGCACAATATCCCGGCGCTCACGGCCTTTGCCTTCTGCATCTGGAAATACGGGCCGCAGGGCTCGATCCTGCCGCAGTCGCTGGTGGGCAAGCTGCTTCTGCTGACCTTCATTCTGTCGCCGATGATGACGGCTGTGAATAACACCGAGCCGGTCTTCTACGGCCGCATCGGACTGCCCGGGCTCACCGTCAAGGACGCGCTGGCGCTGATGGTGCAGCAATTCCTGCTGATCCTGCCTTTCCTGCTGGCGCGCCAGTATCTCGTCAGCGGCGGGGCGCAGCGCTATTTTCTGCTCGCCCTGATGGTCGGCGGGCTGGTCTATTCGCTGCTCATGCTGATCGAGATCCGCCTCTCGCCACAGCTCAACAACTGGATCTACGGCTATTACCAGCACCTTTTCGGCCAGTCGATCCGCGCCGGCGGTTACCGCCCGGTGGTGTTCCTCTATCATGGGCTCTGGGTCGCGTTCTTTATCATGACCGCCGCCGCCGGTGCCTTTGCGCTCTGGCGGCAGGACGAGCGGATGCACAATATCAAGGTGCTGGCCGCGGCCGTCTATCTGCTGCTCATCCTGGTGATCGCGAAATCGCTGGGATCGCTGATCCTCGGTATGGTGCTGATCCCCTCAATCCTGTTCCTGACCAGGCTCATGCAGATCAAGGTGGCGATCCTGATCGGCATTCTGGCCATCGGCTACCCGATCATGAAAGGCGCGCATCTGGTGCCGGAGGAACGCCTGCTGAACGAGATCGCCAGCATCGATCCGGAACGCGCCAATTCACTGGATTTCCGCTTTACCAACGAGAACATCCTGCTCGAACGTGCCTATGAAAAGCCGGTCTTCGGCTGGGGCAGCTGGGGTCGGAACCATATCCTCAACCCGGTCACCGGCGAGATCGAGACAGTGACCGACGGGCGCTGGATCATCGTCATCGGGATCTATGGCTGGGTTGGCTTCCTCGCCGAATTCGGCTTGCTGGTGCTGCCGCTTGTGCTGCTCTGGCGCGAATCCGTCCTGGCGGGGCGCGAGGCCATATCGCCCTTTATCGGGCCGTTGTCGCTGATGCTGGCGATCAATGTGTTCGACATGCTGCCCAACGCCACGCTGACCCCGCTCACCTGGCTGCTGGCGGGCGCGCTGACCGGCTATGCCGAGGCGCTGAAGGCCGCGCGGCTGAAACGGGGCCCGGCAGACGGGCGCGCGTTGAAATGGCAATCCATTATGTGAAGGCGGGACATGTGTGAGTTGAAACGGCCCCGCGTCCTGGCCATCGCCGAGGCGGCCAATCCCGAATGGGTGAGCGTGCCGCTGGTCGGCTGGTCGCTGGCGAGCGCCCTGCGCGAGGTGGCGGATGTGCATATCGTCACCCAGATCCGCAACCGCGAGGCGTTTCTGCGCGCCGGGCTCGCCGAGGGCGCCGATTTCACCGCCATCGATTCCGAGACCTATGCCCGCCCGATGTGGAAGCTCGCCGAAAAGCTGCGCATGGGCGAGGGCAAGGGCTGGACCATGGTGCAGGCGATCAACGCGCTGAGCTATCCGCATTTCGAGCGGCTGGTCTGGCAGCGCTTCGGCGACGGGATCCGTGGCGGCGACTGGGATGTCGTCCACCGCATCACGCCGCTGTCGCCGACGATCTCCTCCTCGCTGGCCGGGCAGTGCGCCGGGGCCGGTGTGCCCTTCGTTCTGGGGCCGCTGAACGGCGGCGTGCCCTGGCCCAAGGGCTTTGACGCCGAGCGGCGGCGCGAGAAGGAATGGCTGAGCTATCTGCGCTCTGTATATAAGCTGATGCCCGGGCGCGGCGCGACGCTGGCACAGGCCTCGGCAATCCTCGTGGGCTCGCGCCACACCGAGAGCGAGATCCCCGCGCGACATCGTGACAAGACCATCTATCTGCCGGAAAACGGCATCGACCCGGCGCGGTTCAACCGCGTCGCCGCCCCGGAGCCGGGCGTGCTGCGCGCCTGCTTCGTGGGCCGGCTGGTGCCCTACAAGGGGCCGGACATGCTGCTGGAGGCCGCCGCCCCGCTGCTGCGCGACGGGCGCATGACGCTCGACATGATCGGCGACGGGCCGATGATGGCGGATCTGGTGGCGCAGGCCGACACGCTGGGGGCTGCGAAGGCCGTCACCTTCCACGGCTGGAAAGAGCATCGCGAGGTGCAGGACATCATGGCGGCCTGCCACCTGCTCTCCTTCCCCTCGATCCGCGAATTCGGTGGCGGTGTGGTGCTGGAGGCGATGGCGTTGGGTGTGGTGCCGCTGATCGTCGATTATGCGGGACCGGGCGAACTGGTGGTGCCAGGGACCGGGCTCAAGGTGCGCTGCGGCACCCGCGACGAGATCGTACACGGTTTTGCCAAGGCGCTCGAGGCGCTCGCGGCGGACCCATCGAGCCTGCCCGCCATGGCAGAGGCCGCGCGGGCGCGGATCGAAAGCCACTTCACCTGGGCGCGCAAGGCAGAGCAGGTGGCGCAGGTCTATGACTGGCTGCTTGCCGGGCGTCCCGCTCCGAGCCCGTCATTTTTCTGAGAGCTGTCAGATCCCGAACCCGCTCAACCGCCCATGCCACACAGATCCGGCACGGGTGTCGGGTCAAGCCCCGGTCTTGTCGCCCGCGCCCGTCTCAGCTGCCTCGGTCTCGGGCTCTGCTGCCTCGGGGGCATCGAGCAGGAAGCTCATCGCATCGCGGATGCGGCCCCAGGTGGCGGCGTCGGAAGCACAGAGCAGATAGCCCTCGCGCTTGGCGGCATTGTAATCCGACCCGTCCAGCATCGCCACATGCCCGCCCGCGCATTGGCAGAGCAGCGCGCCGGCGGCATGATCCCAGGGGGTCAGCCGTGCGGACAACACGAAATCCACATGGCCCTGCGCCAGCATCCGGAATTCATGCGCCGAGCAGCGCAGCGACAGGGCGCGCTCGAACCGGGTCATCAGCTGCGCCATAGGCGCCTGCTTGTCCTCGGGCAGCATGTAGAGCGGCAGATAGCCCTGAAGTTCTTCGACCGGGCCGCCCTGCGACACCGAGAGCGGCCGCACGATCCGGCGCTTGGGCACCGTCATTTCTGCCGGGCCGCCGGTCTCGCCCAGGATGAAATCGTCCATCACCGGATCGTAGAGCAGCCCGAAAACCGGCACGCCGAAGCGCAGCGCCGAGAGGATCACGCCGAAGGTGGCGAGCCCGTGCGCATAGTTCCAGGTGCCGTCTACCGGGTCGATGGTAAAGGCAAGCTCGGCCTCTGCGATCTTGTCGACCACTTCGGGGTTTTCCGCGACATTCTCCTCGCCCACGATCAGCGCGTTGGGGAAAAGGCCCACCAGCCCGCGCGCGATCATCGCCTCGGCGGCGCGGTCGGCCTCGGTCACCAGATCCTGACGGCTGGTCTTTTGCGAGATGTCGGCGGCGTCGAGACTGCGAAAGCGCGGCATGATCTCGGTGCGCGCGGCACGGCGCACCAGGTTCATGATGGAGGTGCGCTGCGCCTTGGTCAGCGTCGAGATCGGCATGGGCAGGGAATCGGTCATCGGTCGGAGGGTCCGTGGCAGCCAGGGGTTATCTATGAAGTGCCAGCCACGGCGCCGGTATTCAAGGCGGCTATTCGCGCGCCCGCAGCACCCGCGCGGGCCGCGCCGACAGCGGGCGCCGGGCAAAGCCGAGCCCCGCGAGAAGCGTCGCCAGCACGCCGCCCGCGATGATCCCGAGTGCCGAGGACCAGATGACGCCGAATTCCGTCTCCATCAGGAAGGTGCTGACCGCCCAGCCACCGAGGATTCCCGCGCCCAGTGCCACCACCCCGGCGGCTGCGCCCAGCAGTGCCGAGCGCAGGGCAAAGCTTTGCAGGATGCGGGCACGGCTGGCGCCCAGGGTCTTCAGCACCGCCGCCTCATAGGTGCGTGCGCCCTCGCCCGCCGCCGCCGCGCCGATCAGCACCAGAAATCCGGTGAGCAGCGTCGCCGCAGCCCCCCAGCGGATGGCGCCCGCGATGCCTTCGAGCAGCACGCTCACCCGGTCGATGGCGTCGCGCACCCGGATGGCGGTGATATTGGGATAGGCCCCGGCCAGATCGCGCAGGATCTGCGCCTCGGCTTCCGGTTCGGCGTAGACGGTAGAGATGAAGGTATGCGGCGCGCCTTGCAGCGCGGCGGGGTTCAGCGTCATGACAAAGCCGATCCCGGCGGTGGAGAAATCCACGTCGCGAAAGCTGGTGATCGTCGCGGTGATGTCGCGGCCCAGCACGTTGAACGTGATCTCGTCGCCAAGCTTGAGGCCGATCTCCTCGGCCTCCTCGCGGGCAAAGCTGATCTGCGGCGGGCCGTCGTAATCCTCGGGCCACCATTCGCCCTCAGTGACGATGGTGCGGCTGTCGGGCTCTGCCGCATAGGTGATGCCCCGGTCGCCGCGCACCACCCAGTGATCGCCCGCCACCTCCTGCGCGTTCCGTCCGTTGATCTGCGTGATCACGCCGCGCAGCATCGGCGCGGTATCGACGCGGCTGACGGCGGGGTCGTCTTCCAGCCGGGCAAGATAGCCGTCGATCTGGTCGGGCTGGATATCGACAAAGAAATAAGACGGCGCCACCTCGGGCAGATCGCGGCTGATCGAGGCGCGCAGATTGCCGTCGATCTGGCCGATGGCGGCGAGCACCGAGAGGCCCAGCCCCAGCGACAGCACCACCGACGCGGCAGTTTCGCGCGGCCCGCCAATCGCCCCCAGCGCCCAGCGCCAGACCGGGCGGCCTCTGGCGGCGGGGGTGGCACGCCTTGCCAGCGCGCGGATGCCGGTGGCGGCAACGGCCAGAATGACCAGCGCGCAGAGGATGCCGCCCGCCGTCCACAGCGTGATGCGCGGATCGCCGGAGAACAGCGCGGCCACCGCCACAAGCAGCGCCAGCAGCAACAGCGTGGCGATGACATAGCGCGCCGCCGGCAGGGCGCGTGCGCTGTCCAGCGCGTCGCGGAAGAGGGCGGCGGCGCGCACCTCCTCGGTACGGGCCAGCGGCCAGAGGGTGAAGAGCAGCGCCGTCAGCACGCCATAGATGGCGGCCTCGGCCAGCGGCTCGGGGTAGAGGGTAAAGATCACCGGGATCGGCAGCGAGGCGGCGATGATCGGTGAAAACAGCACCGGGATCGCGGCGCCGAGGATCAGCCCCAGTGCGATGCCGACAAGGCTCAGCGCGCCGATTTGAATGAAATACGTGAGAAAGATCACCCGGCGGCTGGCACCCAGCGTGCGCAGTGTCGCAATGACCGAGGTCTTGCGCGCCAGATAGGCCCGCACCGCCGCCGAGACGCCGATGCCGCCCACCGCCAGCCCCGAAAGCCCCACGAGTACCAGAAACCCGCCCAGCCGGTCGACAAAGCGCGCAATGCCCGGCGCGCCGTTGCGGGCGTCGCGCCAGCGCACGCCGGTGCCCTCGAACTGCGTCTCGGCCTGGGCCTTGAGCGCGTCCATATCGCTGCCCTCGGGCACCAGCAGCCGGTATTCGGTTTCAAACAGCGAACCGGGTGCGAGCAGGCCCGAACCCTCCAGATCGGCGGTGCGCATCAGCGTGCGCGGCCCGAGGCCGAACCCGTCGCCGGCATCGTCGGGCTCGGTCACGATCACCGCGCTGAGGGTGAAGGGCTGCGTGCCCAGCCGGAACGTGTCGCCGGGGGAGAGCCCCAGCCGGTCGGCAAGAACCGGCGCCATCACCGCGCCGGGATGCTCCGCCCCGTCCAGCGCCTGCGCCAGTGGCATCGGCGGGTCGAGCTGCATCTGCCCCAGCAGCGGATAGGCATCGTCGACCGATTTCACCTGCGTCAGCCCGCGTTCGGGCCCGTCCGCGCCGTCGACCACCGCCATGGAGCGGAAATCGGTGACCTCGGACACGGCGGTCGAGATGCTCTCCAGCCAGGCGCGTTCTTCGTCATCGGCAAAACGATAGGTGAATTTCGCCTGCGCATCGCCGCCCAGCAGGATCGCGCCCTGATCGGCCAGCCCCGCCTGAATGGCCGAGCGCACCGAGCCGACCCCGGCAATCGCCGCGACGCCCAGCGCGAGGCAGGCCAGAAAGATACGAAAGCCACGCAGCCCTCCGCGCAGCTCGCGGCGGGCAAAGCGGGCAGCGATGCGCAGGCTCATTCGGCGGCCCTCGCCCGCGCTGCCTCGTCCACGCGCCCATCGGTCAGCCGGACCACCCGGTCGCAGCGCTGCGCCAGCGTGTTGGAATGGGTGACCAGCACCAGCGTCGCGCCATGCCGGTCGCGCAGCCCAAAGAGCAGATCCATGATCGCCGTGCCGTTGGCGCCATCGAGATTGCCCGTCGGTTCATCGGCCAGCAGAATATCCGGGCGCGGCGCCGAGGCGCGGGCCAGCGCCACACGCTGCTGTTCGCCGCCCGACATCTGCGCCGGATAGTGATCGGCGCGCTGCGCCAGCCCCACGGTCTCCAGCTCGGCGGCGGCGCGGTCAAAGGCATCCTTGTGGCCTGCCAGCTCCAGCGGCGTGGCGACATTTTCCAGCGCCGTCATGGTGGGGATGAGGTTGAAGCTCTGGAACACCACCCCCATGTGATCCCGGCGGAAGCGTGCCAGCCGGTCCTCGTTCATCGCGGTCAGATCCTGGCCCAGCACGTCGACGCTGCCGGTGGTGGCGTTTTCCAGCCCGCCCATGACCATGAGCAGAGAGGATTTGCCGCTGCCGGACGGCCCGATCAGCCCCAGCGTTTCGCCCTTGCCGACGCTCAGCGAGATCCCGTGCAGGATTTCCACCATTCCGGCATTGCCGCGCAGGCTGAGCGTGACATCTTTGAGAGCAATAACGGCATCGGGCATGAAGGAGCGTCCGGAACAATGATGAGTTCGCTTAGATATGGGGCCGCGGCCCGGCTCAACAAGGCGCTGGCGGCGCTCTTGCTGCTGTGCAGCGTGATGGCGGCGCCGGCCCGGGCGGACACGGTGCATCTCTTGGCGCTGGGCGACAGCCTGACGCAGGGCTATGGGCTCATCGAGCAGGACGGCTTTGTGCCGCAGCTGCGCGCCTGGCTGGCCGAGCGCGGCCACGATGTGCGGCTGGTCAATGGCGGCGTGTCGGGCGACACCACGGCGGGCGGGCTGTCGCGGGCCGAGTGGTCGCTGACGCCGGAGATCGAGGGCATGATCGTCACGCTGGGTGGCAACGACCTGCTGCGCGGGCTGCCGCCCGAGGTGGCGCGGACCAATATCGAGGGCATTCTCAAGATCGCGGCGGAAAAGGATGTCGAGGTGCTGCTGGTGGGCATGCAGGCGCCGGGCAATTACGGACCCGATTACAAGGCGGCGTTCGATGCGCTCTATCCGGAACTGGCCGAGGCCTATGACACGCTTTTCTTTCCGAGCTTTTTCGAGGGGATCACGCCGGATGGCGCGATGACGGCGGAGACGCGCGACCTGATGCAGCCTGACGGCATCCACCCCAATGCCGAGGGCGTGGCGCGGATCGTCGAGGCAATCGGCCCCTCGGTCGAGGCGCTGATCGCACGGATTTCCGAAAACGATTAGGCTCTGCGCCGGCCCGAACCGGCACGCCTCAGAGATCGTAGCGCTTCAGCATCTTGTCCACGACCTGCCCGTTGCCCATCACATAGCCTCTGATGACGCCGTAATCCTCGAAACCGCGTGACTGGTAATAAATCAGCCCGCCCTTGTTATCGGCGCGGATCTCGGCATTGATCCAGGCATAGCCCGCCACGCGCGCCGCCGCCTTTGTGGCCTCGAAGAGCTTCGAGCCGATGCCGAGCCCGGTCTTGCCGGCCCGCGCAAAGGTCGCGATCTGCCCCACCGTCGCGCCGTGATCGCGATGCGGTTCGATCCACTGGAACCCCATAAGCTGGCCGCCCGCATCCTCGGCCACATGCCAGATAGAGCGCGGATCGGCCTCCATCCGGCTTAGCAGATCCTCGCGGCTGACCGGATAGGTGATCGCTGTGGTGCCGCCGATCTCGATGATCTCGTTGAGCAGCTCGGCCATCGGGCGGGCGTCGAGCGGGCCGGCGCGGCGGGTTGTGATCGTCATGGCAGGCACTCCAGCAGGGCGGCATGGCGGGCGGTGAAATCGCGGCGCACGTCGACCGGCGGGCGCAGGTGGATGTCGAGCCCCTTGATCACCTCGGGCGCGGGCCGGCCAAAGAACTTGCTGGCCTCCGCCTCGGTGAAACCGGCGATCTGCGTGGCCTCCATCCAGGCCGAGACCAGATCGGCCTTCTTGATCTGTTTCTTCAGCCGCGCGGGCGTCAGGGCGGGCAGGCCGAAGCGGATATGGATCGCCGCCGAGAGCCGCTTGTCGAGCTCGCCATAGCTGGGGCCCACTGCCGCCTTCACCGGCGAGATCATGTCGCCGATCACATATTCGGGCGCATCGTGCAGCAGCGCGGTAAGCTGGTCCGCCGGTGTCGCGGAGGGGCAGAGCCGCGAGAACAGCGCCTCGACCAGCAGCGAATGCTCAGCCACGGAATAAGGAAAATCGCCCTCGGTCTGACCGTTCCAGCGGGCGACAAAGGCGAGCCCGTGGGCAATGTCCTCGATCTCGATATCCACCGGGGTCGGGTCGAGTAGGTCGAGCCGGCGGCCCGAGAGCATCCGTTGCCAGGCGCGGGGTTGGCGGGGCATGCGTGGTCCTTGGTCAGGGTGAACGTTCGGTGTGTTTCCTGACGGATTACGCCCTGATCGCGGGGCGAGGCAAGCGCCTGGCAGGCTTCTTATGGCCGATCCGGGCTCCCCTGTGCGCCGCGGCATCGCCTGCCGTACGGATTCGGGCCGAAGGGCACGCATCGCGATCGGCGGGGCGCCCGGCCTCTGGGCGACGATACGCCACAGACCGGTCGCGATTGCGAGACAACCAGGCAGTCCACCGGCAAATCCTGTTGGCAACAGGCGTTTTCCCGGCCCGCCAGATCCGCATTATTCACCGCTCGGCCCCGGAATTAGCGTTCTATTTGCTCAATATTTTGATCCACGTTGCTTGCCAAATGAAGGGATGCTACCCCGAAGCCAACCCAAAAATAGGAAGAACGGAGCGCCGCACATGGCACAGGACTATATTGTCAAAGACATCGCGCTGGCCGAGTTCGGCCGCAAAGAGCTGGATATCGCCGAAACCGAGATGCCGGGCCTGATGGCCTGCCGCGCCGAGTTCGGAAAGGACCAGCCGCTGAAAGGTGCGCGCATCGTCGGCTCGCTCCACATGACGATCCAGACCGCCTGCCTGATCGAGACGCTGGTGGCGCTGGGCGCCGATGTGCGCTGGGCGTCGTGCAATATCTTCTCCACCCAGGACCACGCGGCGGCGGCCATCGCGGCGGGCGGCACCCCGGTCTTTGCGGTCAAGGGGCAGAGCCTTGAGGAGCACTGGGATTATCTCGATAAGTCCTTCCAGTTCGAAGACGGGCCCAACATGATCCTCGACGATGGCGGCGACGCGACGCTCTATGTTTTGCTCGGTGCCCGCGCCGAGGCCGGCGAAGACATCATCCCGGTGCCGCAATCCGAGGAAGAAGAGGTCATCAAGGCGCAGATCAAGAAGCGGATGGAGGCAAGCCCCGGCTGGTTCACCAAGGTGCGCGACCAGATCAAGGGCGTCTCCGAGGAAACCACCACCGGCGTGCATCGTCTTTACGATCTGCACAAGAGCGGCCAGCTGCCCTTCCCGGCGATCAATGTGAACGACTCCGTCACCAAGTCGAAATTCGACAATAAATACGGCTGCAAGGAATCGCTGGTCGACGGCATCCGCCGCGCCACCGACGTGATGATGGCGGGCAAGGTTGCCGTGGTCTGCGGCTATGGCGATGTGGGCAAGGGCTCGGCTGCGTCGCTCGCGGGCGCCGGCGCCCGCGTCAAGGTGACCGAGGCCGACCCGATCTGCGCGCTTCAGGCGGCCATGGACGGGTTCGAGGTGGTGCGTCTGGAAGACGTGGTCGCCAGCGCCGACATCTTCATCACCACCACCGGCAACAAGGACGTGATCCGCATCGAGCATATGCGCGAGATGAAGGACATGGCCATCGTCGGCAATATCGGCCATTTCGACAACGAAATTCAGGTCGCGGCACTGAAGAACCACAAATGGACCAATATCAAGGACCAGGTGGACATGATCGAGATGCCCTCTGGCTCGCGTCTGATCCTGCTCTCCGAAGGCCGCCTGCTGAATCTCGGCAACGCCACCGGCCACCCGTCCTTTGTGATGTCGGCGTCGTTCACCAACCAGACGCTCGCGCAGATCGAGCTGTGGAAGAACGGCGAGAATTACGAGAACAAGGTCTATATCCTGCCCAAGCATCTCGATGAAAAGGTCGCGCGCCTGCATCTGGACCGTATCGGCGTGAAGCTGACGCAGCTTTCGCCCGAGCAGGCCGCCTATATCGGTGTCACGCCGGAAGGCCCGTTCAAGCCCGAGCATTACCGCTATTGATCGCTGCGGTGGGCGGATTGCCCACCCGGCAGGCATTCCGAAACGCCCCGTGCCCCGCGCGGGGCGTTTTGCCGATCCGTAAGGGCCGCTTTCGCCTTGCAGCCGGGTTTGCTGCGGCCCAGCATGCGCGCGAACGGAGGGACTGAGATGCGGATCATCATTCATGGGGTTGGCGCCATTGGCGGCGTCGTCGGCGCGGCGCTGGCACTGTCGGGACAGGAGGTGCTGGGCATCGCACGCGGGCGGATGCTCGACGCGATCCGGGACAAGGGCATTGCCCTCATCAGCGTCAACGGGCGCCAGGAGACCAGCTTTCCCTGTGTGGCGCACCCGTCCGAAATCGACTTCCGGCCCGACGATATCGTGCTGCTCTGCGTCAAGGGGCAGGACAGCGTCGCCGCGCTCGAAGCGCTGCGCGCGGCGGGGCTGCGCGATCAGGCGCTGTTCTGCTGTCAGAACGGCGTGGTGAACGAGCGCGTGGCACTGCGCTACTTCCCCAATGTGCATGGCGTGACTGTGATGCTGCCCGGCACCTATATCGAGCCCGGCGAGGTGATCACCCATGGTGCGCCCTGCTACGGGATGTTCGAGACCGGCCGCGTGCCGGGCGGCACCGATGCAGCGGATCTTGCGCTGAAGGAGGCACTGGAGCGCGCAAATATCGCCTGCTTCCCTTCCGAGGCGGTGATGGAGAGCAAATACGGCAAGCTGCTGCTGAATCTCGGCAATACGGTCGATGCGCTGCTACCGCAGGGCGCCGAGCAGGCACCGTTTACCAAGCGGCTGGTCGCCGAGGCCGAGACGGTGCTGCGCGCGGCGGGGATCGTCTGGCGCGATGTCGGCATGGGCGATCCGCGGCGCAACGAATTCATGCGGGTGGTGCCGCTGGAGGGCGCGGCGCGTGCCGGCAGCTCGACCCGGCAGAGCCTGGCGCGCGGCGCTGGCAGCGTCGAGACCGACTACCTCAATGGCGAGATCGCTCTGCTGGGCCGGCTGCACGGCGTGCCCGCGCCGCTCAACGCCCGCATGGCGGTGCTCGCGGCGGAGCTCGTGGCCGAAGGCAAGGGCGCGGGCGGCATGAGCACGAAGGAGCTCGAGGCGGCGCTGGCAGTGTGAAATCGGGCAAAGGTGGGCAGTATTGCCCACCCTACCGCTGCGCGGGCGGGGCGCCTCCGGCGGGAGTATTTGTTAGAAAGATGAAAGCAGGGGAAGGGTTTACGCGAACGACATGCGCGCGCCATCTCTCCGTTACCGGTGTGGGGTAGCAGCGGCGCATCCCACATACGGAAAAGGATGATCCGATGCGTCTTTCGCTCTGTGTTCTCGCCATGGTCGGCGCCGCCGCGCCCGCCCTGGCCGAAGAGGTCTTTCCCGCCACGCTCGCCGGCCACGCCTATCTGCCCGCGCTGTCGCTGGTCGAACCGCCCGCCGATGCGCCGCGCGATGCCTGGGTGTCGGGCAAGTTCACCGGCGGCGCCCGCAACGATGTGCCGATGAGCGTCATGGGCAATGTGGGCAAGGGCTATGGTGGTCACGAGACCGGATTGGCGCTGCCCTTCATCGGCCAGCCCGTGCAAGGCATGTCGGGGTTCGCCATGACGCCTGCCGCGGACGGCAGCTGGTACACGCTCACAGACAACGGCTTCGGCAACAAGCGCAACTCGCCCGATGCGCTGCTGTTTTTCCACCGCATGGCGCCGGATTTCGAGACCGGCACCGTTGAGCGTCGCGAGACAGTGTTTCTGCGCGATCCGGATCGCAAGGTGCCGTTCCGCATCGCCTATGAAGGCACCGAGAGCCGCTATCTGACCGGCGCCGATTTCGACACCGAGTCGATCCAGGTGCTGGGCGGTGAGGTTTTCATCGGCGACGAGTTCGGCCCTTACGTCATCCGCGCCGGCCTCGACGGGGTCGTGAAAGAGGTCTACGCCACGATGCTCGACGGGCAGGAGCTGCACGGGCCGGACACCTACAGCGTCTATGTGCCCGCCAGCGCCGGCAGCGATTTCCAGGTGCAGCGCTCGGGCGGCTATGAGGGCATGGCGCTTCAACCCGGCACGGATCTGCTCTGGGCGATGCTGGAAAAGCCCATCCTGCTCGACGGAGGCGAGACCGAGGGACCGTTCCTGCGCGTGATCCAGTTCGATCCGAAAGCGGGTGGCTGGACCGGCGAGAGTGTGAAATTCGCGCTTGCCGAAGGCGCCACCGCCATCGGTGATTTCAACTTCATCGACGAGACCCGCGCGCTGGTGATCGAGCGCGACAATGGCGAAGGCGACGCGGCGCTGGCCTGTGCCGAGGGTACCGCGGACACCTCCGCCTGCTATCCGCGCCCGGCGCTGGTGAAAAACATCGTGCTGGTGGATACCTCGGATGTGGATGCGGACGGTTATATGCGCCGCATCGGTCATATCGACCTGCTCGACATCGCCGATCCGGACGGCAAGGCCATCGCCGGTCTGGCGCCGGAAGCGGGCCCGTTCACCTTCCCGTTCTTCACCATCGAGGATGTGGTGCGGGTGGACGAGACTCACATTCTGGTCGCCAATGACAACAACCTGCCCTTCTCAGGCGGGCGCGAGATCGGCAAGGCCGCACATAACGAGTTCATCCTGCTCTCGGTACCGGAGCTGCTGGCTGCGGAATGAGACCGAAAAGGGTGGGCAGATTGCCCACCCTACTTTGCGCCAGAGCACTGTTCAAACCCGGTAGGGTGGGCAATCTGCCCAACCTTCGCTCATAGCCACATCAGGCGTAGCGCTTGATCTCGCCGGATTTCAGCCGCGAGCTGTAGCTCGTCAGCTCATCCTTCACGATGGGCATCAGGAAGTAGAGCCCGATGATATTGATCAGCGCCATGGCGAAGATCGAGGCATCCGAGAAGTCGATCACCGGCCCGAGATTCATTGCCGCCCCGATGATCACGAAGACGCAGAACAGCACCTTGAAGCTCAGCTCCTGCGCCTTGCCCTCGCCGAACATGTAGGTCCAGGCCTTGAGCCCGTAATAGCTCCACGAGATCATCGTCGAGAAGGCGAAGAGGATCACGGCGATGGCCAGCATATACGGGAACCACGAGATCGCCGAGCCGAAGGCCGCCGAGGTCAGCGCCACGCCCGAGACGTCGCCAACGGTTTCCACCCGGCCCAGGTCGGCGTTCCAGATGTAGTTGCCGGTCTCAGGGTCGATCTGCATCACCCCGGTGATGATGATCACCAGCGCGGTCATGGTGCAGATCACCACCGTGTCGATAAAGGGCTCCAGCAGCGACACGAAGCCCTCGGTGATTGGCTCCTTGGTCTTCACCGCCGAGTGCGCGATGGCCGCAGACCCGACGCCCGCCTCGTTCGAGAAGGCCGCGCGTTTGAAGCCCTGGATCAGCGCCCCAACCAGACCACCGGCCACGCCCGCGCCGGTAAAGGCACCGTCGAAGATCTGACCGAAGGCCCAGCCGATCTGGTCGGCATTCATCAGTATCACGATCAGCGCCGTGCCGACATAAAGCACACCCATGAAGGGCACGATCTTTTCCGTCACCTGCGCGATGCTCTTCAGACCGCCGATGATCACCGCGAAGACGATGGCGGCAAAGACCACGCCGGTGATCCAGCCGGGATAATCGCCGACGATATTGGTGATTTGCGCATGGGCCTGATTGGCCTGGAACATATTGCCGCCACCCAGCGCGCCAAAGACGCAGAAGATCGAGAAGATGATCGCCAGCACCTTGCCCAGCCCGGCAAAGCCGCGCTGCTCCATCCCCTTGTTGAGGTAATACATCGGCCCGCCCGAGACCGAGCCGTCGTCGTATTCGTTGCGGAATTTCACGCCGAGCGTGCATTCGGTAAATTTCGATGCCATGCCCATCAGGCCTGCGAGGATCATCCAGAAGGTCGCGCCCGGCCCGCCGATGGAAACGGCCACCGCGACGCCCGCGATGTTGCCGAGGCCCACCGTACCCGAAAGCGCCGTGGCAAGCGCCTGGAAATGGCTGACCTCGCCGGCATCGTCCGGGTCGGAATATTTGCCCGAGACCAGCGCGATGGAATGCGGGAAGGCGCGGAATTGCACGAAGGCGAAATAGAGGGTGAAGATTGTCGCTGCGATCACCAGCCAGAGCACGATCCATGGAAAGGAGGTGCCGGGAAAGGGTGAGAAGATAAAGCTCACGAAGGGGCCGGTGACGGCGCCGACGACATTGTTGATGGTTTCGTCAATGGATTGTGCCTGCGCGGCGGCGCCCGAAAGCGCAAAGCCGGACGCCAGGGCCAGGGTTTTTCGATCAAACATTCCGGTACTCTCCTACGCTCAGGGGACGATGACGGTGGGGACGGGGGCGATCTGGGCAAGCCCCAGAGGCACCGAGCCGAACACCCGCGCCGCCATGGCATTGGCGCCGGAGCGGCCCACGAAGATCACCGAGGCGCCGGCCTTCTTGGTCTCTTCCACGATCAGCTCGACCACCTGGCCGTAGCGGATCAGCCCGTCGGCGGTGACGCCTTCCGCCTCGCATTTGGCGAGCGCGGGTGCCATGACCGTTTCGTTGGCGCGGGCCAGTTCCTGTTTCCGGCGGCCGTGCCGTTCTTCCAGCTCCTGCGGCGTAAGAAAGGAGTATGGCGACCATTCGAGGATATGGACGAGCAGCAATCTCGCCCCCTCCGCCTTGGCGCGCGCGATGGCGTAATCGAGCACACCGGGATCTTCCGGGTCGCCTTCATACGCAACGACGAATGTCTCTGAACTCATCTGGACTGTCCCCGTTATTATTGTTCCTAACCATTCCGCAGGCAGGATTGATGCCCGAGGAATGCACCAATGCTCCGCGATGCCCTGCGGGGCTGTCACGAAAATTTTGTAAATTCGGCTGAAATTGGCCGTTTCGGTCGCGGGTTTTGCTCTGGTCGGCGAAAAAATGGAGAGAATTAGCTCTTTTTATCCTGAACTGCGGCGGTAAAGTGCCTGTGATCGCGGGGGATGGACACCTGCGTGGCAACGGTGCGGGCGCCTGCCTGCGGGAATTGGGAGAACGGACAAATGGGCAAGAGAGACGAGCTGATCGCGAAATACGCCGAGGATCTGAGCGGCAAGTGTGGCATGGAACCGGACATGGACCTGCTGACCAAGGTGACCATCGGCTGCGGCCCAGCGATCTACAATGACGACGCGTCGACCGTCGCCGCCACGCAGGAGGGCGAGCTCGAAACGGTCAAGACCAACTTCCTGATGAAAAAGCTGGGCCTCGCGGATGGGCCAGAGCTGATGGATGCGATCAATTCGGTGATCGAAACCTATGGCCGCTCCGAGCGCAATAAATACCGCGCCGTGGTGTATTACATGCTGGTGAAGCATTTCGGCAAAGAATCGATCTACGTCTGAACGGAATTGTCGAAACGATTGAAAACGCCTGGGATTAACCGGGCGTTTCTTTTTTGGCATGGCCTTTTAGGGATTTCTCTTTTGCGCGGCGTGGATCGCAGGCCTATAAAGGGTGGATGGCCAGAACGGCCGGAACCGGATCGAACCGTGTGCTGTGTGGGAGCAGCGATGGGGTGAGAACGGGGTCCGGCACAGGCCGGGCCCCTCCAATCCTGAGATGCAATAGTCTGCCGGCTCTGCCGCACGGCGTCAGGGATCGACCCCCGCCATTTCGCAGACGATACGCCATTCCTCTTCGGTCACCGGCTGCACCGAGAGGCGTGCGCTGCGCACCAACGCCATCTCCGACAGGCGCGGCTCGGATTTGATCCGGTCCAGCGTCACCGGCGTCTTCACCGGCATCATCGCCTTGATGTCCACGCATTCCCAGCGCGGATCGTCGGCCTTGCTGTCGGGATGCGCCTCGGCGATCACCTCGACGATGCCGACCACCGATTTTTCGGTTTGCGAGTGATAAAAGAACCCCCGGTCGCCCACCGCCATCTGACGCATGAAGTTCCGCGCCTGGTAGTTGCGGACGCCGTCCCATTCCTCGCCCGCATCGCCTTTGGCCACCTGGTCCTGCCAGGACCAGGTCGAGGGTTCGGATTTGAACAGCCAATAGGCCATCAGACGACCTTCTTCCACGCCGCCAGCTCGACGCTCTCAAAGAGCCCGGCCTTGGCATAGGGATCGTTTTCCGCCCAGCCCTGGGCCGCGTCCATATCGGCCACGTCGAGGACTACCAGACTGCCGGCCATTTCGCCGGCATCGTCCAGAAGTGGGCCGGCCTGCGACACGACGCCGGTCGCCTTGATATAGGCGAGATGTTCCTCGCGAGTGTCCTTGCGGATCTGAAGGGCGCCGGGTTTGTCCTTGGCGATAAGAGCGACGAGCATGGTTATTCCTCCTTGAGTGGTCGTGAAAGCAGATCCTGCAACACCTCGGCCACCGTGGCGCGCTGTTCGACCAGCGCGGCGACGGCGGTGGAGACGGGCAGGGAGAGAAACTCTGTCTGCGCAATCGCGGTGACCGCGCGGGCGGTGGCGGCGCCTTCGACGGTGACAGTGGCGTCAAAGCTTTCGCCGCGTCCCAGCGACTGGCCGAAGCGGTAGTTGCGCGACAGTTCCGACGTGCAGGTCAGCGCCAGATCCCCGAGCCCCGAGAGCCCGGCCAGCGTTTCCGGCTGCGCGCCGTAATGCACCGCAAAGCGGGTCATCTCGGCAAAGCCGCGCGTCATCAGCGCGGCGCGGGCACTGTCGCCAAGGCCCGCACCGATGCAGGCGCCGCAGGCGATGGCCATAACGTTTTTCAGCGCGCCGCCAAGCTCGGCCCCGGCGACATCGGTGCTGCGGTAAAGCCGCAGGGATGGCGTGGAAAGCTGATGCTGCAACGCGTGCCCGATCCCGGCATCGGCGCAAGCGAGCGTCAGCGCGGTCGGCAGTCCGCGCGCGATATCGGCGGCAAAGCTGGGGCCGGTGAGCACGGCGGGCACTGCCTGCGGTTTCGCTTCAGCGATCACATGCGAGGGGCCGGTGCCGGTGCCTAGGTCGATGCCCTTGCAGCAGGCGACAAGGCGCTGCCCGTTCAGTGGTGCTGAGATGTCGTGCAGCAGCGCGGAGAGCGTCTGCATGGGAACGGCGAGCAGCAGGGTCTGCGCCCGCGAAACCGTCTCTAGATCGGCGGAGATCATGATTTCGGGCGGCAAAACGATGCCCGGCAAGCGCGGCGCCTCGCGGGTGTCGCGCATCCGCGCCATGGTCTCGGCATTGCGGCCCCAGAGCGTCACGGTCTGCCCGGCAGAGGCCAGCGCGACGGCCAGAGCGGTGCCGAAGGCGCCGGCGCCGAGGATGGCGACGCTCATGCCTTGGCCCCCTTCTTGCCCGAACCGAGCAAAGGGGCGGCGGCGCGGTCGAGCGGCCAGCGCGGGCGGGCGGCGAGCGTCATGTCGGCGGTCTCGCCCGCCGCCAGCAGCTCGGACCCGGCATAGGCGATCATCGCGGCATTGTCGGTGCAGAGCGCCAGCGGCGGGGCGGTGAAGCGCACGCCGACTTCCGCGCAAAGCGTCTCTAACGCCGCCCGGATCGCCTTGTTCGCGGCGACGCCGCCGGCGATGGCAAAGGCGGGCACGGCGGGGCTTTCGGCGAGATAGAGCGCCAGAGCGCGGCGGGTTTTCTCGCGCAGCACGTCACGCACGGCGGCCTGGAACCCGGCGCAGAGATCGGCGCGGTCGGCCTCGTGCAGCCCGCCCTGTTCGGCCACCAGCTTGTCGCGGGTGCGCAGAAGCGCAGTTTTCAGACCGGAAAAGCTCAGATCGCAGCCGGGGCGGTCGAGCAGCGGGCGGGGAAAGGCGAAACGGGTCTCATCGGCCTCTTTCGAGGCTTCTTCGACCGATGGCCCGCCCGGCTGCGGCAGGCCCAAAAGCCGCGCGGTCTTGTCGAAGGCCTCGCCCGGCGCGTCGTCGATGGTGCCGCCGAGCCGGGTGAACTCCTGCGGCCCGCGCGCGATCAGGAACTGGCAATGCCCGCCGGAGACCAGCAGCATCAGATAGGGATAGACCAGCCCATCGGTGAGGCGCGGCGTCAGCGCGTGGCCGGCAAGGTGGTTCACCCCCACCAGCGGCTTGCCCAGCCCCGTCGCCAGCCCCTTGGCCAGCATCACGCCCGACAGCACCCCGCCGATCAGCCCCGGCCCGGCAGTTACCGCCACCGCGTCGAGATCGGCCAGCGTGACGCCGGCGCGCGACACAGCCTCCTCCACCGCGAGGTCGAGCTTTTCCGCATGGGCGCGGGCGGCGATCTCGGGCACCACGCCGCCGAAAGCCGCGTGCAGCTCGGTCTGGCCCATGACCACCGAGGACAGGATCTCGCGCCCGCGCAGAACCGCGGCGGCGGTGTCGTCGCAGCTGCTTTCCAGCCCGAGGATGAGGGGATCCGGCATCGGCACGTCCGTTGCAAAGCGTTCCCCATGCAGCTACCACCTGCGCAATCACCCCACAATCCCGGAGCGTCCATGGCCCCGCCCCCGCCGATCCTGCTGCTGACCCGCCCCGAGCCGGCGTCGCGGCGGTTTCTGGCGGAGATCGAGGCGCAGGGCATCACGGGCTTCGGAACGGTGATCAGCCCGCTCATTGGCATCGAGACCACCGGGCCGCTGCCGGAGATGGCCGGCATCCGGGGCGCGATCTTTACCTCCGCCAATGGCGTGCGCGCCTATCGTGCGCTTGGCGGGCCGGTGCTGCCGCGCTGTTACACCGTGGGCGAGACGACGGCGCGCGCGGCGGCAGAGGCCGGGTTTGCGCCGAAAAGCGCCGGCGGCAATGCCGGCGATCTGGTCGCGATGATCGCGGCGGAGGCACCGGAGGGCCCGCTGCTGCATCTGCGCGGCACCCATTCGCGCGGGCAGGTGGCCGAGCGGCTGTGCCAGACGGGTGTGGCGACGCGCGAGGCGGTGATCTACGATCAGCCTGCACAGGAATTGAGCGCAGAGGCGAAAGCGGCGCTCGATGGCGAGACCCCTGTGATTCTTCCCCTTTTCTCGGCGCGCAGCGCAGCCCAGTTTGCCAAGGCACCGCCGGGCCGCGCGCCGCTTATCGTCGCAGCGATGAGCGGGGATGTGTCAGCGGCGCTAGAGGCGCTATATGTGACTCGATTGGAAATTCCAGCGCGACCGGACGCGGCGCATATGCGCGCGGTCGTGATTGGTTTACTCAGAGACAGCGGGGCGCTTGTGCAGCCTCACGGGTCTGTGAAAGGTTAGACAGGCACGGCAGCGTGCCGGGCAAGAATTTGAAAGGGTGGAGCGTGGCCGACGAGAAAAAGCCAGTGGACGGCACCGAGGACAACGCCGAGACGGACGCGGCGAAGAGCCCCGAGACCGAGCTGACACCGGAGACGGTGCCGGACGCGGTGGTGACCGAAGAGGGCGAGACCGACGCCCCGGATACCAGCGAAGAGGCCAGCGAGGATACGGTCGCGGAAGACGAGCCCGACGAGACGGCTGCGGACGAGACGCCGGATGATGCCGACGAGGAGGCAAAGGCCGAAAGCGCCGAAGCGACGGGCCAGACCGAAGAGGTCGCCGACACCCCCGAAGAGGACGGCCAGATCCATTCGGTCGGCGAGGCGGTGGCGCTCGACGAAGAGACCGAGGAGGCCCGGCCTGACCCCGATCCGGAACCCGCAGCGGCGGAACCGGCGCCGCCCCCCGCGCCTGTGGTTCAGGAGAAGGTGGTCGAGCGCAAGGGCGGCTTTTTCCCGATGCTGCTGGGCGGCGTGGTCGCCGCCGCACTCGGCTATGGCGTCTCCGCCTATCAGAGTGGCACGCTGCCGTTCCTGAGCACCGCCGAGGAGGACACGTTCGAGGCCGACACACAGGCGGCGCTCGACAGTCAGGCCAGCGAGATCGAGGCGCTGAAGGGCTCCGTCCAGGCGGCGAATGACGCGGTCGCTGGCGTCGACCTGTCTGGGCTGGAAAGCTCGGTCTCCGATCTCGGCGCGCGGCTCGACAGCGTTGCGGGCGAGATTGAGGGACTGTCTGGCCGGATCGGCACGCTCGACACCCGGCTCGAAGAGATGGAGAAACGCCCGGTGGCCGAAACCGTGCCGCCCGAGGCCATCGCCGCCTATGAGCGCGAGCTGGAAAGCGTCCGCGAGGCCATTGCCACGCAGCGCCAGGAGGTCGAGGAAATGACCCGCCAGGCGCTGGAGGCCGAATCCAACGCCGAGGATCAGGCCGCGCTGTCGCAGGCCCGCGCGGCGCTCTCCACCGTGATGTCGGCGCTGACCGACGGGGCGCCCTATGCCGATGCGCTGGCCGAGATCGAGGCGAACGGCACGGCGATCCCCGAAGCATTGAGCGCCCCCGCCGCCGATGGCGTGCCGACGCTCGCCGCGCTGACCGAAGCCTACCCGCCCGCCGCCCGCGAGGCGCTTTCGGCGGCCCGGCGGAGCGAGGCGCAGGAGGAGAGCGGCACGGGCCGTTTCGCCACCTTCCTCGCCGATCAGCTTGGCGCGCGCTCGGTCACCGCGCGCGAGGGCGACAGCCCCGACGCGGTGCTGTCGCGGGCCGAGGCGGCGCTGCGTGGCGGCGATCTCGGTCAGACTCTGTCCGAGCTGGAGGCCCTGCCGGATCAGGCGAAGGCACCGCTTTCGGACTGGATCGCCGCGGCCACCGCCCGGCGTGACGCTGTTGCCGCGGCCGAGGCCGTGGCGCAGGATTTGAACAAGGAATAAGGGTCGCAACATGCTTTGGTCACTTCTGAAGATCACTCTCTTCGTCGCCGTGGTGGCGGCCCTGACCCTTGGCGCCGGCTACATCATGGAAAGCTCCGGCGGCATCCAGATCACCGCCGGCGGCTACGAGTTCAACCTCGGACCGCTGCAATCGGTGATCGGCGTCATCGTGCTGATCGTCCTGCTCTATGTGGTGTTCAAGCTGGTCTCGCTGCTGATCGCGGTGCTGAAATTCATCAATGGCGACGACACGGCGCTGTCGCGCTACTTCGACCGCAACCGCGAGCGCAAGGGCTATCAGGCGCTCTCCGAAGGGCTGCTGGCGCTGGCCTCGGGCGAGGGCAAGCTGGCCATGGCCAAGGCGCAGAAGGCCGACCGCTATCTGCACAAGCCCGCGCTCACCAACCTGCTGACCGCGCAGGCCGCCGAGATGACCGGCGACACCCGCAAGGCCGAAGAGGTCTACAAGCGGCTCATCACCAATGACGAGACGCGCTTTGTCGGCATCCGGGGCATGATGAAGCAGAAGCTCGCCAGGGGCGACACCGAGACGGCGCTGAAACTCGCCGAGCGGGCCTTTGCGCTGAAGCCCAAACATCCCGAGATCCAGGACACGCTGCTGCGGCTCCAGGCCGAGAAACACGACTGGCGCGGCGCGCGTCAGACGCTCTCGGCCAAGCTCAAGCATGGCGCCCTGCCCCGCGATGTCTACAAGCGGCGCGACGCGGTGCTGGCGCTGAGCCAGGCCAAGGACATCCTCGCCGAGGACAAGCCCATCGAGGCGCGCGAGGCGGCCATCGCCTCGGCCAAGGGCTCGCCGGATCTGATCCCGGCGGCGTCGATGGCGGCGCGCTCCTATATCGCGCAGCAGCGGCCCAAGCTGGCGGTGCGCCTGCTGAAAAAGGCCTGGAGCGTGCAGCCGCATCCCGATCTTGCCGCCGCCTTTGCCGAGATCGCGCCGGAGGAAACCCCGGTGGAGCGGCTCAAGCGCTTCCGCACGCTGACCTCGATCAAGCCCGATCACCGCGAAACGCGGCTGCTGCGCGCCGAGCTGGCGCTTGCGGCAGAGGATTTCCCCGAGGCGCGCCGCGCGGTGGGCGATCTGGTCGAGAAAGAGCCCGATGCGCGAGTGCTGACCGTCATGGCGGCGATTGCCCGCGGCGAGGGCGCCGGCGAGGCCGAGGTGCGCGGCTGGCTGGCCAAGGCGCTGGTGGCGCCGCGCGGCCCGCAATGGGTCTGCGACAACTGCCACCAGATCCACGGCGAATGGATGCCGGTCTGTGACAATTGCGGCGGCTTCGACACGCTGAGCTGGACCGTGCCGCCGCAATCGGATGCCGCCCCTCCGGGCGCCGAGATGCTGCCGCTGATCGTCGGCGCCATCGAGGACAAATCCGAAGAGGAGGCCGCGGCCCGGGAAGCCGAAGCCGCCCCCGAGGTGCTCGACCCCAACCCGCCGACCGAGGCGGGAGAGGCCGCTGCCGAGGCCACGGAGCCGCCGGTGGAAGATGCCGAGGAGGTCGCGGACGAACCTGCGAAAGAGGGGGCAAAATAGCCCTTTCCTACGGGCGGCCCCGGTGCTAAGAGGCCGCCCACCAGTGCCGGTGTAGCTCAGCTGGTAGAGCACGTCATTCGTAATGATGGGGTCGGGGGTTCGAGTCCCTTCACCGGCACCACTAAGATCAGACAATGATCTCATACGGTTATCGCGGCGTTTCGCCCTTCTGAACTGTATTGTTCTCGGCGCAGGCGATAAGATCCATCTGCAACGGATCCGGCACCTGTGCTTTTTCCGTTGGCGCTGTACGCTGCCGCCGCTCTATCGACCGACAGCCTCCGCCGATGCAAGCCAACGCGTCACGGCCGGATGCATCGCCCGCAACGGGCGCTCCTCTGCGGGCGGTGCCATACCTGACAGCTTGTGATTGCACCTCTGGCACGGCCTATCTTCGCAGAGTTGAACCTTCGCCGGTCAAAAGGTATACGATCTGTTAACCTTGTGCTATCACTGCAACATTTCCGTCACCGATGCCTCGTCAGGGCGGAATTCCGCCTCCTCCGCTAGGCAGATTTTGCGACGTCTGGTAGAAGGTTGATCATAATAAAAAACGAGTAGGGTATTCGGGCACATGAGAACGGGCTTTCGGGGCACGTTCGTCATTTCCTGGTCGCAGACGAGTATTGATGGGCTTGAGGCCGCACCTCTGTCCTCTCTTCATGCGGGGGTGGCATGGTCGTGGCGCGGCGAGGCCGTTCGCGTGGACGGCCCTTCGAGGCTGCTTGAGCTGCAACAGGGTGATGGCGAAACGAATCTCCGCATGCGGGCCGCGCATATGGTGCGGCGACTGATCGGCGCAGCGGTAAAAAACACGACGCAGCTCGACGAGGTCGATGCAGCGCATCCGATGTCGGACACCACCTTCGTGGCGACCGACGGGGCACAGAGCTATACCGTCACGGTGATCGATGTCGATGGCGCGGCGCGGCCGCTGCTGATGTTCCTCGACGAGATACCGCCCGCGGGCGTCGATCTATGGGTGGTACATGCCAGCCTGTCGCCCTCGGTGAAGCATGCGAACGCGGAACAGACGGGCGGCGTGATCTGTTTCACACCGGGCACCAGCATCCTCACCCCCACTGGGCCGGTTCCGGTGGAAACGCTGCGCGAGGGCGACAGGGTACAGACCCGGGACAATGGCGCGCAGGAGGTGCAATGGATCGGCAGCCGCCGGATGAGCGGCGCGCGGCTCTTTGCGATGCCGATGCTGCGGCCGATCCGGTTTCGCGCCGGGGCGCTGGGTCTCGACCGCCCGGATGCGGATTTCCTCGTCTCTCCGGAACACCGCATGCTGCTCACCGGGCCGGTTGCGCAGGCGCTGTTCAACACCCCAGAGGTGCTGATCGCCGCCAGGGATCTGGTCAATGGCGAGACGGTGCAGCGCGATGTGACTGTACGCGAGGTGACCTATATCCACCTGATGTTGCCGCGCCATGAGGTGCTGTTCGCCAATGGCGTCGGCTCGGAGAGCTTTCACCCATCGAACACGGCGCTCTCTACGATCAGCGCGCACGACCGCGCCCGGCTTCTGCGCATGATGCCGCGGATCAAGGACGATCCGCACAGCTATGGCGGCTATGCCCGGCGCAACCTGTCGGCCTCGGAAGCGGCGATCCTGATGCACGAGGCGGCCTGAGGCCGCCAAAAGAGCCGGGCGGTGGGCAGAATTGCCCACCCTACGCGGGCCGGCGGTGTCGCGTTATTCGCGGATTTCGTCGGGGGCCACGCCCCAGAGCGCGGTCTTGCGGGCCCAGCCGTCATAGCCCCCGGCGCTCAGCTCGCACCAGTCGGCACTGCAATCGCCCAGACGCGCAATCACGCCGAGCGCCAGCTTGGCGGTCACCGGCATGCCGTCGCCGGCGCGGCTGTGCAGCTCCAGCATATCCTGCTCGACCAGCACCGTGCGCACCCCCGAGAGCAGCGAATAATGCACCCAGCCGCCGGCGCCGTCGGCATCGCGCACCCGGCGCCAATGGCCATGCTCGGCGATGATCTCCAGCGGCATGTCGCGGCGCTTGTAGATCCAGTCGATACGGTGGGTAAGAGAAGGGCCGCGGCGGACATTGCCCTCGGCGGCCTTGAGCGAAACATAGCGCGGAAGCGGCAGGTTGGTGACCGGCCCGCGCTCGTCGGTGGCGCCCCAAGCGTCGCCCGCCAGAAGGGCCGCAACCAGCCCCGCGATCAAAGCGGATTTCCTCATTTCGATGTCCTGCCCGCGTTTTTTCCGCGGGGTTCTTGTGCCCCGCACGCTCATAAGACACTGTGCCATTCAGGACGAGCGATGGAAAGGGAGGGAAGGCGCGCCATGCCTCAGAAACGCCTGAGTGTTGTCGTGACGCGACGCTTGCCGGAAGCGGTCGAAACCCGGCTCAGCGAGCTGTTCGACGTGACCCTGCGCGAGGACGACACGCCGATGACCCGTGCCCAGCTGGCCGAGGCCATGGCGGATGCCGACGTGCTGGTGCCCACGATCACCGACCAGATCGACGCGGGCCTGATCGGCCAGGCGGGCGAGCGGCTGAAGCTCATCGCGAATTACGGTGCCGGGATCGACCATATCGACGTTGAAACAGCCCGGCGGCGTGGCATCCTCGTCTCGAACACGCCCGGGGTAATGACAGACGACACTGCCGATATGGTGATGGCGCTGATGCTGGCCGTGACGCGGCGGATCCAGGAGGGTCTGCTGGTGATGCAGGCCGGCGAATGGCAGGGCTGGGCGCCCACCGCTTTTCTCGGCACCCGGCTGGGCGGCAAGCGGCTGGGCATTCTCGGCATGGGCCGCATCGGCCAGGCGGTGGCGAAACGCGCACAGTCCTTCGGCATGCAGATCCATTACCACAACCGCCGCCGTCTGCGCCCCGAGACCGAAGAGGCGCTTGAGGCGACCTGGTGGGAAAGCCTCGACCAGATGGTCGCGCGGATGGACGTCATCTCGGTGAACTGCCCGCACACGCCCTCGACATTCCATCTGCTCAACGCGCGGCGGCTGCGGTTGCTGAAGCCCTCCGCCGTGATCGTCAACACGTCGCGCGGCGAGGTGATCGACGAGAGCGCGCTGACGCGGATGCTGAAGGCGGGCGAGATCGCGGGCGCCGGGCTCGACGTCTATCAGCACGGTATCAAGGGCAATCCCGATCTGGTGAACATGTCCAATGTGGTGATGCTGCCGCATATGGGGTCTGCCACGATCGAGGGCCGGATCGAGATGGGCGAAAAGGTGCTGCTGAACGTCAAGACCTTTGCCGACGGTCACCGCCCGCCGGATCAGGTCTTGCCGGCGATGCTGTAAGCGCGGGCGGTCAGATCCGCCCGAGCGCGGCGGCCCCGGCCATGAGCGCGGTTTCCAGCCGCCCCTGCCGGTGCAGCCCCAGCTTCTGCCAACCCGCGAGCACCCCAACCCCCTTGCGCCGGCGCAGCGCCGCAAAATCCCTGAGAATGGCGCGGTTTTCCTCGGTCAGCAGGTGCTGGTTGCGCTGGAGCGCCACGAGGTTGCGGGTGATCCAGTGGTGATATTTTCCCTCCCAGATCGTGCCGAACCTGGCATAGCGGGCGACAAGCCCTCGGTTCCGGCCGAGCTGCTGATGATGGTGCTGCCGGTAGAACAGGGTCGGCTGCCGGTCATAAAGAATGGCACCGCCCGCGCCCGCGATGAGCTGATAAAACCACCAGTCATGGAAAGCGGGCAGCGGCTCGGTACCGGCGGCGCGGGTCAAGGCAGCGGCAGAGGGCGACATCACCATCGTGTTGCCGCCCGCCACCGTCTGGATAAGCGCATTGCGAAACGAGGGCGGGCGCGGCCAGAGCGGCGAGGTGCCGAGCGGTTTCTCCGGCACCTCGCCGACCTCGGTGCGCGAGCAATAGAGCGCGGGAGTCGGGCCGGCCCTTTCCAGATGGTCGAGCGCGCGGCGCAGCCGGTGCGGAAACCAGATATCGTCCTGATCGCAGAAGGCGACATGTCCCTCGGGCAGTTCGGGATGACAGAGCAGCGACAGGAAATTCCCCGCCACCCCACGGCGCGGCCCGTCGAACACCCGCACCGTTTGCGGAACCGACCGGGAAAAGGTGGCGAGCATCGCGCGCGTTCCGTCGGTCGAACCGTCGTCGCCGACCCAGAGCTGCCAGTCACGGTGGCTCTGCCGGGCAATTGACGCAAGCTGCTCGCCCAGATGCGCCTCGCCATTGCGCGTTCCCATCAAGATCGTGATCTGCGTCATGATTGCCCCGGCCAAAGACTGGCGTGTTGCTTTCTCCGCGCCGCCCGGAAGCCGGACGGGCTTGCGCAGGGCCCTGTTAATACCTCTTTGCCGGCGACGTAAATCATGCCGTGCCCGTTCGTCATTCAATCCGTGGCGGAAACGTGCCTGTTCAGCGCCGGGGACGCCGCGCAACGCTCCGTAAACCGCATCATCCTCCCGGTGCCCCGTTTCGGCAAGCCCGTTCTTGCGCCCGGCCCCTGCATGACAAGCCGGATGGTTTTTCCGAAAAGCCTCGGTAGATGCCACCGAAGAGCCGCTTTTTCATCCGGCAGCCCGACACCCCGCCGCCGCATCCTGCGGCAACGTACTGTCTTTTGTGCTGAAAATGTGGGTGTGTCACAGTGAGCGACAATAATAATGAGCTGCGTGCGGATCGGCACGCGAACCAGGCGGCATCCGGTGTCGCCGAGGCAGAGAATGACGGGTTTCCCGTCTCAGAGACCGGTTCGATCCAGACTTATGGCCTTTCCGTCGGAGCGGCTTTGACCGGGAGTATGACGCAGGAACAGCATCTCGCCCTTATCGACATGCAAGCGCAGGCCGCGTGGATGGTCGGGCAATATGGCGATATAGCCGCGCCGGATCCGGGTTTCGCGGCGACTCCCATGGGTATCGCCGGCTGGTCCACGATGGATGGAGCCGATCTCCGCGACGCGGTCGCGGAGGCGTCTTTCGGCGACCTGCTCTTTACCGGGCGCCGGATGGCGGGCCTGTCCTCGATGAAATTTGAAGGCGACGGCAGCGTCCGCAACCTGCGCAATGCAGCGGTCAGCCTCGGTCATTTCGTCGAGCTGGAGATTACTGAGGATTTCGAGGAGGATTTCCTGGAAAACGCCGGTGAGAATGGCATCGACCTGCCGGTCTGGCGACTACCGACCGAGGCAAGCTTTTTCGACACGGACAGCGCCGCACTCGGAGTGAATCTCGATGGTCCGATGATGGTGACCGTGGTCAAGGGCGTGCCATTTGTGGTCGGCGGGGATATGGCGGGCAATGCCTTTGCCACCCTGACCTCCGGTGCACCCTATCCGCTTAGCGCGACCGATCGGCTGTTGCACGGAATAGACACCGGCGTCGATACGCAGGACATGGCCTATGGTGGCGCACCGTCGCTGCATACCCAGGCGGCGAACAGCGAGGCAATCCAGCCGGATACCGGGCATATGGCCATGCAGACCCTGGGTATTTTCGAAGACGAGGCCTCGGACAGCTTTCAGTTCCGATCCGTTGAAGAGCGTGCGCCGATGGCGGGAATTCCGACATCGGCTGACCTGCCGGAACCGGTCACGACCGGCAACCCGCTGGACGGTCACGCTCTTGCACATACTCCATATCATGCCGACGATGCAGCCGCCCTGGAAACCGCGTCGCTCGACCTCGACCATCAGGCCATAGCGCCGGATCCGGGCGATCTGCCGGTCTGAGCGCAATTCCCCGCGCGCGCCGAGATCACGGCACGCGCGGGCAGTCCGGTTTCAGCCGACATCCTTGTAGCTGATTTCCTTCACGTCGCCGCCGGTCTTGCTGCGGCGCACATGCAGGCGGTTGAGCGCATTCACATAGGCGCGGGCCGAAGCGACCACCGTGTCGGTATCCGCCGACTGGCCGGTGGCGATCTTGCCGTCCTCTTCCAGACGCACCGACACCGTGGCCTGCGCGTCGGTGCCCTCGGTCACCGCGTTCACCTGATAAAGCTGGAGCCGCGCCTTGTTGGGATACAGCTTGCGCACCGCCTTGAAGGTCGCGTCCACCGGGCCGTCGCCGAATTCGTCGGCGCTCATCTCCTGGCCGCCAACTTCCATCTCCAGGACCGCCTCGGCGGGGCCGCCGGTGCCGCAGATCACCTTGAGCGAGACGATTTCGAGATGGTTTGCCTGCTCGCCCGCCATGGTGGCGGTGACCAGCGCGAGGATGTCCTCGTCGTAGACCTCCTTCTTGCGGTCGGCGAGCTCCTTGAACCGCACGAAGATGTCCTTGAGCTGGTTGTCGCCCACATCGACGCCGAGATCCTTGAGCTTCGCGCGCAGCGCGGCGCGGCCCGAATGCTTGCCCATCACGAGGTTGGTGGCCGAGAGGCCGACATCCTCGGGGCGCATGATCTCGAAGGTTTCGGCGTTCTTGAGCATGCCGTCCTGGTGGATGCCGCTCTCATGCGCAAAGGCGTTCTTGCCGACGATGGCCTTGTTGAACTGCACCGGGAAGCCCGACACCGTCGAGACACGGCGCGAGATATGCATGATCTTTTTCGTGTCGATCTCGGTAAAGAACGGCATGATGTCGCCGCGCGTCTTGAGCGCCATGACGACCTCTTCGAGCGCGGTGTTGCCCGCCCGCTCGCCGAGCCCGTTGATCGTGCATTCGATCTGCCGCGCGCCGCCCTCGACGGCGGCCAGCGCGTTCGCCGTCGCCATGCCGAGGTCGTTGTGGCAGTGTGTCGCAAAGATGATCTCGTCGGCGCCGGGCACCGCTTCGATCAGCCGCTTGATGAGGTCGGCGCTTTCGCGCGGCGCGGTATAGCCCACCGTGTCGGGGATGTTGATCGTGGTGGCGCCGGCCTTGATGGCGATCTCGACCACGCGGCAGAGGTAATCCCACTCGGTCCGCGTCGCATCCATCGGCGACCATTGCACATTGTCGCAGAGGTTGCGGGCGTGGGTCACCGTCTCGTGGATGCGGTCGGCCATCTCGTCCATGGTGAGGTTGGGAATAGCGCGGTGAAGCGGCGAGGTGCCGATAAAGGTGTGGATGCGCGGGCGCGGCGCGTGTTTCACCGCCTCCCAGCAGCGGTCGATATCGGGGATCTGGGCGCGGGCGAGGCCGCAGATCACCGTCTCCTTGCTGCGCTCGGCGATATCTTTCACCGCCTTGAAGTCACCCTCGGAGGCGATGGGGAAGCCCGCCTCGATGATGTCGACGCCCATATCCTCGAGCAGCTCGGCGATCTCGAGCTTTTCGTCATGGGTCATGGTGGCGCCGGGCGATTGTTCGCCGTCGCGAAGCGTCGTGTCGAAAATATACACGCGGTCTTGGGCTTGGTCGGTCATGTCTCTGAATCTCTGTAAGGTCTTCGTCCTGAGGTTTCGCCGGCGCGAAACGGTCCTCCTCTGAGCGGTCGCGCCGGGTGTGCGCGCTCAGAGGCGGGTTAGGAGAAGAGACAGGCCAAGCGCAAGCAGCGCGCCAAGGGCGCGGGCAGCAAAAGCGATATGGCCACGGGTCATCATGCGGCGGACTATACGCGCAAAAAGGTAAATGAAAACCCGCAAAATGCGCGAATTCCCGCGGAAAGTGACGCTGCGGCGCAGCGCGCCCGAGACGGGGCTTGAGCGCCGGGGCGGCTGGTCCATATTGAACGCGGGGCATGTGACAAGGGGAGAGCAGGGTTTGTTTGGACGGGTATTGCGCGCCGCGTGTCTGGCAATCGTGGTGCCGCTGATGGCGGTGGCGCAGGGGCGGGACGAGGCCAGCCTCTATGTCTTCGGCAACAGCCTGGTGCATTATCTGGGCGAAGAGCCACATTCCAATGTGCCGCACTGGATGGCCGAGATGGCGCGCGCCGATGGGCGGCGCCTTGCGCTCGACGGGCAGTGGGGCTTTCTGCGCGGATTCGCCGAAAGCCTGCCGCCCCGGCCCAACTGGTCCTTCCCCGGGGTGACGAGCGCCTGGGATCCCGGGCGCGGCGCCTTCGGCGATGCCGGGATCGACGCGGTTCTGATCACGCCGGCGAATTTCATCCAGTACCAGCCGCCCGAAGCCCCCTATGAGGGAGAGAACCCCACCGGCGAGAGCCCTCTGGGCGCCACCCGGACACTGGTCGACTGGGTGCAGAGCCGCGCGCCGGGCACGCCGGTCTATCTCTACGAGGGCTGGGCCGACATGGCGGGGGTCTCGAACCGCTTTCCGCCGTCGAACCGCGCATTGCGGCGCTATCACGATTTCAATCGCGGCGAGTATCACGACTGGTACGAGACCCTGCTCGGCGATCTGCGCGAGGCCAGCCCCGGGGCCGATCTGCGGCTGATCCCGGTGGCGCGGCTGCTGTCGCAGATGCTTGGCGAGGGCGGGCCGCTGGCAGAGCTGCCGGTCGAGGCGCTTTATGTGGATTCCTCGCCGCATGGCACGCCTACGCTCTATTTCCTCGCCGCGATGATCACCTATGCGGCGATCTACGAGGCGCCGCCGCCCGAAAGTTACGACCCGCCCGACACGCTGAACCCGGAGGTGGCGGCGGCCTATCCCAATCTCTCCTCCCTGATCTGGGAAGAAATCTCTAAGTCGGACATCTTTCAGGAGGCCGCCGCCCCCGCCCCGGTGCAGACCGCCGAAGTGGCCCCAGACACACCGCTGCCGCCGCGCGGGCAGGTGGCGCTGCCCGAGCCCGGGGCGCCGGTTCAGGCGCTGCCGGCGCTCGGCATGGGACTGAACGGCATCAGCGACTGGTCGACCCAACAGCCCTTCATCGACGTGATGAAGACCGCGCGCGAATGGACGGGCCACCTGCCCGGCCAATGGGGCGGCGTCAGCGCCGAGGAACTGCGCGCCGAGGGTGTGCTCGACGAGAACGGCTGGCCGCTGCGCATCCCCGAGCGGGTCGAGCGGCTCGAGGCGCTGCTGCTCACCGACCAGCCCGAGGATGCCGATTACCTGCGCGGCACCTATCTGGTGCTCTGGGACGGCAAGGGCGATCTCGATCTGACCGGGCGCGCGCGGCGGGTGCGCCATGGCGAGGGCGAGGCGGAATTTGCCTACAGCCCCGGCGAGGGCGCCGTGGGCATCTCGATCTCCGCCACCGATCCGGACGATCCGATCCGCAATATCCGGGTGATCCGCGAGGATCAGCGCGATCTCTACGAGCTGGGCGCGCTTTTCAATCCGCTCTGGATCGAGCGCATCCGGGATCTGCGCAGCCTGCGCTTCATGGACTGGATGCTGACAAACGGCTCGCCGGTGCAAAGCTGGGACGACCGGCCCCGGATGAGCGATTACACCTGGACCGCCTGGGGCGTGCCGCTGGAGGTGATGATCGCGCTCGCCAACGAGATCGGCGCCGATCCGTGGTTCAACATGCCGCATATGGCCGATGACGACTATATCCGCCGCTTTGCCGAGGCCGTGCGCGACGGGCTCGACCCGCGCCTCAGGGCCTATGTGGAATATTCCAACGAGGTCTGGAACCACATCTTTCCGCAGGCGGGCTGGGCCGAGGCGCAGGCGGATGCGCTCTGGGGCCGGTCGGAGGCCGGCTGGATGCAGTTCTACGGGCTGCGCGCCGCCCAGACCATGCGGATCTGGTCCGACGTGTTCGGTGATCAGACGCAAGACAGGCTGGTCCGCGTCGTTGCCACCCATACCGGCTGGCCGGGGCTGGAGGAAAACATCCTCATGGCGCCGCTGGCCTATCTCCGGCTCGGCCATTTCCCGCAGGAGGATTTCGATGCCTACGCGGTCGCCGGCTATTTCGGCTATGAGCTCGGCGGCGAAGAGATGGCGCCGCAGATCG
The DNA here is from genome assembly GCF_017311415.1 of Salipiger abyssi. Taxonomy (GTDB): domain Bacteria; phylum Pseudomonadota; class Alphaproteobacteria; order Rhodobacterales; family Rhodobacteraceae; genus Salipiger; species Salipiger abyssi_A. The sequence continues at coordinate 521,263 of NZ_JAEKIS010000001.1, read as the reverse complement.
ACGGCTGGCTCTCCCGTGCCGAGGATCAGGCCCGCGCCGAGGGCGAGGCGCAGGGGCTGCAACGGGTGGCTCTGCGCGAATTCGTCAGGGAACGGCGCTACGAGGCGGCGGTGGCGCCGGTCGCGATGGCGCTTCAGGAGGGCTCGCTCAAGGAGCTGATCGGCGAGGTGCTGCCTTATCACGCCGCGGCGGCGGAGGCGGCGGGGCTGCGGCTGGTGATGTATGAGGGCGGCACCCATGTCACCGCGCAGGCCGCCCGGGTCGAGGACGAGCGGCTCACCGGGTTCTTCCGTTATTTCAACTACACGCCGGAGATGGCCAAGCTTTACGAAGAGCTGCTGACCGGCTGGGTCGATGCCGGCGGCACGCTCTTCAACGCCTTTGTCGATGTCGCCCCGGCGAGCAAATGGGGCAGCTGGGGCGCGCTGCGGCATCTCGACGATTCCAACCCGCGCTGGGACATGCTGATGACCTACAACGCCACCGCGCCCTCGGGTTGGGAGGCGCGCGACGCGGCGGGTTTTGCCAATGGCGTGCTGCGGCGCGGCGGAAGCGGCGGCGATACGCTGGAAGGCACGCCGGAGGAGGATATCCTGCTGGGTGGCGCCGGCGACGATGTGTTGACCGGCGGTGGCGGCGACCGGCTGCATGGCGGACCGGGGCAGGACCGGGCGGTTCTGCCCGGTGCGCGCGAGGACTACCGCTTTGCGCGCGAGGGCGACAGGCTGGTCGCCACCGGGCCGGAGGGCGCGGTGACGCTTGTGTCGATCGAGGCTCTGAGTTTCACCGCCGCGCCGCAGGAAACCGTACCGACGGCGGGGCTCTGAAAGACGGATGCGGTCAGCGCGCGGGCGCCTTTTTCGGCGCACGGCTGCGGTCGGAGGCGACGGGGACGACATCCAGCCAGTCCGCATAGGGCGCGCCCTGCGCACGGATCAGCAGCGTCTCCAGCGCATCGAGCGGCGCCTCGGCATAGTCGATGCGCAGCGTCAGCGGCGGGTGATCCGGGTGCAGCACCAGCAGCGCCGCCGATTGCAGCCCGCGATAGTCAGAGGCATCCGCATCCGCCGCGCGCAGGCCGGCGAGCAGCCGCGCCGCCATATCGCCCCGCGCGTCGAGATAGCCCTGGCGCAGCGCCGGCAGCACACCGTCTCCGCCCAGCATATTGCCGGCCACCACAAGCCCCGGCTCGGCCATGTGATGCGCCACCGGCAGGCTCTCGGCCCCGGTGAAGGCGCCGGTGCCGCCGGCGGGATCGAGCGCCGCGAGCTGGCGATGTGCCCGGCCGGGATCGGCGCCGGTCAGCCGCGCCACCGCATCCGCAGCGGGCTCGCCACCGCGCATGGCGTCGAGCACCTCCTCGCCCCAGATCGTCGAGGGCGCGGTGCCCTGGCTGGCAGAGAGGCCCGAATCGACACGCCCGCGCAGCACCCAGCCGCCGACGCAGAGGCTGCCGGTGGCGGCGGCCCCGCCGTAAGTGCCGGTTTCGCGGTCATGGACGAGAAGCGAGAAGGTCACGGGCGTCTCCGATGAAAGATTTCCATTGAATTTATCACGATAATTTGCCTCCATTCAATTCATCATGAAAAATTCCGTCCCCGGATCAACAGAGAGGATGAAAAAATGGGAGTTCTGAACTGGACCCGGAGGGGCGTTCTTGCCGCGGGCACCGCGCTGGCGCTGAGTATGGGCATGCAGGCCGAGGCGCAGACGCCGCCCGGCGTGCTGATCGTCGGCCAGATCGCCGAGCCCAAGGCGCTCGACCCGGCGGCGGTGACTGCGGTGAACGATTTCCGCATCCTGATGAATGTCTATGACGGGCTGGTGCGCTACAAATCCGGCACGCTCGAGGTCGAGCCGGCGCTGGCGACCGACTGGGAGATCTCGGAAGACGGCACCGAATACACCTTTACCCTGCGCGAGGGCGTGTCCTTCCATGACGGCGCGCCCTTCAACGCGCAAGCCGTGGTGTTCAATTTCGAGCGCATGCTGAACGAGGACCACCCCTATCACGACACCGGGCCGTTCCCGCTGGCCTTCTTCTTCTCGGCGGTCGAGACCGTCGAGGCGGTGGACGATCTGACGGTGAAATTCACCCTGAATGCGCCCTATGCGCCCTTCCTGTCGAACCTCGCCTATCCCACCGGGCTGATCGTTTCGCCGGCGGCGGTGGAGCAGTACGGCGCCGATTTCGGGCGCAACCCGTCGGGCACCGGGCCGTTCACCTTTGCCGAATGGCGGTCGAACGAGGCGGTGGTGGTCGAGGCCAACCCCGACTACTGGGACGGCGCGCCGGGGCTTCAGGCGGTGGTGTTCCGCCCGATCACCGACGCCAACACCCGCACCGCCGAGATGCTGGCGGGCGGCATCGACATGATGGTCGAGGTGCCGCCGGTGGCGCTGTCGGAATTCCAGGGCGACGCATTCCAGATCTTCGAGCAGTCGGGGCCGCATGTCTGGTTCCTGATCCTGAACGCCAAGGAAGGCCCCTTTGCCGACAAGCGCGTGCGTCAGGCGGCGAATTACGCGATCAACAAATCCGCGCTGGTGGATGACGTGCTGGAAGGCACGGCCGAGGTTGCCGCCGGCCCGACCCCGCCGGCCTTTGCCTGGGCTTATAACGAGGATCTGGAGCCTTATCCCTACGACCCCGACAAGGCGAAGGAACTCATCGCCGAAGCGGGCGCCGAGGGGGCGGAGCTGACCTTTTACGTGACCGAAGGCGGCTCGGGCATGCTCGACCCCATCGCCATGGGCACGGCGATTCAGGCGGATCTGAACGCGGTGGGCTTTGACACCAGGATCGAGACCTATGAGTGGAACACCTTCCTGGGCGAGGTGAATCCGGGGCTGGAGGGCAAGGCGGACATGGCCGAGATGGCCTGGATGACCAATGACCCGGACACGCTGCCCTTCCTCGCGCTGCGCACCGATGCCTGGCCCGACAAGGGCGGGTTCAACTCCGGCTACTATTCCAACCCGGAGGTCGACACGCTGCTGGAAGAGGCGCGCGTCGCCACCGATCAGGACAAGCGCGCCGAGCTCTACAAGGAGATGCAGACCATCGTGCAGGAGGATGCGCCCTGGGTCTTTGTCGCGAACTGGAAGCAGAACGCGGTGACCAGCGACCGGGTGGAAGGGTTCGAGCTGCAACCCTCCTTCTTCCTGCTGCTCGACGATGTGGTGAAGAACTGATCCATGTGACGAGCGGTTTCGGACCGGGCTACGCCCGGCCCGACCGTCGGGGGGCTGCGCCCCCCGACCCCCCCCAGATGAGTATTTCTGGAAAGATGAAAGTGCTGGGGCAGGTTTGACGGGATCCTTGCAACCGACAGGGGGTGCCCTTGGGTAGCTATATTCTGAAACGGCTGGTCTCGGCGATCCCGGTGCTTCTGGGCATCACGGTGATCGTCTTTGCCATCATGGCGCTGATCCCCGGCGATCCGGCGACGGCGATCCTCGGCTCCTATGCGACGCCGGAGAATGTCGAGAAGCTGAACCGCGACCTTGGGCTCGATAAGCCGGCGGTGCAGCGCTATTTCATTTGGCTGTCGAATATGGTGCAGGGGGATTTCGGGCGGTCGTTTTCGCTCAATCGCCCGGTGCTGGACGAGGTGCTGGACCGGTTCGGCGCGACGCTGGTGCTGGCGGGCACCTCCTTTGTGCTGTGTTCGCTGATCGGCGTGGCGGCGGGGGTCGTGTCGGCGGCGCGTCAGTACGGCTTTGCCGATAAGGCGATCACCTTTGTGGTGCTGCTGGGGATCTCGATCCCGTCGTTTTTCCTCGGCATGATGATGATCCTGATCTTTGCGGTGCAGCTACGCTGGTTTCCGGCTTCGGGCATGTGGCCGATCTATGGCGACCGCAATCTGCTGGTGCTGCTGGATCACCTGTTGATGCCGGCGCTGGCGCTGGCGGTGGTGGCGACCGGGGTGGTGGCGCGGCTGTCGCGCTCGGCCATGCTGGAGGTGCTGCGGCAGGATTACATCCGCACCGCGCGCGCCAAAGGCGTGCCCGAGAGGGGCGTGATCTGGCGCCACGCGCTGCGCGCCGCCATGGTGAGCATCATCCCGGTGCTCGGCATTCAGGCCGGGTTCGTGCTGTCGGGCGCGGTCTATATCGAGATGGTGTTCCAGTGGCCCGGCGTGGGGCGGATGCTGGTGGATGCGATCCTCAAGCGCGACATCCTGCTGGTGCAGGGCGGCGTGGTCTTTGTCGCCGCCTGCTACGTGCTCTTCAACATCGTGGTGGATGTGGCGCAGAGCCTGCTCGACCCGAGGATCAAGACATGAGCTTTCTTTCGCTTCTCGCCCGCAACCGTCTGGCGCTGGTCGGGCTGATCGTCATGGGCTTCGTGGTGCTGCTTGCGCTGGTGACGCCGCTTTTGCCGCTGGCCGACCCGGATGTGACAAATACCGGCAACCGCTTCCTGAAACCGTTTTCCGAGGGCACGCTGCTGGGCACCGACCATCTGGGGCGCGATCTGCTGTCGCGGCTCCTGTGGGGAACGCGGCTGAGCCTCGCGGTGGGCTTTGCGGCGGCGGTGATTGCCGCCGTGCTTGGGGCTGCCGTGGGGATCGTCGCGGGCTACTACGGCGGACGTGTCGACAACCTGATCATGCGCGGCGTCGATATGCTGATGGCCTTCCCCTATATCCTGCTGGCGCTGGCCATTGTCGCGGCGCTGGGGCCGGGGCTGCTCAATGCGCTGATCGCCGTGGCCGCCGTCAATATTCCGTTCTTTGCGCGGAATATCCGCGGCATCACGGTGGGCATCGCGCATAAGGAATTCGTCGATGCGGCGAAGCTGGCGGGGATGCGCGATGCGCGGATCATCGTCAGCGAAGTGCTGCCCAATGTGATCCCGGTCATCGTGATCGCCATGTCCACCACCGTGGGCTGGATGATCCTCGAAACCGCCGGGCTGTCCTTTCTTGGCCTCGGCTCGCAGCCGCCGCAGGCGGATCTGGGCTCGATGCTGGGCGAGGCGCGCTCGGCGCTGATCACCAATCCGCATACCTCGGTGGTGCCCGGTGTGATGATCCTGATCATCGTCATGGCGATCAACCTGCTGGGCGACGGGGTGCGCGATGCGCTCGACCCGCGCCTGCGCTCGGGCGCGTTGACCCGGCCGATGGCGGCCACGACGGTGCGGCGCAAGGGGCCGGTGCCGGTGCCTGAGGGCGAGAATGTGCTCGACCTGCGCGGGCTGGAAACGCAGTTCCATGTGAAGGACCGCATCTATCGCGCCGTGGGCGGGGTGAGCTGGGGGGTGAAGCCCGGTGAATGCCTCGGCATCATCGGCGAGAGCGGGTCTGGCAAATCGGTGACGGCGCTGAGCGTGATGGGGCTGGTGGCCTCGCCGCCCGGCGTGATCACCGGCGGGGCGGTGCATTACAAGGGTGAAGATCTGGTCGGCGCGCCTTATGAGCGGCTGCGCTCGCTGAGGGGGCGCGAGGTGGCCTATATCTTCCAGGATCCTCTGGCGACGCTGCACCCGCTCTACAAGGTGGGCGATCAGCTCGTGGAGGCGATCCGGGTGCATCATCACGTCTCGGACAAGGAGGCGCGCGCCAAGGCGCTGGGGCTCCTGAAGGATGTGCGCATCCCCAACGCCGAGAGCCGGCTGGAGAACTACCCGCACGAGATGTCGGGGGGCATGCGCCAGCGAGTGGGCATCGCGATGGCGCTGGCCAACGATCCGGAGGTGATCATCGCCGACGAGCCGACCACCGCGCTCGACGTGACCGTGCAGGCGCAAATCCTGTCCCTTCTCGACACGCTGCGGCGGGAAAAGGGGCTGGCCATCGTCTTCATCACCCATGATTTCGGCGTGGTGGCGCAGCTCTGCGACCGGGTGGCGGTGATGTATGCGGGACGGATCGTCGAGGAAGGCCCAACGCAGATGGTGCTGGACGCCCCGGCGCATCCCTATACGCGGCGGCTCATCGCCTGTGTGCCGGAGCTGGGCGAGGGCAAGCGCGAGCTGCACGCCATTCCCGGCCTGCCGCCGGCGGTGAACGACCTGCCGCCGGGCTGTGCCTTTGCGCCACGCTGCGACAAGGCGACGGAGGCCTGCCGTCAAGGTGAGATTGCGCTGGAGGCGCACGGGCCGCGCAAGCTGCGCTGCCTCTTTCCGGAAACCGAGCTGGAGGCCGCGCAATGAGCATCGCTCTGAAACTCGACGCGCTGTCGAAAACCTTTGTCGTGGGCAAGCAGCTATTCGGGCCGCCCAAGGGGCGGGTGCATGCGGTGCATCCGGTGACGCTGGAGGTGCCCGAGGGCGAGACGCTGGGTATCGTGGGGGAGTCGGGCTGCGGCAAGTCCACGCTTGCGCGGATGCTGGTGGGGCTGCTGGAGCCCTCGGGCGGCAGCATCGAGATCGCCGGAAAGCCGCTCGACAATGCCGACCCGGCGGTGTTCGGCAAGCGCATCCAGTATGTGTTTCAGGATCCGATTTCGTCTTTGAACCCGCGCAAGACCGTCCGCCAGATCATGGAGGCGCCGCTGAAACGCCTGCACGGGATGGACAAGGCGCAGCGGGACAGGCGGATTTCCGAGATCTTCGCCCAGGTGAACCTGCGAGAAGAGTTCCTCGACCGCTACCCGCACGAGTTTTCCGGCGGGCAGGCGCAGCGCATCGGCATCGCGCGGGCGCTGGCGGCTGAGGCCAGGATCCTGATCCTCGACGAGCCGGTCTCGGCGCTTGACGTTTCGGTGCAGGCGCAGGTGCTGAACCTTCTGGCGGAGCTGAAACAGCGGCTGGGGCTGACCTATCTGTTCATCAGCCACGACCTAGCCGTGGTCGAGGCGGTGAGCGACCGGGTGGCGGTGCTCTATTTCGGCTCGGTGGTGGAGGTCGGAAAGGCCGAGGACGTGTTCTCGAACCCGCGCCACCCCTATACCAAGCTGCTGGCCGAAAGTGCGCCGGTGGTGGGCCGCGCGCTCACCGCGCCGGAAGGGCGCGAGACAGAGCTGCCCGACCCGCTCAACCCGCCGAAGGGCTGCGCCTTTCGCGCGCGCTGCCCCTATGCGGGAGAGCGCTGTGGCGATGAGGTGCCGCAACTGAGCGGCGACGGGCACCAGGCGGCGTGCTTTTACCCGCTGCGGTAGCGCCCGACGCGGTTCAGCGGTCGCGGAACTGCGCGGTGCGCTTTTCCTGGAAGGCGGCCATGCCCTCTTTCTGGTCCTCGGTCGAGAACAGCGACTGGAACAGCCGGCGCTCAAACAGCAGACCCTCGGTCAGCGTCGTCTCATAGGCGCGGTTGACTGCCTGCTTGGCCGCGATGCTGGCAAGCAGCGATTTCTCGGCGATTTTTTCCGCGGCCTTGCGCGTCTCTTCCATGAGCTGCTTGGCCGGGACGATACGGCTCACCAGCCCGGCGCGCTCGGCCTCTTCGGCATCCATGAATCGCCCGGTCAGGTGCATGTCCATCGACTTTGCCTTGCCGACAAAGCGCGTCAGGCGCTGCGTGCCGCCCATGCCGGCGATCACACCCAGATTGATCTCGGGCTGGCCGAACTTGGCGTTCTCGGCGGCAATGATGAAATCGCACATCATTGCAAGCTCGCAGCCGCCGCCCAGCGCGTAACCCGACACCGCCGCGATCACCGGCTTGCGGGTGCGCACCGCCGCATCCATGGCCGGTTCGAAGAAATCGCCGAGATACATATCGACAAAGCTCTTCTCGGCCATTTCCTTGATATCGGCACCGGCGGCAAAGGCCTTGGCCGAGCCGGTGATGATGATGCAACGCACCTTGTCGTTCGCGTCCAGCTCGGGCAGCGCCTTTGCCAGCTCGCCCAGCAGATGGCTGTTGAGCGCATTCAGGGCGTCCGGGCGATTGAGGGTGATGGTTGCGACGTGGTCATCTACTTCGACGATGATCGTCTCATAGGCCATGACTTCGGGCTCCCGTCCGTTAGCGTCAAAGGGCAGCCTTACCACCTTGTCACGGGCAATCAAGCTATCTTTGACAGCCCGGACAGTAGAAGGACGAGCGCCCGGATTGCACGATTCTATGCACGGTATTTGTGCAGCCCGGGCTGCGGCAGGGCAGCCCCTCGCGCCCGTAAACATCGAAGCTGTGCTGGAAATATCCAAGCTCGCCATCGGCTTGGCGGAAGTCGCGCAGGCTCGATCCGCCCGCCTCGATGGCCTCCGCCAGCACCTGCCGGATGACCGGAACCAGCGCCGCCAGGCGCTTTTCCGAGATCCGGCTGACGCGGCGTCCCGGATGGATGCCGGCGCGGAACAGCGCCTCGCAAACATAGATATTGCCCAGCCCGGCGACGATTTTCTGATCGAGCAGCGCCGATTTCACCGGCATGTTGCGCCCTTTCAGCGCCGCGACCAGATGGGATTCGCTGAACGCGTTACCCAACGGCTCCGGCCCCAGCGCCGCCAGCAGCGGATGCGTCTCGGCGGTCTCGGTCCCCATCAGATCCATCGCTCCAAAGCGGCGCGGGTCGTTGAAGGTCACCCGCGCGCCGTCCGCCATATCGAACACCACATGATCGTGCTTTTCCGGCGCCGGGTGATCGTGCACGAAGCGGCCCAGCGCATCGCCCGAGACCAGCATGCGCCCGGACATCCCCAGATGGATCAGCAGGGTTTCGCCGGTATCGAGATCCGCCAGGATGTATTTCGAACGCCGCCGCAGCCGCTCCACCCGCGCGCCGGTGAGCCGCTCGGCCATGCGCTCGGGAAAGGGCCAGCGCAGATCGGGCCGGTTCACCCGCGCCAGCGCGATCCGCTGGCCTTCCATCACGGGGGCCAGTCCGCGGCGCACGGTTTCCACCTCGGGCAGTTCGGGCATGAGCTCTCCTTCCAAAGGGCCGCATTGCAGCGCGGCCTGTGCGCTCTATAAGGAGGTGCAGCAGCAAAACGGCAAGATCCATGAGCGACGAGACCCAGAAAACCACGCATTTCGGCTTTGCCGATATCCCCGAGAGCGAAAAGGCGGGCCGTGTTCAGGGCGTCTTTGGATCGGTGGCATCGAAATACGACGTGATGAACGACGCCATGTCCTTCGGCATCCACCGGATCTGGAAGGATGCGATGATGGACTGGCTGGCGCCACGCCCGGGGCAGCGCCTGCTCGACGTCGCGGGCGGCACCGGGGATATCTCCTTCCGCTTCCTGAAACGCGCGGGCCATGGCCATGCCACCGTGCTCGACCTGACCGAGCCCATGTTGGTCGAGGGCCGCAAACGCGCCGAGGCCGCCGCCATGGCCGACGAACTCGACTGGGTTGTCGGCGACGCGATGGCGCTGCCCTTCGCCGACAACACATTCGACGTCTACACCATCTCTTTCGGCATCCGGAACGTCACCCGCCCGCAGGAGGCGCTGAACGAGGCGTTCCGCGTACTGAAACCCGGCGGGCGGCTGATGGTGCTGGAGTTCAGCCAGATCCCCAACGACATGATGCAGAAGGTCTATGACCTCTATTCCTTCAACATCATCCCGCGCATGGGCCAGGCCATCGCCAACGACCGAGACAGCTATCAGTATCTGGTGGAATCGATCCGCAAGTTCCCCGATCAGGAAACATTTCTCGGCATGGTGCGCTCCGCCGGTTTCGAGAACGCGAAGTACCGCAATCTGAGCATGGGCATCGCCTGCCTGCATTCCGGCTGGAAGATCTGACGTGAGAGGCCCGCACAATATCTGGCGGCTGATCCGCACCGGCGCCACGCTGGAACGCACCGGCGCGATGCGGGTCGTTCTCGACGCGCTCGACGCGCCGCGCCCGCTGCGCATCGCCTACCGTACCCTCGTCTGGCCGTTCAAATGGCTGGGGATCGAGGGCGATCCGTCGATGCCGCCCGTCACTCGCGCGCTCACGGCGCTGGGTCCAGCCTATATCAAGTTCGGCCAGATTCTCTCGACCCGGCCCGATGTGGTGGGCGAAGATCTCGCCAACCAGCTTCGGGTGTTGCAGGACAAGCTGCCGCCCTTCCCGGTGGCGCAGGCCAAGAAGCAGATCGAGGACGAGCTGGGCATGCCGGTCTCCGAGATCTTTTCCGAGTTCAGCGAACCGGTCGCGGCCGCTTCCATCGCGCAGGTCCACAAGGCGCGCCGCGCCGATACCGGCCAGACCGTCGCGGTCAAAGTGCTGCGACCCGGGATCGAGCGCGCCTTCCGCACCGATATCGACGCTTTTTATTTCTCCGCCGATGTGATTGAGACCCTGTCGCCCGCCTCGCGCCGGCTGCGGCCGCGCGACGTGATCGCGCATTTCGAAAGCGTGGTGATGGGCGAGCTCGACCTGCGGCTCGAATCCGCCGCCGCCAGCGAGTTCGCCGCCAATACCGAGGGCGATGCGGGCTTTCAGCTACCGGAAGTGAACTGGGGTCTGTCGGGCCGCCGGGTGATGACCATGAGCTGGGCCGAAGGCGTGTCGCTGGGCGACAATGCCGCCATCGACGCGGCGGGACATGACCGCGCGGTGCTGAGCGAACGGGTGCTTCAGCTCTTTCTCAACCACGCCCTGCGCGACGGGTTCTTCCACGCCGACATGCATCAGGGCAATCTCAAGGTGGCGCCCAACGGCGATATCATCGCCTATGATTTCGGCATTATGGGCCATATCGACGAATACACCCGCCGGGTTTATGCGGAGATCCTCTATGGATTCATTCGCCGCGACTACAAGCGCGTCGCCGAGGTGCATTTCGAGGCGGGCTATGTGCCCGCCGATCGCGATGTCGATGCCTTTGCCCGCGCATTGCGGGCGGTGGGCGAGCCGATTTTCGGCATGGATGCCACGCGGATCTCGATGGCGCGGCTGCTCTCCTATCTTTTCGAGGTGACCGAGCGCTTCGGGATGCAGACGCGGACGGAGCTCATCCTGCTGCAACGCACCATGGTGGTGGTCGAGGGCGTCGCGCGCTCGCTCAACCCGCATATGAACATCTGGGATACCGCGAAACCGGTGGTCGAGGATTACATCAAGACCTCCATCGGCCCGCGCGCGGTGGCGCGCGACCTGATGCTGACCGCCAAGGTGCTCGGCCGGTTCGGCCCGCGCCTGCCCGGGTTGGTCGAGGCAGTGCTGATCCGCCAGGCCGAAGGAGACACGCCCCCGAAACGCAATCCCTGGCCCGCGCGGCTGGGCTGGGGGGCCGTCGGGCTTGTTCTGGGCGCGGCGCTGACAGTTGCCTGGCACCTCTGGTCCTGATACCCGACGCGCCAAAACCGAAAAGGACTGGCTCACCGTGACAGAGGCTTCGCGCACCGCGCTCGTGACCGGATCTGCCGGGTTCATCGGGTTCCACCTCGCCAGGCGGCTGCTCGATCAGGGCTATCGCGTGATCGGCCTGGATGCCCTGACCGACTACTACGATGTCGCGCTGAAAGAGCGCCGCCATGCGATCCTCGATAGCAACCCGGACTTCAAGCCGGTCATCGCGCCTCTCGAAGACCATGGGCTGCTGACCGGTATCTTTGACGTGGAACGGCCCGAGATCGTGGTGCATCTCGCCGCGCAGGCAGGGGTCCGCTACTCAATCGACGCACCGCACGCCTATGTGAAATCCAATCTGATCGGCACCGCCGAACTGCTGGAGGCGGCGCGCGCGGTGCCGCCCAGGCATCTGCTCATGGCTTCGACTTCTTCTGTCTATGGCGCCAATACCGAGATGCCCTACCGCGAGAACATGCAGACGGAGCACCAGATGTCGTTCTACGCGGCGACGAAGAAGGCCAATGAGGCAATGGCGCATTCCTATGCGCATCTCTTCGGCATTCCGATCACCATGTTCCGCTTTTTCACGGTCTACGGCCCCTGGGGCCGCCCGGACATGGCGCTGTTCAAATTCGTCAAGGCGATCCTCGAAGACCGCCCCATAGACATCTACAACCACGGTCGCATGAAGCGCGATTTCACCTATGTGGAGGATCTCGTAGAAGGGCTGGTCCGGTTGATCGACACGCCGCCGGTGATAGGCGCCCCGGTGGAGGGCGACAGCCTGTCGCCCGTCGCGCCCTGGCGGGTGCTGAATATCGGCCATGGCGCGCCCGAGGTGCTGGAAGATTTCGTCACCGCCATCGAGACCGCGCTGGGGCGCGAGGCAAAGCGCAATTACATGGACATGCAGCCCGGAGATGTGCCCGCCACCTGGGCCGATACCGCGCTTTTGACTCAACTCACCGGCCCGTTGCCCCGGACGGATCTCGCAACCGGCGTGGCGCAGTTCGTCGCCTGGTACAAATCCTACTACGGCTTCTAAGGCTGCGTCCGATCAGCCATGGCCCGGACGCAGCGCACTGACCTGCGCGGCATCGATTTCCGTTCCATCCGACAGGGTCAGAAGCACGGTATCCGCCTCCTGCCTGACCTCGACGATCGGATTATAGGCGGGGCTGCCGGTCGTTTCGATCAATACCTGCTCACGATAGCTTTCCACGGCAAAACTGTAGCGGCCGGACGGCAGCGGCCCGCCATCTGCCGCGACCCCGGCCCAGGCGACCACGGGCACCGACGGGTCGAGCGCGAGCCGCTGCACCGCGTGACCCTCCGCATCGGTAACGACGAGTATCGCACTATCGGCACCGGCGGCAAAAGACGGCCGCAGGGTCACCGGCGTACCGTCGAAAAACACCGGAGCATCTGCCAGCGCCTTCATTCCGATCCACGAGGCGAGCTGCTGAAAGCCGTTGCCGGTGAGCTGCCCGGTCAGTTCCTTGAGCAGATCGTTGGTCAGCACTTGCTGCTCGACCGACGAAAAGGTGGCGAGCTGCGTGGCATAATCGGTCGCGTCCACCGGATTGAGGGGATCCTGATTCTGCATCTGCGTGGTCAGCATGCGCAGGAATGTCTCAAAGTCCGAGCTGAGCAGCCCATTGTTCTGCGCCTGAGCGGGATCACTTGCGGAGGACGATCCGGCGGTTCCGCTGCTGCTCTGCGCGGCTGTCGTGGTGCTGGTTTGCATGAAAGAGCTCCTCAGAGTCGAATGTCGAGACCGCTCGCGGCGGTCATCCGTTGCGGCGGCGGCGCGGCGATGTGTTCCGGCATCGCCTGTCCCTCGCTCACCTCTACCGGTGCGCCCGCCGGGCTGCTCCCCCGGCCGCCGGACTGGCCCTGACCGAAGCTGAAGCTCGCGGACTCATAGCCCATATCCGAGAGATGGCGCGCGAGCTGATCGACATTGCGCCGGAGCAGATCCAGTGTCTCTGTGCGCTCGGCGCTGATCGTCAGCACCAGCCCATGCTCCCCCTGCCCCATGCGAAAGCGAAGATGCCCCAGTTCCTCGGGGTTGAGCTTCAGCTCGATCATGTCGCCTGTGCCGCTCCCCGAACCGCCCAGGGCCTCGGCGATCTGGCGAACCACGGCCATGGCCGCCTCGTTGCGCGAACCGGTGTTCATAACAGGAACAGCACCGGTCGCGGGCGCCTGACGACCGTCCGAAATCTGCGCCCCAAACGGGCTGTCGTCCCGCAACGGCGCCGCGTCGTCCAGAACCGGCGACAATACCGATGCCGCGGCCTCGCTCGTCTCCACTCCCGACAGATTGGTTGCGCTGGCGCGGCCGGTCACGCTCTGTGCGGCGGATCCGTAGGACACTGCCGCGCGTGCCTGTTTAGGTCGCGGGGTGGCGGGCAAGCCCGGCTCCGACAAAGCGGCAGGCAAAACCGTTTCGGCTTTGCTCCCTGATGTTGCCGTATCGGTTCTGGCATCCATGGTTTTGACATACACCTCCTCCGGCGGGATCGCGCGCGGGACGATCTCCGGTTTGGCGGGCGGCAGCCGGTTTGGCGCTTCTGCGACCGACACCCCAGCGACCGAACCGGGCGCTGAACGCGGCGCGTCCACGCGCGGCTCCGGCATGGGCAGTCCGGGTACGGCGTCCGATGTGGCTGCCCCACGTTGTAGGCCGCGCGGCGGCGTCACTGGAGCCGGAATCGGAGACGCATCGACATCGCGCGGGCGGACCTGCTCTCCTGTCGCTGTGGGCTTTCTCGTATCCGATCGCGCCGGCGCGACGGTGCGCGGCTTGTCGACCTGCACCGCCACCGCAATATCTCTCGGCGCGCGGGCTCTACCGCGTCCCTCAGGTGCATAGCTTTCAGAGGGCCGCTTCACGTCCGGCGCCTCCTGTCGATGCGCGCTCGCGAAAGTCACACTGCGGGAGGTCAGAGGCACTTCCGGCTTGGGCGGGCGCCCGGCCGGGGGCGCGGGCGTCTCTTGGTTGTCGGTTGGCAAAACCTCCACCGTCATCGACCGCTTCGCAACAGGGATCTCCGATTGCATATCTTCCGGGATGACAGTTTGAGTCGCGGCGCTTTGGACGGGCAGCCTGTGCTCGACCGTCTGCACCGCGCCCCGAGGAGCGCGCCGAGGCGGCTTTTCCGCGGCCAAGACGTCCGTTCCGTTCAACTGCGAGTCCGCTTCGTCAGATCCCCCGACGGGTGCGGGCAGTTTGTTATTCCGTGCCACCGCACGCGAAGGGCGCGCCACGACCGCCTGACCGGTTTCCGCGATTCCCGCCTCCGCTTTCACGACAGGTTGCACCGGCTTGAGAATGTCGGAAAATCCCGCGGGTTCTGCCCGACTCTTACCCTTTGTCGGAGAGAGTTCCGGCACGGCGAGCGGGCGTTTGGGCGGCCGCGATCCCGGATCGGCGGGGGGATGTGGCGCGGGACGACCGAAGCCTTCGCTTTTTACCTGGGTCGCATCGACCTTCATCGAGCGAGCTTCAGGGCGCGCATCTGGAACCGCTGCTGTCGATCCACGGGAGAGTGGCGCCACACGTTCCCGCCCTTTGGCAAGATCAGGACCCTGGAGAGGCGGCAGTTGTCGGTTGTCGGGTCGCGAAAATCCGTCGTCATCCGGCGGCAATCGTGCCGGCATACCGGTCGGCGTTGCGCGTGACCCCTGGGAGACGACCATCGCCCCGTAACCTTTTTCTGGCGGGGCCGACATCCCGACCGCGCCAGGTTCGCGCGCCGGGATGCGCGCCACCCCGCCAGATGGTTCGGCACGGTGGGGACGCAGCGGACTCATGTCGGGATCCTGCTGTCGCGACTGACCTCTGACGGCCGTTTCAGCGCTTCTGCCTGTCATCAGCGGCGGCTCTTTGCGCTCCGCCAGGCCACTCCTCCGTACACCTTGCGATGACACCAGCGGCATCGACTTTTCGGGCGCCTCTGACGCAGACGGTTTCCGGGCCGTCACAACCCGAACACTCATCGCACTTTCGCTCACCGGTGCGCGATCGGAGATAGGCTGCACCTCCCGTTTCGGCACGCTTGCGGCTGTGCCATCGCCGCCGGCTTGCGCATCCCGCGTCACAACAAGATCCGCACCATGGAGAACGTTCCGAGCGTCCGGTAGCGGCGCGGCGGCGAAGGATGACGCAGCCCTGGACGGCGTTGCCCGATCCGAACGTCTCGCCGGCAGACGATCTTGCGTTTCAGATCGAACCGAGGACGCATCGACCTGCGACGCGGGCAGCTCCGACGGCCCTGAGAGCGCCGCCAGATTTGAGCGTTGCGGTGGCGTCTCGACCTGTCGAGAAAAGGTTACCGGATCCAAAGCGGATGGGGGCGATTGCGTTACAGAGCGGCTGGGACCGCTCGAACCCTCGGTCGCAGGTGCAGGTGCAGGTGCAGGTGAAAGACGTTCACCGGACACGCCCGGCAAACCTTTTCCCTGCGATTCGCTCATCGCCGGTATCGCCGCGTTTCCAGTGGATGAGAGGATCGCGCGCGGCACTCCTGCGGCGCGCTCCACCTCTTGCGGAATGGCAGGCTCGCCTGCCCCGACATGATGCGTAGCCTGCGAGGCGTCGTGAAACGCCCGCGCCGCCGGCTCATCAGGCACGCCGCCTGCATCAATTTCATCGCCTTCAGGCATCGACCCAGGATCGTCAACGGCCAAACCGCTCTGCCGCGGCTGCTCTTCCGGCACAGGCTCCGCACTGGCGACAGGCACCCCGTCGCCCTGCCCCGCGTCCTCCCCGGCCTCGGAATGGTTGGCCTCGCCTTCCTCCCCGAGTGATCGAAACACCGCTTCGAACGCGGCACCGACCGCTATGTCATCGCGGCCCTTGTCGTTACCGGTCAGCGCCTGCAACGCGTTCAGAAGACCTGTCATTTGGCTCAGCATATCTGCTCCGGGAATTCTTCCGTCGACATCACCCTAGTCGCAAGATCCTTACCGCTTCTTTACCGCCAGCAGGTCCAATGCGGTCAGTTGAGTCGAATTGGAGAAAGATCATGGAGATCAACGGCCCGCACCCGCCAACCCCACCCGACCCTCTGCGCAGCGCAGCCGTCGCGCTGGAGGCGTCGTTTCTGACCGAAATGCTGAAAGCCGCCGGGTTCGGTGAAGGCCGCGACGCCTTCGGCGGCGGAGCCGGGGAGGCGCAATTCGCCTCTTTTCTGCGCCGCGAACATGCGCAAGCCCTGGCCGAGACCGGCGGAATCGGCCTGGCGGAATCGATTTTTCATGCTTTGAAGGACCGGATGGATGACTGAGACCGACCAGACCCACGAAACGCTCTTCGCTGCGCTCGATTCGCTGCTGGAGCGCGAGCGCAGCGCCCTGCTCGACGGTGCACTCGACGAGATCGGCCCGCTGATGGAGGAAAAGGCGGCGCTGGTCGCCCGGATGGCCGAGGCGCCGCCGGACGAGGCCGATTCGCTGCAACCGCTGCATCTGAAGCTGCGCCGCAACCAGCAGCTTTTCGACCACGCGCTCGACGGAATCCGCAACGTCGCAAAACGGTTGGGTGCCCTGCGCGAGATCCGCGAGTCGATGGAGGTCTATGACGCGCAGGGACGCCGCGCGAGCATCGGAGGCGAGGAGAAAAGCAGCATGGAACGCCGCGCTTGAGGGGATTTGCATCAAATGCCGGGCAACAGGCGCAGGCCCCTTAGCGCTCCGTTAGGACTCTGCGGCGATGGTGTGCCCCGCATCCCCAAAAGGGGTGACGCAGCGGGCGCAACGCTCGGTCTGCCTCCGTCAGAAAGACGTCGAGAGCGCCGGTTCCGGCGCATCCCAAAAATCGGCGTAAAGCGCCGCGTGACTGTAAGGACGAAACATCCATGTCTAGCATTCTGACGAACAACGGCGCCATGGTGGCGCTCCAGACCCTGAAATCCATCAACTCAAGCCTCGCCACGACCCAGAGCGAAATCTCCACCGGCAAGCGTGTCGCGGACGCCAAGGACAACGCCGCCGTCTGGGCGATTTCCAAGGTGATGGAAGCCGACGTGAAGGGTTTCAAGGGTATCTCCGACAGCCTCAATCTGGGCGAGTCCACCGTCGCGGTGGCACGCTCCGCCTCGGAAACGGTCACCGACCTGCTGACCGACATCAAGGGCAAGATCGTCGCCGCCCAGGAGGAGAACGTCGACCGCGCCAAGATCCAGACGGATATCGACGCGCTGCGCGATCAGATCGACGCGGTGGTGGGCGCGGCCCAGTTCAACGGTCTGAACCTGCTGTCGAACACTGATTCGACCGCCGACTCCGGCAACATCAACGTTCTTGCGTCTCTCGACCGGTCGGGCACAGGCGTCGCCGCATCCGACATCTCTGTCGCGAAGCAAGACCTGGGTACCGGCGCAGCCTCCACCGGCACCGTGAACCTGGACGTTTCGGTGAACACGACCGGTGTGGCAAGCGGTGCCACGGCCGAGTTCGTCACCTTCGATGGCGTCGGCGCGGACGACGAGCTGGTCGCTGGCGCGAACTTCAAGGTGACCGGCAGCGGCAACTTCGCGGGCGATACCTCCGGCGATGCGCTCGATTTCTCGGCAGATGTCGAATACGTGGCCCGGGACGGCGACACCCTTGCCGACGTCACCTCTGCAATGGTCGAGCGCCTGAACTTCCAGGCCGCTTCGGATGGTCTGGATATCACCTTCTCGGTCAACGGGACCAATGCCGGTCAGATCGACTTCACCAACAACTACGACGAAGCGATCTCTGACGACAACAGCGTGGTGGAACAATCCGACATCGCCGATATTGCAACGCTGGAGTCCGAAGCCGACGGCACCATCGGTGGCGGTCTGGAACTGCTGTCTAGCTTCGATGTCACAACCGACGACGGGACCGACGCAGCTCTCGATGGCATCGAGGGTCTGCTCCAGACGGCCATCGACTCCGCCTCGGCCTTCGGCTCGGTCCAGGGCCGCATCGAGACCCAGACCGATTTCATCGCGAGCCTGACCGACTCGCTGAAATCCGGTATCGGCACGCTGGTCGATGCCGATATGGAAGAGGCTTCGGCCCGCTTGCAGGCGCTTCAAGTGCAGCAGCAGCTGGGCGTTCAGGCTCTGTCGATCGCCAACCAGGCGCCGCAGTCGCTGCTGTCGCTCTTCCAGTAACGCGCACATTCCGGAGGCCGGTTTTCCGGCCTCCGATCCCTTAAACCGGACTGTTTCCTGAAACAGAGTCAGAAGGTTCTGCCGTGAACGCCCAGACAATGGCGCATCGCGCCTACGCCCAGACCGCCACAAGCACGCGCACCGACAGGGCCATCGAATACGACCTGTTCGCCCGCGTCACCCATCGCATCAAATCCGCCGCCGAGGCCGGCCCGAAAGCCTATCCGAAACTTGTAGAAGCGCTTTACGACAACCGGAATCTGTGGACCGCACTGGCCGTCGATGTGGCCGATTCCAAGAACAAGCTGCCGCAGGAGCTGCGAGCGCAGATCTTCTATCTTTCGGAGTTCGTTCAGGTCCATACCGGCAAGGTACTGGCGCGCAAGGCACGGCTGGCCCCGATCCTCGAAGTGAATGCCGCAATCATGCGCGGCCTCAGCGGCAGGAGGGCAAAGCGATGAGCGGACTGGTCCTGAAACTCGGCCCGCGTGAACGGGTGCTAATCAACGGCGCTGTGATCGAAAACGGCGACCGCCGCAGCCGCCTCTCCATCGTCAGCCCGAATGCCAATATTCTGCGCCTGCGCGATGCCATTCATCCCGACGAGGCGCGCACGCCCGTTCGACGGCTCTGCTACGCGGCGCAGCTGGTGCTGACCGGCGACGCAAATGCCGAAGAGGCGCAGCCACAGCTTCTGCGCAATGTCGAAGAGCTAAGCCGGATCCTCACCGATCCGGACAGCCGCAAGCTTCTCACCACCGCGACAGAGGCCCTGCTCGACGGCCAGTTCTATCAATGCCTCAAGGCTCTGCGCGCGCTCATCCCAAGGGAGGACCGGCTTTTCGCCGCGACACGCCAATGAGCTTTACCCCGATGATCGCCGGCAATGGGCTTGTCGGCTGGCAGATGCTGCAATCGACACTGGATACCCAGCGCAAGGCCTTCGTCAACAGCGCCGAGATCAGTCGCGAGTCGGCCTATTTCCGCGAGACCATCGGTTCCGTCGCCTCCGCCGAAGAGCTTGTCGACGACCGCCGCCTCCTGAGCGTCGCCCTGTCCGCCTTTGGCATGGATGACGAGATCGACAGCAAATACCTGATCCGCCGTATCATCGAGGAAGGCATCGAAGACGATGACGCGCTCGCCAACAAACTGAACGACAGCCGCTATTCCGCCCTGGCCGAGGCCTTTGATTTCGAAGTGGTCACCACCTACAAGACCCAGCAGGAGGGCTTTGCAGACCCGATCCTCGCGGCCTATGAAGAAAAGCAGCGTGCCGACCTCGCCACGACCCTCGAAGCGCCTGAATATGTCAACGATCCCGAATATGCCGCGCTGTTCGAGGCGCAGGTGGAGGAGAATCTTGAAATCTCCCGCACCTATTTCAAGGAAAAGATCACGGAGATCACCTCCGCCGAGGACCTGCTCGCCGATCCGGAGCTGATGCAAGTCGTGCTCACCGCCTTCGATATCCAGGACCGGCGCAACAGTCACACAGTTCTGCGCCGCGTGCTCGAAGAGGGCACCAGCGACCCCTCGGCGCTGGCCAATGTCCTGGGCGATGAGAAGCTGATGGCCCTGGCCGAAGCCTTCGGTTTCGATCAGGTGGAAAGCAAGACGGTCCTCCAGACCGAGGCCTTTGCCGAGAATATCGTCGAACAATATCGCTGGCAGCGGTTCGAGGATGCGGTAGGCGAGGTCGATGAGGCGATCGGCCGCGCCTTGCAGTTTCAGCGCTCGATCCCCGAATTGTCTGCGAACGACATCAGCGACAGAGCAAAATGGTACAATGTGCTGGGCAGCACGATGATGCGCGAGGTTTTCGAAACCGCGCTCAACCTACCAGACGGATTCAGCCAGATCGATCTCGACAAGCAGGTTGAGATGCTGACGGAAAAGGCCGAAAGCCGCTTTGGCATTCAGTCCTTCAGCGATCTGGAGGACGAGACGGTTCTGAACAAGGTGATCCACGGCTATCTTCTTCAAGAGCAGATCGCGCAGACCAGCGGCTTCGGCTCGCAGCAGATCGCTTTGACGCTGCTCAGCACGATCCGATACAATCGCGAATAACGACGGCCTGTCGCGATAGCCAAACTTACCTTGCCCGCGCGGCCTTTGCCTTCGGCATCGAGGGCGGCTTCATGCCGGAGCGCCGCAGGATCAGCCGCAGCCGGTTGAAGGCCGCAGTCACCCCGTGCGGCGAGGCCTCTCCCACGAAAGCGTCGAGATCCGGCCAGGCCCTGATCGCCTGATCCAGCACTGGATCCTCACCCTCACGGTAAAGCCCCGCGCGGATCATCGTCTCCGACCGCGCATAGGCCCCCAGCAGATGCCGCGCCTGTAGCAGCACCGCGTTCTCCTCCTCCGTCGCCGCTTCGGGCAGGCTGCGCGAGACCGAGCGCAGCACGTCGATGGCTGGAAACCGCCCACGCTCGGCGATGTCACGGCTCAGCACCACATGACCGTCGAGCACCCCGCGCAGGATATCCGCCACCGGCTCATCCATGTCCGAACCCGCAACCAGAACACTGAAGACGGCGGTGATGTCGCCCGTGCCAGGCAGGCCGGGCCCGGCGCGCTCTGCCAGCCGCATAATCTGATTTGCCGTCGAGGGCGGAAAGCCCCGCAGCGCCGGCATTTCCCCGGCCGCGACCGCCACCTCGCGATGCGCCTCGGCAAAACGCGTGATGGAATCGGCGAGATAAAGCACATGGTGCCCCTGATCGCGAAAATGCTCGGCAATGGTCATGGCGGCGAGCGGGCAGCGGCGGCGTTCCAGCGGCGAGCGGTCGGAGGTGGCGGCCACCACCACAGAGCGCGCCATGCCCTCCTCGCCCAGCACCGTGTGCACAAAATCATGCACCTCGCGCCCGCGCTCGCCGACCAGCGCCAGCACAACCACATCCGCCGACATGCCCCGGGCGAGCGCGGCCAGCAGGCGCGACTTGCCCACGCCGGAGCCAGCGAACAGCCCCACGCGCTGGCCGCGCACCACCGGGAGCAAAGTATCAAACGACGCCAACCCAGTCGGCAGCCGCGCCCCCAGCCCACGCCGCTGCGCCGCCGGCGGCGGGCTGGCGCGGAACGGGCGGCGGCGGGCGCCGGGACTGAGGGGAATTTCATCCAGCGGCAGCCCATACGGGTCGATCACCCGGCCGATCCAGCCATCCGAGGGCGCCAGCGTCGGCGCGCCCAGCACCGCCACGCGGTCGCCCTGCGACACGCCGTCGGCGCCCTCGTCCGGCAGCATGGCCACCAGATCCTCGCGGATGCGCAAGACCTCGCCCTCGAGCGGATCCGCACCACGATAGAGCCGCATCCGGTCGCCGATACAGGCCACATGCGCCAGACCGCGCACCCAGATCACCGTGCCGTCGACAGAGCGCACACGCCCCACCGCGCGGATCGGCTGTATCTGCGAAATGCGCGCGCGCAGCCCGGCAATCTCTCCCTCATCCATGCGTGCGTATCCTTCATCCGGTTCAAACCATTTCTAAAGGAATCACCGTTAAGCCTTGATTGAAGCCAATCGAGGGAGAAGCCCCGATGTTCCAGAACCTGGACGTTTTCAAAACCGCCATGGCAATGGCGCGCCATGCCGGGACGCAGCAGGCGGTGAGCGCGCAGAATATCGCAAACGCCGATACGCCGCGTTACCGCGCGCAGGAACTGCCCGATTTCAGCGAGACGTTGCGCAGCACGATGCTGACCCAGCGCGCGACCCGTGCGCGCCACCTAAACGGGGCGGCAAGCAATGCGCCACCCGCACCGATAGAGCGGCGCGACACCGTCGATCCGAACGGCAATACCGTCTCGATTGAGGCCGAAATGGTCACGGCGGTGGATGCCATGCGCGCGCATGATCGTGCGCTCTCGATCTATCGGTCGAACCTCACCCTATTGCGCGCCAGCCTCGGCCGCTGACCGAAGGAGGACCGAAGATGAGCGCCTTTTCCGACGCCCTTGCCGTCACTTCAAGCGGGCTGCGCGCCCAGGCCACGCGGCTGCGCGTTCTGTCCGAGAATATCGCCAATGTCGACACGCCCGGTTACCGGCGCAAGACCATTCCGTTTGAGCTTTCGAAAACCAGCACATCAGAGACGCCTCAGGTGCGTGTCGGCGATGTGACCCTGGACCGCAGCGATCTTGAGCGGATTTACGATCCCAACCATCCGATGGCCGATGGCGGCGGCTTTTACGACGGCACCAATGTCGATCTCATCATCGAGCTAGCCGACGCCCGCGAGGCGCAGCGCAGCTACGAGGCCAACCTGAAAATGTTCGAACAGACCCGGCAGATGTCCAGCAGCCTTATGGAGCTGCTGCGCAGATAACAGACCCTAACTCAGCGGAATGGAGACCAGAATGGACGTCCGATCGCTTTTCGCCGCGCAGAAATACGCGGCCCAGCGCCCCGCCACCGAGCCGCAGCCCGGCGCCGGCGGCATTCAGGAAAAATTCACCGAAGCGGCACAGGATTTCGCCGCAACCCTGACAGAGGCCGAGACCGCGGCCAAGGCGGCGATGACCGGCGATGCCGATCCGCACGCGCTGGTTCAGGCGCTGGCGCAGTCCGAGCTCGCCGTCGAAACCGTGGTCGCGGTGCGCAACAAGGTCGTCGAGGCCTATCAGGAAATCCTGCGGATGCCGGTCTGACGCGATGCTGAGCGAGGCGATCTTCTACGACACGCTGCGCCAGGGGCTCTGGATCGCCACCATCACCTCGGTGCCGATCCTCAGCGCCGCGCTGGTTGCCGGCGTGAGCGTGGGGCTGTTCCAGGCGCTGACCTCGATCCAGGAAATGACGCTCACCTTTGTGCCCAAACTGCTGGCCATCGTCGTCGTGTTCTGGATGTCGATGAGCTTCATGACCGAGACGCTGGTGGGGTTCTTTCAGGACCGCATCCTTCCCATGATCACCGGAGGCTGAGAGATGGGCATCACCGATTACACCACGCTCTCGCGCCAGCAGGGGCTGATGCGCGAGATGCGGATGATCGCCAACAATATCGCCAACAGCGCCACCACCGGATACCGCCAACAGGGGCTGATCTTCTCGGAATATGTGCGCAGCACCGATCTCGCCGGCAGCGTCTCGATGTCGGCGGCGCATGTGCGCAACAGCTCTTTCGCGCAGGGCACGCTGACCCGCACCGGCGGGCAGTTCGATCTGGCCATCGAGGGTGACGGGTTCTTCCTGATCCAGTCGCCGCAGGGCGAACGGCTGACCCGCGACGGCGCCTTCACCGTCAGCGCGGCGGGCGATCTGGTCACGCAGGACGGCTATCCGGTGCTGGATGCGGGCGGCGCACCGGTCTTCATCCCGCCCGATGCCAGCGATCTCGCGGTGGCGCAGGACGGAACGCTCAGCAGCAATGGCCGCCCGCTGGGACAGGTGGGGATCGTGCAGCCGCTCGACCCGCTCGGCCTGGTGCGCGAGGGCGGCGTGATGTTCCGCGCCGATGACGGTGTCGGTCCGGCGGAAAACCCCAGGGTGATGCAGGGCTTTGTCGAAAGCTCCAATGTCGATCCCATCCTTCAGATCGCCCGGATGATCGAGGTCCAGCGCGCCTATGAGATGGGCCAGAACTTCCTGCAACGCGAGGACGAGCGTGTCCGCGCCGCCATCAAGGCCTTTATCAAGTAAGGAGAACAGAGCATGCGTGCCCTGAAAATCGCAGCCACCGGGATGAGCGCCCAGCAGATGCGGGTCGAGGTGATCTCGAACAACCTGTCGAACATGAGCACCACCGGCTACAACGCCCGCCGCGCGGAGTTCTCGGATCTGCATTACCAGCAATTCGCCCGCGCCGGCACGATCAATGCCTCCGACGGCACGATGCTGCCCACCGGCGTGCAGCTCGGGCTCGGCACCCGGCCCGCCGCGGTAACGATGAAGCTGGCGCAGGGCGCTCTGTCGCAAACCAGCGGTGATCTCGACATCGCCATCGAGGGGCGCGGCTATCTCGAGGTGACGCTGCCTACGGGCGAGGCCGGATATACCCGCGACGGCGCGCTGAAACGCGACGGCGACGGGCTGATCGTCACCTCGGACGGGCTGGCGGTGGCGCCCGACATCACCATCCCCGAGGACGCGACCAGCATCTCTATCAATCGCGAGGGCGAGGTCTATGCCTATTTCGACGACACGGTCGAGGCACAGCTTCTGGGGCAATTCACGATGGTCGGCTTTACCAATCCCAAGGGGCTGGAGGCGATCGGCAGCAACCTCTTCACCGAGACCGAAGCTTCCGGCCCGCCGGTGCAGACCACCGCAGGGCAAGAAGGGTTGGGCACCTTCCGGCAGGGCTATCTCGAGGACAGCTCCGTCGATCCGGTCTATGAGATCACCGAACTGATCGAGGCACAGCGCGGCTACGAGCTGAACTCCAAGGTGATCTCCGCCGCCGACCAGATGCTGGGCGCCACGGTGCAGGTGCGCTGATGCGGCTGGCGATCCTCCTCCTGCTCGCGCTGCCCTGTGCCACGCCGGCTCCGGCGGAAACGGTGGTCGCAACGCGCACGATCCGCGCGCAGGAGATCGTCGCGCCCGACGCGGTGCGGCTCGATCCCACGCAAATCCCAGGAGCACATGCGGCGCTCGGGCAGGTCGTCGGACAGGAGGCGCGGGTGACGCTCTATCCCGGCCGGCCGGTGATGCGGGGCGCGGTCGGCGCGCCGGCGCTGATCGAGCGCAACCAGATCGTCGAGCTGATCTTTGCCCGTGGCGGGCTGCGCATCGCCACCGAGGGAAGGGCGCTCGACCGGGCCGGCGCGGGTGAACGGATCCGCGTGATGAACCTCTCCTCGCGCACCACGCTTTTCGGCACTGTCACCGCGCAGGGGACGGTGATCATGACGAATGAGTAAACCATGACAGCACGATTTCTCTGCCTTCTCTGCCTGCTTCCCGCCATCGCGTGCAGCCGGCTGGACCATATCGGCAAACCGCCGAGTTTTACCCCGCAGGCCGACAGCGCCGAGCGCGTCGCCATGGCCTATACCGGCACGCCGGTCCCGATCCTGCCCGAAAGACCCACCGATCACGCCTCGCTCTGGAGCCGCGAGAAGAGCTCGCTCCTGGGCGACCGCCGGGCGATGAAAAAGGGCGATATCCTCACCGTTGTGATCGAGATCGACGAGCAGGCGAATATCTCCAACAGCACGTCGCGCTCGCGCTCAGGCTCGGAAAACCTTGCCATCCCACAGCTTTTCGGCATCCCCCAGCGGCAGGACGAGCGGCTGCCGGCGGGCGCCAGCATGGCCAATGCGGTGGATCTCAACAGCCAGGCGGCTTCGGGCGGTGACGGCCAGGTGAGCCGGCAGGAACAGCTGACCCTGCGTGTCGCCGCGACCATCCTCGATGTCATGCCGAACGGCGTGCTCGCAATCCAGGGCGCGCAGGAGGTGCGGGTGAATTTCGAACTGCGCGAATTGCTGGTCTCGGGCTATGTCCGACCCGAGGATATCACCCGGCAAAACGAAATCACCTATGACAAGATCGCCTCGGCGCGCATTTCCTATGGCGGGCGCGGGCAGATCACCGATGTGCAGCAGCCACGGCTCGGGCAGCAGGTGCTCGACGTGATCCTGCCGTTCTGACGAGGCCGCCATGAAGAAACTGCTCCCCCTCCTGCTCGCCCTGATCGGAACCGCCGCCGGCACCGGTGCGGGGATCTTTCTCGCCGCACCGCAAGAGCCTGCCGAACACGAGGCGGCGGCGGATCACAGCGAGGCGGCGGACGCCCACGATGCCAGCGGCGATACGCATGCGGCGCCGGAAGAAAGTCACGATGACGGACATGGCGGCGGCAACGAATATGCCAAAATGAACAACCAGTTCGTCGTTCCGGTCATCGGCAAGGACCGCGTGGACTCACTTGTCGTGATGTCGCTCAGCCTGGAGGTGACCGCCGGCGGCACCGAACTGGTCTACAATCGCGAGCCTAAGCTGCGCGACGCCTTCCTCCGCGTGCTGTTCGATCATGCCAATATCGGCGGGTTCGAGGGCAATTTCACTGATATTCAGCGGCTGGAGGTATTGCGGCGGGCGCTGATGGATGCGGCGCGCAATGTCCTGGGCACCAGCGTGCTCGACGTGCTGATCACCGAGATCGCGCGACAGGACAGCTGAGGCCGTCAGCGTTCCGGATCGTAGGACGAAAGCCGTGAAAGCGCGTCGAGCCGACTATCTTCTTCGGCCAGCAGGGCACTGCGGCGCTCCGCTGCTTCATGCCGGGCGACCTCTTTCGCCGCCTCGTCGCGGGCAAAGGCCAGCCGGGCCGCAGCGGCGCTGTGGGCCTGGCGCGCACGCGCCATGGCAATGCCCTGATTGATCTCACCCCGGCGCTGCGCCAGCCAGCCCTGCCAGAGCGTATCCGCCCCGAGCAACCTGCGCGCATCCAGCGAATCCGCCTCGGCAAAGGTCGCCTGACGCAACCCGTCGATTCGAGCCTGTTCCGCCTGCAAACGTGACTCTTCCGCCAGATCGCGGCGATAGCTTTCGAGCGCGCGTTCCCGCAAGAGCGCCGTCACACGCAGCAATTCGTCCATGTTCTGCGTCACGAAAACAGCCCCTTCTGGTCACGCATCTTGCGGCGCATCTCTTCGGCAAAGCGGATCGCGGCGGCGACCGGGCGGAAATGCTCCGGCGCGATCTGATCGCCGATCTCGGTGGTGGCGTGCAGCGCCCGCGCGGTGGGCGGATCGGAATGCACCGGCACCCCGGCCTCCTCGGCGATCTCGCGGATCCGACGAGCAATCTCATCCACCCCCTTGGCAACACAGACCGGCGCCTCGCCGGGCAGGCGGCTCCAGCGCAGGGCGACCGCGTAATGGGTCGGGTTGACGATCACCACATCCGCCTCGGGCACATCGGCCATCATCTGGGTCATCGCGATCTCCTGCGCGCGGGCACGTCGGTGCTGCTTGAACATCGGATCGCCCTCCGCCTCCTTGTATTCGTCGCGCAGTTCCTTCTGCGACATGCGGTTGCGGCGCAGATGCTCGGCCCGCTGCCACAGGTAATCGATGGCGCCGAGCGCAATGGCCACCAGCGCGGCGATCCCCAGCAACCGCAGCATCAGCGTGCCCATCAGCGCAGCCGCCTCGCGCGCCGAGGCGCGACCGATCCCGGCGATCTCGTCGAGCCTTGAGGCCAGGAACAGGCTGAGCAGCACGGAATAAAGCACCAGCTTGGCAAAGCTCTTGGTGAATTCGAACAGCCCGCGCCGGCCGAACTTGTTCTTGGCGTTTTCGATGGGGGACAGCCGGTTGAATTTGAAGGCCAGTTTTGACGGGGTGAAGAGCAGCGACCGGCTGGCGAAAAGCGTCAGCAGCACCATCAGCGCCGGCACCGCCAGCCAGGGCAGCACCGGTTTCAGCACCGCCGTCAGCAACCCGCCGGTGGGCGCGCTCGCCATGCCATCGAAAAACAGCGGCGCCAGCCGGTCGGGCTGGGCCACCATCGGCAGCAGCGCGTCGCCGAAGCGGATGACGGCGTCGCCGCCCAGCGCCAGCCCGGTCAGCAGCATCCCGAGATAGGCCGCGGCGGTGAGCATGTCAGGCGAGCGCGGGATCTCGCCCTTCTTGCGGGCCTCGTCGAGCTTGCGCTGCGAGGCCTCGTGGGATTTGTCGCCGCCGTCGTCTTCGGCCATGAGCACCTACCGGAACGGGCTGGAGAGAAACGCATCGACCGCCGAGAGCCAGACCGACAGCATCACCGGCGCGGTGAGGAGCAGCAGCGCAATGGAGCCGAAGGTGATCACCGGGGCGCCGACAAAGGCGACCATGAGCTGCGGCATCGCCTTGTTGATGAAGCCGAGCGTCAGGTTGTAGAGCGCCGAGAGGATCACGAAGGGCGCGGCCAGGGTGAAGGCCAGGGCAAAGCATTGCGCGACGCGGTCGCGCCCGGCCTCGGCCACGGTGGCGGGATCGGGGAAATGCAGCGCCGGCAGCAGTTCGTAGGACAGGACGAAGAACGCCGCCGCCTTGACGTGAAAGCCGGTGGTCATCAGCAGCGCCAGTCCCGCGACGGTCAGGATATGGCCGATGGCGGGCATCGGATCGGCGGCGCTGTTGCCGAGCAGCTGCGCCAGCGAGGTCGATTGCGCGGCGATGCTGCCGGCAGTCTGGAGCGCATGGATAAAGAGCCGCAGCCAGAGACCCAGCAGCAGCCCGTTGACGCTCTCGCTCAGGATCGCGACGGCCAGCGCCGGCAGGCCGGGCGGAGGTGCCGCGATCTGTGCCGAGGCCGCCGGGAGGATCACCACGGTGAGCATCAGGCTCAGCATCAGCCGCACCCGCACCGAAACCGTCTGCTCGCCGAGCACGGGCAGCGCCGCCATCGCAGCGCCGACGCGCAAAAACACGATCAGCCCGACCCAGAGCCAGCCCGAAAGCAGCGTCAGAAGCCCCTCGGGCAGGGTCATGCCGCCACCACGCCGACCAGCGAGGGCCGCGCCTCCACCCCGATTTCCTCAAAGGAGAGCACCGGGTTGCCGATGCCTTTGGCAGACAGGATCGTGCGCAGGAAACGGCGGCGGCGGGCGCTGGTGACCAGCGCCGGGAAAATGCCGCGATTGCCCGCCGCACCGATCTCGTCGGCAACGCCGGCGGTGAGCGTATCGAACATCTCGGGCGGCAGCGCCACGTCGAGCCCGCCGCGCGCACCCTCGACCTGATAGGTGGCGAAGGTATCCTCCCATTCCGGCGCCAGCTGGATCAGAGGGATCGTCCCGTCCTTGCGGCGCATGCCGGCGACGAGCTGGAAGCCAAGGCGCTGGCGCACATGTTCGCAGATCGCCTCGGGGCCGATCTGCTGGCCGCGCATCTCCGAGATCGCCTCGAGGATCAGCGGCAGGTTGCGGATGCTGACCTGCTCCTCCAGCAACAGCCGCAGCACTTGGTGCAGCGTGTCGATTGGCACCTTGTCGGGGATCAACTCGTCGAGCAGCCGGCGGTTCGCTTCGGCCCGGGCGGCGTTGGAGAGAGAAACCATCTCGTCGAGCAGCCGGCGCAGGGCTTTCAGTGTCAGCAACCGGCCGAAATTGCGCTTGATCACCTCCAGAAGGTGGGTGGCCAGCACCTCGGTCGGGGTGACGATGGTGGCGCCAGTGATCGCCGCGCGGTCCTGATCCTGAGGACGGATCCAACGCGCAGGGGCGCCATAGACCGGCTCTGTCACATCGCGCCCGTCGGGCAGGCGGCCATGCTCTTCGGGCATCAGCGCCAGCACCAGATCCGGGTTCAGCTCGCCCCGCGCGATCTCCACCCCATGGATGCGGATGACATAGGCGCCGGTTTCCAGCGCGGCGGCATCGGTCAGCCGGATCTCGGGCAGGATGAGCCCGAACCCCGAGGCGATATGGCGGCGCATATTGTCGATCCGCACATCGAGCCCCGTGCCGGGGTCGAGCACCATGTTCACCAGATCCGGCGCGAATTCGACATGGATCTCGTCCACATCCAGCACATCTCCGAGCGGACGCTCGCGCGGCGCCTCTTCCTCCGCTTCGGGTTCGGGCGGCGCTGGCGGCTCCGCCTGTTTGCGCGCCATATAGACGGCGAGCCCACCCAGGACACCGGCACCGAGGATGAAGGGCAGGAAGGGCATGCCGGGCACCAGCGCAAAGAGCGCCATCAGCACGCCGACCGTGCCGAGCGCCGCCGGGTGCCGCGCAAGTTGCCCGGCCATGGCGACATCGGTGGCGCCGGTGGCGCCGCCGCGTGCCAGCAGCAGCCCCGAGGCGATGGAGATGATCACCGCGGGGATCTGCGTCACCAGCCCGTCGCCCACCGTGAGGATCGCATAGGTCTCGAACGCATGGGAAAGCGCCATGCCATGGCCGAAAATCCCCATCACCATGCCCATCACAAGATTGAGCAGCGTGATGAGCAGCCCGGCAACAGCGTCGCCCTTGACGAATTTCGACGCGCCGTCGAGCGAGCCGAAAAACGTCGTCTCCTGCTGTTCACGTTCGCGGCGGGCCTTGGCCTCGGCGTGGTCGATGGCGCCGGCGGACATGTCGCTGTCAATGGCGAGCTGCTTGCCCGGCATGCCGTCGAGCGCGAAGCGCGCCCCGACCTCGGCCATGCGGGCAGCGCCCTTGGTGATCACCGCGAAATTCACGATCATCAGCACGCCAAAGACCACGAGACCGAGGAAGACGCTGCCGCCCATAACAAAATTGGCGAACCCCTCGATCACGTCGCCGGCGGCGGAGGTGCCGGTATGGCCCTCGCCGATGATCAGCTTGGTCGAGCTGACATTGAGCGAGAGGCGCAGCATGAGCGAGGCGAGCAGGATGGTCGGGAAGGCGGAGAAATCGAGCGGGCGTTCGATGAAGAGCGTGACCGTGAAGATCAGGATCGCCAGGCCGAAGGAGGCGGCAAGCCCGACATCCAGCACCCAGGCCGGCACCGGCAGGATCATCATCACGATGACCGCCATCAGCGCGACCGCGAGCAGCACCGTCGGTTTGAAGAGCGGGGCAGGGGCCTCCGGCATGCTCAGCCTCCCAACCCGGGAAGAAAGGCACTCGCGCCCTCGGCCAGCGGCGCGAGTGAGGCACGGGCAGCAACGCCTTCGCGACGCAGCAGCGGGAAGCGGTTGACACGCGCGACACGCGCGGGAGACTCGTTATCTGTGTGCTCCGACGACAGGCTGGCATGCATGGCGCGGTAGCGGCGCTTGTAGCGCTCGGCATATTTCGGGGTGCGGCTATGATAGGCGCCTGCCGCCTCTGTCCAGCTACCGGTTTCCTTATGAAGCCTGCGCAGGAAGCGCGCGGCGTAGAGCGCATTCGCCGTCGGGTCGAGCATCTCCTCCAGCGACCGAAAGGCGCCGCCGTGCCAGCGATAATTGATCTGGAAACAGCCCAGATCAAAGCTGCGGATGCCCTTTGCGAAGGTGGCCACCGCGTGCTGCCGTGCCGCATGCCGCGTGCCAAACCAATGCCCCTCGCCCTGCACATTGATCGTCCAGGGCCAGGGACGGGTCTGGCCGTTCCGCGCCCGCCCTGTCTCTGCCCGGGTGATCGCCATCAGCACCTCGATCGGAACGCCCGTCTGCCGCGATGCCTCCTGTGCTGCGCGGTCGCAAATCGCCGACGGGGCCGCCGGCACCGGGAGGGCGAACATGCAGATCGTGCTGAGCGTCAGGACCAGATAGATCAACCTTGCCAGCCACCGCGCAGCGCATCGTGGTCGCCTGCGAAATCTGTCGCCATCTGTCCTGTCGCTGTCGGGAAAGACCATTCTGATCCACCGGGTTTCCGAGTTCGTTTCCAACCGCTATCGCGGCGAGGTTTATTTTTCGTAAGCCCGCGCCCGGTTAGTCTCTCGGCAGGCGGGTGTCCTCGAGCAGAGCGCGCAAGGCATCACGTGTTTCGGCCCCGGTGCCGGCGAGCCGTTCGGCAAGCGCTAGGCTCGGCAGGGGGTCCTCGGCCTCGGGAAGATCGGAGCGGATGAGCGCAGCGGTGACCCCCAGCGTGTCCTGCGCGCCATCGAGCGCCGGCCAGTCGCCGGCGAGCCAGGCGGCGGAGCGGGCTTGCTGTGCCTCGCCCAGCGTATCGTAGGCGGTACTGGCATAATCGAAATCGCCCATCATGCGCCGCGCTTCCGCCCGCAGACGCAGCACATCCTCGCCTTGCAAGCCGATCAGCGCGATCTCTGCGGCCTCCGGTTCGGATCGTGCGAGATGAATGCGGGCGGTGAGCAGGCGCGTGCGCCGGGCGGCGCGGTCGACGCCCGTCAGTTCTGCCCAGCGCGCCGCCTCATCGGCGAGGCCAAGATCGAGCAGACGCTCTGCCACATCAAGCGCGGCCTCCGGCGCGGCGATCCCGTCGAAGCGATTTGCGCGCGCTACGGTCTGTTTCAGAAATGCCGTGTCCGGCGCCTGCTCCGCCAGGAGCGTTAGCGCCTCGGTCGCCGCGGCAGCGCGGGTCGGCTCTGGAATATCGTCAGCATCCCAGAAGCTGCCGAAACCCGTGTCATACGCGCCATTGGCGATCGTCGCGCGCAGATGCGCGCGCCAAAGCTCCGGACCCTTTTCCGTCTCGCGCAGCTCTGTCGCATAAGCCGCGGAAAGCTCTGTCATGCGCGCACCGACCGGTTCGCGCCTCTCTGTCGCAATCTCGATCGCGGCGACGACAGCGTCGGGCGCATGCGCCCCTGGACGCGTCGCAAAGGCCTCGAGAACGCCGCGCGCCTCATCCACCGCACCCTCCAGACGGTCGATCTTTGCCGCGCTGTAAACCATGCCTTCGCTGCTTTCGCCCATGGCGCGGGCGAGCTGCGAGAGTAAGTTGCGCGCGACACCGGGCTGGCCCTCCTCTGCGAGCCTTGTGGCAAGGTGCGGCCCAAGCAAGGCGCGCAGATTCAGGGGTAGTTTTTCGAAGGCCCGCCGGATCGCGTCGCCATCTATGGTGGAGCCGTCGGGCAGGGCCGATGCTCCCGCCAGCGCCCATAGCGAGGCAAATCCGTCGCAATCGGTCTGGCCGGCAAAAACACCGGCCCTATCGGCCTCACCGTCGACGATGCCGGCGAGCGCAACAAGGACCGGATCACGCAGCTCCGGATTCAGTTCGAGAAGCGCCCGGGCTTCGGCGCCGAATCCGATATGGAGATATGCCCTGGCCAGCGCTGTCAGCACCTCGGGATCAAGCCGGTCGAATTCGCCGTAAAGCCGCGCGCGCAGATCCGGGATGGTTGCCTCAAGCGTTTGCTCTCCACCCCAGGCAGCCACATCCAGCTTGGAATCGGGCACGCAGGCGGTGCCGCCGATACGAATGCGCGATTGCAGGTCGTAGGAAGCCTGACTGGCAATCTCCGCCTCGATGGCGGTGCGGGCGGTTGATGCAGGATCATCCGGCGCGGGCCTTGATGGCTCTTGGGCATTCGCAGGCATGTCTTGCGCCGCATTCGGGCGCAGAAGACCCCGAAGCGCCGGATCCAGCAGCCCTTCGGTGGCGGCGGTCGCGAGCTGTTCTGACAGCATCCGCTCGAATGCGTCCGGGTCAGTGCCGGACTTTTCCGGCACGGCGGAGGTGCCTGCAACGGTCGGAGGGGCGAAAGCGGGCATAAGCGCGTTTTCAGTCTTTCGCGGGCCGATACCGGGCTCCGATCCAACCCGAAGTTCCGAAAGCGCGGTGAGGGCGGGACGCGGCAGTGCCGGCTCTGACACCGCTGGTTCACCCGGTCGGATATCGACGACGAGCATGCGCCCCCGCAGCAGAAATGCCGAAGCCACGCAGGCGCAAGCGAGGTCGATCCGCATGCCGTCCCCCTCTGGCAGCATCGACAAATCGGCGACGCGCGCGCGATCGATGCGGCTGAACACGCCGGAAAGATCGAACGCGTATCCGCCAGTTTCGAACCGGATTTCCGCCTGTCGCGCGTCCGGCTGCGCCAGTTGCCATTGCATGTCCTGCGGAAGATCGAGCACCAGACGGGTGAAATCGCCATGCTCGCCAGAGCGCACACGGATCTCTTGCGCGAATGCCGACACACTCCAGAGCAGGAACACCGCCATGAGCACAACCAGCCGGATCATGCTGCGGCCTGCTTGACCGATTTCAGCGCCTCCTCAAGATCCACAAAGCTTGGTCGGAAATGTGCCGGCGTGTTTTGACGTCCAACTTCGATGCAAATATTCGTGGCGTGGTTGTGCAAGTTGGCCACCAAGACCTCTCGGATCAGCTGGTAGAAATGAAGGTCGTCTTCGACCACGGCTTTGACCTTCACCGCAAAGGGGCCGGCAAAACCATAGGCGAGGAAAACCCCCAGAAACGTGCCGACGAGCGCACCGCCGATGAGCTTTCCAAGCACCTCGGGCGGCTGGTCGATCGAGCCCATGGTCTTGATCACGCCCAGCACGGCGGCGACGATGCCCAGCGCCGGCAGGCCGTCGGCCAGGCTTTGCAGCGCGTGGCTGGAATGCAGGCGATGATGCTCCAGCGCCTCGATGCGCTTGTCGAGCACCTCCTCCACCTGATGCGGGTCGTCGTAGTTCATCGACATGGAGCGCATCGTATCGCAGATCAGCTCCACCGCGATCTTGTCGCCCTGGATCTTGGAATATTTGGTGAAGATCGCCGATTCGCCCGGCGACTCCACATGTTCCTCGATTGCGACCGGGCTTTGCCGCGCCAGCCGGATCAGTTCGAACAGCAGGCAAAGCAGATCGCGATAATCGGCCGGCTTCCACTTCGCACCTTTGAAAACCTTGCCGACATCCTTGAGCGTATGTTTCACCACGCTGGAATCGTTACCGATCAGAAACGAGCCCACCGCGGCGCCGCCGATCATCATCATCTCGAAAGGCAGTGCCTTTAAAATGATCGCCATCTTGCCACCGGCGAGTATGTAACCGCCAAACACCATGGCAAAAATCACAACGATACCGATGATCCCCAGCATTGGGATGGCTCCTTTGTCAGCGTTGAGGGGGGAGAGTAGGGCGGCAGCGGTTAACAAAGGGTCTGCGCCCGCCTTATATGCCGCTACATCACCACGAATTCCGCATGCAGCGCGCCTGCGGCCTTAATGCTCTTGAGAATGTCGATCATGTCGCGCGGAGACACGCCCAACGCATTCAGCCC
The DNA here is from genome assembly GCF_017311415.1 of Salipiger abyssi. Lineage (GTDB taxonomy): Bacteria > Pseudomonadota > Alphaproteobacteria > Rhodobacterales > Rhodobacteraceae > Salipiger > Salipiger abyssi_A. The sequence continues at coordinate 486,316 of NZ_JAEKIS010000001.1, read as the reverse complement.
GGCGATGACTTCGGATAGCGAGGTCCCGCCCGGAATTTCCGCCAGACCGATGCCCGGCTCTTCCACAATCCCGGCATTGGTGCGCGGGACAACGACGGTTTCGCCCTCGGCAAATGGGTTTGGCTGCACGGTGATCGGGTTTTCCTCGATCCGCAGGGTCAGGTTGCCCTGCGATACCGCGACCCGGGAAATGCGCACATCCTCGCCCATCACGATGGTGCCCGAGCGCTGATCGACGACCACCCGGGCACGCCGTTCCGGCTCTACCGGCAGGTTTTCGATTGCCACCACCGCACGAGCGGGTGAGCCGGCACCGGTTCGACGCAGATCGACCGAAATCGTACCGGCGTCGAGCATCTGTGCCGCGGGCTGCCCGACGCGCCGGTTGATCGCGTTTTCGATACGCGCGGCAGTGGTGAAATCCGGCTCGCGCAGCGCTAAGCGCAGGGTTGAAAGCTGGGTGAAGTCGAACTCGACCTCGCGCTCGATCCGGGCACCTGCCGGAATCACTCCGGACGTCGGTACCCCCTGGACCACTCGCGCCGCATCGCCCGCCGCATCGACACCGCCAGCGATGACCGTGCCTTGCGCCACCGCATAGATCTGCCCGTCGGCGGCATTCAGCGGCGTCATGATCAGCGTGCCGCCCAGCAAGCTGTTGGCATCGCCAATCGCCGATACAGTGACGTCGATCTGACTGCCCGAGCGGGCGAAGGGCGGCAGGCGACCGGTGACGAACACCGCCGCCACGTTGCGCGGACGAAACTGTTCACCGGTCACATTCACCCCGAGCCGTTCGAGGATGTTCTGCATGATCTCCTCGGTGAAGGGTGCGTTGCGCAGACCGTCGCCAGTTCCGTTGAGCCCGACCACAAGCCCATAGCCCACAAGATCGTTGGCACGCACGCCATCGACCTCGACCAGATCCTTTATCCGGACCGCCTGCGCCTCTGCCGCGCCGGCAAGCATCAGCGCGATGCAGAGAGAGACCGCAAGGCGGATCATGACAGGAACGCCGTCAGCGACAGGCGTGACGAGCGGGCGGTGATCGCGTAGAGGCTTTCCAGTTGGACGCGGGTGTTTTCGTAGCGTGTCGCCGTCTCGAATTCGTCGGTCCCGACAAGTTCCAGTCGCGCCAGGCTGGTCGCGGTACGCTCGGCTGAGTTGCGCGCCGTGGTCCGCCCGATCCTTTCCTCGACACCGCCCAGACCGGCGCGCAGCTCGACGATGCTGGCCTGGGCGCTTTGCAGCGCCAGCGCAGAGGTTGAAATCAGCTCGGTCTTCACCTCCGAGGACAGGCCCAGTGTTTCGTCGCTGGCAAGCACGGCCCCGGCGACCGCCTTCATCATATCGCGAAACACCGTCTCATCCGCCCGGATGTCGAGCGTCACGCTCTCTGTCCGACTGAGCCGCAGCGGCGCCAGCGCGGTGTCCGAGCCGGTATAGCCAGTGGTTTCGAACCCGCCGCCGGTGCTGTCGAACCAGTCGTCGAGCTGTGCCTCGATCCCCGCGGCGGTGGTTTCGCCGGCAAGCGCGCCGCGCAGTTCCGCCAGCATGGTGTCGCTGTCGATCACCGACGGACCGTCGGTGGCGGCGCCGGAAAACAAAAATCGCCCACCGACCGAGCGGTTCAGCCCGTTGAGCATCTGTTGCAGCGTGTCCTCCGCCTCGCCCGAGAGGGTCTGGAACATTTCGTCATTGGGCGTCAGCTCGACGGAAAGCAGCACCTGCGAAAGCGCTTCGGTGCGATCCTGGATCTCCTCCAGCGTGGTCTGCATCGTGCCGGTCAATAGCGCCGCCTCGGCTGTGTTGACGCGGTAGGTTTCGAGCTGCGACAGTGTCCGGTCGATGGCGACAAGCCCGGTGACGTCGCCACCCAGATGCGCCGCCGGATCGCGGACGAAACCAGTGGCGATTTCGATTCCCAGCGTGTCGAGTTCGCGGTTGAGCCGGGTCTGATGCGTGCGCAGCACCAGCGTCCGGGCAAGATCGCCGACAGTGTCCATGGAAGGCTCCTTACATATTCATCAGGGTCTGCATCAGCTCGTCCACCGTGCTGAACACCCTGGCATTTGCGGCGTAGTGCTGCTCGATGCGGAGCAGGTCCTGAAGCTCGGCATCGGTATCCACGCCCTTGGCAAGCTCCAGCTCTTTCAACGCGGTGTTCTGGGCGCTGCTGAAGCTTTGTTCGCCATCGGCGCGGACACGCGCGGCAGCAATGGCGGAGTGAAAATCGGCGACATGCTCGCTAAAGCTGCTGGTGCCGCTGCCGAGGCTGGCCGACCCGGGCGTCTGCAAGGCATCGAGCGTGCTGGAATAGGCCTGAAGCAGCTGCGCGTCACCCACATCGCCGCGTGTAGCAGCACCCAGCCCGTCGCGCAGGCGCCAGGCGCCGCTGCCATCTGGAGAGACCAGCGCGTTGAGCGATATACGCCCGGCGAGGCCGGTTTCGTTCAGCGGGTCAAATGCCGCGCCGCCATCTGTGAAAAGCCCAGGATCGCCCGTGGCAAGCGTCGTGTCCGGGCCTCCGGGGGCAAACCGTTCGACCAGATCGCGGGCGATACCGTCGACAACCGACTGCATATCGACCGCAACAGTGTCGCGGATCTGCAATCGCGCGCCCAGCCTGCCGCCCCCTAGCGGGCCGTCATTGCTGCTGTCGATGGCAAACCCGTCGATCTCCAGCCCCGAAAGCGACCCGTTGTCGAGCGTCATATGCGCAGTCACCGGATTCTGTGGGGCGAAGCCGATTGTCACCGGGTCGCTGTGGATGGTCTGGTCAAGCAACACGGTGCCCGAGGCCGCGTAAAGCGCCACGGTGCCGTTTTCACGCGCCACGCTGCGCAGGGGCAGGATGGCGGAGACCTCGTCGATCACCCGCTGCCGTTCGTCCATCAACGCCGACGGGTCGCCGCTGCTATTGAGACTTTCGGTGATCGCGGTGTTCAGTGCCTTGACCCGGCCAAGCGCCGTGTTGAGCGACTCGACATCGGCGGCAATGGCGCGGTCCGCCGCGGTACGTTGCAACTGGATCTCGTCGGAAATGCCGTTCAGTTTCTCGGTGAAATCCTCCGCCGCCAGCGCCACAGAGGCAAGGCGCTGATCCGAGGAGGGATCGGAGGCCGCCGAGAGCAAAGCGTTTTCAAAGGCGGAGTAGAGGCTTGTGAGCGAGCCCGCCTCGTCGCTGGCACCCAGCAAGGTCTCGATTCCGCTGGCAAAACTCTGCATGTTGTCGGCGAAACCGGATTGCGCATCCGAAAGGCGCCGGTCGGACAGCACCGCGGCATCGACATTGCGCCGCACCCCGTCGATCGCCACGCCGCCCAGTGTGCCGGCGGGGCGCGAGGAGAGATCGAGAGACCGCCGCCCGTAGCTTTCCGTTGTGGCATTGGCGATGTTCGAGGCCACCAGCGCGGCGGCACGGCTGTTGGCGGTGAGGCCGCTCAGGGCATTTGAAAGGGCTCCGGTCAGTGACATTCAGCGGCCTCCGTTCGGGGCCGATCCCGAAAGGGATCAGCGCTTGATATTGGTGGTTTCCTGAAGCATCTCGTCCACGGTCTGGATGACCTTGGCGTTCGAGGAATAGGCGCGCTGGGTCTGGATCATGTCCGTCAGCTCCTTGGCCACATCGGTGGCCGATTCCTCACGCGCAAAGGACTTGATATCGCCGGTCGGACCATCCCCCGCGTTCCACAGGAAATAGGCGCCGCTCTCGGGCGAGGGCCGGAAAGTCTGGCTGTCCATGGCGAGCATGCCGTTGGGATTGGGGAGATCGGCCAGCGGAACCTGATATAGCACGCTGCTCACGCCAGTGTCGTAGTTCGCGCTGACATACCCGTTTTCGTCGATTTCGACCGAGACCATGTTGCCGACGGGAGACCCGTCCTTGGTGATCGAGATCGGAGCGAAACTGTCGGAGAGCTGCGACAGACCGCTATTGGCACCGACCGCGCCGATGTCGAATTCGATCGGCCCGCCCGCCACATCGACGGTCAGCAGCCCGGTCACATCGTCATAGGGGCCGCCGGAGACCGGGGTGACCGAGGCGATGCGGCCACCGCCCGTGCGACTGTCGTCGAACACGATGGTGTATTCGCCGATCACCGCATCGTCCTGCGCGGAATCGGTCATCACCATGGTCCATTCGTTGGACATACCCGTGGCCGGAACCGTGGGCGTGAAGGTCACCGAGATACTCTGCGACACGCCGAGATTGTCGAAATATTCCACCGAAAGATTGTGGGAATCCCCTGACGATCCGGTTTCGGTTTCGGTGGCAGGCAGGTTCAGCGCCATCGAAACGGATGTGGTCGGGTCACCTGTCAAACTGAGGCTGAATTGCACCGGTTCGAGCCCGGCAGTGGTATCTCGGGGAAAGGAGGGAATCGATCCATCGAGATTGGCGGGCCAGCCCAGGAGATAATACCCCGCCTCGTTGGCGAGATAGCCCTCTTCGTCGAGGCGGAACGACCCGGTGGAGGTGAGCAGAAGCTCGGGTTCGCCGGTGGCCTGGAACTGCGAGGCGGAAACCACCGGCAGCATGCCGCGGCCGCGCACCGCGAGATCGGTGGCGTTGGTGGTCGATACGATCGACCCGCCCTTATCGACGACACGGATATTGGAGGATTGTACCCCGCCCGCGGTGTAGCTGCGCCCGCCATTGGTCATCACCAGCGAATTGAAATCGGTCTCGACCCGGCGATAGCCGTAGGTCGAGGCGTTGGCGATATTGTCGGAAATCGCGGCGAGGCGGCTCGCATTCGCGGAGAGCCCGGAAACCCCGGCATTGAGGGACGAGGAAATGGTCATGGACACGCCTTTCTGCTGTCTCTGTCAGAAGCTCGGGACAACAGTTACGGGTCGCGGCTTAACGCGGCGCTAACAGGTAAAATGCGAACCAAAAGCACTCAGCGCTGTCTCAGGAAAATGACCTCGATCCGGTTGTTGCGCGGATCCATCGGATTGCGCTCGGTCGGTTCGCGGTCGGCATGTGCGGTCACCCGGTCGACCCGGCGCTTGTTTAGCCCGCCTGTGATCAGCAGTTCCCGAAACCGGTCGGCGTGACCGCTGGACACTTCCCAGGACGGATCGTGGGCAAGCACTACGGGATAGGCGCTGACATGGCCTTCGACCGCGACCGGGTTGGTCACCAGGCCCGAAACCCGCACGATCACACCCGACAAGGCGCGCAGCAGCTCGGTGGGGCGCCCGTCCTCGTCGAAAAGCCGCGCATCAGCGGTCTCGAACAGCTCGACCACCAGACCTTCGTCGGTGACGCGGGTCACGATGTGGCGCAGCAAGCCGTTATCGACCATGCTTTCGCCGTTGCGGCCCATCAGAAGATCCTCGACCTGCTGGAGCTCTTCGGCACCGGCACGCGCCTCGTCGGGCTGCATGCTTCGGCTTTCTGCCGCCTCGGAGGTCGGGCGCAGGCTGGTGGCGCCGGTGCCCACGCGGGGCAGGGTGTTTTCGGAGAACACGCTTTCGCCGCCCAGGCTGCCATCGCCGCCGCCGGACACCCGGCTGATCGCCACGGTCGGACTGAAGTAATCCGCAAGCCCCTTGCGCTGCTTTTCGGTCGTCGCGTTCAGCAGCCACATCAACATGAAAAAGGCCATCATCGCCGTCACGAAGTCGGCATAGGCGACCTTCCAGGCACCGCCATGGTGCCCGTCCCCGCCAGAGACCTTTTTCCTCTTGATGATGACCGGCGCGACATTGCTGTCGACCGCCATTTCCACCACCTCTTATTACACCCCGGGCAAGGTTCTACGGGCGCAGCCCTTACCGCCGGCTTAACAATTCAAAATGTCGACTTAACGCGGCGGCGAAGTCGTGCCGATTATCCCACAGGCGCCGTGTCGCTCTGTCCACACGAATAGACAGGAGCGCAAAATCCGACTAGCTCTAGGCGGAAGAGCTTTTCTTATCACGAGGCAGGTTGGATGACCCCCGGGGCAGCATTTTGCGCAGGACGGATCAGAGTTTATGCCGCGATGGCGGGGCTTTGCCTCATGCCCGGCATGGCCGTCGCGGAAGGCGTTCCGAGCTACAACCTCTATGGCCAACCCGGCCTCATCGACATGCCCACCGCCGAAATAGCACCCGACGCCACGCTCGGTCTGACCTATGGCCGGATGGATGACGCCAATCGCGGCTCTCTGAGCTTTCAGATCACCCCGCGGCTGATCGGCACGTTCCGCTATACCGGGATCGAGAATTTCGATCACCCGTCCAGTGTCGACGGCGTGTATTACGACCGCAGCTTCGATATCCGCTATCTGCTTCTCACCGAAACGAAAATTCGGCCGGCGGTCGCAGTCGGACTTCAGGATTTCATCGGCACCGGCATCTATAGCGGCGAATATATCGTCGCGACCAAGACGCTGACACCGGGGCTCAAGGTGACCGGCGGTCTCGGCTGGGGCCGTCTGGGCAGCTACAATTCCGTGGCCACGATCAGCGCCCGGTCCGACACGATCCTGGGCACCGGTGGCGTGCCCACCTATGACCGATGGTTCCGCGGCGATGTCGCGCCGTTCGGCGGGATCAGCTATTCACCCAACGACCGGCTGACCTTCACGCTGGAATATTCCTCCGACGCCTATGACGAAGAGCGTGCCTCCGGCGGCTTCGAACATGACTCTCCGATCAATTTCGGCGTCGATTACCGGCTCAAGAACGACGCTCAGCTGTCGCTATACTATGCCTATGGCAACACGCTCGGTGCACAGATCACCTTTCCGATCAATCCCAAAACCCAGGGCACGCCGGGCGGCAACGAAAGCGCCGGTCTGCCGGTCAAGGTACGCGCGCCGGGCGATGCCGGCGATCTGGGCTGGACTGCCGCACTCGACAACGCGGAAGCCAATTCGCGGCAACGGCTGATCACCAGCCTGGAACGCGAAAAACTGGAGGTGGAAGGTTTCGATCTCCAGCCGCGCAAAGCCACGCTGCGGCTGCGCAACCCGACCTATGGTGCACCGGCGCAAGCCATCGGCCGCGCCGCGCGGGTGATGACGCGGGTGTTGCCCGCCTCTGTCGAAGAGTTTGTCATCGTCCCGTCAGAGAACGGCATGGCGATGTCGGCCGTCACCCTGCGCCGCTCCGATCTCGAAGCGCTTGAAAACGACGCGGCCGTCGAGATGCTGGCCCGTACACGGATCACCGACGCGTTCGGCACGGCACCTGAGGCGGATCTCTCCGACTATCCGAAATTCATCTGGTCGCTGGCGCCCTACTACGCCTACTCGACCTTCGACCCCGAGAGCCCGCTGCGCATCGACCTTGGCGCACGACTGAGCGGCACACTGGAGATCACGCCGAACATCGTGCTTTCGGGCTCGATCAAGAAAAAGGTAGTCGGCAATCTCGACGACATCAGCCGCGTCGATGAATCGAAGCTGCCGCGCGTGCGCACCGATTACGGCGAATACGCCCGCGAGGGCGATCCGGCGATCGACTCGCTGACGCTCGATCTGTACGGGCGTCCGGGCCGCAACCTCTACAGCCGCCTGACCATGGGCTATCTGGAACAAATGTATGCCGGGGTCTCGGCGGAAGTGCTGTGGAAGCCGGCGGACAGCCGTCTGGCCCTGGGCGCCGAGCTCAACTATGTGCGGCGGCGCGATTATGATGTGATGTTCGGGCTTCAGGAGAACGTGACCGTCGATCCGGTCTCGGGTGTCGAACGCGAGATTCCGGATGTGAACGGCCATGTCTCTGCCTACTATGCCTTCGGCAACGGATTTCACGGGCAGGTCGATGTCGGCCGCTATCTGGCCGGCGATTACGGTGCGACCTTCACGCTGCATCGTGAGTTTGCAAATGGCTGGCGCATCGGTGCCTTTGCCACATTCACCGATGTCTCCGAGGACGATTTCGGCGAAGGCTCCTTCGACAAAGGCATTCTGCTGACGGTTCCGCTGTCGGTCGGCCTCGGCACGCCGTCGCGCCAGACCAATACAACCATACTCCGGTCGGTGCAGCGAGACGGCGGCGCACGGCTTTACGTGTCGAACCGGCTTTATGAGCAGGTGCGCACCTGGCACGAGCCGGATGTCGCGAAATCCTGGGGAAGGTTCTGGCGATGAAGACCCGCGCGATGCTCAGACTGGCTGCCCTGCTCGGGCTCGGCGCGGCGGTGGCCGGGTGCAGCAACGATCCTTATTTCACCAACCCGGTGACCAATATCTATTCGCTGATGTTCAGCGGCGACAAGGCTCCGTCCGCCGTCACCCAGCAGCAGATCCTACAGACGCTTTCAGCCACCGAGCTACCCGTGGCGTTTTTCAATGTCGACGAGCGCAATTCTCAGACGCTGCTTATCCAGATCGAAGAGAACGGACCGTACAAGACCTTTGCAACGGTCACCCGGCAGTCGATCGTGATGAATCACGGCATGATCACCGGAACGCGCGGACTCGGCGGAGATCTCATGTCGACGGAAGAAGAGGCGCTGCTCGACACGGTGCGCGCACGTCGGACCGGGCAGGTCAGCTATGTCCAGCGTTTCCTGACATCCGAGGGCGTCACCGAGACAGTCACCTATCGCTGCGGTGTCGAGCCCGACAAGCCCGTCGAGGTCGCCATGGGGCGGATCCGGACCAACGGTCAGGAAATGATCGCCGCATGCGAAAGCCCGGACGGCCCGCCCTTCGTCGATTACTACGTCGTGGATGCGGGCGGCGAGATTCTTGCGTCGCGGCAATGGCTGGGCGGGCTCACCGGGTATGTGGCGATGCATATGCTCCAGCGCTGATTGCGGTCAGTGCAGCGGGATCCGGCGCAGTACGGTCGCGGCCATCAGCTTGATATCGTAGCAAAGGCTCCGCTTCCGCAAATAGATCAGATCGAGCCGCGCCTTTCGGGGCACGCAGCGACGGCAATAGACCGCCTCGGTCTCGTCCTTGCTCAGGCACTCGGCAAGAAGACGTTCCTCGGTTCGGTGATAGGCCAGGGTGGCAAGACCGGTGACGCCCGGCCGCGCCTTCAGCACATCGCCGTAGATCTCGGGAAACATGTCGGTATAGCGGCGCAGCGGCGGGCGCGGACCGACAAAGCTGATATCCCCGCGCAGGATGTTCCACAGCTGCGGTAGCTCGTCGAGCCGGTAGCGACGCAGAAAGCCGCCCGTGGCGGTGATCCGGCTGGTCTTGTCGCCCCCGGAAACGCCTCTGTCGGCATCGTCCGGGCGCATCGAGCGGAATTTCCACAGCAAAAAGCCCTGTTCCGGCGTCTTCATCCGCTCAGAAAGGTAAAGCACCGGCCCACCGTCGCGCAGCAGGATCGCCAGCGCGACAATCGCGATCAGCGGAGCCAACAGAATTATCAGGACCAGAGAAGCCAGAATATCGAACACGCGCTTGCCCGTGGTCATCCGTCGTCATCCAATTCTCGCCGCCGTGGGACGGCCATTTCCCGCTCATTCTCCGCGTTGCGAGGTGTCAGGGTCACGCGGAATCGTCCATATGAGATTTACGACGACAAGAGGCTGTCTATCACCAGCGACAACCGCTAAGAAAGCCCAAGATACTGCGGATGATTTTCCTTGGGGGGACCTGCATTGCTCGTACTACGCAATTTCTTCGCCGCCTGCGCAGCACTGTTGCTCATTGCAAGCTGTAGCCTGCCGCGTGGCGCGGCGTTGCAATCCGAGGTGCTCAACGAATCCTCGGCCGAAAACCCCACATTCCAGGTCGTTGCGGTAACCCGTGCGAACATGCCGGCGATCGCATCATGGCCGCAGACCGGGCTCGGCAACGAATACGGTTGGCCAAGCACCTCGACCGGCGCGAATTCCAATGTAATCAATACCGGCGACAAGGTGGATATCGTCATCTGGGACGGCCAGGAAAACTCCCTTCTGACCAACGCTTCCGAGAAGTCGACAGTACTGCCGAAGGTCGAAGTCGGCCCGGACGGCTCGATCTTTCTGCCCTATGTCAACGAGGTCTACATCCGAGGTCTCACTCCATTTGCGGCACGGAGCCGCGTGCAGGAGAAACTGATCCAGATTGCGCCCTCGGCGCAGGTGCAGCTCAGCCTGACACAGGGCCGGGTGAATTCGGTGGAGCTCGTCGGCGGCGTGGCCCAGCCCGGCGCCTATCAAATGCCGTCGCGCAACTATAAGGTGCTCGGTCTAATCGCGGATGGCGGTGGCATCAGCCCCACCATGCGCAACCCGCGCGTCAGGCTGATTCGCGGCAGTGCCACCTATGAGATTTCGGCCTCGAAACTTCTCGAAAGCGGTGCTCGCAACACGCTGCTGCGACCCGGCGATACGATTGTCGTCGAGCAGGGCGACCAAAGCTTTACCGCGCTCGGCGCTTCCGGCCGCGAAGACCTGATCTATTTCCCCAAGGACGATCTGACCGCGATGGAGGCAATTTCGCTGATGGGCGGGCTGTCTGACAATCGCGCCAACCCCAAGGGGGTTCTGGTGCTTCGGGAATACAATGTGAAGCATCTGCGTTCCGATGGCAGCGCGCCTCGCATGCAGCAGGTTGTCTTCAGCTTCGACCTGACCTCGGCGGACGGGCTCTTCGCGGCAAAGAAATTCCAGATCAACCCGGGAGACTCGGTGCTTGCAACGGAATCTCCGCTGAGCAGCACGCAGACCGTGTTTAACCTGGTCGGCTCGGTCTTCGGCCTCACGCGTCAGATCACGACGGTGGCGAACTGATTGCGCGGCCTCTGGTCGTACAAGAAAAAGGGGCGTCCGAACCGGGCGCCCCTTTCTGTATGATCCTTCAGATGCCTTTGGTGGCGCGGGCCGTTACTCGGCAGCCGGACTCATCGACGCGAGATAAGCGTAAACGTCGGCGGCACCTTCTCTGAGTTTGAAGGTCATCCCCGAGCGCGCGCCGGCATCATCGAGATAGGATTTCAGGAAGGCCGTAGGATCCTGAACATATTCCTCGAACGTCGCCTCGTCCCAGACGAGGCCTTTGGCATTCGCCGCCTCAATGGAATCGCGGTAGCGGAAATCCTCGACCGAACCGGCCGGACGGCCGATGACGCCATAAAGGTTCGGACCGGTGCGGCCACCTTTGACGATGGTCTCGCCGGCGTCGTCGGTGATCGTGTGGCAGGAGCGGCAGCGCTTCATAAAGATCTCTTCGCCCTCGGCCGCGTCCTGCGCATGAGCCGAGGTGGCAAGAGTCACTGCGGCGATGGCCGTGGCTATCTTGAATTTCATGGTTTTGTCTCCCGTGACGCGTATCCGATCCGGAACCTAGCTCAAGGGAAATGAAATCAACAATAGGCCGTGCCTGTATATGCGACCATATGCCAAGGGTGCTTGACGCCTGCGCGCCGCGAGAGGAAACAGGCGGCATGGACAACACCATTCCCGCCTGGGTTGACGGAACCCTGACACCGGTCGACAAGATTGAGGTGCATCTGCGCGGCCTGCGCCACAAGGCCGTGTCGGTCTTTGTCCTGCGCGGCGACAGGTTGCTGATCCAGCGCCGGGCGCTCGAAAAATATCATACGCCCGGTCTCTGGGCGAACACCTGCTGCACACACCCACATTGGAACGAGCTCCCCGCCGATTGCGCCGCACGGCGGCTTGCCGAGGAGCTGGGGATTACCGGCCTCGCGCTGAGCCCGCGCGGGCAGGTGGAATACCGCGCCGGGGTGGGCGGTGGCATGATCGAGCACGAGCTCGTCGATCTGTTTGTCGGCGAGGCACCGGAGGGGATGAAAATCGACCCTAATCCAGCGGAAGTCATGGAATTCGCCTGGGTCGATCTGGAGGTTCTGGCGCGGCAGACGGACGAGAGCCCCGAGCGTTTCACGCCATGGCTACGGATTTATTTGCGCAAACACGCAGATCAGATTCTAGCGCGGTAATCCCAACGGGCGGTGGGCAGATTGCCCACCCTACACATCTCAGCGGCGGCGGCGGAGATAGACGTAATAGGCACCGGACCCGCCATGCTTGCCATGCGCCTCCGAAATCTGAAGCACCGCCTGCGCCACCGGCGGCATGCGCAGCCATTGCGGCACCTGGGTTTTCAGCACACCCCGGCGGCGCGGCATCGGATCGTGCGGATCTTCGCGCAGGCCCTTGCCGGTGATCACCAGCACCAGACGGAGCCCGCGCGTCTGCGACGTAAGTATAAAGCGGACCAGTTCCGGATGTGCGCGATCCAGCGTCATCCCATGCAGGTCGAGCCGCGCCTCAGGGACCAGCTTGCCGCGTTTCATCCGGGTAAAGGCCTTGGAATCCATGCGCACCGGCTCCCGCGAGAGCCGGTCGGAAGTGGTGCCGAGAAAATCATGCGATTCCGGTGGCGGCTTGGCCCCGCTGCCGAGACCGAACGTGGGAAACGGATCGGGCAGGGCAGGGGACGGTTTGCGCGGGCCGTTTTCCGGCGCTTTCGGTGCCGCGGGAGCGATCCGCTCACGAGGTTTGCCCGGCAGGCGCTCGGCGGTCTTTGCCACCTGCTGCCACAGCTCCAGCTCTTCGGGGCGCAGACGGCGCCGGCTCATAGCACCGATTCCGGTAGCAGCGCATAGGCACGCTGGATTGGCAGGAACACCACCAGCCGGCCCGGATCCTTCAGCTGACCGGCCAGCTGACCGGCGGTGTCGCCAGTGCCGAAAAAGATATCGGCCCGCTGCGCCCCCTTGATTGCCGAGCCGGTATCCTGCGCGATCATCAGCCGCCGCAGAGGCGAGCTACCATCCTTCTCGATCCAGACCGGCGCGCCAAGCGGAGTGAAAGCCGGATCGACGGCAATAGACCGCATGGCGGTGATCGAGCGGTTCATCGCGCCGAGCGGACCTTTTTCGGCGGGAACCTCGCTTACTTCGCGAAAGAACACGTAGGACGGGTTGTGATAGAGCAGCTCCTGCCCGTCGAACGGGTTGCTCCGGACCCAGGACTTGATGCGCTGCGCCGAGACCTGATGCGCGTTGAACGTGCCGCGCCGCACCAGCTCCTGCCCGACGGAACGGTAAGGATGGCCGTTGGCACCGCCATAGCCGACGCGGATATGCCGCCCGTCAGGCAGGCGGATACGCCCCGAACCCTGGATTTGCAGAAAGAACAGTTCTACCGGGTCATCGACCCAGGCAATTTCCAGACCGCGCCCCGACATCACCCCGGAGTTCAGAATATCACGCCGGCTGAGCCAGGGGCCGGTGCCCTGCGCTTCGGGCGGCATGCTGTAGATCGGATAACGGTAGCGCGGCCCGGGGTTCAGCGCGCCGTCGAGCTCGGGCTCGAAATAGCCGGTGAACAGGCCTTCGCCGCCATCGCCGATCTGCACCGGGCGAAAGAAAAGCTCGAAGAAATCACGGGCATCCGATGTTTCACGTGCAACGGCGCAGAGGCTGACCCAATCCGGTTCGCGCAGATCGCCGCAGGTCTCGAGAAACACCGACAGAGCGGCGGCGTGATCGTCCTCGGCCCAGCCGTCCAGATCGGCGAAGTCGAGGATCTCGTAGGTGGTTTCGGTGTCCGCCGCGCTCATGGTGCCTGCCAGTGCCATGCCCGCCACAAGCGCGGCACGGATCGCCCGTCGCATTATTCGTCGGTCGCGACCAGCTGCCAGTTCGGATCGTCGCTGCCCATGTTGCGGGCATAGGTCCAGACGTCCTTCTGGCGCTTGACCGCAGTGGCGCTGCCCTCGACGATCTCGCCCTCGGCATTCTTCACCACCGAGGTCAGCTCGCCAACATATTTCACCGTGATCTCGGCCAGCTTGCTGTCATCGTCAAAGCTTGCATCGGCCAAGGTCATCTCGCGCACGCCGACAAATTCCGCCTCGATGGTCAGGCCCTGATCGGCGCGAGCCTGGATGACCTGCGCAAAGGTCTCGTAGATCTCATTCGACAGGAAGGGCTTGAGATCCTCGATCTCGCCATTGTCGAACCCCATGAGGATCATTTCATACGCGCCGCGCGCACCGGAGAGGAACTCCCCGACATTGAAAGAGGGCTCGGCCCGCTTCATCTTCGCCAGCGCTTCGGCGGCATCGCTGCCCTCAGGCACATGGTCGACGATATCGCGATCCGGGCCGCCTTCGATGACCTCGAATTCGCGCTTGGCCTCCTCACGCTTGCCCGGCGCGGGAACCGGCGGTTTCTCGAACCCGTCGCGCGTCCCCAGAACGCTGCGCAACCGCAGGATCAGGAAAATCGCGATCCCGGCAAGGACCAGCAGCTGGACGATCGGCGTGTTCATCGGCACCTCATGCGCAGAAACGTGGAAGTTCTCTCGTTGCATCCCTATGTAAGTGCTGGGTTCCGGCAAGTCTACCGGCGCCCGGACGCAAGGGAGACCCATCATGTGGCTTTTTCTGGCATTCCTGCTGGTGCCAATCGTTGAAATCGCGCTGTTCATCCAGGTCGGCGGGCTGATCGGGCTGTGGCCGACGCTGGCCATCGTGGTGCTGACGGCGATGCTCGGCACCTGGCTGGTGCGATCGCAGGGGCTGCGGGCGATGAGCGATTTACAGGGCTCTTTTTCCCGTCTGGAAGACCCGAGCGCACCGCTTGCGCATGGCGCGATGATCCTGCTGGCGGGCGCGCTGTTGCTGACACCGGGGTTTTTCACCGATGCGGTCGGCTTTGCGCTGCTCTCGCCGCCGGTGCGCGTGGCGGTGATGCGCTATTTGTCGCGCCGCGTCACCGTGGCGCGGTTCGAGATGGGCAGCCGCGGCCCGCAGCCGCGACCCGACATGAGGCGCGATCCGCGCGGATCTCAGCCCGGCGACGTGATCGAGGGCGAATATACGGAAATTCCCCAAGACAAACGGCCCAACCATCCCGGTTCCGGCTGGACGAGGCATTGAGGCGCACAGCCCCGCCTGCTATTGCAGTGCAAACCTCGTTTCAGGAGAGACATTATGGCAGAGACCCCTCAGAACGGCGCGAGCGAGGCGCCGGCGCCCGTGAAGATGAACGTTCTCGCACAATTCGTGCGCGATCTGTCCTTTGAAAACATCCTGGCCCAGAAGGGCAGCGCGGGCGAGGTTCAGCCCGACGTTCAGGTTCAGGTCAATCTCGACGCCAAGAAGCGCAGCACCGAACATCAGTACGAAGTGGTGATGAAGCTCAAGGTGGTGTCCAAGGGTAAGGACAGCGACGTAACGCTTTTCCTGCTCGAAATGGACTATGCCGGGGTGTTCCATATCGAGAACGTGCCGGACGAGCAGATGCATCCGTTCCTGCTGATCGAATGCCCGCGGATGATCTTCCCTTTCGCGCGCCGCATCATCTCCGACATCACCCGTGACGGTGGTTTCCCGCCGCTGAATCTGGAAATGATCGACTTCGTTGCGCTTTACCGCAACGAGCTGGCGCGTCGGCAGCAGGCGGCGGCAAGCGGCGAACAGAAGCTCGACGCCTGAGGGCTCAGCCGCGCGTCCAGAGCGCGTTTTCCCCGAGTTTTTCGACAAAGGCGGCGTGAGCCGCCTTTTCTTCTTCGGTGATCCGGGGCGGCAGCGGCACCGGGCGACGGCTCGGGCGCCAGTCGTCGGACATATCCGCGCCGCCGCTATTCTGCCGCTGCGGCGTCAGGACGAGATCGGGCTGCTTGCCGCCGATCAGCTCAAGATAGACTTCCGCCAGGATTTCACTGTCGAGAAGCGCGCCGTGCAGCGTCCGCGACGAGTTGTCGATGCCGAAGCGGCGGCAAAGCGCATCCAGCGAGGCGGGAGAGCCGGGGAATTTGCGCCGGGCGATGTCCAGCGTGTCGATGGCGCAGTCGCGCGGCAGGAGCGGCCGACCCGACCAGCGCAGCTCGGCATTGAGAAATTTCACATCGAAGGCGGCGTTGTGGATCACCAGCTTGGCATCGCCGATGAAGCTGCGGAACTCGTCGACGATCTTGGCAAAGACCGGCTTGTCGCGCAGGAAATCGTCGCCCAGACCGTGCACCTCGAAGGCCTCCTGCGGCATCGAGCGTTCGGGGTTGATATACTGGTGATAGGTGTTGCCGGTGGGAACGTGATTAAAAAGTTCGACCGCGCCGATCTCGACAATCCGGTCGCCCTGTTCCGGTTCGAAGCCGGTGGTTTCGGTGTCGAGCACGATCTCACGCATGGCGCCGCCTTTCGATATCTTCCAGAACAAACTGCACCTGCGCGCCGGCATGCTCAAGCGTATCGGTGACGATGACATAATCGGCGCGGGCGCATTTTTCGTCACTCGGCATCTGCCGGGCCAGGATACGGTCGAGATCCTCCGCGCTCATCGTGCCGCGCGCAAGCACCCGCTCACGCTGCAATTGGGCGGGAATCGTGACACATGCGACCGCGTCCATCTCCGCATCTCCACCGGTTTCGAACAGCAACGGGATGTCGAAGACGACGATCCTGTCGGCATGGTTGCCGGCAAATGTCTCTCGGTCCTGGCGCACCAGCGGATGCACGATGGCCTCGATCCGGGACAAGGCGTCGGCATCGGCGGCGATGATCTCGCGCAGCCGGTCGCGCGAGACCGCACCGTCCTCGATGGCCTGTGGAAACGCGGCCTGTAAAGGGGCAACCGCCGCGCCGTCCCTAGAATACAGCCGATGCACTGCCGCATCCGCGTCCCAGATTGCGCAGCCGCGTTCGGCAAACATCGCGGCGGTGGTGGATTTGCCCATGCCAATGGAACCGGTGAGGCCGAGACGGAAGCTCATGACAGGATCGCGGCGCGGGTCTCGTCATCGACCTCGGGGCGCTGCCCGAACCAGCGTTCGAACCCGGGCACAGCCTGGTGGATCAGCATGCCCAGCCCATCGACGCAGGTGCAGCCCCGCTCCGCCGCAACACGCAGCAGCCGGGTTTGCAGCGGCACATAGACCAGATCGGTCACAACCGTGCCGGGTCGGAGCCCGTCGAGCGGCACGCGCAGTTCCGGCTTGCCGGTCATGCCGAGCGAGGTCGAATTCACCACCAGTGCCGCTTCTTCCAGCGCATTGCCCGCCTGCACCCATTCCACCACGGTGATCCGCGAGCCGAAATCCTCGCGCAGCTTTTCCGCGCGCAGCCGCGTGCGGTTGCTGATGCGGATTTCCGGCACGCCGACCTCGAGCAACGAGGCGATCACCGCCCGCGCCGCGCCACCGGCACCAAAGAGCATGGCAGGACCGGCTTTCGGATCCCAGCCGGGCGCGCCCTGGCGCAGGTTTTCGATGAAGCCGTAACCGTCGGTGTTGTCGGCGTGAATGCGCCCGTCCTGGCGGAAAATGATGGTATTGGCCGCGCCGATCAGCGTGGCGCGGTCGGAGACCAGATCGGCGATCTCCATCATCTTTTCCTTATAGGGAATGGTCACGTTGACGCCGACAAAGCCCAGATCCGGCAACATACGCATGGCGGCTTCGAGCTTGTCCGGCGCGATCTCCATGGGGATGTAGTGACCCGGCAGCCCGTATCTGCGCAGCCAGTGGCCATGCAGCAGCGGCGAGCGGGAATGTGCAACCGGCGATCCGATCACGCCGGCGAGCGGTATACGTGCAACAGTCATGCGGCGATGATCCCCCGGACCGAAAGAAAGGCAAGCAGTTCGAGCAGCGGCAACCCGAGAATGGTGAAGTGATCGCCCTCGATACGCGCAAAGAGGCGGACCCCCTCTTCCTCGAGCTTATAGCCGCCGACGGAGTGACGGACGCTCTCCCAATTCCGCGCGAGATAATCGTCGAGATAGGCGTCCGAGAACTCCCGCATAACCAGCCGCGCCGTGCCGACATGGCGCCAGAGCGGTTCGCCGGCCTGATAGATCACCGCGCCGGAAAACAGCTGATGCCGCTGACCGCGCAGGCGCAACAGCTGCGCGCGGGCATCCTCCGGTGTTTCAGGCTTGATAAATATCTCGGTGCCGAGCGCGAGGATCTGGTCACAGCCAAGAACGAACGCCTCCGGATGGCGCTGCGAGACGCGACGGGCTTTGAATTCGGCCAGAGCATCGGCCATGTCGCGCGGCCCGGCACCTTCCTGGGCCAGCGAGTCGCGAAGCGCGGATTCGTCGATGCGCGGCCTCTCGATTCGGAAGGGCACAGCGGCGTTTTGCAGCATCTCTGCCCGGATCTGCGAGCCGGACGCCAGAATGAACGGCGGGGCCATGTGGAAAAACCTGTCGAAATCTAAGGGGTCTTGTCAGGGGAGCGTTCTGGGGAAAATTGCTCTGACATGCAAGCCGGGGGACAACCGGCACAGCTCACGATGCGCCGAGCCGAGTCGTTCCGCTGTGAGGAAGGATAACTTCGCACTGAGGATGAGTTTCGGTGAAGGTCAACTGTCCCAAGGTTATTCAGTGGACAATAATAATGTTCAAGATATTGAATTTAAAACATTAATTTAATATTCAAGCCGGTGCTATGGGCCGTTGCGCACAGAATTGCCCACAGCTCTGCCAGCTTGGGACAAGATGCGCATAAGCGAATAATCCACCGGCGCGATAGACCCCTAATCTCAAAATCATCTTTTCTCTTCTTTCTTAAAATACAGTTTCGAGACCCGATCCGGGACTGTGTGCGAGAGAGATTGACTCGAGGGGCGGGGAGCATTACCTCCCTTTGCGATACCCGTCCGGGTGTGATTTTCCCAGAGACCGACAGATACGGGGCCGTATGACCGGCCCGGAAGGATTCACGATGAGCACCGAGAAGCTCAACCTCTCCGACCTGAAGGCGAAGAGCCCCAAAGATCTGCTCGCCATGGCCGAGGAGCTCGAGATCGAGAACGCCTCGACCATGCGCAAGGGCGAGATGATGTTCCAGATCCTGCGCGAACGCGCGGATGAGGACTGGCAGATCTTTGGCGATGGCGTTCTGGAGGTGCTTCAGGACGGGTTCGGTTTCCTGCGCTCTCCCGAGGCTAACTATCTGCCCGGTCCCGACGATATCTATGTTTCACCGGACATGATCCGGAAATACTCGCTGCGTACGGGCGACACGGTGGAGGGCGAGATCCGCGCACCCGATGGCGAGGAGCGCTATTTCGCGCTGGTCGATGTCACCAAGATCAATTTCGAGGATCCCGAGCGCGCGCGTCACAAGATCGCCTTCGACAACCTGACGCCGCTCTATCCAGATGAGCGTCTGACCATGGAGATCGAGGATCCGACGATCAAGGACCGCTCGGCCCGGATCATCGACCTGGTCTCGCCCATCGGCAAAGGTCAGCGTTCGCTGATCGTGGCGCCGCCGCGGACCGGTAAGACGGTGCTGCTCCAGAATATCGCGACGAGCATCGAAAAGAACCATCCGGAGTGCTACCTGATCGTGCTGCTCATCGACGAGCGGCCGGAAGAGGTGACGGATATGCAGCGTTCGGTGAAGGGGGAGGTTATTTCCTCGACCTTCGACGAACCGGCGACGCGGCACGTTGCGGTTTCGGAAATGGTCATCGAGAAAGCCAAGCGCCTGGTGGAGCATAAACGAGATGTTGTGATCCTTCTGGACTCGATTACCAGACTTGGTAGAGCGTTCAACACTGTTGTGCCGTCCTCGG
This sequence comes from Salipiger abyssi, assembly GCF_017311415.1. Taxonomy (GTDB): domain Bacteria; phylum Pseudomonadota; class Alphaproteobacteria; order Rhodobacterales; family Rhodobacteraceae; genus Salipiger; species Salipiger abyssi_A. The sequence continues at coordinate 466,859 of NZ_JAEKIS010000001.1, read as the reverse complement.
GTAAGGTGCTGACCGGTGGTGTGGATGCCAACGCATTGCAGCGACCGAAGCGGTTCTTCGGCGCGGCGCGGAATATCGAAGAGGGCGGATCGCTGACGATCATCGCCACGGCCCTGATCGACACAGGATCGCGTATGGATGAGGTGATCTTTGAGGAATTCAAGGGCACCGGCAACTCTGAGATCGTGCTGGATCGGAAGGTTGCGGACAAGCGGGTCTTCCCCGCGATCGACATTCTGAAATCGGGTACGCGGAAGGAAGATCTTCTGGTCGACAAGATCGACCTACAAAAGACCTTTGTGCTGCGGCGGATCCTGAACCCGATGGGCACCACGGATGCCATCGAATTCCTGCTGTCGAAACTCAAGCAGACCAAGACAAACTCGGAATTCTTCGACTCGATGAACAGCTAGGACCGGCCGGGAGGCAGGTTTGGACACCATCTTTGCCCTTGCGAGCGCGCCGGGAAAGGCCGGCGTGGCAGTGATCCGCGTTTCCGGGACAAAAGCCTGGGACGCTGCGTCACGTCTTGCCGGAACCTTGCCTGCTTCGCGCCAGGCTGTGCTGCGGCGGTTGCGGGATACGGAGGGGCAGGTTCTCGACGAGGCGCTGCTGCTGTTGTTCGAGGAGGGAGCCAGCTTTACCGGTGAGGCAGTTGCCGAGTTTCATTTGCATGGAAGCGCGGCGATCCAGCGGGCGGTGCTGCGTGCGCTTGAGGAGATGGATGGGCTGCGGCTTGCGGAGGCGGGAGAATTTACCCGCCGAGCGCTTGAAAACGATCGCCTTGATCTGACGCAGGTCGAGGCTTTGGCGGATCTGATCGAATCCGAGACTGAAACCCAAAGGGTGCAGGCGCTACGCGTTTTTGGTGGTGCGCTCGGAAAAACGGTTGAGGTCTGGCGGCGGGATCTGATCGAGGCGGCATCCCTGCTAGAGGTCACCATTGATTTCGCGGATGAAGAGGTTCCGGTGGATGTGTCGGATCGGGTGGCGGAACTGATCGCTTTGGTCTCCGGATCGCTGGATCGTGAGCTTTCCGGAATCGACGCGGCGGAGCGGATCCGGATGGGGTTTGAGGTGGCCATTCTGGGGGCGCCGAACGTCGGGAAGTCCAGCTTGCTGAATGCGCTGGCGGGGCGCGAGGCCGCAATCACGTCGGAGATTGCCGGGACGACTCGGGATGTTATCGAGGTGCGCATGGATATCTCAGGACTCCCGGTAACCTTGCTCGATACGGCGGGCTTGCGCGAGACTCAGGATCCGGTTGAAAAGATCGGGATTGCGCGCGCGAGAGAACGGGCGAAGGCCTCCGATCTGAGAGTCGTTTTGGTGGATGAGCGCGGCGTGCCGGAGATGGAGCTGGGCGCTGAAGATATCGTGCTGCGATCCAAGGCGGATCTGACTGGCGATTCCGGGGGAATTTCCGCATTTAGCGGGCAGGGTGTCGATCTGTTGATAGCAGAGATCGGTGCTCGGCTGTCGGATAAGGTTCAGGCCGCTGGGCTGGCAACGCGGGAACGGCATCGTGTTGCCTTTATCCAGGGAAAATCCGCGCTGGAAGCTGCGAGCGAGATGCTAAGACGGGGGCCAGACTGGTATGATCTTGCAGCGGAAGAAATCCGTACCGCGATTCGAAGCCTAGAACTACTGATCGGTCGGGTTGATGTGGAAAATCTTTTGGACGAGATTTTCTCGAGTTTCTGCCTCGGGAAGTAAGGAGTGTTTCACGTGAAACAACGCGACTTCGATGTAGTGGTCGTCGGTGGCGGCCATGCCGGCGCCGAGGCCGCGGCTGCGGCCGCGCGCCAGGGTGCGCGCACAGCGCTTGTGACGTTGACCGAAGCTGGCATCGGCGTGATGTCCTGTAACCCGGCGATTGGAGGTCTGGGCAAGGGTCACCTTGTGCGTGAGATCGATGCGATGGACGGGGTGATGGGGCGTGTCGCGGATCAGGCAGGGATTCAGTTCCGGCTGCTCAACCGACGCAAGGGGCCGGCGGTTCAGGGGCCGCGCGCACAGGCGGATCGCAAGCTCTATCGGCAAGCGATGCGAAGCGAGATGCACAACACACCGAACCTGAGCATTGTCGAGGGTGAGGCCGTCGATCTGATTCAGTCTGGTGAGCTCGTACAGGGCGTCGTTCTCGCGGATGGTACAAAGCTGGTTGCGGCGGCAGTCGTGTTGACGACAGGGACATTTCTGCGGGGTGTTATCCATATCGGAGATCAGTCGCGCCCGGGCGGACGTATGGGCGACCGACCGTCGGTTCGGCTGGCAGAGCGGATCGACGATCTCGGGCTTGAGCTTGGGCGTCTGAAAACCGGTACGCCGCCACGCCTGGACGGAAGAACCATTGACTGGTTGAAACTTGAGGATCAGCCCGGCGACGACGCGCCGGTGATGTTTTCGTTCCTGTCAAAGGGTCCGGCGGTGCGTCAGGTGAGCTGCGGGATTACCCACACTAATGAACGTACGCACGAGATCATTCGTGACAATCTTGACCGCTCGGCAATGTATGGCGGGCATATCGAGGGGATTGGACCGCGATACTGTCCGTCCATCGAGGACAAGATCGTGCGTTTTGCGGATAAGAGCTCTCACCAGATTTTCCTAGAACCCGAAGGTCTGGACGATCCGACGATCTACCCGAACGGGATTTCGACCTCCTTGCCCGAGGAGGTGCAGACCGATTATGTCCGGTCGATTGCCGGGCTTGAAAAGGCAGAGATCCTCCAGCCGGGTTATGCGATCGAATACGATTTCGTCGATCCCCGCTCGCTGGATCTTCGTCTCGCTGTCCGTGCTGTGCGAGGCTTGTACCTGGCTGGGCAGATCAATGGAACGACGGGATATGAAGAGGCAGCGGCGCAAGGTCTTGTTGCAGGCCTCAACGCCGCGCGGGAGGCGATGGGCGACGAGCCGGTCCAGTTCGGACGCTCGGAATCCTATATCGGCGTGATGGTAGATGATCTGACCTCGCGCGGAGTGAGCGAGCCCTATCGCATGTTTACATCGCGGGCAGAGTTCCGGCTGTCGTTGCGCGCGGATAACGCGGACCAACGACTGACCCCGAAGGCAATCGCGCTGGGATGTATCTCGGACGCGCGGCGCGCAGTCTTTGAGGAAAAGCGTGAGAAGCTTGAACGGGGTAGGGCGCTTTTGGAAGAGCATGCCTTTGGTCCTAAAGCCCTTGGCGAAATGGGTATCTCGGTTGCGCCGGATGGGCAGAAGCGGAACGGCTTCCAGCTCTTGGCGTTTCCGGATGTAACGATGTCGCTCCTCCAAAGTGGAGAACCGGCCTTCACTGCCATCGAACCGGAGATCTCTCAGCAGCTGGAACGCGATGCACTTTATGCGAACTACATTACGCGTCAGCAGCGCGATGTCGAGGCGCTGCGCCGCGATGAATCCATGATCATACCGAACGGGTTCGATTTTGCCGGTGTGGAAGGGCTGTCGAATGAGTTGAAGCATAAGCTCGCGCTCGCGCGGCCGGAAAACCTGGCTCAAGCGGCGAAGGTCGATGGAATGACTCCGGCGGCACTTTCGTTGCTTCTTCTTCGGTTGCGGCGTTCCGGCCAGGCGAAATCTGCATGACGCTACTGGATTCGCGGCTCCCTGATCTGGATGTTTCACGTGAAACACTGGATCGGCTGACCCATCTTTCCGCACTCCTGGAAAAGTGGTCGTCGAAGATCAACCTCGTCTCCCGCGCCACACTGGAGGATCTCTGGACCCGTCACATTGTCGATTCCGCGCAGATCTTCCAGAGCCCGAGGCACCACACCGGTCTCTGGGCAGATCTTGGTTCCGGCGGCGGGTTTCCCGGTCTGGTTATCGCGATTTTGGCAGAGGAGCTTGCGCCGGAACTCGATGTGACGTTGGTGGAGAGCGACCAGCGGAAGGCGGTTTTCCTGCGCACGGCTTTGCGTGAAACCGGCGTCAGTGGGAGGGTGCTTGTTGGACGGATCGAGGAGATCCCGCCTCTCAAGGCGAATATCCTGAGCGCTCGCGCGCTTGCGGATCTGCCGACCTTGCTGTCCTTCACGGATCGGCATCTCAGCCCGAGCGGGCAGGCGCTCTTCCTCAAAGGCGCCAATTGGAAAAAAGAAGTCGCCGCCGCAGGGGAATCGTGGAAGTTCTCCTGTGAGCGTCGTACAAGTATCACTGATCCCAACGCAGTCGTCCTGACCATCGGAGCTCTGACACATGTCTGATCCGTCGCGGCCCAGCGGCCCCAAAATCATTGCAATCGCAAACCAAAAAGGGGGGGTGGGTAAAACCACAACCACAATCAATCTGGGTGCGGCACTGGCCGAGCGTGGCTTGCGGATTCTCGTGGTCGATCTCGATCCGCAGGGGAACTCCTCCACCGGCCTGGGTATTGAACCTGACGAGCGCGAATACACCACCTATGAACTTCTGCTCGAGGATATCGAGCTCGACCAGGTGATTCAGAAAACCGATCAACCGCAGCTCGATCTGATTCCTGCGACGGTCGATCTCAGCTCCGCCGATATCGAGCTGGTGGCCAATGAAAAGCGCAGCTTTCTCCTGCACGATGCGCTTCGTCAGACGGGAATGGATCGCTTTGGCTACGACTACGTCCTGATCGATTGCCCGCCCTCTCTCAACCTCTTGACGGTCAATGCGATGGTCGCGGCGCATTCTGTCCTTGTGCCTCTGCAAAGCGAATTCTTTGCGCTTGAGGGCCTGTCTCAACTGATGCTGACGATCCGGGAAGTCCGGCAAACCGCCAATCCCGACCTACGCATCGAGGGCGTACTTCTGACGATGTACGACGCGCGCAACAACCTGTCCCGCCAGGTCGAGGACGATGCGCGGGAGAATCTCGGCGATCTCGTCTTCGCCACTGTGATTCCGCGGAATGTCCGCGTCAGCGAGGCGCCGTCCTTCGCCATGCCCGTGCTGACCTATGACGGGCAGTCCAAGGGTGCGACGGCCTATCGTGCTCTCGCCGACGAATTGCTGCGCAAGAACGCCCGCCTTGCCGCCTGACCACAGAACAGAAAGAGCAGACATGTCAGATAAAAAGGAACCCCGCCGCGGATTGGGTCGCGGCCTCTCGGCGCTGATGTCCGATGTCGATATTCAGCCCACGCAGAGCGCAGAGGAGGCCACGCCAAAGACCCCGGATCGTCTTGTTCCAATCGAAAAGCTGGTGCCGAACAAGGATCAGCCGCGCCGCAGCTTTACGCCGGAACAGCTTCAGGAGCTTTCCGACTCCATCCGGACGAAGGGCATCATTCAGCCGATCATCGTTCGCCCGGCGCCGGGCGAGGACGGGCAATATGAAATCGTCGCCGGCGAACGCCGCTGGCGCGCGGCGCAGCTTGCACAGCTGCATGAGGTACCGGTCCTGATCCGCGACCTCAGCGATCAGGAAACGCTCGAAATCGCGATCATCGAGAACATCCAGCGCGCCGACCTGAACGCCATCGAAGAAGCGGCGGGTTACAAGCAGCTCATGTATCGCTTTGGCCATACCCAGGAAAAGATCGCCGAGGCCTTGGGCAAAAGCCGCAGCCATATCGCCAACCTTCTGCGTCTGCTTAACCTGCCGGAAGGTGTGCAGGAACATGTGCGCAATGGTGAGTTGAGTGCCGGCCACGCGCGGACCCTCGTCACCTCCCGCGATCCCGATCGCATGGCGGAGGAGATCATGCGCAAGAAGCTCTCGGTGCGTCAGGCCGAGGCGCTGCTACGCGCCGAAACCCAGCCGCCGCAACGCAAGGCGCCAGCGGCGTCCTACGAGATGGACAAGGATGCCGACACCAAGGCGCTCGAAGGCGATATTTCGGCAGCTCTGGGTATGAAGGTCACGATTGCGCATGCTCCGGGAAAGGAATCGGGCAAGCTGACGATTTCCTACGAGTCCTTCGAGCAGCTGGATTCGCTCTGCATGATCCTGAGCGCCACACGCTGAATGCAGATCCTGGGAAAGGCGGCCGTTAAACGCCTTTCCCAGACCGTACGCAATTCACAGTGGGGATAGAGTTTCAAACAAGTCCGGAAAAGCTCAGTCCGTCAGAAGCTCGGCGGTTAGTGCGTTTAGCACCATCCGGCCTTCGCGCGTTGCGCCAAAGCGATCGCGCGTTCGCCAGATCAACCCCAGATCCTCAAAGCGCGCCAGCGTCTCCTCGGAAATCCGTCTGGTTCCAAGCGCTGCGGCCCGCTCACGGCAAATCCCTTCGGAAAGCCGCAGCCCCATCATCAGATATTCGTTCCAGATATCCGCGTCGCTCAGCGGCTCGGCTTCCAGATCGCCGTTTCCCGCTTCCGCAGCCACAAGCCAGTCGCCCGGCGCCCGCCGCGCCACGGTCGCAAATCGTTGCCCGTTCAAACTGACTCGCCCATGGGCGCCCGGCCCGATCCCCACGTAGTCGCCGCCACGCCAGTAAACCAGGTTGTGCCGCGACATCGCCTCCGGTGCCGCATGGTTCGAGACTTCATAGGCCGGAAACCCCGCTGCCTCGCAAATCTCCTGCGTCGCGATATATAGATCCGCGCCCAGATCCTCTCCGGGCAAGCCGCGCAGTTTACCCGCCTGCGCCCGGTCCCAGAAGGCGGTGCCTTCCTCGATTGTGAGCTGGTAGAGCGACAGGTGATCGCCGGCCAGATCCAGCGCCTCGCGCAGCTCCGGCTCCCAGTCGGCAAGGCTCTGCCCTTGCCGCGCATAGATGAGATCGAAACTCACGCGCGAAAATACCGACTTTGCAATATCCAGCGCCGCAAGCGCCTCATCCACATTGTGCAGCCGCCCGAGTTTGCGCAGATCGTCCGGCCGCAACGCCTGCACACCGAGCGACACACGGTTCACGCCGGCAGCGGCAAAACCCTCGAATTTCTCGGCTTCGACCGAGCCCGGATTCGCCTCCAGCGTGATCTCGATATCGTTGGCCCAGGCCCAGTGATCGCGCGACGCGCGCAGCACCGCACCGACGGTTTCAGGCAGCATCAGAGACGGTGTGCCGCCGCCGAAATAGATCGACGAAAGCACGCGCCCCTCGGTCTGCCGCCCATAACGCGCCAGTTCGCGGACCAGCGCCTCGGCCCAGCGGGTCTGGTCCACATGGCGCACGACATGACTATTGAAATCGCAATAGGGGCATTTGGCCTCGCAGAACGGCCAATGCACATAGAGGGCGAAACCGCCCGGGCGCCAAGTCTCAGCCAAAACAGCCCGACACGAATTTCTTGAACGCATCTGCGCGATGGCTGATGCGGTTCTTTTCCCAACGGTCCATCTCGCCGAAGGTGATGTCATAGCCCTGCGGTTGGAACACGGGATCGTAGCCGTGCCCTTGATCGCCACGCATCGGCCAGACCACCTGTCCCTCCATCACACCGGGGAACACCTCGTCATGGTCATCGGGCCAGGCGAGAACCAGCGTGCAGCAAAACCGCGCCGTCCAGGGCTGCGACGCGCCGGAGGCTAGAAGCTCCCGATGCGCGCGCTCCATCGCCATGACGAAGTCGCGGCCCGTCTCTGTCTCAGCCCAATCCGCCGTATAGACGCCCGGCGCGCCGCCCAGAGCGTCGATCTCGATACCGCTGTCATCCGAGAGCGCGGGCAGCCCCGTCGCCTTGGCCGCGGCATGCGCCTTGATCCGCGCATTTTCCACAAATGTGGTGCCGGTCTCTTCCGGCTCCGGCAGCCCCATCTCGGCGGCACCGACCACACTGACGCCAAATGGCGTCAGAAGGTCAGTGATCTCCACCAGCTTGCCCTTGTTGTGGGTCGCAACCAGCAGCCGCTTCCCCTCGAAGCGCCGGGTCATGCCACGGCTGCCTTCTGCGCGGCGACCAGTTCCGAAACCCCGGCTTCCGCCAGATCCATGAGCTGGCCCATCTGCGCGCGCGAAAAGGTCGCGCCCTCTGCCGACATCTGCACTTCGATCAGCTGCCCGTCGCCGCGCAGGATGAAATTCCCGTCGACGCCGGCCTCGCTGTCCTCTGGGTAGTCCAGATCCAGCACCGGCTGCCCGGCATAGATCCCGCAGCTCACCGCCGCCACCGGCGAGACCAGCGGATCGCTGACCACGAGTCCGGCTTTCATCAGCTTGTTCACCGCCAGTTTCAGCGCAACCCAGCCGCCGGTGATCGCCGCGCAGCGCGTGCCGCCATCGGCCTGAATCACGTCGCAATCCACGGTGATCTGCCGTTCCCCGAGTGCCACCCGGTCGACGCCGGCGCGCAGCGAGCGCCCGATCAGCCGCTGAATTTCCACAGTGCGGCCGCCCTGTTTGCCGCTCGCCGCCTCGCGCCGCATGCGCGACCCGGTCGAGCGCGGGAGCATGCCGTATTCGGCGGTGACCCAGCCCAGACCGGACCCCTTGATGAAGGGCGGCACCCGCTCCTCGATCGAGGCGGTGCAGATCACATGGGTGTCGCCGACCTTGATCAGGCAGGACCCCTCCGCGTGTTTTGTCACACCCGTTTCGATTGAAACGGTCCGCATTTCGCTTAAATCTCGTCCTGACGGTCTCATCGGCGCCCCTTTCTCGATTGCGACCGGGATACTGATGCCTTGCAATCCCCGCAACCCCGATTGACGGCGCCGGATACCGGCCTTTAATGACCGCAAGAGGCGGAGAGAGACGGGATGAAAGAGCGAAACCGACTGTTCGATGAAATGAACGACCGCTCGCGCGAAGTGTTTCGCAAGGTCGTGGAAACCTATCTCGAACTGGGCGAGCCGGTGGGCTCGCGCACGCTCACGCGTACGCTCAGCGAAAAAGTCTCCGCTGCGACGATCCGCAATGTGATGCAGGATCTCGAATTCCTCGGCCTGCTCGACAGCCCGCATGTGAGCGCCGGGCGGATCCCCACGCAGCTCGGCCTGCGCATGTTCGTCGACGGTCTGCTGGAGGTGCGCGATCTCGATCACACCGACCGCGAAAAGCTCGACGCCACGCTGGGTTCGGGCGGCGACGATGTCGGCGGCGTGCTCGACCGGGTGGGCGCGGCGCTTTCCGGTGTCACCCATGGCGCCTCACTGGTGCTGACCCCGAAACACGAGGCGCCGATCAAGCATATCGAATTCGTCAGCCTCGGTCATGACCGCGCGCTGGTGGTGCTGGTCTTTGCCGACGGCCATGTGGAAAACCGCCTGTTCACGCCGCCGCCCGGTCAGACACCGAGCTCGATGCGCGAGGCGGCGAATTTCCTCAACGCGCTGATCGGAGGCCGCACGCTTGCCGAGCTGCGCAACATCATGGCCGAGGAAATCGCCCGCCGCCGGCAGGAGATCGACACGCTCGCCGCCGATCTGATCGAGGCGGGGCTGGCGAGCTGGGAGGATCAGGGCGACACGTCGGCGCGGTTGATTGTGCGCGGGCGCGCGAATCTCCTCGGCACCGAGGCGGAAACCGAAGAGCTCGACCGCATCCGCAACCTCTTCGACGATCTCGAGCGCAAGCGTGACATCGCGGAGTTCCTGGAACTGGCCGAAACCGGCGACGGTGTGCGCATTTTTATCGGCTCCGAGAACAAACTTTTCTCACTTTCGGGTTCCTCTCTGGTGGTCTCTCCCTATATGAACGCGGATCGTAAGATCATCGGCGCGGTGGGCGTCATCGGCCCCACGCGTCTCAACTATGGCCGTATCGTCCCCATCGTGGATTACACGGCACAGCTGGTCGGCAAGCTGATTGCCGAGCGGAGCTAGAGGTGAAGAATGGCAGACCCGAAGAACGACGAGTTTCTCGATGACATCGAAGCCGCCGAGGCCGAGGCCTACGCAGAGGATGCGGACGAGCTGGACCCCGAAGCGGTCGAGCTGGACGCGCTGCGCGCCGAACGCGACGAGCTGAAGGACCGCTTCATGCGCGCGTTGGCCGATGCGGAAAACGCCCGCAAGCGCGCCGACAAGGATCGTCGCGAAGCGCAGCAATACGGCGGCTCGCGCCTCGCCCGCGATCTGCTGCCGGTCTATGACAACCTGCAACGGGCCCTGAACGCCGCGCGCGAGGAAAACGCCGCCGCCGCGCTGATCGAAGGGGTCGAGCTGACCCTGCGCGAGCTGCTCAACGTGTTCTCCAAGCATGGCATGAGTGCGATCACCCCCGAGGTCGGCGACAAGTTCGACCCGCAGCATCACGAGGCGATGTTCGAAGCGCCGGTGCCCGGCACCAAGGCGGGCGAGATCATCCAGGTCTCCGCCGAGGGCTTCATGCTCTACGACCGGCTGCTGCGCCCGGCGCAGGTCGGCGTCAGCTCGATGCCCGCAAGCTGAGACCCGGATAGAGGTCGAAAACACATGCCCCGGACTTGATCCGGGGCCTCAGCGTTTTCCGTTTCATGTGAAACGCACCCGCTGGCTCAGCCGTCGCCGTCCAGCAGCCCCTTCAGCTCATAGATTGCCTGCAAGGCCTCGCGCGGCGACATGTCGTCGGGAAGCAGCGTGGCGAGCTTTTCCTCGACAGGCGACGGGCCGGCAGGGGCGGCCTGCGGCGGTGGCGCCACGGCGGCGGCGGAGAACAGCGGCAGATCGTCGATCAGCGCCTTGGGCGCGGCCCGCTCGCGTTCGCCCTGTTCCAGCGCGTCCAGTACCGTCCGCGCCCGGTCGATCACCGCTTTCGGCAACCCGGCAAGCTGCGCCACCTGCACGCCATAGGAGCGATCCGCCGCGCCTTCGCGCACCTCGTGCAGGAAGATTACCTCGCCGTCCCATTCCTTCACCGCCACCGTGGCATTGGTGACGCCGTCGAGCTTGCCCGCCAGCACCGTCAGCTCGTGGTAATGGGTGGCGAAAAGCCCGCGCACCCGGTTGACGCCGTGCAGATGTTCCAGCGTTGCCCAGGCGATGGAGAGCCCGTCATAGGTGGCGGTGCCGCGCCCGATCTCGTCGAGGATGACCAGCGCCCGGTCGTCGGCGAGGTTGAGGATCGCGGCGGTCTCGACCATCTCGACCATGAAGGTCGAGCGCCCGCGCGCCAGATCGTCCGAGGCGCCGACGCGGCTGAAGATCTGGCTCACCAGCCCGATATGGGCGCGCCGCGCGGGCACGTAGCAGCCCATTTGCGCCAGCAGCGCGATCAGCGCGTTCTGCCGCAGATAGGTGGATTTACCGGCCATGTTCGGACCGGTGAGCAGCGTCACCGCGGCGCTTTCGCCTTCGGCGTTGAGCCCGCAATCATTGGCGATGAACGGCCCCGCGCCCTGGGTCTGCAAGGCGCGCTCCACCACCGGGTGGCGGCCCGCCTCGATCTCGAAGGCGCGGCTGTCATCGACCTGCGGCCGCGCCCAGCCCTGCGCGCTGGAGAGATCCGCCAGCCCCAGCGCCAGGTCGAATTCCGACAGCGCGAGCCCGGTCTCCGAAAGCGCCGGTGCCTCGTCGAGAATAGCCTCGCGCAGCTGGGCGAAGAGGCGCTTTTCGATTTCCAGCGCCTCGTTTCCCGCGTTCAGGATGCGGGTTTCCAGCTCGGTCAGCTCGACCGTGGTAAAGCGCACCTGATTGGCGGTGGTCTGGCGGTGGATGAAGGTCTCGTTCAGCGGCGGCGACATCATCTTTTCCGCATGGGTCGCGGTGGTTTCGATGAAATAGCCCAGCACGTTGTTGTGCTTGATCTTCAGCGAGGAAACCCCGGCACGCTCGGCATACTCTCCCTGCATGCGGGCGATCACGCTGCGGCCTTCGTCGCGCAGGGTGCGGGCCTCGTCGAGATCGGCATCGTAGCCCGGCGCGATGAAGCCGCCATCGCGCGCCAGCAGCGGCGGTTCGGCGACCAGTGCCGCGTCTAGCAGGGCGAGCAGGTCGTCATGTCCGCGCAGGGCCGCGCGCGCCTCTTCCAGCAGCTCGGGCAGGGCGGCCTCGTCGAGCGCTTGCGCGATCTCCTCGGCCTGTTCCAGCGCGTTGCGCACCGCTGCCAGATCGCGCGGGCCGCCACGGTCGAGTCCAAGCCGCGACAGGGCGCGGTCGAGATCGGGCACCTTGCGCAGGGCGTCGCGCAGCGCCGTGCACTGCGGGCTCTCGATCGCCCAGTCCAGCGCTGCCAGCCGCCGCGCGATCACGTCCAGCTCGCGCGAGGGCGACGACACGCGCCGCTCCAGCAGCCGCGCGCCGCCCGGTGTCACCGTGCGGTCGATCACCGAGAGCAGCGAGCCCTGCCGCCCGCCGTTCATCGACTGGGTCAGCTCCAGATTGCGCCGCGTCGCCGCGTCGATCTGCAACATGCGCGAAACCGCGTCGCGCTGCGGTGCGCGCAGCAGCGGCAGCCGGCCTTTCTGGGTGATGTCGAGATAGTCGACCAGCGCGCCCATCGCCGCCAGCTCGCAGCGCGCGAAACTGCCGAAGCCGGCCAGCGTCTGCACCCCGTAAAGCGTGCAGAGCCGCGCCTCGGCGCCGCTGGAATCGAAGGAGGCCCGGCCCAGCACCGTCGGAAGAATCCCGAGATCGCCCAGAACCTCGCGCAGGGTCTCGCCGACATCTTCGGAGACCAGCAGTTCCGACGGCGCCAGCCGCGCCAGCTCCGCGCCGATCCGCGCCTGTCCCAGCGGCATCACGTGAAACGCGCCGGTGGAGATATCGGCCCAGGCCAGCGCCCATTCGTCCCGAACCCGTGCCAACGCGGCCAGGTAATTGTGCCGCCGCGCCTCCAGCAGCGAATCCTCGATCAGCGTGCCGGGGGTGACCAGCCGCACCACCCCGCGCTTGACCACGGATTTGCCGCCGCGCTTCTTGGCCTCCGCCGGGCTCTCGAGCTGCTCGCAGACCGCGACCCGGAATCCCTTGCGGATCAGCGTCAGCAGATATCCCTCGGCAGCATGCACCGGCACGCCGCACATCGGGATATCCTCGCCCGCATGCTTGCCGCGCTTGGTCAGCGCGATGTCCAGCGCCTCGGCCGCCGCCGCCGCGTCGTCAAAGAACAGTTCGTAGAAATCGCCCATCCGGTAGAACAGCAGCGCATCGGGGTGATCCGCCTTGATCTCCAGATATTGCGCCATCATTGGCGTGACTGCCGTCATGCTTGCCCCCGGAATGCCTGTTCGGTCTGACATAACAAAGCCCGCGCCCGGGGCGAAAGGCGAAAACCGCGCGGTTGAGCCGGGCTTTCCGCTGCGCTAAGAGCAACTTCGCCGAAGCGGAGGAGTGTTGCGCCATGGCCAAGATGAAAATCACCCGGGAGGAGGCGCTGGCCTTCCATCTCGAACCCGTCCCCGGCAAGTGGGAAGTGCAGGCCACGGTTCCGATGACCACGCAGCGCGACCTGTCGCTGGCCTATTCGCCCGGCGTCGCGGTGCCCTGCGAGGAAATCGCCGAAAACCCCGAGCTGGCCTATGATTACACCAACAAGGGCAACCTCGTCGCGGTGATCTCCAACGGCACGGCGGTGCTGGGGCTCGGCAATCTCGGTGCGCTCGGGAGCAAACCGGTGATGGAGGGCAAATCCGTGCTCTTCAAGCGCTTTGCCGATGTGAACTCCATCGATATCGAGCTCGACACCGAGGATCCGGAAGAATTCATCCAGGCCGTGCGGCTGATGGGGCCGACCTTTGGCGGCATCAACCTTGAGGACATCAAGGCGCCCGAGTGCTTCATCATTGAGCAGCGCCTGAAGGAAGAGATGGATATCCCGGTCTTCCATGACGACCAGCACGGCACGGCGGTGATCTGTGCCGCCGGCCTGATCAACGCGCTGCATCTCTCTGGCAAGAAGATCGAGGATTGCCGCATCGTGCTGAACGGTGCCGGCGCGGCGGGGATCGCCTGTCTTGAGCTGGTCAAGGCGATGGGCGCCAAGCACGACAATTGCATCATGTGCGACACCAAGGGCGTGATCTATCAGGGCCGCACCGAGGGCATGAACCAGTGGAAATCGGCCCATGCCGCCGCCACCGATCTGCGTACGCTGGAAGAGGCGATGAAGGGGGCGGATGTGTTCCTCGGCGTTTCGGCCAAGGGCGCGGTGACCCAGGACATGGTGGCCAGCATGGCCGAGAACCCGGTGATCTTTGCCATGGCGAACCCCGATCCCGAGATCACGCCGGAAGAGGCCCATCAGGTGCGCCCCGACGCGATCGTCGCCACCGGCCGCTCGGATTACCCCAACCAGGTCAACAACGTTCTGGGCTTTCCCTATCTCTTCCGCGGCGCGCTGGATATCCACGCCCGCGCGATCAATGACGAGATGAAGATCGCCTGTGCCGAGGCACTGGCCGAGATCGCGCGCGAAGACGTGCCCGACGAGGTGGGGCTGGCCTATGGCAAGCAGCTCAGCTTCGGACGCGATTACATCATCCCCACGCCCTTCGATCCGCGCCTGATCCACCGCATCCCGCCCGCCGTGGCCAAGGCGGGGATGGCGACCGGCGCTGCTCGGCGCCCCATCGTCGACATGGAGGCCTATCGCGAAACGCTCAAGGGCCGGATGGATTCCACCGCGCCGATCCTGCGCAGCATCAACAACCGGGCGCGTCAGGCGCAGGCAAGGATGATCTTTGCCGAGGGCGACGACCCGCGCGTGCTGCGTGCCGCCGTCATGTACCAGCGCAACGGGCTGGGCAAGGCGCTGGTGGTCGGGCGCGAGGACGATGTGCGCAAGAAGCTCGAGGAATCGGGTCTTGGCGATGCGGTGCGCGAGCTGGAGGTGGTGAACGCCGCCAATACGCGGCATCTGGAGACCTATAAAGGGTTCCTTTACGAGCGGTTGCAGCGCAAGGGTCACGACCGGCAGGACATCCACCGGCTGGCGGCCCGCGACCGGCATGTCTTTGCCTCGCTCATGCTGGCGCATGGCCATGGCGACGGGCTTATCACCGGCGCAACGCGGAAATCGGCGCATGTGATGGAGCTGATCAATCATGTCTTCGATGCCGACGCGCATCACGGCGCGGTAGGGGTCACGGCGCTGCTGCTCAACGGGCGGATTGTGCTGATCTCCGACACGCTGGTGCATGAATGGCCGGTGGAGAACGACCTTGCCAATATCGCCGAACGCGCGGCGGGTGTGGCGCGGCATCTGGGGATGGAGCCGCGCGTGGCCTTCGTCTCCTTCTCGACCTTCGGGTATCCGGTGTCGGAGCGGGCGCAGAAGATGCATCTGGCGCCGCAGGTGCTCGACGCGCGCGGTGTGGATTTCGAGTACGAGGGCGAGATGACCGTCGATGTGGCGCTGAACCCGAAGGCGCAGGAGGCCTATCCGTTCCAGCGCCTCTCGGGGCCGGCGAATATCCTCGTGGTGCCGGCGCGGCATTCGGCCTCGATCTCGGTCAAGCTGATGCAGGAGATGGCGGGCGCCACGGTGATCGGGCCGATCCTCGCGGGCGTCGACAAGTCGATCCAGATCTGCTCGACCAATATGACGGCGAACGATATCCTCAATATGGCGGTGCTGGCGGCCTGCAAAGTGGGCTGACGGTGGCGCCTCTGGCCGGGGGCGGATGCCTCCGGCCAGAGGTATTTTCGGAAAGATGAAAGGGCGGGGCGCATGACGATCTGGAATCTCGGGTCCATCAATGCCGACCTGTCCTATTCCGTGCCGCATCTGCCCGCGCCGGGCGAGACGCTGGCGGCGGCGTCGATGAACCGAGGGCTGGGCGGCAAGGGGGCGAACATGTCCGTGGCCGCCGCGCGGGCGGCGGCGCGGGTGGTGCATCTGGGCGCCGTCGGTGCGGATGGCGCCTGGGCTGTCGGGCGGTTGATGGAATACGGGGTGGATACGCGGCACATCGTCGAGGTCGATGAGGCGACGGGCCATGCGATCATTCTCGTGGACGGGCAGGGCGAGAATTCCATCGTCATTCACCACGGCGCCAACCATGCGATTCCCGAAGACCTGCTGGGCCGGGCGCTGTCCGAGGCGGAAACCGGCGATCTGCTGCTGATGCAGAACGAGACCCTGTTGCAGCCCGAGGCGGCGCGCATGGCGCGCGAGCTTGGGCTGCGCGTGGCCTATGCGGCCGCGCCCTTCGAGGCGGAGGCGGCGCGCGCGGTTCTCGGGCTTTGCGATATTCTGGTGCTGAACGCCATCGAAATGGAGCAGCTTCAGGCCGCCTCCGGGCTGGGGTTGGCCGGGATGGGGGTGGAGACCGTCATCGTGACCGAAGGCGGACGCGGCGGGCGGTTGCATCTGGCCGCGAATGACTGGCAGGCGGAGCGGTTCGAAACGCCGAAGGTCACCCCGGTGGACACGACCGGGGCGGGGGATAGCTTCACCGGCTATCTGCTCGCTGGGCTCGACCGGGGCATGCCGCTGCGCCAGGCGGTAGAGCTGGCGAGCCGGGCGGGCGCGCTGATGGTCACCCGCCACGGCACCGCCGATGTGATCCCCGATCTGAAAGAGGTACAGGCCGCGCGGTTCGGCTGAGACTCAGCCGCCGGCAAAGGGCGCCGCGCCGCCCCAGAGCTGACGCACCCGCTGGTCTCGGCCGCAGGCGTCGCGATAGCGCTTGTAGGCTTTCGCCTGTTTGATCGGGCCGAAGCGGGTCAGCACGATATTGTCGCCCTTGTAGTAATCCTGGTGATCGTCCTCGGCGTTCCAGAACGCGCCCGCCTTCAGGATCGGGGTGACGATCCTCTGCCCCAGCGCCGCCTGCGCCTCGGCTTTTGCCTTGTCGGCGGCGGCCTTTTCCGCCGGATCAGAGACGAAAATCGCGGTGCGATAGCTCTCGCCCCGGTCGCAGAACTGCCCGCCGGCATCGGTTGGATCGACCGAGCGGAAGAACATCGCATAAAGCTGGTCGCGGCTGACGCGGGCGCTGTCATAGGTGATCTTGACCGCCTCGTAATGGCCGGTGCCGCCGCGGCTCACCTGCTTGTAGCTGGGGTTTTTCAGCGAGCCGCCGGTATAGCCCGAGACCGCCGAGATCACCCCGGGCACTTTCTCGAAATCGGCCTCGACGCACCAGAAACAGCCGCCGGCAACGACGATATCGCGGCGCTCGCCAGCCTCGGCGCGGTGGGCCTGCACGGCCAGGCCGATGAGGATCAGAACGGATAGCAAAACGCTGCGGATCATGACGCACCTCCCTTTTGCGCAAGGCTGCGCCCAAGCGGCCCCCCGATCAATCCGCTGCAACGCGATGTCACCGCATGGTGAGCCCGCGTGACCCCTTCCGTTTCCCGTGAAACATTCCTAGCCTGCCGGCTATGGACAAGGTCACGACACATCAGGCGGCGGAAGATGCCCGCAACGAAGAGATCCTCATCTGGGTCAATGGCGCGCTGAAGCCCAAGGCGGAGGCGCTGGTTTCGGTCTACGATTCCGGCTTCATGCTGGGCGACGGGATCTGGGAGGGGTTGCGGCTCTATAACGGGCGCTGGTCCTTCATCGACGCGCATCTCGACCGGCTGTTCGAGGCGGCGCTGGCCATCGACCTCGATATCGGCATGAGCCGCGAAGAGCTCATCTCCGCCATAACAGAGACGCAACAGGCCAATGGCATGGCCACCGACGCCCATTGCCGGCTGATGGTGACGCGGGGGGTGAAGACCCGGCCGTTCCAGCACCCCGGCCTTTCGGTGCAGGGGCCGACCGTGGTCATCCTGATGGAGCATTCCAGGCCCTCGATCCCGCGCCCGATCCGGCTTGCCACCGTGCCGCATCAGCGCGGGCTGCCGATGACGCAGGATCCGAAGCTCAACTCGCATTCCAAGCTGAACTGCATCCTCGCCTGCATCGCTGCCGAAAAGGCAGGAGCGGACGAGGCGCTAATGCTGGATGTGCATGGGTTCGTGAACACCACCAATGCCTGCAATTTCTTTATCGTACGCAAGGGGGAGGTTTGGACCTCGACCGGCGATTACTGCATGAACGGCATCACCCGGCAGAAGGTGATCGACCTTTGCCGCGCCAACGACATCCCGGTTTACGAGCGCAATTATTCGCTGGTCGATACCTATGGCGCCGACGAGGCGTTCCTGACCGGCACTTTCGGCGCCCAGACCCCGGTGGGCGAGATCGACGGGCGCGTGATCGGCACAGGGGAGATGGGGCCGGTGACGCAGCGCCTCCGGGCGCTTTACAAGGAGCTGGTGACAGAATGAGGATTGCCATGTGGTCGGGGCCGCGGAATCTCTCCACCGCGATGATGTATGCCTTCGGCAACCGGGCGGATTTTCATATGGTGGATGAGCCGTTCTATGGCCCCTATCTGCGCATGACCGGCCTGCCGCATCCGATGGCCGGGGAGATCATGGCCAGCCGTCCCGAAAGCGCCGAGGCGGTGCAGGCTCAACTGCTGGGTCCGATCCCGGAGGGTAAGCCGCACGTCTATCACAAGCATATGTGTCAGCACATGATCGACGGCATGCCGCGCGCGTTCATGAAAGACTGTGTGAATGTCTTCCTTCTGCGCCACCCCGCGCGCGTCGTGGCGAGCTTTTCCAAGGGCTACGAAAACCCCACCGCCGCCGATATCGGTTTTGCAGCGCAGGCGGAGCTTTACGATTACGTGCTGTCGCTGGGGCTGACGCCCCATGTGATCGACAGCGCCGATATCCGCCGTGATCCGGAGGGCAAACTGCGCGCGCTTTGCGAGGCGATCGGGCTGGATTTCGACCCGGCCATGCTGTCCTGGCCAGCGGGCGGGCACGCGCAGGATGGCGCCTGGGCGCCGCATTGGTATGGCTCCGTGCATCGCTCCACCGGCTTTGCCGGGCCCGAGGGCGATTTGCCGGAGTTGAGCGGCGTGGCGGCGGATCTGGCAAACGAAGCGCTGCCGCATTATGAGAAAATGCGCTTCAGTACATTGATTTAAAAGGAAAAATTTTTTTGAAACTCTTTCTCTCCGGTCTGCGTGTCTTCAAGTGTCGCGGGTGGCAAGGGGCCGCCCGCCTGCATACTGAGCAACAGGAGAGACATTATGAAGACCCTTATGATCGCCACCGCCGCCGCCCTCACCGCCAGCGCCGCCTTTGCTGACGATCACATGGCACCGATGGTCGAGGCCATGGACCAGAGCGTCGCCAATGGCGTGGTCAGCGCGGAGAAGGTCACCACGACTGCGAATGGCTGGCTGGTCGTGCACCGCACCGATGCCGAGATGAAGCCCGGCCCCGTGGTGGGCTATGCGCCGCTGCGCGCCGGCGAAACCATGGATGTGGCCGCGATCCTGACCGAAGAGGTTGCACCGGGCGACATGCTCATGCTGATGATCCACGGCGAAGAGGGCGGCATGACCACCGGCGGTTTCGAATACACGCTGGGCGCCAAGGAAGACGGCCCGATCCGCGTCGACGGCAACCTCGTCATGGCGACGATTACCGCGCAATAAGCTTCGCTCATCGCGAGCGTTTCATTTCGCGTAAACGGGATCGGAGACCGTCTTTCCAACCCTTACCGCGGTCTCCGCGCCGCCCCTCGTGTATCGTGCGGGGGGCGGCACATTCATGCCAGCGTGTCGCGGGTGACGGGGCATCTTGCGCCGGCATAGAGACTGTCGAGAACCTCCGAGAACACGCTTGGCGCATCGGGCACCGCCTCGAACAGCGTCATGCAAGACCGGACTTTCAGCGCATCGACCGGCCCCAGAATGTCCTCCGGATCGCTGCCCGCATGGCTGAGTAGCAGTTGTGCCACTTCCTGCAACCGCGCCCCAAGCACCGGATGGGCGAGATAGCGGCTGGCCTCGTCCAGATCGGAGATGCCGAAATGTCGCGCCATGCCCGACCGGCCGAGGATCTTCAGTTGCGGGAAAACGTACCAAATCCAGTGGGTGACCTTCCGCCCGTCGCGCAGCTCGGCGAGGATCTGCGGCCAGTGCTGGTTCTGGGCGTCGATGAAATCCTGTGGCTCTGCCATGTTGGCCTCCCGAGATTATGGGGCGCTGCCCCGCCCGCGCGATGCGCGGACTCCCCGGGATATTTGGGGCCAATGGAAACACGGGAAAGCGCCCGGCTCTTCCATTGGCAAAAAATATCCCCGCCGGAGGCAAATCCGACGGGGACGCATTCACAAGGCTGGAGGCTCAGCCCTTCAGGCGACGGTTCCGCGCGGCCAGCAGCTTCAGGCGCAGCGCGTTGAGCTGGATGAAGCCCTTGGCGTCCTGCTGGTCGTAGGCGCCGGCATCTTCCTCGAAGGTCACATGCGCTTCGGAATAGAGCGAATGATCCGACCAGCGGGCGACGGTGCGGGCCGAACCCTTGTAGAGCTTCAGACGCACGGTGCCGGTGACATGTTCCTGCGATTTGTCGATCAGCGCCTGGAGCATCTCGCGCTCGGGCGAGAACCAGAAGCCGTTATAGATCAGCTCCGCGTAACGCGGCATGATCGAATCCTTGAGGTGGCCGGCGCCGCTGTCGAGCGTGATCTGTTCGATGCCGCGATGCGCTTCGAGCAGGACGGTGCCGCCGGGCGTCTCGTAGATGCCGCGAGATTTCATGCCGACGAAGCGGTTCTCCACCAGATCCAGCACGCCGATGCCGTGCTTGCCGCCCAGCTCGTTGAGCTTGGTGAGGATCGTTGCGGGCGACATGGCCTCGCCGTTGATCGACACCGCGTCGCCCTTTTCGAAGCCGATCTCGATGAATTCGGGTTCGTTCGGCGCCTGCTCCACCGGCACGGTGCGTTGCAGCACGTAATCGGGGGCCTGCTCGGCGGGGTTTTCCAGAACCTTGCCCTCAGACGAGGTGTGCAGCAGGTTGGCATCGACCGAGAAGGGCGCCTCGCCGCGCTTGTCCTTGGCGATGGGGATCTGGTTTTTCTCGGCAAAGTCGATGAGCTTGGTGCGCGAGGTCAGATCCCAGAGCCGCCAGGGCGCGATCACCTTGATGTCGGGGTTGAGCGCATAGGCTGCCAGTTCGAACCGCACCTGATCGTTGCCCTTGCCCGTCGCGCCATGGGCCACCGCGTCGGCGCCGGTCGCCGCGGCGATCTCGACCAGCCGCTTGGAGATCAGCGGGCGGGCGATGGAGGTGCCGAGCAGATAGAGCCCCTCGTAAAGCGCGTTGGCGCGGAACATCGGGAAGACGAAATCGCGCACGAATTCCTCGCGCAGATCTTCGATATAGATCTCCGACACGCCCAGCATCTCGGCTTTCTTTCGGGCGGGCTCCAGCTCCTCCCCCTGGCCGAGATCGGCGGTGAAGGTGACCACCTCGCAACCATACTCGGTTTGCAGCCACTTCAGGATGATCGAGGTATCGAGGCCACCGGAATAGGCCAGGACAACTTTCTTGGGCGCGGACATCGGGCATTTCCTCACGTGAAATCTGGCAGGCGGGTTATAGCGTTTTGGCGTCAGGAGCAAGGATCGCCCGTTGACCGCCGGGCGCTGTGTGCTAGCCCTGCCGAAAGCATTGCTGTAAAGACGGGCGGGACGATGGGCTGGAAGATCTTTATGCACTCGGTGCGGATGGTACTGGACAACCTCCAGGCGGCGCTGCGCATCTCGCTTCTGCTTTATCTGGTGCAGGTGGCGCTTCAGGTCATGATCTTCTCCGGGAGCGGCGGTTCTGTCGACCCGCAGGAGATCGCGGCGACCCCGGCAGCCGCCGGCAATCTCCTGATCATGCTGGTGTTCGCGGTACTGGCAAGCCTCTGGATCG
This sequence comes from Salipiger abyssi, assembly GCF_017311415.1. Lineage (GTDB taxonomy): Bacteria > Pseudomonadota > Alphaproteobacteria > Rhodobacterales > Rhodobacteraceae > Salipiger > Salipiger abyssi_A. Next base: position 445,345 of record NZ_JAEKIS010000001.1, on the reverse strand, counting down.
CGGTCGGCTGGCATCGCTATGTGCTGACCGGAGAGATGCCCGCTGGTTGGCTGCCGCGCTGGCACGGGGCCGAGCTCGGCTCTTATCTCTGGCGTTCGATCATGATCGGACTGGTGATCGGGCTGGCGCTGGTGACGATCGGTGCTGTCCTCGGGATGCTGGTCATGGGGATCCCGGGCCTGGCCCGATTGCTGATCTTCGGCATGGCGGGGCTGGTTTCCTATGTGTTTTTCCGCATCGGTCTGATCCTGCCGGCGGCGGCGCTAGGCCAGAGTCTGCAAATGCGCGACGCCTGGGAGGCGACGAAACAGGACGACAAGGCGATCCTGGTGCTGGCGCTGATCTCGATGGCAGCGCAGATCGTGATCGGGCTGCCGGCGATGATCGATGGCGACACCAGCTCTTTGATCAGCCTGATCTACCGTGTCGTCGTGGACTGGTTCGTCATGATGTTCGGAATCTCGCTGCTGACCACGCTTTATGGGTATTTCATCGAGCGCCGGCGCATCGACTAGGCTTGCCTTGTCCGTAGCGATGCGCCAACTGTCGCGGATGGACAGCTTTCACGACAAGGCCCGCGCCGCGGCGGTGGCGATGCGCGGTGTCTTTCCCGAGACACCGCTTTTGCGCAACGCCCATCTGAGCGACCGCTTCGGCGCCGATGTCTGGCTCAAGCGCGAGGATCTCAGCCCGGTGCGCAGCTACAAGCTGCGCGGCGCCTTCAACGCCATGCGCAAGCGCCCCGAGGCGGAGCTTTTTGTTGCGGCGAGCGCCGGCAACCACGCGCAGGGCGTTGCCTATATGTGCCGGGAGTTCGGCAAGAAAGGCGTGATCTTCATGCCGGTGACCACGCCGGACCAGAAGATCCAGAAGACCCGGATGTTCGGTGGCGATGCGGTCGAGATCGTGCTGACCGGCGATTATTTCGACGACACGCTGGCCGCTGCGCAGGCGTTTTGTGCGGAGAAGGGCGGGCATTTCCTGTCGCCCTTCGACGATGAGGACGTGATCGAGGGGCAGGCCAGCGTCGCGGTGGAGATCGAGCAGCAGCTCGGTCATGCCCCCGATCACATGGTGATCCCGGTGGGCGGCGGCGGGCTCGGCTCCGGTGTGCTGAGCTATTTCGGCAATGACTGCCAATATACCTTTGTCGAGCCCACGGGTGGCGCCTGCCTGCGCGCGGCGCTGGCGGCGGGGCGGCCGGTGACGCTCGACACGGTCAACACCTTTGCCGATGGCGCGGCGGTGGCGCGGATCGGCGCGCGCACCTTCGAGCGGCTGAAGGGTGTGGGCCTCGCCAATACGCTGACGGTGAGCGAGGACCGGCTCTGCACCACCATGCTCGAGATGCTGAATGTCGAGGGGGTGGTGCTGGAGCCCGCGGGGGCGCTTTCGGTGGATGCGCTCAAGGATCTCGGCCAGTCGATTCGCGGTCGCACGGTGGTGTGCGTCACCTCCGGCGGCAATTTCGATTTCGAGCGGCTGCCCGAGGTGAAGGAACGGGCGCAGCGCTATTCCGGAGTGAAGAAATACTTCATCCTGCGCCTGCCGCAGCGTCCCGGCGCGCTGAAGGATTTCCTGAACTTCCTGGGCCCCGAGGACGACATCACCCGGTTCGAATATCTGAAGAAATCGGCGCGCAATTTCGGTTCTGTGCTGCTTGGGATCGAAACGGTCGATCCGGCGAATTTCGAAACGCTGCTCGCACGGCTGGACAGCCATGGCTACACGCTGCGCGATATCACCGATGACGAGCTTCTGGCGCAGTTCCTGATCTGAGTCAGGCGGCCAGCCGCTCCGGCAGCTCGCGCAGGAAGGCGGCGCGGCTGTCTTCGTAGAGTCGGGCGATGGCGCCGAGATCCACCGCCTCCGGCGTGCCGGCGCGGGCAGCATATTCGCCCTCCTGGCAGGCGTGTGCGAGCGTGTCGAAACCGAGATTGAGCGCGCTGCCCTTGAGGAAATGCAGCGCGGCCTCAAGCGCTGCGGGCTCTCTCGCCTGATCGGGCAGGTCTGCGAGCGCGCCCTCGACCTCTTGCAGGAACAGCGCCACGACCTCGTCGAAATCCACCGCGCCGATTTCGTCATGCAGTTCTGACACCTGACTCCAGTCGATCATCGGGCACCTCCTGCTCTCCAGAGCTAGGCGGGAAAGATGAAAATTCTCTTTCCGCCCGGGCGAGGTGCCGACAATTTTAGGCTAAAGGCTCCGTTAACGCAGGCCCGGTAAACCCGGCGCATCCGTCCGCCTGTAGGAGCCAGCTTGCATCCCGAAAGCGTCGATATCTCTGCCGCCTCTGCCGCGGCTCTGGTCCAGCGCGTGCTCGTGGTGGATGACAGCCTTGTGCAGCTCAAGATCCTGAGCGCCATGCTGACGCGCTGGGGGTTTGAGGTCTGGCAGGCGCAAAGCGGCGAGGAGGCGCTGGCGCTGTGCGAGACGGGGGCGCCCGACGCGGTGCTTTCGGACTGGATGATGCCGGGGATGGACGGGCTGGAATTCTGCCGGCGGTTCCGCGCGCTGGAGCATGACAGCTACAGCTACGGCTATTTCATCCTGCTCACCTCGAAGAGCGAAAAGGGCGAGATTGCGCGCGGCCTCGATGCCGGGGCCGATGATTTCCTGACCAAGCCGGTCAATGCCGATGAGCTGCGCGCCCGTATCAATGCCGGCGCCCGCATCCTGTCGATGCAGCGGCAGTTGAGCGATACGCTTGACCAGCTGCGCGCCGCCGCCGATGCCATCGATCGCGATCTGCGCCAGGCCCGCACCATTCAGGAGGCGCTGGTGCCCGAGCGTAGCCGCGACTACGGCGCCGCGTCTGTCAGCCTGCTGCTGAAACCCTGCGGCCATGTCGGTGGCGATCTGGTCGGCATGTTCAGCCCCGATGCGGCGGGGCTCGGCGTCTACAGCATCGACGTCTCGGGGCACGGCATCACCTCGGCGCTGATGACGGCGCGGGTGTCGGGCTATCTCGGCGGCGATTTCCCCGACCAGAACATCGCGCTGGAGCGGCGCGGCGGCGACCCCGTCTTCCGCCCGCCGGAGGAGGTGGCGATGCGGCTCAACAACCGGCTCTCTGCCGATCCCGGGGTGCTGGATTATCTCACCATGGCCTATGTGACGCTGGATCTGGCCAGCGGCGTCGCGCGGATCGTGCAGGCCGGTCATCCGCCGCCGCTGCTCATCCGCGCCGATGGAAGCATGCGCTTTGTCGGCGAGGGCGGGCTGCCCATCGGCCTGATCAGTGATGTGTGCTATGACCGGATCACGCTGGAGCTGGAGCCGGGGGATCGGCTGCTGCTCTATTCCGATGGCTTCACCGAGGCGCTGCTGAAGGACGGGCAGATGCTGGATCAGGACGGCTTGCAGCAACTCGCGGGCCTCTGCCGTGCCGCGCGGGGGACGGAGTTTCTCGACGATCTCTATTGGCGCCTCAGCCAGATCACCCGAACGGGCACCAGCCCGGAGGATGACGTCTCCGCCGCGCTGGTCGAATACCGGGGTATTGGCTAGGTCAGAGTATGTGGCGCCGCACGAAATCCCGGTCGCCGGGGTTGCCCAGCAGCTCTGCCGCCAGATCCGGCGCCATCCAGTGCGCGCTGTGCCCGGCCTCCAAGGGCGCGCCCAGCGGATAGACCGGATCGGCGCGATAGATGATGCAGAGCTTTTCCGCCCAGAGGTCGTATTCCGGCATATAGGTAAAGCGCCGGAACGCCCCAAGCCGCAGCGGTCGGGCGATGCGCCAGCCGGTTTCCTCGAACACCTCGCGATGCAGCGCGGCGAGGGGTGATTCGCCCGCGTCGATGCCACCGCCCGGCAGCTGGAATTCCGGCCAGGGCTCTTCCTGATGGGTCACCAGCAGTGCGCCGCCGCGCGGCAGGATCGCGTAGGCACCGGGCCGCAGCGTGTAGCGGCGCCCGGCCTCGGGCGGTTCTCCGTAACGAGCGATCATGCGGTTCCCCTTGGTTCCTGCGCCGTCCTGCCTTATATGCGCCGGTATGCCAACGCGCGGCAGATAAGGAAACCCCATGACCATCGGCAGCAAGCTCGCCTGGGACGACACCGTCCTTCCGTTCCAACTCGACGTTTCGGACATCCGTGGCCGCGTGGCGCGGCTCGACGGGGTGCTCAACGGCGTCCTGAGACAGCACGACTACCCCGAACCGGTCGAGGCGCTGGTGGCCGAGATGGCGCTGCTCACCGCGCTGATCGGGCAGACGATCAAGCTGCGCTGGAAGCTCTCGCTTCAGGTTCAGACGCGCGGCGCGGTGCGGATGATCGCCACCGATTATTTCGGCCCCGAGAAAGACGGGCAGCCGGCGCGCATCCGCGCCTATGCCAGTTTCGACGCCGAGAAGGTGACCAGTGATCCGGCCTTCGACCAGCTCGAAGAGGGTTATTTCGCGATCCTGATCGACCAGGGCAAGGGCACGACTCCCTATCAGGGCATCACGCCGCTGGCCGGCGGTTCGCTCGCGGCCTGTGCCGAGGCCTATTTCGCCCAGTCCGAGCAGCTTCCGACGCGGTTTGCGCTGAATTTCGGCAAGGTGATCGGCGCGGACGGCCAGGGCGAATGGCGCGCCGGCGGGCTGATGATCCAGACCATGCCCAAGGCCTCGCCTTTTGCGCAGGGCGGCGGCTCGGGTGAGGACGGGCTGCTGCGGCCCGAGGATCTGGTGCAGGGCGACGAGGAAGAGAACTGGCGGCGGGTGAATTTCCACGTCGACACGGTGGACGAGCTGGAGCTGATCGGCCCCGATCTGCCGCCGACCGACCTTTTGGTCCGGCTGTTTCACGAGGAACAGCCGCGGGTCTTCGACGCCCAGCCGGTGCGTTTCGGCTGCACTTGCTCCGAGGAGCGTGTGCGCAATTCGCTGTCGATCTATTCGGCGCGGGATATTGAGAAGATGACCACCGAGGAGGGCACGGTTACCGCCGATTGCCAGTTCTGCGGCGCGCATTACGTGCTCGATCCCGAGACGGTGGGGTTCGAGGCCAAGAAGTGAGCGCGACCGGGGATCAGATTGCGGCGCTGCGCCGGGCGATGGCCTCGGACGGCGCGCCATCGTCCGATTTCGATCTGAACCCGGAAACGCTGCTGCCTGCGGGGCGCATTCTGCGCCCGGCGGGGGTGCTTGTGACCTTTCTGCCCGGTGAGAACGGGCTTGAGCTGCTGCTGACGAAACGCTCGCCGCGGCTCAAACACCATCCCGGCCAGATCGCCTTTCCCGGCGGCAAGGTCGATCCGGGCGATGACGGCCCGGTGGGTGCGGCGCTACGCGAGGCGCGCGAAGAGGTCGGGCTGCCGCCGGAGAGCGTCGAGCTGCTGGGCACCCTGCCGCCGCATGAGACGGTGACCGGTTTCGAAATGACGCCGGTTCTGGGCCTTGTCAGAGACGATTTCACCGAAATTCCCGAGCCCGGTGAAGTGGCCGAGATCTTTCGTGTGCCCTTTGCCCATGTCACCGATCCGGCGCGCTTTATTGTGCAGCAGCGGCGCTGGCGCGGGCAGTGGCGGCGCTATTACACCGTGCCTTTCGGGCCCTATTACATCTGGGGCGCCACCGCGCGGGTCCTCTGGGCGCTGAGCAAACGGATGGCGGCGTGACACGGGTGAGCGGAGACTGGCTGACCTGCGATTCCACGCAGGAAGTGCTGGCGATGCTCGAAGCCGGCGGCCATGTCGCCTATGCCGTTGGAGGCTGCGTGCGCAACGCGCTGATGGGGGTGCCGGTGGCCGATGTCGATATCGCCACCGATGCTCGGCCCGAGCGGGTGGTAGAGCTGGCGCAGGCGGCAGGGCTGAAACCGGTGCCGACCGGGATCGACCATGGCACGGTCACCGTGGTGTCCGAAGGGATCGGGCACGAGGTCACCACCTTTCGCGCCGATGTCGAGACCGACGGGCGCCGCGCGGTGGTGCGCTATTCCGACGATATCGCCGAGGACGCAGCGCGGCGCGATTTCACCATGAATGCGCTTTACGCCGATGCGCACGGCACGCTGTTCGATCCTCTGGGCGGGCTGCCGGATCTGGAGGCGCGGCGCGTGCGCTTCATCCGCGATGCCGGCGAGCGCATCCGCGAGGACTATCTGCGCATCCTGCGCTTTTTCCGTTTCAGCGCCTGGTATGGCGACCCCGAAGCCGGGGTCGATGCCGAGGCGCTGGCGGGAATTGCCGCCAATCTCGACGGTCTCGAAACCCTGTCGCGCGAGCGGGTGGGGCAGGAGGTGACGCGGCTGCTCTCCGCGGCCGATCCGGCGCCCTCGGTTGGCGTGATGGAACAGGTGGGCGTTCTGCACCGGGTGCTGCCCAATGCCACGATCCAGGCGCTGGCGCCGCTGATCACCGTCGAGGAGGCGCTGGGCCTTGTCGCCGATCCGATGCGGCGGCTGGCGGTTCTGGGCTATTTCGACGGTAAGGTGCTGCGCCTGTCGCGAGCGCGTCAGCGGCAACTTGAGCTTTATCAGAGCCTGATTTCCGCCAATGCGGGCCCGGCGGAGATCGCTTATCGCCACGGCAGGGACATGGCCTGGGACATTGCCGCCCTGCGCGCCGCGAGCATCTATATGCCGGTCGCGCCCGACACCGGCGCCGAGATCGCCAAGGGGCTGGGGGCGGTGTTTCCCGTGAAACCCCGCGATCTGATGCCGGATCTTCAGGGTCCGGCGCTGGGCGAGGCGCTGCGCCGGCTCGAGGCGCGGTGGATCGCCTCGGGCTTTACGCTCAGCCGCGCCGAGCTGCTTGCATGACGCTCGATCCACTTTACGGCTTTGTCTTCTTCGGCCTGTTCTCGCCCGGGCCGAACGTGATCCTGCTCACCGCTTCCGGCGCGCGGTTCGGCTTTCGTCCGACCCTGCCGCATCTCTTCGGCGTGGTGCTGGGGGTGGGGGTGACCGCCGGGCTCACCGGCCTTGGCATCGCCACGCTGCTGGCCCGCGCCCCGATGCTGGAGCTGGCGCTCAAGATCGCGGCGAGTCTCTGGATGCTCTACATGGCTTGGGGGCTCTGGACCGCCGACCGGCGCAAGCGCAAGGCCGAGCGCGAGCGGCCGATGACGCTGATCGAGGCGGCGCTGTTCCAATGGGTGAACCCCAAGGTCTGGGCGGTGGCGCTGGCCGCGGCCTCCGCCTATCCCGGCACCGGCGGCGCCTGGGCCGAGGCGTTGAGGCTGGGATCGGCGTTTTCCGGCCTGAACCTCGGCGTCTGCCTGTTCTGGACCAGCGCCGGCGCGCTGCTCACCTACCTGCTCACCACCCCCGCCGCCTGGCGGATTTTCACCCGGATCATGGCCGTCGCGCTGGGCAGTTTTTCCGTCATGGTCTTCCTGTAAGGAATCGGAGAGACTGCGCGCCCGAGCGGCAGGACGTCCGACATGTTCCGGTTTTTCGAAAACCTTGTAGACCCTTACACCCCCTACCCGCCGACGGATCACCCGCCGACGCGGCTGTTTGCGTTCCTGATGGACTACGCGCGCCCGTTCCGCCGCGTTTTCGTCTGGGCGGCGCTGCTTTCGGTGGCGGTGGCGGCGGTCGAGATCGGGCTGATCTGGGCCATGGGCTGGGTGGTCGACATCCTCACCGGCGATCCGGCGCAGGTCTGGGAGGCGCATGGCGGCAAGCTGATCGCGCTGGGGCTCTTCATCCTGTTCCTGCGCCCGCTCTTGCAGGCGCTGGATGTGCTGGTGCTGAACAACGGGATCATGCCGAATTTCGGCACGCTGATCCGCTGGCGCTCGCATGCGCAGGTGCTGCGCCAGTCGGTCGGCTGGTTCGAGAACGATTTCGCCGGGCGCATCGCCAACCGCATCATGCAGACGCCCCCGGCGGCGGGCGAGGCGGTGTTTCACGTCTTCGACGCGATCACCTTTTCGCTGGCCTATGTGCTGGGCGCCGCGGTGCTGCTGGGCGACGCCGACCCGAGGCTGATGCTGCCGCTGATCCTGTGGCTGGGGCTCTACGCCTGGCTGATGCGCTGGACGGTCAAGCGCGTGGGCGCGGCGTCCAAGGCGGCGTCGGACGCGCGTAGCTTTGTCAACGGGCGCGTGGTGGATGCCTATACCAATATCCATTCGGTCAAGATGTTCGCGCAGGACGCGCAGGAGCTGGATTACGCCAAGGTGGCAATCGACCGCTCGCGCGAGACGTTCCAGGCGGAAATGCGGCTCTATACCATCATGGATGTGGCTCTGGTCGCGCTCAACGGGCTGCTGATCGTCGGCGTCGTGGGCTGGGCGCTGCTGCTCTGGATGCAGGGCGCGGCGAGTGTCGGCGTGGTCGCGGCAGCAACCGCGCTGACGCTGCGGCTCAACGCCATGACCGGCTGGATCATGTGGGCGCTGACGACGTTTTTCCGCCAGCTCGGCGTGGTGGCCGAGGGGATGGAGACCATCGCCCAACCCATCGCGCTGGTCGATGCGCCCGATGCGAAACCGCTGCGCTTTGAGAAGGGCGAGATCGTGCTCGACCGTCTCAGCCATCATTACGGGCGCGAGAGCGGCGGGCTCGACGATATTTCGCTGACCATCGAACCGGGGGAAAAGATCGGGCTGGTCGGGCGCTCGGGCGCGGGGAAATCGACCCTCGTAAAGCTGCTTTTGCGGTTTTACGACGCTGAGAAGGGTCGCATCCTGATCGACGGTCAGGATATTTCAAAGGTCACGCAGGACAGCCTGCGCCGGCAGATCGGCATGGTGCAGCAGGACAGCGCCTTGCTGCACCGCTCGGTGCGCGAAAACCTGCTCTACGGGCGCCCGGATGCCAGCGAGGCGCAGGTGATTGCCGCCGCCAAACAGGCGCAGGCGCATGAGTTCATCCTGAGCCTGCAAGACCCGGAAGGCCGCACCGGCTATGATGCCCATGTGGGTGAGCGCGGCGTGAAGCTTTCCGGCGGTCAGCGGCAGCGGATCGCGCTGGCGCGGGTGATCCTCAAGGATGCGCCGATCCTTCTGCTCGACGAGGCCACCAGCGCGCTCGATTCCGAGGTCGAAGCGGCGATCCAGGATACGCTTTACGGCATGATGCAGGGCAAGACGGTGATCGCCATTGCACACCGCCTCTCGACCATCGCGCAGATGGACCGTATTCTCGTGCTCGACGGTGGCCGCATCGTCGAAGAAGGCAGCCACGACGTGCTTTTGTCGCAAGCCGGCCTATATGCAAAATTCTGGGCCCGGCAATCGGGAGGGTTTCTCGACCCCGACCTGCCTGCCGATCCGGAAGATACCTGAAACCACAGGCCAGACGACAAGGCATCGGAATGACTCTCTCCGACATTATCGACCCGTTTTCCCGCGCGCAGACACCGCCGCCCCGTACCCTCGGCCGTTTTGTGCTCTGGGCGCTCAAGGGCGCCTGGCCGGTGCTGATCCCGGCGGCTCTGCTTTCCACATTGGGCGGCGCCTTCGAGGTGATCACTGCCAAACTTCTTGGCGACGTCATCGACAAGGCGCTGTCCAGCGACGCGCAGAGCGTTTTTACCGATCACTGGCCGTTCCTGCTTTTCGCGGCGGCGTTCTTTGTGCTGGTGCGCCCGATAACGGCGGGGCTGTCGGCCTTTGTGCAGTCGGTCATCATGCAGCCCAACGTGTTCAACCTGATCCTCAGCCGTGTGCACCGCTACACGCTGGGCCATTCCGTCACCTTCTTCGACAACGATTTCGCCGGGCGCATCTCGCAGAAGGAGATGCAGACGGCGCGGGCGCTGAACGACGTGATTTCCGAGGTGGTGCAGGCGATCCTCTTCGCGCTGGCCTCGGTCGCTGGCTCGCTGTTGCTGGTGGGCTCCATCGACTGGCGTATCGCCATCGGGCTGGTGCTCTGGGTCGGCGCCTATGCGCTGCTGCTGCGCTATTTCATGCCGCGTATCCGCAAACGGTCGCAGGCGCGCGCCTCGGCCCGGGCCATGGTGACCGGGCAGCTTGTGGATACGGTGACCAATATCAAGACGGTCAAGCTCTTTGCCCATGACGAGTTCGAGGACCGCGCCGCGCTCGAGGCGATGTCGACCTATCGCGACCGGTTCATTTCCTTCGGCCATGTCGCCTCGGCCTTCCGCTTCTGGCTGATGACGCTGGCGGGCACGCTTCCCGTGGTGCTGATCGGCACCGCGCTGGCGTTCTGGAGCCAGGGGTTCGTCAGCGCCGGCGACATCGCCGCCACCGGTGCGGTGGCAATCCGGCTGAGCCAGATGACCGGCTGGGTCAGTTTCACGCTGATGGGGATCTACGCCAATGTCGGCGAGATCGAGGACGGGATCCGCACCATCACCCCCGCCCATACGCTGCTCGATGCGCCCGGCGCAGCGCCGCTGGAGGTCAGCGAGGGCCGGATCGAGTTCCGCGATGTGGGCTTTGCCTATGGCCGTGAATCCGGCGGGGTGGAGCATATCGCGCTGGATATCCGGCCCGGCGAAAAGGTCGGCATCGTCGGCGCCTCCGGGGCGGGGAAATCTACCATGGTGGCGCTGCTGTTGCGGCTCTATGACGCCGAAAAGGGCGGGATCTTCATCGACGGGCAGAACGTCTCCGAGGTCACGCAGGAAAGCCTGCGGCGGCAGATCGGCATGGTCACGCAGGAAACCGCGATGTTCAACCGCTCGGCGCTCGACAATATCCGCTATGGCCGGCCTGACGCCACCATGGAGGACGTGATCGCGGCGGCGGAGAAGGCCGAGGCGCATGAGTTCATTCTGGGCCTTCAGGACCATATGGGCCGCGAGGGCTATGAGGCGCATCTGGGCGAGCGCGGCGTGAAACTCTCCGGCGGTCAGCGCCAGCGCATCGCGCTGGCCCGCGCCATCCTCAAGGACGCGCCGATCCTGGTGCTGGACGAGGCCACCAGTGCGCTCGATTCCGAGGTCGAGGCGTCCATCCAGTCGGCGCTGGAGCGGGTGATGGCGGGCAAGACGGTGCTGGCCGTGGCGCACCGGCTGTCGACCCTCTCCGAGATGGATCGGATCATCGTGCTCGATCACGGTCATATTGTCGAACAGGGCACCCATGACGTGCTGCTGGCGCAGGACGGGCTTTATGCGCGCTACTGGAACCGGCAGTCGGGCGGGTTCGTGAACCCCGAGGCCGAGGAGGCCGCCGAGTGAAACGTGTGATGATCCTCGGCCAGCCCGGCGCGGGGAAATCCACCCTCGCACGGCGGCTGGGGGCCCGCACCGGGCTGCCGGTGGTGCATATCGACCGCATCCACTGGAGCCCGGGCTGGGTCGAGCGCGCCATGCCGCAGAAGCTGCCGCTGATCCGCAGCGCCGAGGCGCAGGAAAGCTGGATCATCGAAGGCGGTCTGTCGGCCACCTATGACACGCGCCTTGCGCGGGCCGATACGCTGATCGTGCTGGATTTGCCGGTCTGGCTGCGGTTATGGCGGGTGTTGAAGCGGGGCGCGTTTCGGGGCAAGAGGCGGGCCATGGAACAGGTCACGATCGAACGGCTGGGGCATCAGGGTGACGGCATCGCGCCGGGCCCCGTCTTTGTGCCCGGGGCATTGCCCGGCGAAGTGGTGGAAGGCGAGATCGCCGATGGCGTGATGGCGTCGCCGCGCATTCTCACACCGTCGGAGATGCGGGTGCGTGCGCCCTGCCGCCATGCGAAAAGCTGCGGCGGCTGCCAGTTGCAGCATGCGCGCGACGATTTTGTCGAAGACTGGAAGACCGGCGTGGTGCGGCAGGCGCTGGCGGCGCATGCGCTGGAGACCGAGATCCGGCCCTGTCTCACCTCGAAACCGCAAAGCCGCCGCCGCGCCGCCTTTTCCGCGCGGCGCACCAAGAAAGGCGCGCTGGCCGGGTTCCACATGAAGGGCTCGGACGTGATCGTTTCGGTGCCCGACTGTCTGCTGGTCGATCCCAAACTTGCCGCCGCGCTGCCATTGGTCGAGGCGTTGGCGGTGCTGGGCGCGAGCCGCAAGGGCGAGCTCTCGGTGCTGGCGACGGTGAGCCTCACCGGGCTCGACATCGCCGTCAGCGGTGGCAAGCCGCTGGACGCGGCGCTGCAATCCGAACTGGCGGATCTGGCCCGCGCCCATGACGTGGCGCGCATCGCCTGGGGCGATGAGGTGGCGCTGACCCGGCGGCCCACGATCCAGCGCATGGGCGTCGCCGAGGTGGTGCCGCCGCCCGGCGCCTTTCTTCAGGCCACGCCCGACGGCGAGGCGGCGCTGCTGGACGGCGTGCGCGAGATCGTCGGCGACGCGGCGCATGTGGTCGATCTCTTTGCCGGTTGCGGCACCTTCGCGCTGCCGCTGGCCGAGCGCGCGCGGGTGCATGCGGTCGAGGGCGACAAGGCGATGACCGCCGCGCTCGACAAGGGGTGGCGTATGGCGCAGGGGCTGCGCCATGTCACCGCCGAGGCGCGCGACCTCTTTCGCAACCCGCTGCTGCCGGAAGAGCTGGCGCGTTTCGACGCGGCGGTGATCGACCCGCCCCGCGCCGGCGCCGAGGCGCAGGTGACCGAGCTGGCCCGCGCCCGCGTGCCGTGCATCGCCTATGTCTCCTGCAACCCGGTCACCTTCGCCCGCGACGCGGCGGCGCTGGATTACGCGGGCTATACGCTCGACTGGCTGCGCGTGGTCGATCAGTTCCGCTGGTCGACCCATATCGAGCTGGTCGCCTGCCTGACGCTCACGGATCGGTGAAATCGTGCCGCAGGCGGATTGGCGCGGCTGTTCCGGACGGGTTTTTTGCGCTATAAGAGGCAAAAAACAACGAGCGGATAAATGCGGTTTCTCAGGCTAGTTCTCATCCTCGCCCTGGCGACGACAGTCACGGCGTGTTCCAGCAAATTCAGATCCTATAACGGTCCGGAAGTGACCCAGATCGTCGTGCAGAAAAGCCAGCGGCGCATGTTTCTCCTGCACAATCAGGAGGTGCTGAAGGCCTATGATATCGGGCTCGGGTTCGCGCCCGAGGGCCACAAGCAGATCGAGGGCGACGGCAGGACGCCGGAGGGGATGTATTTCATCGACCGGCGCAACCCGAACTCGAACTACCATCTCAGCATCGGGATTTCCTATCCCAACCCGGCGGATCGCGCCTTTGCCGAGACGCTGGGCAAGAGCCCGGGCGGCGATATCTTCATCCACGGGCGTCCGTGGAAAGACCGCAAGGGCGGGCGCGACTGGACGGCGGGCTGCATCGCCGTGACCGACCGCGAGATGGAAGACATCTATGCGATGGTGCGCAACGGCACGCCGATCGTTATCACCCCGTGACCGGCATGACCGGGCTGCCTCAGGAGGGCAGCCCTTCACCCGGGGTGGGAGCAAGGCTCGGCGCGCCGGTGACCAGCGTCCACCAGATCTTGCCATTGTCTTCCTGATACCAGGCAAAGCCTAGATCGCGCGCGGATTCATCGAGGATGACATTGCGCGTGGGGGCGTCTTCCATCCAGGCGGCGAGGGTTTCCAGCTCGGTCTCGTAGGTTTCCGAGATGTTCTCACCCACGAGGCGGCCGGTGTAGCCGACGCGCTGCACCCGGTCGATGGGCGAGGAGCCGTCGGAGCCGAAATGCCAGGGCCGGTTCTGCACCGACATGTCCCGCGCATGGGTTGCCGCCGCGGCGTTTAGCTTGGCGTTCAGCGACAGCGGCGGCACGCCGCGCGCCTGACGCAGCGCGTTCACCGAGTCGAGCATTCTGTATTCGATTTTCGCGCCGGATCCCGGTGCGATCCGGTAAGCGCGCGGCAGGGGTTTGCCATCTGGTCCCAGAGTCGGGGCGGAGGTCGTCGCGCCACATGCGGCGGTGACCAGCGCTGCGGAGATCACGAGGAACGATCGTCTTTGCATTGTCCTGCCTTATTCGTTTCGTTTTTTTCGGCTTAGCCTGCGCAGAGCCGCTAATCAAACGCACATCACCGTGACCGCGAGGTCTCAGCGTCGTTTGATGTGCGACTGAGGCTTTACGGCCATATCACCGAAGCCGTAGTATAGCGCCGAAAGCCCCTTGGGGCATTTTGATAGCTGTGCAACGAGGATCGGACCAAGATGACACAGAAGCGTTTTGACCGTCGCGCCTTTCTGGCCGCAGGCGCGGCCGCGATCGGAACTCCGGCGCTGGCCCAGGATGTGAACGGTGCGGGAACCGTCGAGATCGAGCGCGATCTGTCGCAGATCGTGCGCCGTAATATCTCGAGCTTCCGCACGCTCGACTGGCAGCCGCATTTCTCGTCGCTGAACAACGGTGCGATCCTGGTGGATATCACCTCGCGTGCGCTGCATTATTGGGAAGAGAATGGCACCTATCATCTCTATCCCTGCTCGGTGCCGCTTAGCGAGGATCTGACGCGCCGCGGCCGCACCCGGGTAACGCTGAAGGATCCGGCGCCCGACTGGCGCCCGACGCCCTCGATGAAGCAGCGCAATCCGGAATGGCCGGACTATGTCGGTCCGGGGCCCGACAATCCGCTCGGCACCCGCGCCATGCACCTGAGCTGGACCTATTACCGCATCCACGGCACCCACGACACGCGCAAGATCGGCCGTCGCTCCTCCAACGGCTGCATCGGGCTCTACAACGAGCATATCGAGCAACTTTATGGCATGGCGCAAGTTGGTACGCAGGTGTTGCTTATTTGACGACAGAGGGTTGACGGGCAAATCCGAACGCTAAGTTGGATTTGCATTCCCCGTGAATTGCTGCTTAGACAGATCTACGAGGTAAGTCTTGGGTGCTTGACGTGGAAAATCTGGCTACGTCAGGCGATTATCTGGAGGATAACATGAAGAAACTCGCTCTCGCCGCTGTGCTCGCCGCCACCGCATCCACCGCAATGGCCGGCTCCTACGCAAAAGACGACGTGGTCATGGAGCCCGTCGTGGTTGTGGAAGAAGCTCAGCAAAGCTCGTCGTCCGCTGGCATCCTGATCCCGCTGATCCTGATCGCCGTGGTTGCAGCAGCTGCTTCGGCTGACTGATCCAACGGATCGCGAACAGAACACGGAAAAGGCGGTGCTTCGGCGCCGCCTTTTTCTTTTGTGCCGATGGGTTGGGGATGGTGGGTTGAAAACCCACCCTACGGAGCGAGGCGCAGCAAGGTAGGGTGGGTTTTCAACCCACCAGCACCCCACGTCCCACCTGTCCCACCTACTCCAGCCAGCCGCCCATGTTCTCCTCGATCACCGAAGACAGCGCGTCGATATGGGCCGGCTCGTCGTTGAGGCAGGGGATATAGGTGAACTGCTCGCCGCCCGCATGCTCAAAGCTTTCGCGGATCTCTTCGTTGATCTCTTCCAGCGTCTCGATGCAGTCGGCGGAAAAGGCCGGCGCGATGACCGCGATCTTCTTCTTGCCCTGCTTCGCCAGCTCGGCCACATGCTCGACCGTATAGGGGCGCAGCCATTCCTCGGGGCCAAAGACGGACTGGAAGGTGGTGGTGATCTGGGTCTCGTCCCAGCGCAGCCGCTCGCGCAGCAGCCGAGTCGTTTTCTGGCACTGGCAGTGATAGGGGTCGCCCTGCATCAGGTAGCGCTTGGGCATACCGTGATAGCTGACCACGAGAATGTCGGGTTTCTCGGCGATATCGGCATAACCCCGCTCAACCGACGCGGCCAGCGCCTCGATATATTTCGGATGTTCGAAATAGGGGTCCACGACCCGGGCAGTAGGCTGCCAGGTCTCCTCCATAAGCGCACGAAAGAACTGGTCGTTGGCGGTGGCTGAGGTGGCGCCGGCATATTGCGGATAGAGCGGCAGGAACAGGATTTTGCGGCAGCCGGCCTCGGTCATCGCCCGCACCTTCGACTGCGTCGACGGGTTGCCGTAGCGCATGCAGAAATCCACCATGACCTGATCGCCGTAGCGCGCGCGCATGCTGTCGGCGATGGCGGCGGTCTGCCGCTTGGTGATGGTCATCAACGGGCTTTCGTTCAGCTCTTCGTTCCAGATCGACTTATAGGCCTCGCCCGAGCTGAAAGGGCGCTTCGACAGGATGATCCCCTGGAGGATCGGCTGCCATTTCCATTTCGGATAGTCGATGACGCGCTGATCCGAGAGGAACTCGCTCAGATAGCGCCGCATCGGCCAGTAGGAGTAATGGTCGGGCGTGCCGAGATTGGCCAGCAGCACGCCGACCTTCGGCTTGGCGATCTCGGGGTGATCGGAAGGCGCATGCGCCGGGCGCGCGGCATTTCTGGTGGCGTCAAGCATGGTCCTGTCCTGATCTGCTTCCATGACTGAAAACGTTAGGTATCGCTTCCTGAAAAGAGTTCAATCTTTCAGAGGCGTTTCCGCCGTGTTCAGGGCGTCGGCGAGACGTTGCGCCGCAGATCCCGGGCGCAGCGGCTTCTGCTGGCTCTCGTCCGGGGCCCAGCCGGTCAGGGTGACGATCTCGAAAGAGGCGGGCACGCGGCCATCGGATCCGGCAAAGGCATCGGCATAGAGCTCGACCGCGCGCAGCATCACGCCGCGCCGCGTCGGGTGCCGCAGCCGCCCGGTCAGCGCGTTGGTTTCGCCCATGGCGCGCAGGTCGCGCATGAGATGCAGGGCGGAATCGTAGCTGGCCGTCAGGGTAAAGGAATCCGCCACCGGCAGCGCCAGCCCGGCGCGTTGCAGCAGCGCGCCGAGATCGCGGATCTCGCCCATCGGCGCGATCCGGGGCGACAGCCCGCCGGTGACCTCGACCTCGGCCTGTCCCAGTGCCGCGCGCAGCTCGTGCAGGGTCTCGCCGCCGAAACAGAGCGCCAGCAGCAGCCCGTCGGCACTGAGCGCGCGGCGGCATTGCACAAGCTGGCCGACCGGGTCGTTGGCCCAATGCAGCGCCATGGCATGCACCACCAGATCGTGTGCCCCTTCGTCGAGCGCCAGCACCTCGTCATCGGCGACGATCTTCGCACCGGGCAGAGCGCTTTCCCAGATCTGCGGGAACCCGGTCACCACGGCGGGTGCCGTAAACGTCCTGTTAACCACGAAGAGCCGATCCTGCACCTCTTCCCGTGCGGCCTCTTGCAGGAAGAGCGCGGGGTCGCGCGCGGCGCGGGCGCGGTGGCGCAACAGCGCGGTTCGGTCGGTGAGGGGGGCGGGGTTCGACATGGAGGCTGATTAGAATGTTCGGGGCGGCGTTGCAAACCGTGCTGCGCGTGATCTACCCGCCGCGCTGCCTGATCTGCGGCGGGCTGGTGGAGACCGATTTCGGCCTCTGCGGCGGATGTTGGCGCGACACGCCGTTCCTCGCCGGGCTGTCCTGTAGCGCCTGCGGCGTGCCGCTGCCCGGCGCCTCGGATCGGGCGGAGTTTTGCGACGAATGCCTGAGCGTGCCCCGGCCCTGGGAGGCGGGCTGCGCGGCGCTGCTTTATCGCGACAACGGGCGCAAGCTGGTGCTGATGCTGAAACATGGCGATCGGCACGACATTGCGGCGGTGGCGGGCGGCTGGATGGCCCGGCAGGCGCGCCCGCTGCTGGAGGACGGCATGATCGCGGTGCCGGTGCCGCTGCATCCGCGCCGCCACCTGCGCCGGCGTTTCAACCAGTCGGCGCTGCTGGCCCAGGCGCTGGCGCGCGCGCTGGGCATCGGCTGGAGCCCCGACGCGCTGGAGCGCGCGCGCCACACGCCGGTGCTGGACGGCAAGAGCCGCGAGGCGCGATTCGAGACGCTGGGTGCGGCGATCCGGGTCGCTCCGAACCGCGCCGCGCTGATCCGCGACAGGCCGGTGCTGCTGGTCGACGATGTGATGACATCGGGCGCGACGCTTTCGGCGGCGGCAGAGGCCTGTCTTGCGGGCGGCGCACGGCGGGTCTGTGTCTGCGTGCTGGCACGCGTTGCAAAGCGACCCTAAATCCCTTCAAATGCCCCGAACCTCCCGAAGGGACCCAAGATGCAACCGATCGAAATCTACACCACGCCCTATTGCGGCTTTTGCCACGCCGCCAAACGCCTGCTCAGCTCCAAGGGCGCCGAGTTCACCGAGATCGACGTGATGGAAGACCCCTCGCGCCGGCCCGAGATGGTGCAGCGCGCGAATGGCGGTCGCACCGTGCCGCAGATCTTTGTCGGCCCCACCCATGTGGGCGGCTGCGACGAGCTCTATGCGCTGGAACGCGCCGGCAAGCTCGACGCGCTGCTGGCGGGCTGAGCCCCGGGCAAGCGGCGGTCGGGCAAGGGTTTTTGTTGACCTTGCGCGGCGCCGCGTCCAGAAAGTGCCGATCCCATCCCCGTGAAACCCCTTTGGCATCGACCGGCCCGGCATGACGAATCCTGAGAATGCGCTTGCGATCTCGCTCTTCAGCGAGCTGCTGACGGCGGATCAGCTGTTGCGGAACCGGCTGACGCGGGTGCTGCCGGACCGCATGGAGATTTCGCATTTCTCGGTGCTGAACCATCTCGCCCGGGTGCAGGACGAACGCTCTCCCGCGCAGCTCGCGCGCAGCTTTCACGTCACCCGGGGCGCGATGACCAATACCCTGGCCAAGCTGGAGATCGCCGGCTACGTGCATATCCGCCCCGACTGGGACGATGCGCGGCGCAAGATGGTCTCGATCAGCCCGGCCGGCAAACGCGCCCGCGAGGCGGCGCTGGCGGCGATGACGCCGGTGATCTCGGAAATGGTGGGCGAGCTGGGCGCCGAAAAGGTCCGCGCGGCGCTGCCGGTGCTGCGCGAGCTGCGGCTGAAGCTCGAAGCGGAATAGCCCGTATTGCACCGCCTGAGCGTTTGTCCTTGTGGTAAGGGCCATCTCGCTCTACACGGGTGAGGCTAAGCTTCTTCTTACGACTTCTGTTTCCTAGCGGCCTCAGTTGATCCTATGACGACACTGAGCCCGGTCGTCGCATCCTGCGGACGGCACCAAACTAGGAGATCTCACGATGGCCAATGGCACCGTGAAATGGTTCAACGCCCAAAAAGGCTTCGGATTCATCGCCCCCGAGCAAGGTTCGAAAGACGTTTTCGTCCATATTTCCGCGCTTGAGCGCGCCGGTCTGCATCAGCTCGATGACGGCCAGGCCGTGACCTTCGACCTCGAAAGCGGTCGTGACGGTCGCGAATCGGCGACCAATATCGCGCTGGCATAAGCCCGCGACGAGCCGACTAGGGGCGGGGGCTGTCTGAGGACTGCTCCCGCCTTTCTGCAAGATGTGACGCCGTCTTTCGGGAAACGGTCATATCTGCAACCGATGGGGCACCGGTTGTCCCATATCGGACGCGAGCGCTCGCAAGATCGCAGGCGACCCGAGTGTTGCGCAGTCTTGAAGATCAACCTGAAATGGAGATTCCGAGATGGCGAAACTTACCAAAGATACCCTGTTCAAGCCCGCCGCGCCGCGCGCGGAAACGGTGATGGACAAGACAAGCCGCGCCGCCCGGCAGATTCTCGACGACGAAAAGCACAAGCGCGACGCCAAGACCGAGCAGCTCCGCAAGGCCCGGATCGCGCGAGACGGCGGCAAGTGACCGACGCTCTGCCGCTCTTGCGGTCAATTCCGGATCTTTGCCGGCAGCGCTGATTTCAGAGCTGGCGCCGGGCAGCGGATCATGACTGTATCTGGAAGACCCGTCCGGGCGCGATGGCGCTCAGAAACGCCTGATCGTGGCTGACGACCAGCACGGCGCCGTCATAGGCCGCCAGCGCCGATTCCAGCGCGTCTATGCCGTCGAGATCGAGGTGATTGGTCGGTTCGTCGAGGATCAGCAGGCTTGGCGGCGGCGTGCCGCCCAGTGCACAGGCAAGACCGCCGCGCAGGCGTTCCCCTCCGCTCAGCGCGGCCACGCGACGCAGCGCATCGCCGGCGCGGAACCCGAAGCGGGCAAGGGCGGCATGTGCCATATGTTCATTCGCGGCAGGGGTCATGCGCAGGAAGTTTTCGCGCAGGGTCAGCCCGGGATCGAGAAATCCGACATGCTGATCCAGAAACGCCCAGGAGACCGGCAGGTCCACCTGTCCGCTGATGGGGCGGAGCTGGCCGGTGATCAGCTTGAGCAGGGTGGTCTTTCCGCTGCCGTTCGGCCCCGCGATGACGATGCGCTCCGGTCCGGTGACGGTGAGCGACCTGTCGCGGATGGCAGGCCGCTCCGGGTCGTATCCGCCGGTCACATGGTCCAGCCGCAGCACGGTCCTGCCGGCGGGCAGCCCGGTCGGGGCAAGCTCCATGTGGAGCGGAGTCAGTACGTCGACCTGTTCACGGGCGGCGGAGAGCGCAAGCTCCGCCGCATCGCGCCGCGCTTCGCGAAGACGCGCGCCGGCGCCCCCCGACGCCTCGGCCCGGCCCTTGGCGAAATCCAGAAGCGCCTTCGCCTGACTGCCCCCCGCCCGGGCCCTGTGCCCCGCACCATCCTTGCGGGCCTTGCGCTCCGCGGCCTGCTGCGCCCGGCGCGCCGCCTCGTTCCGGGCCTTTTCGGCATGGGCGAGGCTATGCGCGGCGGCGTCGCGTTCGATGGCCTTCTGTTGCCGGTACGCGGTGTAATTGCCGCCATAGCGGGTCGCACCGAGCGAGGTGAGCTCGACGATCGCATCCATCTCTTCCAGAATCTCGCGATCGTGGCTGGCGACGATCACCGTTCTGTTCCAGCCGCGCAGAAGGTCGATCACCGCCCGGCGCCCCTCGCGGTCGAGATTGTTGGTGGGTTCGTCCAGCAGCAGGATATCGGGTTCCGCCAGGATCAGTGCCGCCAGCGCCGCCCGGCTGCGCTGGCCTCCGGACAGGGTTGCAATCGGGGTCTGCGGCCTGGCCACGAGGCCGCAGCGTGCAAGCGCCGGCTCGATCCGGGCGGGCAGGGTCCAGTCGGCCCCGGCCAGCTCTCCGGCGGTTGCCTCGCCGGCCTCGGCGCGGTCCAGCAAATCGAGGGCGGGACCGACGCCGAGGAGATCGGCAACGGTTTCGCCCGCGGTCTCCATCGCGTCCTGGCGCATCAGGGCAACGGAGCCGCGCAGGCTGAGCTGCCCCGACGCGGGTTGCAGCTCGTCGGCGATCAGACGCAGAAGCGTGCTTTTTCCGGCGCCGTTCAGCCCGACGACGCCGGTGCGTTCGGGGCCGAATGTCAGGTTGAGATCGGAGAAAAGGGATGTGCCGTCAGGCGTGGAGTAGCTCAGGTTGGACAGGGAAACGGATGCAGGCATTGGGCAGGACTTCTCGCAGCGGGACCGGAAGGGTGAAGGCGGCGAGAATCTTGTCCATGTTCAGTGCATCCCTGTACTTGGCTGCAACGGAGATAGGTGTCGTGCAGCCCGCCCGCAAGATATCGGTGACATATCGCGCGTCAGATCCTTGCGGCAAAGCCTGCCGGTGCCGGCAAAAGTCTGGGCGCGACTTACAGCCCCGGCACCCGGTTCGAGGCCGAAAACTCGGTGATCTCCATCGTCACCACGCCCTCTTGAGCAAAGGGATCCTGCGCCATCAGCGCCTCGATATCGGCCTTCGAGGTGCCCATGGCGATCACAACCCCGCCGCTGCGCGGGTTTTTCGGGCCCGACGTCAGGAAATGCCCCTCGGCATAGCCTTTCTTCACGAAGTCCATATGCGGCGCCAGCACCGGCTCGATCTGCTCGAACGGCACCGCATAGGTGATGTCGATGACAAAGAGGCTTTGCCCCTCGGGAATCAGACTCATGCGGAGACCTCCGGGTTGAGCGCCGCCGTCACATAGTTCACCGACAGGTCGCGGTCGGAGATCTTCCACGACCAGCTCACCGGGTTGAAGACAAAGCCCTTGCGGTCCACCGGCTCCAGCCCGGCCTCGCTCAGCAGCTTGTAAAGCTCGTCCGGCGTGATGAATTTCGACCAGTCATGCGTGCCCTTGGGCAGCCAGCGCATGACGTATTCCGCGCCGACGATGGCCATGGCAAAGCTCTTGGGGTTGCGGTTGAGCGTTGAACACAGGTGCAACCCGCCCGGTTTCAAAAGCTGCCGGCAGGCGGTGAGATAGGCCAGCGGGTCGGCCACATGCTCGACCACCTCCATATTGATCACCACGTCGAAGCGCTCGCCGCTCTCGGCCAGCGCCTCGGCGGTGGTGTGGCGATAGTCGATCTCGAGCCCCGACTGCGCCGCATGGGTCATCGCCACCGGGATATTGCGCTCGGCGGCGTCCACGCCCACGACTTCGGCCCCGAGCCGCGCCATCGGTTCGCAAAGCAGCCCGCCGCCGCAGCCGATATCGAGAATGCGCAGCCCGGCAAAGGGTTCGGGTTGCGACAGGTCGCGCCCGTATTCGCCGGCGATCTGGGTGGTGAGGTAGTCGAGCCGCACCGGATTCATCATGTGCAGCGGCTTGAACTTGCCGTTCGGATCCCACCATTCGGCGGCCATGGCCTCGAACTTGGCGATTTCAGAGGGGTCGATTGTCACGGTCATCTGTCACTTTTCCCCATGGTCATTTGGGTTTCCATGCCAATATAGATGGATCATGGACAAATTCCCGGGCCAAAAGCGCGCAGTGCAGTATCTCTACCCGCCCATCGACCCGTTCGATCAACGCATGATCGACATGGGCGACGGGCACAAGATCTATATGGAACAATGCGGCAACCCGCAGGGCATCCCCGTCGTGGTGCTGCATGGCGGGCCGGGGGGCGGCTGCTCGCCGGCGATGCGGCGTTATTTCGATCCGCGCGTGTTCCGCGTGGTGCTCTTCGATCAGCGCGGCTGCGGGCGCTCGCGGCCCCATGCCAGCGTCACCGACAACACCACCTGGCATCTGGTGGCCGATATCGAGCGCATCCGCGAGACGCTGGGCATCGAGCAGTTCATCGTCTTCGGTGGCAGCTGGGGCGCGACGCTGGCGCTGGTCTATGCCATCAGCCATCCGGAGCGCGTGCGCCAGCTTGTGCTGCGCGGGGTCTTCATGATGACCCGGACCGAGCTCGACTGGTTCTATGGCGGCGGCGCCGGCCAGTTTTGGCCCGAGCCCTGGGCGCGCTTCACCGATCTCATTCCGGCGGAAGAACACGGCGATCTCATCGGCGCCTATCACCGGCGGCTGTTTTCCGGCGATCTTCAGGACGAGACCCGCTTTGCCCGCGCCTGGTCTGCCTGGGAAAACGCCCTCGCCTCGGTCTATTCCAACGGCGCTGGAGGCGAGGCGCCGGGGGATTATGCCCGCGCCTTTGCCCGGCTGGAGAACCACTATTTCGTCAATGACGGCTTTCTCGAAGAAGACGGCTGGATCCTCAAGAATGTCGACCGGCTGCTCGGCATCCCCGGGGTGATCGTGCAGGGCCGCTACGACATGATCTGCCCGCCGCAGCGCGCCTGGGAGCTGGCGCAGGCCTGGCCCGAGGCGGATCTGCGGATGATCCGCAATGCCGGGCATGCCCTGTCGGAACCGGGCATCAGCGCCGAGCTGGTGCGCGCCATGGACAGGATCGCCGGGCAGGAGGGTTTACAGGAGAATTCCGGCATCTAGTCTGTCGCGGACGGCGCCGGATCTGGAGGGAACGCAGCGACATGACGGCCGAAACCGGATGCGGGATGCGACGGGCACGGCTCTTTACGGTGTCGCCCTTCGAAAGCTCGCTGAACTTCTACAGCCTGGGACGCACGCGCGAGGAAAGCGCGCGGCTCGTCACCGCGATCCGCAAGATCGCGCCGGTGACGGAGTGGTTCGAGGTGGATTTTCCCGACTGGCCCTTCGGCTATGGCACGGTACGGCACGACGCGTTGCCGGTGTTCTTTCGGCCGACGGTGATCCTGCGGCTCAAAACCGGCGACGGGGTCGAGGTCACGCGCGGCGATCAGGTGTTTCGCGCGCTCTCCGCCGAGCTGCATTTCTACGACGACTGCATCGGGGTGCTGTTCGTCGAATGGGCGACCGACCGGCTCGATTGCCCGACCTCCGAATTCGACGACGCGCTGACCGGCGCGACGAAACGGCTCTTTCGCAGGCACATTCATCACTGTCTCGATACGCTTCAGCGCGAGCTGGCCAATGACGGCGGCGCGATGAAGGTGCTGCGCGCGCCCGACGAGTATTCGGTCTACACGCCGGTATCGGAGCTGCCCGACAGCCCGATCTGGACAGCACGCTCGGTGATCGTGGCAGACGACGCGGCGCCCGGCGATCCGCTGGTTTCGAAGCTCGGCGGGTTGCCGCCGGAGGCCGAGGAGCTCGACGAAGCCCGCGCCTGGGTCGGATCAGGCAACAGCCTGTTTTCGGTCGCCGGCTCCGCCATGGAGCGCTTTACCGAAGACTGGATGCGGAGCATGAGCCTCTGTCAGTTCTACGCGACGCTGCTGTCGCGCTACCAGACCATCCTGCTTGCCGAGGTCCGGGTGCTGGAACATGCCGGCGAACGCGATATCCGGCGGCAGATTCTCGGCACGCTGGAGCGCAAGCTCGACCATCTGGATTTTGTCCGACTCCAGCACGAGCGGGCGCTTTACGGTCTTCAGGGGGTGCGGCGGCAGCTTGCGCGCTATATCCACAAATCGTGGGAAAGCGAGCTGCAATTCGAGAATGTGCGCGGCTGGGCGGCGCTGCTGCGCAAGCAGATCGACCGGTATTACCGGAGGCGGCAGCTCGCGCAGACCCGCATTCTGAAAAGCTTTGTCGCGGTGATCGGTGGCCTCTCGCTGTTCGATCTGGCGCTTGTGATGGTCAATGAGGCCCGCACACAGGGGCCGGACGATGTCGTGGGGCTTCTCGACATGTTCCAGGACCGGTCGCCGGACATGGTGCTTTACTTTGCGGTCGGCATCCTGCTCTTGCTCATGCTGATCACCTATCTGAGCGAGAAATAGATGACAGCAGAACAGATCCCCGATGCGCGTCGCTGCCGGATCGTTGTCCTGATGGGCAGCGGCTCGGACAGGCTGGATGAGGCGGCGGATGCCATCGCCCTGCCGATATCGCGGGATTTCGGCGGGCTGACGGTGAGCTTTGCCACCGGCTACTGGGCGCCGGACGGGCAGAAGGACGAGGGCCCCTACGATGTCGAGGGTCTGATGAAGGAGCGGGTGCTGCGTCTGGATCTTCTGGTGATGCCCGAGCTCAGGCAGGCGGCGCTGGATCTGCTGGAGGAGACCTGCCGTGAGGTCAACAGACGGTTTGCTTTAGGATGCACCCATCTGCACATAGAATGCCTGGACGCCGAGGCCGAGCATCGCCTCATTGCCTGACGCCGCTTTGCCGGCGATACTGGGCGAGACAGAGAGATACCGGCGGCGAGTCCGCCGCAACGTGACGGGTAAGCAACTGCCATGACGGCCTTTCACCGCCGCCGACTGATCCAATCCGCCCTCGCCGCCGCGGTGCTGGGCGGGTCGGGCCTTGCCGCCGCGCCGGCGCGGGCGGGGGGCACGCTGCGCGCGGGGCTTGGCGGGGCGCACCGCTCCGACAGCTGGGACGCGCGGCAGCACGCGGATTTCTTCATGATCGCCGCCGGGCAGGGCGCGGTGTTCGACACGCTGACCGAGGTCGCCGCCGACGGCTCGCTGCGCGGCGAGCTGGCGACCGGCTGGCAGGCCAGCGCCGATGCGCGGATCTGGACGGTGACGCTGCGCGAGGGCGTGCGCTTTCACAACGGCAAGCCCTTCGTGGCCGAGGACGTGATCGCCTCGCTGCGCCTGCATCTCGACCCGAAAGCCGGCTCGGGCGCGCGCCCGCTGGTGGCCTCCATCGCGCAGATGGAGCGGCTCTCGGATCATCGTATCCGGTTCACGCTGGCGGCGGGCAATGCCGATTTCCCCTATCTGCTCGCCGATTATCACCTGCTGATCTATCCAGCCGGGCAGATCGAGAAGGCGATGGCGCGCGGCATCGGCACCGGGCTCTATCGCGTCGAGCATTTCGAGCCCGGTGTGCGGTTTCTCGGCAAGCGGGTGGCCGGGCATTACAAGGACGGGCAGGCGGGCTGGTTCGACACGCTGGAATTCCACGCGATGAATGACGGTGCCGCGCGGGTGGCGGCGCTGCGCTCGGGTCAGGTGGATGCGATCAACCGGGTGGCGCCGCAGCGCGCGGCGCGGCTGCGCGGCGCGCCGGGGCTGCGGCTTCAGGACGTTCCGGGCAATGCCTATTACGGGTTCGCCATGCAGAGCGCGACGGCGCCGTTCGATGCGCTGCATCTGCGGCAGGCGCTGAAACATGCGATCGACCGGCAGGCGATCCTCGACCGGGTGTTGCTGGGTCACGGGCGCATCGGCGCCGACAGCCCGCTGGGGCCGGCCAATCACTACACCGCCGATCTCACCCCGCCGCCCTACGATCCGGACCGCGCCCGCCATCATCTGCGGAAGGCCGGGCTCTCGTCGCTGACGCTGCCCCTGTCGGTCTCCGAGGCCGCTTTCGAGGGCGCGCCCGAGGCCGCCGCGCTCTTTCGCGATGCGGCGCGCGCGGCGGGGATCGAGATCGCGGTGACGGCAGAGCCCGCCGAGGGCTACTGGTCGCAGGTCTGGCGGCAGCGGCCCTTTTGCGCCTGCGCCTGGTCCGGGCGGGTGACGGAGGACTGGATGTTCTCCACCGCGCTCCAGCACGGCGCGCCCTGGAACGAGACGCAATGGGGCATGGAGCAGAGCCCGCGCTTTCAGGCCTTGCTGGGCGAGGCGCGTTCGGAGCTCGACGGCACGCGGCGTCGGGCGCTTTACGGCGAGATGCAGCAGATCCTGCGCGACGAGGGCGGGCTTCTGGTGCCGGTCTTTGCCAATCACCTTCAGGCGGTCAATGAGCGTATCGCCACGCCGGCGGCGCTGGGCAATCTCTGGGCGATGGACAATGCGCGCTTTGCCGAACGGTGGTGGCTGGCGTAAGTTTCGGGGATGGTGGGTTGGAAACCCACCCTACGGGTGTTGGAAAAGATGCCCGGCTTCAGAGCCTGTCGTCGTAATCGGAAACCAGCAGGTGCAGCGGCGGCGCGTCCTCCTCGATGGTGGAAAAGCGACCGATCTCCATCTCGAAGATATTGTCGGTGAGATCGTCATTCACCGTCGAGACCTCGCCCACCAGCACATCGCTGCCCTCGCCCCAGAATGCATGCCAGGTAGTGGGGAAAAGCGTCACCGATTCACCGGGATCGAGCTTCAGATGCCCGCCGGGCGGCAGGGTGCGGTCGATGCCGTCGCACATCACCGTCACCGGCGCGTGCCGGTCGATCCCGCCCTCCGGCGTGGCCGCGTGCAGCTCCAGCACCAGCGTGCCGCCGCCGCGATTGATGATGTCCTCGACCTTGAGATCGTGCCGATGATTGGGGCTGAGCTGATCGCGGCGCGAGATCATGATCTTTTCGGCGTAGAGCATGGCGCTATGCTTGCCGAGATCGTGGCTCAGCCCGTTGCGCAGCGTGAACAGGAACAGCCCCATCCGGTCGAAATCGCCGCCGCCGTAATCGGTGATGTCCCATCCCATGCGCCGGCGCTTGATCTCGGCATGATCGGTCGCGCGCAGCTCCTCCGGTGTCAGGTAGGCGAAGGGCGGCAGGCTGATCCCGTGACTGCGGATGAAGGCATCGCCTTCGCGCAGGATCTCGTTGATGCGTGAGCGTTTCACCGGCGCCTCCCTTGCGTGACCGCTGCGAGTCTATCCCGGCCCCAGCGCCTGCGGTAGGGGCCGGACGCCTCCGGCGGGCGGTATTTGGAAAGAGAAGAAGACCAAGATGGCGCGTCTTCTCTTGGGCAAATGCGCAATCCCGCCGGGAGTGGCGCCCGGGAGGTCAGAGCACGTAGCGGCTCAGATCGGCGCTGCGGGTGAGTTCGCCGAGATAGGTTTCCACGAAATCCTCGTCGACGGTGATGGTCTCGCCGCCGCGGTCGGGCGCGGTAAAGGAGAGTTCCTCGAAGACCCGCTCCATCACCGTGTAGAGCCGGCGCGCGCCGATATTCTCGATGCTCTCGTTGACCTGCGCCGCGATCTTCGCCAGCGCGTGGATGCCTTCCTCGGTGAAGGTGACGGTGACCTCTTCGGTCTGCATCAGCGCGGTGTATTGCCGGGTCAGCGCGTTGTCGGTCTCGGTCAGGATGCGGACGAAATCCTCCTCGGTCAGCGCCCGCAGATTCACCCGGATCGGCAGCCGGCCCTGAAGTTCGGGCAGCAGATCCGAGGGTTTGGCGATGTGAAAGGCGCCCGAGGCGATAAAGAGGATGTGGTCGGTCTTGACCGGCCCGTGCTTGGTCGAGACGGTGGTGCCCTCGATCAGCGGCAGCAGGTCACGCTGCACGCCCTCGCGCGAGACGTCGCCGCCCCGGGTTTCCTGCCGCGCCGCGACCTTGTCGATCTCATCGAGGAACACGATGCCGTTCTGCTCCACCGCTTCCAGCGCCGCCGCCTTCACCGCCTCGTCGTCCAGGAGCTTGTCGGCCTCTTCCTGGATCAGCACCTCATAGCTCTGCGCCACGGTCATCTTCTTGCGCGCGGTACGCCCGCCAAAGGCCTTTCCGAAGAGATCGGAGAGATTCATCATCCCCATGTTCTGGCCCGGCTGGCCGGGGACCTCCATCATCGGGAAGGGGCTGGCGGTCTCGGCCACGTCGAGCTCGATCTCGGTGTCGTCGAGCTCGCCGTCCCGCAGTTTCTTGCGGAACATCTCGCGGGTGGCGTCGCGCGCGTCGGTGCCTGCAATGGCCTCGATCACCCGGTCCTCGGCGGCCTTGTGGGCGGCGGCCTTGACCTCTTCGCGCATCTGTTCGCGGACCATGGCGATGGCACCGTCGACCAGATCGCGGATGATCTGCTCCACGTCGCGCCCGACATAGCCGACCTCGGTGAACTTGGTGGCCTCGACCTTGATGAAGGGCGCCTTCGCCAGCTTGGCGAGCCGGCGCGAGATCTCGGTCTTGCCGACGCCGGTGGGGCCGATCATCAGGATGTTCTTGGGGTAGACCTCGTCGCGCAGATCCTCGGAGAGCTGCTTGCGCCGCCAGCGATTGCGCAGGGCGACGGCGACGGCGCGCTTGGCGTCCTTCTGGCCGATGATGAATCGGTCGAGTTCCGAGACGATTTCGCGGGGGGTCAGATCTGTCATTTCGGTCCTGTCCTTGCGCGGCCGGGGCGGCCTGCCGTTGCGGGTCACATATACATCGCAGCCCGGAATCCAAGCCTCAACGCGGAACCGGCGATACGGTTGCGGCGTTGCCCATCCGTCATGCAAACCGCCGCTCTCCCCGATGCCGGGCCCGTTTCCGATGCAGAAGCCGCCGCCTCCGATGAGACCGGCGGCGTGCTGCTTGTGGTCAATCCCGGCTCCGGGCGCAATGCCCGCGACCGCGCCGCCATCGACGCGGTGCAGGAGGCGCTGGGCGCCACGCTCTGCCCGTTCCGCTCGCCTGAACAGCTCGGCGAGACGCTGCGCCGGGCGAGCCCCGCGATGGTCGTCTCCGCCGGCGGCGACGGCACCGCCATGGCGACGGCCTCGGCGCTGATTGGCACGGGCATTCCGCTGGGTGTGCTGCCCATGGGCACCTTCAACTATTTCGTTCGCGGGCTCGGCTTTGACGAAGATCCGCTGACCGCCGCAAGGCAGATCCTCGCGGGGCATGCCGTCGAGCAGCGGGTCGCCACGGTGAACGGGCAGGTCTTTCTCAACAATGCCAGCCTCGGGATCTACCCGGCGATTCTGAAGGAACGCGAGACGGTCTATGCCCGCTGGGGCCGCCGCCGCCTGATGGCGCATTGGTCGGTGGTGCGCAGCTTTCTGCGCTTTCGCAAGCCGATGCGGGTGACGCTGGATATGGGCGAGGTGCAGGAGACCCGCCGCACGCCGCTGGTCTTTGTCGGCCGGTCGGCCTTTCAGCTCGAACGCTTCGGGCTGGCGGGCGGTGACGCCATCGAGGAAGGCGGCTTTGCGGTGCTGGTGGTGCGGGGCGAGACGCGGCGCGATCTCTTTCGCATGAGCGCGCGGCTTGCCACGCGGGTGGCGGCGGAGGGTGAGGATTACGACCTCTACCGCTGCGACCGGCTGACCGTCGAGCGGCCCAAGGGGCGCCGCTCGCTGGTGGCCTTCGACGGTGAAAAACGCATGATGGCCGGGCCGCTGCACTTCGAGATGTCGGAGGCGCCGCTGACCCTGATGCTGCCGGGAGACCCCGAAGCGTGACCCGCGTCCTGCACCTGTCCGATCTGCATTACGGCCGGGAGCGTGCCGGGCTGGAAGAGGCTCTGTTATCGGCCATCGACCGGCTCGATCCCGATCTCGTCGCGATCTCCGGCGATTTCACCCAGCGCGCCCGGGTGTCGCAATTTGCCCGCGCCCGCGGCTTTCTCGACCGGCTGACGCAGCCCTGGCTGGCGGTGCCGGGTAATCATGACACGCCGCTCGACAATCTCTGGGTCCGTATGTTCGCGCCCTGGAAACGCTATCGCAGGGCGATCTCACCCGAGCTTGAGCCGCGTCACGAGACCGAAAATATGGTGGTGGTCGGCGTGAACACGGTGAATCGCTTCGCCTGGCAGCGCGGACGACTTTCCGAGCGGCGGATCGAGCGCGCCTGCGCCGGGTTTGCCGAGGCCGGCGAGAGGGCGCGGATCGTCGTGCTGCACCATCCGCTTCAGCACGGGCCGGAGGTCGAGAAGCGGCTGATGCGCGGCGCGGGCGCGGCCCTGCGGCGCTTTGCCGATTGCGGCGCGCAGATCGTGCTCTCGGGCCACCTGCACCAGACCGTCGTGGCGCCGTTCCGGGCGCATCCGGGTCTGTTATTCGTGCAGGCGGGCACCGGGCTGTCGGACAGGCTGCGCGGCGGCGAGCGCAACACCTTCAACCTGCTGACGCTTTCGGGCCCCCGGGTCTCGGTCGAGACCTGGGGGCTGGAGGGCGCGGGTTTCGACCTTATCGGGACAAAGCGCTATCTGCGCGACGGGGACCGCTGGGAGCGGCTGCCGGACGCCGAGGTTCAGGCGCCCGAGATGGTCTCCACCGTCAGGTTTCCGTTGGTGTAGACGCAGATATCGGCGGCGATGGCCATGGCGCGGCGGGCGATCTCTTCGGCCGAGCGGTCGGTGTCCATCATGCCGCGCGCGGCGGCCAGCGCGAAATTGCCGCCCGAGCCGATGGCGGCGATGTCATGCTCGGGTTCGAGCACGTCGCCGGCGCCGGTGATCACGTAAAGCTCGTGCCCGTCGGTGACGATCAGCATGGCTTCGAGCTTTTGCAGGTACTTGTCGGTGCGCCAGTCCTTGGCGAGCTCGACGCAGGCGCGTTGCAACTGGCCGGGGGTCTTTTCCAGCTTGGCTTCCAGCCGCTCCAGCAGGGTAAATGCGTCGGCGGTCGAGCCGGCAAAGCCGCAGACCACGTCCGAGCCGCCGGGCGACAGCCGCCGCACCTTGCGCGCGCTGCCCTTGATCACGGTCTGGCCCAGACTCACCTGTCCGTCGCCCGCAACCACCACCTGCCCGCCCTTGCGGACGCCGATGATCGTGGTGCCGTGCCAGCCGGGGAACTCCTGATCGGCCATGGTCGTCGTCTCCTTTTCGTGCTTGCCGCCATATGGGGGCTGGACATTGCCGCCACAAGGCGTTGCCCTCCGGGGACATAGAGCAGGGACGCGCGGATGGAAATGCAAGAGGCCGATCTTGGCCGCGCCGCTTGGGCGCTGTGGCCGGCGCTCGCGGCGCAGATGGGCGAGGATCCCGGCGCGTGGCACGCGGCGCCGCTCGCCCGGCGCGAGGATGCGCGGGTGGCCACGGTGCTGCTGCGGCTCGACGGGCCGGACGGGCGGGTGCTGGTGCTGAAGCATCAGCGGCGCCCGGAGGACGGTTTCGCCGAGGCGATGTCGGCGCATCTGGAGGCGATGGAGGCCTATCCGCAGGGCGTACCGGCGCTGCATGCGCTGGATGTCGAGGCCCGCGCCTGCGCGATGGATCTGGCGCCGGGCCAGCCGCTATCGGTGATGCTGGAGGGGACGCCGCCGGAGGTGCAGGCCGGGCTGCTGCGGCGGGCGGGCGCCTGGCTCGACGGCTACCACCGGGCGACCCTGGGCGAGGCGCGGGTGTTTCAGCCGAAATTTACCCTGCGCTATCTCGACACGGTGCGGGGCGAGGTGCTGGACGAGACGCGCGAGGTTGCGCAGAAAGAGCAGTTTCTGGCCTGTATAGAGACGGTTTTTGTCATCGCCGCGCGCTATGAGGGGCGGCAGACCGTGACCGCGCGCACCCATGGCGATCTGCATCTGCGCAACCTGCTGCTGGATGGGGCGGGCTGTCTTGGGATCGATTTCGCCGCGGGCGGCGTTGTGCCAGTAGGACACGACATCGCGCGGCTGCTGACCGACTACGCCATCCTGCACGCGCCGCAGGAAAGGATCGCTTCGGGCGAGGTGCTGCCGGATTTTGCGCGGGAGGCGTTTTTCGAGGGCTATCGTCTGGTCGGGCCGGACGATCCTTCGGTGGGGTTGCTGCTGCGCAACCGGGTGCTCGCGGAATGGTGGGGGCTGCCGGCCCGCGACGCGGCTCGTAGCGCTGCGCAAGCCCGGCGCTTCGCCCGGCTCATGGCTTTGGTGGAGCGTGTGTTTGGTTGAAAGGAGGGCAGGATGGACGAATCCCTGCTGAACCGTCTGAAAGCCCGCGCGGTGGAGTATCCGCCGGGCGAGTTTCACTTCCCGGAGCTTTACGGGCGCGACTGGAACGCGCTCTGGATTGGCGACAAGGTCCGCATCGGACGTGAGTTTCTGAACGCGGTGCGGGCCGGCAAACTGCCGGGCATCGAAGATACCGCGCGAAAGGCCGGCGGCGGGCGCATCTATCGCAAACTTTGACGCCCGCACCCCTCGGCGGGTCAGGGGTGCGTCAGTGCTGTGGTGAGCGAAAGCGCATCATCATGGCGCGCAGGATCTGGCCGGGCAAGATCGCCAAACACTTCGCATAGCGCGGACCGAGGCGCCGGGGACTGTTCGAGGCGCGCCAGAGCCACTCTACCGCAAAGCGCCGGGCCCATCCGGGCGCGCGCCGTTGCGTTCCGGCAAAGAAATCCAGCCCCGCGCCGATGCAGGCAAACCCGATCTGAGGGGCTTTGCGTCGCCCGGCGGCGGCGAACATCTCCTGTTTCGGGGCACCCAGCGCGACAAAGCACAGCCCGGCACCCGCGGCGGTCAGCCGGGCAAAGATCGCATCGGCGGCGTCGCTGTCCGACTCGAACCCCATGGGCGGGGCGATGATGATGGAAACCTCCAGGTCACGGACCTCGCGTTCGAGATAGCTCTTGGCGGCGGCAAGAGAGGGCTCGGTGCTGCCGACCAGCGCAACGCTGACGCCGTGTTTCGCGGCGATCCGTGCCAGCGGCAGGATCGCGTCGGATCCGGGAATCAACTCGACCGGGCGGCCGGCCAGCTGTGACATCCAGACAATCGGGTTGCCGTCGGCGACGACGAAATCCTGAGCGGCATAGGCGCGCCGGAAGCTCTGCGAGGCGCGCAGCTTGACCAGATGATCGAGATTGATCGTCGCGAGCGCGAAACCCTGCCGCTGTGCCAGACGCTCCGCAACCCGGGCCTGAAGAGCTGCCCAGGTCGGAACGTTTACCGAGATCCGCTCGCCAGCGATGCTGAAATCCATTACTCGTTGCTTCCCTCAACGCCCCGAGCAGGGTCATAGCGCAAAATCGTGGCAAACGGAGGAGCGTCCGAGTCCGATTTCCGGTGAACCGTGTCCCAGGAGCCTCAATTTCGGACGATTTCCGCCAAAATAGGGCTGACGCGAACGATCGAGCCGGTCTGCCGAATTATGGTCAAAATTGTCTGATGAAGCAAAGTTAACCGGCAGGTTCTGGATTCGCGAGTAGAAGCAACATGGTCATCCTTCCCTTCCCCCGCGCTTGCGGGCGACATACGATTTTGCGCATCGCGCGGAGGTGGAGCTGATGCACAAGATTTCGATAATTGGCTGCGGTTTTGTCGCCGATCTCTACCTGCGGTCCCTTCAGGCGATGGATGGAATCGAAGTTGCCGGCGTGTTTGACCGCGATGCCGCGCGGCTGGATAAGTTCTGTGCGCATTGGGGGCTGCCGGCCAAGAATTCACTGGCGCAACTGCTGGCGGAAGCGCCGCAGGGCGGTATCATCCTCAATCTCACCAACCCGTCTTCGCACTACGAGTTGAACCGAGCCTGTCTTGAAGCCGGCCACCATGTCTATTGCGAGAAACCTCTTGCCTTGCAGATGCCCGATGCAAAGGAGCTGCATGCGTTGGCTGAGGCGCGAGGGCTCATGCTGGCATCCGCACCTTGTTCTGTCCTCGGCGAGACCGCCCAGACACTCGGCCACGCCCTGCGCAAGGGAACAGCCGGCACACCGCGCGCGGTCTATGCCGAGCTTGACGATAGTTTTATTCCTCAGGCCTCCTACAAGAAATGGTTCAGCGAGAGCGGCGCGCCCTGGCCCTACGAGGACGAGTTTCGCGTCGGTTGTACATTGGAACATGCGGGCTACTACCTGACCTGGTTGATCTCGTGGTTCGGGTCGGTCCGCACCGTTGTGGCCGCCAGCGCCGAGACGATCCCAGACAAGACCGGCACCGGATCGATGGCACCGGATCTTTCGGTTGCGACCCTGTTCTTCGAAAACGGTCCGGTCACCCGGCTGACCTGTTCAATCGTGGCATCGCATAACCACACTATCCGGATTTTCGGGGACGGCGGCGTGCTCATGTGTGATGCGGCTTGGGACAACAGCGCCAAGGTGCGGTTCGCAAGGCGGGTGACGATCCGGCGTCGGCTGATCGAAAACCCCTTTCCGCGCCGTATCCGGCTGGGTGGCACCACACACCCAAAGGTCAAGCGCTGGGGCGCGGCGGCGATGAATTTCATGCTGGGTCCGGCAGAAATGCTCGCGGCGCTGGAGGAGGGTCGCCCCTGCCGGCTTTCGGCGGATTTTGCGCTGCACCTGACCGAGGTCACGCTGGCGATTCAGAATGCCGGCGAGACCACCGGCGCGCAGGTCATGACGACCCGTTGCGACCCCTTGGAGCCGATGCCGTGGGCGAAGTGAAGCGCGTGCTGATCACAGGCGCGGGCGGCTTCATCGGGCTTGCCTGTGTGGCCGCCGCTCTCGCCCGCGGGATCGAGGTTGTGGCGGTGGTGCGTGGGTCCGCTCCGCCACCGGCGCAAAGGTTGACACTGCTGCGTTGCGATCTCTCGGACCCGGCCTCGGTGCCGGATCTTTCCGACGCTCTGCGCGGCTGCGACGCGGCGATCCATGCGGCGGCGCATGTGGGCGACGATGCCGAGGCGGCCCGGCGCGACACGCTCGCTGCCACAAGGCACCTGCTGGAAGCGATGCCGGAGGCTATGCCGCTGGTGCTGGTCAGTTCCATCACCGTCTATGACACCGACCGTGCTGCGCCTGGCTCTGTCATCGACGAATCCGCACCGCTCTTTGCCGAAGGGGCGGCGCCGAGTGGCTATGCCAATGCCAAGCTGGCGCAGGAGGCGTTGGCCCGCGCCCGGGGCGGGCCGCTCTGGCTGATGCGCCTGGGTGCGGTCTGGGGCGCCGGCCGCACATGGCACGCGCTGAACGGTGTCGATGCCGGGCCGCTGCATCTGACACTCGCGTCCGAGGGCGAACTGCCGTTGACCAATGTCACGCAGGTGGCGCAGGCGCTGGTCGCGGCGGCGCGGTCGGACCCGGAAGGCATCCGCGCCCTGAATGTCATCGACGACGACCGCCCCACGCGATCCCGCTGTGTGCGGGCTCATCGCGCGGCGACCGGCTGGCCGCGCCTCGCGCTGCCGGTGCCGTGGCGTATCTGGCTGACGCTGACCCGCGCGGTGTCGCCACTGGCGCCCCGTCTGCCCGGACTTCTGCGCGAGCCGGTCCTGCGTGCCCGCATCATGCCTCTGCGCTGGCCCAACACGGCGCTGCGGGCAGCGCTTGGAGGCCAGGATGCGGCAGGCTACGAGCAGATGCTGAAACTCAGCACGAGGGGTGCCGAATGAGCCTGCCGAAACTCGCCTATCTGACCGGGGAATATCCTCGCGCCTCCGATACCTTCATCCAGCGCGAGGTGGCGGCGCTGCGCGCGCTTGGCCACGAGGTGCTGACCTGCTCGATCCGCACCACCGGGGACGAGCATCTGGTCGGCCCGGAGCAGCGCGAGGAGCATGCCCGTACCTTCAGGGTGCTGGATGCGGCGAAGAACCCGTTCCGCCTGATCAAGGCGCATCTGCGTTTCATGCTGCGGCCCGGGCGCTACCTCTCGGCGCTGCGGCTGGCGTGGAAGACGGCGCCGAAGGGGATCAAGGGCCGGCTCTACAACCTGATCTATTTCGCCGAAGCGGCGGTTCTGGCCGACCGGATGAAATCGCAGGGCGTGCAGCATCTGCACAATCATATCGCCAAGGCCTCCTGCACCGTGGCGATGCTGGCGAGCGCGCTTTCGGGCATCCCCTACAGCTTCACCATCCACGGGCCGGATATCTTTTTCGAACCCGGTCACTGGCGCATCGACGAAAAGACCGCCCGCGCCACATTCGTCGCCTGCATCAGCGATTACTGCCGCTCGCAGCTCATGTGTTTCGCCGCGACCGAGCATTGGGACAAGCTGCATATCGTGCATTGCGGCATCGAACCGGAGCGCTATGAGACCGCGCAGCACAAGGGCCAGACGCTGCTGTTCGTGGGCCGGCTTGCGGGGGTGAAGGGCGTGCCGGTGCTGCTCGACGCGGTGGCGGCGCTCAGGGAGCGCTTCCCGCATCTGCGGCTGGCGCTGATCGGCGACGGGCCGGAGCGCGCGGCGCTGGAGGCGCGGGCCGAACCGCTGGGCGAGACGGTGGTGTTTCTCGGGTATCAGAGTCAGGCCGAGGTGGCCGAGGCGCTGTCGCAGAGCGATCTCTTCGTGTTGCCGAGCTTTGCCGAGGGCGTGCCGGTGGTGCTGATGGAGGCGATGGCGGCGGGTGTGCCGGTCATCGCCACGCAGATCGCCGGTATCCCCGAGCTGGTGGCGCAATGGGAAAGCGGCGTGCTGGTGCCGCCGGGCGACGTCGCGGCGCTCGCCGAGGCGATCGAGCAGATGCTGGCCAGCGCCGACCAGCGCCGGGTGATGGGCGCGGTGGGCCGCGCCACCGTCGAGGCGGAGTTCAACATCCATACCGAGGCGGCGCGGCTCTCGTCGCTTTTCACCGCCTATGCCAATGGCGAGACGCCGCCGAAACGCGAGGTGCTGGAATGAGCGCCGTCGATGTCGTGCTGATCGGCCGCAACGAGGGCGCGCGGCTGGTCGCGGCGCTGGCCTCTGTCGCCGGTGTCGCGCGGCAGGTGGTCTATGTGGACAGCGGCTCCACCGATGACAGCATCGCCGAGGCGCAAAGGGCCGGCGCCACGGTGGTCGAGCTCGACCTCTCGGTGCCCTTCACCGCCGCGCGTGCCCGCAATGCCGGGTTCGAGGCGCTGGAGGCGCCCGAGCTGGTGCAGTTCATCGACGGCGATTGCGCGCTGGTGCCGGGCTTTCTCGACGCCGCGCGGGCGCATCTTGAGGCGCATCCGAAACTCGGCATGGTGACCGGCTGGCGCTCCGAGATCCACCGCGATGCGAGCCTCTACAACCAGCTCGCCGATTTCGAATGGCGGCGACCGGCGGGCGAGATCCTCGCCTGTGGTGGCGACATGATGGTGCGGGCGGAGGCGTTCCAAGGCGTTGGCGGCTTCGACCCGACCGTGATCGCCGCCGAGGATGACGAGTTCTGCACGCGGCTGCGCAAGGCCGGCTGGGTGCTGGAGCGGATCCCGCAGGAGATGACCCGCCACGACGCCGACACCCACCGGTTCGGGCAATGGTGGACCCGCGCCGTGCGCACCGGCCATGGCTTTGCGCAGGTGGGCCATCTGCATCCCGAATATTTCGTCAGGGAACGCCGCCGCGTGCTGGTCTACGGGCTGGCGCTGCCGCTTGTCATCCTGATTGGCGCGTTTCTCTGGTGGGGCCTGCCGCTGCTGGGGCTGGCCGCCTATGCGCTGAACTACCTCCGCACCGCGCAGGGGCTGATGCGCGAGGGGCTGCCGCGCGCAGAGGCGCTCCGGCATGCCATCCTGCTGACGCTGTCGAAATTTCCCAATCTCATCGGCATGGCGACCTTTCACTGGCGCCGGCTCCGGAACGCGCAGATGCGCATCATCGAGTACAAGTGAGGGACTGATCCATGTCCGAACCCATCCGTGTCGGCCTGATCGGGGCCGGGTATATCGCCACCTGGCACGCCGACGCACTGAAGGCGACGCCCGGCGTCTCCGTCGCCGCGATCTGCGATGTTTCCGAAACCGCCGCTAAGGGCATGGCCGAGGCTTATGGCGCGCAGCCCTTCACATCGGTCGAGGCGCTGATCGAAAGCGGCATCTGCGACGCGGTGCATATCCTGACGCCGCCACATCTGCACAAGCCGCTGGCGATCCAGTGCCTTGAGGCCGGGCTGCATGTGCTGGTGGAAAAGCCCGTGGCGGAAAGCGCCGAAGACACGCGCGAGATCCTCGCCGCCGCCGAGGCGGCAGGCCGGCGCTTTCATGCCGGGCACAATTTCCTCGGGCTGCCGTCCTACGAGCGGCTGAAGGAGATGGTTCGCTCCGGCGCGCTGGGTCGCGTCTCCACCGCCGAGATCACCTATGCGCTTCCGCTCTCGCCGCTGCGCTCGGGGC
Source organism: Salipiger abyssi (assembly GCF_017311415.1). Lineage (GTDB taxonomy): Bacteria > Pseudomonadota > Alphaproteobacteria > Rhodobacterales > Rhodobacteraceae > Salipiger > Salipiger abyssi_A. Next base: position 406,880 of record NZ_JAEKIS010000001.1, on the reverse strand, counting down.
CGTTCAACCTCTGGCTGCTGCGCGAGCCGAAAAACCTGCTGCTCGAGGTCGGGCCGCATCTGATGAGCTTTGCGGTGGATCTGTTCGGTACGCCCGAGATTGTCTTTGCCGAGGCGAGCAAGCCGGTGGATTTGCCCGGCGGCGATCCACGCCCGCAAGGCTTCCGCATCCTCGCCCGCGCCGGCGATGTGGAGATCGCCTTTACCGTCTCGCTGGTGGAAACGCAGGACGACCGCTCGGTGACGCTGCGCGGCTCCTCGGCGCGGGCACGGCTCGATTTCGCCTCCGACGTGCTGATCGTGGAGCGCGAGAATACCTCGGATCTGATTGTGAACCCGCTGCGCAAACAGCTCGATCTCAGCGGTCAGCATCTGCGCGAGGGAGTTCGCAACGCCTGGGCTCAGGCCAGCTCGCTTAACCAGAAGGGCCCCTATGCGCTGAGCTTCCGGGGCATGGACCGCGCGCTTTACGGCAATATGAGCGCGCCGCAGGACGCGCGGTTCAGCGGCGAAAGCGCTGTGACCGTGATGCAGGCGCTCGACGATGCGCTGGCGCTGCTGCCCGCCGACAAGCTGGCGGTGAAGGCGCCCGCCGTGCAGACCCGGCAGCCGAAGCCCACCGCCATGGTGATCGGCGGCACCGGTTTCATCGGCCGGGCGCTGACCCGGCGCCTGGTGGCCGACGGGCACGATGTGCGCGTGCTGTCGCGCGGCAAGACCGGCCCCTTCCCCGACCTGCCCGATCAGGTGGAGACCGTTGGCGTGTCGCTGCACGATCTCGACGGGCTGACCGAGGCGATGCGGGGCATCGACGTGGTCTTCAACCTCGCCAAGTCGCTGGACAAGACCTGGGCGGATGCGCTGATCAACGATGTCGGCGTGGCCACCCGCGTCGGCATGGCCTGCGAAAAGGCCGGGGTAAAGCGGCTGGTCTATACCGGCACCATCGCCAGCTACGACATGTCGAATCCGGGCCAAACCATCACCGAAGACACGCCGTTCCCCGACGACATGACCGACCGCAACCTCTATGCGCGCTCCAAGGCGGAATGCGAGCGCCAGCTCATGCGGCTGCACCGCGAGCGCGGGCTGCCGCTGACCATCGCACGGCCCGGTATCGTGGTGGGCCATGGCGGGCCGTTGCAACACTGGGGCATCGGGCGCTGGCACGGTGCCGGCGCGGTGCGCATCTGGGGACCGGGCGAGAATATCCTGCCCTTCGTGCTGATCGACGACGTGGCGGACGGGCTGGTGCGCATGGCGACCCGCACCGCGGCCATCGGCGAGAGCTTCAACCTGATCGGCGAGCCGATGATGTCGGCGCGCGGTTATTTCGAGGCAATCCATGAGGCGCTGGGCGCCAAGATCCGCGTCACCAGCGGCAATCTCACCGCCTTCTACCTGTCGGACGCGGTGAAATACGGGCTCAAGAAATACGCGCTGCGCAAGCGCGGGCTGGTGCGCCCCTCGCTCGCCGACTGGAAAAGCCGGGCGCATTTCTCGCCCTTCGTTAACGGCAAACCGAAGGAAATGCTGGACTGGGCGCCCGAGACCGACCGCGCCGCTTTTGTCGAAGAGGCCATCACCCGCGCCAATCTCATCGGCTTCTGAGCGGATGACGCAGCGCGGCGATAAGGTAAACAATGCCCCCAAATCGACCTTATTCTCGACAAATTCTTCTGGTCTAAACGGGTAAAGGTTAACAATCTCCCGCGCCGGCATGTGCCCGGGCATCGTAATTCGAGCAGGCAGATGCAGATGATCGCGTTTATGATACTCTACGCTCCGCAAACGTGCCGCGAATACCGGCACGGATCCGCGCTTGTCGCTCGGAGTTCAGGGGCATGAACATGGTCGACCGCCGCAAGTTCCGCCGCAAGTTCGGACGCTCGGAAGAGGCCGCGCCCGAGGTGCAGCCCGAAGATCCGCCCATCGAACCGCTGGAAAGCCGCGAAACCCGGCTCGCCCGTCGCAAGGCGGAGACCGAAGCTGCCGCCGCGGCGGAAGAGGCCGCGCGCAAGGCACAGGAAGACGAAGCCCGCCGCAAGGCAGAGGCCGCGCGCAAGGCCGAAGACGCCCGCCGCGCGGCGGAGCGGCTCGAAGCCGTGCAGCGGCAGCGCGCCGAGGCGGCGCGTCGCAAGCGCGAGGCGGAAGAACAGGCCCGCAAGCAGGCCGAGGACGCGGCCCGCGAGGCGGAACTTCGCGCCCAGCAGGAGGCAGACGCCGCGCGTGCTGTCGAAGCGGCCCGTCAGGAAGACGAAGCCCGCCGCGCCGCGATTGCGGAGCGCCGCGAGGAGCGCCGCAAGGCCCGCGAAGAGGCGCGGCGCCGTTCGCAGGAAGAGACCGCACCGGCCACCGCCGCCGCGCCGGAACCGCAAACGGAGCCGAAACCCGCGCCGCAGGCCACACCGCTCTGGGACGCGCTTCCCACCTTCTCCGTCGATGCCCGCCATCTCGAGCGCAACCGCATCGTGACCGCCGGGCGTCAGGATCCGGCACATGCCGCCTTTGACGTGCTGCGCACGCGGCTGTTGCAGGCGCTGTCGGACAATGGCTGGAAACGGGTCGCGATCACTTCGCCGACCAAGGATTGCGGCAAGACCTTCACCGCCGCGAACCTGGCGATCAGCCTCTCGCGTCAAGAAACCTGCCGGACCCTGCTGCTCGATTGCGACCTGCGCCGCCCGTCGCTGCACAAGGTGATGGGGCTGCGCAATCCCGGCTCCATGGGCGATATGCTGCGCGGTCTCGTGCCGCCGGAGCGGCAGCTTGCGCGGCTCGGCCCGAACGACATCCATGCCGGACAGAACATCGCCTTCGGCTTCAACGGCACGGTCGAACCCTACGCGTCGGAGCTGCTTCAGGATCCCCGCACCGAAGAGACGCTGAACGCCATCGAAAAGAGCCTGGCGCCCGATGTGATCCTCTTCGATCTGCCGCCGGCGCTTTATTTCGACGACGTCATGGCCTTTCGCCCGCAATTCGACGGTGTGCTTCTCGTGGTCGGCGGTGGCCTGACCACCGATAAGGAAGTGCGCGAGGTCGAGCGCCGGCTGGGCGAGAACACCCCGCTTCTGGGGACGGTTCTGAACAAGGCCGAAGGTACCAATCTGCGGAAATACAGCTACTGAACACGGCATTGCCCGGCGCGGAGGCCGGGCAATCAAAGCCGTCGGAGCGGATGGTCCGTCAGGGCTGCGCGGTACGCGGCAACAGCTTTTCCATCAGCATTTGCCAGGGAATGCGGTCGCCGAGGAGGCGGATCACCGCCGTCACTGCCGCAGCCAGCGTCAGCAGGAGCGCGAACAGGCCGAGACCACGGCCCCGCCGTTCGCGGCGCGTCTGGATCACCGGGATTGCGACCACCGGCTGAATGCCGAGGGCCCGTTCCATCTGCACCGCGCTGCGGATCGCCGGATTCATCAGTTCGACCACGAAGGCCAGGCCGATCCCGGCGAGCACGCTGCCGACGCCGCCCATCACCGCGAGCTTCTTGCGGCTGCCCGAGGCCGGCACTTCCGGCACAAGCGCGGTTTCCAGCACTTCGAACCGGTCCATCTGCTGGCGGTCCTCCAGCATCTGGCCCATCTCGGCCTCGGCTTTGCGCCGGGTGATGACGCCATACTGTTCCTGAAGCTCGTCGAGCCTGCGCTCAAGCCCGCTCAGCTCGCGTTCGACCTCGGGAGCTTCGAGAATGGTCTGTTGGATCTCGGCAATACGGTTCTGCACCAGCGCCTTCTGCTCGCGCATCAGCGCGACCTGACGGGCCAGCACTTCCTCGCGCTGGCGGCTGGAATTCGCTTCGAGCGCCACGATATCGCGGTCGAGTTGCAGCAGGTTGTCCTGGAGCGTCGCAAGCTGGTCGCGCAGCGAGGCCAGCCCACCCGGCAGCGCCGCCGCGTTCTCGCGCTTGTAGGTGGCGATCTGCGCTTCCATTGCGTTGATCTCCCCCGACACGCGCTCTGCCTCGCCTTCGAAGAAGGTCAGCGTCTCGCGCGCCCGGTCGACGCTGCGGTTGCGCGACTGTTCGATCACCGTATACATCAGTTCGTTCGCCAGATCGGCGGCCTTCTGCGGATCGTCCAGCGTCACCGTGATCAGCAGGCCCGAGGGCGCTTCCTGCTGCGCCTGGAAGGCGTTGGCGTTCGAGCGGATCTCTTCGATCCGCACCGACTCCCGCATGAGCGACACGCGTTCGTTCAGAGTCATGTGGGGATCGGCGGTGAACAGGGCGTGTTCCTGCATGATCCGCATGAGATTGTCCCGGGACATAAGGCGCTGTTCGATCAGGCGCACGCGCCGCGCGGCATCTTCTGACTGCGCCGTGGCGCCTGCCAGAGAATCCGGCACCTGCGCCTCTTCGATCTGCACCACCGCGGTGGTCTCGTAAATCTTGGTCTGGTTGAGGGCGAGCCACACGGACAAGACGCATCCGAGAACGGTCACGCAAAAGATCAGAAGGGCACGGCGCCGCAGTGCTGCGAACACTTCGCCCATCGACTGAAACTGGTTCATCTCGTTACTCCCGCAACGTGTGGCCCCCACCCTGCGTTCGGAAAGAGCCCATACACGTTCTGCAAACGTCGCCGCAGATGCACTAGGAAAGAGGCGCTTTCTTGACGTAATTTAACCAAATTGCCTCTTTCCCGCCATCTTTTTTGCCCGAATTCGGGGAAACAGTCCGTCTCCGAAACGGAATTTCAGGCCGCATTTTGGACATATTGTCAGCTGTTTGCTGGCATGAGGCAAAGCGACAGGATCAACCCGGGCAGGAGGTGCTGCCGCATGGGCAGGGCAGCGCCCATCCCGGGGCCGGTGTCACGGATCATGCGCATTTCTCCGGCGGGCAGATCCGCCTGCATCGCGTCGAATCCAAAGAGGCACCGGGTCAGCGGATATTGCGCCTTATAGGCGGCTTCCTTGGCACTGAAGATTCGCGCGGCGGCCTTGCGAGCGGGCAGCGGCGCGAGGCTGGCGAGTTCCTGTGGCGTGGCGACTTCCGCAACGATCTCGTCGGGCAGTGCCGCGTCGCGTTCCAGATCGGCCCCGATGGCGCGCCAGTCCGAAATATGACTAACCAGAGCGAAACAGAACCCGGCCGCATGGGTGATGCTGCCGACGAGACCCTCGGGCCAGCGCGGCGCGCGGTCGGGATCCATCGCGACCGGCCCCGGCGTGAGGCCAAGCTGCGCCATCGCCCGCCGCGCCGCGACCCGTCCGCCGGTGAACTCCGCCAGCCGCGCGGGCACCGCCTTTTGCATGGCGGCGCGCTCTTCGGGGAAGAGCGCGCCGGGATCTGTCTGGGGGGTGGTGACGGCCCAGCCGAGCCCTTCGGGCAGGCCGAGCTGCGATATCTCCGCCGCGAGGGCGTCGGGCGTCATCCGCTCAGGCGCTGCGCCGTGCGCGCATCGCGCGGCGGCGGGCCATGGCGTCGGAGCGGGCCTGCGCGCGGTCATTGACGGCAGGGGCCGGCGCGGGGGCTGCGGCGGGAACGGCCACCGGTTCCGGCGCCGCCACAACGGGCGCAGCAACCGGCGCCGGCGCCTTGGCGCGCACGGGCGGGGTCGCGGCAGCGGGATCGGTCAGCGCGGCGACGCGCGCGGTCAGATCCTCCAACACCGGGAAGCGGAAGATATCGGTGATCGATAGCCCCTTGGCGCCCAGCTCATCGCGGATCGAGCGGTGCGCCTGCACCGCCAGCAGCGAATGCCCGCCCAGATCGAAGAAGCTGTCACGGCCCGAAATATCGGCCACACCCAGCACCGTCGACCAGATCTCCGCGATCTGCGCCTGAAGCCTGCCGCTGTCCTGCACTTTGCCCGCGGCGACAGCGGGCGCGGCCTGCACCACGGGGGCCGCCGACGGTTTCGGTGCCGCGACCTTCCTGGCCACCGGCGCCGGCAGCGCCTTGCGATCGACCTTCTTGTTCGGCGTCAGCGGGAAGGCCTCGAGCCGCACCAGATGCGTCGGCACCATGAAGGCCGGAAGATCGGCACTCATCGCGGCCTTGACCGTCGCCTCGTTCAGCGGCGCCTCGGAGGTGTAGTACCCCACCAGCCGGAGATCGCCCGGCTGATCCTCGCGCGCCACAACCACCGCCTGGGTGACTCCCGGCTGATCCTCCAGCACCGCCTCGATCTCGCCCAGCTCGATGCGGAAGCCGCGCAGTTTCACCTGATGATCGACACGACCGATGAAGTCGATCCTGCCGTCGATGCGGCGGCGCACCAGATCGCCGGTGCGATACATCCGACCGCCATGGAACGGGTTTTCGACAAAGCGCTCGGCGGTCATCTCCTCGCGGCCCCAATAGCCGCGCGTCACGCCCTCGCCGCCGATCCACAGCTCGCCCGGCATGCCCACGCCGACCGGCTGCCGCGCCTCGTCCAGCACGTAAAGCTGCTGGTTGGCCAGCGGCAGGCCGATATTCACCACACCATCCGCCGCGCTGGCGACCTCGGTCGAGGACCAGATCGTCGTCTCGGTCGGCCCGTACATATTGGTGACCGACGCCTCGGTGATCTTGGCGAATTCCTGCACCAGCGCGCCGGGCAGCGGCTCGCCGCCGAGGAACAGATGCTGCACCTTCGACAGCGCGTAGCGCGCCTCGTCGTTCATCGCGATCATCCGGGCCATGGAGGGCGTGCACTGCATATGCGTCACGCCATGGCGCAGGATCTGCGCGGCGATGGAGAAATCGTCTTCATCCAGCTCCGGCGCGACATTGGCCTGTTTGACCACCTTCGCCAGCGGTCGCAGCCCCTCCAGCACCTGCTCGCGCGCGATGCCGTAGTCGATCAGGCAGGCGATCTCGCCCACGCCGATGCGCTTCAGCTCTTCGGTGCGGTCGAGCGCGTCCTCGACGGTGCCAAAGAGACCGCTGTCATTGAAATAGCGCTCGAAGGCGAAATCCAGGATCGCGTCGAGCTCTTCCGGAGTGAGGATTTCCAGATCGAGCTGGAACGGGTTGTTCACCCCCTGCGGCCGTTTGAAGGCGGGGAAGGCCCAGGCGTATTGCTTGATCAAACCCGCAGCCGAACGCAGGTAATCCTTCATCGGCTCGCGCGCCACCTCGCGGGCGTGGTCGCGGGTGTCGGCGAGGAAGGTGTGCAGCATCAGCGTGACCTTGAAATCCTTGGGGTCATACCCGGCCTCGCGCAGCGCCTCATGATAAAGACGGATCTTGCCCGCCACCTCTTCGATAGACTGGCCCAGAAGGTGGGTCAGCACGTTGCAACCCAGCTTGCCCGCCTCTTTCCAGGTGTCGGGGTTGCCCGCCGTTGTCACCCAGATCGGCAGCTCGGAAGAGACCGGACGCGGTTGCGTCACGACCTCGTGCATGCTGCCGTCCTGCTTGGGAAAGGCAACGGGATTGCCGCGCCACAATTCCCTAACTTGGGAAATATTCTCAATCATCGCCGTCTTGTTGTTGGGCGGGGTGTTTTCCGGGCGCAGCACGAAATCGTCGGGCTGCCAGCCGGAGGCGATGGCCAGCCCCGCGCGCCCGTTGGTCAGGTTGTCGATCACCGCCCATTCCTCGGCGATGCGCGCCGGGTGGTGCAGCGGCGCGACGACCGAGCCCGAGCGCACGGCGATATTGCGGGTGACGGCAGCCACCGCGGCGCCGGTCACCGAGGGGTTCGGATAGGGGCCGCCGAAAGCGTGGAAATGGCGCTCCGGCGTCCAGACGGCAACAAAGCCGTTCTCGTCGGCGAATTTCGCGCCTTCGAGCAGCAGGGCGTATTTGTCGCGCCCGACGCCATCGTCATTGCCCCAGTAATAGATCGAGAAATCCATCGCGCTGTCCGAGAGCGGCATCGGACCCTTGGAGATCAGTCCGCGATCCTCGTCCGAGGTCAGCACGACGGTAAAGCCGCGCGCGGTGGTGTAGAAGAGCTCCAGAACCGAGATGTCGAAGGACAGACTTGTGACCGCCAGCCAGGTGCCCGCCGGATCGTGCGGAACATTGGCATCCATGCCGAGATAGAAGTTCAGCACATTGCGATGCTCGATCATCACGCCCTTGGGCGTGCCGGTCGAGCCGCTGGTATAGATCACATAGGCCAGATCTTCGGGCGTGCTGGTGGCACCGAGCGGCGTGGAGGGGGCCTGCGCCAGACGCGGGTCGGCGTCGATGACCAAGAGCTCGGCCTTGTGTTCGGGCAGATCGGCTTGCAGCGCCGCTTGCGTGACGATCACCGGCGCGCCGCTATCGGCGATGTAGTGCTTCAGGCGGTCGGCGGGATAGGACGGGTCGAGCGGCAGATAGGCGCCGCCGGCCTTGAGGATCCCCAGCGCGCCGACCATCAGGTCGACCGAGCGGCGGGTGAAGAGCCCCACGACGGTGCCCGCCTGCACCCCCATGCCACGCAGCACCTGCGCCGCCTGATTGGCGCGCGCGTCGAGCTGGGCATAGGTCAGCGACTGGTCCTCAAAAACCAGCGCGACGGCATCTGGGGTTTTCGCGACCTGTGCCTCGAAGGCCGCCTGCATGGTCAGGCTGCGGTCATGGTCCTGTGCGGTGGCGTTCCAGGCGTTGAGCACCAGATCCCGCTCGGCCTCGGGCAGCGCAGGCAGGGAAGCGAGCAGAGCCTCTCCTTGCGCCGCGCCTGCCAGAAGCTCCAGCCGCGCGGCCAGCAGCTCGGCCTGCGCCTGCGGCATGCGCCCGGTATCGGTGTAGAGCGTGGCGCCGTCTGCACCCAGCTCGACAGTGACGGCGGTGCCGGGGATGGGACCCGCGCCAAAGCTGAGGCCCACATGCGGCACCTGCGGCGCACCGGAGAGGGCGGGCTCGCGGGCAGGCAGATCGGTGGCAAAGCCCTTGTGTTTCTGCACCTTGGCCAGCTCTGCTTCAACGGCCTCGGAAAGCGCCTGCACCGTGCCGGTCGCCTCGACCCGCAGCGGCGCCCAGGGGGAGATGAAGCCGCCTTCGGAAAGATCTTTCAGCGTCGCGTCGGCATAGGCCAGATCGCAGATCTCGTGCCCGTCGAGCCGCGCCGCCCAGCCGGCGACCAGCGCCAGCGCGTCCGGACCCAGCGACAGCGGGCGCGAGACCAACTCGCCGCCGCTCTTGCCGAGTCCCTGAAGCTCGACCGGGGCGAGCGCGCTCAGGCGCTTGCGCCAATAGCCTTCGCTGGGCGCAACCTGCGCGATCTTTGCATCGACCCCCGCGCGCTCCTCGGCAGAGAGCAGCTCCAGCACATCCCCCGGCTTGCCGACCTGTGCGACCAGCGCCAGCGCGCCGCAGAGATGGGTGAAATGCGCCATCTTGAGCGCGCCGCTGCCGCAGGCGACGGTCAGGTGATCGTCGGTCGCCTCCAGCACCGCGCCGGGGGCGCCAGTGCCCTCGACCGCAACCGCCTTGCCCACGAGCCAAAGCTTGCCATGCGCGCGCAGCTTGGGCGCGGACAGCGGGTTGGCATAGCCGCCGTGATCCAGCGCGCGCACCAGCCGCGCCAGCTCGGGCGCGGGCCTAGCGAAATCCAGCAGCCCATGCGCCGAAGGCCGGTCGGCCAGCGCGTGATAGCTGCGGAAGCTCAGATCCTGCGGCACCCGCCGCAGCCCGTGTTCGAGCTGCTCCATCAGGTCGCCGAAACTGTCGATGGCGGCCTCATAGGCCTTGGTGTTGAGCGTCAGCGCCGTGTCGCTCGACGACACGTCAAAGCCGCGCGAGACGAGGATATCGCCCTCGTCCACGCCGCCTTCGATCATGTGCCAGGTGATGCCGTGCCGGCTCTCGCCCGCGATCAGCGCCCAGACCGGCGCGTTGAGCCCGGCATGGCGCGGCAGTGGACCGTCATGGAAGTTGACCGCGCCCCTGGCGGGCATCGCCAGCACGGCGGCGGGGATGATGTCGAGATTGGAGATCGACAGCAGCCAGTCGAATTCCAGCCCCTCCAGCCGCTCGGCCAGCCCCTTGCCCGGCGCGATCACGCGCAGCCCGCGCCCCTCGGCCCACTCGGCAATATCCGCGTTGCGGGTCACCACCGCGCGGATGGGATGCCCCGCCGCCAGCAGCTTTTCGCTGCACTGCACGAGGAGGGATTCGTTGCCGATCACCACACTGGAAAACTGGGCCATATCGCTTACTCCGCTGGGGTCTCAAACGCGGTGCCGTCCTTTGGGGAGGTCACCGCCGCGCGCTTTCCCGGCAGGGGCCGGACCAGCGCCTTGAGGTCATGAAAAACCAGATCGCGCAGGAAATGCGGCGGGTCTGCCGGGGGCTTGTTCTGCACCAGCCGGCGCAGGCGCCACAGCCCCCCGCCCGCCACATGCGCAAGCGTCGCCAGAGCCGCATAGGCCCGGCCATGGTTTTTCGAATAGTAATGCCAGCGGCTGTCGAGCCAGAAGCCCGGTATACGCTGCCATGTCTTCATCCCGGTCGAGACCGAGCCGATATGCGTCACCTCGCTGTCGCGAATATAGTGCACTTCATGCCCGGCGCGGGCGGCGCGCAGGCAGAGGTCGGTTTCCTCGAAATAGAGAAAGAAGGTCTCGTCAAAGAGCCCTATCTCGTCCAGCACCGATTGTCGCATCATCATCGAGGCACCGGCGAGCCAGTCGACCCGCTCGCGGGTCTGCGGGATGCCGATGGGCACGATCTTGTGCTTGAGCAAACGTGAGAACGGCCCGAACCGCGCGGCGCCCTCGAATTCCGACGCAACCGAAGGGAAACGGAAGGCGGTCATATGCGCCTCTCCGTCCTCGCCATGGATATAGCTGCCGGCAAACCCCGTCGCCGGGTGGCTTTCGAGATGGTCGTAAAGCGCGCGGATGCTGCCCGGATCGGGGAAGGCATCGGAGTTCAGGATATAGACGTAATCGGGCCGGCTGCCATCGGACCAGCCGGCGCGGATGCCGACATTGTTGCCCGCACCAAAGCCACCGTTGTGGCCCGACTGGATCAGCCGCACCGGCGCGCACTGCGCCCAAGGCTCGGAGGCCAGCGCCGCCTGCATCGTCTCGAAGGAGCCGTCGCCGCTATCGTTGTCGACGATCACCAGCTCGGCATTGAGCCCCTGCATTTCGCGCAACGCGAACTGCACCGAGCGCAGCGTCATCTCGGCGGTGCGGAAATTCAGCGATATGACCAGAAGCTTCGGTTGCATGTCACTCACTCCGCTGCCCGGTGACCGGGGAAATCCACCACCTGCGCGCCGCGCCGCTGCGCCTCGGCCCCGGTGATCGCCTCGCGCATGAGGCCGGCCAGCACCCGCACATTGGGCTCCAGCACCATGGAATCGTGGTCACCCGGCACCTCGTGCACCTCGACATGCGGCACGAACTGGCCCCAGTCGTTGTCATGCATCACATAGGCGCGTTCGGAATTCACCATGCGGCCCTGCGACACCGTCCACTTGCCCACCAGCGGCGGACGGTAGAGCACCAGCCGCCCGTCCCAGGCACGCACGCGGTACTGCGCGACGGCGCTGAGGAAGGCCGCCTCGATCTCGGCATTGTGGAAGCTGTGCTGTGCCTCGGTGCTGTCTTTCGCCTGCCGCTTGGCAATCTCCCAGCGGATCCGGTTGCGGGCCCAGATCAGCGGGTAGAACAGGCCCTTGGCCCTCGCCTCCTGCCACTGGATCATCATCCGGTCGCGGCGTTCCAGCGGGCGGCGCATGGGCAGCGGCGTGTCGAGCAGCACGCAGAGCGACACCTCCTCGCCCATCTGCTCCAACTGCCGCGCGATTTCGAAGGCGGTGATGCCGCCGCCCGAGAAACCGCCGACCATATAGGGGCCTTGCGGCTGCACCTGCCGCATCTCGACGATGTAGTCGCGCGCCGCCTCCTCGATGCTGCGATGCGGCTCTTCGCCACCGTAAAGCCCGCGCGCCTGCAAGCCATAGAACGGCCGGTCGGCGCCCAGCAGATGCGCGAGGTGGCGCAGGTTCAGCACATTACCGAACATGCCCGCCACCAGGAAGAATGGCGTGCGCGGCCCGCCCTCGCCATCATGCATCGGCACGATATGGGTAAAGCGGCGCTCGGGGGCCTTGGGCGTGCCGTCCGCGGTCTCCTCATCCGCGACGATGCCCGCCTGCTCGGCGATGAGCGCGGCGCATTTGCGGATCGTCGGTGCCTCGAACAGCACGGAGATTGGGAAGTCGATGCGATAGGCCTTCTTGACCATGGCAAAGAGCCGCACCGCGATCAGCGAGTGCCCGCCCAGATCGAAGAAACTGTCTTCGACCCCAACATTCTGCACGCCCAGAAGATCCTCCCAGAAACCGACGAGCGTGCGCTCGATATCGTTCTCGGGGGCGACGTAATCGCCTTCGAGCTGCGGGCGGTCGAATTTCTGCACCTCGCCCTTCTCGGCGGTGGAGGCGGCGGTCTGCGCGGCGAGCTGATCGAGATCCATCGACGAGATCACCAGTTGCGGCGCGCCGAGCGAGAGGGCGCGGGCAAAGGCGCTGACGCCCTCTTCGGGCAGGATGCCCTGGCTGAGATTGTGCGCCAGACGTTCCTCGGCGGCCGAAAGGGGCTGTGCCGCGTCCTGCGGCCCGTCGAGTTCCAGCTCGGCGGCGGTGAGGCGCGGGGCGGCGTGCAGGATGTCGGCCTGCGCCAGCTTGTGGATGGTGAAGCCCGAGATCTCGACCAGCACCGCGCCATCGGGCGCGCAAAGCGTGATGTCAAAGCTGGCGGTGGCGGCATCGGCGCGGTTTTCGGCGGCGTTGCGCACCCAGCTCACGATCTGCTCGGTCAGCGGCGCATGCACACGGACGCGGGTGTAGGAGAGCGGCACCCAGAGATGCGTGGGCTGATAACCGTCGATCAGCTCCATGGCCCAGCCGGTCGCGATGTCCATCAGCGCGGGGTGCAGCAGGCAGCCATCGGCGCGGGCGCTGTCCGCCAGCGACAGCTCGGCGATGCCCTCGCCCTTGCCCAATGCGCGGCTGTCCAGCACCTTCCAGCGCGGACCGAATTGCAGCTGCACCTCCTGTGCGGCGGCGAGCCTGGCGCCCGGCTCGGCGAGCAGCGGCTTGCCGCAGCGGGCACGGATCGCGGAGAGGTCGAGCGGGTCGGGGCGGCGCATCGGCATGAGCGCCAGAGTGCCCTGCGCGGTCAGCGCAAAGCCGCGCTTGCCCGCCAGCGTGGCATCGGCCAGCACGTCAAAGCTATAGCCCTCGTCACGGCGCGACAGCCGCAGCCGCATCTCGCGTGCGCCACCATCGGCGACCCGCAGCGGGCGCAGGAAGGTCAGATCGCGGATCTCGAACCCGCCGGTCTCGTTCTGGGCGCGCAGCGCCTCGGCGGCCAGCGCCAGATAGCCGGTGCCGGGCAGCAGCGCGTCGCCCGATTTGGTGCGGTGCTCGTCGATGAACCAGTCGCTGGCGGAATAGCTGGCGGTGAAGAGCCGGTTGCCCTGCGCGTCAAAGGTCTTTTGATCCAGCATCGGCACGCCCGCAGGCTCGACCGGCGCCTTGGGCACCTCGCCCCGGCGTGCGGCGACGGCCTCGGCGGCCATGCCGACCTCATTCCAGATGCCCCAGTTGATCGCCACGACGCGGGTCTGGCCGCCCGCACGGGCCTGGGCAAAGGCGTTGAGATATTCGTTGGCGGCGACGTAATCCACCTGTCCCGCGGGCGCGGTGACGGTGGAGGAGGACGCAAAGAGCACCATCCAGTCGACCGATCCGTCCGGGAACAGCTCGCCCAGCACCTGGGTGCCGTGGATCTTGGGCGTGAACACATCCTCGACCGAGGCCGGGCTTTTGGTCAGCAGCGGGCCGTCGTCGATGACCCCGGCGCCGTGGATCACGCCCGTGATCGCGCCGAACTTGGCCTCGGCGGTGTCTTTCACCCGCTGCATCTGCGTCAGGTTGCAGACATCGGCGGCGGCGATCATCACCTCGGCGCCGGCCTCTTCCAGCGCCATCACAGCGCGGATGCGGCGGGCGGTGCTGTCCTGCGGCGCGTGGCGCGAGAGATAGTCGGGCCAATGCGACCGCTCGGGCAGGTCGTTGCGGGCGACCAGCACCAGATTGGCGCCCTTGGCCGCAAACTCCTGCGCCAGCGTCAGGCCGATGCCACCAAAGCCGCCGGTGATCAGATAGGTGCCGCCTTCGGTGGCGACCGGCGCAGCGTCAGGCAACGCCACCGGCTTCATCGCACATTCGAACCGCCGCGCGCCGCGCAGGGCGGCAATCGTATCGGCGGGTTCGGACAGCAGCTCTTCAAGAACCTGAAGGCTCAGCGCCTCAAGCGCGGCCTCGTGTTTGGCCTCGGCGGATTTGCGGGTGAAGAACCCGCCCTGCACAGGCGCGGGCAGGGCAAGATCGAGGGTCGAGACCGACACGCCCGGCAGCTCGCGCGGGATCACGCGCGCGGGCCCGGCAATGGTGGCTTTCGACGGGTAGGGCAGCGCCTCGTCGCGCAGCCGTGCGGCGCCGCTGGTGACCACGGTCAGATGCAGCGGGCGCGGCAGGTTTTCCTCGGCCACGGCCTGGGCGAGGAAGAGCAGCGAATAGAATCCCTGCTCCTGCACCCGGTGGAAAAAGCTCGATCCGGGGCGGTGGCTCTCGCCCTCGGTCACCAGCCAGAAATGCGCGATCCGGGTCGGCACATGGCCGCGCAGCGCCAGATCCTGCACCAGCAGGTCATAGCCCTCGCGACCGCGTTCCGGGGCGAGCAGATAGGACGTATCCGAGAGCCGGGTAAAGCTGTCGCCGGGCCGCACCTCGACCACCGTGTGACCGGCGGCTTTCAGTTTCGCGGCGGCGCGGGCGGCAAGCCCCGCTTCGTCCATGAACATGAGCCAGCACTGCGGTTCGGCATCCGCGAGCCCTTCGGCCACATCGACCTCGACCTCCGCCGCGCGCGGACGCCAGACCGGCTTCCAGCCCCAGCCCGACACATCGTCACTCCGCATCAGATATTGCGGTGCGGTCTCGGCCTGCCGCTGGCCCGGCGCGATGAAATAGGGGGCGCGCTGGAAGGCGTAAGACGGCAGCACCGCGCGGCTGCGCCGCGCATCGCCCCAGATCTGATCCCAGTCGATCTGCGCGCCCAGCGCCCAGAGACGGCCCAGCACTTCGAACATATGCTTGTCGTCGGCGATGATATCGTCGCGGTGACGCAGCGAGGAGAGTACCTGCTGGCCCGGCACATCCGGGTGCTGGCGGGCGAGTGCGGAAAGCGCCTTGCCGGGGCCGACCTCAAGGAAGATGCGGTTGGGCTTTGCCAGCGTGCCGATGCAGTCGGCGAAATGCACGGTGCCGCGCAGATGCTCGACCCAGTAATCGGGCGAGGTCGCCTGCTCTGCGGTCATCAGCGTGCCGGTGCGGTTGGAGGTCAGCGGGATCTGCGGCGCGAAAAGGTCGATGGAGCGCAGATAGGCGCGGAACTGGTCGAGGATCGGTTCCAGCATCCGGCTATGCGCCGCGATGTCGATCTGGATGCGCTGGCAGTCAATGCCCTCGGATTTCAGCCGCTTCTCCAGCGCGTCGAGCGCCGCCTGCGGCCCGGAGGCGACGGTCAGCTCGGGCGCGTTGACGGCGCCGAGGTCGAGCTCTTCGCCGAGATAGGGCTGAAGCGCGTCGGCGGTGAGGTTGACCGAAAGCATGCCACCGGCGGGCACGCTGTCGAAGAGCCGGCCGCGCAGATGCACGAGACCGATGCAATCCTCGAAACTCATGACCCCGGCGAGGCAGGCGGCGGTGTTCTCGCCCATGGAGTGACCTGCCAGCGCAACGGGCTGAACGCCCCAGCTCATCCAGAGCTGCGCCAGCGCGTATTCGTTGATCATGATCAGCGGCAGTTGCAGCGAGGGGCGGGTGAGCGCCGCGTCCGCGTCTTCGCGGGCGCCCTCTTCGGGAAGCCAGAGCGCGCGGATGTCATGGTCGGAGATCTCGGCCAGCGTATCGAGCCCGCGATCCATCCATTCGGCAAAGACCGGCTCGGTTTCGTAGAGATCGCGCGCCATGCCGGCATATTGCGCGCCGCCGCCGGGGAACATGAAGGCCACGTCCGGCCGGTCCAGCGCGGAATGCGAATGCACCCGGCGGGGGGCGTCCTCTTCCAGCAGGCAGGCGGCCTCTTCGTGGCTTTCGGCCACCACGATGCGGCGTTTCTCGAAGGCGCGGCGGCCTTCCTTCAGCGTCCAGGCAATATCGGCGAGCGGCTGCTCGGGATGGGCGCGCAGATGCGCAGCGAGACGCCTTGCGCCCTCGTCGAGCGCCCCCTTGCTGCGCGCCGACAGCGTCAGAATCTGAAACGGCCAGTCGCTGTCTTCGGAGGGCGCCTGCGCGGGCGCCTCTTCCAGCACGACATGCGCGTTGGTGCCGCCGACGCCCAGCGCATTCACCCCGGCGCGGCGCGGATGATCACTTGTCGGCCAGGGTGTGAGTGTGTCGTTAACCATAAACGGCGAAGTCTCGAACTCGATCGCCGGGTTCGGCGCCTCATAGCCCAGCGAGGGCGGGATCTCGCCCTCATGCAGCGCCAGCGAGGTCTTGATGAGGCCCGCGACGCCCGCCGCCGTATCGAGATGGCCGATATTGGTCTTCACAGAGCCGATGCGGCAATGGCCCACGGCGGCCGAGGTCTCGCGGAAGGCCTGGGTCATGGCTGCGACCTCGATGGGATCGCCCAGATAGGTGCCGGTGCCGTGGCATTCCACATAGTCGATGCTGTCGGAGCTCACGCCCGCCACCGCCTGCGCCTCGGCCACCGCCTGCGCCTGCCCGTCGACGGAAGGCGCCAGATAGCCGGCCTTTTGCGCGCCGTCATTGTTCACGGCGGTGCCCTTGATCACCGCCCAGATGTGATCGCCGTCGGCAATGGCATCCGCCAGCCGCCGCAGCACCACGACCCCCACGCCGGAACCGAACACCGTGCCCTGCGCGCGATGGTCGAAGGCGTGGCATTGCCCGTCGGGCGAGAGGATCTCGTTTTCCTTGTAGAGATAGCCCCGGCCCTGCGGCAGCTCGATGGTCACGCCCCCGGCGAGAGCCATGTCGCATTCGCCATTGAGCAGCGCCTGCGCGGCGTAATGGGTGGCCACGAGCGAGGTCGAGCAGGCGGTTTGCAGGTTGATCGACGGCCCGTGCAGATCGAGCACATGGCTCAGCCGGGTGGTCATGAAATCCTTGTCGTTGCCGGTATGGCGCAGCAGGAACATGCCGGTATTCTCGACAAGATCCGGGTTCGAGCAGACGTTGAAATAGAAATAGCTGCCCATACCGCAGCCCGCGAAGACACCGACCTGACCGTCGAAGCTCTCGGGCACATGGCCGGCGTTTTCCAGCGCCTCCCAAGCGGTTTCGAGGAACTGCCGGTGCTGCGGATCCATGATCGCCGCCTCTTTCGGAGAGAACCCAAAGAACTCGGCATCGAACATCTCGAAATCGTCGAGCGGCGCGGCGAAGGGCACGTAATCCTTGTGACGGATGAGGCCGGGATCCTCGCCCGCCTCCAGCAGCTCCTCTTCGGAGAGCCGGCGGATGGCGCTGCGCCCGGCACGCAGATTGTCCCAGTAGCGCTGGATGTTCTCTGCACCCGGAAGATGCGCGGCCATGCCGACGATAGCAATGTCGTTTTCGCCGGTTTGGTGCTGCGTTTCTGCGCTCATGACCTGGTACCCCGTCACATCAGACTTTGCCCCGCGTAAAGGAGGAATGGGGAGAAAATGCGGCGCTTTTTAGGTATCCATCCAGCCTTCGCCATCTTTCAGGCTACGCCGACCGGGTATTGTTATGCCATGCAATACAGTGTCTGAGACAGGGGGAATTGTCGCTGAATGGGAACCGGTGGCGTTTATCCGCCCAGCCGCGCCAGAGCCACAATCTCGGACCAGTTGACGGCAACCGCCATGGCGGCAAGTGCGATTCCGGCCAGCGCGAAAATCGCATCGTGCAGCGGATCCCAGGCGCCCATGCGCCGCGCCAGCCAGACCACCACCGGATAGGCGAGCAGGAAGGCCGCGCCCATGCCAAGAAGCGCGCCCAGCAGACCGGCGATTTCCAGACCGAGCAGAATGCAGACCACCATCAGCGCCGCGCGCGCCAGCGCCAGCACGAAAAAGGTGCGGCTGTCGCCGGCGGCCAGCGCGGCCTGATCGTAGGTCTGCACGATGATCTGCGGCATCTGCACGCAGGCGACAATCACGGTCACCGCGCCGGCGGCCGCATAGCGCGGGTCGTACATCAGCCCGACCAGCCATGCGCCGATCACCGCAAAGACCCCGACCATGCAGATCAGCAGGCCGGTGACGATAAAGCGCATCTTGCGCAGGCGGAGGAAATTCTGGCGGCTCTCGGTGGGCGGCGTCTCGCGATAGATCGGGATCAGCACTTTGCGCGTCACCATGCTGCCCAGCAGCATCGGGAAGGAGGCGAGGAAATAGCCGATATTGTAGATGCCGAAATGATCGAGCGTCAGGTATTTGCCGATCAGGATCTTGTCGCTCTGGCTGAAGAAGAAGCCGCAGACGGTGGAGAGAAAGATCCACTTGCCGAAATTCACCAGCTCATGGGCGGCGGATTTGTCCCAGCGGAAGCGGTTGCGCGCGCCCGGCAGGAAAAGCGAGTTGATCACCACCTCGGTGGCGCAGCTGATGAGCCCGCTCAGCACCAGCGCCCAGACCGATCCGGTGAGCCAGGCCAGCAGGATCGCGCTCAGCACGCCGACAAGCTGGGTGACGAATTCCAGCAACGTGACCCGGCCCAGCAAAAGGTGCCGGTTGGCGGTGTCCATGCGCGTCGGCCGGAAGGCGAGGATCAGCAGGCTGAGGCTCGCCACTGGCAGGATCTGCAAGAGCTGCGGTTCGTCGTAGAACCAGGCCATTGGCCAGGCCAACCCGCAGGCGGCCAACCAGAGCCCACCGCCACGCAGCACCTGGATCGTCCAGGCGGTATCGAGGAAATCGCGCTCGTCGCCGCGCTTGCTCTGCATGATCGCCGGGGTCACGCCGATATCGGAGAATTGCTGGAGCCCCATCATGAAGACCGAGACCAGCGCCATCAGGCCGAAGGCCTCGGGAAAGAGCAGCCGGGTGAGGATCAGGTTCGAGGCCAGCCGCAGAAACTGGCCAGTGCCGAAGCCTCCGACGGTGAGCAGCGACGAGCGCACCGCGCGGGCAGTGAGCGAGCTGCCGTGAAAACGCTCGATGAAGGCCATGCTCATCGTCCACGGCTCCAGTCCTGTGCAGCGGGGCGCAGGCGAACCGCCAGCGCGACACCGGAATAGACCGCGAATCCCAGCGGGTCGCGCAAGGCCATGGCCATTTTCCGGCTCGCCGGAAAGGGCGTTTTGTCGTCATTTGCCAGAAGATCGGGATAGCGTGCCGCGATTTCGGTCACGCCAGCATCCTGCCGCCGCCGGACCTTGACCAGATTGCCGAAGCCTTCGGCAATCGGCCAGTCGTAGGGCGCGGGCACGCCGGTGCGCTCTTCGGGCGCGAAGCTGAGTCGGACGAAGGTGTCGTCCGAGATGATATCGGGAAAGGCGCCCCAGCGGGCGCGGCCCGCCGCATTCACCGCGAACACGCCGCAGCCCGGCACGCCCCGCGCCATGAAGGGCACCCGGCGCCAGATCCGCGCATAGGCGCGAGAGACCCAGCTCTTGGCGGTGATCCGAACCCTGCCGCTGGCATAGCCCGGCGTCTCCTTGGAAAGCGCGGCGTGGATCTGGGCCATCAGTTCGGGGCTCACCGTCACGTCGGCGTCGAGATAGACGCGCACAGAGGCGCGGGCTGCCTCGTCGCCGGCATTCAGCGCGCCGAGCTTGCCGCCTTCGGCCCGCTCGATCACCCGCAGCTCCCAGCCGCGCGCGGCAAACGCGGGCGCCTCGGCGCGGGCACGCTCGGCGGTGTCGTCGCGGCAGCCATTGGCGATCACGATCACCTCCAGCGGGCCCGCATCGGACCAGTGCGAGGCACAGAGCGCGCGCAGGCAACCGCCGATCAGCGCCGCCTCGTTGCTTGCCGGAAGGATCACCGAAACGGCAGGCACATTGGCAAAGTTGCGCTTACCCGTCATGATCCGTACCAAACCCGCCACACATGAGTGTTTTCCCGACTGTGAATGCGATGGCCCTGCCATCAAACTGTGGCCAAAAAAAGAAATCGCATAGAAGTTGTCATAAATAACGGGCGAACTGTCCGAAGAGCCGAAGCGAGGAACGCGTGTCGCAGCGATTGCGGATCGGGTATCTAGTGCCCCAATTTCCGGGACAGACCCATATCTTCTTCTGGCGCGAGGTAAAGGTGCTGGAGGAGATGGGCCACGAGGTGCATCTGCTCTCGACGCGGATGCCACCCTCGCGCCTCATTTCGCATGACTGGTCGCAGGATGCGATTGCCCGCACCACCTATCTGGGCCGAATCGAACCGGTCTCGGCGCTGCGCGCGCTGGTGGCGCTTTTGCCAAAGGGGCTGGCGGGCTGGATCGCCCGCGAAGGCGTGGGTTTTGGCAAGGACGTGGCGGTGACGCTCTCTGCGGCGCAGGCGCTTGTCGCCTATGCCGCAGGGCATGAGCTGGACCATGTGCATGTGCATTCCTGCGGTCGCGCGGCGCTGATCGCGGCGCTGGCGCAGAAGATGGGTGGCCCGAGCTATTCGCTGACGCTGCACGGGCCGCTTTCCGATTACGGCCCCGGCCAGCGCTTCAAATGGCGCAACGCCGCCTTTGCGACGATCATCACCCAAAAGCTCATGCAGGAGATGCAGGAGGAGATGCCCGACGCCCTGCCCGAGCGTGTCGCGATCCGCCCGATGGGCGTGGATACCAGAGTGCTCTGCCGCGACACGCCCTATGTTCCGCCAGAGAAAGGCCGGCCGATCCGGCTTTTTTCCTGCGGGCGATTGAACGTGGTGAAGGGCCATCAGGATCTGATGTCGGCGGTGCGCCAGCTGCTCGACCAGGGGGTCGATGTGCGGTTGGAGATTGCCGGCGAGGACGATGCCGGCGGCGAGGGCTTCCGCAAGGAGCTCGAGGCGCATCTGCGCAAGCTGCGGCTTCAGGACCATGTGAAACTGCTCGGCGCCATCGACGCCGGCGCGGTGAAACAGAAGCTGATCGAGAGCCATGTCTTCGTGCTGGCCTCGTGGCACGAGCCGCTGGGCGTGGCCTATATGGAGGCGATGTCCTGCGGGGTGCCCACCATCGGCACCGATGCCGGCGGCGTGCGCGAGCTGATCGACGACGGGGCGAACGGCAAGCTGGTGCCGCCCAAGGATCCCACGGCGCTGGCGCGGGCGATCCGCGATCTGGCGCAACATCCAGAGAACGCACAGCGGCTGAGTGAGGCCGGGCGCGCGCATGTGGAGGCGCATTTCCGCGCCAGCCTCGGGGCGGAAACACTGGTCGAAGAGATCCTCGCGGCGAAGGGCTGAGGTCCGTGATTGCTGGGGGAACAGCCGGTCAGCGCGGCGAGCGCTTTGCCAGGATCCGTTGCAGCGTACGCCGGTGCATGTTCAGCCGCCGCGCCGTCTCCGACACGTTGCGGTCGCAGAGCTCATAGACCCGCTGAATATGTTCCCAGCGTACACGGTCGGCGCTCATCGGGTTCTCGGGCGGCGGCGGAAGCTCGTCGCCGCGCGACAGCAGCGCGTTGGTGATGTCGGTGGCATCGGCGGGTTTCGACAGGTAATCGGTGGCGCCGATCTTGACCGCGGCCACCGCCGTGGCGATGGCGCCATAGCCGGTCAGCACGACGATGCGGGAGTCGGGTCGCCGCTCGCGCAGCACCTCGACCACGTCGAGCCCGTTGCCATCCTCGAGCCGCAGATCGACCACCGCATAGGCTGGCGGCCGCGCCGTGGCGATGGCGCTACCCCCGGCCACCGAGCCGGCGGTCTCGACTTCGAAACCGCGCTTTTCCATGGCCTTGGCGAGCCGCCGCAGAAACGGCTCGTCATCGTCGACAAGAAGCAGCGAGCGGTCGTCTCCCAGATCTTCGATCATCCGTTCCGACACGACTGTCCCCCCAACTGCTGTTCGACGCTTGGTTTTCGGTAATATCCTGCGGCGCCCGGGGGGTCAAATGCACATACGATTACATGCGGTCGATGAAACATGCCGCGCGTTCGGCAAGGTCTTCGGGCGGCAGCTCGCGGCGGAAATACTCGACAAAACCGTATTCGGGCAGCACCAGATAGGTAAAGGTCGAGTGATCGACGAGATAGAATTCGTCATCCGAAGGCTGCTTTTTGTAATAGGTCCGGTAGGCTTGGCTCGCCGCCTTGATCTGCTCGGGCGAGCCGGTCAGGCCGATCATGCGCTCGTGGATATTATGGGCGAAATCACCAACCGCCTCGGGCGTGTCGCGCTCCGGGTCGATGGAGATGAAGACCGGCGTCACGCTCTTGCCCTGGGCGTCGAGAATATCGACGGCATCGGCGTTGCGCACGGTATCGAGCGGGCAGACATCCGGGCAGAAGGTATAGCCGAAATAGAGCAGCGTCGGCTCGGTGATCACATCCTTGTCGGTCACCGTCTCGCCGGCGGAATTGACCAGCTCGAACGGGCCGCCGATCTGATCGGAGCCGCCGGCGATCGCCGCCGTGCGGCAGGGCGCAAAGGGATCGCTCGCCTGGTCGCCGGGGCGTGTGTAGAACCAGATGCCTCCGAGAAGGGCGGCAAGTGCGAGGGCGGAGACGGCGGCGAAGGTCCAGCGCATGCGGAGTTTTTCCCGGAGCAGATTGCGAAAGCGGTGTCGGAGACCTAACAATTGGGCCGGCAGGATCAAGTGACGAAAGCGCGCAGATGAGCCAGACCGACCTGGGATTGCTGGACGAGGACCAGCGTAGCAACTTCATCCGCCTGCGCACCATGATCCTGCTGCGCTGGGTCGCCATCGGCGGCCAGATCATCGCGATCTCGGTGGCGCAGCAGCTCTATGATCTGCGGCTGGAGCTCGGGCTGTGCTATCTCGCCGTGGGCGTGTCGATCATCGGCAACCTCGTGGCGATGTTCATCTTCCCCGAGAACAAGCGCCTGACCGAGAACGAAAACCTGCTCATGGTCATGTTCGACCTGTTGCAGCTCTGCTTTTTGCTTTTTCTCACCGGCGGGCTGAACAACCCGTTCACGCTGCTGGTTCTGGGGCCGGTCACCGTTTCGGCGGCGGCGCTGTCGCTGCGCTCGACCATCCTTCTGAACATAACCGCCTTTGTGCTGATCACGGTCATGGTGTTCTTTCACCTGCCGCTGCGCACGCTCGACGGCATCACCCTGCAACTGCCGCAGGTCTTCGTCTTTGGCCAGTGGACGGCGATCACCATCGCGCTGGTGTTCATCTCGGTCTATGCGCGCCGCATCACCCGCGAGATGAACGCCATGTCCGACGCGCTCACCGCGACGCAGATGGCACTGTCGCGGGCGCAAAAGCTCAACGATCTCGGCGGCGTGGTGGCAGCGGCGGCGCATGAGCTGGGTACGCCGCTGGCGACGATCAAGCTCACCTCCGCCGAGCTCATCGAGGATCTCGACGACCGCCCGGAGCTTCAGGAGGATGCGCGGTTGATCCGCGACCAGGCCGACCGTTGCCGCGATATCCTGCGGGGCATGGGCCGTGCCGGAAAGGACGATCTGCATCTGCGCCAGGCGCCGCTGACCGAGGTCATCCGCGAGGCCGCCGAACCGCATGAGAACCGTGGCAAGGAGATCCATGTGGAGGCCGGGCCGGGCCCCGAGGGCACGCCGCTGCCGCCGCAGATCCTGCGCCGGCCCGAGATCATCCACGGGCTGCGCAACCTGATCCAGAACGCGGTGGATTTCGCCCGCAGTCAGGTCTGGGTCGAGGCGATCTGGGATGCCGGCAGCGTTACCGTGCGCATCATCGACGACGGCCAGGGCTTTCCGCCGCATCTGATCGGACGGCTCGGCGATCCGCTGATGCGGCGGCGGCGCAGCGAGAGCGACCGCCGGACACGCCCGGAATACGAGGGCATGGGGCTGGGGCTGTTCATCGCCAAGACCCTTCTGGAGCGCAGCGGCGCCGAGCTGAGCTTTGCCAACGGGGCCGATCCGTTCGTCGGCTCGGAAAAGGGCGCGCGCCGGGGCGCTATTGTCGAAGTCGTCTGGCCCAACGGCAAGGTGATCGCGCCGCGCCATGCGCCCGGCACGCCGCTCGGCGAAAACCGTCCCATCGAGATCTGAGTTCGCCCGGGGAAAGCTATTAACAAGAAATTAACTTTCTTTGTTCAAACATGGCGGACGGGGAGACGAAAACGGAACGGGTTATTTTGTGGATTTTTTGATTGCACTGGCAGCCGGGATTGGCGCCGGAGGGGCGGCTTTCATCGGCGGTATGCTGATCGGACGGATGCCGAACGCCGCGTCACAAGTCAAGCCTTCAGACACCCCCCATATGGAACGTACGGAGATACTCGTTTCGGACGGCATGCTGACCGATGCGACCTTGCAGGCACGGCACCTGCTCGAATGTGGCCCGGCGGAACAGCTCACTTGGTCCGAAATCGCCACCGCGCTGCGCCCGTTCTTCGGGCCGCTTCCCGAGGTCCAGCCGACCGAGGCGGCGGTACTGCCGGCCATCGGCGACCCGGAAACGCTGATGACCCTCGCTCCCGATGGCAACAGGCTACGCCTGACCTTCACCGGCCCGCCGGCAGGCATTGGCGAATGCCTGCGCCTGCGCGCCGATCTGCGTGAGCTGTCGCAGCTGCGCCATGTTATGGCCCGCACGCCCACACCGGTCTGGCAGACGGATTCCACGCGGCGCGTGGTTTGGGGCAATACCAGTTTCGACGATCTGTGCACCGGCGCCGGGCTGGCGGATCGCACGACACCGCCTTTCGATATCCTGCCCGACGACCGCGAAGATATCCATGTGAGCCGCGTCAGCTCCGGCGCGCGCGAAGACGGCACTCAATCCTGGTACGAAGTGCGATCCTATCGCGTCCCCGAGGGGCGGCTGAACTTCGCGCAGAATATCGACGCGGTGATCCATGCCGAGGCAACGCAACGCAACTTCCTGCAAACCCTCACCCGCATTTTCGCGCATCTGCCTATCGCCCTTGCCGTCTTCGACAAGGATCTGCGGCTAGTGCTGTTCAACCCGGCGCTCCTCGACCTTACAAAACTGCCGGCCGAATTCCTCTCCGGCCGTCCCAACCTGCTCAGCTTTTTCGACATGCTGCGCGAAAAACGGATGATGCCCGAGCCCAAGAACTACCGCAGCTGGCGCGACAAGCTGAGCGAGGTCATCGCCGCCGCCAGTAGCGATCTCTATGTCGAGACCTGGAACCTGCCGTCGGGGCTCACCTACAAGATCACCGGGCGCCCGCATCCCGATGGCGGCGTTGCCTTCCTGTTCGAGGATATCAGCGCAGAGATCTCGCTCACTCGCCGCTTCCGGCAGGAGATCGAGGTCACACAAGCGGTGCTCGACTGTCTCGACGACGCGGTGGCGGTGTTCTCGCAGTTGGGTGTCCTGTCCTTCTGCAACGATCCCTATCGCCAGCTCTGGGGCAGCGATCCCGACAGCAGCATCGCAGAAATCGGCATTGCAGAGGCGACCCGCGACTGGCAGGCGAACTGCCGGCCCAGCCCGATCTGGGGCGAGCTGCGCGATTTCACCCTGACCCTGGGCGACCGCGCCGGCTGGGATGCCGAGCTGCAAACGCTCGACGGCCAGCGCCTGCTCTGCCGGGCCGAGCCGCTCAGCGGCGGGGCGACGCTGATCCGGTTCAGCCCCTGCCTCTGCCCGGCGAAAATCCCCGCCGAGGTGCAGGGCGCCGACGCCTGATCCCGCTTGCGCCGCCGCGCGCGCAGGGTATTTTCGCGCCATGACTTTGCCCCGCGTCGCGCTCACCCTCGCCTCACCCGAAGCGACCTGCTCCCTCGCCACCCGGCTTGCAGAGAGGCTGCGACCGGGCGACGTGCTGTTGCTCTCCGGCGGTATCGGCGCCGGCAAGACCCATTTCGCCCGCTGCCTGATCCAGGCGCTTCAGGACGCGCCCGAGGATGTGCCCTCGCCCACCTTCACGCTGGTGCAGGTCTATGAGACACGCGCCGGTGAGCTCTGGCATGCGGATCTCTACCGGCTCTCCGATCCCGACCAATGCGCCGAGCTCGGTCTCACCGACGCGTTCGAGACCGCGATCTGCCTGATCGAATGGCCCGACCGGCTGGAGGATCTCGCCCCGCAGGGCGCGCTGTCGCTGGGCTTCGCCATGGGCGAGGGTGAGGATGTCAGGCAGCTTGCGCTCGACTGGACCGATCCGCGCTGGGACGCGGTGCTCACGGGGTTGACCGCATGAGCACCGCCTTTCTCACAAAGGCCGGCTGGGCAGAGGCCGTGGCTAAACCGCTGGCGGGCGACGCCTCGGCGCGGCGTTACAGCCGCCTGACGCGCGGTGGCGAAACGGCGATCCTCATGGAAGACCCCGAGGGCGACACCGCGCTCTTTGCCCGGCTCGCGCGGCATCTGCTGTCGCTCGGCCTCAGAGCGCCGCGCATCCTCGCCGAAGCGCCGGGCCTGCTGCTGATCGAGGATCTGGGCGACGGGCTGATTGCCCGGCTCGCAACCGATCCGGAGACCGAAAAGCGGCTCTATCTCGCCGCAACCGACGCGTTGATCGCCCTGCACCGGCACCCCGCGCCGCCCGATTTGCCGCGCGCCGATCCCGCGCGCCTTGCCGCGATGACTGACCTTGCCTTTGACTGTTATGCGGAAGGCGCCGGCCAGCCGGCCCCGTCCGGCACAAAGGAGGCCTGCGCCGCCGCGTTCGAGACCGCGCTGGCCACCCACGCGCCCGAGACCGATGTGATGATCCTGCGCGATTACCACGCCGAGAATATCCTCTGGCTGCCCGACCGCGAGGGCGCCGCCCGCGCCGGTCTGCTGGATTTCCAGGACGCGCTGCAAGGCCATCGCGCCTACGATCTCGTCTCCCTGATCGAAGACGCCCGCCGCGATGTGGCACCCGCCACCGCCGAGGCGGCAATTCGTCACTATCTCACCGCAACCGGCCTTCCCGAGCAGCCCTTCCGCGCCGCGCTGGCGGTGCTGGGCGCGCAGCGCAACCTGCGTATCCTCGGCGTCTTCGCCCGGCTCGCGGCGACGCGCGGCAAATCGCATTACATCGACCTCATCCCCCGGGTCTGGGGGCATCTGCAAACCGACCTGCGCCACCCGGCGCTGGCCGAGATCGCAACACTGCTGCGCGACGCGCTGCCTGCCCCGACCCCGGACATTCTGCAAAGGCTGAAATCCCCATGCCCGACGCCCTGATGCTCTTTGCCGCCGGGTTCGGCACCCGCATGGGCGCGCTGACCGCCGACCGTCCGAAACCGCTGATCGAGGTGGCGGGCAAGCCGCTCATCGACCACGCGCTGGATCTGGCCGAGGGCTATGGCAAGCTGCGGCGGGTGGTCAACGCGCATTACCGCGCCGACCAGCTCGAAGCGCATCTCGCCGGGCGTGACATCGCCGTTGTGCGTGAAGAGCCGGAGATTCTTGACACCGGCGGCGGTCTGCGCGCCGCCCTGCCGCTGCTGGGGCAGGATCCGCTCTTTACGCTCAACACCGATGCGGTCTGGTCCGGGCCCAACCCCCTGCGCCTGCTGGCCGAGGCCTGGGATCCCGCGCGCATGGATGCGCTGCTGCTCTGCGTGCCCATGGCCCGCGCCGTGGGCCGCAAGACCGCCGGCGATTTCAGCATGGACGGCGCCGGCCGGCTGCTGCGCCAGGGCGATCTCGTTTATCCCGGCGCGCAGATCCTCAAGACCGGCGGGCTGGCCGATATCCCTGATCGCGTGTTTTCGCTGAACCGCCTCTGGAACGTCATGCACGAAGAGGGCCGGCTCTTCGGCCTGCCCTATCCCGGCCACTGGTGCGATGTCGGCCATCCCGAGGGCATCCGGCTCGCCGAAGAGATGCTGGGCGCCGATGTTTGAGCCCTCCGCCACCCCCCGCGTCTTCGCGCTCGCCCCCGGTGTCGATTTCCCGGCGGCGCTGGTCGCGGGCCTGCGCGCCCGCATGGAAGGGCAGCCGCCCGAGGCCATGGCGCGGGCCGAACTGATCGTGAACACCACCCGCATGGCGCGGCGCATCCGGCAGATCTTTGACCAGGGGCCGGCCACGCTGCTGCCGCGCATCCGGCTCTTGGGCAATGTCGCCGACCCGATCGCGCTGGCGCATCTGCCGGCGCCGGTCTCGCCGCTGCGGCGGCGGCTGGAGCTGACCGGGCTGGTGTCGAAACTGCTCGACGCGCAGCCCGATCTCGCACCGCGCAGCACCCTGTTCGACCTCGCCGACAGCCTTGCCACGCTGATGGACGAGATGCAGGACGAGGGCGTTTCGCCCGACGATATCGCGGCGCTGGATGTCAGCGACGAATCCGGCCACTGGCAGCGGGCGCTCAGCTTTTTCAACATCGTGCAGCGTTATTTCGAGGACGGGGACGAGGCGCCGGACACCGTCGCCTTTCGCCGTTTTGCGCTGGAACAGAGACTGAAAGACTGGGAAGCGCAGCCGCCGCAGCACCCGGTGATCCTGGCCGGCTCCACCGGCTCGCGCGGGATGACCAACCGGCTGATGCAGGCGGTGGCACGGCTGCCGCAGGGCGCGCTGGTGCTGCCCGGCTTCGATTTCGACACGCCGGAAACGGTCTGGGACGGGCTCACCGATGCGCTCTCGGGCGAGGATCACCCGCAGTTCCGCTTTGCCCGGCTGATGCGCGAGCTGGAGCTGCGCCCGCGCGACATTGCCCACTGGACCGAACAGGCAGCGCCCAGCCCCGGGCGCAACCGACTGATTTCGCTGGCGCTGCGGCCCGCGCCGGTCACCGATCAATGGCGTGACGAGGGGCCGGGCCTGCCCGATCTGACCGAGGCCACCACCGAGCTGACGCTGGTCGAAGCACCCACCCAGCGCGACGAGGCCACCGCCATCGCCCTGCGCCTGCGTCAGGCCGCCGAGGACGGCGTGACCGCCGCGCTGATCACCCCCGACCGGATGCTGACCCGGCAGGTGACGGCGGCGCTCGACCGCTGGGGCATCCTGCCCGACGACAGCGCCGGCACGCCGCTGCAACTGACCCCGCCGGGCCGGTTTCTGCGCCATGTTTCGACCCTGTTCCAGCAGGATCTGACCGCCGAGGCGCTGCTCACCCTGCTCAAGCATCCGCTCACCCATAGCGGCCACGCGCGCGGCGAGCACCTCCGCGCCACCCGCGAGCTGGAGCTGCATATCCGCCGCAAATCCTGGCCCTATCCGCAGCCCGAGCAGCTGCGCGCCTGGGGCGTG
The DNA here is from genome assembly GCF_017311415.1 of Salipiger abyssi. Classification (GTDB taxonomy): domain Bacteria; phylum Pseudomonadota; class Alphaproteobacteria; order Rhodobacterales; family Rhodobacteraceae; genus Salipiger; species Salipiger abyssi_A. The sequence goes on along the minus strand of NZ_JAEKIS010000001.1, from coordinate 377,667 downwards.
GCGGCGAAACAGGAGGCCTGGGCGGAATGGGTTGCCGCCTGTTTCTGCCATCCCCCGCAGCACGGCACCCGCCCGCTTGCCAACTGGATCGAAGACCATCTGTCCCGCGCCGAGAGCATCGCCGCCGGGCCGCAGGGTACGGATTCCGAGCTCTGGAAAGAGGCCGCCGGGCGCAAGACCCGCGCGGTGATCGAAGATCTGCGCGACGAGGCAGGCTTTGGCACCGATCTGGATGCGCGCGACTATGCCGACCTCTTTGGCGCGGTGCTCTCGGGGCACGAGCTGCGCGACCGCGACGCGCCGCATCCGCGCATCCTGATCTGGGGCACGCTTGAGGCGCGGGTGATGGGCGCCGATCTGCTGATCCTCGGCGGTCTGAACGAAGGCAGCTGGCCCGAGCTGCCCGGCGCCGACCCCTGGCTGAACCGGCGGATGCGGCACCGCGCGGGCCTTTTGGTGCCGGAGCGGCGTATCGGGCTGGCCGCGCATGACTTTCAGCAGGCGGTGGCCGCGCCACAGGTCTGGCTGACCCGCGCGCTGAAATCCGACGATGCGGAAACCGTGCCCTCGCGCTGGTTGAACCGGCTGATGAACCTGATGAACGGGCTGCCCGACCGGAACGGGCCGCAGGCGCTGAAGGACATGCGCGCGCGGGGCGGCCATTGGCTGGCGCTGGCCCGCGCGCTGGAAAAGCCCGTGCCCTGTGCCCCGGCGCCGCGCCCCTCGCCGGCCCCACCACTGGCGGCACGGCCGCGCACGCTTTCGGTCACCGAGATCAAGCATCTGATCCGCGACCCCTTCCACATCTATGCCAAGCGGGTGTTGCGGCTCGCGCCGCTCAACCCGCTGCAACGCGCCCCCGATGCGCTGCTGCGTGGCACGCTGATCCACCGCGTGCTGGAGGAGTTCGTCAAGGAAAGCGTCTCTGATCCGGCGCAACTCAGTGTCGAGGCACTGCTGCGCAAGACCGACACAATTATAGGCGATCCGCAGATCGTGCCCTATCCGACAACCCGCCATCTTTGGCGCGCGCGGCTGGCCAAGATCGCGCTCTGGTTCACCGAGACCGAGCGCGCGAGACAGGCTGTGGCCACGCCCGCGCATTACGAGATCATGGGTCATGGCGAGATCCCGCAGCTCGGTTTTACCCTGCGCGGCAAGGCCGACCGGATCGACATCGACGCGCGCGGCGGTGCGCATCTTTACGATTACAAGACCGGCGCCGCCCCCAGCCCCAAGGAGCAGCGCTATTTCGACAAGCAGCTGCTGCTCGAAGCCGCCATGGTCGAGCGCGGCGCCTTCCGCGAGCTTCAGCCGCGCCACACCGAACGCGCGGTGTTCGTCTCGGTCGCGGCCAATCCCAAAGAGGTGCCGGCGCCGCTCGACGAAATGCCAGCCGCGCAGGTTTGGGCCGAGTTCGAGACGCTCATGACCCGCTGGGCGGAACCGGAGCGCGGCTATACTGCCCGCGCTGCGCTGCTCAAGGAAAAGGATGTGTCCGAATACGATCACCTCGCCCGCTTCGGCGAATGGGACGTGATCGACGAGGCGCAGCGCGAGGTGCTGGAATGAAGCGTGACGAGGCCACCGAAGCGCAGGTGCGCGCCGCGCGCCCCGACTGTTCGACCTGGCTCTCGGCCAATGCCGGCTCGGGCAAGACCCGGGTGCTGACCGACCGGGTGGCGCGGCTGCTGCTCGACGGGGTGCTGCCGGAACACATCCTGTGCCTGACCTACACCAAGGCCGCCGCGACCGAGATGCAGAACCGGCTGTTTCGCCGGCTCGGCGCCTGGGCGATGCTGGAGGACGAGGCGCTGCGCGACGAGCTGCGCCAGCTCGGGCTCGACGGCCCGCTGCCGCCCGACCGGCTGGCCGGCGCCCGCACGCTCTTTGCCCGCGCCATCGAGACGCCGGGCGGGCTGCGCATCCAGACCATTCACTCCTTCTGTGCCTCGCTGCTGCGGCGCTTTCCGCTAGAGGCCGGCGTCTCGCCGCAGTTCCACGAGATGGAGGACCGCGCCGCGCAGATCCTGCGCGCCGATGTGCTCGATCGGCTGTCCGAGGGCGCCCACGGCCATCTGGTCGCCGATCTCGCGGGCTGGCTAAGCGACGAGCCGGAAAAGCTTCTGGCCGAAATCTGCGGGAACAGAGACGCATTCCTGCCCGCCCGCTCGCGCGAGGCGCTGTTTGCGCTCTACGATCTTGCCCCCGACGACAGCCGCGAGGCGCTGCTGGCGCGGGTGTTCCTCGGCGGCGAAATGGCGCTGCTGGAGGCGATGGTGCCGGCGCTCTCCGGATCGGGCGCCAACGACCAGAAAGCCGCCGCGCAGTTGGCGCGTATCACCGCGCCCGGTCTCGACGCGCTGGAGATCCTCGAGGCGGTGCTGCTGACCGGCAAGGGCGCCAAGGAGCCGTTCACCGCCAAGCTCGGAAAATTCCCCACCAAGGGGCTGCAAAACGGCGCGCTGGCGCCGCATATGGGCGCGCTCGACGACCTCATGCGCCGGGTGGAATCCGCCCGCGAGACCCGGCTGGCGCTGGCCGCCGCCGAGCGCGAGCTGGCGCTTCACCGCTTCGCGCAGGCGTTTCTGCCCGCCTATGAGGCCGAAAAGCAGCGGCGCGGCTGGCTCGATTTCGACGATCTGGTGACCCGCGCGCGCGATCTGCTATCCGATGACCGGGTGGCGGAATGGGTACTCTATCGGCTCGATGGCGGCATCGACCACATTCTGGTGGACGAGGCGCAGGACACCAGCCCGGTGCAATGGCAGGTGATCGAGCGGCTGGCGCATGAGTTCACCAGCGGCGAGGGCGCGCGCGCCGATGTGCGGCGCACGATCTTTGTGGTGGGCGACAAGAAACAGTCGATCTACAGCTTTCAGGGCGCCGATCCGCGCGAATTCGACCGCATGTGCGACGAGTTCGCCGAGCGGCTGAAACGCACCGACGCGCCGCTGAGCCGGATGATGCTGGAATACAGCTTTCGCTCGGCCGAGCCGATCCTGCGGCTGGTCGACAACACCTTTGACGGGCGCGAGGCGGCGGGGTTTTCGCAGGACCAGAAACACCGCGCCTTCAAATCCGAGATGCCCGGGCGGGTGGATCTCTGGCCGCATGTTGAGCCCGGCAAGGAGGAGGAAGACGAGACCGAATGGTTCGAGCCGGTCGACCGCGTGGGCGAGCGCCATCACGCGGTGATCCTCGCCAACCGCGTCGCGGGGTTCATCGAAAAGACCCTTGGCACACCGCTGCCCGAAGAGATCGGCTTCAGCGGCCAGTACCGCACCCGCCCCGCCCATGCCGGCGATTTCCTGATCCTCGTGCGCGGGCGCGGCACGCTCTTTACCGAGATCATCCGCGCCTGCAAGCAGCGCGCCCTGCCCATCGCCGGCGCCGACCGGCTCAAGGTGATGTCCGAGCTGGCGGTGAAGGATATCGGTGCGCTGCTCAGCTTTCTCGCCACGCCCGAGGACGACCTCTCGCTTGCCACCGCGCTGCGCTCGCCGCTCTTCGGCCTGGGCGAGCAGGATCTGTTCACTCTGGCGCAGCCGCGCGAGGGCTATCTCTGGGCCGCATTGCGCGGAAACAGAGACGCATACCCTCAGGTGATGGCGGTGCTCGACGATCTGCGGAGCAAGGCGGACTTCCTGCGCCCCTTCGATCTGATCGAGCGCATCCTGACCCGGCACGAGGGCCGGCAGAAGCTGCTCGGACGGCTGGGCGAAGAGGCAGAGGACGGCATCAATGCGCTGCTCGGGCAGGCGCTGGCCTATGAGCAGACCGAGGTGCCCTCGCTCACCGGGTTCCTGGAATGGATGCAGACCGACGATCTGGAGATCAAGCGCGCGCCGGACAGCGCCGGGGCACGGATCAGGGTGATGACAGTGCATGGCGCCAAGGGGCTCGAGGCGCCCATCGTCATCCTGCCGGACTGCGCCGAGCCCAATGCTCAGATCCGCGACAGCCTGCTCGACGGCGATACCGGCACCGTCTGGAAGGCCAGCGCCGAGGCGCAGCCACGGGTGCAGGCCGAGGCGCTGGAGCGGGCGAAAGACGCCAATCAGCGCGAACGCGACCGGCTGCTTTACGTGGCGCTGACCCGGGCGGAGAAATGGCTGGTGGTCGCCGCCGCCGGCAGGCTGGGGGCGCAGGGCAATGCCTGGTACGATCAGGTGCGGCAGGGCATGGAGCGCTCCGGAGCGGAGCCGGCCACGTTCGATTTCGGCGCCTGGGGCAGGGATGAGGGGCTGCGGCTGGGACAGGCCGACTGGAGCGCGCTGCCGCATGAGCCCGCACCGGAGATCCTGCGGCAAGAGACGGCCCTGCCGGAGCTGTTCCGCCAGCCCGCGCCGCTGCCGGACGCTCCGCTGGAATCCGTCTCGCCCTCGGCGCTTGGCGGCGCCAAGGCGCTGGCCGGCGAAGATGGCGAGGATGTCGAGGCCGCCATGCTGCGCGGCACCGTGCTGCACCTGCTGCTGGAACACCTCTCTGCCCTGCCCCCCGATGCCCGGCCTGCCGCCGTGCCGCATGTGCTGGCCATCGCCGAGGAGCTGCCCGAGGACACCGAAACCCTCGTGACCGAAGCGCTGGCGGTGCTGGCCGCAGACACGCTGACGCCGTTCTTTGCCCCCGACAGCCTCGCCGAGGTGCCGCTCACCGCCGAGATCGCGCCGGTCGGGCGCATTCACGGCATCATCGACCGGCTGATCGTCACGCCGGAGAAGGTGATCGCGGTGGATTTCAAATCCAACTGCACCGTGCCGACCACCGCAGCGGACACCCCCGAGGGGCTGCTGCGCCAGATGGGCGCCTATGCGGCGGCGCTGGCCCAGCTCTATCCCGGGCGCGAGATCGAAACCGGGCTGATCTGGACGGCAACGCAGAACTATACGTCACTGCCACACGATCTTGTGTCTGCGGCACTGGCGCGCGCTACGACCGCTTGACGACTCCCCGGCCCCTACCTACCTTCGCCCCCCAAGATACTGGCTGCCAAACCCGCAAGGAGATTCCAATGGCCACCGTTCCCGTCACCGACGCGACCTTCGATGAGGAAGTGAAAGGCTCCGACATTCCCGTCGTGGTCGATTTCTGGGCCGAATGGTGCGGCCCCTGCAAGCAGATCGGCCCGGCCCTCGAAGAGCTGGCCGAACAGTATGAAGGCAAGATCAAGGTTGCCAAGGTCGATGTCGACAACAATCACGGCGTGGCGGCTTCGCTCGGCGTGCGCGGCATCCCGGCGCTGTTCATCTTCAAGGATGGCGAAGTGATCTCGAACCGCACCGGCGCCGCGCCCAAGGCCTCGCTGGAAAGCTGGATCAAAGAGTCGATCTGAGCTCTTCGGCACCGACATATGAGATGCGCCCCCTTTCCGGGGGCGTATTTTTTTGGCGTTTTCCGAGAGGTCAGAGCTGTCTTGGCACGCGGCGGCGCATCAGCAGCAGATCCTTGAGCTTGCCCTTGAGCCCGCGTGGCGGCAGGATCTCGCGGTCCATCTCGAACACCGCGCCGGTCAGCGCCGGATCCATCCGCAGCGCCAGCTCTACACCCCATTTCGCTGAAACTTCAGGGGCCACGCCGTCGGGGATGCCCATCGCGGTCTTCAGCATGCCGGGCATCCAGTCGCCGATGACGATGCCGGGAAAGCGGTCGCCCAGATCGGCGATGAGCGCGCGGGTAAAGATCCGCGCCGCGCCTTTCGAGACCGAATAGGCCGAGGAGGCGGGCAGGGGGGTGAGATCGGCAAAAGTCGCCACGTTCAGGATGCGGCCCCGTCCGGTCTCGCACATGCTGTCGAGCGCGGCGCGGGAACAGGCGACGACCCCGCCGAGATTGATCGCCACGGTCTGCATGAAGCTCTCGCCGCTCTCGTCGAGGATATCGCGGCGCGGATACACGGCGGCGTTGTTGATCAGCAAGGCGATGCGGCCATGCTGCGCGCGGATCTCTGCAAACGCCTCGCTCACCGCCTGCGCGTCGCTGACATCCAGCGGCAGCGGATGAAAGGCACCCGAGGCCAGCGCGCGGGTCTCTTCCAGCGCGTCGGCGCGGCGCCCGGTGCCGATCACGGTGAAGCCCTGCCGCACCAGCTCCAGCGCCAGCGCGCGGCCGAGGCCGGAACCGGCGCCGGTGACGATGGCGATGCCGTCTTGCGGGGTGAGGCGGGTCATGCCGGCTCCTTTGCGATGATGCCCGCCACGCGCAGGGCGTTGGCGGCGATGGTCAGGCTGGGGTTCACCCCCATCGAGGTCGGCATGAAGGACGCATCCGTCACCCAGAGATTGCGCAGCTCTTGGGCGCGGCAATCGGCGTTCAGCACCGAGCTTGCGGGATCGGTGCCAAAGCGCAGCGTGCCGCTCGGGTGGCCGAAATTCAGCTCCGGCCCCATGCCGAGGAACACATGCCGCTGCCCCCGGAACGCGCGCGAGATGGCCCGGCGAAAGGCCTTGCGCCGGGCCAGCAGCTCCGGCTCGTAGCGATAGCTGACCGAGAGACGGTCGGGCTGTGCCGGGTCATAGGTGACGCGGTTTTCCGGATAGGGCAGATCCTCCATCAGCCCGACGAAAATCTGCGCCTGGCCGAAAAGCTTTGCCGCAATCGCTGCCGGAATACGCGTAAGCTGGCTCAGCCCCGGCACGCGGCGCAGGGCCGAACGGGCAAGCATCAGGTTGAGGTAGTGCACGATCTCGCCATAGGAGGCGCGGATGCCCATGGCCTGGATCATACCGAGCCGCGCGCCCTCGCGCAGGTAGAGATCGCGCAGGGCGATGGATTTTGTCGCCCCCGCATCCGGCGTGCCGCGCGGCGGCCAGAGCGCGAACATCTCGTTGAGATGGAACATCAGGTTGCGCCCGACCATGCCGGAGCCGTTGGCGGCGCCCTCCGGCCAGGCCTCGCAGGCGGAGGCCAGCAGCAGCCTGGGCGAGCCGAGCGCGCCGCCGGCGAGCACCACATGGTCCGCGCGAAACACCTGGAGTTCACCTCCGATCCGCGCCTCGACCCCTTCGACCCGGTCGCCCGCGCCCAGAAGCCGGGTCACCTCGGCGCGGTCGATCAGCGTGGCGTTGCCGGTGGCCAGCGCCGGCTCCACCCCGGCGGAGCGCCCGTCCATCTTGCAGCGCTTCGGACATTTCGCGCCGAGGCAGTTCAGACAGCCCTCGACCCGGTCGATGGCGGTATGGGCGTGATAGGGATGCAGCCCGCGCCGTTCGAACGCCGCCATCAGCGCGGTTTCGGTGGGGTTGAGCGGCGGCGGTGCGGCCATCGTCATGGGCGGCTCGGGCGAGAGCGGATCCTGGGTGCCGTGGATGCGGTAGAGCTCCGCCGCGCGGTCGTACCACGGGCGCATCGTGTCGAACCCGACGGGCCAGCCGCCGGTGGGGTGGGGCCGGTCGATCAGATCGTCGAGATCGTGGCGTTCGGGCCGCTCCAGCGTCGCGGCATAGAACACCGAAGAGCCGCCGACCCCGGCGCCGAGCGGTGCGTAGAATGTGTTCTCCTGCCCGTTCACCTCCGCATGCAGCGGCGTCGGCCAGAGCCCGCGCGCCAGCCGTGCCTCGGGCACGAAGATCTCGGACAACCCGTTGCGCTCGCTGCGGTGCCCGGCTGCGCCCTGTTCGAGAAACAGCACCCGGCGCCCGGCCTCGGCCAGCGCGCGCCCGGCGGTGCCGCCACCGATGCCGGTGCCGATCACGATGACATCCCACTCCACCGCGCTGGCCGGATGGCTCACGATTCGGCCCCCTCGCCCGGCGCGAAGATCGGGGCGAAGAGCCCGCGCAGCGCCAGCGCGGCGCTGTTGGTCATGTGGTTGTTGTCGAAATAATAGCCCGTGCCGTCCACCAGCGCGTGACAGGCGCTTTCGTCGCAGATCCGCGGCCAGGGGTCGATCCAGGTGATGACGCCGGCCTCTGCCATGGCGCGCCAGGGTGCCTCGGCGGCGTCGATGCGCTGGGCGAGGGCGGCGCGGGGCATGCTGCTCTGGATGACCGGCGGCTTGGCCAGCGGCCAGCCCGCATGGGCGGTCTCGCGCGCGGCGATGCGGCTATCGTATTGCGCGATCTCGGGCGGCTGGCGCAGCACGATCACCTCTTCGAACCGGTCGAGCAGGGTGTTGACGGTGGCGCGGGCGGCCTTGGCGACGATGCCGTCCTGCGGTGCGCCGACGCGGGCGGGCGTGTCGGTGGGGTGGATGGCGATGGTGTTATGCGCGTCGAGCCCGATGCCGGTGCCGCTGGCGTAATAGGTCCAGCGCCCGATCAGCATGACCTTTTTCAGCGAGGGCAGCAGGCCGAGCGCCTGCCGGATCTGGAGATTGGCATTGGTGCAGGCGGTGTCCTGCGCAAGCGTTGCCGCGCTCTCGACCTTGCGGATATCGAAGAGCGGCGGGCAGCCCGCGCGCCAGATGATCATGCCCGGCGTGCCCGCCTCATGCGCGGCGAGGTCGAGCCCCTCCTTGAAGGCGCGCACATGGCTGTCGCCCCAGACCAGCACCTGCGGCGCGCCCTCGGGGCCGATGGGGCAGATCTCCAGACCCATGAGCGGCCCGTCGGAGGCGGTCTCGCAGCGGCTCCAGTCTTGCAGGAAATCGGCGGAGGCGGCGATATGCGGGCGCACCTCCGGACCGAAGCGCTCGGGCAGCCCGTCCTTGAGATAGAGCCAGCTTCCGATGGCGAGCAGGCAGGCCGAGGCCGCCACGGTGCCGCCAAAGATCGCGGTGCCCGGCACGCGCAGCCGCCGCACCGGGTTTTCCACGAAACGCCAGGACAGCCAGGCCAGCACAACCGAAAGCGCCATCCAGCCCACCGCCTCGGCCATATTGGCATAGCCGCCGCGCAGATAGACCGAGAGCGTCATCACCGGCCAGTGCCAGAGATAGAGCGAATAAGAGATCTTGCCGAAGAACACCGGCTCGCGCGCCGAGAGCATCCGATTGACCGTGCCCCGCCCGCAGCCATTCGCCAGAAGCAGGACCGTGCCCAGTACCGGAAAGACCGCGAGGATCCCGGGGAAATGCGGCCCCGCCGGGATCAGCAGCAGCGAGGCCAGCACCAGCGCGAGGCCAAGCCAGCTCAGCCCCGCATAGCCCTGCCAGCGGCGCCCGCTTTCGCAGCCCCAGATCGCCAGCAGCACGCCGCTCAGCATTTCCCAGGCGCGGAAGGGGAAGAGATAGAAGGTCGCGGTCTGATGCGTGGGCGTGAACGTGATGCAGGCGGCGAGCGAGGCCGCCCAGCAGCCCACCAGCGCCAGGATCAGCGCGCGGCGGTTGCGCGACAGCAGCAGGATGAAGAGCGGCAGGAAGATATAGAACTGCTCCTCCACCGCCAGCGACCAGGTGTGCAGCAGCGGTTTTTCCTCCGACGCGGTGTCGAAATAGCCCGCCTGCCGAAAGAACAGCACGTTGGAGAGATAGACCGTCGCGGCGATGAGCTGCTTGCCGAATTCGCGGAATTCGAAGGGCAGCAGCAGCGCCCATGAGAACAGCGCGGTGACCATCGCCATGGTGAAGAAGGCCGGCGCCAGCCGGCGGAAGCGGCGGATATAGAAATGCCGCAGCCAGATCCGCCCGGTGCGGTCGTATTCGCGCCAGAGGATGCCGCCGATCAGGAAGCCCGAGATCACGAAGAAGATGTCGACGCCGACAAATCCGCCCTCGAAGCCGGGCAGGCCGAAATGGTAAAACACCACCGCCAGCACGGCGATGGCGCGCAGCCCGTCGATATCGCTGCGATAGGGCAGGGAGGTGAGGCCCGCTTGGCCGGGCGCGTGGTCGGAATCGGTATTCGGGGCCTGTGTCATCACTCGCAATCCGGATTCTCCGGGACAATTCCACGCCATAAGCCCCCCTAGGCGTGCCTCGGGCCTTTCTAGCCCGTGGAGTGAGGCGATTCAAAGGCAATGGGGCGTCGGGGCGTAGGCTATTGCGCAAGTGTTGCCGGATCGTCAATCCGGGGCCGGCGCTGCACGGTTCTCAGGCAGAACGGTGCGTGGGATTTTGGAGGCGGGCGCCACAGCGCCCGCCCCGTCCGCTCTGTGTGTCCGAGCCGCGCGTTACTCCGCTGCGTCGGCGTAGTCCGACATCGGCGGGCAGGTGCAGATCAGGTGCCGGTCGCCATAGGCGTTGTCCACCCGGTTGACCGGCGGCCAGTATTTGTCGACCCGGAAGGCGCCCGGCGGGAAACAGCCCTGCTCGCGCGAATAGGGCCTGTCCCAGTCGCGCACGAGGTCTTCCATCGTGTGCGGGGCGTGTTTCAGCGGGTTGTTCTCCGCATCCATGCTGCCCTCTTCGATGGCGCGGATCTCCTCGCGGATCGCCAGCATCGCGTCGCAGAACCGGTCGAGCTCTGCCTTGGTCTCACTCTCTGTCGGCTCCACCATCAGCGTGCCCGCCACCGGCCAGCTCATGGTCGGCGCGTGAAAGCCGCAATCGACCAGCCGCTTGGCGATATCCTCCACCGTGACGCCAGCCGATTTCTCGAAGGGGCGCACATCGAGAATGCATTCATGCGCCACCCGCCCCTTGGGGCCGGTATAGAGGATCTCATAGGCGCCGGAGAGCCGCGCCGCGATGTAATTGGCGTTGAGGATCGCCGCCCGCGTCGCCTGAGTCAGCCCCTCGCCGCCCATCATCAGGATATAACCCCAGGAGATCGGCAGCAGCGAGGGCGAGCCGAAGGCCGCCGCCGAAACCGGCCCGGCCACGCCGCCGGTCAGCGGATCGGCGGGCAGATGCGGCACCAGATGCTCCTTGACGCCGATCGGGCCCATGCCGGGGCCGCCGCCGCCATGCGGGATGCAGAAGGTCTTGTGCAGATTGAGGTGGCTCACATCGCCACCCAGATCGCCGGGCCGCGACAGGCCGACCATGGCATTCATATTGGCGCCGTCGATATAGACCTGCCCGCCATGCTCATGGGTGATGGCGCAGACCTCCTTCACCGTCTCCTCGAACACGCCATGGGTCGAGGGGTAGGTGATCATGCAGGCCGCCAGCCTGTCGGAATGCTGCTCGGCCTTTGCGCGGAAATCGTCGAGGTCGATGGAGCCCTTCTCGTCGCATTTCACCGCCACGACAGTCCAGCCGACCATATGCGCCGAGGCCGGGTTGGTGCCATGGGCATTGACCGGAATCAGGCAGACATCGCGCTGCCCCTCACCCCGCGCCCGCTGCCAGGAGGCGATGGTCAGCAGACCCGCATATTCCCCCTGCGCGCCGGAATTGGGCTGCATGGAAAACGCATCGTAGCCGGTGATCGCGCAGAGCTTCTCCGACAGATCGCCGATCATCTCGGCATAGCCGCGCGCCTGATCGGCGGGGGCGTAGGGGTGCAGATTGGCGAATTCGCGCCAGCTCACCGGCATCATCTCGGCGGCGGCGTTGAGCTTCATCGTGCAGGAGCCGAGCGGGATCATCGCCCGGTCGAGCGCCAGATCGCGGTCGGCGAGACGGCGCATATAGCGCATCATCTCGGTCTCGGCGCGGTTCATCTGAAAGATCTCGTGGCCGAGATACCCGCTCTCGCGCAGCAGCGCGTCGGGCAGCCGATACTCTGCGACCCCTTCCTCGTCCTTGCGCACGAGACCAAAGGCGCGCCACACCGCTTCGATGGTGGCGGGCCGCGTGGCCTCGTCCAGGGTGATGCCCACCTTGGTCTTGCCGACCCGGCGCAGGTTCACGCCCTCCTTGACCGCGGCCTGCAACACGCCGCGCTGCAACAGCCCGACTTCCACGGTGATCGTGTCGAAAAACGCCTCCGGCTCGACGGCAAAACCCGCCTCCTCCAGACCCTTGGCCAGCCGCGCGGTCTTGAGATGGATGCGCTGCGCAATGGCCTTGAGCCCCTCGGGGCCGTGGAACACCGCATAAAAGCCCGCCATCACCGCCAGCAGTGCCTGCGCGGTGCAGACGTTGGAGGTGGCTTTCTCGCGGCGGATATGCTGCTCGCGGGTTTGCAGCGCCAGCCGGTAGGCGCGGTTGCCGTGGCTGTCCACCGAAACGCCGACGATGCGCCCGGGCATGGCGCGCTTATAGGCATCCTTCGTCGCCATATAGGCCGCGTGCGGGCCGCCATAGCCCAGCGGCACGCCGAAACGCTGGGTCGAGCCCACGGCGATATCGGCGCCCATCGCGCCCGGCTCCTTCAGCAGACACAGCGCCATGATATCGGCGGCGACGATGCCGATGGCCTTGGCGGCGTGCAGCGCCTCCATCTCGGCGGAGACATCGCGCAGCCCGCCGAACGTGCCGGGATACTGGAAGATCGCGCCGAACACGGTGTCGGCCTCAAGCGTCTCCGGCGCGCCGACGATCACCTCGATCCCCAGCGGCGCGGCGCGGGTCTGCATCACCGCGATGTTCTGCGGATGACAGTTCTCGTCCACGAAAAACGCCTTTGCCTTGGATTTCGCCACGCGCATGGCCATGGTCATCGCCTCGGCACAGGCGGTCGCCTCGTCGAGCAGCGAGGCATTGGCGATCTCCAGCCCGGTCAGGTCGCTGACCATGGTCTGGTAATTCAGCAGCGCTTCGAGCCGGCCCTGCGAGATCTCCGGCTGATAGGGCGTATAGGCGGTGTACCAGGCCGGGTTCTCGAAGATATTGCGCTGGATCGCCGGCGGCGTGATCGTGCCGTGATAGCCCTGGCCGATCAGCGAGGTCAGCACCTTGTTGCGGCTCGCCACCTCTTCGAGCCGCCACAGCATCTCGCGCTCGGAAAGCGGCGCGCCGAAATCGAGCGCCGACGCCTGGCGGATGCCCTGCGGCACGGTCTCGGCGATCAGCGTGTCGAGATCGGCAACCCCGAGCGTGGCAAACATCGCCTCCATCTCGGCGGGCGAAGGCCCGATATGGCGCCGGTTGGCGAAATCGTAGGGGTGATAGTCGGTCGGGGTGAAAGCCATGTCTGTCCGTCCAGAATGTCCAGCATCGGGGCGGAGGGACTCCCCCGCCCTTTCATCTTTCTAAAAATACTCGAATGCCGCCCTCTCCGCCGCTTTGCCGGCGCGGGGCAAAGGCACCCGTAGGGTGGGCAATCTGCCCACCGTTCGCCGGGTGCCGTCAGCCGACGAAATCCTTGTAGGCGGCATCGTCCATCAGCTCGTCGAGCGCCGACAGATCCTCGATCTTCATCTTGAAGAACCAGGCCTCGCCCTCGGGATCCTCGTTGACCTTGCCCGGATCCTCGACAATCGCCTCGTTGACCTCGACGATCTCGCCATCCAGCGGCGCGAGGATGTCCGAGGCCGCCTTGACCGACTCGATCACCACCACCTCGTCGTCCTTGCTCACCGTGGTGCCCGGCTCGGGCAGCTCGACAAAGACCACGTCGCCCAGCTGCTCGGCGGCATGGGTGGTGATCCCCACCACCACCAGGTCACCCTCGATTTCGAGCCATTCATGTTGTTCGGTGAATTTCATGTCGCTGGTCCCTTCCCTGTCAGCGCTTGTAGGTTTGTTTCACAAAAGGCAGCGGCACAACCTCGACTGGCAGCCGCTTGCCGCGCACCTCGCCGTAATAGCGCGTGCCCGGCAGGACGCTCTGCGCGGGGACATAGCCCATCGCCACCGGTCCGCCCACACTCGGGCCGAATCCGCCCGATGTGATGTGGCCCACCGGCTCGCCGCCCTCTTCCGCCTCAAAGAGCGGCACGCCCTCGCGCATCGGCGCGCGGCCCTCGGGTCTCAGCCCGACCCTTGCGGTGGCCGCCCCCGTGGCGATCTCCGGCAGGATCTTTTCCGCTCCGGGAAAGCCCCCGGCCCGGTCGCCATCGGCGCGGCGCACTTTCTGGATCGCCCAGAGCAGACCCGCCGCCGCCGGCGTTGTGGTGCTGTCGATATCGTGGCCGTAAAGGCAGAGCCCCGCCTCCAGCCGCAGCGAATCGCGGGCGCCGAGCCCGATGGGCTCCACCGCCTCCTGCGCCAGCAGCGCCTCGGCCAGATCCACGGCGGCGCTTTCGGGGATCGAGATCTCGAACCCGTCCTCGCCGGTATAGCCCGAGCGCGAGATCCAGGCCTCGGCACCGCAAAGCTCGACCGTCGCCACATCCATGAAGCGCATCTCCGCCACCGCCGGGTTCAACGCCGCAAGCGCCGCCTCGGCCTCGGGGCCTTGAAGCGCCAGCAGCGCGCGGTCCTCGATATACTCGACCGCGATCCCCTGCGGCTCCAGCGCCTTGCGCAGCCGCGCCACATCGGCCTCCTTGCAGGCCGCGTTGACCACGAGGAACAGGTGATCGCCGCGATTGGCGATCATCAGATCGTCCTCGATGCCGCCGTCCTCGTTGGTGAAGAGCCCGTAGCGCTGCCGCCCCTCGGCCAGCCCCGCGACCGAGACCGGCACAAGCGCCTCAAGCGCCAGCGCGGCGCCGTCGCCGCGCAGGATCACCTGGCCCATATGGCTCACGTCGAAAAGCCCCGCACGCGACCGCGTATGCAGATGCTCTTTCATGACACCGAGTTTGTATTGCACCGGCATTTCGTAGCCGGCAAACGGCACCATCTTCGCGCCAAGCGCGAGGTGCAGATCGTAAAGCGGCGTGCGTTTCAGCTCGTCCATGCGCGTCTCACATCCTTTTGGCCCGGATGTGGCGCGTGGCCGGTTCCGGGCATTTCCGCGCGGTCCATCCGCGCCTGAAATGCCCCCTCTGTCCCGTCAGCCTGAGATCGCTATCCCTTCGGCGGGCGCGATTGCCGCGCCACTCTCCAGAGTCTGTTTTTCGCAAAGGTCCCTGTGGCCTGAGAGTTTCCGGGGCGGTTGCTCCTTCGGCACCGGCAGAGCCGGTTCTCCCTTAGCGATGGCCCGACGCTACGACGATTGCGGCTCTGCTGCAAGATTGCTCTGGCGCATTCCCAGCGTACAGGGATGGCCGGGCGCAAGAATGTCGATCAAAGGTGCATTATCGCAGACAAGCGCATCCAAAGTGATCGGATCCAGTGTCGCGTAGAAGGCGCTGGCGGCGTCGGTGAGCGCGATGCGCAGCCGGCAGGCATCGGTCAGCGGGCAGGTGTTGTCGACATCGGCAAAGCATTCGGCAAGCGGCACCGGCGCCTCGAGCGCGCGGAACACGTCGCCAATGCGGATCTGTTCCGCCGGGCGCGCCAGCTCCAGCCCGCCATTGCGGCCGCGCTGGGTGTGCAGATAACCGAGCTGTGCAAGCTGGTTGATCACCTGCGCAAGATGGTTCTCCGAGGCATTGCACCTCTGGGCGATCTCGGCTTTGGTCACGAGGCGGCCGGTATTGGCCGCGCAATGCATCAGCACCCGGATGGCAATGTTGGTTCTTTTCGTTACGCGCACGGGCCGATCCCCCCTATAAACGGTCGCCGTCTACATACACGATCCGGGAAAAGGTAGTTTGACATATATCAATCGGCGAATGGCAATGGCATCGTGAGCAGCGCTTTTTTCTTCGGATACGGGTCTCTGGTGAACCGTCTGACCCATGGTTTCACCCCGGCGCATCGCGCGAGGGCGCGCGGCTGGCGCCGGGCCTGGCGCGCGACCGAGATTCGCGAGGTCGCCTATCTCACCGCGATTCCCGATCCCGACTGCGAAATCGAGGGGCTGATCGCGCCGGTGCCGCCCGATGGCTGGGCGGCGCTCGACCAGCGCGAACACGCTTATGAGCGCCGCGACGCGCTGAGCTGCGTGGCGCATGAGGCGCCGGAGGTGGCGCAGCTCGCCATCTATGCCATTGCCCCGGAAAAACTGTCGCTGCCGAGCGAGGCGCATCCGGTGCTGCTCAGCTATCTCGACGTGGTGATCCAGGGCTATCTCGCCGAATACGGCCTGGCCGGCGCCGAGCGCTTCTTTGCGACGACCACCGGCTGGGAGGCGCCGATTCTCGACGACCGCGCCGCGCCCCGCTACCCGCGCGCGCAACGCCTCGCCGATGAGGAGCGCGCCTTTGTCGACGCGGGGCTGGCTGCGCTCGGCTGCCGAAAGGTTGCGGCATGACCGCCTCCAAGGCGCTGTTGCTGCTGCTGCGACTAGCGCGCAGCCTGGCGGCGCGGGTGATGCTGGGGGCGGTGGTGGCGCTGGCGGTGGCCTTCCTGTCGCCGCTTGTCGGGCCGCTGATCCCCGAAAGTTGGGCCGAACGCTTCGGCCCGGATACGGTGGTGCCGATCCTGACGATCCTCGCCACCACCATGCTGACGGTGACCACCTTCTCGCTGTCGGTCATGGTGCAGGCCTTCCAGTCCGCCGCGAGCCAGGCGACGCCGCGCGCCTACCGGCTGCATCTGGCGGACACCACCACGCAGACCGTGCTGGCCACCTTCACCGGCGCCTTTCTCTATGCGCTGACCGCGTTGGTGATGTTCCGCACCGGGTTTTATTCCGATGCGGTTTCGGTGGTGATCCTCGGGGTCACGGTACTGGTGATCGGCGCCATCGTGCTGGCGATCCTGCGCTGGATCGACCATCTGAGCACGCTGGGCAGCATGGACAACACGCTCGATATCGTCGAGCAGCACGCCCGCGACCCGCTCAACCGCGCCCAGGCGCAGCCCGCGCTGGGCGGTCTGCCGTTGGCCCCTGATGCGCAGATTCCGAACTCGGCCCGCCCGCTGCCCGCGCCGCAGAGCGGCTATGTGCAGTTCGTCGATATGCGCTCGCTGCATGAACGGCTCGCCGCCGCCGATGCGCGACTGACGCTGAGCGCCGCACCGGGGCAGCATGTGATCGCGGGCGCGCCGCTGGGCTGGCTGCTGGGCGACGGGGCCGAACCGGACGGGCTCTCAGGCTGCTTTACCATCGGCAAGACCCGCACCGCCGAGCAGGACGCGCGCTTCGGCATCGTGGTGCTGAGCGAGATCGCTCTGCGCGCGCTGTCGCCCGGCATCAACGACCCGGGCACCGCCATCGACGTCAGCCACCGGGTGACGCGGCTTCTCGCCGGGATCGAGGCGCCGGGCACGACGCCGCCGGACTATCCGAGGATCGAAGTGCCCGTCGTCGCGGCGCCGGATCTGATCGAAGACGGCTATCACCCGCTGATCCGCGCCGGTGCCGCGCATCCCGAGGTGATCGGCGTGGTGCTGGACTCGCTCGCGACGCTGGAAGCCTCGGACTGGCCGGAACTGGCGCAGGCGGCGCGGCAGGCACAGGGCTATGCCCTGCGCCATGCCAAATCCGCGCTCACGGTCGCCGACGACCGCGATGCGCTGGCGCGGAAATACGGCGGCTGAGCCGGGTCAGTCCCCGGCCAGATCGCGCGCCGGCACTTTCTGGAGCAGCGGCATCACATCGGCCATTTCCGGCCCGCGCTCGCGCCCGGTCAGCGCCTTGCGCAGCGGCATGAACAGGCCCTTGCCCTTGCGGCCGGTCTGTTCCTTCACCGCCTTGGTCCATTCGCCCCAGGTCTCGTGGGTGAACGGGCCGTCGGGCAGCATCGCCATCGCCTCGGCGATGAAGTCCTTGTCCTCGTCGGCGACCAACGGCTCGGCGCCCTCGCTGAACAGCCGCCACCAGCCGGCGAGATCCTTGCGGGTGGTGATGTTCTCGCGCGTGACGCTCCAGAACAGCTCTGCCTTGTCGGCGGGCACGCTCAGCGCGGCGATCTCGTCCGCCACCGCTTCGAGCGGCAGCTCGTGCAGCTTGCGCGCGGTCAGCGGGTAGAGGTCGTTGACGTCGAACTTGGTCGGCGCGGACCCGAACTGGCTCAGCTCGAACCCCTCGGCGATCTCGTCCAGAGTCAGGCGCAGCTCCACCGGCTGGCTCGATCCCAGACGCGCCATCAGCGACAAGAGCGCCTCGGGCTCGACCCCCGATTCGCGCAGATCGCGGATCGACAGCACGCCAAGACGCTTGGACAGCGATTCGCCCTGCGGCCCGGTGAGCAGAGAATGGTGCGCAAAGCTCGGCACCGAGCCGCCCAGCGCCTCGATGATCTGGATCTGCGTCGCGGTGTTGGTGACGTGGTCCGAGCCGCGCACCACATGGGTGACGCCCATCTCGGTATCGTCCACCACTGAGGCCAGCGTATAAAGGATCTGCCCGTCGCCGCGGACCAGCACCGGGTCCGAGACCGAGGCCGTGTCGATCGAGATGTCGCCGAGGATTCCATCGGTCCAGTCGATGCGCTGCTGATCGAGCTTGAAGCGCCACACGCCATCGCCGCGCTCTTCGCGCAGCGCGGCCTTTTCCGCCTCGCTCAGCGCCAGCGCCGCGCGGTCATAGACCGGCGGCTTGCCCATGTTGAGCTGCTTCTTGCGCTTGAGGTCGAGCTCGGTCGGCGTCTCCCACGCTTCGTAGAACCGGCCGATCTCGCGCAGCTTTTCCGCCGCCTCGTGATAGCGGTCGAGCCGGGCGCTCTGTCGCTCCGTCTTGTCCCAGGTCAGGCCCAGCCATTCCAGATCGCGCTTGATACCGTCGACATATTCTTCCTTGCTGCGCTCGGGATCGGTGTCGTCGATGCGCAGAATGAAGGTGCCGCCGGCCTTGCGGGCGATCAGGTAATTGAACAGCGCCGTGCGCAGGTTGCCCACATGGATGTGGCCGGTGGGGGACGGCGCGAAACGGGTGACGGTCATGACAAGCTCCTGCTTATGCGCAGGGCACTTCCCACAAGCGCGTGCATTTGTCCAGTTGCGCCCTCTTGGCGAAGCCTGCGCGCCCTGCCATGCTGCACCGCATGAACGATATTCTCACCGTCACGCTCAACCCCGCGCTGGATCTTTCGACAACCGCCGACCGGGTGGTCGCCGGCCCCAAGCTGCGCTGCGATCCGGTCACCGTCGATCCCGGCGGCGGCGGGATCAATGTCGCCCGTGTGGTGGCCGAGCTCGGCGGGCGGGCCCGCGCCTTCGTGGCGCTGGCCGGGCCCAATGGTATGCGGCTCGAGATGGCGCTGGCCGAACACAGTATCCCGCTGGTGCGCATGAAGGCCCCCGACGAGACCCGCGAGAGCCTTGCCGTGCACGACCGCAAGACCGGCGAGCAGTACCGTTTCGTCATGCCCGGGCCGCAATGGGCCGAGCAGGACGTGGCCGAGGCGCTGCACGCCATTGCCACCTCGGTGCCTAGGGGCGGCATCGTGGTGCTGAGCGGCAGCCAGCCGCCGGGGGTTTCGGCGGAATTCACCACCCAGCTCTGCGCCGCGCTGGCCGAGCGCGAGGCGCAGGTCATCGCCGACACATCCGGCGCGGCGCTGGCCTATCTTGCGGCGGGCACCGATCCGGCGCCGGCGGTGCTGCGCATGGACAGCGCCGAGGCCGAGGAGCTGGCCGGCCGTGCGCTGGTCACGCGGCTCGAATCGGCGCAGTTCGCCGCCGAGCTGGTGGCGCGCGGTGCGGCGGAACGGGTGATCGTGGCACGCGGCGCCGACGGCTCGGTGATGGCGGGGCCCGAGGGGCTCTGGCAGGTCAGCGCCGCCGAGGTCTCGGTGCTCTCGGCGGTGGGTGCGGGCGACAGCTTTGTCGGCGCCTTCGCCTTCGGCCTCGCCGGCGGCATGAGCGCGCCCGACGCGCTGGCGCTCGGCGCCGCCGCGGCCAGCGCCACGGTGACCACGCCGGGCACCTCGCTCTGCACGAGGCAGATGGTCTCCGACCTGCTGACGCAATGCGGCGCGAGCGAGATCGTGGCGTAGAGCGGCGCGATCATATTCCTTCACGAGAATTTTTGTAGGCGAACCGTCCGACAGCAGCCACCCTCCGGGTCAAGACCCCCGCGCCGCTCTGGCCCTAGGGCAGGGGCGGCCTATGTCTCGCAGGATCAACAGGAGGGAATTTTCATGACGGACCAACCCAGGATCACCCGCCGCGCCGCGCTCGCCGGTGCCGCGACGCTGCCGCTCGCCACAGGCCTTGCCGGGCGCGCCCGGGCGCAGAGTGCCATGCAGGGCGCGCAGGTGCCCAAGGTGAACCGCGTGATGCTCGGCGAATTCGAGGTTTCGGCGCTGATGGCCGGCACCCGCACCGTCGAGGAGCCGCATGGCATCTTTGGCATGAATGTCGGCGACGAGGAATTCGCCAGCGCCTCCGAGGCGGCGATGATCCCGACCGACAAGGCGCAGTTCTTTTTCCACCCGACGCTGGTCAATACCGGCTCCGAGCTGATCCTGTTCGACACCGGCCTGTCGCCCGAGGGCATCGTCGCCGCGGTCGAGGCGGCGGGCTACGGCGCCGATGAGGTGACCCATGTGGTGATCACCCATATGCATGGCGACCATGTCGGCGGGCTCACCGGCGGCGACGGTCCGACCTTTACCAATGCCCAGCACGTCACCGGTCAGGCGGAGTTCGATCACTGGTCGAGCGCCGGCGGCGACGCCTTCACCGGCAAGGTGCAGCCGCTGGCCGAGCGCTTCAGCTTCATCGGCGACGGCGACAGCGTCGCCTCGGGCGTGACCTCGGTGCTGGCGCCGGGGCACACGCCGGGCCATATGGGCTTCATGCTGGAAAGCGGCGGGCAGCAGCTGATGCTGATCGCGGATCTGGCCAACCATTATGTCTGGTCGCTGGCCTATCCCGACTGGGAGGTGCGCTTCGACACCGACAAGGCCATGGCCGCCGCCTCGCGCCGCAAGGTGCTCGACATGCTGGCCACCGACAAGCTGCCCTTCATTGGCTATCACATGCCCTTCCCGGCCCTGGGCTATGCCGAGACGCGTGGCGACGGGTTCCATTACGTGCCGCACAGCTATCAGCTGATGATGGGCTGAGGGCTCTGCACGGCGTGCGGTGGGCAGGATTGCCCACCCTACGTGCCGGCGCGGCCGTCGAAGGTGCACACCCTGGCTTTCATCTTTCTTCAAATACTCCCTTTCAATGCCTGCAACAGGCGGTGTTTTTGGAGTATTTTCAGAAAGATGAAATGGCTTCGGTCAGCGAAAAGCGGGGCCGTGAGCCCAGATGGTGAGCGAATGACGTTCGCCCTCCTCGACCGGGGTGACCCGGTGCAGCAGGAAGGAGGGAAAGAGCGTGGCGCTGCCGCGTTCAGGTGCGGCTTCGCTGCTGTGGGCGGAGGGCATGATCTCGAGCGTGCCGCCGCGATAGCTTGCCGGGTCGGAGAGCTGCACCACCATGGTCAGCTTGCGCCGCGCGGCGAGGCGACCGTCGCCGATATCGGAATGCCAGCCGAAATGCCCCTGCCGCTCGGCGCCGTAGCGCGCCACCTGGGCGCTCTCGTCGAACGCGTCGAGATCGAAACCGAAGGCCTCGCGGTTGGCGCTGCGGACGATCTCGATGATCCGCGCCATGATCCATTCGGTGCCCGGCACGTCGTCGAGCCAGACCAGATCGGCGCGGCGAAGATTGTGGTCGCGGTTGCGCCCCACAAGCCGCGCGTCGGCACTGGGAGCGCCGCGGGCGAGGTCGATGATGCGGTCGCAATCGGTGTCGGCGAAGGCGCCGGGGATCTTGTGAACGGTCAGCGTAGTGAGTCTCGGAGAAACGGGATCGCGGTTGCTTAGCGCCAACCCCGCGCTGCGCTGGCCGGAACGCGACAGGGCGAGCGGAAAACGACCTTTTCCTCGCGTTGTTTCCGCCCCATATCCACGACATGAGCGATCCCGATCTGTCAGATTTCGACACCATGGCCCGCGCCGCCGTTGCGCAGTTTCCCGAGCCGTTCCGGCAGAGCGCGGCGGAGGTGGTGTTACAGGTGGTCGACTGGCCGCCGGAGGGCATCCTGCGCGAGATGAATATCGCCGATCCGCTGGAGCTGACCGGGCTTTACGAGGGCATTCCGATGACCGAGCGCTCGCTGACTTTCCCTTCGCCCTATCCCGACCGGGTCTGGCTGTTTCGGCAGCCGATCCTGGAGGAATGGCGCGAGCGTGGTGACATCGCGCTGGCAGATCTGGTGACCCATGTCACGGTACATGAATTCGCGCATCATTTCGGCTGGTCGGACGACGACATCGCCACAATCGACAGGTGGTGGGAGTAGGTCGCCCGCGTCCCAGCGCGGGCGACCCGTGTGCAGGGTCAGGTCGCGCAGCGATCCTGACCGCAGCACCGGGTGGCCATGCCAGGAACACCTTGCCCCGCGTCCCAGCGCGAGCGACCGCGGCGAGCGTCCTGCCGATCCCGGTTCAGCCCTCGGCGATCAGCGCCTGCATCCGCTCGACAAAGCGTTCCGGCCCGAGCTCGCCCAGCGCGGTCTCGCGCGCGCCCTGACCCAGCTTACGGCGCAGTGCGGCATCGCCGATCAGACGGTCGAGCGCCGCCGCGACGGTCGCGGGATCGCGCGGATCGACCAGCATCCCGTTCTCGCCCTCGGTAATATAGCCTGCGGAGCCTGCCTCGATGGAGATCACCGGCATGCAGCCATAGGCCATCGACTCGGCGGGCGCGAAACCCAGCGGCTCGTCGAAGCTCGGCAGGATGCAGATATCGGAGGCGGCATAGAGCGCCGGCATCTCGGAAAACGGGATGAGGCCGCGCATGTCGATCCAGTCCTCCGCCTCTGCCGCGTCTTTCAGCGCGGCGTAATGGGCGCGGTCCTCGGGCGTGTCGAGCACGCGCTCGGAGCCGATCAGGATCAGCCGCGCCTTGCCCGCCTGGCCTGCCGCGCGCATGCCGTCCACCACCAGATGCTGCATCTTGCGGCGCTGCCCAAGCTTGGCGACGCAGAGCACCGTCACCGGGCCGGCGCTGCTACGCTCCGGCATCGGCGGCGGCGGATCGCCCACCACCGGCCAGGGCAGGTAGCGCGCCCAGGCGTCGGGCGGCGTGTCGCCCAGACCGAGAGACGCGGTCACCCGCCGGATCGGCAGCCCATTGCGCCAGAGATAGAAACGCCGCGAGAGCGGCTCGTGCCGGCGATATGGATGCAGATCGTAGGACCAGAGCGCCGTACCCTGCCGCCGCCCGATCTTTGCCGCCGCGAACCGCAGCGCCGCGCTGTTGCGAAGAAAGGCGATGTCCGGGTTGAACGCCCGCCACGCCTCGGTCATCGCGGCGGTATCGGACGGGTCGGCAAAGACCTGCGGTTCGATCACCGAATGATCCTCGGCACCGCCCGATTGCGAGGCCCAGACCGCGACCTTTGCTCCGGCATCGGTCAACGCCCGCACCGCAAAGGCCAGATTGGTATGAAACCGCGGGACGACGAAGAGGATGTTCGCCTGCATCGCGCTCAGCTCGGATCGCGCCAGCGGTTGACGATGGGATAGCGGCGGTCGAGCCAGAAGGCGCGTTTCGACAGCCGCGCGCCGGGCGCCGACTGAAAGCGTTTGTATTCCGAGATATAAAGCAGATGCTCGACCTTCTTGGCATCCGCCCGGTCATAGCCCGCCGCGACGCAATCGGCGATGGAGCCGTCATCGTCGACAAGGATCTGAAGAATGCCGTCCAGCACCGGATAGTCGGGCAGCGAGTCGCTGTCCTTCTGATCTTCGCGCAGCTCGGCGGAGGGCGGCTTGGTGATGATGCGCTCGGGGATCGGCGCATGCTCCGGCCCCATCATCCAGGGGCGATGATTGGCATTGCGCCAGCGGCAGATGTCGAAAACCCGGGTCTTGTAGAGATCCTTGATCGGGTTGTAGCCGCCCGCCATGTCGCCATAGATCGTTGCATAGCCCACCGCGACCTCGGATTTGTTGCCGGTGGTGAGCAGCATTTCGCCGAACTTGTTGCTGAGCGCCATGAGCAGCAGCCCGCGCAGCCGCGACTGGATGTTTTCCTCGGTGAGGTCCGGTTTCAGCCCCTCGAAAAGCGGCGCCAGCGTGCTGGTGATCGCGTCGCGCCCCTCGGCGATGGGCACGAAATCGTAGTGACAGCCGAGCCGCTCGGCGCAAGCCTTGGCATCCTCCAGCGAATGCTCGGAGGTGTATTCCGAGGGCAGCATGACGCAGCGCACATTCTCCGCACCCAGCGCATCCACGGCAATGGTCGCCACCAGCGCCGAGTCGACCCCGCCCGAGAGCCCCAGCAGCACCTTGCCGAAACCGGTCTTGCGGCAATAGTCGCGCAGGGCCAGCACCATGGCGTGGTAATCCTGCTCCATCGCGTCGGGATGGCGGGTGAAATCGCCCTCCAGCACGCGCCAGCCGTCTTCGGTGCGCTCGAGGTCCACATGCGCCAGCATCTCCTCGAAGACCGGCAGCTGCACCGCCACCGCGCCATGCGGATTCAGCGCAAAGCTGCCGCCGTCGAAGATCTGGTCGTCCTGCCCGCCCACCATGTTCAGGTAGATCAACGGCAGGCCGGTCTCGACCACGCGGGCAACCATCTTGTTGAGGCGCGTCTCGTATTTGTTGCGGAAATAAGGCGAGCCGTTGGGCACCAGCAGGAATTCCGCGCCGGTCTCGGCCAGGGTCTCGGCCACGTCCTCGTACCAGGCATCCTCGCAGATCGGCGAGCCGACGCGGGTGTTGCCCACCGCATAGGGGCCACCGATGGGGCCGCTGTCATAGATGCGCAGCTCGTCGAAGACGTTGTAATTCGGCAGGTGGTGCTTGAAGACCTGCGTGACCATCTTGCCGCCCCGGCAGATGACGTAGGCGTTGTAAAGCTCCGTCCCCTCCACCCAGGGCGTGCCGATGGCCAGCGTCGGCCCGTCGGCGCAGTCCTCGGCCAATTGCTTCACCGCCGCCATGCAGTCGAGCGTGAAGGCATGTTTCAGCGGCAGATCCTGCGCGTTATAGCCGGCGATGAAGAGCTCGGGCATCGCCACCATGTCGGCGCCCGCGGCCTTGCCCTGCTCCCAGGCGTCGCGCGCCTGCGCGGCATTGCCCGCGAGATCGCCCATCGTGGGGTTGAGCTGCGCGATGGTCAGGCGGAAACGGTCGGCCATACGCCCTGTCCTTTCAGTCACATCCTCGTGCCGACATAGCAGAACCACGCCGGAGGGAAAGCCGGGCGGGGCAAAAGAGATTGTCAGCCCACCGGGGCTTGTTTACCTTCCGGGCCAAGGGAGAGGCAATCCGGCAAGGAACGAGCAATGACACGCGCAGGCACGATATTTGCCGTCGCCGCCTTTCTGGCCATCACGGGCAGTGCCATGGCGCAGGACGGCGAGGTGATCACCAAGCAGTTCGACGATGGCGGGGTCTATGAGGGCACCTTCCGCGACGGGCTGCGCGACGGCACCGGCACCTACCGGCTGCCCAACGGGTTCGAATATACCGGCAACTGGGTCGCGGGCGAGATCACCGGCGAAGGCGTCGCACGCTATCCCAGCGGCGCGATCTACGAGGGCCAGTTCGCCAAGGGCAAGCCCGAGGGGATCGGGCGCATCGTGCTGGCCGATGGCAGCATCTACGAGGGCTCGTGGCTTGACGGCAAGATCACCGGCAAGGGCGTGATCCAGTATGCCAACGGCTCGCGCTACGAGGGTTCGTTCCGCAACGCGCTGCACCATGGGCGCGGCGTGATGACCGCGCCGAACGGCTACCGCTACGAGGGTGACTGGGTGAACGGCGTCGAAGAGGGCAACGCCACGATCACCTATCCCGACGGCTCGGTCTATGAGGGACGTGTCGCCAATGGCGAGCGCTCCGGCCAGGGTACGCTGACCATGGCGGACGGACTGGTTTATGAGGGCATGTGGCGCGAGGGCCAGCAGGACGGCAGCGGTACGCTGACCCTGCCCAACGGCGATATCTACGAGGGCGAGCTTGTGGACGGGCGCCGCGAGGGGCAGGGCAAGGAAACCTATGCCAATGGCGATGTCTACGAGGGCACCTTCAACAACGACCAGCGCCAGGGCTACGGCGTCTTTACCGGCGCCGACGGCTACCGGCTGGAAGGCAACTGGGTTGCCGGCCAGATCGAGGGCGAGGGCCGCGTGGTCTATCCCGACGGCTCGGTCTACGAGGGCGAGATCCGCGGCGATCTGGCCAACGGACAGGGCAAGACCACCTATCCCGACGGTTCGACCTATGAGGGCGACTGGGTCGACGGGGTGATCGAGGGGCAGGGGCGCGCCACCTATCCCAACGGCGTGGTCTATGAGGGCGCATTCGGCAATGCCCGCTATAACGGGCAGGGCAAGATCACCTATCCCGACGGTTACACCTACGAGGGCGCCTGGAAGGACAATCAGCGCCACGGCAAGGGCACCGCGCGCTATGCGGACGGAGCGGTCTATACCGGCGATTTCCGCGAGGATCAGCGCCACGGGCAGGGCGAGATCACCATGCCCGACGGGTTCCGCTATTCCGGTGGCTGGGTGAACGGCACGTTCGAGGGAGAGGGCGTGGCCACTTATGCCAATGGCGATGTCTATGAGGGCATGTTCAGCAACGGCAAACGCGAGGGAGAGGGAGTCCTGCGCTATGCCACCGGCGAGGAGGCCTCGGGCGAATGGGTCAACGGGGTGCTGACAACCGCAACGCCGGTCGCCGGCGACGAGGAGGGCGAAGACGCGGCCCAGGAGGGCACCGGCGAGGACAACTGAGCGCCGCCGCGTGCCGCGCTCAGCAGCGTGGCACCCCCATCCTTATCAGCTCGGCCCCGCTGAGCGACATGTAGCCCCGGGTCACATAGCGGGCCCGGTCTAGGAACCAGCTGGAGACCTGCGGCGGATAGTGTTGCGCCATCCGCCGCGACCAGTAATCGAACCGCTCAGAATTGATTGTGTCGGACAGATAGCTC
Source organism: Salipiger abyssi (assembly GCF_017311415.1). Taxonomy (GTDB): domain Bacteria; phylum Pseudomonadota; class Alphaproteobacteria; order Rhodobacterales; family Rhodobacteraceae; genus Salipiger; species Salipiger abyssi_A. The sequence goes on along the minus strand of NZ_JAEKIS010000001.1, from coordinate 351,125 downwards.
GGGCCGTGAAAGCCGAACCGTGTTGCCGGGCTGACGCAAACATTTCCCGCGCCGAGATAGAGCGTGCAGGCCGAAAGGCAGTAGCTGCCCCGGATCTCAACCCGGTCGCCGCGCGCCCGGATGCGACGGATCTCTTCGAACCGGGGTTTCAGCCGCCCGCCGGGATCGTTGCCGATCACCCGAACCGGGCCGCCACCCCAGCCATATTGCGGTGCCGCCTGCGTCGGGGGTGCGGAGATAAAGGAGGCCGCCGCCAGAAGGGCGACTGCAAAAAAACGGGCGAAGAACGTGGGACTCGGACACATGCGGTCGGCTCCTTTTGAGCTTGGAGGAAAGGCGGGCCATGGCCCGGCGCAGTCCGACCGCATCGGATTCGGGTTTATTCCCCGTTGATGTGCGAATTCTTCTAAAATTGCGTGGAATCACTGGGGCTTCGCGTGCCCACGATGCGAAGGCGCATTGACGCCACGTCTGGGAGGCGATCTTTTGTGGGCATGAGCGAGATCCCGCCCGACACCGACTCCATCCCCGAACCGGAACCGCAGCGCACAAAGCTGGGGCTGGGCGACTGGCTGCGCGCGCTCTGGCAGACCTGGCAGCGCATGGATCAGCGCAATCTCGGGCTGATTGCGGCGGGGGTGGCGTTTTACGCCTTTCTGTCGCTGTTTCCCGCGATCTCGGCGGTGATCGCGATCTGGGGCTATTGGGCCGATCCGGTGGTGATCGCCGAGCAGATGGAACTGCTGCGTGAGATGATCCCGGAACAGGCCTTTGCGCTGCTCGCCACGCAGGTGGATCAGCTCATCTCAGCCAACCGTTCGACGCTGCAATGGGCCTCGGTGATCTCGATCGTGGTGGCGATATGGTCCTCGCGCGCGTCTGTCGCGGCGCTGATCCGGGGACTGAACGCCGTGGCGGAAACCCCGCATCGCGAAAACGCCATTCGGCGGCTCGCGGTGGCGATACTGCTGACCGGGCTGCTGGTGATTACCGCGCTGCTGGCCTTTGCCGCCGTTGTGATCCTGCCCGCCGCGCTGGCCTTTATCGGCCTGCCGTTGCCGGTCGAGCTGGCGGTGAGCGCGGTGAAGTGGCTGATTCTGCTGGCGGTGGTGTTTTTCGCCATCGCGCTGCTCTACCGCTATGGGCCGAACCGGCGGCAGTCGCGCATGCGCTGGCTGACCCCCGGCGCGCTGATCGCACTTCTGGCCTGGGCGGCGGGGTCGTTCCTGCTCACTGGATACGTGCGCAATTTCGACCGGCTGAACGAGGTCTACGGCTCGCTCGGCGCAGTGGTGGCGCTGCTGCTGTGGTTCTATGTGAGCGCGCTGGTCACGCTGCTCGGCGCGCAGCTCAATACCGAGCTCGACCGCCAGCGCAAACGCCGCGAAGAATTTTTCTGAAGCGCAGGGAACGCTTTCTGCACGGCGGCGTTAGGTTCTCAAGGGCGCCTGTATCGTCCTGTCCCTAAGCGTGCCCCAACCCTGTCCCGACTTCCCTCATGTGGCACGCGTACCTTTACCCCGCTCTCTTTCCCGGAGAGCGGGGTTTTTCTTATGCTCGCGTTTTGCTGAGAGAAAAAAGAGGCGCCGCCCTCTCAGGCGGCGCGAAGCGTGGTACGTCCGTTCGGGCGGTCGCCGAGGATGTCGAAGAGCCGTAGCAGGATCAGCGTTACCGGGATCGCCACGATGCCGCCCAAGGGCCCCCAGAGCCACAGCCAGAACACCAGCGAGACAAAGATCAGGAACGGGTTGATGCGCATGTGTTTGCCCACAAGTCCCGGGGTGACGAACTGCGCTTCGGTGAGGTTGAGCGCCAGAAAGATCGCCATCGGCGCAAAGCTCATGAGCCCGTCGAAATTCACGATTCCCGAAAGCAGCAGGCCTGCGGCGACCGAGGCCGGGCCGAGATAAAGTACGAAGTTCAGCAGCGCCGCCGCGATCCCCCAGACCACTGCGCCGGGCACGCCGATGGCGATCAGCGCGGCACCGACCGCGAGGCCGAGCCCGGCATTGATGACCGAGATCGCCGCGAAATAGCGCGACACCGTATGTTCGGCGGCGCAGAACCGTTCGAGGATAACCGGCGTGTCGCTGCCCGAGCCGATCCGCGTCGACATCCAGCGATAGATATCGCTGCGCGTCAGCAGGAAGAAGAAGAGACCGCCGAGAAAGATCAGCATCTGCGCCAGAATGACCGGCGCGAGAAAGATCGCATCGGTCATGCTTGGCATGTCGGCGACATCGCCCTCGGTGGCGCCCTGACCGAACGCCTGCTCGACCTCGCGATTGACCTCGCCAAGCCCCTGGATCAGCCCGCGATACTCGAACATCAGCTTGCGCAACTCATATTTGATCGAGGGCAGCCGGTCGATGACCGTGGTGATGTAAGGCTCGACCAAATAGGCAAGTGCTGCGGCGGCAAAAAAGATCGCCACGATCAGCAAAAGCGCCACGGCGCCGCGCGGCAGGCCGAGCCGTTCCATCCGGTCGGCAAGCGGCGAAAAGATCACGCCGACAACGATGGCCAGCATGAGCGGGGCAAAGATGTCCTGAGCGAGTTTCAGTGCGACGACAAGCGCGCCCGCCGCCAGAATGGCCATCGAGACGCGCAGCACGGGGTCGGAGACGATGGCTGGTCTGGTCATGGCGAGACAACGGTTGCGCTGGGCTATTGGTTCCCGGGGAACCGCCTCGGAGCGATTCAAATCGTTCTAATATTCCTGACAATGCCCTCTCGGAGAGGAATTGTTTCTAACCTCGAATTAATCCTCCGGCGGCAGCCTTGAGGCAGACACCGACACCGGAGCCTTTTCTCATGCCGCCGCTGCACCTTTCAGGCCTATCTGCCCCTATCGGCCCCGAGCTGTTTGGCGCGAATATCCTCGCGCATCGCGACACGCTCGACGAGGAGGCGCGTTTCACCAATCTGGTCGAGGATCTCGGCGTTACCGCTCTCCGATATCCGGGCGGTTCGCTGACGGAGGTGTATTTCGATATCGCCAACCCCGATGCAGCGACGGCGTTTCACCGCGACACTGGCGAGCCCCGCGACTTCATTGCGATTTCCGATTTCTTCGGTTTCGCCGAGGCGCATGATCTGCCCATAACACTGGTAATTCCGACCCGCGATCAGCTGTCCGTGGATCGCGACGCCAATGGCGACCGCTATGCCGAGATCGACGAGGAGGCGCTGCGCAGCTTCGTGCACGATACAGTCAGTGGCGCGTATGGACAGGCAGAGATTCAGGCCTTCGAAATCGGCAATGAATACTGGGGCAGCGGGTTGATGAGCGCCGCCGAATACGGCCGCGTCGCGAGCGAGATCGCCCGCATCGTCGATGACGAACTTGCCGCGCTCTCGGGCGACCACCCGCAGGCCGCAGCGGTCGAGATTGTCGTGCAGATGGGGACCAATTTCGGGGTTTCCGCGCTGGATGAAGAGTACGAGACGGGTGCGGAGGCGGCGGAGATTCTCGCCGATCTCAATGCGCGCTACGATCTGGAGCTCGACAGCCAGGTGATCCGCTCCAGCGGCGATGTGAACTGGATCGAGGTCAACAATCACATTGTCATGTCCTATTTCGACGAACCGGCGGAGATCGAGGCGGTCGATGCCATCGCCGGCCATGTCTATTCCAAGGAGCCGGCGGTCGACGGCCAGCGCGGGCTGATGCTCGATGCCATTGCCGAGACCTGGGGCGAGGATCCGCGTTTTGCCGATCTCGAAACCTATGTGACCGAATGGAACCAGTCGGGGCAGAGCGGACATTTCGACCGCGACGCGGATTACGGCCTGTTCCAGGCGCATGAAATGCTGAACATGACCGAGGAATTCGCTCGTGCCGGGGTCGATCAGGCGCATGTCTGGCCAATGCTGCAAAATTCCGACAATGCGCTCAGCACCGGGCACAGCCACGATGCGCTCTCACCGGCGGGGCGGTTTTTCGCGATGATGTCGCAGGAGCTGCCCGGCAAGACCATGCTCGATTTCAACGTAGCCGATCCTACGGAAACCGAGGCGCAGCTGCCCAACGTGGATCTGCACGGCTTTTACGGCGGCGGTAAAGTGACTTTTTACATCGCATCGACCGCGCGGGGGCCAGCGGACACGCTGATCGACACGGCGCAGCTATTTGACGGCGTCGAAAACGTCACTGCCCGGCGGCTCGGGGTGGAGGAGGGCGACGCCCCCGGCTCCAACAGTGCCACCGCGGTTCTGGAAGAGCTCGATCCCAACGAGGTCTTTGTCGATGGCTACATCAATGCCGAGCTGGACAGCGGCGAGATTCTTGAGGTCACGCTTTCCGGAATCGCGCCGACCGACGCCTTTTCCGATGCCCTGACCTTGCTCGATACGCCCGATGACGAAACCCTCGGTGTCGATATGCCGGACGCGGCCACCGGGATGGGGGGCGAAGAGCTGGAAAGCGACATCTTGCCGGAGACGGTGCATCACGCGGCCGAGTCCGCCTCTTCGGAGCCGCCTCATCTCATGGCGGATCCGGAAGTGTCGGGCGCCGCTGACGGTACGAGCGCGCCGGAAACGATCGCCGGGCTGCCGATGATTGCGCCCGAGGAGGATCCCGCTGCGCTGGAGCGCGACGAGGAAGAGGCGGAGTATCAGGAAGTCGACGTTCCGGATCTCGGCATGACCGGGCTGCTCCTGTCGCTGTTGCCGGTGCTGCTGTCCCTGTTCGGGATCTAGCGCCCGCTTAGCCCTCCGGTTCGGGCTCCGGCGCATCGGGCTCGGCAAAGATGGCGTCGAGCTTGGCATGCGCCTTGGGCGATGCAACGAGGATCAGCTTGTCGCCCTCGCGCAGCTCCTCGATATCGAAGACGAACTCCGCCTCGTCCTTGCCGCGCGCCAATCCGATGATGCGCGCCTGCTCGGGCAGCTCGAAATCCGACGCGGTCCAGCCGTGACAGCGCTTTCCGATCCGGTAGCCCAGCACCTGCACCCCCTTGTAAAAGCGTAGATCCAGCGCCGCCTCCGCGCCGCCCTCGACCACGCGCACGATTGAGCGTGCCACCGTGGCATGCGGGGTGATGAGATCGGTCAGCCCCAGCTCCTCGCAAACGCTGACCAGCTCCGGCCGCACGATCTGCGGCACCACGCGGGGGAAGCCGACCGACCGGCCCACCACCGCCGAAAGGATGTTCACATCGTCCATATTGGTCAGCAGCACCAGCGCATCCGCATGGTCGCCAAAGGCGTCGCGCTGCACCGTCGGCAGCGAGCCGTCGCCCTCGACCATGCCGCAATCGAGATATTCCCGCGCCGCCTTGAGCCGCTCGGGATTTTCGTCGACCAGCACGACCTCGTGCCCGTTCTCCAGCAGTTCCTGCGCCGTGGAGGTGCCGAAACGGGAGGCTCCCACGATCACCACACGCATGGTTTAGCTCCTTTTTCTCCAGGTTGCGGGCGACAGCGCCGCGATCAGCGCGATGAATTCCAGCCGCCCCAGCAGCATTGCGGCGATCAGCGTCGCCTTGAGATGCGGCGCCAGCGCCGGCTCCGACACGCCCACCGACAGCCCGGCGGTGGATTGCGCCGAAATGATCTCGAAGCTGGCATGCAGCGCGTCGATCCCCGAGGCGATGAAGATCAGCCAGAAGACGAAGGCAAAGGCCACATAGCAGAACAGCACCGCCGCGATGGCGACGATGCGCTCCTGCGCGATCTCGCGGCCGCGCTCGGTGAGATTGGTCACCGCGCGGGCCGGCGCGCGCAGACGGGTCAGCGTCAGCCGCACGCTTTTCGCCAATAGAAGCGCGCGGTCGATCTTGATGCCGCCGGCGGTCGAGCCGATGCCGCCGCCCACGAACATCCCCGCCAGCACCAGCGCCACCAGCGGCGGATAGTCGATGACCGGTGCCACCGAAAACCCGGCGGTGGTCATGCCTGAGACGAAATTCAGCGCGGTCTGCAACAGCGTCAGCGGCTGATAGACCCCGTCGATCAAGAGCAGCGCCACGACCAGCAGGCTGCCGGCAAGCGCCGTGCCGAGCACCGCGCGCGCGTTGCTCTTGGCCCAGGCGGCGCGCAGCCCGTGCCGCTTGGCATAGACATAGAAGAGCAGCGAGACGGATGTGGCCAGGCAGGCGATCATCGTGACCACCTGTGCCGCGGTGGAATAGGAGGCAAGCGAATCCGCGCGCGGCGAGAACCCGCCGGTTGAGACCGCCGAGAGCGCGATCATCGCCGATTCCCACCAGTTCGGCATCACCGGGCGCAGCGCCAGGATCGAGACCAGCGTGATGATCGAATAGACCCAGAGCAGCGCCCGGGCCTGGGTGCGGGTGGAGGAGAGAATGTCGCGCTCCTCGATCCCCGCCTCGCCCATGGCCTGCGCCACATTGCCCGGGCCGAGGATCAGCGCGCTGCCCGCCACCGCGATGGCAAAGCCGCCGCACCAGAGCAGCCAGCCGCGCAGCAGATGGCCCGCCAGCGGCCAGTCATAGATATCGCCGGCCACCGAAAGCCCGGTGGACGTGATGCCCGAGACCGACTCGAAGAGCGCGTCGAGCGGGCCGAGCCCCAACACCAGAAAGGCCGGCACAGGCAGCACGGCGGCACAGAGAAACAGGATGACGAGGGTGCAGACCGCCTCGATGGCGCGCAGGTCGTGCGGCGGTTTCAGCCGCCGTCCGGCCAGCCCGGCGCCGATGCAGAGAGCCGCGGCGCCGCCGATCATCGCAGCCAGCTCCAGCTCGCCCTCGATCAGCGCAAGCGCCGTCGGTGGCAGGAAAATCGCGGAAAGGATGAGTCCGTGGCTCAGCACGGCGCGGGTCACTACGCTCGGCCGGGCTCTCCAGGTTACGCTGTTCTGTCCCCGGCTTTTGACCAAGCGGGCCCCCTTGGGTTGCACCGGATTCGCGCCGGCCACCCGGCGGACCCTAACACCATGAGAATCGCTGCGCCCGCCCTTTTTCGCGTGTGCAGCGAGGCGGGCAGGGGAACCGCGTCAGTGGCCAGAGCGTTGGATCGCAAGCAGGTAGAAAGGGGCCTTCCAGATGACAGCGCAGGACCGGCCGCGCCCGGTGGGAGAGATCGTCGACCGGTTGAGTCTGGCCGCCGACCGCGAGCGCGTGCCGCTGCGCGCGCTCCTGGAGGTGTTTGGCGAAAGTTCTTTCCTGCCAGCGCTGATGGTGCCGGCGCTTCTCGTTGTTTCGCCTCTCTCTGGAATCCCATTGTTTTCAACAGTTTGCGGCCTAAGTATCGCTTTTATCGCCGCACAGATGCTGGTCTCCCGCGATCATCTCTGGTTGCCCGACATCCTGCTGCGGCAGCAGATGGACGGGCCGGTGGCGCGCAAGGCGCTCGGCAAGCTGCGGCATGTGAGTGACTGGATCGACGCGCATTCGCGGCGGCGGTTTCGTGTCCTTACCTCGGCACCGTTCCGCAAATGGCTTCAGCTACTGTGTTTTCTCTGCGGTGCAGTGATGCCGTTTCTCGAACTGGTGCCCTTCTCGTCGTCGCTGCTCGGCGGTGCGGTGCTCTTGCTGGCCACGGCGCTTTTGGCGCGAGACGGACTCTTTGCGCTTTTGGGAAGTCTGGCGATTTGCCTCGCGATCTTTGTGCCGTTGAGCGTTCTGGGGATCGTCTGAGCCTGCTCCAGGTCTCAGATCAGCGCCGCCCAATTCAGCAAAATGACCAGCAGGCCCCCAGCTCCGAGCAGGCACAGAAACAGAAGCGTTGCGCTGCGGCCTTGGCGGCGGTCCTCCCGGCTCTCGGGGAGATGCTCCGGCCGGTCGGTTGCACCGGCATCGCCCGGCCCCGCCCGCACATCGTGCGGATGCGCGGCGTCGTGTTCGGCAGATTTTTCATGGTATGTCATCTCGGACTCCTCCACTCTTGCCCGTACGATGAAAACGCTTCAATCCGACCCGTGGTTCCGGTCGAATGCCCGTCATGCGGGCGCCTGCGATCAACCTTCAAAAACCGTCGGGAAAATCTCCCGAGACGGGGCGACGTGCCTGGACGAATCGTCTAGCATCGACCTGACGCTGACAAACGTCAGTTCTCCCGTTCGCGCTGTAAGCTTATCAAGGAGTCACGCATCATGACTCACGCCCCGGATCTTTCGCATTCCGCCCTGATCGTCGCCCATGGCAGCCCCTCCGACCCGGAGTCGCAGGAAGCGGCCCTGCGCGCGCTGGCGGCGCGGGTCGGTGCCCGCATGACCGGCTGGCGCGTGGAGGGCGCGACGCTGGCGGCGAAGGGCCGGCTGGAGGCGGCGATTTCCGAGCTCGGCAAGCCGTTGATCTACCCGTTTTTTATGGCGCGGGGGTGGTTTACCGGGCAGGTGCTGGCCAAGAAAGCGCGGGCCATGGGTCTGCATATGCTCGATCCTTTCGGGGTCGAGCCCGATCTGGTGACCTGTGCGCAGCGGGAATTGCAGGCGATGCTGGCGATGCGCTCCTGGCGTGCGGAAGATACCGCTCTGGTGGTCGCCGCGCATGGCAGCGCGGTCTCGCGCACCAGCGCCGACAGCGCCTATGCTTTTACGCGCGCGCTGCATTCCCGCCTGGGTTTCGTCACCACGCGCACCGGCTTCATCGAGGAGCCGCCCTTTCTCAAGGATGTGGCACAGGGGTTAGGGCAGGCGATCTGCCTGCCATATTTCGCACAGGAATCCGGGCATATGGCGCATGATGTACCGGTGGCGCTGGCCGCCGCCGGATTCGAAGGGCCGGTGCTGCCGCCCTTCATCTCCTGGGCTGACACGCCTGCGCTGATCGCCGATAGCATCGCGCGTCAAAGCGCCGACGCCGATCTGCCGACACCCTGACCGGGGATAGCAGGCGTAGGGTGGGCAATCCTGCCCACCACGGTCTCAGAAATCGAGGTTCTCGACGCTCAGCGCGTTCTGCTGGATGAAGTCTCGGCGCGGCTCCACCACGTCGCCCATCAGCTTGGTAAAGATGTCGTCCGCCTCGGCCATGTCGTCGATGCGCACCTGAAGCAGCGTCCGCGCGTCAGGATCGAGCGTGGTTTCCCAGAGCTGGCCGGGGTTCATCTCGCCCAGACCCTTGTAGCGCTGAAGGCTCAGGCCTTTTTCGCCCTCTTCGAGGATCGCCTGCAACAGACCGAGCGGACCATAGATGCCCTGCCGGCGCTCCTTGCGTTCCAGCGTCGCGGGGGTCGCATAAACCGCTTGCAGCGCCTGCGTGAAGCTACCGGTCTTGCGCGCTTCGCCCGAGCGCAGCATCGACCCGTCCAGCGTGCGGACCTCTTCGACACCGCGCAGGATGCGGGCCAGACGGATGCCGCGATCCTGGGTGATGCGGCCCTGCCAGCCCTTCTCGTATTCCAGCGCAATGAGATCGAGCCGCTGCGCCACCCGGTCGGCGACGCCCTGAAGATCGGCATCCACCGCGCCGGGCACAAAGGCCCCGGCCACCGCCGCCTGTTCCAGAATGTGGCGCGGGTAATGGGTCGGGAAGGCATCGAGCACGCGCTTGAGCTGCCGCGCCTCGTCGATCACCCGCACCAGATCCTGCCCGGCGATCACCTCGCCGGTGCCCAGCATCAGATGCGCGCCCTCGACGCCCTGCTGGATGAGATAATCGTCCAGCGCCGCCTGGTCCTTCACATACACCTCGGACTTGCCGCGCGCGACCTTGTAGAGCGGCGGCTGCGCGATATAGAGATAGCCGCCCTCGATCAGCTCCGGCATCTGCCGGTAGAAGAAGGTCAGCAGCAGCGTCCGGATATGCGCGCCGTCGACATCGGCGTCGGTCATCAGGATGATCTTGTGATAGCGCAGCTTGTCGATATTGAACTCGTCGCGTCCGATGCCGGTGCCGAGCGCCATCACCAGGTTGCCGATCTCCTGACTGCCGAGCATCCGGTCGAACCGCGCGCGCTCCACGTTCAGGATCTTGCCCTTGAGCGGCAGGATCGCCTGCGTGCCCCGGTCGCGCCCGGTCTGCGCCGAACCGCCGGCGGAGTCGCCCTCGACGATGAAGAGCTCGGTCTTGGACGGATCCTTTTCCGAGCAGTCCTTGAGCTTGCCAGCCAAGAAGTTCACATCCATCGGGTTCTTGCGCCGCGTCAGCTCGCGCGCCTTGCGCGCGGCCTCGCGGGCCAGCGCCGCCTCGACGATCTTGCCGACGATGATCTTGGCCTCTGCGGGGTGTTCCTCGAACCATTCGCTCAGCTTTTCATTCACCAGGTTCTCGACCGCGGGCCGCACCTCGGAACTGACCAGCTTGTCCTTGGTCTGGCTGGAGAATTTTGGATCGGGCACCTTGACCGACAGCACGCAGGTCAGACCCTCGCGAGCATCGTCGCCGGTGAAGCTGACCTTCTCCTTCTTGGCGATGCCGCTATCGGTGGCATAGCGCGTGAGCGTGCGGGTCAGCGCGCCGCGAAAGCCCGCCATATGGGTGCCGCCGTCGCGCTGCGGGATGTTGTTGGTAAAGGGCAGCACGTTCTCGTGGTAGCTGTCGTTCCACCACATGGCGACCTCGACCCCGATGCCATCCTTTTCGCCGACCATGTGGATCGGTTCGGGCATCATCGCCTGCTTGGAGCGGTCGAGATATTTGACGAATTCCTTCACGCCGCCATCATAGTAAAGCTCTGTGCTGAGCGGCTCGGCGGGGCGCTCGTCTTCGAGGATGATGCGCACGCCGGAATTCAGGAAGGCCAGCTCGCGCAGGCGCTTTTCCAGCGTCGCGAAATCGTAATCGAGATTGCTGAAGGTCTCGGTCGAGGCCAAGAACCGCACCTCAGTGCCACTCTCGCCCGGCGCATCGCCGACCACGCGCAGATGCTCGACCGTCTCGCCATGAGAGAACTTGGCGTAGTGCTCCTTGCCGTTGCGCCAGATGCGCAGTTCCAGCCAGACCGAGAGCGCGTTCACCACCGAGACGCCGACGCCGTGCAGACCGCCCGAGACCTTGTAGGAGTTCTGGTCGAACTTCCCGCCGGCATGCAGCTGGGTCATGATGACCTCGGCCGCCGAGACACCCTCTTCGGCATGCATGTCGACCGGAATGCCCCGGCCGTTGTCGCGCACGGAAACGCTGTTGTCGGCATGGATTTTCACGCGCACGAAATCGGCGTGACCCGCCAGGGCCTCGTCGATGCCGTTGTCCACGACCTCATAGACCATGTGGTGCAGGCCCGAGCCGTCATCGGTGTCACCGATATACATGCCGGGGCGTTTGCGCACCGCCTCCAAGCCTTTGAGAACCTTGATTGAATCCGCGCCGTATTCCTGCGGAGCGCCTGCGGGCTCGGCCATGCGACCTTCCTTTGCGATTTTTGTTGGTTTTATAAGGGGAAACGGGGGCTTTGTCACGCCGATGACACAAGATTTGGTGTCATTCGACCGGGTTTTCAACGACGGATTGCCCATCCTCTTCCGAGACCGGCAAAAGCTGCGCGCGCGGCCCCAGCTCGGCGAAAAGCTCCGGCCCCGTTCCGGTCATCCAGGCCTGCGCCCCAAGCGCGCAGATCTCGTCGTAAAGCGCCGCGCGGCGGTTCGCGTCGAGATGCGCCGCCACCTCGTCGAGCAGCAGGATCGGCGGCGCTCCGATCTCGGCGGAAAGCGCCCGCGCATTGGCGAGGATCAGCGAAATGAGCAGCGCCTTCTGCTCGCCGGTGGAACAGTCGGAGGCCGGCACGCCCTTGGCGGCAAAGACCCCGTAGAGATCCGCCCGGTGCGGGCCGATCAGCGTGCGCCCGGCGGCCATGTCGCGAAACCGGCTTTCGGCCAGCGCCGCGCGCAGATCCGCCTCGGTCGCGGGGATATCCGCCTCGGTCGAAATCAGCGCCAGCTCGGCTGTGGGAAAGGAGGTCTCCGCCCCCTCCTGCGCCCGCGCCAGCCGGTCGAGCGCCGCCTGCCGGTTGCCCTGGATTGCTGCGCCGCTCGCGGCCATCTGCCCCTCCAGCGCGGCATACCAATGCGCGTCGCGGATCTGCTCTTTCAGCAGCCGGTTGCGCTCGCGCATGGCCTTTTCATAGGCCAAAGAGGCCTCGGCGTGGTCGGGGAAAAAGCTCAGCGTCATGCGGTCGAGAAAGCGCCGCCGCCCCTCCGGCGCCTCGATCCACAGCCGGTCCATGGACGGGATCAGCCAGAGCACCCGCGCGATCCGCCCCAGCGCGGTCTGCGGCGCGGGTTTGCCGTCGATCTCCACCTGCCGCGCGGCGCCGCTCTCCGACCGAATGGCGATCTCATGCGTGCCCTCGGGTCCGTGCAGCAGTGCCCCGATCTTCCATCCCAACGCCTCGGGCCGCCGCGCCATGTCCTGCGCCGAGGCCCGCCGCATACCGCGCCCCGGCGACAGCAGCGACACGGCTTCGATGAGATTGGTCTTGCCGGCACCGTTCGGCCCGTAAATCGCCACGGGCCGCGCGTCCACATCGACCGCCGCGCGCTTGTGCGAGCGGAAATGCGAGAGGCTGAGACGGGAGAGATACAGGCTCATGCGCCAGGCCTTCCGGCGTTGCACTGGCCGCAAAGGGAGCCGGGGAGTATTTTCAGAAAGATGAAAGACAAAGCGCGCGCTTGAGCTTCATCTTTCTCCAAATACTCCAATGCGGCATGGCCGCCCGGGCAAACGCCTGATGCTGTGCGCGCCGGCGTCACACCCGCATCGGCATCACGACATAGACGGCGCTGGTGTCGTTGCCTTCACGCATCAGCGTCGGGTCGCCCGAGGAGTTGAACATGAAGACGGCGTTCTCGCGGTCGACCTGGCTGGCGATCTCCAGCAGATATTTCGCGTTGAAGCCGATCTCCAGCGGCTCGTCGCCATAGGCCACCGCCAGCTCTTCCTCTGCGGCGCCGCTGTCGGGGGCGTTGACCGAGAGCACCAGCCGGTCCTCGTCGAGTTGCAACTTGACCGCGCGCGAGCGTTCCGAGGAGACGGTGGCGACACGGTCCACCGCCTTGGCGAATTCGCTGGCATCAACCTCGAGCCGGCGGGTGTTGCCGGCGGGGATGACGCGGGAATAATCCGGGAAGGTGCCGTCGATCACCTTGGAGGTCAGGGTGATGTCGGGCGTGGCAAAGCGCACCTTGGTTTCCGAGACCGAGACTGCGATGTCCATGTCGTCCTCGTCGAGCAGCTTGCGCAGCTCGCCCACGGTCTTGCGCGGCACGATCACGCCGGGCATCTCCTCGGCACCTGAGGGCAGGGGCGCGTCGATGCGGGCGAGGCGGTGGCCGTCGGTGGCGACGCAGCGCAGCACCCGGCCCTCTTCGCTATCGGCCACATGCATGTAGACGCCATTGAGGTAATAGCGGGTCTCTTCGGTCGAGATGGCGAATTTCGACTTGTCGAAGAGCTTGCGCAGCATCTCTGCCTTGGCAGTGAAATTCGAGCTGTATTCCGACGAGGCCATCACCGGGAAGTCTTCCTTCGGCAGCGTGGCGAGGTTGAAATTCGATCGGCCCGCGGTGACGGTCAGCCGGCCTGCCGCGCCGTCATCGGCGAGCTGGACCATGGCGCCGTCGGGCAGTTTGCGGACGATCTCGTGCAGGGTGACCGCCGAGACGGTGGTGGCGCCGGCGCGCTCCACCATGGCGGGCGCCTTGTCCAGCACCTCGATATCGAGATCGGTGGCGCGGAACGTCACCGTGTCGCCCTCCGCCTCGATCAGCACATTGGCGAGGATCGGAATGGTGTTGCGGCGCTCCACAACAGATTGTGCCTGACTGACCGCTTTGAGCAGCGTCGCCCGTTCGATACTGACTTTCATCACCCTATCCCTCCGCCGTGCCGGAGGCGCACCGTAGCGCCTCGGCCCGGCTGCTCCAACCCTGTTTCAGCGATTGATCCGACGGTTTTCCGGCAGCGTCAAGGCCATGGGGCCGCGCAGCGGCGGCCCCGACCGGAATTGTTGTGAGAGAGACTCAGGCTTCGAGCGCCCGACGCAGCAATTCTATATCGTCGGCGATCTGGCTGTCCTGGCTGCGCAGCTCTTCGATGCGCTTCACCCCGTGCATCACGGTGGTGTGGTCGCGCCCGCCGAAACGGCGGCCAATCTCGGGCAGCGAGCGCGCGGTGAGCTGCTTGCAAAGATACATCGCCACCTGGCGCGGACGGGCAAAGTTGCGCACCCGCTTGGGGCCGATGAGATCGGAGAGGCGGATATGATAGTGCTCGGCCACCTTGCGCTGGATCTCCTCGATGGAGATCTTGCGGTCCGAGGCGCGCAGCACGTCGGAGAGGCAGTCCTGCGTCAGCTCCATGGTGATCGGCTGGCCGACCAGCGAGGCAAAGGCGAAGAGCCGGGTCAGTGCGCCCTCGAGTACGCGGACATTGGTCGAGATGCGGTGCGCGAGGAATTCCAGGATGCCGTCATCGAGTTGCAGCGAGGGGTATTGCTCGCGGTAGTTCTGCACCTTGGATTGCAGGATGCCGAGGCGCAGCTCGTAATCGGTGGGGTGCAGATCGACCACGAGACCCGATTGCAGACGGCTGCGGATACGGTTCTCCAGATCCTTGATCTCGTCGGGGGCGCGGTCTGCCGAGATGATGATCTGCTTGTTCTGGTCGACCAGCGCGTTGAACGTGTGGAAGAACTCTTCCTGGGTGCTGTCCTTGCCGGCGATGAACTGGACGTCGTCGACCATGAGCACGTCGACCGAGCGGAACAGCTCCTTGAAATCCATCATGCGGCGTTCGCGCAGGGCCTGGACGAAGCGGTACATGAACTGCTCGGCGGAGAGGTAGAGCACGTTCAGGTCGGGGCGGTGCGTGCGCAGCTCCCAGGCGATGGCATGCATCAGGTGGGTCTTGCCGAGACCGACGCCGCCATAGAGGAAAAGCGGGTTGAAGGTGACCTGGCCGCCCTCACCGACGCGCTTTGCCGCCGCATGGGCGAGCTCGTTGGGTTTGCCGACAATGAAGCTGTCGAAGGTGAAGCGGGCATCCAGCGGGGCGCCTGGCAGGAGGTCGTTCGACGCCGGCGTCGGGGCCGCGGGCGGAGCGGGACGCGACTGCGCCGGGCGGGAATCCACGTTGGCGACCTGGAATTTCAGGCGGCGCACGTCGGAATCCATCATCGACAGTTTCGCGAGCAGCAGATCGCCGAAATTCTGCGACACGTAGCTGCCGATGAAGTTGGTCGGCACGTTGAAGACCGCCACGCCTCCCGGCTCGATTCCGCTAAATTCGATGGGTTTGATCCAGGTCTTGTAGTTGTTTTCCCCGATCGTGCTGCTCAACTGATCCTGCAACGCGCCCCATTGTTCCTTCGTCATCTGTCCCCGCTCCGAAGCCTATCTGCCATGTTCTTTCGTCATCGTTCCTGAGCACCGGAAGCTCCGGCTACCCAGTTGAGGCACAGTGCCCGGGAACAGCGAATGCGCCTCATGCCGCAGCGGCATGAGTGAAGATGGCGGAGATTTCCGCGCACTCTCGTTACAGGCAACGCCCAAGACAGCCTTCGGACATCCCATTCCGAAGAGACCCTTGACGCGACCCGCGCATTTCGAACAATGGACTGGCAGGGCAAACGCCCTGTTTCGGCAGCTGGTGCAGCAGACCACCGAAGCCGCGGGAAACGGTCCACAAAATATGTGTCCTGCCCCGCTTGCCTGTCCCCCCAAGCAATGTGACTCGCTCGGTGAAGTTAGCAACTCCGTGTGAAGGCCGGCAACTGAACTTCAAACTTGACTCCAAGGATTCCGAGAAAAGAATCTCTCTCAGCCCGCGCACCTCAAGATAGGGTGTCTGAAAAGAAAAAAGGCACCACGGAGTGTGGTGCCTTTCTCGGATTCATTTTTTTCGCGATGTGGCTTTTCAGTCGAGCGCCTTCACGCGCGAGGCAAGGCGGGACATTTTGCGCGATGCCGTATTTTTGTGAAAAACGCCCTTTGTCACGCCGCGCATCAGCTCCGGTTGAGCGGCTCGCAGAGCGGCCTGTGCGGCTTCCTTGTCACCCGAGGCGATAGCCTCTTCGACTTTGCGGAGATGCGTGCGGATGCGCGACCTGCGCGCCTTGTTGATCGCAAAGCGGGTTGCGTTCTGAACGGCGCGTTTTTTGGCCTGGGGCGAATTTGCCATGATGAGTCAGTCCTGTTTGTGTTTCGGGTCTGTGGTATCGGTTGCGCAATACAGCTCAGACCCGGGCTGTTGTCGCCGGACCGAATCTTGCCTGAGCGGGCATCACGCGCATATCGGCGCGCTTCATAGCCGGATTTCACGGAAATGCAAAGTCTTTCCGCCCGGAGGTGGGAAAATGCCCGGTTTTGAGTTAGGGTCGAGGCCCTCGCCCGGTTGCGGGCGACGGCTTGTTCTGACTGAAAGGGAGGATTCAGACATGAACGCGATGCAGGTTTCTCACTACGCACAGGCGCTTTATCGTAGCCTCGGCAGCCGTGCCGAGGCCGAGGCGGCGCAGCGTGCACGGGAAAAGGAAGAGGCGGGGCAGACCGATGAGGCGCGCGACTGGCGGGCGATTCAGGCATCGATCCGCAGCAAGCGTGGCCCATTGCAGGCCTGACCGCCCGCGCGGCACTGTCCGCAAACGCAAACGGCCCGCCGATGAGGCGGGCCGTTTTGCATTGCAGCCGAAAATCGGTGCGGTCAGCGCCCGGCGCCGACCGGGACGCCATGGGGGCCGCTGCCATTGCCGCTGTTGCGCAGAGCGCAGGACAGGACTGGAAGCAGGCCGAAGCCGACCGCCGTGGCAAAGTACAGGGACACCGCCGACAACAGCGAAACGTCGAAGAAGAGCCAAGCAGCGATTGCGCCGAAAAAGCCCAGAAAACTGCCCATCAGTATCGATACCGTCGCCATTATGTCCCTCCGTTCGTCTTCCGAACTACGCTGCAAGTCTTTCTAAAGAATTAATTGCTGCGGATTCTGTCCGGATTGTGGCGGGTTGCGGGCTTATCCAAAGCGATTAAGGGGTATTTTCTGCCATTTTCCGACGAGGCGGTTCGCCGCCGCCCCGTTGACGCCTCCGGGATCAGATCACGGTAACCGGGGTGCCAAGTGGCACGCGGTTGTAGAGGTCGATAACGTGTTCGTTCAGCATGCGGATACAGCCGTTTGAAACCGACCTGCCGATGGATTCCGGCGCGGTGGTGCCGTGGATGCGGAAGAACGTGTCGCGACCGTTCTGGAAGAGGTAGAGCGCGCGGGCGCCGAGCGGGTTTCCAGGGCCGCCGGGCTGCACGTAATCATTGTCTTTGAACTTGCCATAAGCGCCGGGGTCGCGTTCGATCATCTCTTGCGTCGGGCGCCAGGTGGGCCATTCCTTCTTGACCTGGATGACCGCATCGCCGGTGAATTCCAGACCGGCTTTGCCGACGCCGACGCCGTAGCGGATCGCGCGGCCGGGCTCGGCCACATAGTAAAGGAAATGCGCGCGGGGCAGGATCAGGATCTGACCGGGGGTGAGATCGGTCTTGATCCGCACCTGTTGCGGGCGGAATTTCGGATCTACTTCGAATGCGCGGGCTGGCGCGGCGGCGGCAAGGGCGGTGCCGGCCATGGCGCTGGCGACAAATTTGCGGCGGGTGATCATGGGTATGGCTCGAATTCTCTTGTGACAGCTTTTTCATTTTCTTCACTACCAACGCGAAATCAATGAAGAGTTTCCAAAGGGGATTGTCACGATGGCGTGCGAGACACATATAATAAAAACGGAATATTAAAGAAGAGAACCTGACGATGGTCAAAATGGTCTGTTTCGAGTGCGGTCAGACGAACCGCGTGCCGCAGGACCGGCTGGGCGCCGGGCCGAAATGCGGCACCTGTGGCGCGGCACTGGTCGAGGGCAAGGCCCGGGAACTGGACGCGGCGACGCTGGCAAAGGCGATTCGCACCGATGAGATGCCGCTGGTGGTGGATTTCTGGCCGCCCTGGTGCGGTCCTTGCAGGATGATGGCGCCTGAGTTTTCCAAGGCCGCTGCCTCGCTCAAGGGCAAGGCGCGGCTGGTGAAGGTGAACACGGAGATGCACCCGCAGGCGTCCGCCTCCTTCGGGATCCGGGGGATCCCGACGCTGATCGGTTTCGCCGGCGGGCGCGAGTCCGGTCGGCAATCGGGTGCGCTGCCGGCGGCACAGATCGAGGCTTTTGCCTCGCGCGTCGGCTGACAGCCCGGCCCGGGCGCTATTCCTTCGGCGCCCGGGCGTTGCGCCCGGCCAGCATGACGCTGATCGTATAGGCCTTTTGCGGGCTGAGCCCGGCCATGATCGCCGCCGCCGCATCGGGCCGCATCCGGCCCAGGAAGCCGGCGGCGAATTCCGGATCCATCTCCTCGAACAGCGCCGCCGCCTGCTTGGGTTTCATCGTCGCATAGACCTGCGTCAGCCGCGCCACGTCGTCCTCGGCGGCGGTTTCGGCCATGGCGAGGGTCGCGCGCAGCTTCTGCTCCGCCTCTTCCATGGCGGTCATCTTGCGCTCGATCTCCGTTTCGGCGACGGCCAGCGCCTGCATCCGCGTCTGGATATCCGTCTCGCGCTTGGCAACACGCTCTTCGCGCGCCTGCAAGGCGGCGAGGATCGGCGCGATATCCTCCTCAGCCACACATCCGGGCAGCTCCGAGGCTGCGGCGTCGGCAGGCGCGGGTTCCGGCACGGCGGCCGATTCTTCCAGCGCCAGTGCCTCGTTCGCCTGCACCGCGACCCGCGCCACCGCCGAGGCGATGAGCAACCCGCCGATCACCGCCAGCACGCCCTTGCCGCGCCGCCCTTTGCGGCGCCGGGTGGATTTCCCGAACAGCGTCTTCATCCCGAAACCCCGCTGCGTGGATGGCGGAAGAACATCGGTTCGGCCTCCTTCTCAGGGGCCGGCGTTTCGGCGGCGGGCAGGTCATGCATGGAGGCGAGCATCAGCTCGAGCCGCTTAGCGACATCCTCCGCCCGCTGGGTGCGCGATTCGAGCGCCTCAGAGGACTCGCCTGCCGCGCTCTGCGCGGCGTCGAGCGTGCGGGTCAGGTCGTCGACCTGCGCCGAGAGCACCGCCACCGCCCCACCGACGCCGTTTTCCAGATCGGTGAATTTCGATAGGCGCCGGGACAGGACGAAACAGTAGAATCCGGCGCCCAGCGCGCCCGCGGCAAGCAGGATGTCGGCTATCATCTCCATTCCGGTCTCCCTCTCAATTCAGGACGAATTCCATGATCAGCAGGTCGCGCACGCGCCCCTCTCCGGCGACGAGCTGGAGTCGTCGCAGGATCTGCGAGCGCAGCTTGATCAGCGCGCCCGGCGCCTCGATATCGGCGGGTTCGAGCGCGCGCAGATAGGTGTTCAGCACATCCATGATGCGCGGCTGCAAGGTGGTGACATCGGCGGCATAGGCGGGCGGCACCTCCAGGCTGGCGCGAAACCGCAGGTGGTGCAGATTGGCAGTGGAGCCCATGGAAATGACCAGCGGCGGCAGCTCGACAAAGGCGGCGTTGGCATCCGGCATCGGCGCGGCGTGATCGCCGCCGCCGGCAGACTCGTGCGAATCGCCATGGCCGTCCCCGGCGGGTTTGGCGCCGCCGAAGGGCAGCAGTCCGGAGGACGCCGCATAGAATCCGCCGCCACCGCCCGCCAGCGCCAGAACCAGCCCGACGATCAGCGGCAGTTTCGAGGATTTCTTCTGCGGAACGTCCTCCTCTTCGGGGGCGTCTGCGGTGGCATCGCTCATGGGCAGGCCTCTTCTTCAACCTTGTCCCGTTATAGCCGTGCAGGGACTAACCGATTGTTAAGGCTGATCGTCCAATGATGCCCTCACCGAGCAGAAGGTCGGAACGGAGGTTGGTTTGCAGCAGATCGCGCATATCTGGGAGGGCCTCGGCGCGCGGCGCCGGGTGATCGTCATCGCCGCGTCCACGGCAGTGCTGTTGGCACTGCTGGCGATGGGGCGCATGGCCTCGACGCCGTCGATGGCGCTGCTTTACGCCGGGCTGGAGAATGGCGCCGCGGGCGAGGTGGTCTCGGCGCTGGAAGCGCGCGGCGTGCCCTACGAGGTGCGAGGCGGCGCCATTTTCGTGCCCGAGACAGAGCGCGACACGCTGCGCATGACGCTCGCGAGCGAGGGGCTGCCGGCCAATTCCAACCAGGGCTACGAGCTGCTCGACGGGCTGTCGGGATTCGGCACCACCTCGCAGATGTTCGATGCCGCCTATTGGCGCGCGAAGGAGGGCGAGCTGGCGCGCACCATCGTCGCCAGCCCCTACATCGCCACGGCGCGGGTGCATATCGCCAATTCCTCGGCGAATCCATTCCAGCGCGACGTGACGCCCTCGGCCTCGATCTCGGTCACCACCACCGGCGAAGTGCTGTCGCCACAGCAGGCGCGGGCGCTGAAATATCTCGTCGCCTCCGCCGTGCCCGGGCTCACGCCCGAGGATGTGGCGGTGATCGACGGCAAGGGCGGGCTGATCGGTGCCGAGGACGAGACCGGCGCCGGTCCCACCGCCGACGACAAGGCGGCGCAGCTTCGCGACCGGGTGCAGCGGCTGGTCGAGGCGCGGGTGGGGCTGGGCAACGCGGTGGTCGAGGTCAGCGTCGACACGGTCACCGAGAGCGAGACGATTCGCCAGCGTCAGTTCGATCCCGAGGGCCGCGTGGTGATCTCCACCGATACCGAGGAGCAGAGCAGCACCTCGCAGGATACCGGCGGCGGCGATGTCACCGTCGCCTCCAATCTGCCCGACGGCGAGGCCGGGGGCGGCGACAGCTCGTCGAGCCAGAGCGCCGAGACCCGCGAGCGCGTGAACTACGAAGTCTCTGAAACCACGCGGGAAATCACCCGCGTGCCGGGGGCGATCAAGCGCCTGACCGTCGCCGTTCTGGTAAATGGCAGCTACGAGACGGCGGCGGACGGCACCCAGACATTCGTCCCGCTGCCCGAGGCAGAGCTGACGGCGCTGCGCGATCTGGTGGCCTCTGCCGTCGGTTTCGAGGAGGAGCGTGGCGACGAGATCACCCTGCGTTCGCTGCCCTTCGAGCGGCCCGAGGGGCCGGGCACCGGCCCGCTGGCGCCCGGCTGGTTCTCGATGCCGCTGGATCCGATGACGCTGATCCAGATGGCCGTTCTGGCGGTGGTGGCGCTGATCCTGGGGCTCTTCGTGGTACGCCCGATCCTGACCGCACCGGCGCGCGGCGCGGCGGAGGGCGGGGCGCTGGCGCTGCCCGGCGGCGGCGACATGTCGGCACAGGTGCTGGAGGGCGAGATCTCGCCCGACGAGGACGATTTCGCCCCCCTGCCGTCGCTCGGCGGCGGTGAGGGATTCGGCGGCATGGGCATGGTCGATTTCGATGCTCCCGCAGAGGAAGACCCGGTGGATCGGCTGCGCAACCTGATCGAAGAGCGCAAGAGCGAGACGGTCGAGATCCTGCGCAGCTGGCTCGATGACAAGGAAGACGCGCAATGACCCGGCTCTGCGAGATTCTGGAGGATTTCGGCACCGCCCGGGCCGCACCCGAACCCGCCGCGCCGCTGCATGACGACAGCGAACTGGAGGCGGCGCGGCTCGAATCCTTCGACACCGGCTATCGCGCCGGCTGGGACGATGCGATCAAGGCGCAGAATGACGATCATGCGCGCATCGCCAGCGATTTTGCGCAGAACCTTCAGGATCTGTCCTTTACCTATCACGAGGCCTACAGCCAGGTGCTCAACGGTATCGCGCCGCTGCTTGAGGATGTGGTCGGCAAGCTGCTGCCGGCGCTGCTGCGCGAGACGCTGGGCGAGCATATCGCCGAGCAGCTGCGCGCCATGGCGCGCGAGATCGGCACGCTCGACGTGGTGATCGCCGTGGCGCCGGGTAGCGCCGAGTCGGTGATGCCCTTGCTCGAGGCGGATTTCGGCTTTCCGCTGAAACTGGTCGAGGATTCGACCCTGGCCGATGGGCAGGCCGATATCCGCTTTGCCGAGACCGAAAAGCAGATCGACCTTGGCGGCCTTGTGCAGGAGGTGGCGCAGGCGGTGCAGGGCTTTGTGCACGATAACCGGAGGAACACCGCCCATGGATGACATGACCGAAGACACGGGGCCCGGCGCCGCGACGCCTTTCACATCCGTCCCGATCGAGATCACCGTCTCGGTGGGCCGCGCCAGGCCGCTGGTGCGCGACCTGCTGAAATTGGGCGAGGGCTCGGTGCTGACGCTCGACAAGCGGCTCGAGGATCCGGTGGAACTCTATGTCGGCGACCGGCTGATCGGCATCGGTGCGCTGGAGGTGGTCGAGGGAGCGGAGAATGGCCAGCTCGCGGTGCGGCTGACCGAGGTGGTCGATCTGAAGAACCCGTCCTGAGCCATGATCCGGCGCGTTCTCCTCATTCTGGCAGCGCTGCTGCTGGCCGGTCCCGCCGCCGCGCAGGAGGTGACGCTGGATCTGGGCGGCGGCTCGGTCACCGCCGCCAGCCTCCAGCTTATCGCGCTGATCACGCTGCTGAGCCTCGCGCCCGGCATCGCAATCATGGTGACCTGCTTTCCCTTTCTGGTCACCGTGCTGTCGATCCTGCGGCAGGCGGTGGGATTGCAGCAATCGCCCCCCAATATGCTGATCGTCAGCCTGGCGCTGTTTCTGACCTATTTCGTGATGGAGCCGGTCTTTACCGAGGCCTGGGAACAGGGGCTGCAACCGCTGGTCGAGGAGCAGATCGAGATCGCCGAGGCGTTCGACCGCACGCTGGCGCCGTTCCGCAGCTTCATGGCGGCGCGCACTGATATCGCGACCTTCGACAATATGGCCGATCTGCGTCCGGATGCGCGTGGCACGACGCTGGCGCCCGAAGCGCCGCTCTCGGTGCTGATCCCCAGCTTCATGCTGTCGGAGATCGCGCGGGCCTTTCAGGTGGGCTTCCTGATCTTCCTGCCCTTCCTGATCATCGACCTGGTGGTCGCGGCGGTGCTGATGTCGATGGGCATGATGATGGTGCCGCCCGCCATCGTCTCGCTGCCCTTCAAGCTCGCTTTCTTCGTCATCGCCGACGGCTGGTCGCTGCTCGCCGGATCGCTGGTCCGGAGCTACTTCTGAGCGGCGAAACACCCGCCCCGGACCTGATCCGGGGCCTCATGGCCAGGGTGGAGGCCCCGGATCAGGTCCGGGGCGCGGGGTCAGAATTCGGAATCGTCCGGCACATCCGCATGCAGGTGGCGCTCGCCCCGGGCGCGGGCCAGCGCGATCTGCTTCTGCCGCTCGCGGAACCGCGCCTTGTCCTCCTCCGAGGTCTCGGAAATGCAGTGATGGCAGGAGACGCCATGTTCGTATTCCGGGCGCTCGCGGTCTTCCGGCAGGATCGGGCGACGGCAGGCATGGCAGAGCAGATGCGGCCCCTCGCGCAGCCCGTGCTCCACCGAGACGCGCCCGTCGAAGACGAAACAGCTGCCCTGCCAGGCGCTCTCCGCTTCCGGCACCTCCTCGAGATATTTAAGAATGCCGCCCTTGAGGTGATAGACTTCCTCTACCCCCTGACCGAGCAGCCAGTTGGTGGATTTCTCGCAGCGGATGCCGCCGGTGCAGAACATCGCGATGCGCTTGTTGTGAAACCGCGCCTTGTTCTCTTCCCACCAGGCGGGGAAATCGCGGAAGCTCTCGGTCTGCGGATCGACGGCGCCCTCGAACGTGCCGATGGCCACCTCGTAATCGTTGCGCGTGTCGATCAGCGCTACATCCGGCGACCGGATCAGCGCGTTCCACTGCGCCGGGTCGACGTAATGCCCGACCCGCGCCAGCGGATCGACATCAGGCTGGCCCATGGTGACGATCTCGCGCTTCAGCCGCACCTTCATCCGGGCAAAGGGGCGCTCGGCGGCACTCGACAGCTTCCAGACGATATCGGCGCAGCCGGGCAGCGCACGGATATGCGCCAGCACCGCGTCGATCCCCTCGCGCGGGCCGGCAATCGTGCCGTTGATCCCCTCACGCGCCAGCAGCAGCGTGCCGGTGACGGCGTGCTTGCGGCACAGCTCAAGCAGCGGCGCCCGCAGGGCGTCGGGATCGTCGAACCGGGTGAAATGATAGAGCGCGCAGACGGTGAACATGGGCGTCCAGATACGCCTTGCATCGGCGCTGGGCAAGCGGGAGGATCGCCGCAGCCGACCGGAAGGAGACCGACCCATGCACGCGCTCATCGTTATCGACCTCCAGAAAGATTTCTGCCCCGGCGGGGCGCTGGCCGTCGCCGGCGGCGACGAGATCGTCGCCCCGGTCAACGCCATGATGTCGGAGTTCGACGCCGTCATCCTGACGCAGGACTGGCACCCGGCGGGGCATTCCTCCTTTGCCAGCAGCCATGACGGCAATGCGCCGTTCGAGCTGACCGAGATGCCCTATGGCCCGCAGGTGCTTTGGCCGGATCACTGTGTGATCGGTTCGCCCGGGGCGGCGTTTCACCCGGAGCTGGCGACCGACCGCGCCGATCTGGTGATCCGCAAGGGCTTCCGCCCGGCCATCGACAGCTATTCGGCCTTTTTCGAGAACGACCACAGCACGCCGACGGGGCTGGAGGGCTATCTGCGCACGCGCGGTATCGGGCGGCTGACAATGGTCGGGCTCGCCACCGATTTCTGCGTGAATTTCTCGGCGGTGGACGCGGCCAAACTCGGATTCGACGTGACCGTTCTGGAAAGCGCCTGCCGGGCCATCGACCTCGACGGCTCGCTCGCGGCGGCGCGCGAGGGCATGCGCGCGGCGGGCGTGACGCTCACCTGAGCGGATTTGCCGATTTCTTAACCCGCGCGCGGCTAGATGGTCCGGATAGAGGACCGGAAAGCGCGGGAGATGTCGCAGAGCCCGATTGCCGAAAACCAGTCGCTCGCCGCTTTTGAGGCGAGCAACAGTCCTGCGGGGCTCTTGCAGCGCTATGCGCGCGGCCGGGTGAACTATTTCGCCCATCGCCAGATCGCCACCGGCGTCGGTGCACTGGCGCTGGCGCTGCTGGTCTCGCCGCTCATAGGAATGCTGGCCGCGACCTTGGCCTTTCTGGGCGAGGCGGTGGATTGCGAGGTGCTTCGCCGGGTGCCGGCGGCGTTGCACCGCGGTGTGCCGCTGCGCCGGGTCGCGCGCGTCAGTGCGGTCTCGGCAGGGTTTCAGGCGCTGACCATCTCGGCCACGGTGGTGTTGGCACAATACACCGCCACCGATGGCGAGGCGTCGCTGTTCAGCTTCGCCTTTCTGGCGGCGGCGGTGCTGAATGCCGGCGTGGTGCGCCGCTATCACCCGCTCGCCACCGATGCGCGCATCGTCATATACGCGCTGACCGCGCTGGCCGGGTTCGTCGCCGAGGTGCTGGTGGAGGAATCCGGCGCCGGGCTGGTCTATAATTTCTTCGGCCTGGCGATGATCGCCTTCATCTCTTTCGTGTTCCTGCGCTTTGTCGATGGGGCCGAGCAGCGGCGCGCCGAAGACAGTTTGCACCTGCTCGAGGGGCAGGCGGCACTGGCGCGCGCCAACCGCGAGTTGCGCGCTTCGCAGGCGGAGGTCCGGCAGCTGGCGCTGGTCGCGCGGCATGCCAACGATTCGATCATGCTGATGGATCCCAAGACCCGGGTGCTCTGGGTCAACGACGGTTTCACGCGACAGAAAGGCTATGCCGTCGCAGATGTGGTGGGCCGCCTGGCGGGCGATTTGCTGACCGGACCCGAGAGCGATCTGGAGGATCTGGCGGATCTCTCGCGGCGGGTTGCGGCGGGCGAGACGATGCGCCGCGAGATACTGAACTACACGGCGGATGGGCGGAAGATCTGGGTCGAGGCCGCCTTTGCGCCGATCCTGAACGCCGGTGGCGAGGTCGAAAAGGTCATTGTCACGGAGCGCGATATTACCGAGGCGCGGCTGCGCGCAAAGGAGCTTGCCGAGGCGAAGGACCGTGCGGAGGCCGGAGCGCGCGCCAAAGCGGTTTTTCTGGCCAATATGAGCCACGAAATCCGCACGCCGATGAACGGCATTATCGGCATGACCGACCTGCTGTTCGAGGGGCGGCTGACTCCCGATCAGAAACTCTATGCTGCGACCATCCGCAAATCCGCCGAGGCGCTGATGACGATCATCAACGACATTCTCGACTATTCCAAGCTCGAGGCGGACAAGTTCGCCATCGTGGCCGAACCGTTTTCGCTGGCCGCCTGCATTCGCGACGCGGCAGAGGTGTTGCGCCCTCAGGCGCGCGAAAAGGGCCTGTTTCTCGACATCTGCCACGAGACGCCGCTGCCCGACCGGCTCTGCGGCGACAGTGGGCGGCTGCGGCAGATCCTTATCAACCTGCTGGGCAATGCGGTGAAGTTCACCGAGGCCGGCGGCGTCACCCTGACCACCCGCGCCAAAAGCGACGCGGGCGCCGCCGATGTGACCGTACTGGTGCAGGACAGCGGTATCGGCGTGCCGGAGGATCGGGCTGAGCGGATCTTCGAACAGTTCGAGCAGGCCGATGCGGAAACCACCCGTCGTTATGGCGGCACGGGGCTCGGGCTGGCGATCTCGCGGCAGCTTGCGGCCCGGATGGGCGGCGATCTGCGGCTGCTGAGCGGCGACGGCCCCGGCGCCTGCTTCGAGCTGACGCTGCGGCTGGAAAAACCGCCTGGCCAAGGGCCCCCGCCGCGTATGACCGCGCCCGCCGCGCCGGGCCTGCTGGCGCCGATGCGCCTGCTTCTGGCGGAGGATAACGGCACCAACCGCCTGCTCGTCCGGCGCTTTCTCGAAGAGCAGCCGGTCGAGATATACGAGGCGCTGAACGGTCGCGAGGCGGTGGAGCGTGTGCGTGCCGATCCGCCCGATGTGGTGCTGATGGACATGTCGATGCCGGTGCTCGACGGGCTCTCGGCGACCCGGATCATCCGCGCCGCGGATCTGGCGCAGCCCTGGATCGTGGCGCTCACCGCCAATGCCTTCGACAGCGACCGCGCCGCCTGTCTCGCGGCGGGGATGGACGATTTCCTCGGCAAGCCGCTGCGCAAGAGCGCCCTGCTCGCGGCGCTGGCCCGGGCGCAGGCGGGGGAGAAACCGCTTGGCCCTCCGGCGCGTGATGGCGTATCACGGGCACCGACCCCCGCGCAGGAGCCGCCGTCTTGGAAATCGCCACAAGAGTCTGGAACCACAAGTGGAAAATCGACCCGATCGTCCGCTCGCTGATCGATACCGATTTCTACAAGCTGCTGATGTGCCAGTCGGTGTTCCACAACCGGCCCGACACGCAGGTGACCTTCAGCCTGATCAACCGGTCGTCGCAGGTGCCGCTGGCCCGGCTGATCGACGAGGGTGAGCTGCGCGAACAGCTCGACCATATTCGCTCGCTCTCGCTGAGCCGCGGCGAAAGCACCTGGCTGCGCGGCAACACCTTTTACGGCAAGCGCCAGATGTTCCGCCCGGATTTCATGGAGTGGTTCGAGAACCTGCAACTGCCGCCCTATTTCCTCGAACGCGTCGGCGACCAGTACGAGCTGACCTTCGAAGGCTCCTGGCCCGAGGTCATGCTGTGGGAAATCCCTGCGCTGGCGGTGCTGATGGAGCTGCGCGGCCGCGCCGTGCTCAACGACATGAAGCGCTTTGAGCTTCAGGTGCTCTATGCCCGCGCGGCGACGAAGCTCTGGGAAAAGGTCGAGCGGCTGCGCATGGTGCCGGGGCTGCGCATCGCCGATTTCGGCACGCGACGCCGGCACAGCTTTCTCTGGCAGGACTGGTGCGTGCAGGCCATGGTCGAGGGGTTGGGCAGCGGCTTTACCGGCACCTCCAACTGCCTCATCGCCAAGAACCGCGATCTGGAGGCCATCGGCACCAACGCCCATGAGCTGCCCATGGTCTATGCGGCGCTGGCCGGGGACGATGCGGCGCTGGCGCGCGCGCCCTACGATGTGCTGGCCGACTGGCATCAGGAGCACGAGGGCAACCTGCGCATCATACTGCCCGACACCTACGGCACCGAAGGCTTCCTGCGCCACGCGCCCGACTGGCTGGCGGGCTGGACCGGCATCCGCATCGACAGCGGCGATCCCGAGCGCGGCGCCGAGATCGCCATCGACTGGTGGAAGCAGCGCGGCGAGGATCCCAAGGAAAAGCTAGTGATCTTCTCCGACGGGCTCGATGTCGACAAGATCCTGGAGCTGCACGAGAAATTCCATCGCCGGGTGCGCGTCTCCTTCGGCTGGGGCACGCTGCTGACCAACGATTTCCGCGGGCTGACGGCGGATGACCGGCTGGCGCCGTTCAGCCTGGTCTGCAAGGCAATCAGCGCCAACGGGCGCCCGACGGTCAAGCTTTCGGACAATCCCAACAAGGCGATGGGCCCGGCGTCAGAGATCGAGCGTTACAAGCGGGTGTTCCAGGTCGGCGAACAGGAACGCCATGAGGTGCTCGTCTGAGCCCGCAAAGGCGCTAGACTCTCGACGGTTGACCGCCCAGAGGGTGCCGCAAGGCACCGGCATTTCAGGAGGACAGGACGCATGGCGCAGGACTACCCCGTCTACGGTCGCATCGACGGCCCCATCGTGATGATCGGCTTCGGTTCGATCGGCAAGGGCACCTGGCCGCTCATCGAGCGGCATTTCGATTACGATGCCGACAGGTTCACGGTGATCGAGCCGGATGCGCGTCAGGCCAATTTCCTGCGCCAGCACAAGCTTAACCACGTCACCACCGCGCTCACGCCGGAGAATTACCGCGAGGTGCTGGGCGGGCTGTTTCCCGAAGGCAAGGGGTTCTGCGTGAACCTCTCGGTCGATACCTCGTCGCTCGACATCATGAAATTCTGCCGCGAGATCGGCGTGCTCTATATCGACACGGTGGTCGAGCCTTGGGCGGGGTTCTATTTCGACACCCAGAACAATGCCGAACGGACCAACTATGCGCTGCGCCAGAAGGTGCGCGACGAGAAGGCCGCCAATCCCGGCGGCACCACGGCGGTGAGCTGCTGCGGCGCCAATCCCGGCATGGTGAGCTGGTTCGTCAAGGAGGCGCTGCTGACGCTGGCCAGGGATACCGGTCGTGACGTTGCTGCGCCGCAGGATCGCGACAACTGGGCAAAGCTGATGATGGAACTCGGCGTGTTGGGGGTGCATATCGCCGAGCGCGACACCCAAGCCCGCCGCCAGCCGCGCCCGCGCGGGGTTTTTGTCAACACATGGTCGGTGGAGGGCTTCATCGCCGAGGGGTTTCAGCCCGCCGAGCTTGGCTGGGGCACGCATGAGCCGTGGTTCCCCGAGAACGGTCATCGTCACGAGACCGGCTGCAAGGCGGGGATCTGGCTGGAGCGCCCGGGCGCGATCACCCGCGTGCACACATGGTGCCCCACTCCCGGCCCGCAATTCGGCTTTCTGGTGACCCATAACGAGGCGATCTCGATCTCGGATTATTATACCGTGGGCGCCAAGGATGCGCCGGAGTTCCGACCCACTTGCCATTACGCCTATCACCCGAGCGACGACGCGGTGCTGTCGCTGCACGAGATGTTCGGCTCGGGCCGGCAGCAGGAAAAGCATCACATTCTCGATGTGGACGAGATCGTCGAGGGCATCGACGAGCTGGGCGTGCTGCTCTACGGCCATGAGAAGAACGCGCTCTGGTACGGCTCGCGCCTGTCGAACGCCGAAACGCCCGATCTGGCGCCCTATCAGAACGCCACCGGCTTGCAGGTGACGAGCGCGGTGCTGGCCGGCATGGTCTGGGCGCTGGAAAACCCGCGGGCCGGAATCGTCGAGACCGACGAGATGGATCATGCCCGCTGTCTTGAGGTGCAGACACCCTATCTCGGCCCGGTCGAGGCGCATTACACCGACTGGACGCCGCTTCAGGACCGCTGGGAGCATTTCCCCGAGGATATCGACGAAAGCGTGCCCTGGGCCTTCCGCAACGTTCTGGCAACCTGAGCGACCGCTTCAAGAGATTTTTCGTACGAAAAATCTCCCGGAGCTCCCGACAGGACCGAGAAAATTCGTACGAATTTTCTCGCAACGCCGCTTTGCTGCGGTGATGTCTGGTCTTGCGGAGGCACGCGGGCTAGAAGGGCCGGACAGAGTTTTAAAGGTGGCATTATGGCTGGCATCGAACCGCAGCCCGGGATCATGGACATCTCGCTCTATGTCGGCGGGAAATCGAGCGTCGAGGGCGTCTCGAACGTGATCAAGCTGAGCTCGAACGAGAACCCGTTCGGCCCGTCTCCGGCGGCACAGGAGGCGGTGCGCCGCGCCGTGCACGAGCTGCATCGCTACCCTTCGACGGATCACGCCCAACTGCGCGCCGCCATCGCCGAGACCCACGGGCTCGACGCCGGGCGCGTCATCTGCGGCGTGGGCTCCGACGAGGTGCTGCAATTCATCTGTCAGGCCTATGCCGGCCCGGGCGACGAGGTGATCCACACCGAGCACGGCTTTGCCATGTACCGCATCCTCGCCCATGCGGTCGGCGCCACCCCGGTGGAGGTGGCCGAGCGAGAGCGCGTGGTCAGCGTCGACAATATCCTCGCCGCCTGCAACGAGCGCACGAAGCTCGTGTTCATCGCCAACCCCAACAACCCCACCGGCACGATGATCGGGCTGGCCGAGATCGAACGGCTGGCCGTCAACCTGCCGGAGCAGGCGATCCTCGTGCTCGACGGTGCCTATGCGGAATATGTCGAGGGCTACGATGGCGGCGCGCGGCTGGTCGAGAGCCGCGGCAACGTGGTGATGACCCGCACCTTCTCCAAGCTCTACGGGCTCGGCGGCATGCGCGTGGGCTGGGGCTATGGCCCGCAGGAGATCGTCGACGTGCTGACCCGCGTCCGGCAGCCCTTCAACCTGTCGAATGTGGCGCTGGCCGCCGCCGAGGCGGCGATCCGCGACACCGCCTATGTCGAGAAGAGCCGCGAGGAGAACACCCGCCTGCGCGCCTGGCTGGCCGAGGCGCTGGCCGAGCATGGCGTGCCCTCCGATGCCTCGACGGCGAATTTCGTGCTGGCGCGCTTCGCCAGCCCCGAAGAGGCCGAGGCCTGCGACACCTATCTGCAGGCGCAGGGCATCCTCGTGCGCCGGGTGACCGGCTACAAGCTGCCCGCCGCGCTGCGCATCACCGTCGGCGACGAGGCGTCCTGCCGCCGCGTGGCGCATTGCATCGGCCTGTTCAAGGCGGGGGCGCGATGAGCTACAACCGGGTTGCGCTGATCGGGCTGGGGCTCATCGCCTCGTCGATCTTCTGGGCGATGAAACGCGCAGGCATGGAGGCGCATGTCACCGGCTATGCCCGCAGCGCCGAGACCCGCGACACCGCCCGCCGCATCGGGCTTTGCGACACCATCTGCGACAGTGCCGAAGAGGCGGTGAAGGATGCCGATCTGGTGATCCTGGCGGTGCCGGTGGGCGCCATGGGCCGCGTTGCCGAGGCCATCGCGCCGCATCTGAAACCGGGCTGCACCGTGACCGATGTGGGCTCGGTGAAAAAGGCGGTGATCGAGGCGGTGGGGCCGCATATCCCGGAGGGCGTCGATTTCGTGCCCGCCCACCCCATGGCCGGCACCGAGCATTCCGGACCCGAGGCGGGCTTTGCGCAGCTTTACGACAATCGCTGGTGCCTGATCGTGCCCAATGGCGCGCGCGAAGAGGCGACCGAGCGGCTGGAAGCGTTCTGGCGGGCGCTGGGCGCCAATACCGAGCGCATGGAGGTCGAGCATCACGATCTGGTCTGCGCGGTGGTGAGCCATGTGCCGCACCTCATCGCCTATACGATGGTGGGCGTGGCGGACGATCTGCGCCGTGTCTCCGATCAGGAGGTGATCAAGTTCTCCGCCGCCGGCTTCCGCGATTTCACCCGCATCGCCGCCTCCGACCCGACCATGTGGCGCGACGTCTTCCTGACCAACAAGGATGCCGCGCTGGAGATCCTTGGGCGCTTTACCGAAGAGCTTTTCGCGCTTCAGCGGGCGATCCGCACCGGCGACGGCGACACGCTCTTCGATTATTTCACGCATACACGGGAAATCCGCCGTGGTATCCTCCAGGCGGGGCAGGATACCGACGCCCCGGATTTCGGACGGATCAAGACGGCGGAGTAAGCATGCGGGCGATTGCGGTTTCGGTGATGCTGGCGGTGCTCGCGACGCAGAGCCCCGCCGATGCGCCCGAGAGCTCGCTGCGCCCGCCGCTCGCGTCAATCGAGACGGCCTCCGCCCCAACCGACCCGATGATTGCCACCGCGCCGCGCCGTCCGGAGGCGCGGCCCGTCCAGCTCGAACGGCTGCTGCATCGCAATCTGGCACGCGAGCTGCGCGCCGCCGGTGTGCCGGGCTTCGTGCCCGAAGACGCG
Source organism: Salipiger abyssi (assembly GCF_017311415.1). Classification (GTDB taxonomy): domain Bacteria; phylum Pseudomonadota; class Alphaproteobacteria; order Rhodobacterales; family Rhodobacteraceae; genus Salipiger; species Salipiger abyssi_A. The sequence continues at coordinate 318,946 of NZ_JAEKIS010000001.1, read as the reverse complement.
GCGCAGAGCATCGCGCGGGCCCGTGCCTTTGCCGCGCGCTCGCCCCAGGCGGTGGCGCTGTCGCCGCGCCCGTCGCTGCGGCCGGTGTCGATGGTGCAGGACGCGCTGGCGCGGCAGCGCGAACGCATCCGGGGCGCGGTCTGCGGCGATCCGGATTTGCAGGGCGAGACCATCGGATTCGTGCCAGGCCGGATTTCCGCCTGCGGCCTGCGCGACGCGATTGAGCTGCGTTCGGTCTCGGGGGTGCGCCTGAGCCAGAAGGCGGTGATCGACTGCACCACCGCGAGGGCGCTGAAGCGCTGGGTCGAGCGCGGCGTGAAACCGGCGGTGGGCAGGCAGGGCGGCGGCGTCGCGGGCCTGCGGGTGGCGGCGCATTACGCCTGCCGCACCCGTAACAACCAGCCCGGCGCCAAGGTCAGCGAGCACGGCAAGGGCCGGGCCATCGACATCGCGGCGATCCGCCTGCGCGACGGCAGCGAAATGAACGTCTTGCAGCACTGGGGCAGCGGCGACCGGGGCCGTGCGCTGCGGCAGATGCACAAAGCCGCCTGCGGCCCCTTCGGAACGGTGCTCGGGCCGGGCTCGGACGGGTTCCACCGCGATCACATCCACCTGGATACCGCACGCTATCGCAGCGGCTCCTACTGCCGCTGACCCGGCGGCGCGGGTGTCGCCACGTTCCCGCAGATCTCAGAAAATATGATGGAAAATCAGATGGTTTTCCGCGCCTTTTGCGCGGTTTTCGGGTTTTCTGCGACCCCGGACTTGCGCTGAATCAAGGAATCGGCCGCCCTGAATCTATAATCGTTCTAAAAGGACACGCGCACAGACCCATCTGCTTCAATGGAGACAGGTATGGATTTCCAACAGACGCTCCCGGTCACGGCGCTTGCGCTGGTCCTCGGCGCACAGACGGCGACGGCGCAGGATCTGCGCGCCGATGCGCTGGATTTCTTCGCGGCGCTGCCCTCGACGACCCCCGCTGTCAGCGACAACCCGATCACCGACGACAAGATCGCGCTGGGCAAGGCGCTGTTCTTCGATCCGCGCATGTCGGCCTCGGGGGTGTTTTCGTGCAACTCGTGCCACAACCTCGCCACCGGCGGGGACGACAATCTCGAAACCTCCATCGGCCATGGCTGGCAGAAGGGGCCGCGCAATGCGCCCACGGTGCTGAACGCCGTGTTCAACGAAGCGCAGTTCTGGGACGGTCGCGCCGCCGACCTTGCCGAACAGGCCAAGGGGCCGGTGCAGGCCGGGGTCGAGATGGCCAATACGCCGGAAAACGTGGTCGCGACGCTGAACTCGATGCCGGCATATCAGGACTGGTTCAAAGCCTCCTTCCCCGAAGAGGCCGATCCGGTGAGTTTCGACAATTTCGCCAAGGCGATCGAGGCCTATGAGGCGACGCTGCTGACGCCCGCGCCCTTCGATGCCTGGCTGAACGGCGACGACAACGCCATGACCGAGCAGCAGGTCGCGGGGCTCGAAACCTTTCTCGATGCGGGCTGTGTCTCCTGTCACAATGGCATCAATCTGGGCGGGCACAGCTATTACCCGTTCGGGCTGATCGAGAAACCGGGGGCGGATGTGCTGCCCGAGGGCGACAAGGGGCGCTTTGTCGTGACCGAGACGGTGGATGACGAATATGTCTTCCGTGCCGCGCCGCTGCGCAACATCGCGGTGACCGCGCCCTATTTCCATTCGGGCAAAGTCTGGGATCTGCGCGTCGCGGTGGAGATCATGGCCAGTTCGCAGCTCGGCGCCGAGCTGACCGGCGAAGAGGTCGGCGATATCGTCGCCTTCCTCGGGGCGCTGACCGGCGATGTGCCGGATGTGGTCTATCCGATCCTGCCCGCCGAAACGGCGGCAACGCCGCGGCCCTCGGGCGAGATCATGGTTGAGTGAGGTATAGGGTGGGGTAAACGGTTTTCTTTTGTGTACCGGGGCGGGCTTTTGTCTGCCCCGTTTTTTATCAGCTCTCTGCGCCGATCAGGGCGGAGAGCACGGCCTTGGCGTTCTCGGACCCCCAGTCGGCATCGCCGCGCAGCCGCGCGACCTCCTGCCCGTCGGGGTTCAGGATCACCGTGATCGGCAGGCCCAGCACCCCCATCTCGCGCGCGAGTTTCGAGCCCGGATCGCGGTGCAGCGGCAGGTTGTCGACGCCGATCTCTTCGAAGAAGCTCTGCATCGCGGGCGGCGGGTTGCGACCGGTGGCGATGGTCACGACCTCGAAGCTGTCGCCGCCCAGCTCCTCCTGTAGCGTCGAGAGCATCGGCATTTCCTTGCGGCAGGGCGCGCACCAGGTGGCCCAGAAATTCACCAGCACCCATTTGCCCTGCCAGTCCGACAGGCTGAGCGGATCGCCGTCGAACGTGATGAACTCGGAACTGCCCGCCGCTTCGGGAGCGCTGTGAAAGTTGAGCTTCTTCATATCGCCGTCGCGCAGCGCCTCGGCGGTGGCGGTATCGGCCAGCGCCGGATTTGCAAGCGCCGCAGCGGCGGTATAGAGGAGCGCGAGCGCCAGGTGTTTCATTGTTCCTCCGGAAAGGCAGGTCATGTCGGACAAAACCTCGAACCAGATGTGGGGCGGCCGCTTTGCCGCAGGGCCGGACGCGATCATGGAGGCAATCAATGCCTCGATCGGATTCGACAAGCGACTCGCGGCGCAGGATATCGCCGGCTCGAGGGCCCATGCCGCCATGCTGGCCGCGACAGGCATCATCAGTGATAGCGATGCCGAGGTGATCCGGGAAGGCCTGCTCACGGTACTGTCAGAGATCGACAGCGGGACATTCGCGTTTTCCACCGCGCTGGAGGACATTCACATGAATGTCGAGGCGCGGCTGAAGGAGATCGTCGGCGAGCCGGCGGGGCGGCTTCACACCGCGCGCTCGCGCAACGATCAGGTGGCGACGGATTTCAAACTCTGGGTGCGCGATCAGTTCGACGCCATGGAGGGCGGTCTGCTGGCGCTTTTGCGCGCGCTTGTGGATCAGGCGGAGGCCGGCGCCGATTGGGTGATGCCGGGCTTTACCCATTTGCAGACCGCGCAGCCGGTGACCTGGGGCCATCACATGATGGCCTATGTCGAGATGTTCGGCCGCGATCTGTCGCGCTGTCGCGATGCGCGGGCGCGGATGAACGAAAGCCCGCTGGGCGCGGCGGCGCTGGCCGGCACCGGCTTTGCCATCGACCGGCACATGACGGCGGAGGCGCTGGGGTTCGACCGGCCCGCCGCCAACTCGCTCGACGCGGTGAGCGACCGCGATTTCGCGCTGGAATTCCTGAGCGTCGCCAGCATCTGCGCCATGCACCTGTCGCGCTTTGCCGAGGAGCTGGTGATCTGGTCGTCGGCGCAGTTCCGTTTCGTCGTGCTGTCGGACCGGTTCTCGACCGGTTCCTCGATCATGCCGCAGAAGAAGAACCCCGACGCCGCCGAGCTGATCCGTGCCAAGATCGGCCGGATCTTCGGCGCCAATGTGGCGCTGATGACGGTGATGAAGGGGCTGCCGCTGGCCTATTCCAAGGACATGCAGGAAGACAAGGAGCAGGTCTTTGACGCCGCCGACAACCTGATGCTGGCGCTGGCGGCGATGGAGGGGATGGTCAAGGACATGCAGGCCAATGTGGCGGCGCTGGAGGCGGCGGCGTCCGCCGGGTTCTCGACCGCGACGGATCTGGCCGACTGGCTGGTGCGCGAAACGGGCCTGCCCTTCCGCGAGGCGCATCACGTCACCGGGACGCTGGTGGCGATGGCCGAGAAAAAGAGCTGCGACCTGCCGGATCTGTCTCTGGAAGAGATGCAATCGGTGAGCGGCAGCATCACCGAGGGTATCTATGACGTGCTGGGCGTGCATAACTCGGTGGCGAGCCGTCTGAGCTATGGCGGCACCGCGCCCGCGCGGGTGCGCGAACAGGTGGTGCGCTGGAAGGAGATCCTGGCATGAGGCCGCTTCTTGTCCTGAGCATGGTCGCGTTTCTGGCGGGGTGCGGCGCAGATGGAGATCCGGTGCCGCCGGAGCCCGCGCCGGAACCGGGGATCACCATTTCCGGCTCCGCCTCGATCGGCGTTTCCAGCCGGTGAGCCTGCGGCTGCGGCATCTCTGGCTGGCGCTGGCGCTCTGGGGCGCGGTGCATCCGCTGTTTCATCTGCTGGGCTGGCTTGCGGGCAATGGCTGGTCGGTGTCCGGCATGGTGGCGGCGTGGATGGCCAACGGGGCCACGCGCGGGCTGAGCTGGGATCTGGTCATCTCGGCGCTTGTGCTGGTGCTGTGGATCCTCGCGGAAGTGGCGGTGCGGCGGAACTGGGCGGCGCTCTGGGCGATTCCCGCCACCTGTTTCATCGGCGTGAGCTGCGGTCTGCCGCTTTATCTCTGGTTCCGCTCGCGTCCGGTGTGATGCGGGGCGCGCCTTGCGGCACGCGCATGTCGTCTCGCCGCCGGCCTTTGGCCCGCGGCTCGAGCCTGTGGTTGCCGTGACGCGGTTCACTGGTGCCGCGCCCGTGGCGCGGGCGGGGTGCGTATTTGTCCAAGAGAAGAAGGGCAGGGGGTGGCGCGGGTGATGGGCTTGCGCTATGGCGGCGCGGTCAGCGCAGGAGGCGGGCTTGGATCATTTTCTCTATCGTGACGGGCAGCTCTATGCCGAGGATGTGCCGGTGGCGGAAATCGCCGCCGCCGTGGGCACGCCGGTCTATATCTATTCCACCGCGACGCTGCTGCGGCATTTCCGGCTGTTCGACGAGGCGCTGGCCTGGGGGCCGCATCTTGTGTGCTATGCGATGAAGGCGGCCTCGAACCAGGCGATCCTGAAGACGCTGGCCGAGGCCGGTGCCGGCATGGATGTGGTCTCGGGCGGGGAATATGCGCGCGCCAGGGCCGCCGGTGTCCCGGGCGAGCGGATCGTGTTCTCGGGTGTGGGCAAGACCCGCGAAGAGATCCGCACGGCGCTGGAGGGCGGCATCCGGCAGTTCAATATCGAGAGCGAGCCGGAGATGCGGGCGATCTCGGAGATCGCCGCGTCGATGGGGGTGGAGGTGCCGGTCACCGTGCGGGTGAACCCCGATGTCGACGCCAAGACCCATGCCAAGATCGCCACCGGCAAGAGCGAGAACAAATTCGGCATTCCGATTGCCCGTGCCCGCGCAGTCTATGCCGAGGCGGCGGCCTTGCCGGGGCTGAAAGTGGTGGGGATCGACGTGCATATCGGCTCGCAGCTCACCGAGCTCGAGCCTTTCGCGCAGGCCTATCGCAAGGTGGCCGAGCTGACGCAGGCCCTGCGCGGCGACGGCCACGAGATCAGCCGTCTGGATCTCGGCGGGGGTCTGGGCATTCCTTATACCCGCAGCAACGAGGCGCCGCCGCTGCCGGTGGAATATGGCCGGCTGATCGAGCGCGAGCTGGGGCATCTGGGCTGCGAGATCGAGATCGAGCCCGGGCGGCTCATCGCCGGGAATGCGGGGATTCTGGTCAGTCGGGTGGTCTATCTGAAGGAAGGCGAGGGGCGGAATTTTCTGATTCTCGACGCCGCGATGAACGATCTGATCCGGCCTGCCATGTATGAGGCGCATCACGATATCGTGCCGGTGGTAGAGCCCGAGGCGGCGGTGGAGCAGGCGCCTTATGACATTGTGGGCCCTGTCTGCGAGACCGGCGACACCTTTGCCAAGGGGCGTATGATGCCCGCCGTGGGCGAAGGCGATCTGGTGGCCTTCCGCTCGGCTGGCGCTTATGGCGCGGTGATGTCGAGCGAGTACAATACGCGGGCACTGATCCCCGAGGTTCTGGTGAAAGACGATCAATTCGCTGTCATTCGCGCCAGACCGAGCTTTGACGAGATCATAAACCGCGATAGCCTTCCGGAGTGGCTGTAGGGCATCCTTCCTGCGGCCCCGACCGCAGGAGACCCGCATGGCCGAGAAGGGCACACCGCCCCCGGATATCCTGAAACCGATCAGATGGCCGCTGCGCCTGACCCTCTGGGGCATGTCGGCGGAGCGGATCACCCGTGCCTTCTGGCCGCTCTGGTCGCTGCTGCTGGCGGCGCTGGGGCTTTTGATGCTGGGGGTGCAGGATCTCGTCGCCGTGGAATGGGTCTGGGTCGCGGGCGCGGGCTTTGCCGCCGCACTGCTCTGGGCGCTGTGGCGCGGGGTGCGGATGCTGCGATTCCCGACGCGGGAGGAGGCGCTGGCGCGGCTCGACGCGACGATGCGGGGCAATCCGATTCAGGCGGCGCTGGACGATCAGGCCATCGGTGCGGCGGATATCGGCTCGCAGGCGGTCTGGCAGGCGCATCAGGCACGCATGCGGGCGCGGCTGGCCGAGGCAAAGCCGGTGGAGCCGGATCTGCGTGTGGCCAGGGCCGATCCGTTCGCACTGCGCTATGTGGCGCTGCTGGCGTTTGTGGCGGCGCTGGTCTTTGGGTCTTTCCTGCGGGTGTCCTCGGTGACGGCGATGGGGCCGAGCGGGGTGGATCTGGTCTCTGGTCCTGCCTGGGAGGGCTGGATGGAGCCGCCCGGCTATACCCGTCTGCCCTCGGTCTATCTCAACGACATCACCGCGCCCGGCATCGACGTGCCCGAGGGCGCGCAGATCACCCTGCGCATGTATGGCGAGGTCGGCTCGCTGAGCGTTGACGAAGATGTCTCGGATCGCGCGCCGGTGCCCGAGGCGCAGCAGGAGACGGCGCAGGATTTCGCCGTGGTGCGTTCCGGGCGGCTGGCCATCGACGGGCCGGGCGGGCGCGCCTGGGAGATCAGCATGAAGGCCGATACCGCGCCGACGGTGGTGCGCGAGGGCGAGATCGAATCGAGTTACGAGGGCGACGCGCAGATCCCCTTTGCGGCGTCGGACGATTACGGTGTGGTCGCGGGCCGTGCCCGGATCACCCTGGCGCTGGAGGAGGCCGACCGGCGCTATCTGCTGGCGACCGAGCCCGAGCCGCGCGAGGCCATCGAGGTGCCGCTGCCCATGCCCATCGCCGGCGACCGGGCCGACTTTACCGAGACGCTGGTGGAGAATTTCTCGGAACATCCCTGGGCCAACCTGCCGGTGCGGCTGGAGCTCAGCGTCGAGGACGAGGCCGGGCAGCGCGGCGTGTCGGATATGGAGGTGATCACCCTGCCGGGGCGGCGCTTCTTCGATCCGATGGCGGCGGCGGTCATCGAGCAGCGCCGGGCGCTGCTCTGGACGCGCGAGAACGTGCCCGAGATCGCGCGGATCCTGCGCGCGATCAGCCACGAGCCCGACGACGTGTTCCGTTCGGCGGTGCCCTATCTGCGGCTGCGCACCATCCTGCGCCGTCTGGAGGCGGCGGGCCCGGCGATGGACGATGCGGCGCAGGAGGAGCTCGCCCGCGCCATGTGGGATCTGGCGCTGATTCTCGAAGAGGGCGATCTGGCCTCGGCGCTGGAGCGGTTGCAGCGCGCGCAGGAGCGGCTGACCGAGGCGATGAAGAACGGCGCCTCGGATCAGGAGATTGCCGAGCTGATGCAGGAGCTGCGCGAGGCCACCGACGACTACCTGCGGCAGCTGTCGCGGCAGGCCCAGCAGCAGGGCGAGCAGAATCCCGAGATGGCGCAGTCTCAGGACATGATGGAGATGAGCCAGAACGATCTCCAGCGCATGATGGACCGCATTCAGGAGCTGATGGAGCAGGGCCGCATGGCCGAGGCGCAGGAGGCGCTGGAGCAGCTTCAGCAGATGATGGAGAACATGCAGGTCACCCAGGGTCAGCAGGGCCAGTCGCCCGGCGAGCAGGCGATGGAGGGGCTGGGCGAGACGCTGCGCGAACAGCAGGGCCTGTCGGACGAGGCGTTCCGGGATCTTCAGGAGCAGTTCAACCCGGGCCAGCAGGGGCCGCAGGGCCAGCAAGGTCAACAGGGGCAGCAGCAAGGCCAGTCCGGTCAGGGTCAGGGCCGCGATGGCGAGCAGGGGCGCGACGGTCAGGGCCAGCAACAGGGCCAGGGTCAGGGCACCGAGCAAGGTCAGCAGGGGCAGGGTGGCCAGCAGTCTCTGGAAGACAGCCTTGCCGACCGCCAGCAGTCGTTGCGGGGCGAGCTGAACCGCCAGCGTCAGAACCTGCCCGGCGCCGGAACCGAGCCGGGCGAGGCGGCGCGCGATGCGCTGCGCCGTGCCGAAGAGGCGATGGACGGCGCCGAGGAAGCGCTGCGCGGCGACGACCTCGCCGGGGCCATCGATCAGCAGAGTCAGGCGATGGAGGCGCTGCGCGAGGGCATGCGCAATCTCGGCGAGGCGATGGCGCAGCAGCAACAGCAGAATCAGGGTCAGCAGGGCCAGGCGCAGGGCGGCAATCCGGGCCAGCAGCGCGATCCGCTGGGGCGCAATGCCGGCGCGAACGGTCAGATCGGCACCGATGAGAACATGGTGCAGGACGAGGATGTCTATCGCCGTGCCCGCGAGCTGCTCGACGAGATCCGCCGCCGCAGCGGTGAGGGCGAGCGCCCCGAGGCGGAGCTTGAGTATCTGGAGCGGTTGCTGGAGCGGTTCTAGGGCGTGCGGTGGGCAAGATTGCCCACCCTACGGGGTCGCGCGTTGTCTTGGGCGGGGCGCGGGCCGGATGGTTTCAGCAGGCGTATTTGTCAAAGAGAAGAAGGTGGCAGGCGCGTGCCTTGTGTTTCTTCTCTTTCCAAATACGCAAAATCTGCGCGAGGACGGGCGAGCGCTGTGTGTTGGGGGGGGCTTGAAACCGCCCCCGACCGCCCCTTTGTTTTTCAGCACGAATCCTGTATGGAGCAGGCTTCCTCAGCCAAAGGACGACCGAGATGGCCGCAGATGCGCCGATCACGCAGGACGTGGTGACGATTCCCCGCAAGCAGCCGGAGGGCGGCAAGGTGAACCTCATAGGGCTCACCCGAGACGGGCTGCGCGCGGCGCTGATCGAGATCGGCACGTCCGAGAAGCAGGCGAAGATGCGGGTCAATCAGATCTGGCAATGGCTCTATCACTGGGGCGTGCGCGATTTCGCCCAGATGACCAATCTGGCGAAAGACTACCGTGCCAAGCTGGATGCCAATTTCGAGATCGCGCTGCCCGAGATCGTCTCGAAACAGGTCTCGGCGGATGGCACGCGGAAATATCTCGTGCGCATTGCCGGCGGCCATGAGGTGGAGGTCGTCTATATCCCCGAAACCGACCGGGGTACGCTGTGCATCTCGTCGCAGGTGGGCTGCACGCTGACATGTTCCTTCTGCCACACCGGCACGCAGAAGCTGGTGCGCAACCTGACAGCCGGAGAGATCGTCGGCCAGATCATGCTGGCGCGCGACGATCTGGACGAATGGCCCGCGCCGGGCACCGGTACCGGAGAGAACGGGCCGCGGCTGCTGTCAAACATCGTGCTGATGGGCATGGGCGAGCCGCTTTATAATTTCGACAATGTGCGCGACGCGATGAAGATCGCCATGGATGGCGAGGGCATCGCGCTCTCGCGCCGCCGCATCACGCTCTCGACCTCCGGTGTCGTGCCGGAGATCGCCCGCTGCGCCGAGGAGATCGGCTGTCTGATGGCGGTGAGCTTTCACGCCACCACCGACGAGACCCGCAACAAGCTGGTGCCGATCAACAAGCGCTGGAACATCGAAGAGCTGCTGAACGCGCTGCGCGAATATCCGCGCCTGTCGAATTCCGAGCGCATCACCTTTGAATACGTGATGCTCAAGGATGTGAACGACAGCGATGCCGATGCGCGCCGGCTGATCAATCTGATCAAGGGTATTCCGGCCAAGATCAACCTCATCCCCTTCAACGAATGGCCCGGCGCGCCCTATCAGCGCTCGGACTGGGAGCGGATCGAGCGATTCGCCGATATCGTGCACAAGGCGGGCTATGCCTCGCCGATCCGCACGCCGCGCGGCGAGGATATCATGGCGGCCTGCGGTCAGCTGAAATCCGCCACCGAACGCGCCCGGAAATCCCGCGCCCAGATTGCAGCCGAAGCCGGCATCGGCAGCACCGCTTGATTTATCCGACAAAATAAGTCAGGTTTTTCCTGTCCAGCCAGCCCGTCGCGGGTGAGCCCGGCGTCTGGGCGTTGTCTGGCTGGAGGAGACACATGCGTCACGAATGGTTCGAACCCCTCGGCCCCGCGATGCGGGCGCCGGAATGGCGTGTGGTGCAGATGCTGCGGCAGCGCCACGATCCCGCGCGGCTCGAGGCCGCGCTGGCGGATGTGCTTGGCACGGCGCGGGCGCGTTACTGTGTCGGCGGGTTCGAGCAGCTCATGGCGCTGCTGCACCGCCACGGCTGGCACGCGCCGCTGATCCTGCCCGCCGATGCGCAGGGCGTCAGCGACGACGAGCGCAGTCTGGCCCGGTTCGTGCTGCTCGCATCGGAGCAGGACCGCGATCTGGCGCTGGCCGAGGCGACGATGCTGGTCACGCCGCAGGCGATCCTGCCGCTGGTGGCGGCGGGCGAGCGCATGGGCCTGCCGCTTCTGTGCGAGGAATGCCGGGAGCGGCTGCGCTGCCCCTTGACCTTCCAGTGACTGGAAGGAGTATGTCCCGGCCATAGACAGATTTCGGGAGTCGGGTCATGGCTGGCCAGAGCATACGTTTCGAGGTGACCAAGCTGAATTGCGGCGGCTGTGCCGGCCGTGCGCAGAAGGCGCTGGACGCGGTGCCGGGGGTCGACGAGGCGAGCGTGAACCTCGCCAGCAAGATGGCGAAGGTCGAGGGCACGGCGGGGCTTGCCGCGCTGCGCGACGCGCTGAAAAGCGCCGGCTACCCGGCGCGCGAGGCCCAGGTGAAGCTGGCGATCGAGGGCATGAGCTGCGCCTCCTGCGTGAATCGCGTCGAAAAGGCGCTGAACGCGGTGCCGGGGGTGCTCTCGGCCAATGTGAACCTCGCGAGCGAAACCGCCGAGGTGCGGATCCTCGCGGGCAGCGTCGACGGGGCTACGCTGGCGCGCGCGGCGAGCGATGCGGGCTACAAGGCGCATCTTGCCGGCGACGACAGCGCCGAGCGCGAGGCGCATAAGGCGGCGGAACACCGGGCGCTGACGCGCGATCTGATCGTGGCGGCGGTGCTGACCCTGCCGGTCTTCGTGATCGAGATGGGCGGGCATTTCATTCCCGGCTTTCACGAGGTGATCATGAACAGCATCGGACAGCAGGCGTCGTGGCTGCTGCAATTCGTGCTGATCACCGCCGTGCTGGTCTGGCCGGGGCGGCGCTTTTATCAGGTCGGGCTGCCGCTGCTCTTCAAGGGCGCGCCGGATATGAACTCGCTGGTGGCGCTGGGCACACTCGCGGCCTGGACCTATTCCACCGTGGCGCTGTTCCTGCCCGGGCTGCTGCCCGAGGGCACCCGCGCGGTCTATTTCGAGGCCGCCGGCGTGATCGTCACCCTGATCCTGCTGGGCCGCTTTCTGGAGGCGCGGGCCAAGGGCCGCACCGGGGCTGCGATCAAGCGGCTGGTGGGGCTGCGCCCGGCCACCGCGCGGGTCGAGCGCGAAGGCCAGATCTCCGAGATCGCCATCGACGAGGTGGCGCTGGGCGATGTGGTGCATGTGCGCCCGGGCGAGCGGATCGCGGTCGATGGCGAGCTGCTGACCGGCACCAGCTATATCGACGAGAGCATGATCACCGGCGAACCGGTGCCGGTGGGCAAGGGCCCTGGCGACACGGTTGTGGGCGGCACGGTGAACGGGCAGGGGGCGCTGAGCTTCCGCGCCACCGCCGTGGGTGCCGACACGATGCTGGCGCGGATCATCTCGATGGTCGAGGACGCGCAGGGCGCCAAGCTGCCGATCCAGGCGCTGGCCGACAAGGTGGTGGTCTGGTTCGTGCCCGCCGTCATGGCGGCGGCGGCGCTGACCTTTGTGATCTGGATGATCTTCGGCCCCTCACCCGCGCTGACGCTGGCGCTGGTGGCCGGGGTCTCGGTGCTGATCATCGCCTGCCCCTGCGCCATGGGGCTGGCCACGCCGACCTCGATCATGGTGGGCACGGGCCGCGCCGCCGAGCTCGGGGTACTGTTCCGCAAGGGCGACGCGTTGCAGACGCTGGACTCCTGCAAGGTGGTGGCCTTCGACAAGACCGGCACGCTGACCGAGGGCAAACCGGCGCTGCTGCGCTCTGACGCCGCCCCGGGCTGGGACGCGGACGAACTGCTGCGGCTGGCGGCGAGCGCCGAGCAGGGCTCGGAGCACCCGATTGCGCGGGCGCTGGAACAGGCCTCGGGCGGCGCGCTGAGCCAGCCCGAGGCGAGCGAGGCCATCGCCGGGCACGGGCTGCGCGCCACGGTCGAGGGCCGCGCGCTGCTGGTCGGGGCGAAACGGCTGATGGACCGCGAGGGCATCGCCCTGGGCGCGCTGGCCGGTGCGCATGACGAGATTGCGCAGGCCGGGCAGACGCCGGTTCTGGTGGCGGTGGATGGCGGGATCGCCGGGGTGTTTGCCGTGGCCGACCGGGTGAAGCCCGGCGCCCGCGCCGCCGTAGAGGCGCTGCATGCGCAGGGCATCAAGGTGGCGATGATCACCGGCGACACGCGCGCCACCGCGCAGGCCATCGCGGGCGAGCTCGGCATCGACCATGTGGAGGCCGAAGTGCTGCCCGAGGGCAAGCTGGCGGCGGTGAAGGCGCTGCGCGCGCGCTTCGGCGCGGTGGGCTTTGTCGGAGACGGCATCAACGACGCGCCGGCGCTGGCCGAGGCCGAGGTCGGCATCGCCATCGGCACCGGCACCGATGTCGCCATCGAAAGCGCCGATGTGGTGCTGGTCTCGGGCGAGCTGTCCGGTGTGGTCGAGGCCTTCCATGTGAGCCGCGCGGTGCTGCGCAATATCCGGCAGAACCTGTTCTGGGCCTTTGGCTACAACGTCGCGCTGATCCCGGTGGCCGCCGGGGCGCTCTACCCGGCCTTCGGCGTGCTGCTGTCGCCGATGCTGGCGGCGGGGGCCATGGCGCTGTCGTCGGTCTTTGTGCTGTCGAACGCGCTGCGGCTGCGGCGGCTGTCGCCGGTCATGGGTGGCGGGCGCGGTGCGCAGCCGGCGCCGCGACTGGAAATGGAGCCTGCGGAATGAATATCGGACAGGTCTCCGAACGCGCCGGGCTGCCGGCCAAGACGATCCGCTATTACGAGGATATCGGCCTCGTGAGGCCGCATCGCAGCGCCAATGGCTACCGCGCCTTCAGCGAACAGGATCTGCACAAGCTGGCCTTTCTCGCCCGCGCCCGGGCGCTCGGCTTCACCATCGAGGATTGCCGCACGCTGCTGGGGCTCTACGAGGACGAGGCCCGCGAGAGCGCCGATGTGAAGGCGCTGGCGAGCGAGCATCTGCACCGGATCGAGGAGAAGATCGCCCAGCTTCGCCAGATGCAGGACACGCTGGCGCGGCTGGTGGAGGCCTGTCATGGCGACAACCGGCCGGATTGTCCGATCCTCAACGATCTCGCGTCGGAGGGGTGAGGGGGTGCGGTGGGCAGATTGCCCACCCTACGGTTGATCCCGACAGCTTGCGACGGCTCGACAGGGTGAGGCCCCGGATCAGGTCCGGGGCGTGAGCCACAAGAGAAACCCGCCCCGGACCTGATCCGGGGCCTCTGCGGTTCCCACCGGCGCTGTCTCATAGGTTGAGACGCACTCCCGGCACCACGGGTCGCGGGACGGGGTATAGGCGCCACGCCTGACCCCGGCGACCCCGCCCCATCGACAACAAAAAAGGCGCCCGAAGGCGCCTTTTCGTCATTCCTGCGGGATCACCCGCAGTGACAGTTCCATGAGCTGATCCGAGCTCGGCTCGGAGGGCGCCTGCATCATCAGATCCTCGGCGCGCTGGTTCATCGGGAACATGATGACCTCGCGGATGTTCGAGGTGCCGGCCAGCAGCATCACGATCCGGTCGATCCCGGCAGCGCAGCCACCGTGCGGCGGGGCGCCGTACTGGAACGCGGTGTAGAGCCCGGCAAAGCGCTTCTTCACCTCGTCCTCGCCATAGCCCGCCAGCTCGAACGCCTTGAGCATGATCTCCGGCTTGTGGTTCCGGATCGCGCCCGAGACCAGCTCGTAGCCGTTGCAGGCCAGATCGTACTGATAGCCCAGCACCTTTAGCGGGTTGCCTTCCAGCGCCGCCATGCCGCCCTGCGGCATCGAGAACGGGTTGTGCTCGAAATCGACCGCGCCGGTCTCCTCGTCCTTCTCGTAGATCGGGAAATCCACGATCCAGGCAAAGGCGAAACGGTTGGTGTCGGTGAGCCCCAGCTCTTCGCCGATCACGTCGCGCGCCCTGCCGGCCACGCGCTGGAAGCCCGCGGGCTTGCCGCCGAGGAAGAAGGCCGCATCGCCGACGCCGAGCCCAAGCTGCTGGCGGATCGCCTCGGTACGCTCGGGGCCGATATTCTTGGCCAGCGGGCCGGCGGCCTCGATGCCCTCGCCCTGATCGCGCCAGAAGATATAGCCCATGCCGGGCAGCCCCTCTTTCTGGGCAAAGGCGTTCATCCGGTCGCAGAACTTGCGCGAGCCGCCGCTCGGCGCCGGAATGGCGCGGATCTCGGTGCCCTCCTGCTCCAGCAGCTTGGCGAAGATCGCAAAGCCGGAGCCGCGGAAATGCTCGGACACGTCCTGCATCTCGATCGGGTTGCGCAGGTCGGGCTTGTCGGTACCGTATTTCAGCGCCGCCTCGGCATAGGGGATCTGCGGCCAGCTCGCCGGATCGTCGACTTTCGCGCCCTCGCCGAACTCCTCGAAGATGCCCGCGATTACCGGCGAGATCGTGTCGAACACGTCCTGCTGGGAGACAAAGCTCATCTCCATGTCGAGCTGGTAGAAATCGGTGGGCGAGCGGTCGGCGCGGGGATCCTCGTCGCGGAAACAGGGCGCGATCTGGAAATACTTGTCGAAGCCCGACACCATGATCAGCTGCTTGAAGAGCTGCGGCGCCTGCGGCAGCGCATAGAACTTACCCGGGTGTAGGCGCGAGGGCACCAGGAAGTCGCGCGCGCCCTCGGGGCTCGACGCGGTGATGATCGGCGTCTGATATTCGCGGAACCCCTTGTCCCACATGCGGCGGCGCATGG
Source organism: Salipiger abyssi (assembly GCF_017311415.1). Taxonomy (GTDB): domain Bacteria; phylum Pseudomonadota; class Alphaproteobacteria; order Rhodobacterales; family Rhodobacteraceae; genus Salipiger; species Salipiger abyssi_A. The sequence continues at coordinate 303,916 of NZ_JAEKIS010000001.1, read as the reverse complement.
AGGCCACCACGTCGGAGCGCAGGGTCATCGAGCGCTGCATCTCTTCGCGGCGCAGGTCGAGATAGCGATAGCGCAGGCGGGTTTCCTCGGGGTATTCCTGCTCGCCGAAGACCATCAGCGGCAGTTCCTTCGCGGCGCCCAGCACTTCGAGATCGCGCACGAAGACCTCGATCTCGCCGGTGGGCAGCTTGGGGTTCACCAGGCTCTCGTCGCGGGCCTTCACCACGCCGTCGATGCGGATGCACCATTCGCTGCGCACCTTCTCGACCTCGGCGAAGACCGGCGAATCCGGATCGCAGAGCACCTGGGTCAGGCCGTAATGGTCGCGCAGGTCGATGAAGAGGATGCCGCCGTGATCCCGGATGCGATGCACCCAGCCCGAGAGGCGGACGGTCTCGCCGACATTCTCTTTGGTAAGCGCGGCGCAGGTGTGCGAGCGGTAGGCGTGCATGATCTCAGATCCCGATCTGTGCGGAAAAACTAGGCGCCGATACACAAGGGACCGGCGAGGAAGTCAAGGGAAGGGCCCTTGATTTGTCCAGAATTCCGGTCTGAGTTAATCTTCGTTAACGTTTTTACGATTCCAAGCGTTTTGAGTCGATTTGGCAAAACAGGTCACGGGGGTGACGATGTGGAACGCCGTGATGGACCAAATGCTTCGGCGTCTGATCGTGACGGGACGGCTGGGGGTCACCTGGCCGGACGGGTCGCATCGCAGCTACGGCCCCGGAGACGGGCCGCAAGCCAATGTGACGCTGAAGGATGATGGCATAATCAGGGAACTGGCCCTGCGCCCGGTGCTGGCGCTGGGCGAAGGCTATATGGACGGGCGGATCGAAGTGCCGCCGCAGGAGCTCTACGATTTCGTGGCGCTGCTGGTGCGCAACCAGGCGCAGGGGCGAATGCCGGCCTGGTTCAATATCGCGCATGCGCTGCGCGGCTGGCTGCGCGGGGTGGCGCAGCGCAACAACCCGCTGCGCTCGGCGCGCAACGTGCAGCACCATTACGATATCTCGGACGATCTCTACCGGCTCTTCCTCGATGCGGACATGCAGTATTCCTGCGCCTATTTCGCCGATCCGAAGATGAGCCTGGAGGACGCGCAGCGCGCCAAGAAGGCGCATATCGCCCGCAAGCTGCATATCGAGCGCGGCATGAGGGTGCTGGATATCGGCTGCGGCTGGGGCGGGATGGCGCTGACGCTGGCGCGCGACTTCGGCGCGCGGGTCACCGGGGTGACGCTGTCGGAAAACCAGCTGGCCACCGCGCAAAAACGTGCCGAGGCGGCGGGGCTGGCCGACCGGGTCGAGTTCCGGCTGCTCGATTACCGCAAGATCGGCGAACGCTTCGACCGGATCGTCAGCGTCGGCATGCTGGAGCATGTGGGCTATCCGCATCTGCGCGAATATTTCTCCAAGGTGAACGATCTGCTGGAGGATGACGGGATCTCGCTGATCCACACCATCGGCCATGTCTCGCCGCCCGGCGCCACGTCGAGCTGGATCGACAAGTACATCTTTCCCGGCGGCTATATTCCCAACCTCTCCGAGGTCTCGGCGGCGGTGGAGCGCTCGGGGCTCTGGTGTACCGATGTGGAGATCCTGCGCGGCCATTACGGCCCGACGCTGAACCACTGGCGCCAGCGCTTCGAGGCGGCGCTGCCGAAGGTGCGCGAGATGTATGACGAGCGCTTCGTGCGCATGTGGCGCTTTTACCTCGTGGCCTGCGAGGCCACCTTCGAGGAGACGCGGCAGGGTGTGTTCCACCTCCAGCTGGCGCACAAGCAATACGCGGTGCCGACGACGCGGGACTATCTCTATCAGGACCGTCACGGTCACATGCTGCACGCGGCGCAATAGTCCGCGGCTCTCTCCGTCTCTGGATCACCAGAGCGCAGCCAAGAATTTTCGTACGAAAATTCTTGGCTGCGCTGTTGCCGTCTGCTGCACCGATTGGGGTTGCACGGGCATCGCGCTTGTCTATAACGCACGACAATTTGCGGGTAGCGGCGACTCCCCCGCCCGTTGCCCCATGCCTGACGAACGCGCCAGAACAGAGGTCGAAAAATGCCCAAGAGAACCGATATCAAATCCATCATGATCATCGGCGCAGGGCCCATCATCATCGGTCAGGCCTGCGAGTTCGACTATTCCGGCGCCCAGGCCTGCAAGGCGCTGCGCGAAGAGGGCTATCGGGTGATCCTGGTGAACTCGAACCCCGCCACGATCATGACCGACCCGGAACTGGCCGACGCCACCTATATCGAGCCGATCACCCCCGAGGTCGTCGCCAAGATCATCGAGAAAGAGCGCCCCGACGCGCTCTTGCCCACCATGGGCGGGCAGACCGGCCTAAACACATCGCTCAAACTCGAAGAAATGGGCGTTCTGGAGAAATTCGGCGTCGAGATGATCGGTGCCAAGCGTGAGGCCATCGAAATGGCCGAGGATCGCGCGCTGTTCCGTGAGGCAATGGACCGGATCGGGCTGGAAAACCCAGCCGCCACCATCGTCACCGCGCCCAAGAAGGACAACGGCAAGGCGGATCTGGACGCAGGCGTGAAAATCGCGCTGGACGCGCTTGAGGAGATCGGCCTGCCCGCCATTATCCGCCCCGCCTATACGCTCGGCGGCACCGGCGGCGGCGTGGCCTATAACCGCGAGGACTACATCCACTATTGCCGCTCGGGCATGGATGCCTCGCCGGTGAACCAGATCCTTGTGGACGAGTCGCTGCTCGGCTGGAAAGAGTATGAAATGGAGGTCGTCCGCGACAAGGCGGACAACGCGATCATCGTCTGCTCCATCGAGAACGTCGATCCGATGGGCGTGCATACCGGCGACTCTATCACCGTGGCCCCGGCGCTGACGCTGACCGACAAGGAATACCAGATCATGCGCAACGGCTCGATTGCCGTGCTGCGCGAGATCGGCGTGGAGACCGGCGGCTCCAACGTGCAATGGGCGGTGAATCCGGAAAACGGCCGCATGGTGGTGATCGAGATGAACCCGCGCGTGTCGCGGAGTTCGGCGCTGGCCTCCAAGGCCACCGGCTTCCCCATCGCCAAGATCGCCGCCAAGCTCGCCGTTGGCTACACGCTCGACGAGCTCGACAACGACATCACCAAGGTGACGCCGGCGAGTTTCGAGCCGACCATCGACTATGTCGTCACCAAGATCCCGAAATTCGCCTTCGAGAAATTCCCCGGCTCCGAGCCCTATCTCACCACCGCGATGAAATCGGTGGGCGAGGCCATGGCCATTGGGCGGACCATCCACGAGTCGCTGCAAAAGGCGCTGGCCTCGATGGAATCCGGCCTGACCGGGTTCGACGAGGTGGAGATCGACGGCGCGCCCGAGAAATCCGCCGTCATCAAGGCGATCTCCCAGCAGACCCCCGACCGCATGCGGACCATCGCCCAGGCGATGCGCCACGGTCTGAGCGATGACGAGATCCACGGGGTCACCATGTTCGACCCCTGGTTCCTCGCCCGGATCCGCGAGATCGTCGAGGCCGAGGAAGAGGTCCGCGCAAACGGCCTGCCGCAGGACGAAGACGGCATGCGCGCGCTCAAGATGCTGGGCTTCACCGACGCGCGGCTGGCCAAGCTCACCGGCTTCTCGGAAAAGGACGTGCGCAAACGCCGCGTCGGCCTTGGTGTCACCGCTGTCTTCAAGCGCATCGACACCTGCGCCGCCGAGTTCGAGGCGCAGACCCCTTACATGTACTCCACCTATGAGATGCCCATGATGGGCGAGGTGGAATGCGAGGCACGGCCCTCGGACAAGAAAAAGGTCGTCATCCTCGGTGGCGGCCCGAACCGGATTGGGCAGGGCATCGAGTTCGACTATTGCTGCTGTCACGCCTGTTTCGCGCTTACCGGCGCGGGCTACGAGACCATCATGGTCAACTGCAACCCCGAGACCGTCTCGACCGATTACGACACCAGCGACCGGCTCTATTTCGAACCGCTGACTTTCGAGCATGTCATGGAGATCCTCCGCGTCGAGCAGTCGAACGGAACGCTGCACGGCGTGATCGTGCAGTTCGGCGGCCAGACGCCGCTGAAGCTCGCCAATGCGCTGGAGGCCGAGGGCATCCCGATCCTCGGCACCACGCCCGACGCCATCGACCTTGCCGAAGACCGCGAGCGGTTCCAGGCGCTGATCAACCAGCTCGGCCTCAAACAACCCAAGAACGGCATCGCCTCCACCGACGCGCAGGCGCTGGCCATCGCCGAGGAGATCGGTTTCCCGCTGGTGATCCGCCCGTCCTACGTGCTGGGCGGCCGCGCGATGGAGATCGTGCGCGACATGGCGCATCTGGAACGCTACATCAAAGAGGCCGTCGTGGTCTCCGGCGACAGCCCGGTGCTGCTCGACAGCTACCTCTCCGGCGCGGTCGAGCTCGACGTGGACGCGCTCTGCGACGGTGAGGCGGTGCATGTGGCGGGCATCATGCAGCATATCGAAGAGGCCGGCGTGCACTCGGGCGATTCAGCCTGCTCGCTGCCGCCCTATTCGCTCTCGGCGGATGTGATCGGTGAGATCAAGACCCAGACCGAAGCGCTGGCCAAGGCGCTGCATGTCGTGGGCCTGATGAATGTGCAATTCGCCATCAAGGCGGGTGAGATCTATCTCATCGAGGTCAACCCGCGCGCCTCGCGCACCGTGCCCTTCGTGGCCAAGGCGACGGATTCGGCCATCGCCTCCATCGCCGCGCGGATCATGGCGGGCGAAAAGCTCTCCGCCTTCCCGCTGCGCGCGGGCTACCCGGCGGATGCGGATTACGACACCGACCTGCCCATCGCCGACCCGATGACGCTCGCCGACCCGAACATGCCCTGGTATTCGGTGAAAGAGGCGGTGCTGCCTTTCGCCCGTTTCCCCGGCGTCGACACGATCCTGGGGCCGGAGATGCGCTCCACCGGCGAGGTCATGGGCTGGGACCGCTCCTTCCCGCGCGCGTTTTTGAAGGCGCAGCTCGGCGCCGGCACCCATCTGCCGACCGAGGGCGCGGTGTTCTTCTCGATCAAGGACGAGGACAAGACCCCCGAGATGACCGAGGCGGCGCGTGTGCTCTCGGATCTGGGCTTCAAGCTGGTCGCGACGCGCGGCACGGCGGCCTTCTTTGAGGGCGCGGGGCTGAGCTGCGAGGTGGTCAAGAAGGTCTATGAGGGCCGCCCGAACGTGGTGGACCTGATGAAGGACGGCGGCATCCAGCTTGTGCTGAACACAACGGAGGGCGTAGCGGCGGTGGAAGATTCCCGCGAGATCCGCTCGGTCGCGCTCTACGACAAGATCCCCTATTACACGACCGCCGCAGGCGCCCATGCGGCGGCGCTGGCCATGAAGGCGCGTGAGGAGGGGGAGCTGGTGGTGAAAAGCTTGCAGGGGTGAGGTGTTGCTTCTGTTTTCCTTGACTTAAACGGCAGGGTAACGCTTTCTGGACAAAATGTTGCCGAACTTGTGTTTGAAACATAGATCTGTCTAGATACGAGACGGAATGCGCTTCATGCGCACGGGGTAGAAATGAGCTCGACAGCGCTAAAATCAGCATCATGGCAATTGAGTAGCCAGAAAGAACCTCTGAAAAGGCGGTTCTCTGCTCCTTCGATTGCGTTCACGCGAAATATTGTTACGGCTAAGCACTCTTACGAAGATGCTGTGGAAACAGCGACACAAACGAGTTTGAAAGCTCTCATCAAGGGGATGCTTGTACTTCGAGAAGAAAAGCGAATCTCAGATCAACAGTTCGCTGATACTCTCGAAACCTTGCTTGCGTCTTATATTGAGAATGAAGTTCGTTCGAGGGTTGAAGATGTCGTGTCTCGGAAACTCGATGAAGTCATAGCTCAAAGGCTTTCTGTGCTTTGACCGAAGATCGAGAACCTGCTTCAAGCTCAGATGCGGCGACTGATGACGATCCACAGCTTGTTCTAAGATCCGCCGCTTCTGATGCTGGCGGTGAGTCTAACAGAGAGGATCAGCCGGAGCTTCCCATCCCTCCAGAGGTTTTGGAGAGTCTTCCTGAGCCTATGAGGCATCAGGTGAGGGAGACATTTGGCATACTATCGGCCGGCCCAGCAAGGAATCCGGTAGCAGAGAAAGTCACTCCTGAGCACATCTCTCAACTGATTGCTAATGATGAAGCAGACAGTGTCCGCGAGTATGAAGAGAGAGCCTCCTCAAGACGTTATACCCTAGTGTATGTGGTCCTTGCGATCTTGGCATTCTTTGTTCTTGCGTTCACCTTCGCAAAAGATAACCCCGACTTATTCAAGCAAATACTGGCATTCTTTGCGACGTTTGGGGCAGGTTTCGGCGCAGGTTGGGGTTTTACTGCAGCAAAGCAAGGAGCGGAGTAGCTTCCCCTCCACATCCCCCATCCGACCTGCTAAACCGCCCCTGACCTGCCGTTCAGAAGGGCTCCTCCCATGACCACGCCGAAACCCGTTGTCCTGACCATCCTCGACGGATGGGGCCTCCGCGACGAGACCGCGTACAACGCCCCCAAACTCGCCAATACCCCCACCATGGACCGGCTCTACGCCACCTGTCCGCATGCCACGCTGGTGACCTTCGGGCCGGATGTGGGGCTGCCCTCCGGGCAGATGGGGAACTCGGAAGTGGGCCATACCAATATCGGCGCCGGGCGCGTGGTGGCGATGGATCTGGGCCAGATCGACCTCGCCATCGAGGACGGCTCCTTCTTCGACAACGACGCGATCAAGGCTTTTGCCGCCAGGGTGAAGGACGCCAGCGGCACCGCGCATCTAATGGGCGTGGTCTCGGATGGCGGCGTGCACGGGCATATCGAGCATATCAAGGCGGCGGTGAAGATGATCACCGATCTGGGCTGCACCGTCGTCGTGCATGCCATCACCGACGGGCGCGACGTGGCGCCAAAATCGGGCGAGGGTTTCGTCAAGGTATTGGCCGAGAGCCTGCCCGAGGGTGCCAGCATCGGCACGGTGATCGGGCGCTACTACGCCATGGACCGCGACAACCGCTGGGAGCGGGTGGAAAAGGCCTATGATGCGATGGTCCTCGGCAAGGGCGAGACCGCGCCCGACCCGGTGACGGCGGTTTCCCAGAGCTATGCGCAGGACGTGACCGACGAATTCGTGCTGCCCACGGTGATCGGCGATTACAAAGGCGTGATGCCCGGTGATGGGCTCTTCTGTCTCAACTTCCGCGCCGACCGCGCCCGCGAGATCCTCAAGGCCATCGGCGAGCCGGGCTTCGACGGGTTCGAACGCGAGAAACCCGAGCTCAGCGCGCTGCTCGGCATGGTCGAGTATTCCACCGATCACAATGCCTATATGGCCACCGCCTATCCCAAGCGCGAGATCGTCAACACACTGGGCGAATGGGTGGCCAAGCACGGGCTGACGCAGTTCCGCCTGGCGGAGACCGAGAAATACCCGCATGTGACCTTCTTCCTCAACGGCGGCAAGGAAACGCCCGAGAAGGGCGAGGATCGCTTCATGCCGAAATCGCCCAAGGTGGCGACCTACGATCTGCAACCGGAGATGTCTGAGCCCGAGGTGGCGGAGAAATTTATCGAGGCGATCGACAAGGGCTATGACCTTATCGTCACCAATTTTGCCAACCCCGACATGGTTGGCCATACCGGCGATCTCGACGCGGCGATCAAGGCCTGCGAGGCGGTCGATGACGGGCTCGGCAAGGTGGTGGCCGAGCTGGAGAAGGTCGGTGGCGCGATGATCGTGATCGCCGACCACGGTAATTGCGAGACGATGTGGGACGACGCGACCAACGGCCCGCACACCGCGCATACCACCAATCTGGTGCCGGTGATCCTGTTCGGCGGGCCCGAGGGCGCGACGCTGCATGACGGCAGGCTCGCCGATGTGGCGCCGACGCTCTTGCAGCTGATGAACCTGCCGCAGCCCGAGGAAATGACCGGGAAGAGCCTGATCTCCTCGTGAAACGGCTGGTGCTGATCCTGTCGCTGCTCGCCACGCCGGTCCTCGCGCAGGATTCGGCGGAGGCCGCGCGCGCCGCCGCGAAGGCGCTGGAAGAGGCCTCGGTGCAGCTCGACGAGGCAGAGAGCGCGCGCGACCGGGTGCGGGCGCTGACCCGCACGGTGCAGGCCTATGAGGCCGGGCTCGCCGCCATGCGCGAGGGGCTGCGCGACGCGGCGATCCGGGAGACCGAACTGTCGCGCCGGCTGCAAAGCCAGGAGGGCGAGATCGCGCAGTTGCTGGGGGTGCTCTCCAGCATGGGCGGCAAGGCGGCGCCGGCGGCGATGCTGCATCCGCAGGGGCCGGTGGGCGCCGCGCGGGCGGGAATGATGCTGGCTTCGGTGACGCCGGGACTGACCGCCGAGGCGCAGCAACTGCGTGCCGATCTTGACGAGGTGAGCGCGCTGCGGGCGCTGCAACAGAGCGCGGCGGAGACGCTTCAGGAGGGGCTCTCCGGGGTGCAGCAGGCGCGCACCGAGCTGAGCCAGGCGGTGGCCGACCGCACTGACCTGCCGACGCGCTTCACCGAGGATCCGGTGAAGACGGCGATCCTGATCTCCTCTACCGAGACGCTGGAAGGCTTTGCCAGCGGCCTATCCGAGATCGCCGATAACGAGGTACTGACCAACCTGCCGCCGATGGGCGACCGCAAGGGCACGCTGGAGTTGCCGGTGCAGGGCGAGATCCTGCGCCGCGCCGGCGAGACGGATGCGGCGGGGGTCACCCGACCGGGCATCGTGATCGCAACGCACCCTCAGGCGCTGGTCGCTGCCCCCACCGCGGCGACGGTGCGCTACAGCGGGCCGCTGCTCGACTACGGTCTGGTGACGATTCTCGAACCGCAGCCGGATCTGCTTTTCGTCTTCGCCGGGCTCGACACAGTTTACGGCCACGCCGGCGAAGTTTTGCCCGAAGGCAGCCCTGTAGGGCTGATGGGCGGCGGCGCCGACGGGGACAATCCGTCACCATCTGTTGATGGGGGTGGCGCTGGACGCACGGAAACGCTCTATATAGAGGTCAGGCAGGGCGATGTACCCGTGGACCCGCTGACGTGGTTCGCAAGCGACAAGGGATGATATGGGCATGAACAAGTTTCTGATGGCCGCGCTGGGCGGCACGGTCGCAGGCGTTGTCGCGACCACGCAATTCGTCGGCCCGCTGCTGGCGCAGGAATCGGCACGATCGACCTCCGTTTACGAACAGCTCGATCTTTTCGGCGACATCTTCGAGCGCATCCGCGCGCAATATGTCGAGGAGGTGGACGAGGGCGAGCTGATCGAGGCCGCGATCAACGGCATGCTCACCTCGCTCGATCCGCATTCCAGCTATCTGGCGCCGGACGATGCCGCCGACATGCGCGTGCAGACGCGCGGCGAGTTCGGCGGGCTCGGCATCGAGGTCACGCAGGAGGACGGGTTCGTCAAGGTCGTCTCGCCGATCGACGACACCCCCGCTGCCGAGGCCGGGATCGAGGCGGGCGATTTCATCACCCATGTCGACGGCGAGTCGGTGCTGGGCATGACGCTCGACGAGGCGGTCGATCTGATGCGCGGGCCGGTGGGTTCCGAGATCGTCATCACCGTGGTCCGCGAGGGCGAGGAAGAGCCCTTCGAGGTCTCGATCATCCGCGACAAGATCAAGCTGACTGCCGCCCGCACCCGGCTCGAGGGCGACACGGTGGTGTTGCGCGTCACCACCTTCAACGACCAGACCTTCACCCAGATGTCCGAAGGGCTGGCCGAGCGCATCGAGGAGGCCGGCGGGCTCGATCAGATCAACGGCGTGGTGCTCGATCTGCGCAACAACCCCGGTGGTCTGCTGACCCAGGCGATCAAGGTGTCCGATGCCTTCCTCGAAAAGGGGGAAATCGTCTCCACCCGTGGCCGCAACCTCGCCGAGGGCGAGCGCTACAACGCCTCCGAGGGCGATCTGAGCAGCGGCAAGCCGATGGTCGTGCTGATCAATGGCGGCTCTGCCTCCGCTTCCGAGATCGTCGCCGGCGCGCTTCAGGATCATCGCCGCGCGGTGGTCGTGGGCACCAAGAGCTTTGGCAAGGGCTCGGTCCAGACGGTGATGCCGGTGCGCGGCGACGGTGCCATGCGGCTGACAACGGCGCGCTATTACACGCCGTCGGGCCGCTCGATCCAGGCGCTGGGCGTCTCGCCCGACATCGTGGTCGAACAGCCCCGCGCCCGCCCCGAGAGCGAGGAAGACGACGCGCCCGCGAACCCGTTCAGCCGCTCCGAGGCCGATCTGCGCGGCCGGCTCGACAATGACAGCCTGAGCGAAGAAGAGATCCGCCAGATCGAGGAAGACCGCGCCAAGGCCGAGGCCTCCGCCGCGCTGCGCGAAGAGGATTACCAGCTGGCCTATGCCATCGACATCCTCAAGGGTCTGAGCGTTCTCGAGACCGAGCAACAGCAATAAGCGCGAAGGGCGGGGCAGACCCCGCCCTTTTCCATTTTCCGCCAGCGATTTGACGAACAGGCCATGACCCCCGAAGAGATTGCCCGACTGCCCTATCGCCCCTGCGTGGGGGTGATGCTCGTGAATGCCGATAACGAGGTCTTTGTCGGCCAGCGCATCGACAGCGAAGAGCCCGCCTGGCAGATGCCGCAGGGCGGCGTCGACAAGGGCGAGGCGCCGCGCGACGCGGCGCTGCGCGAGCTCTGGGAAGAGACCGGTGTGCCCGCCGATCTGGTGACGGTCGAGGCGGAATCCGACGAGTGGTATCCCTATGAGCTGCCGCATCACATCGTGCCGCGCATCTGGAAGGGGCGCTACAAGGGGCAGGAGCAGAAATGGTTCCTGCTGCGCTTTCACGGCAGCGACGATCAGGTGAATATCCGCACCGAGCATCCGGAGTTTTCCACCTGGTGCTGGCTGGCACCCGACGAGGTGGTGAGCCAGATCGTGCCGTTCAAGCGGAGTGTCTATGAAAAGGTGCTGGCCGGGTTCCGGGATCACCTTTGATCCGGGCGCTTGGTCTGTCACTGGCGCTGTCGGCCCTCGCGCAGCCTGCGCTGGCGCTGAGCTGCGCGCCTGCGAATGTCATCCAGGATTTCGCCAATGCCGCCGCCTCGCCGGACAACTGGGTCGTGGCCGATGGCGCGCTGAGCTTCGATCCGGCGCTGCTGCCGCCCGCCGGGCCGGACCGGGCAGAGAGCCCGGCCAGCTTTGCGGCGCGGTTCGCCGGGATGGGGCTGGGACATGACGGGTTTACGATCCCCTTCGATTGGACGGTGACGGTGCAGCTCACCTGCGCGGCGCATTGGTGCGGCAGTATCGCGCCGGGCGACTATCTCGCGTTTCTGAAACAGGGTGCGCATGGCTACGAGATGATCGTGGGTCCGTGCCCTGCCTATGTGCACCGCGATCCGACCGAGGCGCAGAAGGCGGCGGTTCTGCGCTGTTTCAGGCAGGGCGGTTGCGACTGACCCCCGCCCCGGACTTGATCCGGGGCCTCTCCCTCAGGCCCCTTGCTCCGTTCTGGTGGAGAGCATGAGGCCCCGGATCAAGTCCGGGGCGGGAACTTTTTACCGAACCGCCGCTACCGCAACGCGTCCAACACCCGCAGCGAGGCATAGCCGTCCGGCACCGCGCCGGTGCTCTTCTGATACCCGCGCACCGCGTCGATGGTGAGCGGCCCGATCCGCCCGTCGATCTTTTCCGGATCGAACCCGGCATCGCGCAGCCGCGTTTGCAGCTCCATCCGCTCATCAAGGGTCAGCGCCCGGTCCTCGCGCGGCCAGCCGTGCCGGATCGGGACGCCGCCCATGATCCGGTCGCCGAGATGGCCGACCCCGATCACATAGGCATCGGCGGTGTTGTAGCGCTCGATCACCGCGAAATTCTCGAAGATCATGAAGGCCGCGCCCAGATGCCCGCCCGGCAGCAGGATCGAGGACGGCCCATGATCGGCCACCGGCTTGCCATCGGTCCCCATCACGCCCAGTGCCGCCCAGTCCGATGGCGTCTTTTCGATCTCGCGATCGGCGAGCGTGTAGTCGAACCCCTCCGGTAGCGTCACCTCGACGCCCCAGGGCATGCCCTTCTGCCAGCCGTTCTCGCTGAGATAATTCGCCGCCGAGGCCAGCGCGTCGGCGGGATCGTCCGACCAGATGTCGCGCCGCCCGTCGCCGTTCCAGTCCTCGGCCAGCGCCAGGAAGGACGAGGGCATGAACTGCGTGTGCCCCATGGCGCCGGCCCAGGAGCCTTTCATATTCGCGGCCACCGTGTCGCCGTTTTGCAGGATGGTCAGCGCGTCCAGCAACTGCCCCTCGAAGAAGGCCCCGCGCCGCGTGTCATAGGCCAGCGTCGCCAGTGACTGGATCACCGGATCGTTGCCGCGATAGGTGCCAAAGGCGCTCTCCAGCCCCCAGATCGCCAGCACCGCCTGCTTGTCGACGCCATATTTCGCCTCGATCCGGTCGAGCAGCGCGCGGTGCTCGGCAAGCGCCTTTTTGCCCGCCGCGATCCGCGCCTCCGAGGCGGCGCTGTCGAGATAGACCCAGAGGGTCTTGGTGAATTCGTTCTGGTTGCGGTCGCGCTTCACCACCTCGGGGTCGTAGTCCACATCCCGGAACGCCGCGTCGAAGGTGCTGGCGGAAATGCCCTTCTCCAGCGCCCGGACGCGGAAACCGGCGATCCAGCCGCGGAAGCCGGCGGCGCCCTTGACGCCCTGCGGCACCTGTGTGGCGCTGCCCTGCGTCGACAGGAAGGGCCGCGCGCTGGGGCGCAGCGATTCCTCCGGTGCGCCGTCGCCGGGGGCCGCCGCAACACCCGCCGCCCACAGGCTCATGAAAATGCTCAGGATCCGCGTTCTCATGGCGGTTGCTCCTCTGGTTGCCTCCGCCATAGGCTACCCCGAAAGCCGGTTTTTGCGAAGCGCCCAGACGCGGCGGGCGCGGTTTCCCGCCATCGCCCGTACCGCAGATCCGCCAGCGCGGTCTTACCCGGAGCTCAGCGCTTCGTTGCCCGCTGCCGCGTGACCTTGCGCTTGACCTTGGCGTCCTTGCGTTTCGCCTTGGCCTCCTTGCGCCGGGGCGGCCCGCCGGGTTTGCCCCGGCTGCCGGGCCGGCGCCCGCGCGAGGGCCGCCCGGTGCCACGGCCCTGCGGCAGCTCGGCATCCTCCAGCTCGAGGATCTCCAGCCCGATGCCGCCGGTCACCGGCGCCGCATCGGTCAGCCGCACCCGCACGCGCTGGCCCAGCCCGATGACGATGCCGGTATCGGCGCCCATCAGCGTGCCGGCGTCGCGGTCGAAATGGAAATACTCGTTGCCGAGATTGCGGATCGGCACCAGCCCGTCGGCGCCGGTCTCGTCGAGCTTCACGAAGACCCCGAACTTGGCGATGCCGCTGATGCGCCCGCCGAATTCCGCGCCGATCCGGTCGCTGAGATAGGCGGCGAGATAGCGGTCATTGGTGTCGCGCTCGGCCATCATGCTGCGGCGCTCGGTGTCGGAGATATGCTGCCCGATCTGCTCCAGCCGCTCGATCTCCTGCTCGGAGAGCCCGTCATCGCCCCAGCCATGCGCGGTGATCAGCCCGCGATGCACGATGAGGTCGGAATAACGCCGGATCGGCGAGGTGAAATGCGCGTAATTCTGGAGCGCCAGGCCGAAATGGCCGAAATTCTTCGGCGAGTAATAGGCCTGGGTCATGCTGCGCAGCGTGGCGATATTGATCAGCTCCGCCTCGTCCTTGCCGGCGGCGTCATGCAGCAGCTTGTTGAGATGCGCGGTCTTCAGCACCTGCCCCTTGGCCAGCGTCAGCCCCGCTGCGTCGGCGGTGTCGCGCAGGGATTCCAGCTTGTCGGCGGGCGGCTCCTCATGCACGCGGAAGAGCAGCGGCGTCTTTTTCGCGATCAGCGTCTCGGCGGCGGCGACATTGGCGAGGATCATGAACTCCTCGATCAGCTTGTGCGCGTCCAGCCGCTCGACGAAATTCACCGAGGTGACCTTGCCCTCGTCGCTCAGCACCACCTTGCGTTCGGGCAGCTCCAGATCCAGCGGCTGGCGCCGCTCACGCGCCGCTTTCAGCGCGCCATAGGCGGCAAATAGCGGCTTGATCACCGGGTCGAGCAGCGGGCCGGTCTTGTCGTTGGGCTCCCCGTCGAACGCCGCCTGCACCTCCTGATAGGTCAGCGAGGCGGGCGAGCGCATGAGCCCGCGCACGAACCTGTGCGACTTCTTGTTGCCCTCGGCATCCACCACCATGCGCACGGCGATACAGGCGCGCGGCACACCTTCGTGCAGTGAGCAGAGATCGCCCGACAGCCGGTCGGGCAGCATCGGCACGACGCGGTCGGGGAAATAGGAGGAGTTGCCGCGCGTCTTTGCCTCGCGGTCGAGCTTAGAGCCGGGCGTGACGTAATAGGCCACATCGGCGATGGCGACCCAGATGATATGGCCGCCCTCGTTCTTCGGGTCGTCGTCGGGCTCGGCGAAACAGGCGTCGTCATGGTCGCGCGCGTCGGCCGGGTCGATGGTGACCAGCGGCATGTCGCGCAGATCGGTGCGACCGCTCAGCCCCGCCGGTTTCTTGCTGTCGGCCTCTTCCAGCACATCGGGCGGGAAATCGTCGGGGATGCCGTGCTGGTGGATCGCGATGAGCGACACCGCCTTGGGCTCGGACGGATCGCCCAGCCGCAGCACGATGCGCGCCTTGGGCAGCCCCATGCGGGTGGCGCGGGGGCCGGCCTGCTCGGCCTCGACAAGCTCGCCGTCCTTGGCGCCGTGGGTGGCGTCGGGGCCGACGATCCATTCCTTGTCGGCGCCCTTGTCGATGGGCAGGATGCGCCCGCCCTCGGCATCCTTGCGGAAGATGCCCACCACCTTGCGTGGGCTGGCGCCGATGCGCCGGATCAGCCGCGCCTCATAGTTGTGATCCGCCTCGTGCACGACCTGAAGCCGCGCGAGGATGCGGTCGCCCTCGCCAAGCGCGGGATCGGTGGCGCGCGGCACAAAGAGCACCGTGGGTTCCACCCCCTCGCCATGCCATTCCAGCGGCTGCGCAAAGAGATCGCCATTGGCGTCCGGCGCCTTCATCTGCAACACGCTCACCGGCGGCAGCCGGTCGGGGTCGCGATAGGTCTTCTTGCGTTTTTCCAGATGGCCCTCGTGCTCGAGCTCCTTCAGCAGGCGCTTGAGGTCGATCCGCGCGGCGCCCTTGATCCCGAAGGCCTTGGCGATGTCGCGCTTGGAGGTCAGGGTCGGGTTGGCGGCGATCCAGTCGAGGATATCCGGTTTTGTCGGCAGTTTGCTCATGGCCCTGAGCTAGCACGCCGCCGCGCCGCCGTCATGGGCAATCTCGATACTGGCGTCGGCGCGGTGGCGCTTTTCGGCGGGTGCGCGGCGCGCCTCAGCCGCCCGGTGGGCTGCCTGGATCCTGATCGCCCGAGAGATGCAGCGGCACGGCGCGGCAGATCTCCTTCAATGCGCCGCGCAGCCCCTCCTCCAGCGTCGGGTGATAGAAGGGCATGCTCAGCAGCTCCTCCGCCGTCAGCCCCTGCTGGATGGCCAGCGCCAGAAGGTGGCCCATGTGATCGGCGCCCGGGCAGAACAGGTCGGCCCCGATCAGCCGCCCGCGCGGCGCGGCGGCATAGATCCGCGCGACGCCGGTATTCTCGTCATCGACGCGGGCGCGGCCCTGCGAGCTGTAATCGGCAGTGCCGATCTTGGCGCTCTCGTCCGGGCCCTGGCCGATGCTGACCAGCGGCGGCTCGGTGAAGGTCAGCGACAGCGGCACCCGGCGGGCAGAGCGCACCACCGCCGGATAGGCCACCGCGTTGCGCCCGGCGATGGCGCCCTCGTCCGAGGCTTCGTGCAGCACCGGGTGCATGGCGTTGGCATCGCCCGCCATGAAGATCGGTGCCTCGCCGCATTGCATCGTCGCCTCCGAGAGCTCGGGCATGCCCTTGTCGTTCAGCTTGAGCCCCGTCGCCTCCAGATTGAGCCCCTTCAGGTTCGGCGGGCGGCCAGTGGCGACCAGCACCCTGTCGAAAAGCGCCGACTGCCCGTCCCAGTCGATCCGCACCTTGCCACCCTCTTCGGAGGGCTGCGGATCGCTGCCCAGATGCAGCGCCATCTCCTGCGCCATCGCGTCTTTCAGCACGTCATGCACCCGCTCGCAGCGCATCTGCGCCAGCCGCTCCGCCCGGTCGAAGACCGCGACCCGCACGCCCAGCCGGGCCATGGCCTGCGCCAGTTCCAGCCCGATCACGCCCGCGCCGATCACCGCGAGGCTCTGCGGCAGGTCGTCGAGCTCGAACACCGTCTCGTTGGTCAGCGTCAGATCTCCGAGCGCGCGATAGGGGCCGGGCACCATCGGCGCCGAGCCGGTGGCGATCACCACCGCCTTTGCCGAAACGCTGCGCCCGTCATCCAGCTCCAGCGTGGTGGCCGAGGTGAACTGCGCGCGGGCGCGGATGCAGGTGCCCTCGGGCAGCCGGTCAAAGCCCTTGCGGGTGCCGGCGACAAAGCGGTCGCGTTCTTCCCGGACCCGCTTCATCACCGCGCGCCCGTCGACCGAGACCGGCCCGGTGCCGATGCCGAACACCCCGGCCTTGCGCGCGCCATGCGCCGCCCGGCCCGCCGCGATCAGCAGCTTGGAGGGCATGCAGCCCACGGTGGCGCAGGTTGTGCCGGCGAATTCCGGGTCGATGAGCAGGGTGCGCGCGCCGTGTTTGCGGGCGTTGTGTTCGGCGGAAATGCCGGCGGTCCCGGCCCCGATCACCGCCACGTCACAGGTCAGATCGGCCATGATGTCCTCTTTTCCCTATCAACTAGCGGCAGAGTGCCCCGCGACAACGGCGCCGGAAACGGCAAAGGTGTCTTGCCGCCTGCGACAGGAAGACCCAGGCGGCGGCTTAGCCGGCGAAATACTCCCGCAGGATCCGCGTGTAGATCGCCTTGAGCTGGCGGATCTGCTCCACGGGGACGGATTCGTCGACCTGGTGCATGGTCTTACCCACGAGGCCGAATTCCACCACCGGGCAGTGATCCTTGACAAAGCGCGCATCCGAGGTGCCGCCGGTGGTCGACAGCTCGGGCCGGCGCCCGGTTTCCGCCGCCACCGCGCCCGAGACCAGATCCGAGAGCGGCCCGGGCGGGGTGAGAAAGCTCTCGCCCGAGATCTTGATCGCGACCTCGGTCGTGGTGCCGAATTCCGCATCGAGTTTTGCCGCCTCGTCCTTGAGCCAGTTGCTGAGGCCCGCACCGGTATGGGCGTCGTTGAAGCGGATATTGACCGTGCCGCGCGTCTGCGCCGGGATCACGTTGGTGGCCGGGTTGCCGGTGTCGATGGTCACCACCGCCAGCGTCGAGGCGTCGAAATGCGCGGTGCCCTCGTCGAGCGGGTGCGAGGCGAGCCGGTCCATCAGCCGCGCCATGGCGGGCATCGGGTTCAGCGCGCGATGCGGATAAGCGGCATGGCCCTGCCGCCCGGTCACGGTGAACCAGGCGTTCATCGAGCCGCGCCGCCCGATCTTTATCATCTCGCCCATCTCGCTGGGGCAGGTGGGCTCGCCCACCAGGCAGACCGACATGCGCTCGCCCTCGGTCTCCATCCAGTCGAGCAGCGCCACGGTGCCGTCGACCGCGTCGCCCTCCTCGTCGCCGGTGATCGCCAGCACCAGCGCGCCGTCGGGCGGCGTGTCGCGGACGAAATCCACCGCCGCCGCCGCAAAGGCCGCGACGCCCGATTTCATATCGGTGGCGCCGCGCCCGTAGAGGATGCCGTCGCGTATCTCGGCACCGAAGGGATCGGCGCTCCAGGCGGCCAGATCGCCGACCGGCACCACATCGGTGTGGCCGTTGAAGCCGAAGCTCTTCGCATGGCCCTTGTCGCCCCAGCGTGCAAAGAGATTGGCGATGCCACCCCGGTCGACCCGTGTGCAGACAAAGCCCGCCCCCTCCAGAAGCGTCTGAAGCAAGCTCAGCGCGCCGCCCTCCTCGGGGGTGACCGAGGGGCAGCGGATCAGGTCTGCGGTCAGTTGGACGGGGTCGGTTGCGGTCATCTGGTCTGTCTCCGAAAGCTCTCATGCGTTGGCTACCGCGCCACGCGGCGAAGGGCAAATGTCATGAAACCCCGCGTAGCCGGGACAGCCGGTTGCGTTGCGCCCCCTTACGCAAGGGGAAGGGGTGTGCTATCAATGCCTTAATAAAGAACAGGCAGAGCAGGCCGCTGGCATGTCCCGCAGGAGCGAGGAACAGGGCCGCGGAGAACAGGGCACCGGGAAAACCGCATGAGCTGGATCGCCATCGCGGGCGGCGAACGCCGCTGGACCGACGAGCGCGTTTTCGACGCCGCTCTGCGCCCGCGCGACCAGCTGCTCTCTCGCGGCTCGCTGCTGATCGAGACGCGGCTTTCGGCGGAGGGGAGGCCGCAGACCCTGCTCTCCTACGAGCGCAGCCATCCCTGGCCGGGGGCGCTGTCGTTGCAGGCGCTGCCCGGCGGCAGCATCGTGCTGATCGTCAGTCAGGGCGCCGATGTGTTCCACACCCTGCTCGACTATCCGGCGGATGCGCGCACCGATGTGCTGCGGGTGACCTATAGCTGGGATTCGACGCAGCGTTGGGGCCGGCTGGCGCTGGAACGTCCGGAAAGCGACACCGTGGCTTTGCGCGAGACCCCGCCGCCGCCGCCGCTGGTGCTGGAGGATATCTATACCATGGTGCGGCGCCCGCAGCTCTGCCGCACCGATCCGGATGTGGTGTATTTCGCGGTCTCCGACGAGATCGAGCCGGTAGGCCCGATGCCGGCGCTGGTGGGCGATATTCCGGTGGCCACGCCGCAGGGCGCGCGGCAGGTGCGGGATCTGCGCTGCGGCGACACCGTGCACACCCGCGACAGCGGCGTGGTGCCGGTGCTGCACCGGGCCAGCCGGGTGGTGCCGGCGCTGGGCTCGTTCCGGCCCATAAGACTGCGTGCGCCCTATCTGGGCCTGCGCCGCGACATCGTGGTGACGCCGCATCAGCGGCTGGTGATCGGCGGCTCCGAGGTCGAATACATGTTCGGCCGCGAGGCAGTGTTGGTGCCGGCGCTGAGTCTGGTCAACGGCTTTGCCGCCGTCGAGGAAGACGGCCCGCTGACGATGCGTTATCACAACCTGCTGCTGCCCGCACACGATGCCTTCATCGCCGCCGGCGCGGCGCTGGAAAGCCTCTATGTCGGGCGCCTGCGCCGCTATCGCGACCGGGTCGCCGCCTCGGTGCTGGCAGAGTGCCCGGCGGGGCTTTTGCCCGAGCAGCACCGGGCGGGCTATCAGGTGCTCGGACCCTTCGAGGCGATCACGCTCGCCGAGGCGCGGGCGGCCTGAGCCGCGTGTTTCCGCCATGACCGTGCCCGACCTCGCCGCCATCCACTCTGCCCGGATCGCCGCCGACGGCAGGGTGACGGAGACCGGCCAGCCCGGGCTGCGCTTTCCCTATTGGAGCTTTACCAAGACGGCCATCGCCATCTGCGCCCTGGCTCTGGCGGAGCGCGGCGCGCTCGACCTCGACGCGCCGGTCGCGAGCGCAGCCTATACGTTGCGCCAACTGCTGGCGCATACCGCCGGTCTGCCGGATTACACCGGGCTTGAGGCCTATCGAAAGGCGGTCAATGCGGAGGAAGACCCCTGGTCGCGTGACCTTCTGCTGGACCGTGTGCTGGCGCAGGGTCCGCTCTTTGCGCCGGGGGAGGGCTGGGCCTATTCCAACACCGGTTACATGCTGGCGCGGGAGCATCTGGAGGCGGTATCGGGGATGGGCTTTGCCCGGCTCTTCGAGATGCTGATCGCTGAACCGTTGCGGCTCGAAAGCGTCGCTCTCGCCACCACGCGTGCGGAATTCGCGCGGCTGCACTGGCCGGCGGCGGCGCGCTACCATCCGGGCTGGGTCTATCACGGCTGTCTGACCGGCACCGCGCGCGACGCGGCACGGCTGCTGCACGGGCTGTTCTCGGGGGCGCTACTGGGGTCGGACGCGTTACGGCAACTGCTGGAAACGCGGCCTTTGGGCGGGGCCATCGGGGGCCGACCGTGGAGCGAGGCGGGCTATGCGCTGGGGCTGATGAGCGGGCGGTTCGGTGCCTGTGGACGGGCCATCGGCCATAGCGGCGGCGGACCGTTCAGCGTGAACGCGGTCTACCATTTCCCCGATCGCGCCCGTCCGCTCACCGTCGCCAGCTTTGCCGCCGGCAGTACCGAGGGCCGGGCCGAACACGCGGCGGCGCGGATCGCCGGCTCCGGGGCGCCCTAGTCTTCGTTGAAGAACGGCGTGATCTGCGCCACGATCACCGAGTTTTCCTCAAGCGCGCGCGCCATGAGTTCCTGCTCGTCCGCCTCGATCTCGTGGCCCTGGGCGCGGCGCTCTTCCTCGGTGCCGTAGCCGGTCACGTCGAGCGGCGACAGCTCTGCCTGTTTCAGGATCGCCACGGTCTCGCGCACCGCTTCGGCCTCGTCGACGCCGCTGGCATAGCACATCAGCGCCGCGCCGGTGGCGCCTTCGGGCAGCCCGTCGCCCGCCTTGCGGCCGACTTCGACCAACAGGGTGTAGACGCGCTGTCTGGATGGTTTCTTTGCCGCCATGGCCGTGTCTCCCGCGATTGCGGGCGGGATGCGGCAGGGCGCGTGCGCTGTCAAGCCCCGCTCAGCCGGCAAAGAGCTCCACCGCCACCGCGCAGCCATAGACCGCCATCATCAGCACGCTTTCGATGCCGATCCGTGCCGGGCCCCGGCGCTGCCGCAGGATCAGCCCGCCGAGCAGGATCGCGGTCATCAGCATGCCCGTGGCCAGCCAGTAGAGATCGGTCATGCCCACCGCCTGAAAGATCGAGCCGTCACGATAGGCGATATCCGAGAAAACCAGGAACAGCGTGTCGAAGGTGTTGCCGCCGATGATCCCGCCCACGGCGAGTTGCAGCGCGCCGCGGCGTACGGCCACCAGCGTGGTCACCAGTTCGGGCAGCGAGGTGATCACCGCCGTGATCAGCGCGCCGACGAGGCTTGAGGTCAGGCCGAAACGCGTGATGAAAGTGCTGCCGATCTGGCTGATGACCCAGCCCGCGAGTCCCATCAGCGCCACCAGCGCGGCAAAGATCAGCGCCGGACGCAATACCGGCGCGCCGGGGGCGTTTTCGGCGTCGGGCTCGTCGCGCCGTGTGTCGCGGGTCTCGACCGGGCGCCACATCGGGCGCCTGCCGACCTCCGCCGAGAGCTTCACCCCCGAGAGATAGGCCAGAAACATCACGATCGAGACCGGGTGCACGCCGGCAAAGGCGATATCCGGCCCGGCCATGGCGGCAACGGGCAGGCTCAGCAGGATGAGCAGCATGACCGCCTGAAACAGGTTGGCGGGCTCGGCGGCGGCATGTTCGAGATTGGCGTTGCGGTGCAGCAGGTCGGCGATGGCGAGGAACAGCGTCTGCGCCGCGATACCGCCCACCGCGTTGGAGACGGCAAAGCTGGCATCGCCCCCCGCCGCGCCGGTCACCGAGACCACGACCCCCGAGAGCGAGGTCGCGCCACCGAGCAGCACGCCGCCGGCCAGCGCCTCGCCTAGCCGCGTGCGGTCGGCGATCACATCGGCCAGCGCCGTCGCCCGGATCGAGGCCGCAACGACCAGCGCGCCCGCCAGGGCAAAGAGCCCCAGCAGGAGCGGAAGGGAAAGCTCCTGGATCACGTTTTAGCGGCGCATCCGGCGGGCGGCCCAGATCAGCAGGCTGGCGCCGGCGGTGCCGACCACGAGCTGCGGAATCCAGCTATTGGCGGCGTAGATGCCCAGCAGCGAGAGCAGCGCGTTCAGCACCACGGCGCCGACAATGCCCAGCACGATATTCAGCAGAAGACCGGTATCGGCCTTCATGATCATGCTGGCGATCCAGCCGGCAAGCCCGCCGACGATGATGGATGCAAGAAGTCCCAGGCCCATGCCGCCCCCGCTGTGAAATTGCTGTCGTCGCAACCCAACGGCGGGAGGGGCGGAGCGGTTCCCGCGCCACCGCTCGGGCGGCGCGGGAGGCGCTGCGGATCAGTCGCGCAGCAGCTCGTTGATGCCGGTCTTGGAGCGGGTCTTGGCGTCGACCCGCTTCACGATCACCGCGCAGTAGAGGCTGATATTGTTCTTCGACGGCATGCTGCCCGAGACTACCACCGAATAGGGCGGCACCTCGCCATACATCACTTCGCCGGTCTCGCGGTCGACGATCTTGGTGGACTGGCCGATATAGACGCCCATGCCCAGCACCGAGCCCTCGCGCACGATCACGCCTTCGACCACCTCGGAGCGAGCGCCGATAAAGCAATTGTCCTCGATGATGGTGGGGCCGGCCTGCATCGGTTCCAGCACGCCGCCGATGCCGACGCCGCCCGAGAGGTGCACGCCCTTGCCGATCTGCGCGCAGGAGCCGACGGTGGCCCAGGTGTCGACCATGGTGCCCTCGTCCACATAGGCGCCGAGGTTCACGAAGGAGGGCATCAGCACAACGCCCGGCGCGATATAGGCGGATTTGCGCACGACACAGTTCGGCACGGCGCGGAAGCCGGCATCGCGCCAGGTGTTCTCGCCCCAGCCCTTGAACTTGCTGTCGACCTTGTCCCACCAGCCGCCGCCCTGCGGGCCGTTGTCCTGAAGCTCCATGTCCTTGATGCGGAAGCCAAGCAGCACCGCCTTCTTGGCCCATTGGTTCACATGCCAGCTGCCATCCGTCTGTTTCTCGGCGACGCGCAGCTTGCCCGAATCGAGCGCCTCCAGCGTGTCTTCGATGGCCTCGCGGGTTTCGCCGCCGGTCGAGGGTGTGATGGTGTCGCGCGCCTCCCAGGCGGCTTCGATGGCGGCTTCGAGCTGTGCGTTGGACATGAGCGTCTCCTCGTGCGATCCGGTTTCAAGCCCTATAGCGGGCCGCCCGGGCCTCGGCAACGCATGCCTTTTGCGTGATGGGCCGAAGCCTCCCGCGCGGGGTCGGAAATTGGTTTCCGGGGAGAGCGTGGGCACGGTCGCAAACATGGCACTGGGCCGCAGAGCCCCCGTTATCCCGGTGATCTCCGCCGCGGGCCTTTCGCAGGGCATCGCGACTGCGCCGCGGCCACCGGGTGCGCCCCGCCAGATCGCCGGCACCCTAAGCTTCGCCTCATTCCGCCGCCATATGCATCGCGGTTTGCGCGCCCTGTCCCGGCAGCCGGAATTTGCCCACGACGCCGACCAGCATGTCGGCCTCGCTCCGCAGCTTGCGGCTGACCGTCTCCATATCGTGCAGCGCGGCGGCGTTCTGCTGGACATCCTTGTCGATGGCGCCGACCGCCGTGTTGATCTGGTGGACGTTGCTGGACTGTTCCTCCGAGGTGGTGGAGATGTAGGAAACCTGTTCCACGAACTGCTCGACCGTCTCCTGAATCGCTTTCAGCGAGGCGGAAGAGGCAGAGACCAGCTCCACCCCCTCGCTGACATGAACGTTGCTGCTCTTGATGACGCTGTTGATCTCGCTGGCGGCATCGGTGGCCCGCTGCGCCAGACCGCGCACCTCTTGTGCTACGATGGCAAAGCCACGCCCGGCCTCGCCCGCGCGGGCGGCCTCGACCCCGGCATTGAGCGCAAGCAGGTTGGTCTGAAAGGCGACATCGTCGATCAGACCGGTGATGCGGCTGATGGAGGCGGAGGACTCCTCGATCCGCTTGATCGCGTCCAGCGCGCTTTCGGCGACGCTGCGGGTCTCGTCGGCGCGGGTGCGCGCCGTGCCCAGCGACTGCTCTGCGCCTTGGGCGCGATGGGCGGTCTCCTTGACCTGTTCGGTGAGCAGTTGCAGCGCGGCGGCGCTTTCCTCCAGCGAGGCGGCGGAGTTCTGGCTGCGCCGCGACACCGCGCCCGAGGCGGCGGTGATCTCGGTGGCGGTGGCGTTAAGCATGCCGCAGCTCTCTGAGAGTTGTTGCACCGTATCGGTAAGATTGCCCACCAGCCCGTCGATGGAGCGCGAGATCTCCTCGAACACGCCCTTTTGCCCCTTGGCCATGGTGACGGTCAGGTCGCCATCGGCCAGCGCGTCGAGCACATTGCGGATATCGCCGAGCCCCTTTTCGGCAGCGGCGCCGATGGCGTTGACGCCATGCACCAGCTCTGAGGCGCCGCTGCCCTCTTCCGGTTCCGGAAGCCGCTTGGAGAAATTGCCCTCGGCACAGGCGCGGATCACCTCGGAAATGGACTGATCGAGCGAGGCTTTGGACGCGAGCTCCTGGCGAAACCGATCCACCGCCGCGCCGATGGCGGCGGTTTCGGCGATGCGCGATCCGGCGATGCGCGAGGAGAAATCTCCGGCGCGCATCTTTTCCAGCGCGATCTGGATGGCGCGCAGGGGCCGGGAGATCACCATCGACAGCGCAATTGCGAGGAAGAGAAAGAGCGCGATGCCTGCGGCGGCCGAGGTCAGTGCGGTGGCCTGCGCGCGCGCGGTCGCGGCGTTTCCCGCCTCCCGGGTCGCCTCGGCATTGGCGATGGCGCTGCTTTGCAGTTCGTACAGAAGAGGCTCTGTTTCCTGATAGAGCCTGGAAAGCTCTTCGCGGATCGCGCCTTCGGCGAGGCGTTCCTCGACAAACATCGCAAAGGCCTGCTGATAGGTGGTCAGCAACCCGTCAATCTCGCGTCGCTGGGTCGCGGAGGTGAAATAGCTGGCGGGAAACGCCTGAAATTCCTCGACCCGGGCATTGAGGCGGTCGAGATATTTCGGATCGCCGCGCATGATGAAATCCTTCTCGTGCCGGCGCATCATCAGCATCTTGACCTGCATGTCCGGCATGCCGATGGCATTCAGCGCGGTTTCGACCTCGTGCACGGCGCGGCGCAGCTCGCCTTGCAGGCCGCTTTCCTCGTCGAGCCCGAGCCGGCGGTTGCTGGCCACCAGAGCGGTGAACCGCTCCTGATAGGCCTGCATCTTGGCGGTTGCGGTTTCGAGAACCGGCAGCAGCTCTGTCATGCCGTTGCGTTGCATCAGGCCATGTAGCTGGTCGGCATCGTCGAACAGGTCCGACAGTGCCGCTGCGTGGCGGTCGACATACCGGTCCTCGAGCCGCAGGAGAAAATCCTTCTCGGCGCGTCGTGCCTCGAGAAACGCGATGTCCATGTCGGTCACGATATCGGCCAGGCTTTCCGCCTGCCGGACATTGCCGTCGATGGTGTCGCGCCTGTCCTTCACATGCTGCATCGCGATGACGAGGCCGATCATGACCGCACCCGCCAGGCCGACGACGGTCAGAATCGCGGTTCGGATGGGGATAGTGGCGCGCATGAGAGACAGTTTCCTTGTTGACAGAGCTTTCGGGAGCGCAGCCTAAACGCCCAAAAGATAACGAAGCATGAAGTCCAGAGCAGTCTGTTGCCGGGTGTCGGTCCCGGTGCGTGAAACGCCCCTCTTGCGGAATCGAATCGCGAGGCGTATATGCCCCTTCAACAGCGGCGCGTCGGGGTCTTCTCCGAGGTTCCACCGGGAAAGATCGACGGGCCGCGCGCCCGTTTTTTTGTTTCACGCATCGGACCCGGACACATGACCGACCTGATCGCAAAATCCGCCATCGACCGGCGCCTCGCCGAGATCGTCACCCCCGTCATCGAAGACATGGGATTCGAGCTCGTGCGCATCCGGCTGATGGGCGGCAAGACCTCGACGCTGCAAATCATGGCCGAACGCCCCGAGGGTGGGATCGAGGTCGACGAATGCGCCGAGATCTCCACCGCGGTCTCCGCCATTCTCGATGTCGAGGATCCGATTCTCGACACCTACACGCTGGAGGTCTCCAGCCCCGGCATCGACCGGCCGCTGACCCGGCTGAAGGATTTCGAGACCTTCGAGGGCTATGAGGTCAAGATCGAGACCCAGGAGATGATCGACGGCCGCAAGCGCTGGCGCGGCGTTCTCGCCGGGGTCGAGGGCGGCGAGGTGCTGCTCAATATCGAAGAGGGCGGCGAGGAACAGACCATCGGCCTGCAATTCGACTGGCTCAGCGATGCCAAGCTGATCCTCACCGACGACCTGATCCGCGACATGCTGCGCGCCCGCAAGGCCAAGCCCGTGGACGAAACCCAATACGATGAAATCCAGGCCGACGACGCGGCCGCTCAGGAGGAGTAAAACAACAATGGCAATCACCTCTGCCAACCAGCTTGAGCTTTTGCAGACCGCCGAGGCGGTGGCCCGCGAGAAGATGATCGACCCCGCTCTCGTGATCGAGGCGATGGAAGAGTCGCTCTCGCGCGCGGCGAAATCGCGCTACGGCTCCGAGATGGACATCCGCGTCAAGATCGACCGCAAGACCGGACGGGCGACCTTTACCCGGGTGCGCACCGTGGTCGAGGACGAGGAGCTGGAGAACTACCAGGCCGAGATGACCGTGCAGCAGGCCAAGCAGTACATGGCCGATCCCAAGGTGGGCGACCAGTTCATCGAAGAGGTGCCGCCGGTCGATATGGGCCGCATCGCCGCGCAATCGGCCAAGCAGGTGATCCTGCAAAAGGTCCGCGAGGCCGAGCGTGATCGTCAGTACGACGAGTTCAAGGACCGCAACGGCACCATCATCAACGGCACCGTCAAGCGCGAGGAATACGGCAACGTCATCGTCGATGTGGGCCGTGGCGAGGCGATCCTGCGCCGCAACGAGAAGATCGGCCGCGAGAGCTATCGCCCCGGCGACCGCATCCGCTGCTACATCAAGGACGTGCGCCGCGAGGCCCGTGGCCCGCAGATCTTCCTGTCGCGCACCGCGCCGGAATTCATGGCCGAGCTCTTCAAGATGGAAGTGCCGGAGATCTACGACGGCATCATCGAGATCAAGGCCGTGGCCCGCGATCCGGGCTCGCGCGCCAAGATCGGCGTGGTCTCCTATGACGGTTCCATCGACCCGGTGGGCGCCTGCGTCGGTATGCGCGGCTCGCGCGTGCAGGCGGTCGTGAACGAGCTTCAGGGCGAAAAGATCGACATCATCCCGTGGAACGAGGATATGCCGACCTTCCTGGTGAACGCGCTTCAGCCCGCCGAGGTCTCCAAGGTGGTGCTCGACGAGGATGCCGAGCGCATCGAGGTCGTGGTGCCGGACGAGCAGCTGTCGCTGGCCATCGGCCGTCGTGGCCAGAACGTGCGCCTGGCCTCGCAGCTCACCGGTCTCGATATCGACATCATGACCGAGGAAGAAGAGAGCCAGCGCCGCCAGAAGGAATTCGAGGAGCGCACCAAGCTCTTCATGGATACGCTGGATCTCGACGAGTTCTTTGCCCAGCTTCTCGTGGCCGAGGGCTTCACCAATCTCGAAGAGGTCGCCTATGTCGAGCTCGACGAGCTGCTGGTGATCGACGGCGTCGACGAGGGCACAGCGCAGGAGCTTCAGACCCGCGCCCGCGAATTCCTCGAAGAGCAGGCCCGCAAGGCGCTGGAACATGCCCGCGAGCTGGGTGTCGAGGACAGCCTGGTTGACTTCGAGGGGCTCACTCCCCAAATGGTAGAGGCACTGGCAGAAGACGGCGTGAAGACGCTGGAAGATTTCGCCACCTGCGCCGACTGGGAACTGGCCGGCGGCTGGACCACGGTCGATGGCGAACGTGTCAAGGACGACGGTCTTCTCGAAAAGTTCGATGTGGATCTTGCCGAGGCTCAGAACCTGATCATGACCGCGCGTGTCCTTCTTGGCTGGGTCGATCCCGCCGATCTCGAAGCGGAGGCCGAAGACGAGGCCGACGAAGACGGTGACGCGGAAGAGACCGGGGAAGAGGTCTGAGCGCATGAGCAGGGGCGGCCAGGACAAAGACCGGGCCGACGGGCCGGAGCGGCGCTGCATCGCCACGGGCGAGAGTCAGCCGGCCTCCGGCCTGATCCGTTTCGTGATCGGGCCCGAGAACCAGGTGGTGCCGGATCTGGCGGGCAAGCTGCCGGGCCGGGGCATCTGGGTGGCCTCGGATCGCGCGGCGCTGGAAAAGGCCGCCGCCAAGGGGCTGTTCGCCCGGGCGGCGAAACAGCCTGTGACGGTGCCCGACGATCTGCCCGGGCTGATCGAGCGGATGCTGGCGCGGCGTGTGGTCGAGCTTATCAGCCTCGCCCGCAAGTCGGGCGGTGCGGTGGCGGGCTATGAAAAGGTCAAGGATTGGCTGGGCCGCGAGGATGCGGATGTGCTGATCCAGGCCGAGGACGGATCCGGGCGCGGCAAGTCGAAATTGTCCACGCCGCAATGGGGCAGCTATATCGGCTGGCTCACGGCGGACGAGCTGGGTCTGGCCTTTGGACGGGAAAAGGTGATACATGCGGCGCTTGGCGCTGGTGGACTCACCAAACGTGTTGTAGAGGAGGCCCAAAGACTGAAGGGCCTGCGCGTCGGAAGGGCCGATGCGACGTCGGTGGCAGGGGCCACCGGGGCGGCGAAAGCCGCCGGGGGCGGTAGGGGCCGCCGGAAAGGATAAGAGAGCTGAATGAGCGATAACGACGGCAAAAAGACTCTGGGTGTTCGTGGTGGCGGTCCCCGTTCGGGATCTGTGAAGCAGAGCTTCAGCCATGGCCGCACCAAGAACGTCGTGGTGGAAACCAAGCGCAAGCGCGTTGTGGTTCCCAAACCCGGTGCCGGTGGCGGCAAGGGCGCGGGCGGCAGCGCTCTGGGCGGATCTGGCGGCAAGCGTCCGGCCGGGATTTCCGATGCCGAGATGGAGCGCCGGCTCAAGGCGTTGCAGGCCGCCAAGGCCCGCGAGGCCGAGGAACAGGCGCAGCGCGAGGCCGAGGAAAAGGCCCGCGCCGAAGAGCGTGCGCGCCAGCGCGCCGAGAAGGAACAGAAAGAGCGCGAACAGCGCGAGGCCGAAGAGCGCGCCAAGGCGAAAGCCGAGGAAGAAGCGCAGAAGGCCCGCGACGCCGCCGAGGCCGCCAAGAAGGCCGAGGCCGCCGCTGCCGCACCCAAGGCCGATCCGGCTGCCGCCGCACAGGCGCGCGGCCCGGCGGGCGGTGGTGCCGGTGCAGCCAAAGCGGCACAGCCGCAGCGCAAATCCGAACGCGAGCGCGAAGAGCGCGGTCGCTCGACCCGTGGTCGCGACGACGGCAACCGCCGCTCCGGCAAGCTGACGCTGAACCAGGCGCTCGGCGGCGAGGGCGGACGGCAGAAATCCATGGCTGCGATGAAGCGCAAGCAGGAGCGTGCGCGTCAGAAGGCGATGGGCGGCCAGCAGCAGCGCGAGAAGGTCGTGCGCGACGTCCAGCTGCCCGAGGCGATCACCGTCGCCGAGCTTGCCAACCGTATGGCCGAGCGTGTGGCGGATGTGGTCAAGTCGCTGATGCAGAACGGCATCATGGCGACGCAGAACCAGACCATCGACGCCGACACCGCGGAACTGATCATCGAGGAATTCGGCCACCGCGTGACCCGCGTCTCCGATGCCGATGTCGAGGACGTCATCAAGACCGTCGACGACAAGCCGGAAGATCTTCAGCCGCGCCCGCCGGTCATCACGATCATGGGCCATGTCGACCACGGCAAGACCTCGCTGCTCGACAAGATCCGTCAGGCCAATGTGACCTCCGGCGAGGCCGGCGGGATCACCCAGCATATTGGCGCCTATCAGGTGACGACGAAGGGCGGCGACGTGCTGACCTTCCTCGACACGCCCGGCCACGCCGCCTTTACCTCGATGCGCTCGCGCGGCGCTCAGGTGACGGATATCGTCGTGCTGGTGGTGGCGGCGGATGACGCGGTGATGCCGCAGACCGTCGAAGCCATCAACCACGCCAAAGCCGCCGGCGTTCCGATGATCGTCGCGATCAACAAGGTGGACAAGCCGAGCGCCAACCCGACCAAGGTGCGCACCGACCTGCTTCAGCACGAAGTGGTGGTGGAGCAGATGTCGGGCGAGGTGCAGGATGTCGAAGTGTCGGCCCATACCGGGCAGGGGCTCGACGAGCTGCTCGATGCCATCGCGTTGCAGGCCGAACTGCTGGAGCTGAAGGCGAACCCGAACCGGGCCGCCGAAGGCGCCGTGATCGAGGCACAGCTCGACGTGGGCCGCGGCCCGGTCGCCACCGTCCTCGTGCAGAACGGCACGCTGAAGCAGGGCGACATCTTTGTCGTGGGCGAGCAGTACGGCAAGGTCCGTGCGCTGATCAACGACAAGGGTGAGCGGGTCAAGGAAGCCGGCCCGTCGGTGCCGGTCGAGGTTCTGGGTCTCAATGGCACGCCCGAAGCCGGCGACGTGCTCAACGTGACCGAGACCGAGGCGCAGGCCCGCGAGATCGCCGAGTACCGCGAACACGCCGCCAAGGAGAAGCGCGCCGCCGCCGGTGCCGCGACGACCCTTGAGCAGCTGATGATGAAGGCCAAGGAAGACGAGAACGTCTCTGAGCTGCCGGTCGTCGTCAAGGCGGACGTGCAGGGCTCGGCCGAGGCCATTGTCCAGGCGCTGGAGAAGGTCGGCAACGACGAGGTTCGCGTGCGGGTGATCCACTACGGCGTGGGCGCCATCACCGAGACCGATATCGGCCTTGCCGAAGCCTCGGGCTGCCCGGTGATCGGCTTCAACGTCCGTGCCAACGCGCCGGCGCGCAACGCCGCCAACCAGAAGGGTGTGGAGATCCGCTACTATTCGGTGATCTACGATCTGGTGGACGATGTGAAAGCCGCCGCGTCTGGCTTGTTGTCGAACGAGGTCCGTGAGAACTTCATCGGCTATGCGCAGATCAAGGAGGTCTTCAAGGTCTCCAATGTCGGCAAGGTTGCCGGCTGTCTGGTTACCGAAGGTGTGGCGCGCCGCTCCGCCGGTGTCCGCCTGCTGCGCGACGATGTGGTGATCCACGAGGGCACGCTGAAAACCCTCAAGCGCTTCAAGGACGAGGTTGCCGAGGTGCAATCGGGCCAGGAGTGCGGCATGGCTTTCGAGAATTACGATGACATTCGTCCCGACGATGTCATCGAGATTTTCGAACGCGAGGAGATCGAGCGGTCGCTCTGATCGCCGATGCCAGAGACATGGAAAAGGCGGCGCCCTCGGGTGCCGCCTTTTTCAATTTCCGGAAACGGGAACAGTTCTGGAACGGAAAAGCCCGGGCGCGAGGCCCGGGCTTTTCCGTAGTACCGATGTGTTAGTCTGTGGCGAGCGAAGCTCAGGCTGCAACCGGCATACCGGTGAAAACCTGAGTACCCACGCGCACGGCGATACGACCGTCGGGCAGGGTCTTTTCGACCAGGCCCTGAACCGAGACGCAGCTGCCGAGGATGATGGTACGCAGCATTTCAGTGTTCCCCGTGTTGAATGTTACAAAAATATAAATACGCGGGAATCGTTAACGAAACCAGAATAAATTATGACAATCCCGCCTATAATATAGGCAGATAGACGATTTTATCGAATTTTCTTACGCTGCGCCGCAGAAAGATCTGGACAATCCGAGGTGCTCACAACCAGTCGCGCAGGATCGAGATGAGGGGGATATCGGCCGGTGGCATGGGGTAGTCGCGCAGCTCGCGCGCGCGGACCCATTTCAGCGCCTGGCCCTCTTTCGATTGCGGCGTGCCCTGCCATTTGCGGCAGGCATAGAGCGGCATCAGCAGGTGGAATGTCTCATAGCTGTGCGAGGCGAAGGTCAGCGGCGCTAGGCAGCTTTCCCATGTGTCGATGCCCAGCTCTTCCTGAAGCTCGCGGATCAGCGCGTGCTCGGGGGATTCTCCCGGCTCGACCTTGCCGCCGGGAAATTCCCAGAGCCCGGCCATGCTCTTGCCCTCGGGCCGCTGCGCCAGAAGCACGCGGCCATCGGGGTCGATCAGGGCGACGGCGGAGACGAGGACGATCTTGGACATGGCGAGGCTCTGGCGGAACGGGCAAAGGCGAGGGGCAGGCCCCTCGCCGGGGGGAGTATTTAGAGAAAGATGAAGGGGCGGGTCAGGAGCGGTAATCGGCGTTGATGCTGATGTAACCGTGGGTGAGGTCGCAGGTCCAGACGGTGGCCTTGCCGTCGCCGAGGCCGATATCGACTCCGATGGTGATCTCGGGCGCTTTCATCAGCGCGGCGCCGTCCTCTTCGCGGTAGGAGGGGGCGACCCAGCCGTTTTCCGCCACCAGCACATCGCCGAAGCGGATGGTTAACGTGTCGCGGTCGGCGGCGGCGCCGGATTTGCCCACCGCCATGACGATGCGGCCCCAGTTGGGATCCTCGCCGGCGACGGCGGTCTTGACCAGCGGCGAGTTGGCGATGGCCAGCGCATGGGTGCGGGCATCGGCATCGGAGACAGCGCCGGTCACGTTGACGGTGACGAACTTCGTGGCGCCCTCGCCGTCTTTCACCACCTGATGGGCGAGGTCGAGGAAAACGCCTTCGAGCGCCTCGGCGAAAGCGGTGTCTTCGGCGGTAACGTCGACGCCAGAGGCGCCGGTGGCGCCCATCAGCAGGGTGTCGGAGGTCGAGGTGTCGCTGTCGACGGTGATGCAGTTGAAGGTGCGGGCGTTGATGCGGCTGACCAGCGCCTGAAGATCGGTGCGGGAGATCCTTGCATCGGTGAAGAGATAGACCAGCATCGTCGCCATGTCCGGCGCGATCATGCCCGAGCCCTTGGCAAAGCCCGCGATCTTCACCGCGCCGCCGGGCAGCGAAACGGTGGCGCAGGCGCCCTTGGGGAAGGTGTCGGTGGTCATGATGGCGCGGGCGGCCTCGGCGCCCTTGCCCGGGTCGAGCGCGGCGACCAGCTCGCCCAGCTTGGCGGTGATGCGGTCATGCGGCAGGCGCTCGCCGATCACCCCGGTGGAGCTGGTGAAGACGCGGGTTTCCGGCAGGCCGGTGGCCCCGGCCACCGCCGCGCAGATCGCCGCGACCGAGCCATCACCGGCCTTGCCGGTGAAGGCGTTGGAATTGCCCGAGTTGACGATGATCGCGGCGCCGGCCTCGCTGTCGGTGCCGATCTTGGCCTGACAGTCGAGCACATTGGCCGAGCGCGTGGCGGAGCGTGTGAAGACCCCGGCCATGGTGCTGCCGGGGTCGAGCAGGGCCAGCATCACATCCGTGCGCCCCGCATAGCGCACCCCCGCCGCGGCGGAGGCGAAACGCACGCCCCCGATAACCGGAAGCTCCGGAAAACCCTCGGGCGCGAGGGGCGAAACGGATGTGATCTTGGCCACTTAGTCCTCCAGAAGCTGCGTGTTGGACAGCACCGAGACATCGGTTTCGGACTTGTCCATGCGGGTTACGTCGGCCGAGGCGAGCTTGTCGTCGATATAGCTCTGCACGGCTTCCTGTTGCAGCTTCAGTTCAATCTCTCCGCGCACGCTGTCAAGAGCCGGCGCTTCCTTGTCGCGGGTCTCGTTGAGCTTGATCACATGCCAGCCGAACTGGGTTTTCACCGGGGCGGAAATCGCGCCGGGCTCCAGCTCTTTCACGGCCTCTTCGAAGGGCGCGACCATCATGCCGGCGCCGAACCAGCCGAGCTCGCCTCCATTGGGACCGGAGGGGCCGGTGGATTTCTCCTTGGCCAGCTCGGCGAAATCGGCGCCGCCCTCCAGCTCTTCGACCAGCGCCTGGGCCTCGTCCTCGGTTTCCACGAGAATGTGAGAGGCGTTGAACTCGGTGCCGAGATCGGAGCCGGCATAGTCCGCGTCATAGGCGGCCTGCACCGCCTCGTCGGTCAGCGCGGCCTGGGCAACGGTCTTGATCACTTCGGCGGCCATCAGCGCGCGGCGCTCGTTTTCCAGCGACAGGGTGACCAGCTTGGTTTCCTCGGCCTGCTCGTCCTGCGCCAGAACCGCCTGCTGCACCAGCTGATCGAGGATCCCGTCCCACAGGACGTCATCGCCGAGCTGCTGGTATTGGTCGGGAAGGGTGGAGCGGATCACCAGCATGTTGCCCAGCGTGATCTCCTGGCCGTTGACCGTGGCCACGACGGAGTCGAGGCCCATCTCCTCCTGCGCCTGAGCGGGCAGCGCCAGCGCAATCGCAAAAGCCGCCGCGGTCAGTTTCGTGAGGGTTTTCGGCATCTGTCAGGTCCTTTCGCGGTCCTTGGGTTGGCCGCCCGGGGCAGGCGGCGTTGACACTCTGTGACCCTAGCCTTACATGGCCAAAAGGCTCTGCAAGGCCGGTCGTTCCCCTGTGTCATATGGGCTGTGTTCGAGGCGGGCAAGCGGATGCCAGCAAAAGAACACGCATTTGTCAGACAGGAACGGGCAGCTATGCTGGGGATCGGAACTATCGCGCGGAAGGTGTTCGGAACGCCGAACGACCGCAAGATCAAGGCGACGCGCCCGCTGGTCGAAAAGATCAACGCACTGGAGCCCGAGTTCGAAAAGCTCGACGATGCCGGGCTGATCGCCAAGACCGAGGAATTCAAAAAGCGCATTGCCGAGGGCGAGAATCTCGACAAGCTGCTGCCCGAGGCCTTTGCCAATTGCCGCGAGGGCGCCAAGCGGGCGCTGGGCCTGCGCGCCTTCGACACGCAGCTGATGGGCGGGATCTTTCTGCACCAGGGCAATATCTCGGAAATGAAGACCGGCGAGGGCAAGACCCTCGTCGCGACCTTTCCGGCCTATCTCAACGCGCTGACCGGCAAGGGCGTGCATATCGTCACCGTCAACGACTACCTCGCCCGCCGCGACGCGGAGTGGATGAGCAAGGTCTACGGTGCGCTGGGTCTGACGACCGGCGTGGTCTATCCGCAGCAGGACGAGGGCGAGAAGAAGCAGGCCTATGCCGCCGATGTCACCTATGCCACGAACAACGAGCTTGGCTTCGACTATTTGCGCGACAATATGAAATCCGAGCTGACCCAGATGATGCAGCGCGGGCATTACTTCGCCATCGTCGACGAGGTGGACAGCATCCTGATCGACGAGGCGCGCACGCCGCTGATCATCTCGGGGCCGAGCCAGGACCGCTCGGATCTTTATCTCTCCATCGACAAGCTGATCCCCGAGCTCGACGACGACGCCTTTACCATCGACGAAAAGACCCGCAACGTCACCTTCACCGACGAGGGCAACGAGGCGCTGGAGCAGGTTCTGCATCAGCGCGGCATTCTGGCCGAGGGTCAGTCGCTCTACGATCCCGAAAGCACCACGGTGGTGCATCACGTCAACCAGGGTCTGCGGGCGCACAAGCTCTATACCCGTGACAAGGATTACATCGTCCGCGACGGGCAGGTGGTGCTGATCGACGAATTCACCGGCCGGATGATGGCGGGGCGCCGCCTCTCCGACGGGCTGCACCAGGCCATCGAGGCCAAGGAGGGCTGCCAGATCCAGCCCGAGAACGTGACGCTGGCGCAGGTCACCTTCCAGAACTATTTCCGACTCTATGAAAAACTCTCGGGCATGACCGGCACGGCGGTCACCGAGGCCGAGGAATTCATGGAGATCTACGGGCTGGGCGTGGTCGAAGTCCCGACCAACCGGCCCATCGCGCGGATCGACGACGACGACAAGGTCTATCGCACCGCGCAGGAGAAATACGCCGCCATCGTCGACGAGATCAAGGAGGCGCATGAGAAGGGCCAGCCGGTTCTCGTCGGCACCACTTCGATCGAGAAATCCGAGATGCTGTCGCAGCTGCTGACCGGCGCGGGGCTCAAGCACAACGTGCTGAACGCACGCCAGCACGAGCAGGAGGCGCAGATCGTCGCCGATGCCGGCAAGCTGGGTGCGGTGACCATCGCCACCAACATGGCGGGCCGGGGCACCGACATCAAACTCGGCGGCAATGTGGATTTTCAGGTGATGGAGGCCATCGCCGCGGATCCGGAGGGCGACCCCGAGGAGATCCGGAAACGGATCGAGGCGGCGCATGCCGCCGACGAGGAAAAGGTGAAAGAGGCCGGCGGGCTCTTCGTTCTGGCCACCGAGCGCCATGAAAGCCGCCGCATCGACAACCAGCTGCGCGGCCGGTCGGGCCGTCAGGGCGACCCGGGGCGCAGCTCCTTCTATCTCTCGCTCGAAGACGACCTGATGCGCATCTTCGGCTCGGAACGGCTCGACAAGATGCTGTCCCGGCTCGGTATGAAAGAGGGCGAGGCCATCGTTCACCCCTGGGTGAACAAGTCGCTGGAACGCGCCCAGGCCAAGGTCGAGGGCCGCAACTTCGACATCCGCAAGCAGCTGCTGAAATTCGACGACGTGATGAACGACCAGCGCAAGGTGATCTTTGCGCAGCGTCTGGAGATCATGGAAACGGCGGACCTCTCTGAGATCGTGCAGGACATGCGCCACGAGGTGATCGACGAGCTGGTCGATATCTATGTGCCGCCGAAGACCTATGCCGATCAGTGGGACACGCAGGGGCTCTATGCCGCGGCGCTCGAAAAGCTCAGCCTCGATCTGCCGGTGATCAAATGGGGCGAGGAAGAGGGCGTCGACGCTGAGGTGATCCGCGAGCGCATGGAAGAGGCCTCCGACAATTTCATGGCGGAAAAGGCCGAGGCCTTCGGCCCCGACACCATGCGCCAGATCGAAAAGCAGGTGTTGCTTCAGACCATCGACACCAAATGGCGCGAGCATCTTCTGACGTTGGAACATCTGCGCTCGGTCGTCGGCTTCCGCGGTTATGCGCAGCGCGATCCGCTGAACGAATACAAGACCGAGGCCTTCCAGCTCTTCGAATCCATGCTCGAATCGCTGCGTGAGACGGTGACTGAACAGCTCTCGCGCATCCGCCCGATGACCGAGGAAGAGCAGCAGGCGATGATGCAGCAGCTTGCCCAGCAGCGCGCGCAACTGCGCCAGCAGGCCGAGGCCGGCGCGGCAGCGCATCCGGCAGCTCCGGGCGAGGCCGGAACCGCTCCGGCACCCGCGTCGGCAGACGCCGAACCCACCGCCGTAGCGGTGGAGGGGTTCGACGAGACCGATCCCGACACCTGGGGCAATCCGGGCCGGAACGATCTCTGCCCCTGCGGCTCGGGCAAGAAATTCAAGCATTGCCACGGCCGTCTGGCCTGAGACCGGCCTGGCATCGCGATCTTGGGAAATGGGGCGCTGCGGCGCCCCGTTTCGCGTCAGAATGACTCCCCGCTTATGCCGCAACAGCGCCTCTTTTTGGGCTCAGATTGTTTCCAGTTTGGACGAGTGAGCAGATAGCGGAGGCCGGTATGGCACGCCTCAAGACATATTTCCTGGCCGCGGCGACGGTCTTTACCGCCCTGGCGATCGGCTATGTGATGCAGCATGGCAGCACGCCGGATCAGGTCGGGCTGGACCGCCCCGAAGAGATCGTTGTGCGCGATATCACCGATACCTCCTCGGCGGCGATGCCGCGCCTGCCCTCCGACGATGTGGCGGCAAAGCTGCCCGATGCCGGCATTCAGCGGGTCGCGGCGGAGCGCGTGACGGCACCCGTCGAGCCGCTGCCGCAGGAGCGCGCCACCGCCGGGTTCGACTGCGATATCTCGCTGAGCGCGGCGGCCAATGCCGGCGCCATGGTCGATCTCAAGCTGTCGGCGCCCTGCTACGCCTCCGAACGCGTGACGATCCATCACCACGGGCTGATGTTCACCGAGATCACGCGACCCGATGGCAGCCTGCGGGTCAGCGTTCCGGCGCTCTCCACCCATGCGCTGTTCATCGCCTCCTTCGATGGCGGCGACGGCGCGACCGCCAGCGCCGAGGTGCCGGCGCTGCCGTTTTATGACCGCGTCGTGCTGCAATGGAAGGGCGATACCGGGCTGCAACTGCATGCCCGCGAATTCGGCGCCTCCTATTTCACCGAAGGTCACGTCTGGGCCGCCTCGGCGGGCGATCTGTCGCGCACCGCAAAGGGCGAGGGCGGGTTCCTGACGCGGCTCGGCAATGCCGATGCCGCTGCGCCGCTGATCGCGGAGATCTACAGCTTTCCCGTGGGCACCAGCAAGCTGAGCGGGCAGATCGCGCTGACCGTGGAGGCCGAGGTGACCGAGGCCAATTGCGGCGCGCAGGTGGAGGCGCAGACGCTGGAGCGTCATGGCGATGCGCCGCTGCGGGTTCGCGATCTGACGCTGGACGTGCCGGCCTGCGACAGCACGGGCGATTTTCTGGTGTTGAAAAACCTCATCGAAGACCTGAAGATCGCCGGCAACTGACAGGGGCAACCGGGATCATTCTTTCATGAGGGCGTTTCGTGCGGCGGTCTTCGCCGCACTTTTCTTTGTCGCGGGGCCGCTCTGGGCGCAGGACATCACCCTGCGCTCGCGCGATGGCGGCATAGAGCTCACCGGCACGCTGCTGGGCTTCGACGGCGAGTTCTATCGCATGCAGAGCCGTTTCGGCGAGCTGACGGTGGACAGCTCCGGTGTGCTCTGCGAGGGGCCGGGCTGCCCGTCGCTGACCGATTTCGTGGCCGAAATGCGGGTCTCGGGCTCCGCCACCATCGGCGAGGTGCTGATGCCGGCGCTGCTTGAGGGCTTTGCGCTGCGCAACGGGCTGAGCGCCGCGCGTGAGCCGATGGAGGCACGGCGGTTTCGCTACATCCTCACCGATCCGGATGAGGACCGCGTCGTCGGCCGCTTCGATTTCCATGTGACCAGCACCGATGAGGGCTTTGCCGATCTGCTGGCGGACGAGGCCGATATCGTCATGGCCCTGCGCGAAATACGGCCCGCCGAGCTGCGCCTTGCCAGCGACGCGGGTCTGGGCGACCTGGCGCATCCCAACCGCAGCCGCGTGCTGGCGCTCGACGCGATGATCCCGGTGGTGGCGGCGAACAACCCGGTCGATGCGATCTCGCTCTCCGATCTGGCGCGGGTGCTGTCGGGCCGGCTGCGCAACTGGCGCGAGCTTGGCGGGCCGGACGCGCCGGTGGTGCTGCATTTGCGCAATGCATCTTCGGGCCTGTCGCAGGGGATCGAGGACCGGCTTTTGCGGCCTTCGAAACTGGAGCTGCATGGCGAGATCGCGCGTCATGACAGCAATACCGCGCTGTCGCGCGCGGTGGCACGCGATCCCTTCGGCATCGGGCTGGCGAGCTATTCCGAGATCGGCAATACCAAGCCGCTCTATCTCACTGGAAGCTGCGGCTTTCACCTGCGCGGGCGCCGCGCGGCGATCAAGACAGAGGATTATCCGCTGACCGCACCGATGTTCCTCTACCTGCCGGCGCGGCGGCTGCCGGCGCTGGCGCGGGAGTTTCTGGCCTATACCAGAAGCTCGCCGGCGCAGATCGTGATCCGCCGCGCCGGTTTCGTCGATCAGGCGCCGGAGGAGATTCCGCTGAACCAGCAGGGCGACCGGCTGGCCAATGCCGTCGCGGTGGCAGAGGGCGAGGACGGGCTCGCCGGATTGCAGCGCATGGTGGGTGTGATGGCGCCGATGCGGCGGCTGACCACCTCGTTCCGGTTCGAGCCGGGCTCGGCGCGGCTCGATGCGCAATCGCGCTCGAACGTGCAGCAGCTGGCGCGCTCGCTGGAGGCGGGGGAGTATGACGGGCGGCGGCTGGTCTTTGTGGGCTTTTCCGACGGGCAGGGGCCGGCGGTGGGCAATCTGGAGATCGCCCGGGAGCGCGCCGATGCGGTGCGCGCGGCGGTGATCCAGACAGCAGAGGCGGCGGATCTGGATCGCATCGACCTGGTGACAGAGGCGTTTGGCGAGGCGATGCCGATGGCCTGCGACGATACCGTCTGGGGGCGGCAGGTGAACCGGCGCGTCGAGGTCTGGCTGCGCTGAGCCGAAGAGGCCCGCAAGGGCTGAGGAGGCGTCTCGTCAAGCCCTTGCGGGCTTTCCTCGACCCCTCTAGAGCAAGCCTTCGCTGCGAAAGCTGAGCTCGCGCGAGCGACCGATGACGAGATGATCGTGCAGCGTGATCCCCAGCGCATCGGCGGCGAGCTGGATCTGCATCGTCATGTCGATATCAGACTGGCTGGGCGTCGGATCGCCCGACGGGTGGTTGTGCACCAGAATGAGCGCGCTGGCATTCAGCTCCAGCGCCCGTTTGACCACCTCGCGGGGATAGACCGGCACATGATCCACCGTGCCCCGCGCCTGCGGCTCGTCGGCGATCAGCACGTTCTTGCGGTCCAGAAACAGGATGCGGAACTGCTCGGTATCGCGATGCGCCATGGCGGTCTGGCAATAGTCGAGCAGCGCCTCCCAGGAGCTGACCACCTGTTTTTGCAACACCCTTGAGCGCGCCAGCCGGTGCGCCGCCGCCTCGATGATCTTCAGCTCGGTCACCACCGCACCGCCGATGCCCGGGATTTCCTGCAACCGCGCCGGCGGGGCGGAGAGCACGCCGCTGAAATCGCCGAAGGCCTCGAGCAGTGCGCGGGCGAGCGGTTTCACGTCGCGGCGGGGAATGGCGCGGAACAGGACCAGCTCCAGCATCTCGTAATCCGGCAGCGCATCGGCCCCGCCCGCAAGAAAACGCTCGCGCAGCCGGGCCCGGTGATCGCGCAGATAGGAGGGCAGGGGGCGAGCCGCCTCCGCCGCCAGGGCGGGCGCCTCGTCATGGGCGAAAAGGCTGGCCTGGGAATCGGAAAACTGGCGCGCGCGGGTCATGTGCAAAGCCTCGCGCGGTGGGGTTAGGGAAGGGTTAACGTGAAACGGGCCGCGCTGGGAGGCGCGGCCCGTTGATCTGTGTCGGGCGGGGAACCTGTCGGGGCTCCGCCCATAAATTCCGGACCACAGGTCCGGGATTTACCCTTTCATCGAATCCCAGAAGTTCTTCACCGACGAGAAGAAGCTGTGCGATTCCGGGTTGTTGTCTTCGCTCTGCTCCTCGAACTCGCGCAGAAGCTCTTTCTGGCGCGAGGTCAGGTTCACCGGCGTTTCGACGGCCAGCTCGATGAACATGTCACCCGCCGCACCACCGCGCAGCGCCGGCATGCCTTTGCCGCGCAGGCGCATCTGCCGGCCCGACTGGCTGCCCGCCGGGATCTTCACCCGCGACCGGCCACCGTCGATTGTCGGCACCTCGATATCGCCCCCCAGCGCCGCCGTGGTCATCGACACCGGCACGCGGCAATGCAGCTCGGGCCCCTCGCGCTCGAAGATCTCGTGCCGCTTCACCTCGATGAAGATATAGAGATCGCCCGGAGGCCCGCCGCGCATGCCCGCCTCGCCCTCGCCGGCAAGCCGGATACGGGTGCCGGTCTCGACGCCGGCGGGGATGTTCACCGACAGCGCGCGCTCTTTCTGCACGCGGCCCATGCCGCCGCATTTCTGGCAGGGATTCTTGATGATCTGGCCCAGGCCCGAACAGGTCGGACAGGTGCGCTCCACGGTAAAGAAACCCTGCGTCGCGCGCACCTTGCCCATGCCGGAACAGGTCGGGCAGGTCACCGGCTCGGCACCGCCTTCGGCGCCGGAGCCGTTGCACTCGCCGCATTGCACCGAGGTCGGCACGTTGATCGTCTTCTGGAGACCGCCATAGGCCTCCTCCAGCGTCACGCGCAGATTGTAGCGCAGATCGGCCCCGCGCGCGGCACGCTGCCGCCCGCCGCCGCCCTGGCGTCCGCCCATGAAATCGCCGAAGAGATCGTCGAACACATCGGAAAACGCGCTGGCGAAATCGCCCTGGCCACCCTGAAAGCCGCCGCCGGGTCGCTGCCCGCCGCCGCCCATGCCGCCCTCGAAAGCGGCGTGGCCAAAGCGGTCATAGGCCGCCTTCTTCTCGGCGTCCTTCAGAACTTCGTAAGCCTCGTTCGCTTCCTTGAACTGGCCTTCGGCTTCGGGATTGTCGGCGTTGCGGTCGGGGTGAAGCTCCTTGGCCTTCTTGCGATAGGCCTTCTTGATTTCATCCGCGGAGGCACCCTTGCTGACACCGAGCACGTCGTAAAAGTCACGCTTGGACATTCATGCCCTCCTTTTGTCCGGAACGGAAAGGGGCCGGCCCGGCGCCCGGACCGGCCCCCGTTCTGTTCCGTGGCCTCAGCTCAGCTGCTGCGCTTGTCGTTGCCCAGATCCTCGAAATCCGCGTCGACGATATCGTCGTCGGAAGCGGAGGATCCGGCCTCGTCGGCGCCTTCGGGGCTGTCGGAGCCCTCACCGGCTTCGGCCTGCGCCTTGTAGATCGCCTCGCCCAGACGCATGGCCACTTCGGTCACGTTCTGGATGCCGGCTTTGATCTTCTCGGCGGTCACATCGTCCTTCTCGAGATCTTCCTTGAGCGCGGACACGGCCAGCTCGATGGCTTCGATGGTCGACGGGTCGACCTTGTCGCCATGCTCTTCCATCGACTTCTCGGTCGAATGGACGAGGCTCTCGGCCTGGTTGCGGGCCTCGACGAGATCGCGGCGCTCCTTGTCCTTCTCGGCGTTTTCCTCGGCGTCCTTGACCATCTGTTCGATGTCTTCGTCCGAGAGACCGCCGGAGGCCTGGATGGTGATCTTCTGCTCCTTGCCGGTGCCCTTGTCCTTGGCGGACACGGAGACAATGCCGTTGGCGTCGATGTCGAAGGTCACCTCGATCTGCGGCATGCCGCGCGGCGCCGGCGGGATGTTCTCGAGGTTGAACTGGCCCAGCAGCTTGTTGTCCGCGGCCATCTCGCGCTCGCCCTGGAAGACCCGGATCGTCACCGCGCCCTGGTTGTCCTCGGCGGTGGAGAAGATCTGGCTCTTCTTGGTCGGGATCGTGGTGTTGCGGTCGATCAGGCGGGTGAACACGCCACCCAGCGTCTCGATGCCGAGCGACAGCGGGGTTACGTCGAGCAGCACCACGTCCTTGACGTCGCCTTGCAGCACGCCGGCCTGAATGGCGGCGCCCATGGCGACCACCTCGTCCGGGTTCACGCCCTTATGCGGCTCCTTGCCGAAGAACTTGGTCACCTCTTCGACGACCTTCGGCATCCGGGTCATACCGCCGACCAGAACCACCTCGTCGATCTCGTCCTTGGAGATGCCGGCGTCTTTCATAGCCGCCTGACAGGGCTTGATCGAGGCCTTGATCAGGTCGCCCACGAGGCTTTCCAGCTTGGCGCGGGTCAGCTTCATGACCATGTGCAGCGGCTGGCCGTTCGAGCCCATCGAGATGAACGGCTGGTTGATCTCGGTCTGGGACGAGCTGGACAGCTCGATCTTGGCTTTCTCCGCCGCCTCTTTCAGACGCTGAAGCGCCATCTTGTCGGTGGTCAGGTCGACGCCGTGCTCTTTCTTGAACTCGTCGGCGAGGTAGTTGACGATCCGCATGTCGAAGTCTTCACCGCCGAGGAACGTGTCGCCGTTGGTGGATTTCACTTCGAAGAGGCCGTCGTCGATCTCGAGAATGGTCACGTCGAAGGTGCCGCCGCCGAGGTCATAGACGGCGATGGTCTTCGATTCCTTCTTGTCGAGACCGTAGGCCAGCGCGGCGGCCGTCGGCTCGTTGATGATGCGCAGCACTTCGAGGCCGGCGATCTTGCCGGCGTCTTTGGTGGCCTGACGCTGCTGGTCGTTGAAATAGGCCGGCACGGTGATGACCGCCTGGGTCACCTCTTCGCCGAGATAGCTTTCGGCGGTTTCCTTCATCTTACCGAGGATGAAGGCGGAAATCTGCGACGGGCTGTATTTTTCGCCCTTGGCTTCAACCCAGGCATCGCCATTGCCGCCGTCGACGATGTTGTACGGCACGATTTTCTGGTCTTTCGTGACCTCCGCATCGGTGGTGCGGCGGCCGATCAGACGCTTGACGGCAAAGATGGTGGCTTCGGGGTTGGTGACGGCCTGCCGCTTGGCGGGCTGGCCGACGAGACGTTCGTCGTCGGTGAAGGCGACGATGGAGGGGGTGGTACGGGCACCTTCGGCGTTTTCGATCACGCGGGCCTGAGACCCGTCCATGATGGCAACGCAGGAGTTGGTGGTGCCGAGGTCGATACCGATCACTTTGGCCATGTTCGATCCCTTTCGTAGTCAAGGCGATGACGCGAGGCGAGGGACCCGATTACGGCATCCAGCCCCGCAAGTGTGAAATGCCGTCCGGTTGGGGCCTCGCGGCGTTCGGAGGGTATATAAGGAGGGGCTTTGAGCCCTGCAAGCGCCGTGCTGGGCGAGAGTCCGGCAAATGGGAGGAATTTCTTTGCAGCTCGCGGCGGAATGCGGAAGAAAGTGGCCATGGCAGAGTTCATCGACCGGCGCGGTTTCCGGATTTATCACGATTTTCTCG
Organism: Salipiger abyssi; assembly: GCF_017311415.1. Classification (GTDB taxonomy): domain Bacteria; phylum Pseudomonadota; class Alphaproteobacteria; order Rhodobacterales; family Rhodobacteraceae; genus Salipiger; species Salipiger abyssi_A. The sequence goes on along the minus strand of NZ_JAEKIS010000001.1, from coordinate 259,935 downwards.
ACCGCGCGGCGCAGGAGGCGCTGGTCGAGGCGCTGCGCGGCTGCCTGCGCGTGGCGCCGCTCTATCAGCCGGTGACGCCGCGCGGGCAGAAGATGTCGGTGCGCATGTCGGCGGCGGGGCGGTTCGGCTGGATCACCGACCGGCGCGGCTATCGCTACGAGGAGCGCCACCCGGACGGTATGGCCTGGCCGCCGATCCCGGCAGAGGTGCTGGCGATCTGGGAGGCGGTGGCGGATTGCGCCCGGACACCGGAATGCTGTCTGATCAACTGGTACGGCGAAGGCGCCCGCATGGGGCTGCATCAGGACAAGGACGAGGCGGATTTCGCCTGTCCGGTGGTCTCGGTGTCGCTGGGCGACGAGGGGCTCTTTCGCATGGGCAACATCGAACGCGGCGGCAAGACGGAATCGGTCTGGCTGCGCTCCGGCGATGTGGTGGCGATGGGCGGCGAGGCGCGGCTGAAGCATCACGGCGTCGACCGTATCCGCTTCGGCTCCTCGACGCTGCTGCCGCAGGGCGGGCGGATCAACCTGACGCTGCGGGTGGTCACCTGAACCGGGCCTTCAAACTTGCCCGCGCCTGTCCGGCAATCGTATAGCGGGGCGATCAGGGGACGGAGCGGCATGCGCGAAGACAGGCTGAAGAAACTGACCGAGCTCTATGAAGGCAATAGCGACCGCGCGCACCGGTTCCGCTATGTCGTGCTGACATTCGACATCGTCACCGTGCTTTTCGTCATCGCTACCTCCTTCACCCATCACGGCCCGGTGGTCGAGGCGATCGACGCGGTGTTCGGGGTGTTCATCCTGGCCGATTTCGCCGCCCGCATCGCGATTTCGCAGAATCGGCTGCGCTTTCTGCTGATGCCGGTGACGCTCGCCGATATCGTCTCGATCATATCGTTTCTGGCGCCGCTCGCGGGCGAGGGTCTGGGCTTTCTCCGCGTCGTGCGCACGCTGCGTTTTCTGCACACCTATCAACTGCTGAAGCGGCTTCGGGCGGATTTCCCGTTCTTCCGGCACAATCAGGATGTGTTTATTGCGGCGATCAACCTGATGGTCTTCATCTTCGTAATGACCGGGCTGGTCTATGCCACGCAATACGGCAGCAATCCGCAGATCTCGAACTATGCCGATGCGCTCTATTTCACCGTGACCGCCCTCACCACCACCGGGTTCGGCGACATCACCCTGACCGGATCTTTCGGGCGGATGATCTCGGTGGTGGTGATGATCTTTGGCGTCACGCTGTTTCTGCGGCTGGCGCAGGTGCTGTTCCGCCCCAACAAGGTGCGCGAGACCTGCCGGACCTGCGGGCTGTCGCTGCACGATGCCGACGCGGTGCATTGCAAGCATTGCGGCGCGGTGATCCATATCGAAACCGAAGGGCAGAACTGATGACCGATCTCGTGATCCGCGATTTCGAGCCGCGCGACCGGGACGCGCTGTGGCGCATTCTGGAGCCGGTGTTCCGCGCTGGCGACACCTATGCCATCGACCCCGACATCTCGCGCGAGGCGGCGCTGGCCTATTGGTGCGGGCCGGAGCGGCGGGTGTTCTCGGCGGTGCTCGACGGGCGGCTGGCGGGGTCTTATTACCTCGTGCGCAATCAGCAGGGCGGCGGCAGCCATGTCTGCAATTGCGGTTTCGTCACCGATACGGCGCTGCGCGGCAAGGGCGTGGCGCGCGAGATGCTCGCCCATGCGCTGGAGACGGCGCGCGCCGCCGGATTCCGCGCCATGCAGTTCAATTTCGTGATCTCGACCAACACCCGCGCCGTGGCGCTCTGGGAGCGCGCCGGCTTCGATATCGTCGCCCGCCTTCCCGGCGCCTTCCAGCATCCGGAAAGGGGTTATGTCGACGCGCTCGTCATGTATAAGGCGCTGGTGACGGACTGACACACCCGGAGACACCCTTGCCTGACGATACCCGCCTGCTCGCCGTCCTGATTGACGCCGACAACACCTCGCCGAAATACGCCCGTGCGATCTTTGACGAGATCGCCTCTCTGGGCGAGGCCAGCGTGCGGCGGCTCTACGGCGATTTCTCCAGCCAGCAGATGTCGGGCTGGTCGAAGATCACCGCCGAGTTCGGGCTGGTGCCGCTGCATTCGCCGGCCAATACGGTGGGCAAGAATGCCAGCGACATCTCGCTGGTGATCGACGCCATGGACCTGATGCATACGGGCCGCTTCGACGGCTTCGTTCTGGTGAGTTCCGACAGCGATTTCACCCGGCTCGCCAGCCGCATCCGCGAGCAGGGGCTGGATGTGTTCGGCATGGGCATGCAGAAGACGCCCGACGCTTTCCGCAAGGCCTGCAAGCGGTTCATCTTTCTGGAAAACCTCGACGGCGCCCCCGAGCAGAAACCCGGCAGCCCGGCACCGCGCCCCTCCGGCAAGCTCGACGAGGCGCGCAACCTCATCTTTACCGCCATGGACGGGATCGAGCAGGAGGACGACTGGTATACGCTGGGCCAGCTCGGCCAGTTCATCACCGCCGCCAATCCCGATTTCGACACCCGCAGCTATGGCAAGCGCAAGCTGTCGGATCTGGTTGCGGAGTTGAAGGTGTTCGAGACCAAGCGCGGACCCGGCAACCAGCTATTGGTGCGGCGGCTCGACTAAGGCGTTGCGGGGGCTGAAAGGCGTCAGGGCTTGCGGCCGTAGCACGCAAGGAAGGTGGTGACCGCGCCGTCGACCACGCGGGCGATTTCCTGCTCGGAGAAACGCGACTTGATACCGAAGACCAGCTTGCTCCAGAGATCGGCCTTGCAGAGCTCGGCGAACTGGTCGGCGGCGAGATCGAAATCCTCGATCGCCAGCTCTCCCCGCTCCATCGCCTCGCGCAGATAGCCGGTCATCTCGCCATGCATCAGCATCGGGCCGCTCTGGTAGAACTGCTTGCCGAGCTCGGGGAACCGGTCGGCCTCGGCGACGCAGATGCGGAACACCCGGTGGCTCATGTCCGACAGGATGAAGCACAGGAAGGTGCGCCCGACCAGCGGCAGCACAATATGCGGCGGCTGGGTCATGTCGATGGCCATCAGGGATTCGTCGGCCTGAAGCTTGCACTGCTTGCGGGCCATTTCCATGAAGAGCAGGCGCTTGTCCGGAAAGTAGCTGTAAAGCGTCGCCTTCGAGACCCCCGCGGCGCGGGCGATATCGTCGACGCTGGCGCCTTCGAACCCGTCACGCAGAAAGATCTCGCGCGCGCCGGCGAGCACCTGATCGAATTTGCGTCCACGCCGGACGGTTGCCGCGCTGGCCGGCATCTGAACTCTCCCCTAGTCCAGGAATTATAGACGGTTCAGTTCATTTCGGGCAAGCGCTCTTGTCGAAAACCTGCTTTGAGCGGCCATTGCGCCTGCGAAATGTCACAGATCGGGCTGCGGCGTTCTGGACCGGTTCCTGTGTGAAAATCTCATTGAACTTCCCTGCTTGGCTCGTATTTTAGAATCATTCCAAACTGAGGGCCTGTCATGCGCTTTTTCACCCAACGCCGGCATTTCAAGGATCTGAGCGAGCAGGAAGTGCTGGCGCTGGCGATTTCTTCGGAAGAGGACGACGCCCGGATCTATCGCAGCTATGCCGAGATGCTGAGGGGCGACTTTCCCGATACCGCCAAGGTCTTCGATGGCATGGCAGAGGAGGAAGACGGGCACCGCAAGGCGCTGATCTCCGCCCATCGCATTCGCTTTGGCGAGGTCATTCCGCTGATCCGGCGCGAGCATGTTGCGGGTTTTTATGCGCGCCGTCCGGTCTGGCTGATGAAGAACCTGTCGCTGGAACGCATCCGCGAAGAGGCGGAGAGCATGGAGCAGGATGCCGAACGCTTCTATCTGGAGGCGGCGCGGCGCAGCACCGATGCGGGCACACGCAAGCTTCTGGGCGATCTCGCCGCCGCCGAGGCTGGGCATGAGCAGCGCGCCACCGAGCTGGCAGGCGAACACCTGACCGGCGAGACGCGCGGCGACGAGGACCGGCTCGCGCACCGGCAATTCGTGCTGACCTGGGTGCAGCCGGGGCTGGCGGGGCTGATGGACGGGTCGGTCTCGACCCTGGCGCCGATCTTTGCCACCGCCTTTGCCACGCAGGATCCCTGGACGACCTTTCTGGTGGGGCTTGCGGCCTCGGTCGGCGCGGGGATTTCCATGGGGTTCACCGAAGCCGCCTCGGACGATGGCGAGCTGTCGGGCCGCGGCTCGCCGATGAAGCGCGGCATCGCCTCGGGGGTGATGACGGCGGTGGGCGGGCTCGGGCACGCGCTGCCCTATCTCATCCCGCATTTTTGGACCGCGACGATCATCGCCTGGGTGATCGTGTTCTTCGAGCTCTGGGCGATTGCCTGGATCCAGAACAAATATATGGAAACGCCGTTCTGGCGGGCCTCGATGCAGGTGGTTCTGGGCGGCGCGCTGGTGCTGGCGGCGGGGGTGCTGATCGGCAGCGGCTGAGGCGCGGCGCTCGTCAAGCCCTTGCGGGCTTTCCTCGCGGGGGCGGCCTCCGGCGGGAGTGTTTCGGGAAAGATGAAAGGCCGGGGGCGGCGCGTTTCCCCGGTCTCCGCGCAGATAAGCGCTGGCAGAGCGAGCTGACCCATGGCAAACCGGCACGGGCGTGCAAGAGGCCAAGGGAGACGCGACCATGACCCAGTTCGACAAGGGCTGCCATCTGCATCTGATCGACGGATCGGCCTTTATCTTCCGCGCCTACCACGCGCTGCCGCCGCTGACCCGCAAATCCGACGGGTTGCCCATCGGCGCCGTCTCGGGCTTCTGCAACATGTTGCAGAAATATGTCGAGGACAATGCCGGCCCCGACGCGCCGACCCATGTGGCGGTGATCTTCGACAAGGGCAGCCACACCTTCCGCAACGATCTCTACGATCTCTACAAGGCCAATCGCGAGGAGATGCCCGAGGATCTGCGTCCGCAGATCCCGCTGACCCGCAAGGCCACCGAAGCCTTCAACATCGCCTGCAAGGAGATGGAGGGCTATGAGGCCGACGACATCATCGCCACGCTGGCGGTGCAGGCACGCGAGGCCGGCGGGCGGGTGACGATCATCAGCTCCGACAAGGATCTGATGCAGCTTGTCGGCGACGGGGTCGAGATGCTCGACGCGATGAAGAACCGCCGCATCGACCGCGACGGCGTGTTCGAGAAATTCGGTGTCTGGCCCGACCGGGTGGTCGACGTGCAGGCGCTGGCGGGCGACTCGGTCGACAACGTGCCGGGCGCCCCGGGGATCGGCATCAAGACGGCGGCGCTGCTCATTAACGAGTTCGGCTCGCTGGAGGATCTGCTGGAGCGTGCCGAAGAGATCAAGCAGCCCAAGCGCCGGCAGACGCTGATCGACAAGCGCGAGCAGATCGAGCTGTCGAAGAAGCTGGTGCAGCTCGATTGCGAAACGCCGCTCGATTTCACGCTCGACGATCTGGAGGTGAAGGAGCCCGATGCGGAGGTGCTGCTGGGCTTCCTTTCGGAGATGGAATTCCGCACGCTCACCAAGCGCATTGCCGACTCGCTGGGCACCGAGCCGCCGGTGATTCCCGACACCACGCCGGAGGGCGCCAACCCGCCCGAAGACGATGCGCCCGAGCTGCCGCCCATCGACCCGGAGAAATATGCCTGGGTGAAGAGCGCCGAGGATCTCGCGCCCTGGATCGCGCAGGCGCAGGCGCGCGGCTGGGTGGCGGTGGATACCGAGACCACCGGGCTCAACGAGATGGCCTGCGATCTGGTGGGGATCTCGCTCTGCATCGAGCCGGGGCAGGCGTGTTATATACCGCTCGCCCATCGCGCGGCGGGCACTGACGATCTCTTTGGGTCCGACGATCTCGCCGAGGGGCAGATGCCCATGCAGGCGGCGCTCGACGCGCTGAAGCCGCTGCTCGAGGATCCGGCGGTGATGAAGATCGGGCAGAACATGAAATACGATGCCAAGATCTTTGCCCGTTACGGCGTGCAGATTGCGCCGATCGACGACACGATGCTGATGTCCTACGCGATGAATGCCGGGCTGCACACGCACGGGATGGACGCGCTTTCCGAGCGCTACCTGTCGCACAGCCCGATCCCGATCAAGGAGCTGCTGGGCTCGGGCAAGAGCCAGATCACCTTCGACCGGGTGCCCATCGCGGATGCGGTGAAATACGCCGCCGAGGATGCGGATATCACCCTGCGGCTCTGGCAGATCTTCAAGCCGCAGCTGCACCGGGCGCATGTGACCCGCGTCTATGAGGGGCTGGAGCGTCCGCTGGTGCCGGTGCTGGCAGAGATGGAGATGGCCGGGGTTCAGGTCGACCGCGACACGCTGAGCCGCATGTCCAACGCGTTTTCGCAGAAGATGGCGCAGCTCGAGGCGGAGATCCACGAGCTGGCGGGGGAGACCTTCAATGTGGGCTCGCCCAAGCAGCTCGGCGAGATCCTCTTCGACAAGATGGGGATCGAGGGCGGCAAGAAGGGCAAGACCGGGGCCTATGCCACCGGGGCCGACGTGCTGGAGGATCTGGCGACCGAGCATGAGCTGCCGGCGCGGGTGCTGGACTGGCGGCAGCTGTCGAAGCTGAAGAGCACCTACACGGATGCGCTTCAGGAGCATATCAACAAGGAGACGGGGCGGGTTCACACCTCCTATGTGATCGCCGGCGCGAACACCGGGCGTCTGGCCTCGACCGATCCCAACCTGCAAAACATCCCCGTGCGCAGCGAAGAGGGGCGGCGCATCCGCGAGGCATTCGTGGCGCCCGAGGGCAAGACGCTGGTCTCGCTCGACTATTCGCAGATCGAGCTGCGCATTCTGGCGCATATGGCGGATATCGACGCCCTGAAACAAGCCTTCCGCGAGGGGCAGGACATCCACGCCATGACCGCGTCGGAGATGTTCAACGTGCCGATGGAGGAGATGACGCCGGAGATCCGCCGGCAGGCCAAGGCGATCAATTTCGGGGTGATCTACGGCATCTCGGGTTTTGGCCTCGCGCGTAACCTGCGCATCCCACGCAAGGAGGCGCAGGATTTCATCGACCGCTATTTCGAGCGCTTCCCGGGCATCAAGACCTATATGGACGACACCGTGGCTTTTGCGAAGGACAACAAGCGGGTGGAGACGCTGTTTGGTCGGGTGATCCACACGCCGGAGATCGCCGCCAAGGGGCCGCGTGCCGGCTTTGCCAAGCGCGCCGCGATCAACGCGCCGATTCAGGGCACGGCGGCGGATATCATCCGCCGCGCGATGATCCGCATGCCGGAGGCGATCGAGGGGCTGCCCGCGACGATGCTGTTGCAGGTGCATGACGAACTGCTCTTCGAGGTCGAAGCGGGCGCCGAGGACGATCTGATCGCCGCCGCGCGCAAGGTCATGGAGGGCGCCGCCGAGCCGGTGGTAAAGCTCGACGTGCCGCTGGTGGTGGATGCCGGGCAGGGCGGGAGCTGGGCCGAGGCGCATTGAGCCGGAAACACCCGCCCCGGGCTTGACCCGGGGCCTCCATCCTTGCCGCCGAGGCCCCGGATCAGGTCCGGGGCGGGAACGATCAGCCGACTGCCGGCGCGGGGGCCTGAACCAGCCCCTGGCCGCGATCCAGCGCGTCGGTGGCCGGGTCGATCCCGGCGGCGGTGCAGGTGGCCAGCAGCCGCGCTCGGACCGCTTCCGCCGTGGCCGGGCTGCCGGAGGCGCGCTGGGCCTCCCACCAGAGCGCCGCGATTCCGGCCACATGCGGGCAGGCCATCGAGGTGCCGTTCAGCGCCCGCAACCCGCCGCCCGCCGCTGCCGAGATCACATTGACCCCGGGTGCCGAGAGCGTGGGATTGGTGTTGGAGAAGGGCGCGATGCCGTAGCCGGCATCGCCTTGCCCGAGCGCGCCGACAGAGACCACGCCCAGTGCCGCCGCCGGGACCGAGGCCGAGACCTCGAATTGCGGATCGAGCGTGCGGCGGCTTTCGTTGCCGGAGGCAGCGCAGACCACCGCACCGCCGGAAAACGCCGCCTGGGCGCGCAGCATGTCCATCAGCGCGTCGAACATGCGCAGGTTCATCCTGTAACCTTCGAGCGCGGCGGAACCGGCCAGCAGCGGCGGCCAGCCCTGCTGCTGGAGCCGCTCGACCAGCCCGGGAAAATCGAAGCCGAGCGACATCGAAATCACCTGCGCTTGAAGATCGGAGGCCCATTTCATCGCCTGAAACAGCATGTCGGAGGAGCCGCGCCCGTCATCGGCCAGCACCTTGCCGATCAGCGCATCGGTCACACCGCGCGCGACGCCGATGCGGGTGCCATCCACGTCGCGCCCGAACACCGTGCCGGCGCAATGGGTGCCGTGGCCGTTCGCGTCCTCGATCCCGGATCCGGCAAAGTCGCGGGTGGTGAGCGTGACGCCCTCGAAGGCCGGGTGATCGCTGTCGATGCCGGTATCCAGCACCGCCACCCGCACGCCGGCACCGGTGAACGGACTGGTCTCCGCGCCGGTGGCGGCAATGCCCCAGGCGGGCTCGGCATCCTCGCTGCGCACATCGTCCAGCGGTTCGGGCTCGACCAGCCGGGTGGGCATGGCGCGGGCGACGACTGCAACGCCTGCATCGCGGGAGATGTCGCGCATGTCGCGGGCGGTCAGATCGGCGGTTTCCAGAACCGGCGCCGGGGGCACATCGCCAAGTGCGATGCTCTCCATGGCACGCGGGCCGATGGCCGCGCCGGCGGGGGGCAGGGACGGGCGCGGCGCCCGGCTGCGGAACGGAGCGTTTTCGTCGCGCAGAATGATGAACATGGGAAATCTCGCTTCAATAGGACGGTTTCAATGTCTTAATGAAGCGAGCATACCCCCATAGGTTGATTTCACGAAGCGTGGCCCCGTGAAACCTACGTGAATTCGCCGGTCAGATAAGGCCGTTTCGGCGGAACAATGCCTTCAGATCTGCTTCGGGGCGCGGACCCATATGGCTGATCACCTCGGAGGCGGCCACAGTGCCCATGCGGCCCGCCGTTTCCATGTCTGCTCCGGTCGCGAGCCCGTAGAGGAAGCCCGCGGCGAACTGATCGCCGGCGCCTGTGGCATCCACCGGCACCACCTTGGTCACCGGCACATCGGTGCGCACGCCCTCGCGCATGATGCTCACCCCGTCGCCCGAGCGCGTGCAGACCACCAGCGGGCAGAGCTCGGCCACCCGGGCGAGATCCTTCTCCAGCGAGTCGTCCTGATAGAGCGAGCGGATCTCGGCCTCGTTGCCGATCACGTAGTCCATCTCATTGGCGATGAGGCGCAGGAAATCCTCGCGGTGACGCTCGACACAGAACGGATCCGAGATCGCGATCCCGGCCAGCCCGCCGGCTTTGCGGCAGGTGCGGGCGGCGCGCAGGAAGGCCTCTTTGCCCTTGGGCTTGTCGAAGAGATAGCCCTCGAGAAAGACGATTTCCGCCTGTGCGGCCACGTCTTCGGAGACATCCTCGGGCCCGAGCTCGGCGGAGATGCCGAGATAGGTGTTCATCGAGCGCTCGCCATCGGGCGAGACGAAGATCATCGAGCGCGAGCTGGGTAGCTCCCCGCCCGCGACCGGAGCGTTGACGAAATCGGTGCCGCCCTTTTCCATCGACTCGGCATAGAAGCGCCCCAGCGCGTCGTCGCGCACACGGCCAATAAAGCCGGTGTTCAGCCCCAGATTGCCGAGCCCGGCCAGCGTATTGGCCACCGAGCCGCCGGCAGCCTGCACGCGGTTTTCCATCGAGCCGTAAAGCGTTTCGGCGCGCTCGCGCTCGACCAGCTGCATGATGCCCTTCTCGATCCCCATCAATTCGAGAAAGCTGTCGTCGCTGCGGCTGATCACGTCGACGATGGCGTTGCCGATGCCGACGACCTGGTATTTCTTCGTCGGATGCTGGGGGGTCAATGTCATGGTGTCTTGTCCTCGAACTGGCAGAGATCGCGGATCAGACAGGCATTGCATTTGGGTTTGCGCGCGACGCAGGTATAGCGCCCGTGCAGGATGAGCCAGTGATGCGCATGCTGCTGGAAATCCACGGGGATGTTGTCTTCGATGGCGCGTTCGGTGGCGACCACGTCCTTGCCCGGACAGATGCCGGTGCGGTTGCCGACGCGAAAGATATGCGTGTCGACCGCCTGCGCCGGATAATGCCACCACATGTTCAGCACCACATTCGCCGTCTTGCGCCCGACCCCCGGCAGCGCCTGGAGCGCCGCGCGGGAACAGGGCACCTCGCCGCCGTAGTCCTCGTGCAGGATCTTCGACAGCTTGATGACGTTCTTGGCCTTGTTGCGGTAAAGCCCGATGGTCTTGATATGCTCGATCACGCCCTCCTCGCCAAGCGCCAGCATCTTTTCCGGCGTGTCGGCGATCTGGAACAGCTTGCGCGTCGCCTTGTTGACGCCGGCATCGGTGGCCTGCGCAGAAAGCGCCACGGCCACCACCAGCGTATAGGCGTTGACATGCTCCAGCTCGCCCTTGGGTTCGGGCTCGGCCTCGCGGAAGCGGGTGAAGATTTCCCGCAGGGTGTGGTAGTCGAGCTGTTTTGCCATCCCGCGTTTAATGCCCGCAGCCCGAGGGATGCGCAACATTCGGGTCGCAAGCTGAGGCCATTTGTCTAGAAAAAGAGGAAGATGGCCGGATTCCCGGCAAAGACTGCGCAATCGGGGCGGACCCATGGACGAGAACGGATATCACTACGAGGTCATGCGGCGCGCCATCGCCATGGTGGACGAGGCCGGGCCGCAGGCGACGCTGGAGGATCTGGCGGCGCGCATGGATATGAGCCCGGCGCATTTCCAGCGGGTCTTTTCGCGCTGGGCCGGTGTCTCGCCCAAGCGGCTTCAGCAATATCTGACGCTGGGCCATGCCAAGGCGTTGCTGTCTGACCGCTTCACCACGCTCGACACCGCGTATGCCACGGGCCTGTCGGGCAGCGGGCGGCTGCACGATCTGTTCCTGCGCTGGGAGGCGATGAGCCCGGGCGAGTTCGCCCGTGGGGCTGAGGGGCTGACGATCCGCTGGGGCTGGTTCGACAGCCCGTTCGGCAAGGCGCTGGTGATGGGCACGGATAAGGGGATCTGCGGCGTGGGCTTTGCCTCGGAAGCGGGCGAGGAGGCGACCATGGCCGATCTGTGCGGGCGCTGGCCCGGCGCGGATTTCGTCGAGGACCCGGCGGCGCTGGCCGATTGGGCCGAGCGGGCCTTTGGCCGGACGGGGGGCGAGGTGCCGCTCTTCCTGATCGGCGCGCCGTTCCAGATCAAGGTCTGGGAGGCGCTGATGCGCATTCCCTCGGGCCATGTCACGACCTATTCCGAGATCGCCCAGGCCATCGGCAAGCCCCGTGCGGTGCGCGCGGTCGGTACGGCGGTCGGGCGCAATCCGATATCGCTGATCATTCCCTGCCACCGGGCGCTGCGCAAATCCGGCGGGCTTGGCGGCTATCACTGGGGGTTGCCGGTGAAACGCGCCATCCTCGCCTGGGAGGCGGCCCGGCTGGAGGCTTAGAGGCTGTGTGGTTTGCGGAGCGGTGGGCAGATTGCCCACCCTACGGAGAGCGCCGGTTCGGGCGGTGCGGCGTGGCCGCTGCGCCGGGAGTGCGGCGGATCCGCCCGTTATCACGATGGGCGGAGACCTGCCGATTTCCCCGTGACACGGTTATTGGCGCGATGCATCCTCGGGCTATAACGCAGGAGGAGGCCCCCGCCGGGGGCCAACGACATATGAGGCATATAATGATCCGGGCCAGAACTCCCATTCTTCTTTCGCTCGCTGCGGTCATGGCGCTGGGCGCCTGTACCGAAGGCCAGATGTTCGACGAGAACAACCCAAACAACAACACCAACCGCGGCGTCGCGCTTGGCGCGCTTGGCGGTGCGGTGGCCGGTCGGCTGATCGGCGGCAACAACGACGACACCGTCAAGAATACACTGGCGGGTGCTGCGGCCGGCGCGGCCATCGGTGGCATCATCGGCAACCAGCTCGACAAGCAGGAAGCCGAACTGCGCCAGCAGCTGGGCAATGACGTGACGATCAATAACACCGGCGACCGGCTGATCGTGACCATGCCGCAGGATATCCTGTTCGCCACCGACAGCGCGTCGCTGCGGTCTGATCTTCAGGCCGATATTCGCACCGTGGGCCGGTCGCTGCTCGAGTATCCGAACACCACCGTGCAGGTGCTGGGCCATACCGACAGCGACGGCGACGCCGCCTACAATCTCGGCCTGTCGCAGCGCCGGGCGCAATCGGTGGCCAGCCTGCTCATCGCCGAGGGCGTGCCGTCCTCGCGCGTTCAGGCCATCGGGCGTGGCGAGGACCAGCCGGTCGCGTCGAACCTGACCGCCGAGGGCAAGCAGCAGAACCGCCGGGTGGAAATCGTGATCCTGCCCACCGGCTGATCCTGGGCCCGATGAGAAATTCGACCGCGTCGCAGATCATCTGCGGCGCGGTTTTCTTTTGCCCGCCGCCGGTGTGAGGGTCGCGTCATATGCCGGGGCGGCAGCGGCAGACCGGACGCAAAAGGCCCCCGCCGGAGCGAGGGCCTCGATGTGCGCGAGCCCAAAGAGAGAGATGAGAGAGAGGGCTCAGCAACCGGTGCCGTGCAGCACCACCTTGAAGGTCTTTGCGAGGATCTGAACATCTGTCTTGAAGGACAGCTTGCGCAGATAATCGGTGTCGAAACCGGCGCGCTCGGCAAAGCTCGACTCGTTGCGCACCGAAGTCTGCCAGAAGCCGGTGATGCCCGGGCGCAGAGCGTAATAGGCGGTGCCGGGATAAAGCTCTTGCTGATCCACCATCATCGGGCGCGGACCGACGAGAGACATGTCGCCGCGCAGCACGTTCCAGAGCTGCGGCAGCTCGTCGAGCGAGGTCTTGCGGATGAACCGGCCGACGCCGGTGATGCGCGGATCGTGGCGGAGCTTCTGCGTAAGGTTCCATTCGCGGCGCGCGGCGGGCGTCCGGTCGAGGTAGGCTTCGAGCTGATGGTCGGCATCGGCCACCATCGAGCGCAGCTTCCACATGTGAAAGACGCGACCGTTCCGGCCGACGCGCTTTTGCAGATAGATGGGGGATTTGCCGTCGAGCGCGATGATCGCGGCGAGAACAAGCGTCACCGCCAGCACCGGGAGCGCGCTGATCAGGACAAGCGCGATGTCGAGCGTGCGCTTGAGAGCGTGACGGTAAAAAGAGGCGCGGGGCGCAGAGAACAGCGCATCGTCGATGAGCTTTTCAATTTCGGCCGTGGGCAGCGGCTGGCGGATATGAAGTGTCACAATGACCTCCCGAAGGCATGCATCGACGGAAGAAGACGGCAGGCAGACCGAGAGGCCGGGTGACACAGGCACGCAAAAACCGAGTGCTCTGCCGAGGCAGAACAGAACAAAGCGCGCCGTTAAGACGGTTCAGATTGTCAAAATGTCAGTTCCGAGCAGTACGCAGCAGACTTACCGTTAACTCCCAAGTGGAAGCACCAACCCCCAGTGCCGTAGTATGACGAAATTATGTTCTTTGGCTCGATGTTGATGGTTATGACCCTGCGCCATATTTTCGTCAACAAGTCGTTTGGAACACAACCTATGGGCGAGTTTTCTCGCATCGTTTTGTGTTACGCATGAGCGCGCAACATGTTTGCCTGCTGCTGCAATCGGTGTGGTTTAAAGAGATGCGGCGCTAGATGTCGGGGTGCTACGTCCGGCCTGGAACTGTGCCGCCGCGCGGCATGGCTGTGCATTTTGGTGCGAAACAGTTGTGGCGCGTTCAGCTTGTAATTGTTCCAAAACCAGAAACAAATTCGCGCAATGGCATGTATTGGTGTTGGGCTTCGCTGTCGTTTGCGCTGTCATGTATTTTGTCTTCTGCATGCCGCCGCGTATTTTGGAAACAATATGACGCGGCGCCTTCCGCCGCCGAGTTGCGGCCTGCCGTCAGCCACCCTGTGCTGCGGCCCCGCGTCGCTGAGGCCGAGAAGGCCGCCCGGTCCTTCGGAGGCTCCCTGGGAATGCTGCGCTTGCGACACGTTTAGGATGAATAAAATGCTCACGAAATGTTACAGACTGTCGGGCGGCGCGACGTTGGCAGCCAGAAATGCGTCCAGCGGCGGCCTCGCAAACGTCACATTCTACCCGAATCGGGCCACATTCCAGGGCGGCCTTGCGCAAATATGGCGATGATATGCCGCCGCTCTTCAGTTGCATGCGCCGCCCGGCTTGCCTATTTCGAGCCGGACTCCTCCGCGCGATGAAAGGGCCCGGCGAATGGCGAACCACCTCTATCAAGGCGACTTGCCCGACGGGCTGGATCTGGGTCCGGTCGTGGCCATCGACTGCGAGACCATGGGGCTCGACCCGCATCGCGACCGGCTTTGCGTGGTGCAGCTCTCGGGGGGCGACGGCAATGCGCATCTGGTTCAGGTGGCCAAGGGCCAAACCGAGGCGCCCAATCTCTGCCGCCTGCTGCGCGACGCAAATGTGCTGAAGCTCTTCCATTTCGGTCGCTTCGACATTGCCGCCATGTATCATGCCTTTGGCGCGCTGGCGGCGCCGGTCTATTGCACCAAGATCGCCAGCCGCATGGTGCGCACCTATACCGACCGGCACGGGCTCAAGGCGCTGACGCAGGAGCTGCTGAGCGTCGATATCTCGAAACAGCAGCAGTCCAGCGACTGGGGCGCCGACACGCTGACCGATGCCCAGCTCGATTACGCCGCCTCTGACGTGCTCTATCTGCACCGCCTGCGCGAGGCGCTGAACCGCATGCTGGAGCGCGAGGGGCGCGTGGACCTGGCGCAGGCCTGTTTCGATTTCCTGCCGACCCGCGCGCTGCTCGATCTCGAAGGCTGGCCCGAGACCGATATCTTTGCTCACGCCTGAGCCATGGTGAGGGGCGGCGACACATATTCCAGCGTCATCGGCTGGCTGAAGATCCTGCTGCCGGTGGCGGCGCTGATGCTGCTTTCGACACTCTTTCTGCTGCCGCGGCAGGGCGACCAGGGCGCCGAGCTGCCTTATGCCGCCGGCACCGAGGCGGGCGACGCCACGCGCGAGCAGATCGTTGCGCCGCGCTATGCCGGCACCACCCCCAAGGGCGACCGGTTGACGCTGACCGCCGACAGCGCCGAGCCGATCGACGGCTCGCTGAGCCGGGTACGGGCGCATCGGCTGGATGCACAGCTCGACATGACCGATGGCAGCACAATCACGCTCAGCGCCAATGAGGCGCTCGTCGATGACGAGGACAAATCCGCCGATCTGGAGGGCAGCGTGCATATCGTCAGCTCCACGGGTTATGTGATCGACACCGAGCGCATGCTCACCGCGCTCGACCGGGTCGATGCGGAAACGCTGACACCGGTCAGCGGCAGCGGGCCGGCGGGGCAGTTCACCGCCGGCAAGATGACGATCACGGCGGAAGGAAGCGGCGGCGATGTGCAACTGCTTTTCACCGGTGGCGTAAACCTGATATATGATCCGCAAGATGAATGAAGGCTGCCGCATGTCCCGTATTCTGACCATCGCCGCCGCGCTGATCGCCCTCTCCGGGCCGGTGCTGGCCCAGGGAACCCAAGTCGCCTTCGGCGGCATGACGCAGGATACCAGCGCTCCGGTCGAGGTCAGTGCTGACCAGCTCCAGATCAATCAGTCGGACGGAACCGCGCTTTATACCGGCAATGTGGTGATCGGCCAGGGCGAGATGCGGCTCGCCGCGCCGCGCGTGCTGGTGATCTATACCGAAGGGCAGGGCCGGATAGACCGGATGGAGGCTTCGGGCGGCGTGACGCTGGTCAGCGGCGAGGAGGCCGCCGAATCCGACCGTGCCGATTACAGCATCGACACCGGGGTGATTGTCATGACCGGCAATGTGCTGCTGACACAGGGCGCCAACGCCCTGACATCGGAACGGATGGTCGTAAACCTGGACGACGGCACCGCACAGATGACGGGGCGGGTGCGCACCGTGATCGAACAGGGCTCCGGCGACCCGCAGCAGTAAGTGTAGAGTACCGAGATGCCCCGCCCCGAATTGACCGTGACCGAAGGCGACAGCGGCCTTCGCGTCAGACATCTGCGCAAGAGCTATCGCAAACGCGTGGTGATCCGCGACGTGACTTTGGATCTCGACCGTGGCGAGGTGATGGCGCTGCTGGGGCCGAACGGTTCGGGCAAGACCACGACCTTTTACGCGGTGGCCGGGCTGGTGAACCCGGAGGGCGGGCAGGTGCTGATCGACGGGCGCGATGCGACCTGGCTGCCGATGTATCGCCGTGCCCGGCTGGGCATCGGCTATCTGCCGCAAGAAATGTCGATCTTTCGCGGCCTCTCGGTCGAGGACAATATCGCCGCCGTGCTCGACGTGGCCGAGACCGACCGCCACCGCCGCCGCGAGCGGCTGGAGGAACTGCTTGGTGAGTTCTCCATCGAGCATCTGCGCCGCGCCCCCGCGCTGGCGCTCTCGGGGGGCGAGCGGCGCCGGGTCGAGATCGCCCGCTGCCTGGCCGCCAACCCGAAATACCTGCTGCTCGACGAGCCTTTTGCCGGGGTCGATCCGATCAGCGTCGGCGATATCCGCCATCTGGTGGCGGATCTCAAGAAGCGCGGCATCGGTGTGCTGATCACGGATCATAACGTGCGTGAGACGCTGGAGATCGTCGACCGTGCCTATATCCTGCATGACGGCAAGGTGCTGATGTCCGGCACCCCCGCCGAGGTGGTGCAGAACGAGAATGTCCGCCGGGTCTACCTGGGGGAGAACTTCAGGATCGGATAAAGCGGATTGTTCATACTATGTTGCGAGTTTCCGTCGCCGTTTGCGACAGATCATTGACAAAAAGGGCGAGTCTCACCTCAAATATAACCATGACGCAGCGCATTCCTGCATGCCCGTTTCGAAACGCCCCCGAGGAGAGGGAGGGATGGGCGTTACGTGCAACTGCCTTGCGTCTCCCCTGATCCGCTACCACATCGAACCTGCCAGAAAGGCGGGAAGGTCGCGGGTCCAACGAAGAGAAGGAATGAAAATGCGCTATCAGATCACGGGAAAGCAGATCGACATCGGCGAAGCGCTCCAGACTCACGTGAAAAACGAGCTGGGAGAGGTCTTGGAGAAATATGCCTTCAGACCGACGGACGCGACCGTTACCTTTTCCAAGAGCGCACATGAGTATATCTGCGAGGTCACGGTGCATCTGTCCACTGGCCTGACCTCTTCGGCCAAGGGCAAGGCAACCGAGATCTATGCTTCGTTCGACGGCTGTGCCGAGAAGATCGACAAGCAGCTGCGCCGTTACAAGCGCCGCCTGAAAGATCATCACAAGGAGCGTGCAGAGCCCGTTGAACTCTTCGGGGTGTCCTCGTATATCCTCGCCGGCGAAGTCGACTCGCACGAAGACGAGCCGGAATCGCTGCAACCGATTATCGTCGCAGAGATGGAAACCCAAATCCCGTCGCTGACAGTGGGTGAAGCCGTGATGCAGATGGAACTGGCCGGCGCACCCGTGCTGGTTTTCCGCAACGAGAAAAAGGATGGCGTGAACGTCGTGTATCGCCGCGACGACGGCAACATCGGCTGGATCGATCCGTAAGAGATCGGCGCGAGCTGCGGCCACGAACGCCTCAGAGCAGACAGTGAAAGGCGGTCTATGACCTTTCTGGAACTTCTGAAGCCGCAGGCGGTCAAGGCCGTCGCGGCCGCAAGCAGCAAGAAGCGGCTGATGCATGACATCGCCGAGCTGGCCGAGAGTGCCTATGGCCTCCCGGCCCCTTCGGTGGTCGAAGCGCTGATGGAGCGCGAAAGCCTCGGGCCCACCGGTGTGGGCCATGGCGTCGCCCTGCCACATGCCCGGATTTCGGGTATCGACGCGGTGCATGGCGTGTTCATCCTGCTGGAAAAGCCGGTGGAGTTCGAATCCGTCGACCGCCAGCCAGTGGATGTGGTTCTGGCGCTCTTCGCGCCCGAGGATGCCGGTGTCGAGCATCTCAAGGCGCTGGCGCTGGTCTCGCGCACGCTGCGTGACGCGGCGCTCTGCAACAAGCTGCGGGCCAATCCCGATCCGGCGACGCTGCACACGATCCTGACCGAGGACCGGTCGTCGCAGGCGGCCTGATCCGGGCACATCTGAGACAAAACGAAAGAGCGGGCCGCTGGGTCCGCTCTTTGCGTTAAATGACGCAGTGCCGGGCGGAGAACCGTTCAGGGCAATCCGATGACAGGCAATCACCTCCTGGAGAAATCCTCGGGAGCTGATTTCGATGGGTGTCGGCTGTGCGGACGAAGCGTGAATTCGCTGGAGTTGTTCCGAGTTCTGATTTTAGGAAACGGTTCGACCAAAAAATCCTTCCTGGCTCTGCCAAAAACGGTTGAGTTCTAACCGTTGAACGCTCCAGAGCGCGCCCTCAAGCAACAGTTGGTATACAGCCAGAACGCGGGACACAGAATTTGGATCGATCTTCGCAGCGGCCTCGGCAACAATTAATATCTGCGTTGCGCACGCAGATGCCTCAATGTTCACTTTGGTTTTGTCCTACATCCGGCTGTGGGCGTACTCTCGCAACGTTTCGAGAATGCCTCATCATATGAAGTCTTCCTCAATGATGGGCCTGGCTTTTTCGGTCCACTGGAAATGACCGACGTGAGAGCGCAAGAAGCCAAGTTCAGCCAATGCCAGCAACGTTTCAACGTGCAGACTGTCCGTGACTCTGAATTCTTCACCTTCCGGCGTCGGAAGATGTTCGTAATCGTCGTTGGGAAATGCGGTCAACTCACCGATATAGGCCGAAAGGACTTCCTCAACCGTTGTCAACGCGATTATGTCGCTGTCCAACAGATGCGTTTCGATTTCCTGTCGGCTCATCAGCATGATGTTGCGCGGAAATAGATTTTTGTCGTATATCGTTCGGTCCCGGGGGCCCAGCTTGTTGTGGCGCTTTCTCTCGGTCTTGACCGTCATGCCAAAGAATTTCAGTTCCGGAGTATCACGTCGCGCCACTCCAAGTTGCCACAATACCAAGAATGCCCGCTTATGTTCGTGGCAGTGTCGATGCCAAATGTAGCGCCTGTGACGGTCGACCGGCAGTGCAGGTTCAAAACCGCTGCGCATGTGATCTCTGTCCAGGTTGCGCGTGATGGAAGCCGCCATCGCGACAATGGCTGCTCTCTCTGACGGGCTATATCTGAACATGCAACGTTTCCCCGGGCTTTGGGATGCTTGGAAATTCCAAGGTATCGTAGGGTGCATGAAAGTCGACAAGGCGCTCGGAGCGGTTATCGCGCTCCGACCCCCTGCGGATCGCAATTGCGCTATCGACTGCAAAGAGCGGACCTCATGGCCCGATCCTATTCATATGATCCTGCCCGGACAAAGCCCGCTAGAGCCAGTCGCCGAAACCGAACATGAGGTAGTCGCGCTGATAGGCCTCGCGTGCGGCACTTTCCAGCCGGTCGTCATAGATCTGCGCCAGCGAATAGGGCGCGCGGATCGGCACATGCACCGGGTCGGGCGGTGCCCCGTGCCCGACCTGCATCGCCAGCGCCGGCAGATAGCTGGCCATCTCGTCCTCGCGCACGATCATGTCGGGCAGCGTAAGCTCGCCCATGCCATGGATCACATGCGCCTGGCTCGCCCAGTGCCCGTCGATGCGCACCGCCGTCTGGCCCGAGAGATTGGCCTTGAGAAAGACCAGAAAGGCGGTGAAGGCCTCGCGATGCGCTTCCAGCGTGTAATCGCTGCCGGGCTCCTCCTCGGGGATCGGCAGGTTATGGGCGCGGCGCAGGGTCTTGCGGATACCGTTATAGCTGCCTTTGCCGGTGGTCAGGATCTTGTTGCAGAACGCGTCATGCGCCCGGGCCAGCGGGTGGCGCAGCACGGTAAAGCTGCGGTGGCCCGGGCGCTCGCGCTTCCACTGCCGCAGGCTCTTCTGGCTGAAATCGCGCAGCAGCGCCTCGTCGTCCAGCCCGTCCAGCGCTTGCAGCCAGTTTTGCACCGCGTCCTCGGGGCCGGATTTGATCGGCATGTAGATCAGCGGGGTTTTCGCCGCCGCCACATAGCCCGGCACCGCCGGCCCGCGACGCGGCTCGAAATTCGGGGTGCGGGTCAGGTTGAATCGGTCGAGCCGCGCCAGCGCGGTCTCCATCTCGGCGAAATTCTCCACCTTGTCGGAGATCGGCTCGGGGTTTTGCCGTTTCAGCGCTGTGTTGAGGCTGTCGAGCTGGGAGCGCGCGCCCAGCCATTTCGCCAGCCCGTTCATGACCTCGACATTCTGGAGGTCTTCATAAGCGACGTAAAAGGCGGTCTGGCCGGTGACCTGAAGCGCGTTCATCAGGGTCACCTGAAAGGTCTGGAGCGCGTCGAGATGTGCCTCGAATTCCTGCGCGTCGAACCGCGCCTTGCCATCCTTGCGCTTCTTTACGTTGGTCAGCTTCCACTGGCCCGTGGCCTGCGCGATCTTCCAACTGACATAGCTGTCGACCGGGTTGCGGGTTAGCACGATCTTGGCGCAGCGCTCATCCGCCAGGATCTTGGGCAGGATGCGCGGATCGTGGTCGTGAAAGAAGCGAAACCCGCCGATGCCGCTGGGAGTGGCCACGCGGATCTGGGTCAGCAGACGCTCCGGATCGCGGTCGCGTTCGGCCTGTGAGATGCCCAGAACGTCGTCGGCATTCGGGTAACCGATGAAATGCGGGTTGAACACCTCGCCCAGACAGCTCAGCCCGTCGAAGCCGTTGAGATTGGCCTCCAGGAAATTGGAGCCGGTGCGCATCTCGGCAAAGACGACGAAGTAATCGAAGCGGTCGGACATGCGGAGCCTTATTTCTTTACGAGATAGGGTTTCCGGCGTCTCTGCGACGCATGGCGCGGCGCCGGCTCGACGGGGAAATCACCCATCAGATAGGGGTGCATCCCCTGGTTCTTGAGATTTTGCAGAAACTGTCCGAACCCGGCCAGATCCTCCATCACCGGCGCTTCGGTCAGCCGGCGGGGTGCCTTCTGGCCGATCTCGTCGATCACCACCTGAAGCGGTTCCATCGGCGCCTCGATGAATTCCGCCATGGTCCAGATGCGGATGCGCGCCTTGCAATCGGGTGCGCGCAGCTGATCGAGCATCTTGTTCTCGATCTTTTGCAGCCTTGCCGCCTCGGCACGCAGATCGGCGAAATTGGCATTGGACTTGAACAGCGGCACGGCCCAGGCGCCCGAGATTACGCTGATCTGCGCGTTCGGATCGCGCGCGATGTGCCAGCTGATCTTGATATTGTCGCGTGGCCCGTACTGGAAGCACTGCCGTTCACCCCGGGTGTTCCACAGCAGGTTGGTCAGAAACGCCTTGGGGTTCGCGTCGCGCAGCTTGGCATTGTCGGAGAGCGCGCCGTTGATCACCGTTTGCCCGCCGGCGAATTCCGCCCGCTCCGGCGCATAGAGATGGCCATGCACCTGCGCCCCCGTCGAGCGGGAAAGCCAGTTTTCGAAATCCCTGAAAAGCTCTGTAAAGCCTTGAAATACAGAGTATTTCCCCGCGGTTACCCCATTTTCCCAGCCGTGATTGGGATAGCGCGACTGCATGTAGAGCCCGGCGCGCCCGCGCGTCCGCCGGTCCACCGCCTTGGCGAAGATGCGGTCGATCTTGCCCGGGTTGGGTTCCTGCCGGTTCTCCGCGCTCTCGGCTTCGGTCAGGAAGGCCTCGTAGAGCCGTTCCGCATGTGGCCAGATCTTTCGCGCGACGAAACAGTCGGACCGGCGCAGCAATTGCAGGTGATCGTCGTAGAAGATATGCGGCTTGCCCTGGAAATCGAATTTCGACAGCGTCAGCGAGCGGCTTTCGATATTGGTGGAATAAAGCCGCGCCAGTGTTTGGAAGTAGCTCTCGTCGGGAATCCAGACCCGGCGGAAATAGCGGTCGAACTTGCGCCGCTCCGGGTCTTGCAGGATCGCCGAGAGGGTCTGCCGGGTCAGGCACCACCACTGGCTGCCCATATGCGGCACGATCCCCTTGGGCACCGGGCGGCGAAACCCGACGCGGCGCTGAAGATCGACGAAACGGTCGAAGAAATAGCGGTTCTTGCGCCAGGAGAACGGGAAGAACATCGTGAAACGCTCGTGGTCGAGCCCTCCCACCGTCCAGGGCACGTCGGCGGTGGTGGCGCTCTCGATAAAATCGGTGCGCGGCCGTTCGGCGAGGTAGTCGATCAGCTCCTCGACCGGGCGCAGCGGCAGGCAGGAACCCGAGGTCAGGTAGACATGCCGCACTTCCGGGAACCGCTCCAGCATCAGCTCGGAGGCGTCCTGGCTGGCCGCGACCAGCCCCCAGGTGCCCCAGTCGCAGCGGTGCCGGCGCGAGAACAGCACCTCTGGCAGATCCGACAGCGCGGCGGTGAACTCGTCATAGATGCGCTTGGGCACCATCCTGTCGACATGGATCACCACCGGACAGCCGGCCTTGACCCAGTGCCGCGCCACCTGCTCGGCGCGGCCGAGCGCGGTATGCACCAGCATGACGATGCCGACGCTCACGCCCAGTTCCCCTTGGACATGAGGCCCAGAATCTCGAGCTGCCGCCAGTTGATGTATTTCTCCGACCATTTGCACCAGAGATCGGGGTTGTCCTTGATCCCGGCGTGATAGGCCAGATATTCGGTCGAGCCGGCATAGTGCTGCTTGCGTTCCAGCTCCTCCGCCGCCTTCTTGCCGAAGGTGTCGAGGAATTTGGTATGAAGCAGCAGCCCGCTGGCCTTCTCGCCCCCCCATTCGTCATAGATGAGGTTGAGCCCGCGCGGCAGCAGCATATGGGTCGAGCTCACATAGGTGTAGCGCCGGTCCCATTTCACCAGTGGGATCTTGTTCAGCGCTGGCGCGCGTTCGGGTCGGTCGGGGAAAAACATGCGCGCGCGCGGCCCGCCCTGAATCCAGAGATTGCCGAAGCGATTGTTGCGGCGGATCGTATAGTTGCCCGCGTCGAACCACGAAGCGATTTCCAGCGGGTTCTGGCCGGCTTGATAGGGCTGCGCGTCGATCCTGCCCTTGGGATACATGTCGAGCAGCATCGCCGAAAAGCTCTTGATCGAGGAGGCGTCGAGCCAGTCGGTCAGCGCCCGCAGCGGGCGGGTGTCGCAGAACGGAAACAGAAAGAACTCGTCCGGATCGACGGTAAGCGCCCAGTGGCCGTGGCCGTATTTGCGCAGCAGGAAATTGATCCAGTCCATGCCGAAGCGCGAGCGCTTGTAGCTGCCTCGGCTCGACCAGACCGACACGTCCGGCTGCCGCGAGAGGTAATCGAGCGAGCCGTCGGTGCTGTCATTGTCGACAAAGAAGAAGTGGTTCACTCCCATCTCCCGGTAGTACTCCAGGAAATAGGGCAGGCGGATCGCCTCGTTACGCTGGGTGCAGAACACCAGCAGGTCAGAGGACCGAATGCGGTCGGTACGGTTCGACACCGGCATGAGTTCGCGACTCTTGCGCAGGGCGCGGATGCGCCAGCGCTTGCGCTGAAGCCTTAGCCGGTATGACTGCCATGCACCCACTATGCACCCTCGCGCGGGCCGGTTTTTCCGGCCCCGTTGCCCCGCCCGGCTATCAGATCAGGGTTAACACGGTCTTGAAATGCGCCTCCCAGCCCGGCGGCTGCCAGGCCGTGCTGCGGCGCGTTTCACTGTCCGGGTCTGCCCGCCGATCCTCGGCCATCCTTGTTATATTCTGCGCCCAAAGATAACGGTCTGAAACGCTTGCGTAAACGGGAATATCCCCAAGCACCTCGCGCAACACGGGCAAATCGGAGGCAAGCACTGGCACCCCCAGCGCCGCCGCCTCCATCGGCGGCAGGCCATAACCCTCGGCATCGCTGGGAAAGAGCAGCCCGGCGCTGCCTGCGAGTAGCGCCGCGATCTGCCCGTCATCGAGCCCCGGCAGCTCATGCACGCGCGGAATGCCCCGGTCGAGCCGAGCGAACACGTCTTCATTGTTCCAGCCGCGCGCCCCGCAGATCAGCAGATGCGGTTCCGCCCCTTCATCTTTCTGCAAATACTCAAAAAACGGCCCCGCGCTCTCCGTCGGCGCCCCTTCCGGCAGAGGCGCTTCCCCCTCCCAGAGATCGAGCAGCAGCGCATGGTTCTTGCGCGGCTCAATGGTGCCCAGAATGACGAAATAGCTTTGCCCGGTCCAAGGCCCCTGCGGCGCCTCGCCCGGCTGCGGCACGTCGACGCCCAGATGCGCCACCACGCTCCCGGGGCGCAGCCCGCGCGGGTCAAGATGGCGCCGCATGTCGCGCTCGGTCTGCGCGGAATTGCAGATCACCAGATCGGCAAAGCGCCCCATGCGCAGCAGAAAGCCATGAAAGCGCTCGGTGATGCCCGGGCCCTGGTAGTCGGGATAATCCAGCGGAATGGTGTCGTGCAGCAGCACGACGATGCGCAGACCCGGCACCGCGCGGAGCGCGCTCAGCACCCGGTCGGTCAGGTTGGTATGGCCGATATTGAGGTAGACTGTGCCCGCCGGCAGATGCGCCCGGAGCATCCGGCGCAGACCCCGTGGCAGGCAGCGCGCCAGCGCCACGCGGCGCAGCGCGGTCTCGGTGCCTGCGCGCCCCGGCGCAAGACGGCGCAGCCGCGACAGGCGGTCGGGAGCGGGCCAGTCATGGCCGTCGATCCGCCGTTTCAGATCGGCGCAGCCGTTACGGTCGAGCAGAAGATAGCCCAGAGACGAGCGCACCAGCCCGAAAAGCGGGCCGGGCTCTCTCAGAAGCCGGTCGAGATAGGCGTATTCGACCCTGTCGACCCCGGTGAAGGGCCGCCCGGCGCGGGACACCAGCCGGGTGAGGTCCAGCAGTCGCGGATCAGCCGTCGTAATGCCCATTCAGATGCCAGTTCCAGGCGTCGCCGATCATCTGCGCCATGGTCGAGCGCTTCGGCTCCCAGCCCAGCTCCGCCTCCGCCCGGGTCGAGCCCGAGACCAGCTTGGTCGCGTCGCCGGCGCGGCGCGGGCCCTCGGAATGCGGCACCTCGCGATTGGTCACCGCGCGGGAGGCGTCGATCACCTCGCGCACGGAAAACCCCTTGCCGGTGCCGAGGTTGAAGACCCGGCTGCCCTTGTCGGCCACCAGCCATTTCAGGCCGAGCACATGGGCATCGACCAGATCCATGACATGCACGTAATCGCGGATGCAGGTGCCGTCCGGCGTGTCGTAATCGGTGCCGTGAATGGTCAGCGCCGGGCGCTTGCCATCGATCGCCTCCAGCATCACCGGGATCAGATGGGTCTCGGGGCGGTGATGTTCGCCGACCTCGCCTGCCTCGTCGGCGCCCGCCACGTTGAAATAGCGGAAGATCACATGGCGCAGCCCATAGGCGGCCTCGAAGTCGCGCAGGATGTTTTCCACCGCGCGCTTGGAGGCGCCATAGGCGTTCAGCGGTTCCTGCGGGGTGTTCTCGTCGAGCACCACATTGTCGTGCTCGCCATAGGTGGCACAGGTCGAGGAAAAGACGAAATTCAGGCAGCCCGCCGCCGTGGCGGCCTCGATCAGCGTCAGCGAGCCCTCGACATTGTTGCGCCAGTAGCGCCCCGGCTCCGACATCGCCTCGCCGACCTGGCTGAGGGCGGCGAAATGCATCACGGCCACCGGCTGGTATTTGGCGAACACCGCGTCGAGCCGGGTACGGTCGGACAGCGCGCCCTCCTCGAACGGGCCGAACTTGACGGCGTCTTTCCAGCCGGTCACCAGATTGTCGTAGGTCACGGGCGTATAGCCCGCGATTTTAAGCGCCTTGCAGGCATGCGAGCCGATATAGCCCGCGCCTCCGGTCACCAGCACATATGTCACTGGTGTTACTCCGCAGCTTCGCGTGCGGAGACGACCTCGCGCAGATAGGCCTCCAGATCGTCGCGTAGATCCTCGCGCTCGAGGCCGAAGGCGACAGTGGCCTGAAGGAAGCCCGCCTTGGAGCCGCAATCGTAGCGCTGCCCGTTGAAGCGGTAGCCGTAAACGCCCTCGCCATCGATTTCCTCGGCGATGGCATCGGTCAGCTGAATCTCGCCGCCGGCGCCGGATTTCATGGCGTTGAGATTGTCGAAAATCTTCGGCGACAGGATATAGCGCCCGATCACCGCGAGATTGGACGGTGCCTCGCCGGCCTTCGGTTTTTCGACCATGCCCTTGACCGATACGATGGAGCCCATGTCTTCACGCACATCGAGGATACCGTAGGCCGAGGCCTTGTCTGCGGGCACTTCCATCGCGGCGACCATGTTGCCGCCGGTTTCCTCATAGGCTTCGACCATCTGCTGAAGGCAGGGCTTATCGGCGGCGATCACGTCGTCGGGCAGCATCACCGCAAAGGGCTCGTTGCCGATCAGGCGCCGGGCGCACCATACAGCGTGGCCGAGGCCGAGCGCCTTGTGCTGGCGGATATAGGCAATCTCGCCGGAGTCCATATT
This sequence comes from Salipiger abyssi, assembly GCF_017311415.1. Taxonomy (GTDB): domain Bacteria; phylum Pseudomonadota; class Alphaproteobacteria; order Rhodobacterales; family Rhodobacteraceae; genus Salipiger; species Salipiger abyssi_A. The sequence goes on along the minus strand of NZ_JAEKIS010000001.1, from coordinate 233,550 downwards.
GGTGGATTTTAGGATCTCAAGCAGCTTGTCCTTGCCCTTCGATTTCAGATCCTGCTCCAGATGCGGCGCGTGGTCGAAATAATCCTCAAGCGCGCTTTTGCCGCGCGAGGTGACAAAGATGAACTCCTTGATGCCGGCGGCGCGGGCCTCGTCGATCGCGTATTGGACCAGTGGCCGGTCGACGAGGGTCATGATTTCCTTGGGAACGGATTTTGTTGCCGGAAGGAACCGGGTTCCAAGACCCGCGACCGGAAAGATCGCTTTCGTTACTTTGTTCGACATTATGACCTGCTCCTGAAATTCGCGTCGCGCCGAGGGCGCTGGCGTTGGTCGATTCACTAACATGTTAGCGATGGTGAGAAAACAGGACAAATCCGGCGCTTTGCCTGATCGGCGGAACTATGACGACGGTTCCCCGGAACGGTTCTCAATGCCACGAATTTCAGCGATCCGCCGGATTTCCGCGCGCAGTCTGGACGCGAAAAACCATGGATGCACGGCGCTGTCCTGGCGCTCGCTTTTGCCCCAGAGACCGCCGATCTGTTCCCAATAGCCATCCGCGTGAAATCTCAACCTATGATAGAGCGCTGTGTGGGAGAACCGAAAGGCGCTGACAATCTCTCCCCGCGCGGCACGTCGCGCGGCGTCGCGCCGCATCGCTGCCCGGTTCCAGACCCGGCCCGATAGGACCGCGCGCGGCGCGCCCGGCCGTCCGGGAAACGGGCGGAACGGGCTTTCCGGCATTCCGATGGGTGCAAGCGGACGGATCGGCCGACTGAGCCCGTCGCGTCTGCCACGCTCCAGCCCGCGCAGCAGGCGCAGCACATCGTCCGGGGCAAGCGGTCCGCGGCGCATGTAGTCGAGCAGCCGGTGGCGCTGGCCGGCACGAAACGCTTTCCAGGCAGCGCCTTGGGCGCTGTCCGGACAATGCTTGGCGAGAAATACCGCCATCGAGGCGCCGATCTCTGTCAGATCGCGCGGCGTGCGGTCGGCGGCGCGGCGGGCGCTTTGGGCATACCCGTGATGCACCTGGGCCAGCGGCACAATGGCGGCGGCATGTCCGGCATCCGCGCGGCGCAGATCCAGATCTGTTTCGTCGAGGAAGAAGCGGAAGGCGGGATCGAACCCGCCCATCCCGGCAAGCACCGACCGGCGATGCGCCATATTGGTGCCCTGCAACTTTAGCGCGACCCCCGGCTCCGGTGTCAGAACCCGGGACGACATGCCCTCCAGCGCGAGTTCGCGTTCTTCGCCGCGCCCGGTCACGCTGCGCGCGCGCCATTGATAGTCGATGCCGTTGCGACCGCGCACATAGCCGCCGGCTGCCATGACCTCCGGATCGGCGAAGGGCGCCGCGAGGTGGCTGAGCCAGGTCGGTTCGGGCACAGCGTCGTCGTCGATAAAGGCCACGATCTCGCCGGCCGCATGGGCGATCCCGAGATTGCGCGCCGCCGAGATATTGGCCTCGTCAAAGGCAATAATCTTGAGCCGTGCTTCCTCCGGATGGGCGGTGGCTGCCACCACGCCGCGCGGGCAGGCCACCACGATCACTTCGAAGGCCGGATAGTCGAGCTGGGCCACGCCGCGCAGGCACAGGTCGAGCGCGTCCGGGCGGTCCCGGCTCACGATCACGACGCTGACCGGCAGCGCGGCCATGGTGGGCTCAGCCCTCCTTCAGCTCCACATCGGGGGAGTAGGCGATAAAGAACGGATTGGCGAAGCCGGCCTTGCCGTAGGCGAGCGGGGTGTGATCGTCGAACCGCACCACACGCCCGCCGGCGCCGTTCAGCACCGCGTGGCCTGCGGCGGTGTCCCATTCCATCGTGCGGCCCAGACGCGGGTAGAGATCTGCCTCGCCGGTCGCCACGAGGCAGAATTTCAGCGACGAGCCGGCGCTCTTGGAATCCTTGACCGCGTATTTGTTGATGTACTCGTCGGTCGCTTCGTCCCGGTGCGATTTCGAGGCAACAACCAGCAGCGCCTCGTTGTCTGCCTTCGATACCGACATCGGCGTGGTTTCGCCCGGTGCATCCTTGTCGAAGGGGCCGCTTTCCTCGACAGAATTGCCCATCGAGTCGGTGTAGAACATCCGTCCCTTGGCCGGCGCGTAGACCACTCCGCGCACCGGCACGCCGTCTTCGACCAGCGCGATGTTCACGGTGAAGTCGCCGCGCCGCTTGACGAATTCCTTGGTGCCGTCGAGCGGGTCGACGATGAGAAAGGTCATCACATCCTGGGTGTGGCTTTCGGACTGTTCTTCGGTCACCAGCGGCGTATCCGGGAATGCCTCACGCAGACCGGCGGAAATCAACGCGTCCGCAGCCTCGTCGGCTTCGGTCACCGGGCTCTGGTCGGACTTCGATTTCACCTCGAAATCGTCGCTGTTGTAGATCTCCATGATCTTGTCGCCCGCTTCGAGCGCAAGCCGCCGCATAACCTGAACCAGTGTCTCGTAATTCAAAGCCGCTCTCCATTCCCGCACGCGCGCGGATTTATTGATTTGAAACTCTGCTCCCCTTATGCTTCCCAACATCAAGATGGGCAAGAAGACCCGTCCTCAAGCACGCGTATCGGAGCAGTTCCGCCATGTTTCAGACCACAAAGCCGCGTTCACGGCTGGGTTCCGCGCTCTATATCGCCGAACTGATATATCACAATTCGGTCCGCGCGGTGCGCAAGAGCCATGGCAACGCCTTCATGGCGCTTTTCATGAACATGCTCCAGACGATCATTTTCGTGCTGGCCTTCTACTTCATGTTCCAGATCCTCGGTATGCGCAGCACGGCGATCCGCGGCGATTTCATGATCTACATCATGACCGGCGTCTTCCTCTACATGACCCATTCCAAGACGCTGGGCGCGGTGGTCGGGTCGGAGGGGCCGGCCAGCCCGATGATGCAGCATGCGCCGATGAACACCGCCATCGCCATCGCCTCTGCGATGCTGAGCACGCTCTATATACAGGTGCTGTCGCTGGTGGTGATCCTCTTCGTCTATGACGTGGCCTTCAATCCCTTCGTCATGCAGGAGATCCACGACCCGGTCGGCTGTATCGAGATGATCCTGCTGGCGTGGTTCTCCGGGGCTGCGATCGGGATGGTGTTCCTGGCGGCAAAGCCCTGGTTTCCAACGCCGGTGCAGATCATCACCACCGTTTATCAGCGGGCCAACATGATCGCGTCGGGCAAGATGTTCGTCGCCAACTCCCTGCCCAGCTACATGCTGGTGATGTTCGACTGGAATCCGCTCTTTCACACCATCGACCAGTCGCGCGGCCATGCCTTCGTCAATTACTACCCGCGCAATTCGAGCTGGGAATATCCGCTCTTCGTGTCGCTGGTGCTGATCATGATCGGTCTGATGGGCGAGTTCTACACGCGCAAGCACGCCTCCGCCTCCTGGAGCGCCCGGCGCTAACTGTCCGATCGCGGTGTTGCGGGCAGGGTTTCACGAGGGGAGGTATCGCCTCCCCGCGAGACAGTCGCGTTTCTCCGAACGCCGTGCGGCCCAATCGCCTGAGAGGGCAGGGGCGAGGACCGGACGACGCCTAAGCCGTTCGCGGAAGACTTCTCCGGGAGGCATTTGACGGCCTGTCGGAAAACCCGGACCGTGCCGGTGGACAGGCGAAGCCCCGGCATCGTCGCGCCCCGCCGATTTCGCCTCGCTCGGGCGGATCGAGCCGCCCTTGCGGAGCGGCGCGGATGCAACTACATGGCGCCCACCGGTCGCAGCCTACCCGGTTATCAAAACAAGGGTTCAAAATGAAAACTCTCGTCATCTGCTCGGGCGGACTCGATTCCGTGTCGCTCGCCCATATCGTCGCCGCGGAGCATCGGCTCACCCGGCTCGTTTCCTTCGACTACGGCCAGCGCCACCGCAAGGAGCTGGACTTTGCGGCCGCTGCCGCCAAGCGCCTCGGCGTCCCTCACCATCTGATCGACATGCGCACGGTCGGTGCCGCGCTGACCGGCTCGGCGCTCACCGACGACATCGACGTGCCCGACGGGCACTATGCCGAAGAGACGATGCGCATCACCGTCGTGCCCAATCGCAACGCGATCATGCTGGCCATCGGCTTCGGCGTCGGCGCGGCCAATGGCGACGATGCCGTCGCCACCGCGGTGCATGGCGGCGATCACTTCATCTATCCCGATTGCCGCCCGGCCTTCACCCAGGCCTTTGACGCGATGCAGCGCATGGCGCTCGACGGCTACGCGGATCTGCGGCTCTACACGCCCTTTGTCGAGCGCAGCAAGGCCGACATCGTGGCCGAAGGGGCGAAACACGGCACACCCTTTGCCGAAACATGGTCCTGCTACAAGGGCGCCGAGGTGCATTGCGGGCGCTGCGGCACCTGTGTCGAGCGGCGCGAGGCGTTTCATCTGGCCGGGGTCGACGACCCCACGGCCTATGCCGATCCCGATTTCTGGGCGAAGGCAGTGGCCGACCGGGAGGCGCGCTGATGTTCCGGATCCGCAAGGAATTCCACTTTTCGGCCTCGCACCAGCTTGTGCATCTGCCGGCGGATCACCAATGCGCGCGGCTGCACGGGCACAATTATGTCGTCGTGGTCGAGCTGGCGGCGGAAACGCTCAACGCGGACGGGTTCGTGCGCGATTACCACGATCTGATGCCGCTCAAGACCTATATCGACGAGCGCTTCGACCACCGGCATCTCAACGATGTGCTCGAGATCCCCTCGACCGCCGAACACATGGCCCGGCATTTCTACGACTGGTGCAAGGCGCGATGGCCCGAGACCAGCGCGGTGATGGTCAGCGAGACGCCCAAGACCTGGGCCGAGTACCGGCCATGACGGTGCTGCGCATCGCCGAGATCTTCGGCCCGACGATCCAGGGGGAGGGGGCCTTGATCGGTGAGCCCACCCTGTTCGTGCGGGCGGGCGGCTGCGATTACCGCTGTTCCTGGTGCGACAGCCCGCATGCGGTGGACAGCGCCTATCGTCACGACTGGGCGCCGATGACGCCCGAGGCGATCTGGGAAGAGCTGCGCCGGCTGTCCGGTGACCGGCCGGTCACCGTTTCGCTCAGCGGCGGCAACCCGGCGATTCAGGACTTTGCGCCGCTGATCGCGCTCGGGCGCGCCGCCGGCTACCGCTTTGCCTGTGAAACGCAGGGGTCGGTTGCGCGGTCATGGTTCGGCGATCTCGACACGCTGGTCCTGTCGCCGAAACCGCCGTCGAGCGGCGAGCGGGTGGACTGGGATATCTTCGCCGACTGCGTCGAGGCCGGGCGCGGCGCAAGCAGCACGGTGATGAAGATCGTGATCTTCGACCGCGAGGATTACGACTGGGCCAGGCGCGCCCATGCCCGCCACCCGGATCTGCCGCTCTACCTTCAGCCCGGCAATCCCGAGACCGACCCGGAGGTGCCGGTCGATCCGCAGGCGCTGGCCGACCGCCTCGGCTGGTTGACCGAGACCGCCATGGCCGACCGCTGGTTCGCGCCCCGCATCCTGCCGCAGCTGCATGTCCTGATCTGGGGCAACAGGCGCGGCGTCTGACCTTTCGGAGACCCTCATGACCTCATCCATCTACAGCGACCTCAAGCAGCTCGGCGGGGCCACCCGCATTCCCGCAAGCCCGGAGGAGGCCGAGCTCGAACGTGTGGCCAACCCGCAGGCCGATATCAGCTATAACGTCCGCTTCACCGCGCCGGAATTCACCTCGCTCTGCCCGATGACGGGGCAGCCGGACTTTGCGCATCTGGTCATCGACTATGTGCCCGGGCAGTGGCTGGTGGAGAGCAAATCGCTGAAACTCTACCTGACCTCGTTCCGCAACCATGGTGCCTTTCACGAGGATTGCACCATCTCCATCGCCCGCCGGCTGGTCGCGTTTCTCGACCCGCAATGGCTGCGCATCGGCGGCTACTGGTATCCGCGCGGCGGCATCCCCATCGACGTGTTCTGGCAGACCGGCCCCATGCCCGAAGGCGTCTGGGTTCCCGACCAGGGCGTCGCGCCCTATCGCGGCAGGGGCTAGCGCGGGTCGTGAGGGCTTGCGATCTGGCCGCGTGCCTATCCGACGCGCCCTCGGCGGGTCAGGAACTCGACAACCGCCGCGATCCGCGCGGGCAGGCTCGCGGTTTTTCCAAGGTAGACGACATGGAATTCCTCACGCCCCACCGTGCTGCCCGGCACGATTTCCAGCGCGCCGGAGGCCAGGGCGTCGCGGACGACAAAGGCGGCGGCCCGGGCGGTTCCGCATCCCGCAATCGCCAGCGCTGCAATGGTGTTGCCATCTGTTGCACGCAGGCGTGGCGCGTCGTCCCGCCAAAAGGGATCGCGGCGGGCGTAGGAAAAGCCGATCTGTAAGTCTGGCGCGGCCGGTGCGCCTACCGCGCGCACGGCCAGAATGTCGCTCGCCCCAAGTGAGCGGGCCTGAAGGCTGGAATCCGGCAGGGGGCCGGCCCGGACCGCGAGGTCGATGGGGTGCCCCGCCAGATCGCTGATGCCGTCACTGACGATCAGGTCCAGATCGAGCTCTGGCTGGCTTTCCAGCAGCTCGGGCAGGATCGGCGCAAGGATGTGGTTGGCATAGGCGGCGCTCGTGGCGATGCGAACCAGGCCAGCCACCGGGCCGCACCCTGCCTCGCGCTCTGCCTGGTCCAGCGCGTCGAGAACCCCGCGCGCCGCACGGGCGAAGGCCTGACCTTCGTCGGTCACCTGGACGCGCCGGGTCGACCGGCGCAGCAGGCTCGCGCCAAGGCGGGTTTCGAGCCGGGTCATCATCTTTGAGACGGCCGAGGGTGTCATCTGGCGCCTGAGCGCGGCAGCGGAAAAGCTGCCCTCGTCCACGACGGTCAGAAAAACTTCCATTTCCTGTAGGCGATTGATCTCGCGCATGACGGCCTTTCGTGAACTCACGGCACAAGCGTTTTTATCAAGTGGCGTATACATTCACATTTCTTCTTCGGCCACCTTCCCCGGACAACTTCAGGAGAAGGACTCATGGCAAGTATTTCCGCTCCCCTTCATGAAACATCCAGCCCCGCGCCTCTGATTGCGCTCGGGCTTGGGGCCTTTGGCATCGGGCTGACCGAATTCGTCATCATGGGCCTGTTGCCGCAGGTCGCGAACGATCTGGGCACCAGCCTGCCGACCGCCGGGCTGCTCATCAGCGGCTATGCGCTCGGCGTGACGTTCGGAGGGCCGCTTCTCGCCGTCCTCGCGGCACGCCTGCCGAACCGTTCGGTGCTGCTGATCCTCATGGCCATCTTCACGGCGGGCAACATCCTGTGCGCCACGGCCCCTGGCTTTGCGCTGGTTCTCTTGGCCCGCATCGTCACCGGGTTTGCCCATGGCACGTTTTTCGGAACGGCGTCGGTCGTTGCGCAGGCGGTGGTACCGCCCGAGCGCAAGGCGTCGGCTATTGCCCTGATCTTTACCGGGCTGACCCTCGCCACGGTGATCGGCCTGCCCTTCGGGACGTGGTTGGGGCAGGCTTTCGGCTGGCGCGCGACCTTCTGGGCGGTGTCCGCGATCGGGTTGCTGGCGCTGGCGGGGATCGCGGTTTGGGTGCCGCGCACGGATGCCGGCCAGCCCCTCAGCTTTGGTCAGCTTGCCGGCTTCCTCAAGCCCGCGCCCCTGCGGGCCCTGGCGATGACCGTTGCGGGCTATGCCGGTGTCTTCATGGTCTTCACCTATATCGCGCCGCTTCTGACCGAGATGGCGGGTATTCCGGAAAGCCGCGTGTCGCTTTACCTCTTGCTCTTCGGTCTGGGGCTGGTGGCTGGCAATATCGCCGGCGGGCGCCTCGCGGACCGTTTTCCGGCCAAGGCCGTGCCGCTGGTGCTCGCCGGTCTTGCGCTCGGCCTTTTGGCGATCTGGGGGGCGCTGGTCTGGACCACCGCGCTGGCGATGGTGTTGTTTGGTGTGCTGGCCTTTGCCACCGTGGCGCCGCTTCAGGCCCGCATGATGGCACGCAGCCCAGCGGGTGCGGACCGCCTGGGCGCGACCCTGAATATCTCCGCCTTCAATCTCGGCAATGCCATCGGCGCCTGGATCGGCGGCGTCGTGCTCTCCTCCGGGCTTGGCCTTGCCGCGCTCCTGCCGCTTGCGGCGCTCCTGCCCCTGGTCGCCCTGACAATGGCGCTCATTCCCGAAAGAGCCTGAGATGACCACGTTTATAAAAATCGCTGCCGCCTTGGCCCTTGGCACATTCAGTGCCTCTGCCCCGACCCTGCCGGCGCAGGCCGAGCCCTGGACCCCGGTTTGGATGGCCGCCCCACAGAAGGTCTGGTCCGATACATCGGTATTTGCCACCGGTCTGCCCGACAGTATCGCCGGAGCCATCATCCGCCAGCCCCTGACCGTGGGTTTCCCGGCTTCGCGCATGCGACTGGTGCTTTCGAACCTGCACGGGACAAAGCCTTTGCCGATCGACGCCGCCGCGCTGGCGCTGAGCGTCGGCGCGACCGGGGTGCAGGACGCTGCAATGGTCCGGTTCGGTGGTTTGCCTGGGATCGTGATCGCACCCGGGGCGCAGGCGGTCTCCGACCCCGTCGATTTCCCCGTCGCAGCCGGCACCCGGATCGCGGTTACGCTGACCTATGGCGCAAACGCCGTGGCCGAGGATTTTCACTGGGATGCGCGCGAGACCAGCTATGTCATCGCCGCGGACAGCCCGTCACCCGAGGTCGTGCGAGAAATGCCTGCGCGTATCACGCTCAGCGGCGTCCTTTCGGATCACCCCGCGCGTTCGGTGGTCGTCGCCATGGGCGACTCGATCACCGACGGCAACGGCGCGCCGATGGATGGCATGGCGCGCTGGCCGGACTTTCTGTCGCGGGCGCTGACAGAGGAGGGGATCGCGGTGGTCAATGCCGGGATTTCCGGTGGGCGCCTGCTCTCGGACGGCATGGGGCAGAGCGTGCTGGCGCGGCTGAGTCACGACGCTCTTGCCGTGCCCGGCGCAGATACGCTGGTTCTGCTGATCGGCACCAACGATATCGCTTGGCCCGGCTCGCCGTTTTCGCCGGATGAGGCTCCGATGCGCCTGGATCGTCTGCGCGACGGTCTTCATCAGGTCGCTGAAAAGGTCCACGCGCAGGGCATGACACTGATCCTGGGCACCGTGCCGCCGTTCAAGGGTGCTCTCCCCGGCACCCCGATGGCGGCCAGCTACTGGAGCCCCGAGAAGGACGCTCTGCGGCGCGCCTTCAATGACATGCTGCGCGAGGCCGCTTCCAGCGGCGAAAGCATTCGGTTCGACGGGCTGGTGGATTTCGACCGGCTGCTTTCGGCGCCCGGCGACGATATGCGGCTGAATCCCGAGCATGACAGCGGCGACCATCTGCACCCGGGCGCCGAGGGCAACCGCGCCATGGCCGACGCCGTGGCGAAACTGATCCGGAATCGAGCCACCCGGTGACAAGGCGCTGCCCGGTCAGGTCCGGCTGAGCGGGCGCGCCTCCATCTCTGCCGCGACCTTGTCGTCGATCGGCACGTCGTAGGTCATCAGGATCGTGCCCAATACAGAGTAGAAGCCGACCGTGGCGATCAGGTCAAAGACCGCCTCTCGTCCGACGGCTGCGGTCAATTCCGCTTCGAGCGTTTCGGGCAGGCGGTGCGCGTCCAGCATGGCATCGACTGCGCGGACAAGCAGCCCGTCCTCGCCATCGGGCATTTTGAGCACAGCGGCGATCCGGTCGTCGGACATACCCAGCGCCCGCGCGCGCGAGACATGATGCGCCCATTCATAGGACGAACCGAGCTTTACACCCACACGCAGAATCACGATTTCCGATCTGATCGGTCCGAGCGCAGTGTCCTTTACGATATGCTGCCTTAGCGGTGCCCATGCCCGCAACAGCGCCGGGTGATGCGCCATGGTCCGATAGACATTGAGCGCGCCGGCAAAGCCCTGGTTCATGTCCTGAATGGCTTCGGGCCAGTCTTCGTCGGTTCTTGGCGGAAGTGTCATAGCGGCTCGCGTTTGGTTGGAATGCGCTCGGAATATCCCACCGGCCGGCTTGCCGAAAGCTGTATCGAGATCAGCCCTACGACGAAGAGTTCGTGCTGCGGGGCGGAGACGGGGCCGGTGCGATCAAGAGCGATGCCCTGCGAGCCATAGCCGGCCCCGTCCTGCGATGCGCAATCATCGCGCGCCTGCGCCGGCGCGCAGCCGCCACCGCGTCAGCCGCGCACCGAGAACGGATCGCGTTCCTCGTCGGAGAAGTTGATCATCACGTTGCGAATCGCGGTGAATTCCTGAAGCGCGACCTCGCCGCGCTCGCGCCCGAAACCCGATTCCTTGACGCCGCCGAACGGGGCCTGAACCGCAGAGGCGCGGTAGGTGTTCACCCAGACCACCCCTGCCTCAAGCGCGCGCGTCATTCGGAAAGCGCGCGAGATATCTTGCGTCCAGACCCCCGATGCCAGCCCGTAGCGGGTGCCGTTGGCGATGGCCAGCGCCTCCTCCTCGGTGTCGAAGGGCAGCACTGCCAGCACCGGGCCGAAGATCTCGTCCTGTGCCAGCCGCATGTCGTTGTGCACGTCCCGGAAGATGGTCGGCTCGATGAACAGGCCGTTCCCCAGATTTTCGCCGTTTGCCGGGCGCCCCCCCGCCGCGAGCTGTGCTCCTTCGTCCTGCGCCGCCGCAATGGCGTCGAGAATCCGGTCGTATTGCGGGCGGTTCGCGGTGGTGCCCATCTCGGTTTCGGGGTCGGTGGGGTCGCCCAGCCGGATCGCCGCTGCACGCGCCGCAAGCCGCGAGACCACCTCGTCGTAAACCGGGCGCTGCACCAGCAGCCGCGAGCCGGCGATACAGGTCTGCCCTGTGGCGCCGAAGATCCCGGCCAGCGCGCCCACCACCGCCTTGTCGAGATCGGCATCCGCGAAGATGATGTTCGGAGACTTGCCGCCAAGCTCCAGCGTCACCGCAACAAGCGCCGCCCCCGCGGCGGCGGCGATCTTGCGCCCGACCTCGGGGCTGCCGGTGAAGCTCATGTGATCGATGCGGCCCGAAGTGAGCAGTGCCTGCCCGGTGCGTGCATCGCCGGTGACGATGTTGACGACACCGGGCGGAAAGCCCGCGCGCTCAATCAGCTCGGCGAAGGCGAGCGTGGTGGCCGAGGCGTGCTCGGAAGGCTTGATCACCACTGTGTTGCCCGCCGCAAGCGCCGGGGCAAGCTTGTTGGAGAGCAGCGCCATGGGCGAATTCCACGCGGTGACCAGCACCACCACACCGACCGGCACGCGAGTGGTGAAATCGAACACGTCCGGGTCGTCCAGCGGAATGGTCTGTCCCCAGAGCTTGTCCGCATAGCCCGCGAAGAAACGGTATTGCCGCGCCGAAAAGCCCATCTGGGCACGGGTCTCGCGGATCACCTTGCCGTTGTCGGTGCTTTCCATGAGGCCGAAACGGTCGGCTTCGGCCTCGAGAAGATCCGCGAGCCGGTTCAGCAGGGTAGCGCGGGTCTTGCCGGTGCTGCGCGACCAGGCCGGAAAGGCGGTTCGCGCGGCTGCGACCGCGTTGGCGACCTGTGCATCGCTGGCCTGTGGGATGCTGGCCCAGGCCGTCCCGGTATAGGGGTTGATGCTGTCGAAACGCTCCTGGGCGTCGCTGCTGACGTATGTGCCGCCGATATAGAGGTCGAAAGTCTCGGTCACGGGAATCTCCGGGTTGTTTGGAAACGGAAAAGCAGGCGTGGCCCGCCGCCCCTCGAGATGAGGGCGCGGCGGGCCACGCCTGCTTCAAGTGTTCGGATAAGGGCGTCTGCCCTCGTTGTCAGACGTCGGCCATGGCCTGGCTGGCTGCGATGGCATCGCGGATGCCATCGATCACGCCCTTCAGGTGCCGGCGCATGGCGTGCTCGGCCCGGTCGGGGCTGTTGGCCTCGACGGCGGCAAAGACCGCCTTGTGTTCGGCGAGGGATTTGCGCGCGCGGTCGGGTACAAGTATGGCCCGGTACTGGAACCGCACCATCTGCGAACGCAGCATGCCCAGCATCTTGGTTGCTGTCTCGTGCTGCGCGATCTCGTGCAGCTTGCGGTGGAATAGACCGTTGGTGCGCGAGTAGCGGATAAGATCGTCCGAGAGGAACAGCGCTTCCATCTCCCCGACGATCCGGCGCAGCTCTTCTTTGTCCTCCTCGGTGGCACGTTCGGCGGCATAGCGGACAATGAGCAGTTCGAGCGCGCACCGGGTTTCGACGATCTCGATCGCCTCGCGGTCCGAGATCAGCCGCACGCGGGCGCCCCGGTTCGGCTCGATCACGACTAGGCCTTCCTGTTCGAGCCGGGCCAGCGCGACGCGGATCAGGCTGCGGTTCACGCCGATGCGCTTGCTCAGGTCGTTTTCGATCAGGCGTTCGTTCGGCTGATAGTCTCCGCGGGTGATCGCATCGCGAATAAACGACGCCGCATCCAGTTTCTCGGCCTTCTTCTTTGCGTCCACTCGCATTTCTCCTTACCGGCCGCGTCGGAAAGCGGCCCATCGCCCCGGCGGCCGATTTTCCGGCAATACACCCGCACAGAATGATGCCAGTGTTCCCGGTTCGCCTATAGCACTCAAGTCCGTTGCGCAAATCTGCGGCCTTTTCCAGAAGTTCTGACGACGCAATGCCGCTGTTCATGTTGATGAGCGACCTCTGCGAGCCGCGATTTCAGTCACTTGGAGATCGTTATCATAAAAGTTGTCTAAATTGACAACAATTTTGTTGATTTTGCCGGTGGCGGCTGTCTAGCGTTGGAGAGACGACACTTTGACGAGCGCGGCAGAGCCCCGTGCAGGAGGAACGACAATGCTGGATTCCGGCGGCAAGGGGAGCGGGGCAATGGCCTGGCACGAAACCCTGATCGCAAAACTCAAGCTCTGCGATGTGCAGCTTGTGACCTATGTTCCGGACACCGTCCTGCGTCCGCTGATCGAGGCGGTCGAGGCGGATCCGTTCTTCGAGGTCGTGGTCTGCGCCCGCGAGGAGGAGGCCATCGGCATCTCCACAGGGTCGATCCTCGCAGGCCGCAACTCGGTGGTGCTGATGCAGACCAGCGGGCTTGCGACGCTGGCCAATGTGATCGCCTCGCTTCCGGTGCCCTACCAGGTGCCTGTGCTCATGGTGATTTCAGAACGCGGTGTGCTGGGCGAGTTCAACCGCGTGCAGCTTCAGGTCGCCAAGACGATGCGTCCGATCCTGGACGCTTCCGGCGTCGACCATGTCACCCTTACCCGTGCCGAGGAAATGGATTTTGTCACCGAGCGCACCTTTGATCAGGCGCTCCAGACCCGCACGCCCACCGCGCTCATCCTCTCGCCGTTGCTGACCGGCGGCAAGTCCGCGAAGAAATGACCATGATGAACGAGACACTGCTCAACCGACACGAAACCATCTGCCGCGCCGTTGCCGCGCTCGACGACCGCGACGCGGTGATCGGTGGCATCGGCAATACCAATTTCGACCTTTGGGCCTCGGGGCCGCGCCCGGCGAATTTCTATATGCTTGGCAGCATGGGGCTGGCCTTTCCTATCGCCCTGGGCGTTGCGCTGGCCCAACCCGAGCGCAAGGTTGTGGCACTCGAAGGCGATGGATCGCTGCTGATGCAGCTCGGCTGCCTGTCGACCATCGCGATCTGCGCGCCCGCGAACCTGACCATGATCGTCTTCGACAACGCCATGTACCAGATCACCGGCGGCCAGAAGACCGCAACGGCAAGCGGCGCCGACCTGATCGGGATCGCCCGCTCTTCCGGGCTGACCGAAAGCCACTGGGCCGAAGGCGCGGCGGATTTCGACCGGCTCTATGCCGCGGCCCTTGCGCGTAGCGGGCCCTCGTTGATCGGGGTTCCCACGGATGCCGCCAAGGCGGTTGGCACCACCGACCGCGACCCGGCGAAAATCCGGATCACCTTCTCGGAGGCGATGACGGCGTAACGGATACCATCCGCCGACGGAATCCGGGCAGATCGGCGGGGAATACAACAAAAAATGAACCGGACCCTGACAACAGTGAGGACATCATGAAACTGAAAACCCTGTTTTTGGCCGCGGCCGCAGCACTGAACCTTGCCGCTCCATCTGGGGCGCAGGAGGTGAAGTTTATCAACCTTGCCACCGCGACCAGCGGCGGCACCTTCTACCCGGCGGGCATCGCGCTGACCAACCTGATCGGCGACAAGACCGAGATGCGCGCCTCGGCGATCTCGTCGGCTGGCTCGGTCGAGAACGTGTCGCTGCTGCGCAACGGCGAGGTCAACATGGCCTTCGTTCAGATCGACGTGGCGCAGAACGCGATTGCCGGAAAGGGCCCGTTCGAGGGCGACGGCTTCGAGGGCATGGCGATGCTGACGCCGCTGTTTTCCAGCGTCGATCACATCCTCGTCGCCAACGATTCCGGCATCGAAAGCCTCGCCGATCTCGAGGGCAAGCGCATCGCCGCGGGTCGTCCCGGCAGCGGCACGCTGCTCTCGACCCAGGCGGTGCTTGCCTCCACCGGGTTGACGCTCGACGATATCCAGGTGGAATATCTCGGCCAGTCCGAGGCCATCGCGGCGCTGCAAAACGGTATCATCGACGCGACGCTGGTCTCCGCCGGCATCCCCGCCACCTCTGTGACCGAGGCGGTAACCGTCGCTGGCGACAAGTTCAGCATCTACGGGATGACCCCCGAGGAACAATCCAAGGTGCTTGAGAATATCAGCTGGAAGATCCCCTTCGAAGTGCCCGCCGGCACCTACCCGGGTCAGGACGCGGCGCTCGACACCACGGCCCACATGGCGCTGCTCATGGTTCCCGAAGACTTCCCAGAGGCGACCGCGACCGAGATCCTCGAGACGATGTATGGCAATCTCGAAGAGCTGGGCGGCATGCACGCCATCTACAACTCGGTCACCTTCGAGCGCAACGCCAAGGCATTCGGGCAGCTCGACGTAAAGAAACTCCCGGCCGCCGCCGCTTTCTTCGGCGCGGACTGATCCGGCAAGTTGGCTGCGCCGGGCCTGTCCCGGCGCAGTCCCGCCGCCATCTTCCGGCGGCCGCAGTTCGACCTGTTCCTTCGCGAAAGTCCTGAAACGTGCCAACAGACCGCCTCTTCAATCTGATCCAGAAAGCCGAATTCTCGGCTGGCACATCGAGCGCGCGAAAGCTCTCCGGTCTGCCCGCGATCACCGTCATCGCGCTTTGTGCCGGGATGTCGCTGTTCGTGTTCTCTATCAACAGCTGGCTGCTGCTCGACATCATGCGCCGTTCCGGCATCTTTGCCGCGATGCTGCTGGCCATCGTCTTTCTTTGCTTTCCCGCCAGCGACCGGTCGCGGCGCGACCGCCCTACGGTGCTCGACTGGGGGCTCGCCGTCACCGGCGTCGCCTGCGGCCTGTATATCTACGTGGTCTATCATGACTTTATTTCCGGCACGATGCGCATGTCGCGAACCGATATGGCCTTTGCTCTGGCCGCCGTCGTCGTGACACTCGAAGCAGGGCGTCGCGTGCTGGGCATCTGGATGCCGGCCCTCGCGGTGATCTTTCTGCTCTACGCGATCTACGGCCAGTCGATGCCCGGACCGCTGGCGCATTTCGGCATCCGCCCGGAACGTCTGCTGCTCAGGATCTATATGGTCGACGAAGGGCTATTCGGCAGCGTTTTCCAGATCGCCCAGACCTATATCGCGCTCTTCGTCCTCTTCGGAGCTTTCCTGACAGCGGTGGGAGCCTCCGGCGCGCTCACCGATATCGGGCTGGCAATCTCGGGCCGCGCCACAGGAGGCCCGGCGAAGGTGGCCGTGGCCTCCAGTGCGCTGACCGGGATGATCAGCGGCACCGCCTCGGCCAATGTGGCGACCACCGGCACGATCACCATCCCGCTGATGAAACGCGCGGGCTTTCCGGCCCATGTCGCCGGCGCCGTCGAAGCCATCGCCTCCACCGGCGGGCTGATCATGCCCCCGGTCATGGGCGCCGCCGCCTTCCTGCTCGCCGATTTCGTCGGCATGCCTTATTATCTGGTGGTGCTCTCGGGGATCGTTCCGGCGCTGCTCTATTTCGGCGGGCTGATCCTCGTGGTGCATGTCTCGGCGCTGCGCAACAATATCGGCGGCGTCGACGAGAGCGAAATGGTTTCGCTGAAATCGGTGCTTCTGTCGCGCGGCTATCTGCTGCTGCCGGTGCTGGTGCTGCTCTATATGCTGCTCGACGGCAAGACGCCGATCTGGTCCGCTATGACGGGCATCGTCGCGATCATCGCGGTTAGCTTTCTGCGCCGGGCGACATGGCTCAGTCCCGCCCGCTTTCTCGAGGCGCTGGTTGCCGGTGCCATCGCCACGGTGCCCGTCGCCGTCGCCTGTCTCGTCGCCGGGCTGATCGTGGTCGTCGTCACAATCACCGGCGCGGCGCAGGTATTCACCTCCTATATCGACCTGTTCTCGGGCGGCTATCTCGTGGTGGCGCTGCTGCTCACGGCGCTGGCTGCAATCCTGCTGAGCTGTGCGTTGCCCGCCACTGCGATCTATATCGTCGTCGCCGTAACCGTGGCCCCGGCGCTGGTGGCGCTGGGCGCCCAGCCGCTGGCGGCGCATTTCTTCGTGTTCTGGTTCGGCGTCATGTCCAATATCACACCGCCCGTGGCCATCGCCTGCTTCACGGCGGCAGGCATCGCCGGCGCCAAGCCGACCGCCATCGCGCTTGCGGCGCTGCGCATGGGCATGCCCGCGCTGGTGATCCCCTTTGCGCTGGTCATGCATCCCGAGCTGCTGCTGATCGACTGGACGTCGCTGGGCCTGGCGGAATCGGTGCTTCTGACGGGCTTTGGCATTGCCGCCTGGGTCTTCGGCTCCGAAGGCTGGTTTTGCGGGCGGCTGGGCTGGCCCGAACGGGCGGGTATGCTGCTGGTCTCGGGCTTCTGCCTGTTCATACCCGAAATCACCACCGGATACATCGGCGCGGCCATCGGCGCCGCCCTGATGGTCTTTCTCTATCTGCGGAGCCGCCGCGCCAGCGCGGCGACCTCCGAAAGCTGACGCGTAAGCGCGGAACTACCAAGCGAGGTTGAAGAACTCATGTCTCACCCCATCGATCTCAAGATCGCCGTAGACATCGGCGGAACCTTTACGGACGGCATCGCCGAGGACGAGGCCACCGGGCGCATCTGGGTCGGAAAGTGCCTGACCACCCCGGACGATCCCGGCGAGGGCGTCTCGAGCGTCGTGGCGCAGCTTCTCGCGAAGGTCGGCGGCGGCGATACGGCGGCGCAGGTACGCGAAGTGGTGCATGGCACGACGCTTGTCACCAATACGCTGATCGAACGCAAAGGCGTGCCCACCGCGCTGATCGCCACGGCGGGCACCCGCGACACGCTCGATATCCGTCGCGAGATCCGCTACGACCTCTACGATCTCGACCTCGAACTGCCCGAGCCGCTGGTCCCGGACGAGAACCGCTTCGAGCTGACCGAGCGGCTTGACGCCAAGGGCACCCCGCTCACCCCCATCGACGAGGCCGAACTGGCGGCGCTGGCCGAAGAGCTCAAGGCGCACGGGGTGGAGGCGGTGGCGGTCTGCCTGCTGCACGGCCATGTGAACGGCGCCCATGAGGAGCGCGTGCGCGACGCGCTGGCCGAGGCGCTGCCGGACATGAGCGTGTCGATCTCCTCGGGCGTGGCCCGCGAGCTGCGCGAGTACGAGCGCATGTCGACCACCGCCGCCAATGCCTATGTGCAGCCGCTGGTCGAGCGCTACATGGGGATGCTGTCGCAGCGCATGGCCGACGCGGGCATCTCGGGCAGCCTGCGCATCATGCTGTCCTCTGGCGGCTTCACCTCGGCCGAGGCGGCGGCGGAGACCCCGATCCTGTTGCTTGAATCCGGCCCCGCCGCCGGCGTGCTGAGCGCCGTGAACGCTGGGCTGCTGTCGGAACAGGATTACGTCCTCGCCTTCGACATGGGCGGCACCACCGCCAAGGCCTGCGTCGCGGTGAACGGCGCACCCGACATCGCCCATTCCTTCGAGGCGGCGCGGGTGCGGCGCTTCAAGAAGGGCTCCGGCCTGCCGATCCTAATCCCCTCCATCGACTTGATCGAGATCGGTGCGGGTGGCGGCAGCCTTGCGGGCGTCGATGCGCTGGGGTTGCTCAAGGTCGGTCCGCAAAGCGCCGGATCGGTGCCTGGCCCGGTCTGCTACGGACGTGGTGGCTCCCGTCCCGCCGTCACCGACGCGGACCTGGTGCTCGGCTATCTCGATCCGGGCAATTTCCTTGGCGGAGAGATGGCGCTGCGCAAGAATCTTGCCGAAGAGGCTCTTGACGAGCTGGGTAGCGGTATCGGCCTCAACGCCCAGGAAACTGCGGCCGGCATCGTCAATATCGTGAATGAAAACATGGCCGCCGCCGCGCGCGTGCATATTGCCGAAAAGGGCCACGACCCGCGCCGCTTCACCATGGTGGCAACAGGCGGCGCCGGACCGGTGCACGCGGTCGAGGTGGCGCGGCGGCTCGGAATTTCCACACTGCTCTGCCCCATCGCAGCGGGGGCGGGCTCTTGCCTCGGGCTGCTCGCGGCACCCGCCCGCGCCGACCGCTCGTGGTCGCGTCCGGGCCTGTTGGATGCGCTCGACTGGAACGAGGTCGCCTCGGTGCTGGCGGGACTGCATGCGGATGCCGTGCGCGAGCTCACCGAGGCCGGCGCCAACCCCGACGCGCTGGGATGGGAGCTGACCGTCGAGATGCGCTATGCCGGGCAGGGCAGCACGATGAACGTGCGCGTGCCCTATGCCGATATCGGGCCGCAGCTGGCGCCGGTGCTGAAGGACGGTTTCGAAGCGGCCTATCGCGATCTCTACGGTACCACCGTTCCCAGCGCGTCGATACAGGCGGTGACCTGGCGGCTGAGCGGCAGCTCTTCGGTGCGGGCGCGCGAATTCGTCTGGTCGGCGGTGGAGGAGGGTGCGGCGCCCGCGCCCAAGACCCGCCCGATCTACGTGCCAGAGCGCGAGCGCTATGAGGAGGTTTCCGTCTACGAACGCTACGCGCTTCCCGCCGGCAGCGTACTGGCCGGTCCCTGCATCATCGAAGAGCGGGAATCGACCTTCGTCGTCTCCTGTGACGCGCGCGTCGAGATCCTTCCCGACCTGACCATCAAGGCCCAACTCGGAGTGAAGCCGTGAGCAAGACCAATATCGACCCCGTCACTCTGGAAATCCTCTGGACCCGGCTGGTGAGCGCGGTGGACGAGGCCGCCGCCGCCTTCGTGCGCACCTCGTTCTCGACGCTGGTGCGTGAGGCCAACGACTTTGCCGTGGTGCTGACAGATGCGCAGGGCCGCTCGCTGGCGCAAAGCTCCATGAGCATCCCGTCCTTTATCGGCACGCTGCCCGCGACGGTGAAGCATTTTCTGGCAAAGTTCCCGCCCGAGACGCTGAAACCCGGCGATGTGCTGATCACCAACGACCCGTGGAAGGGCACCGGCCATATCCACGACATCTCCGTCGCGGTGCCGATCTTCCGCGACGGCGCACTCATCGCCTTTGCCGCGGTCACCAGCCACATGCCCGATATCGGCGGCCAGCTGCGCAACAGCGGCATCCGCGAAATCTTCGAGGAGGGGCTGCAAATCCCGTTCCTCAAGCTCGTCTCGGCGGGTGAGGTGAACGAGACGCTGGTTGCGATGATCCGGCAGAATGTGCGCGTGCCGGAGCAGACGATGGGCGATGTCTGGGGCGAGGTCGCCGCCTGCCGCATGCTCGAAACCCGGCTGCGCGACCTGCTGGACGAGGCGGGCATTCCGCTTGACGCCCTCGGCCACGAGATCCGCACGCGCTCCGAGGCGGCGATGCGCGCCGCGATCCGCGATCTGCCGGATGGGGATTACCCCTACCGGCTGGAACATGACGGGTTCGAGGAGCGGATCGTCATTCAGAACAACGTTCAGGTGCGCGGCGATGCGGTGCATATCGACTACACCGGTTCCTCGGCACAGCTCCCGCGCTCGGTCAACGTGGTGCCGATCTATACCTTCTCCTACACCGCCTTCGGGGTGAAGGCGCTCTTGTCGCCGGGCACGCCCAACAACGAGGGCAGCTTTCAGCCGGTCTCGACCTCGGCGCCCGAGGGCACGATCCTCAACCCGAAATACCCCGCCGCCAGCGGCGCGCGCGGCATGATCGGTCATCTTTTGCCCGTGGCCTTCATGGGCGCGCTCGCGGATGTGCTGCCCGACAAGGTCATGGCGCCCGGCTCTGCCAACTCGTCTTTCACCATCTCGGGCGAAACGGAGGGGCGGCGATATGCGGCGGTGAACTTCCTCAATGCCGGGCAGGGGGCGACCGCCTCGCGGCCCGGTCAGTCGACGCTGAGTTTTCCTGCCAATCTGGGCAACACGCCTATCGAGGTTATGGAGAACGAGGCGCCGATCCGCATTCTGCACCGAAAGGTGCGGCGAGAGAGCGGCGGCGAGGGTAGGCATCGCGGCGGCGACGGGCTCGCGCTGGCCTTCGAGTTCTGCGGCGAGACCCCCGCGACCGTGTCCTTCCTGATGACCCGGATCAAATCTGCGCCGCCGGGGCTGCATGGCGGCGGCGAGGGAAAGATAGGTTCGCTGAAACTCAATGGCGAACCGGTGGATCCGGCCAAGCACTGGACGCTGACCCAGGGCGACCGGGTCGAGATGGAAACCTCGGGCGGGGGCGGTTTCGGCGCCGCGTGATCCGCGCGCGACGGCAGGGACGGCATGACGGTATCGCAGCTGCAAATGCACTTGGCGACGCAACCGGCCCTGCTCCGGCTGGCCGGCGCAGGGCTTGGCCTGACCATGGTCGCCACGCTTGCCGCAATGCTGATCCCGACCCTTCCGCGCGGGGTGCCCATTCTGCTCTACCTCTGCACGCTGCCGCTGCTGGCGCCGCATTTGCGGCGGCAGCACGCGGTGTTTCTGACGGTCTGCGCCCTGCTTGCCGGCGCGCTTTCGCTGCGCGGCCAGTGGCCGGAGCTGGCGCGGGCGCTGTGGCAGAGCGCCGGGCTCGCCTCACTGATCGTGTCGCTGCTGCTCCTGCGGGTTTCGGCGTCGCAATCGCCCGCGCTTGTCCGGTTGGCGCGGGACGTGGCGGCGATGCCGCGCGGACGGCGCGATCTGGGGCTGTCGCTGGCGGCTCAATTCATCGGGCTCCTGCTCAATGTCGGGCTATTCGGGTTGCTGGCACCGATGATCGCCGCTTCCGGCGCTCCGGCGCTGGAACGCCGCCGCATGGCGCTGGCGGTGCTGCGGGGCTTTGGGCCGACGATGCTCTGGGCGCCGACCGCCGCCGCGCAGGTGGTGATCACCACCGTAGTACCTGGCGTCACCTGGTCCGGGCTGGTGCCGATGACCTTCTCCATGGCGATGGCGCTGATCCTGCTGGGTTGGCTCTTCAGCCTGCTCGAACGGCGGCTGGTTCCCGGGACGCCGCCGCGGGCGCGCGACACGGTGCTCGACCGCGCGGCGCTGGCCGAGGTTGTGACGCTGGTGGCGGTGATGGTCGCGGTGATCGTGGGGCTGCACGCGCTGCTCGGCTTCCCGCTGCTGGTCGGGGTGATGATCGCAAGCCTGCTGATCTTCGTGCTCTGGACGGCGATGCAGGCCCGCAGTGCCCGGGCGCCGGTCGCGTCCGCCGTTCTCGGCGGCATCCGGCAATGTCTGGACAGCCGCTTCGCCGCCGGTGCGCCCGAGATCATGATCCTCGGGGCGGCGGGTTTCATGGCGGCCGCGATCCCGCCGCTGGTGCCGGAGGTCTGGCTCGACGCGGTGATGTTGCCGCTCTTGATGGTGTGGACGCCCCCTCACGGCATCGCTGTGCCAAGGTAGCGGTGTCGAAATTCGCTACGAGGAGGAAGCGTCCATGGAGAAGGTTAGCATTGTAGGGCTGGATATTGCCAAGAGTTCGTTTCACGCGCATGGCGCGGCGGCAAATGGATCTAAGGTCTTTAGCAAGGCGTTGCCGCGAGGGCGGGTGCTAGAGTTTTTCGGTCAGATTGAGCCTTGCACCATCGCTTTGGAGGCTTGCGCGGGTGCGCATCACTGGAGCCGGGAGCTTTCCAGACTTGGCCACGATGTCAGGCTCATCGCCCCGCAATACGTCAAACCCTATGTGAAGCGGCAAAAGAACGATGCGAATGATGCCGAAGCCATCGCTGAAGCAGCGTCCCGACCGACCATGCGCTTTGTGACGACCAAGACAACCGAGCAACAAGGTCAGTCGATGGTACTCAAGACCCGCGATCTTTTGACAGGGCAACGTACCCAGGCGATCAACGCATTGCGAGGGCATCTGGCTGAACATGGGATTGTCGCGCCGAAAGGCCCTCAGCATCTGCCTCGGTTGGAAAAGGCTGTGGCTGAGAATGGAGAACGATTGCCGCCCGAAGTCACCGGCCTTTGCCAAATATTCTTCGATCTCATCGCCGGGCTAAGCGCGCGCATTGACGCGCTGACCCGGCAACTTCGACAGATTGCCCGACAGGACGATGTGGCGCGCAGGTTGATGACCATGCCGGGGATCGGCCCGGTGACGGCGGTATCGATTGCCGTGCTGGCGGCACCGCCAGAGATGTTCAGCAAGGGGCGCGACTTCGCAGCCTGGATCGGGCTGGCACCACGCCAGCATTCTACGGGCGGTAAAACAAGGCTGGGCAAGATATCAAAAATGGGTCAGCGCGACCTGCGGCGTTTGCTGATCATCGGTGCAATGTCCGCGATCCAAGCCGCGCAAAAACGCGGCGGCGCGCCAGATGGGTCGTGGCTGGCCCGTATGTTGGCTCGCAAACCTAAAATGCTGGTTGCAGTTGCGCTGGCAAACAAGATGGCGCGGATGGCCTGGGCGATCATGGCTCATGGCGGCGTCTACGAGACCCCTGCCAACGCCTGAGCGCGAAGGCAGGCTGGGGTGCGGTGGTTCTGAATGGAGGTCATGGCAAAGCGTCGACGAGATCAGGAATGGGAAAACCAGTAATGTCCCGAGTAGCTTGTACTACGGCCTCTCGTTTTGGACCTGTTCCTCGAACTCACCATGAGGGCCCGCGGCATTGAAGGTCGCAACCAGAGGCCGGATACACGAAGGAACTCGACCGCAATGCTGTTGCCAAAGTCAAAAAATCGCTTGCAGCCCCGGGGGCGTCCATACACGGGACATTGCCGCGCAATACCCTGCCGGGCGGCGGATGCACCGCGTCCCGCTTGAACACGTCGCTGTAGTTGCTTGTCCCGATGATCGCCTCCTCGGCTCAAAGTAAGGGGGCAAAGTATCTACAAATCTAGGGGCACCTCAGAGCAAAGGCATGGTCGAGCCTGACACCGGAGATCTCCGGCAGTCGGCCAGATCACGGAAAGCGCGCCCGCGGCGACCCTGATTTTCGGCTTGCGAACAGAACAGAACGAAAATAGAAGGTGCGGCAGACGGTGTGGCAGCCCACCACGCAACACACCTAAGTCGTTCAATAGGCGAGTTGGCGGAGTGGTGACGCAGCGGATTGCAAATCCGTGTACACCGGTTCGATTCCGGTACTCGCCTCCAATATTTTCAAGAACTTGCGTCACTCGTCTCTCTGTAGCGGCACTGCCGTTTACAGATGCGTTTTCAGTTTCACATTTCGCGGCACGTTTTCGCAGCTTCCAGGCGGGCAAGAACGGCATCACTTTCGTCGGGGCTAACTCGTGCGTAGATTTCAATGACCCGCGATGCATAGCGATCCGACCACCCCATCAGCGTCGCTATCTGTCGAAGCGATAGCTCAGCGTTGAGAAGGCGCGTCGCAGCAGGGCCTCGTGTATCCGCCAGAGTCTTCTCCTGGCCATCTCCCCACGGCTCCACCTGCGCTTCGCGCCGCCACTTTGTAGTCTGCCTTGATGCCCAACGTGCCGAGAGCGGCTTGCCCAGCTCGCTGACCAGCAGCGCCGCAGCGGCGCACAGGAGCGGCATGGACACCTCACTCCGCAGTGCCCTTGCTCTTCGACGAGCGCCGCAGCTCGCGCGCCATTGTGTCTCGCGCGCAGGCTGCTAGGCTCGTTGCGCCGAAGGGGCATCGGCGCGAGGCCAGAAAGCGCAAGGCAAACTGGCGCATGCAGACCGCGCAGAAGCCTCCGGAACGTGATCCCGACCATGCCGGCGAATCTGTGGGACTTGCGCGCCATGTTCCTCGCCGACCACAGAGCAAGAGGCCGCCGTGACGCCAGCCGATATGCCGCCCTCCGCCGAGCGCCCCATTGCCGCGGTCATCGCCGTTGTCATCCGCGGCGACCAGGTGCTCCTGGTGCGTCGCGCCAATCCACCCGATGCCGGTTTGTGGGGCTTTCCCGGCGGCAAGATCGAGCCGGGCGAAACGCTTCAGCAGGCCGCACTGCGCGAGTTGTGGGAGGAAACCGGCCTGCGCGCGGAAGCGCGGAGCGTTCTTACCGCGCTCGATGCGTT
The DNA here is from genome assembly GCF_017311415.1 of Salipiger abyssi. Classification (GTDB taxonomy): domain Bacteria; phylum Pseudomonadota; class Alphaproteobacteria; order Rhodobacterales; family Rhodobacteraceae; genus Salipiger; species Salipiger abyssi_A. Next base: position 209,167 of record NZ_JAEKIS010000001.1, on the reverse strand, counting down.
CGACCGCGCGCCGGATGGCGGGCTTCGCCGGCATTTCATCCTGATCGCCTTGCGCTGCGCCTGGATCTCCGGAACGCCGATCGCAGGCGACGATGCGCTCGAGGCGCGCTGGGTCGCACTGGAGACGCTCGGCGGCGGCGATCTGGCGCTGAGCGCCGATGTCGAGCGGGTCGCGCAACTGGCGGCGGCAGAGCTCCGAGACCCGAACGCCTGACCTGGGCTTTTCACCGGCCGGTCAGCTGCGGCCGGTGCCGCACACGCCCGCAGGGCGCGTGCGGCTGAAACGGGGCCTGACGGCCTCGGCGGCTCAGCTCTCCCCGGTCACCGCATCGGTCTGGTCGAGCGGCAGATAAAGCGCGCCGCCCTCGCGGAACTTCTCTGCCATGCGGCTCATACCTTCCTTCTGCGCCTCGGCACGGATGTCGTGAGAAATACGCATCGAGCAGAACTTGGGCCCGCACATGGAGCAGAAATGCGCCACCTTATGCGCCTCCTTGGGCAGCGTCTCATCATGCATCGAGCGCGCGGTTTCGGGATCGAGCGAGAGGTTGAACTGGTCCTCCCAACGGAACTCGAACCGCGCGCGCGACAGCGCGTCGTCGCGGACCTGCGCCGCCGGGTGCCCCTTGGCCAGATCGGCCGCGTGGGCGGCGATCTTGTAGGTGATGACGCCGGTTTTCACGTCGTCCCGATCCGGAAGCCCGAGATGCTCCTTGGGCGTCACGTAGCAGAGCATCGCCGTGCCGAACCAGCCGATCATCGCCGCGCCGATGCCGCTGGTGATGTGATCATAGCCCGGCGCGATATCCGTGGTGAGCGGCCCGAGCGTATAGAACGGCGCTTCGCCGCAGGTGGCGAGCTGCTTGTCCATATTGGCCTTGATCTTGTGCATCGGCACATGGCCCGGGCCCTCGATCATCACCTGGCACTCCTTCGCCCAGGCGATCTGCGTCAACTCGCCCAGCGTTTCCAGCTCGGCGAACTGCGCCTCATCGTTGGCATCGGCGATAGAGCCCGGGCGCAGCCCGTCACCAAGGCTGAAGGACACGTCATAAGCCCTTGCGATATCGCATATTTCCTCGAAATGCTCATAGAGAAAGCTCTCGCGGTGGTGATGCAGGCACCACTTGGCCATGATCGACCCGCCGCGCGACACGATGCCCGTCACCCGGTTCACGGTCATCGGGATCATGTGCAGCCGCACGCCCGCATGGATGGTGAAGTAATCCACGCCCTGCTCGGCCTGCTCAATGAGCGTGTCGCGGAACACCTCCCAGCTGAGATCCTCGGCAATGCCGTTCACCTTCTCCAGCGCCTGGTAGAGCGGCACGGTGCCGATCGGCACGGGCGAATTGCGGAGGATCCAGTCGCGAATGTTGTGGATGTTGCGCCCCGTCGACAGGTCCATGACCGTGTCCGCCCCCCAGCGTGTCGCCCAGACCATCTTTTCCACCTCTTCCGCCATCGAGGAGGTGACGGCGGAATTGCCGATATTGGCGTTGATCTTCACCAGGAAATTTCGCCCGATGGCCATGGGTTCGGCCTCGGGATGGTTGATGTTCGAAGGGATGATCGCGCGCCCCTTCGCGATCTCCTCGCGCACGAAGTCCGGCGTGATGAAGTCCGGGATCTCGGCGCCAAAGCTCTCGCCGTCGCGCACCAAAGCCTCCCTGGCAGCCTTGCGCCCGAGATTCTCGCGGATCGCCACGAACTCCATCTCGGGCGTGACGATGCCGGCGCGGGCATAGGCCATCTGCGTCACCGCCCGGCCCTGTACCGCCCGGCGCGGCGCGTGGCGCACAGGGAATTCAGGCACCAGTCGCGCACCCTCTGCAAAGCCATTGTCCGCGGGGGTCACATGACGGCCGTCATAGCTTTCGGTATCGCCCCGCGCGGCAACCCAGGCCTCACGCAGGCGCGGCAGGCCGCGGTCGATGACGATCTCGGCATCGGGATCGGTATAGGGGCCGGAGCTGTCATAGACGGTCACCGGCGGTTCGCCCGCGGTCGGGTGCAGGTCAATTTCCCGCATGGGGACGCGAATGTCAGGGTGCCGCTCGCCCCGGTGCCAGACGCGGCGGGAGGCGGGCAGCGGGCCCGTGGTTACGGTGGGGGACAGGTCTTTCATCGGTCGGAGCCTCCATGGCTTTCAGCATTGGAGACCCAGTTCCGCGTCGAATGGAGGTTGGCCGAACGAGGATACGCCTGTGACGTATCGGGCGAAACGCCCATGCAGCCGGTGCACCATCCCTACGCCAGTGTGAACTGGATCAGGTTCATCGGGTCACTGCGCTGCGAACGCCAGCAGTATCTCAGCCCCTTGTCGGGACCCCCCGGGTGAGTGACCGCACCTTGCGCGCCGCAGGCGCCTCTTGTCAATGCTCGGCGGTCATGCGGTGGCGGTGCCAACAGGAAACGCGCCGCCCGGCCCCGACGGCACGTCATGTTTCATTGAGGGGCGGATGTCTCGGAACAACAGGATATCATCCAGGTCGATCTGCGACTCCCCGACGACCTTAAGGCCGGCCAGCGTCAGCTCGCCGCTTGTGCGGTCATGGTCGGCGGCGCCGGAGGCCGGCGCGTCGCGAAAGCCCTGTTCGGGCGCCGCGCGTACATTGATGCTTCCCGCGCCGCTGGAAAAGAAGAACCGGTCCTCGAGCGCCAGCCGGTCCCCCGTCCGAAATCGGTCACAGGCAGGGTAGAGGCGCGATCCTCATATTCGAAAACAAACACGTCATTGCCGCCCTTGCCGGTGAGGATGTCGTTGCCGCCAGTGCCGATGATCTGCTGCGCCGGCGCACTCGGCATCCGGATCCAGAAAACGGACCTTGCCCGACCGGTCAAAACGGGCTTGTCGCGTGAATGGCTTTGAGCGGAACGCCCCCCTTCCTCCGTAGGCTTCAGGCGACAGCTTCGGTCTCGGCTCTTCCGAGGGCCGAGCAGCGGTTCATGGTGGCCAGGCAGATCAGGCTTTCGGCGGCCTGCCGGGTGGGATCGCGTGCGAGCATACGCTCACCGAAAAGCTTAAATGTCTGATCCCACGGTTTGACGGAGCGTTTCATTCGCGAGAATGGAAGGACGCACGAAGGGACAGGTTCGTCGCGCAGAAGCAGGCAGAGAAAGGCTTTGCCATACGTCAAATCTAAACCACTCGACTCACGAACTGAATAAATCTCACCGATATGTGCAAGAGCGCCGTTACGATGGCAAAGCCATCATGCCATCCATAGTCGATTTTCCCGACAAAAATCGGCGCGGACGAGCTGAAATAGTGGAGCGCCGCCACAGGTGAAAAATGTCGGGACGCCCCGCCTAGGGGTGGGCTACATTTCAAAGCCTATCGCCGGGCCGCAAGAGTTGCGCGCACACCGAGGCTCAGGGCCTCGTCGAAGGACGTATCCCGGGTCTCTGCGAAAAGCGCCTTGCCGCGCCAGTAAAGCCCCGCGTCTATCCGCGCCAGCCTGCCCGCGAGCTCCAGCGCGGTGCCGAGCGCCTCGCCGTCCTCGGTCAGATGCGACACGATCCCATACGCATGGGCGGCCTCCGCCGATAGCAGCTCGCCAAGCGCGATCAGCCGAAACGCAGGTTTCGGAGGCAAGCAGCGATGCAGCGCCGCCAGGACCATTGCGGGCAGTATCCCGTGACGGAACTCGGGAAAGCCCAGCCGCAGCCCCCGCGATGCGACGGCCAGATCGCAGCACATGGCAAGGCTCGCACCGACACCAATGGCCGGCCCATCGCAGGCGGCGACCAGCGGCTTGGGGCAGACGCTCAGCCGCGTCTGCAACTCTGCCAGAAGATGGGTCCGGCGCGCGAAATCGGACCTGCGCGCACCGAGCGGGTCGGGAAACTCGCGCGTGTCCGCGCCGGAGCAGAACGCCCCGTCGCAACCGGTGAGGATGATGGCGCGCACCCCGGGCGCCGCTTCTGCACGCGCCAGCGCCTCAAGCAGCGCCGCACATAGCGCGGTATCGAGCGCGTTTCTCACCCGTGGCCGGTTGAGCACCAGGATACGGGCCGCGCCCTCGTCCGTCTCCAGCAACCTCCCGTCGCCGCTCACGGCCGCTCTGCCCGGACAGCGGTGTCGAAGCTGGCGACGCGCCAGGCCGCGAGATCTTTGCGCAGCTCGGCCTTGGCCATCTTGCCCGAGGCGGTGCGCGGCATGGCGGAAATCAGCGTGACATAGCGCGGATGCTTGAACCGCGCGAGCCGCGCCGCGGCCTCCTCGGCGATGCGCCCGGCGATGCGCTCGACCGGCCAGTCCTCCGGGCGCTGCCCCGGCGCAAGCGTGACGCAGACCATAACCTCTTCGCCGCGCATCGGATCGGGTTCGGCAATCGCCGCAACCTCTTCGAGGAAACCGAGCCCGGACAGCACCTGCTCGACCTCGCTCGCGGCGATGTTCTCACCGCTGCGCCGGATCGTATCCTTGATCCGGCCGACGATGGTCAGAAACCCGTCCTCGTCCATCCGGCACAGATCGCCGGTGCGGAACCAGCCGTCGCGCAGCACCTCGGCGCTGGCTGCGGGATTGCGGTAATAGCCCAGCATGATCCCCGGCCCTTTCACCCAGAGCTCGCCCGCCGCACCTGCCGGCAATGCCCGGCCTTCCGCGTCGCGAATCGACAGGCTGCGGAAGGGCGCGGCAATGCCGCAGCCGGTCCGGCCTTCGATCTCCACCGGCATCGCGGCGATGGCGCCGGTTTCCGTGGTGCCGTACATCTCGCGTACCGGGGCACCGCCCAGTCGCAGGCTGACCTCCGGCACCAGATCGGGCGCCATGGCCATGGTTCCGGCCCAGCGCAGCGAAAGGCGTTCGCGGCGCGGATCGAGAGGTTGCTTGGCAAAGGCAGGCGTCACCGAACAGAACCCGATCTCATGCTTCACCAGTCGATCGATCATCCGCGCAAGGCTTTGCCTTGGCGCAACAAACACGGTCGCGCCCATGCGCAGGGCCAGCAGAAACCGCCATTGTCCGCCCATGTAGTGGAACGGCATGTCGAGCAGGATGCGCGTGAGCGCCGGGCCCTGGACCGCCCGCGCGGCGGCAAGCACCAGCCAATAGCTCTGCGGCAGCATGCAGGCCTTGGGCCGTCCGGTGGAACCGGAGGTGAACTGGAGATTGACCAGCGTTTCCGCACCGACCTCCGGCCAGTCGCGCATCGGCATGGCGTCGGTCACGGCCTTGTGCCAGTCGCTGTTCCCGGCATCCATGTCATGGCGCAGGCAAGCGGTCTCCGGCAGGCCCGTCCCCGCGGTGAAGATATCGGAATATTGCCGGTCGACCACGGCAAAGCCCGGCTCGGAGAGCGCCGCGAGATGACCCAGCTCTTCGGTTGTGTAGCCGGGATTGACCGGCACGATGGCCGCGCCCAGGCGGGCGCAGGCCAGCCATGTGATCACAAAGGCCGGACAGCTCGGCAGCATCAGCGCCACCCGCGCGCCCTGCCCCACGCCGCGCGCCGCCAGCACGGTGGCGCAGCGGGCCACCGCGTCGCGGATCTCGGCAAAGCTCAGGCTATCGCCCGCCTCGTCATTTGCGTCGAGCTGTACCCAGCAAGTGCGGTCGCCAAATTGCTCCGCCGCCGCATCGAGCAGCGCACCGAGATTTTCCGGCAGCGGCTCCTTTTCCAGCGCCGCATGGCGCTGCCGTATCGTGTCGAGCGTCTCTGTCACCCGGCGCCCTCCAGCCGGAAGGTGGGAAGCGGAAACGCCCGCGCCTCGGCAAGCGGCAGCGCCGCGACCGCCATGCCGGAGGTCACGCGGCCCGGATCGGCACAGAGCACGCGAGCGATCATCAGGACACCCTCGGCCAGCTCGATCTCGGCCAGCAGGATCGGCGCCTCGGCCATGAACACATCCGGCAGCCCTTTGTGGACCACGGAGAAAGAGACGATCCGCCCGGTGCCGCAGGCGGGCACCCAGCCCGTGGTCTCGGCCCAGCAGGACGGACAGACCGCCCGAGGATAGAAAAGATGCGCGCCGCAGCTGTCGCAACGTTGCAGGAGGATCTCGCCGCGTTGCTGCCAGGCGTCGAGCATCGGCGCATTCTCGGGAGTGCGGCGCACCGGGGGGTAAGCGGGATTGAGGCTCATGCGACCGCCTCCAGCATCATGGCACTGGCCGACAGCCCGTGCCCGTACCCCACCATGCCATAGCCCGAGACCAGCCCGCGCCGCGCGCCCGGCACCTGCCGCCCGCCGCCTTCGCCGCGCAGCTGGCGCACCGCCTCAGTGATGCCGATCATGCCGCCGCCGCCGCCGGTCTGGCCGCAGCTCAGCTGGCCGCCTCCGGTGTTGAGCGGCAGATCTCCGTCCCAGCGCAGCGAGTGCGCATCGAGAAATCCGCCGATCTCGCCTTTCGGGCAAAAGCCCAGATCCTCGATCTGGACCGCCACCATGATCGGGTAGTCGTCATAAGCCTGTATGAACTGCACATCCTCCGGACCGAACCCCGCCTCGTCGTAAAACCCCTCGCGAAACGTCTCCCAGCCGCCGCGCAGCGGGCTCACCTCACCCACCGGGTGGTTGTGGCGCTCCGCCGCCGCGACGACGCGCACCCCCTTGCCGGGCTGCGCCCGGTCGAGCGGCGCCACGATCAACGCCTCGGCGCCCGCGCAGGGCAGCACGCAGTCGAAAAGCCGGATCGGATCGGCGATGAGCGGCGCGTTGAGGTACTCCTCCAGCGTCATCGGCTTGCGCAAGAGCGCGTTGTCGTTCTGCCCGGCATTGGCGCGCTGATCGACCGAGATCCGACCGAGGCTTTCGCGCCTGGTGCCATAGGTCTCCATATGCTTGCGCATGATGATGCCGAAAAGCCCGTTCATCCCCCCAAACCCGTGCGGCGCCAGATAATCCGCCACCGAGCGGTTGAAGCGGTTGATGCGGTCCTTGAAGAACTCGGTGTCCTGCGCGGCACCCGCAAGGCACAGCACGCAGGAGGCACGCCCGCTTTCCACCGCCTGCACCGCATCCATGACATTGATCACCGACCCGGCGCCGCCGGCATTGCCCATGCTGGTCCAGCGCGGGCTGAGGCCGAAATGCTCGGCCAGCGTCACCGCGTTGTCGGGCGGCAGCGTGGTGGAGCTGACGCTGATCCCGTCGATATCGCGCGGGGAAAGCCCGGCGCTGTCGAGCGCCGCACGCGCCGCCAGCGCCATATAGCCTTGTTCCGAACGGGTGGCGGTCTTTTCATAGACCGAACTTCCATAGCCGATGAGGCCGACCGTCTCGGAGCGCATCAGAGCGACACCCCGCCAGACGGGGCCAGAAGCGCCGTCAGGTCGCGGATGCTGGCCAGATCCTCAAGACCGTCGAACGCATCGACCAGCCGCGCGGCCTGCGCCGCGGGCAGCGCGCGGGCGGCGAGGCCGAGGAATTTCGCCTCCACCTCGGCGGGGGTCATCGCTGCTTCGGGCTCGCCCTTCGGGAAAGGGATGTTGCGCCTGTGCGTGGCGCCGCTCGCGGTGGTCACTGTGATCTCGCAGGGCCATTCGCGGGGAAAGACCGCGCTGGCCTCCGGGTCTTCCTCGACCGAGACCTTGCCCGCCAGCGCCTGAAGGCTCGGATCGGCGATCAGGTCTTCGGAGAAATCGTCATCGCTCACCGCGCGCTTGCGCACCGTCACGGCAAGGCTGAAGGGAATGCTCATGCGCGCGTCGAACAGCGTCTCGGGCCGGATCCGGTGCGGGCGGTTGTGCACGGCAATGCCGAAGGTGCGCACATTCATATGGGCGATATCGGCCTCGGCGATGTCCGTGTTGCCCAGGATGTCCAGCAGCCCGTCGATGGCCGCATGGTTGTAGCGGCAGCAGGAATAGGGCTTGAGGCTGGTGTATTCCACCTCCCAGCTCTCGCCCAGACCACGGGTTATAGCGCCGATGTCGTATTCGTCGGACATGGTGGAGCAGAAGCCCTTGGGCTGCTCCAGCACGTTGCGGCTGCCGGTATAGCCCTTCTGCGCCATCAGCGCCGCGAAGGTGCCCGCATGGGCCGCATGGCCGGGCGTCAGGCGCTTGCCCATATCGCCCTCGCCATAGATCGAGCTGTTGATCCCGGCCGCCGTCACCCCGGCAAGCCCGAAGGCATCGGCCATCTGTTCGCCGTCGAGCCCGAGGATATGGCCCACCGCCGCCGCCGCGCCGAAGGTGCCGCAGGTGCCCATCGACAGATAGCCGCGCCGCCAATGCGAGGGCTGCACCGCGTTGGCCACCCGCAGGCAGGCCTCGTAACCGATGATCACGGCGGCAAGAAAGGTGCGGCCCGAGACATTCTCGCGCTCGGCCATGGCCAGCGCCGCCGGGATCACCGCCGCGCCCACATGGGTGATCGAATTGCGGTGGGTGTCGTCGAGCTCCAGCACATGCGAGGCGAGCCCGTTCATATAGGCCGCATCGGCGCAGGAAAGCCGCAGGTCCATGCCATAGACGGTGCATTCGGGCTTGCTGCCCAGCTCGGCGAAGGTGGCGGCGGCCATCTGCGCCTCGGCGCTCTGCACGGCGCCAAGGCCGCAGCCCACGAGATCGGTCGCCATGATCTTGGCGGCGGCATAGGCCGAGGCGGGCAGATCCTCCTCGCGCAGCCCCGCGAGGAAGCTGGCAAGCTGACGGGTGGGCGTGAGCGAAGCGGTATCGGTCACCTGTTGGTTCATCGGACAGTCTCCAGAAGTCGAATGACCGGGCCGCGGACGGGCGCGGCCCGGCGGATCATTGGCCCCAGATGAGGTTGGGCAGGAACAGCACCGTCTGCGGGAAATAGGTGACGATCAGCACCGTTCCGAACAACGGGATGTAAAAGGGCAGGATGGCCTTGATCACCCCGCCCACGGGCGTGTTGGCGATAGCGGCGGAGATGAAGAGGCTCGGCGCCACAGGCGGCGTCAGCAGACCGATCAGCAGGTTGATGTCGACAAACACCCCCACATGGATCGGATCGAGCCCTAGCATCGCGCCAAGCACCAGCATCGTCGGCGCCACGATCACCAACGCCGCCACCCCTTCGATCAGCATCCCGAAGATCGCAAGCGCGATATTGAGGATCAGCAGGATCACGTATTTGTTGTCGCTGAGCGACATCAGCCCCGCCGAGAACGCCTCGGGCAGTTTCTCGATGGCGACAGCCCAGCCGAAGGCATGGGCGCCCGACACCATCAGCAGGATGAAGGCGGTGGCGATCACCGTATCGTCGATGGCACGCAGGAGCTTTTTCAGCGTGAGCTGCTTGTAGAGCAGACCGAGGAAAAGCGCGTAGAGCGTCGCCATGGCCCCGGCCTCGGTCGGGGTGGTGACGCCGCCGAGGATGCCGCCCAGGATGATCAGCGGCGCCAGCAGCGAGGCGGCGCCGTTGCGAAAGGCGGCGACGCGTTCGCCGAAGCTGGCCTTGGGCGCGCGCGGGCAGTTGATATAGCCGAGCTTGTCCATCACCCAGATGAGCGCGATCATCGAGCCGCCCATCACCACGCCGGGCACGATGGCCCCGGCAAAGATGCGGCCCACCGAGACTTCAGCCATCCCGGCCCAGACCACCATCGAGATCGACGGCGGAATGATCGGTCCCAGCGTCGAGGAGGCAGCGGTGACGGCGGCGGTCAGAGACCGGTCGTAGCCGGCATTGATCATGGCCTTGGTCTCGATCGTGCCGAGCCCCGCCACATCGGCGGAGTTCGAGCCGGACATGCCCGCGAACACCATGCTCGCCAGCACGTTGACCTGCGCGAGCCCGCCGCGCAGATGCCCCATGAGCGCGTTGGCGAAGCCGAAAATCCGCTCGGTCACGCCGATCTGGTTCATGACGTTCGCGGCGAGCAGGAAGAACGGGATCGCCAGAAAGGTGAAACTGTCCATGGTGCCAAGGAAACGCTCGACCACCACCGAGGGGCTGAACCCGCCCACGAAGGTATAGGCGGTGGCGGCCATCATCAGCGCAAGGCCGATGGGTGCGCCCAGCACGAGAAACACGGCGAGAACGCCGAGAAGCGACAGCATTTCCATCAGCTTTCGGCCTCCATGGCCTCGTCGGGATGCGCGTCGGGCCCCTTCATGCGGGACAGGTCTCCGGCGATCCCCATGCGTTCCAGAATGTCGATCCGGCGGATCCGCCCCTCGGCCAGCAGCTCCACGATGAAATAGAGCGTGCTGAGCGCCATGGAGCCCAGCGCCCAGAGCAGCCCGGTACTGAGGATCGAACGCGGCATGCGGTTGAGCGGGCTTTTGAACCGGCTGTAAAGCTGGTTCAGATCCCAGGCCTTGGAGGCCAGGAACAGCAGCAGCGCCAGAAGCGCGAAGAACACCGCGATCCGCACGATGCGGGCGCCCGGCGCGGGCAGAAAGGTGAGCAGCCCCTGCAATTGCAGATGCCGTTGCCGCCGGTAGGCCGTCGAGATGCCCATCAGCGACGAGATGGTGAAGAGATACATCACCACCTCATGCGTCCAGGCGAGCGGCGCGCCCATCACATAGCGCATGAAGACATTGGCCGAGATCAGCGCGAGGATCGTGACGAGCCCCGCAAAACATGCGCCGGCCTCCAGGACATCCAGGAGGCTGACGACGGTTCGAAAGTGCTTGCGCATTGACATGTACCCGCGATGCTGCGGCGCTGCCGGTCAGTTGGCGGCGGGGTCGAGCGCGACGATGCGCGGGAACAGATCCGGGATCGTCCAGAAGCCCTCGGCGGCCAGCGTCGGCACCAGATTTTCAAGGATCGACTCGCGCCACGGCCCCTGATCGCCCTCGTAGATCTCGGCACCCGCGGCGCGCAGATCGTCCTTGAGCGCCTCTTCGCCCTCGGCGGCTTTTGCCCAGGCCTCGTCATTGGCCTGCACGATGGAGTCCATCAGCGCGGTCTGCTGCTCTTCGGAGAGTTTCTCCCAGGCGCTTTCGGCGATAAAGAGGCCGGTCGGCTCCCAGTTGTGGCCGATATTGACGACATAGCTGCCGCTGTCGGTGAAGCGTTCGGATTTGATGCCCGAGAGGCTCGATTGCACCACGTCGATGACGCCCTGACTGAAGGCCATATAGGTTTCCGTCCAGGCCACCGGCGTCGGAACAGCACCCAGTGCCTCCAGCGACAGGGCATAGCCCTCGACGCCCGGAATCCGCACCTTCTTGCCCTTGATGTCCTCGACACCGGCGATCTCGGTCTTGGAGATAAAGGCCGAGGGGCCGCGCACGGCGGCGACCGAGAGCGCGCGCACGCCGGTCGCCTCGATCAGATCCTCATTCATCTCGTCGAAAATGTCGCTCTTCTCGAAGGCGGCGATATGTTCGGGCGAGGAGAACAGGAAGTAAAGCGACAGGACGCGCCAGTTGTCCTCATAGCCGCCCGCAAACACGGCGGTGCCGCCGAACATGTCCTGACCGCCAGTCATCATGGATTCCATCTGCGCCGGCGCGTTGCCCAGCTGGCCCGCCGGGAAGGTCTCGATGACCACCTCGCCCCCGGTCTTTTCCGACACCAGCTCGGCGACGCGCACGTCGCGCTGGGTCTGCGGGTGGTTCGGCGCGGTGGTCTCGCCGAGGCGGAGGGTGATCTCGGCGCTTGCAACGGCAGGCAACACGAGTGCTGCGGCCGTGACGGCCGACAAAATGGCATGTTTCATAACGTTATCCCTGTTGTTTGCTTTATCGGTTCTTATTGAGGTGAGTCCCCGCTCTCAGTCGGGGATCTCGATGCCCGTGAGGGGCACATGCTGCTGACAGCCATAGACGTCGGTGTCGCCGAAATCGCCCGAGCCGAGCGGCCGCCTGATGGTGATCTTGATCGCGCGCGCCGGATCGTAGGGCGTGCAGACCAGCACCGCGTTATCGGAAATCCCGTAAAGATCGGCGATGGCGCGCTTGGTGATCACGCCGCTGTCGCGGACCTTGTGATAGCGGGCATCGTCTTCGAACAGGATGTCGAAGGTGATCTCGAACGGCCCCGCGTTCTTCGAACGCACGACCTGCGCCAGTTCCACCAGACGGCTCATTGCGCGGCCTCCATCTCGTTGACCACATCCATCATCTCGATAGGGAAGATCTCGCAGGGGTCTTCCAGCGGCAGCAGGTGGTAGACGGCGAAACGGTAGGCCGGCCCCACCGGCACGTTGAAGGGCGAGAACGGATAGGCCAGGTTGCCTGCCGTGGTCACGATGCCCGGATAGCCGATATGCTGGAGCGTGCCACGCGTGAACATCGCCACCGCATTGGCCAATTCCTGATCCTCGGCCACCACCTCGATCATCAGCCCGATCTCATGCGGCTGTGCCTCGGTCTCGGTCTCCAGCGCGCCCATCACCGCGTTGCGGCCATAGATGCGGAAATTCAGCTGCCACTCGCGCCCGGCAAAGCGGCCCTCGCTGCGCTTGCGCACCTCGGCAAGAACATCGTCGATCTGCGAAATCATGATCGGGTCGCGCACACCCACGATGACGATGCTGCGGTAGCCGATGAGTTCGGCACCCTCCAGCTTCACCTTGTAGACATCCGACGGCACGAAACGGCTTTTCTCGATGCGCACGGTGCGCGGATCTTCCTGCGTGAAGGTCGCGTCGGTCAGATCGTTCATACCGCCCGGCCCCAGCTGAAGGCAGGGCTCGCCGCGCTCGTAGAGCGAATGCGCGGCGGTGGAGACAGGCGTGCATTTGAACTCATCCGCGCCGGGACGGACCAGAAAGTGATCCTTGCGCAGCCGCCCGATCATCGGCTCGGCCAGATCGCAGGGTTCGGCGGAAATCCCGCCGCATTCCAGGATCTTGCCCATATGCAGCGCAAGCCCCTTGTCGAATCCCTTCATGATCGGCAGCGCCGCGAACAGCACGTCGTCGCAGGCCCGCCCGCAGAGAATGACCTGAGCGCCCTCTTCCAGCGCCTTGATGATCGGCTCCACCCCCATCTGCGCACAGATCGGGCCGCAGCGGTCGATCATCGCCGCGTCGAGCGGCGCCTCGGGGCCCAGCGTCTCCGGCTGACCGCCCTCGGAGATGCGGCGCTTGAGGTCGTCCTTGTCGAGCTCGGCGTCGATCACCGCCATCTTGAAGGACAGCCCACGCTCTGCCGCGATCTCCTTCATCAGCGCGGCGCCCTCATAGAGCTGCTCGCGCCCGCCTGCGGTAAAGACCGAGCCGACGATCAGAGGGATGCCCCGCTCGATCGCCTCGACCAGCATGATTTCCAGATCGTGCTTATAAGTGCTCCGGGGCAGGAAGGGCTTGGCAGCGCCGTGATAATAGGGGCCCATATCGGTCGAGCCCGCATCCTGCGCAATGAAATGCGCCCCTTCATCCAGCGCCTTGCGCAAGGCCTCTTTCGGATAGCCGCTGCCCAGCGACCCCGAGGGCGCCACTCCAATGATTTCGTCCATTTTCCCCGCTCTTCACAGTCTTCGAAGATCGACGCGCAACGCGCATTCATCGCGGAGCGCCGAATTGTATGCAGAACTGTGCGCCACAAAATCACATGCGTCAATATTCTTTTTTATTTTTTCAAAATATTGAATTTGTTGTACTTTTTACCCTTGCCGTTTCGATATGACGAGTGGTATTCGAGTTTGTATGCAGAAATGAACTCAGGTGAACTTCATGAAGGATGATCTCTCGAACCGGGCCGAAGGGCGCCTGTCCAACGATACCGTGACCGGTGCCGAAGCTGCGGTTCTGTCGCTTGCCGAGCACGGCGTCAGCCATGTGTTCGGCCTCTGCGGCGACACCAGCCTGCCCTTCTATGACGCGCTCGCCCGGCTCAATCACGGCATCACCCATATCCTAAGCCGCGACGAACGCTCGGCGGCCTATATGGCCGATGCCTATGCCCGCGTGACCGGCAAGGTCGGTGTCTGCGAGGGCCCTTCGGGCGGCGGCGCGACATATATCCTTCCCGGTGTGATCGAGGCGAACGAAAGCTCCTCCGCGATGGTGTGCATCACCTCCGACGTGCCGGTGACCGCGCGCGGACGCTACCCGCTGACCGAGCTCGACCAGACCGCGATGTTCCGCCCGCTGACCAAAGCCGCCACCACCATCGACCATGTCGATCTGATCCCGGACGTGTTCCGCAAATCCTTCCGCGCAGCGACCACCGGCCGCCCCGGCGCGGCGCATATCGCCCTGCCCTACGATCTCCAGAAACAGACGCTGGACCCGGCGAAGATCTGGGCCCTGCCCCGTCATGGCGCCTATCCCGCCTATCGCGCCGGCCCCGAGCAGGAGACCGTTGAGGAAGCCGCCGAAGTCATCATGGCGGCGAAGAACCCGGTGTTCATCGTCGGCGGCGGCGTGATCAGCAGCGGCGCCATGGAAGAGCTGGAAGAGCTGGCCACGCTGCTCAAGGCCCCTGTGGCCTCGACCGTGTCGGGTCATGGCGCGATCTCGGACATGCACCCGCTTGCGGTGGGGGTGGTCGGCGCCAATGGCGGCACCGATGCCACGCGCGAGGTCGTTCAGGGCGCCGATTGCGTGATCTTTGTCGGCTGCCGCGCGGGCTCCACCACGACCGAACACGGCACCGTTCCGGGCCGCAACGTGCCAGTGGTGCATATCGACCTCGATCCGATGGTGGTGGGTGCGAATTACCGCTGCGACGCGGGCATCGTGGCGGATGCCAAGCTGGCGCTCGCGGCGCTCATCGACACGCTGAAGGACCGCGATCTGGCCTCAGGCGGCGCGCTGGCCGCCACGCTCGACGCAATGCGCGCAAAGAAATGGGAACGCTTCAACCAGCTCGCGCAGTCGACAGACACGCCCATTCGCCCCGAACGCCTGCTGGCGGCGCTACAGGCCCACATGCCCGAAGATGGCGTCATCGTCGCCGACCCCGGCACCCCCTGCCCTTATTTCTCGGGCTATTACCGCCTGCCGAAAGCCGGGCGGCATTTCATAACCAACCGCGCCCATGGCGCGCTCGGCTTCTCGCTCGCCGCCGGCATCGGCGCCTGGTATGGGCGGCCGGACACGACCGTGGTCTCGGTGATGGGCGACGGCAGTTTCGGCTTTGCCGTGGGCGAGATGGAAACGCTCACCCGGATGAACGTGCCGCTGAAGATGATCGTGATTTCGAACAGCTGCTTCGGATGGATCAAGGCCAGCCAGAATTCCGGCTATGGCTCTCGCTATTTCTCGGTGGATTTCTCGCAGACCGATCATGCGCGGATCGCCGAAGGCTACGGCATCAAATCCTGGACCGTCAGCGATCCGACCCAGGTCGATCAGGCGGTGAAAGAGGCGCTGGCGCATGATGGTCCGGCGCTCGTCGATATTGTCAGCCAGACGCTTCAGGAAACCAACGTGCCGGTGTCTGCCTGGATGGGCTGACACCGAACCGACCCACTCTCCCTACTACCGCGGCCGTGCAGACGGTCGCGGCTTTTTTTCGACCTGGGAAGGCGCGCAGGGCCTCAGAGTGTGAGGCCGCCATTCACATGCAGGGACTGGCCGGTGATATAGCCGGCATCCTCGGAGAGCAGGAATTTCCCCAGCGCCGCGATCTCGCGCCGCCGCCCGACGCGGCCCATCGGGATGCCGGCGGTCACCGCTGCCCATTCCTCCGCCGTCAGAGAGGACGGCGTGCCCGGCTCTTTTTCGACATAGCCGGGCACCACCGCGTTGACGCTGATTCCGCGCGGCGCCAAATTGGCCGCGAACACCCGCACCTGCGCCTCGAGCGCGGCCTTGGCCGGGGCAGTCGGGGCGAAGCTGTGGGTCTTGGTGCGATGCGCGCCGAAGGCGCTGACGCATAGCATCCGCCCGGTTTTGTCGCGCAGATGCGGCGCGACGATCTGCGCCATCCGGTGAAACGCCTGCGGCATCGCCATGAGCGCGTCGCTCAGCGCCTCCGGCGTGGTATCGTCGATCGTGCCGCGCTTGGCATATCCCGCCGCAAAGACAAATCCGGTGAGCCCGCCCTCCACCGCCCCGAGCCAGGCCGACACCGCGTCAAAGAGCGGCGCCTCGCCGGTCAGGCCGAGGCAGGTCTCGACCTCGGCGCCGGCGGCCCGGCAGGTATCCGCCACCGCCGACAGGTTGCCGACATTGCGCCCGGTATGAAGCAGCAGGCAGACCCCGGGGCCGGCGAGCATGCGCGCCAGCTCGGCTCCGATCCCGGACCCTGACCCCAACACGATATAGCTCTGCATGATCGGAATGTCCCCCGCTCGGCGCCCGCGCAAGACGGATCAGTTGCTGCCCATGGTGAACACATGCCCATAGGCCGACTTGATCGCCGCGAGGATCTCGTCATTGCGGTGCATGATGTGGTTGCGCATGACCTCGGAGGCACCCTGCTTGTCGCCGCGCATGACACATTCGAGGATCTCGCGGTGCTGCGCCTGCGTGCTGTTGCGCCGCCCCTCCATCGCGATCCAGCGCACGAGATAGATGCGGTCGTTCACATTCGCCAGCATCGCGCGCAGCGCCTCGTTACCGGACATCGCAGCGATGGAATCGTGGAACTTGATGTCGAGCTCCATCAGCCGGTCCACCGAAGCGTTCGGGGATTCCGCGGCACTTTCGGTGAGGAATTCCGACAAGGCGGCCAGCGCCTCGGGCGTCGCCCGCTCGCAGGCCAGGCGCGCCATGCTGCATTCGAGCTCAAGCCGCGCCTCGAAAAGGCCCTGCACCGTCTCGGGCTCGAGATCCGGCACCGCGAAACCGCGGTCACCGGTGACCAGCAACCCCTCGGCCACCATGCGGCTCAGCGCTTCTCGAAGCGGTGTGCGGCTGGTTTCCAGCCGCGCCGCCATGGTCACTTCGTTGATTTTCTGGCCCGGGTGGATCTCAAAGCGCAACAGCTGCTCGCGCATGCCCTGATAGGCCCTTTGCGCGGACGAGATACGATTGGACTTGAGCGCCGCATTTGCGTCTTTGGACATCTTCACCGCTTGCATTCCACTTTGTATGCCAAGGTGTAGACGCCTCGTAAATTTTCGTCAATCGCAAAGCACGCCATCCCGCCCCCACGATCCGTTTTCGTGGGGAGCTTCGATCCGTATCACGGTCATTGCGAAAGGTTCGCTCCGGAAGACTGGCGCCGCGCCCGGCGCGCGGCTCAGCGCGTCTGCTGGATCGATTCCAGGTATTCGAGCAACGCCACCAGCTTGCGCGGTGTCGGCGTCATCGTGCCGTCGCCGGTGTCGAGCGGTACAAGGTCGCCATCGAGCAGCTCGCCGAATTCCGGCATGCCCGGCCCGTCGAGATCGGAGCGCGCATAACCGTCGATGGTCGACAGCACCTTGGCGCGCGGGAACCGGTCGCCATGGCGCAGCGAGATCAGCGTGAGGTTCTTCGGCGGCGTGGTCGTGGCACGCGCCATTTCGCCATCGCCCTTGCCGTCCTCGCCATGGCAGACGGCGCAATACTCCATGAAAAGGCCACGCCCGTCGCTCGCCTGCGGCATTTCATTGGGCACGCAGGCCGCAATGCCAAGCGCCGCGCCAAGCCATGCTCCGATCAGCAGCCGTGTCATGCCTGTTTCTCCCTGCTTTGCCTCTGGCCCCTGTCTCGCCCGCTCCGCGCCGCAGATCAAGCCCCTGCGAAGATCCCGCCCGGCAACGCGACGGCAAGTCCGCGCCGAGGGCGCCAGAGGGCCGCGGCCGCGTTCAGACCGCGACCAGCCGCCCCTCTTCCAGCCGCACGCGCCGGTCCATTCGGCCCGCGAGCTCCAGGTTATGCGTGGCGATTACCGCAGACAGCCCGGTGTCGCGCACCAGGCTCATGAGCGCGCCGAACACCGTGTCCGAGGTTGCCGGATCGAGATTGCCCGTGGGCTCGTCGGCCAGCAGCAGCTTTGGCGTGTTGGCCATGGCGCGGCAGAAGGCCACACGCTGCTGCTCGCCCCCCGAAAGCGCCGCGGGGCGGTGTGCCGCGCGACCGTCCACCCCCACGCTGCGCAAAAGCGCGAGCCCGCGCTCATCAGCGGCGCGGCGCGCGACGCCATTGGCAAGCTGCGGCAGCGCCACGTTCTCAAGCGCGGTGAATTCCGGCAGCAGGTGGTGGAACTGATAGACGAAGCCCACCTCCTGCCGGCGCACCACGGTGCGGCGCCGGTCGGAGCGACCGCCCAGCACCTCGCCGGCGATGGCGACCTCGCCCGCATCGGCGGTATCCAGCAGCCCGGCGATATGCAGCAGCGTCGACTTGCCCGCCCCGGAGGGCGCCACCAGCGCCACCACCTCGCCGCGCGCGACCTCCAGGTCGGCGCCGCGCAACACCGTCACCTCGTTGGGTTTGCCGGCATTGTAGCGCTTTTCGATGCCCGTGAGGCGCAGGACAGGATCACTCATAGCGCAGCGCCTCCACCGGGTTCATCCGCGCCGCTCGGCGGGCGGGAAAGATCGTGACGACAAAGCTCAGCCCCAGCGACAGCGCCATGGCGCTCAGCACATCGTCCAGTTGCAGCTTGGCGGGCAGCGAATAGATGCCGCGCACCGCCGGATCCCAGACCCCGCCGCCCGCGACATAGTTCACGAAGGAAAAGATCGGGTCGATATAGATCGCGAAGAGACAGCCTAGCACCACGCCCAGCAATGTGCCGATCACCCCGGTGAAGGCACCGCAGATGAAGAACACCCGCAGCACCGAGCCCTCGGTCAGCCCCATGGTGCGCAGGATACCGATATCGCCGCCCTTGTTCTTCACCAGCATGATCAGCCCCGAGACGATGTTCATCGTGGCGATCAGCACCAGCACCGAGAGGATTACGAACATCACGTTGTCCTCCACCTCCAGCGCCCGCAGGAAGGCGCCGCTGGCATCCTGCCAGGTCCAGATCAGCGCGCCCTCGCCCGCTGCGATCTGCACCGGCACGGCGACCTGCTCGACATTCTCGGGATCGGCGGTCATCACCTCCAGCTCGTCGGCGACGCCCTCGCGGTTGAAATAGAGCTGCGCCTCGGAGAACGGCATATAGACCCGGGTGCGGTCGATATCGTAGCGCCCGGCGGTAAAGACATAGACCACCTCATAGACCTTGACGCGTGGCGAGACGCCGAAGGCGGTCTTCACCCCGTCGGGCGAGATCAGCTTGATCTGGTCGCCGACGCCCAGCCCCAGCTCGCGCGCCACGCCCGAGCCGATGGCGAGCCCCTCGTCGAAGCGGTCGAGCGAGCCGCGCCCGGTCTCGGGATCGGCAACGCGCGGGATCGCGGCGAGATCGGCGCCATCGATGCCGAACACCTCGACCCCGGCATTGCGCCCGTTGGCATTGGCCATGACCTGCCCCTTGACCAGCGGCGCCACGCGGCTCACCCCCGGCACCTCGGCGACCCGCTCGGCGCGCTCGCGGAAATCCGGGAAGGTGCGCACGGTGCGGCCGAACTCGTCCTCGCGCTGGCCGGCATAGACGGTGACATGGGCATTGGCGCCGAGGATCGTGTCGACGAACTCCGCCCGGAAGCCCGAGCGCACCGCCAGCGTGGCGATGAGCGCGAAAACCGCGAGGGTGATGCCGATGAGGCTGATCCAGGTCATCACACTGACGCCGCCCTCGGCGCGCCGGGCGCGCAGATAGCGCCACGCGATCATCCATTCGAAACGGGCGAAGGGGGGCGGTGTGCTTGCCATTCGACGGGCGCCTTTGTGATTGCCGCTGCTCGCGCGAGAACCTGACGGCTCCGCCCGGTGCGGTCAAGGCAGGAGACCGTGATTGCCGGCGGCTAGCTGCCGGCAATCATGGCGAGGCGCCACCGCTGACAATCTGAAGATTTTGGACTGGGCGGCTTCCATGCTTGGCGCCAAAGCGCCGCACCGTCGCGAGCCGCGCCATCGCCGGCCCGTGGGTTGGCGATCCGACTTACGAACCTCTCGATTTATCCCGGCCAAGCCCGAAAGACCTCGACACGCGGCGCTGGCGTCACCATATCGCCAGCCCGCCCGAACGGGCCGGCGATGGCGCGGCGCCCTTCGGGCTTGTTCCGCGCCCGGGCGCACTGTTTGGGCGCTGCAAGAGCGAGCTCCTCGTCACAAACAAGATGAGCGCTCCAAACCATTGATGCCTCAATTCGACCGCCCTAACCTCTCCCCATGTCACGCTGGGCCCGACTCACCGAACAGCAGATCCGCAAGGCCGAAGCCGAGGGCAAGCTCTCGGGCCTCGCCGGCGAGGGCAAACCGCTGCCCGACCGGCCCGGCGACGCCATGCTCGACGCGGGTGAGGCGGTGGGATTCCGGATGATGGCAGAGGCCGGGGCGCTCCCGGAAGAGCTTCGATTGAAGGCCCAGCTCGACGCTGTGCGCGCGGCCTGGCAGGCCACACAAGACCCGGCGGAGAAAAAACGCCTGATGGCGCAGCTCGCCGATTTGCAGATGCGCCACGAGATCGCCCGCGACGCCCGCCGCAAATTCCTGCGCTAAGCATCGAATTGACGCTGCATTTTTCTTGACCGGGCTGGCCGGCGAGGCGTAAAGGCCCCGTCCATGATCGGACCGCGCTTTCCAGACCTCATCTCCCGCCTGCCCGCCACCGTGCCCTTTGTCGGCCCGGAAGAGCATGAGCGCGCCGCCGGCATCCGTTTCCGCGCCCGGCTCGGCGCCAACGAGAATGTCTTTGGCCCCTCACCCCGCGCGCTGGAGGCGTTGCGTACGGCGGATGCGGAGATCTGGAAATATGCCGACCCCAGCCATTTCGACCTGAAGGCCGAGCTCTCGGCACGGCTCGGCTGCACGCCCGCCAATATCGTCTTTGGCGAGGGCATTGACGGCTGTCTCGGCTATCTGGTGCGACTGCTGGTGGAGCCGGGCGATGCGGTGGTGACCTCCGATGGCGCCTACCCGACCTTCAGCTACCATGTGAACGCCTATGGCGGCGCGCTGCACAAGGTGCCCTATCGCGACGATGCCGAGGATATCGCGGCGCTGTTCGCCAAAGCCGCCGAGGTCGATGCCAAGATCGTCTATCTCGCCAATCCCGACAACCCGATGGGCAGCTGGCATGACGGCGCCGCAATCGAGGCGGCGCTCGACACGCTGCCCGACGGCACCGTACTGGCGCTGGACGAGGCCTATATCGAGTTCGCCCCCGAGGGCACCGCGCCCAGGATCGACCCCGAGGATCCCCGGGTGATCCGCTTCCGCACCTTCTCCAAGGCCTATGGCATGGCGGGCGCGCGGGTGGGCTATGCGGTGGGCGCCCAGCCGCTGATCGGCGCCTTCGACAAGGTGCGCAACCATTTCGCCATGAACCGCTCGGCCCAGGCCGGCGTATTGGCGGCGCTGCGCGACGATGCCTGGCTGGCAGAGATCCGCGACAGGGTCGGCGCGGCGCGCACGCGGATCGTGGAGATCGCCGCGGCGAACGGGCTCACCTGCCTGCCGAGCGCGACGAATTTCGTCGCGGTGGATTGCGGCCGCGACGGCGATTTCGCCCGCGCGGTACTGAAGGCACTGGTGGCGCGCGGGGTCTTTGTGCGCATGCCCTTCGTCGCGCCGCAGGACCGCTGCCTGCGGATCAGCGCGGGCACCGGAGCGGATCTGAATGTCCTCGCCGAGGAACTGCCCAAGGCGCTGGCAGAGGCCTCCGAAACCGCCGCATGAGCGCGCGGCGCACGCAAAGGTGAGCTTCGGACGGGTGAGCCGGGCGCAGGCTGTGCTAACTTGCGCCAAGAGCCGCTGCCGAGAGGATGCCCCGCAATGGACGACCGTACCCGCCAGCCCGCGCCGGATTTCACCACCCCCGCGCTGGTGTTTCTGTTCATCAACATGCTGTGGATTTTCGCTGTGCTCTGGGTGCAGTGGGGTCTGGGCGCCGTGCTGCTGTTGGGACTGGCGGTGAATCACCTGATCACCCGGCTGGAACGGCGTCTGAGGCGGCGGGGATAGGTGCGCTGTGGGCACGAGTGAGGTTTGCGCGGTGCGGTGGGCAGATTGCCCACCCTACGGTTGGTAAGCCGCGCCATCGCCGGCCCGGGGGATGGCGAAATTACCTCTGAACCTCTCGATTTATCCCGGCCAAGTCCGAAAGACCCCGACACTTTGCGCTAGCGTCACCAAATCGCCAGCCCGGGGGACGGGCCGGCGATGGCGCGGCGGCCTTCGGCCTTGTCCCGCGCCCGGGGCAACGCACGACCGTAGGGTGGGCAATCTGCCCACCGCACCGCGCAAAGCTCAGGCCGCGCCGATCACCTCCGCCGCCGCCGCGACACCGCCGCGCCCATGCGGGATGCCCAGCGACTTCAAACCCGCCTCCACCACGCCCAGCAACCCCAGCACCATATGCGCATTCACATGGCCCATATGGCCGATGCGGAAAAACCCGGTGCCCATCGGATCCTCGGGCTCCGACATGCCGAGCCCGATGCCCAGCGTCACCCCCGCCCGCTTGTCCGTCCATTCCCGAAGCTGCGCGCCATAGGGCGCGCCCAGCCGCAGCGCGGTGACCGCGTGCGAGCGCTGCGCCGGATCAGAGATGTTCATCTCCATCGGGCCCTCCGCGCCCCAGACATCCGCCGCCGCCCAGATCGCCCGGGCCAGCGTCGCGTGGCGCGCCCAGATCGCCTCGATCCCCTCGGCACGGATCATGTCGAGCGAGGCCCGCAGCCCGTAGAGATGATGCGTCGGCGCCGTCCCGCCGAAATACTGGTAGAAGAATTCCGGCTCGGCGCGCGGCACCCAGTCCCAGTAGCGGCTGACCCGCTTCACCTCTGCCCGCCGCGCCGCCGCGCGGTCGTTGAAGAACACGAAACTCATTCCCGGCGGCACCATCAGCCCCTTCTGCGAGCCGGTCACCGCCACATCGGCCCCCCACTCGTCCATCAGGAACCGGTCGCAGCCCATGGAGGCGATGCAATCGGCCATCAGCAGCGCCGGGTGACCCGCCGCGTCGATCGCCGCGCGCACCGCCGCCACGTCGTTGCGCACCGAGGTCGCGGTGTCCACATGGCTCATCAGCACCGCCTTGATCCGATGCGCCTTGTCGGCGGTGAGCGCCTCCTCCACCCGCGCCGGATCGAGCGGCGATTTCCGCCCGAAATCAATAAGCTGCACCTCGAGACCAAGCCCCGTGGCGACATCCGCCCAGCCATGGCCAAAGCGCCCCGTGGCCGCCACCAGAACGGTGTCGCCCTCGCTCGCCACGTTCGACAGCGACGCCTCCCAGGCGCCGTGACCGTTTGTGGTATAGATCGTCGCATACCCCTCGGTCTGCGCCACGTATTTCAGATCCGGCACCAGCCCGCGCACCATCTCGACCAGCTCGCCCTCGTAGATATTGGGCGAGGCGCGGTGCATGGCGCGCAGCACCGCGTCGGGCATGACAGAGGGGCCGGGAATGGCCAGATACGGGCGACCATGGGCAAGCGACATCGATTTTCTCCGTGAATGCGCCCCTTGAAATGGCGGCACGGCGGCCAACCTAACCAGCGATGCGGTGGCGTCAATGCGGCGCTATGCTTGCCTTGACGGAACAGGCCCACTAAACCCCCGCCAGATCAACGGGACGGCACAATGCTCGCGCAGCTCTGGGAAAAGATCGAAACGGCCGAACGGCGGTTTCGCCGGTCCTTCGGCAAGGACATCTCGTCGCCCGGGGCCCGGGCGCTATCGACCCTGCATTACAATCTCTTCGATCACGCCTGGCTGCGCAGCGTCTGGACAAATTTCTGGCAGATCGCGCCGGGGGTATGGCGCTCCA
Source organism: Salipiger abyssi (assembly GCF_017311415.1). Taxonomy (GTDB): domain Bacteria; phylum Pseudomonadota; class Alphaproteobacteria; order Rhodobacterales; family Rhodobacteraceae; genus Salipiger; species Salipiger abyssi_A. Next base: position 185,571 of record NZ_JAEKIS010000001.1, on the reverse strand, counting down.
ACCAGCCCACGCATCGCCGGTTCGAGAAATACGCCCGCATGGGCATCAAGACGGTGATCACCCTGCGCGGCGAAGAGAAATACTCGCATTACCTCTTTGAAAAGGAGAGCTGCGAGAAACTCGGGCTGACGCTGCTGCATGCCAAGCTCTGGGCGCGCATGGCGCCCAAGCGCGAGCGCATCCTCACCCTGATCGAGACCATGCGCACGGCGGAACGCCCGATGATGTTCCACTGCAAATCCGGCGCCGACCGCGCCGGGTTCGCCTCTGCCGTCTATCTGATGGTGTTCGAGGGCGTGCCGGTGGAAGAGGCGCGCAAGCAGCTCGGGCTGAAATACATCCATCTGGAATTCACCCGCACCGGCATTCAGGGCTATATTCTCGACGTCTACGCGGCGCGCAACCGCCGCGATCCGATCCCCTTCGAGCAGTGGATCGCCACCGAATACGACAGCAAACCGGTTCAGGCCGGTTTCGACGCCCGCCGCCCGCCGGAGGAGCTGGCGTGACCGACACGCCCAAGAAACCCCGCGGGCTGTTTCTCTGGCTCTGGTGGACCTATCTCTGGCCCTACCGGCTGTTGCTGGTGGTGGCGCTGATCTTCATGAGCGTCGAAGGCGCCATGTTCGGGCTGCTCAGCTACATGATGAAGCCGATGTTCGACAATGTCTTTGTCGGCGGCAACGCGGATGCGCTGTGGTGGGTCGGGCTGGTGATCTTTGCCAGCTTCATGATCCGGGCGCTGGCCAGCGTCGCGCAGAAGGTTCTGATGACGCAGGTCTCAGAGCGCACCGTGGGCGATATCCGCAACGACCTGCTCAGGCATCTGATGACGCTCGACGGCAGTTTCCACCAGGCCTACGGGCCGGGCTATCTGATGCAGCGGGTCGAGGGCGATGTCGGCCAGATCAGCAAGGTCTGGCGCATCATCATCACCGGCGCCGGGCGCGACGTGATTGCGCTCATCTCGCTCTTCGGCGTGGCGCTGGGGATCGACTGGCGCTGGACGCTGGTGGCGCTGGTCGGCGCGCCGCTGATGGTGCTGCCGTCGATCCTGGTGCAGCGCTATGTGCGAGGCAATGCCCGCCACGCCCGCGATATCGCCGCCAGGCTCTCCACCCGGCTCAACGAGGTGTTCCACGGCATCGTGCCGGTCAAGCTCAACCGGCTGGAGGAGTATCAGGCGGCGCGCTACCGCAAGCTCACCGACAAGCGCATCAATGCCGAGACCCGCGCCGCGCTTGGGCAAAGCTCTATCCCCGGGCTGATCGACATCATGTCGGGCATCGGCTTTATGGGGGTGCTGTTCTATGGCGGCGGCGAGATCCTCGCCGGATCCAAGACCGTGGGCGATTTCATGGCCTTCTTCACCGCCATCGCGCTGGCCTTCGAGCCGCTGCGCCGGCTGGGTGCCGTTAGCGGCAACTGGCAGATCGCCGCCGCCTCCATCGAGCGGCTGAAGGAGCTGCTCGACATGGTGCCGGCGCTGCGCGATCCCGAGACGCCGCAGCCGGCGCCGCAGGGCGTGCCCGGCGTGGTGCTGGACGACGTGCATCTGGCCTATGGCGAGGCGCCGGTGCTGCGCGGCGCCAGCCTTGTCGCCGAGCCCGGCAAGACCACTGCGCTGGTGGGCGCCTCGGGTGCGGGCAAATCCACCGTGTTCAACGTGCTGACCCGGCTTGCCGAGCCCGAAAGCGGTCGCGTCGAGATCGGCGGCGTGCCGGTGGCGACGATGCGGCTTGGCGATCTGCGCGGGCTGTTTTCAGTGGTCAGTCAGGAGGCGCTGCTCTTCGACGAATCGCTGCGAGAGAACATCCTGCTGGGGCGGAAAGATGTCTCGGAAGAGCAGTTGGACAAGGTGCTGAAAGCCGCGCATGTGGCGGATTTCCTGCCCCGGCTCGAAGGCGGGCTCGACGCGCCGGTGGGGCCGCGCGGCTCGGCGCTTTCGGGCGGGCAGCGCCAGCGCGTCGCCATTGCCCGCGCGCTGCTGCGCGACACCCCGATTCTGCTGCTCGACGAGGCGACTTCGGCGCTTGATGCGCAATCCGAGGCGGTGGTGCAGCAGGCGCTGGAACGCCTCGCCGAAGGCCGCACCACGCTGGTCATCGCGCACCGGCTGTCGACCGTGCGCCATGCGGACAAGATCATGGTGATGGATCAGGGCCGCGTCGTCGAAGAAGGCACGCATGACGACCTGCTTGCCCGAAACGGCGCCTATGCGCGGCTTCATGCCATGCAGTTCACCGAAAGCTGATCCCGGCCCCTCGCAACCCCGCGCCCTTGCCGTTACATAGCGGGAGACAGACGGGAGAACGCGATGACTGGCAAACGCAAGGTGCTGCGACTGAGCGGCCCGGACTCCGAACAGTTTCTGCAAGGTCTGGTGACCAATGACGTCACGCAGCTGAAAAACGGCATGGTCTATGCAGCGCTGCTGACGCCGCAGGGCAAGTACCGCTCGGATTTCCTGCTGGTGCCGGCGGGCGAGGATATCCTGATCGACGTGGCGGCGGATCTGGCCGATGATCTGATGCGCGCACTGTCGCTCTACAAGCTGCGCAGCAAGGTCGAGATTGCCGAGACAGATATCGAGGTCACCCGGGGCACCGGCACCCCGCCCGAGGGCGCCTTTGCCGATCCGCGCGACCCGTCGCTCGGCTGGCGCGGCTATGACGGGCAACCCGGCGATGCCGCCGACTGGGAGGCGCTGCGCGTCGCCGCCTGCGTGCCCGAAAGCGGCGTGGAGCTGACCCCCGACACCTTCATTCTGGAGGCCGGGTTCGAGCGCCTGCACGGGGTGGATTTCCACAAGGGCTGTTTCGTCGGTCAGGAAGTGACCGCGCGGATGAAGCACAAGACTTCCCTGCGCAAGGGGCTGGTCACGGTCGGTGTCGAGGGCAGCGCCGCGCCGGGCACCGAGATCGTCGCCGGCGAGAAACTCGCGGGCACGCTCTTCACCCAGGCCGGAGGCAAGGGAATCGCGCATCTGCGCTTTGACCGAGCGAGCGACGAGATGCGGGCGGATGGCGCCGTGGTGCGCTACGCGCCATGAGCCTGGACGGGCTCGCACAGGTTTTCGGCACCGGGATCGCCTCTGCGCGCCCATTGCATGGCGGCGATCTCTCCGAGGTGCTGAAGGTCACGCTCGAGGACGGGCGGGTGATGGCTGTGAAGCGCGGCGAGCGGGTCGACAGCGAGGCGCGCATGCTCGCCGCCATGGCCACCGCAGAGGCGCCGGTGCCCGAGGTGCTGCATCAGGCCGGATCGTTGCTCTGCCTGCAATGGCTGGACGAAGCGCCGGCCGCCCCCGCCGGCTGGCAGGCGCTGGGGCAAGGGCTGCGGCGGCTGCACAATTGCCGTGGCGCGCAATATGGCTGGCCGGAGGACTACGCCTTCGGGCCGCAGCCGATCCCCAACGGCCATGCCGACAACTGGCCGGATTTCTGGGCGCGGCGGCGGCTGCTGCCCTTCCTGCCGGTGCTGCCCATGGCGCAGGCGCGGCGGCTCGAGGCGCTGGCCCGGGCGCTGCCCGAACGTCTGCCCGCCAGCCCGACGCCGGCGCTGCTGCATGGCGATCTCTGGACCGGCAACGCGCTCTTCGGCGACGGTACCGCCTGGATGATCGACCCGGCCTGCTATCACGGTCATGCTGAGGTGGATCTGGCCATGCTGGAGCTCTTCGGCAGCCCGCCGGACGCGTTCTGGCAAGGCTACGGGCCGCAGGAACCGGGCCGGGCCGAGCGGCGGGCGATCTATCAGCTCTTCCCGGCGCTGGTGCATTTCCGGCTCTTCGGCGCGAGCTATCAGGGCATGGTGGCACGGCTGCTGAGCGCCACCGGGGTCTGAGCGCCCAAATCTCTTCGAAGAGATTTGCAAGATCCTTCGAAGGATCTTGCGCCTATGCCAGCGGCTTTTCCAGAATGTCGATGGCCCGCGCCGCTCCCGCCTGCCGCATCAGCGCGGCGGAGGCGGCGTTGAAGTCGTGCACCGCCGTCACCCAGGCGTCGCAGCCGCTGCCCGCCGCCTCCGCCTCGAACCGCGTCACCAACCGCCGCCCGATACCGCGCCGCCGCCAGGAGGGCGCCACCGCGATATGCTCCAGCACCGCCACGCGCCGCGCGCAGTCCACCGCGCTCGCCGGCACATCGCGCGGATGCCAGAGCAGGTAGCCGCGCGCCACGCCCCCGGCGCGGTAGACCAGCGCCCGCGCCCCCTGCCCCATGCGCTCCTGCAGGAAACCGCCGAGCGCCGTCGCGTCGGCACGCTCGTGGAACCGCTGCGGCAGACGTGCCGCGTGCTGCGCGTTCAGCCCGCGCAGCAGCACCGCCATATCCGGCAGGTCGGTCTCGGTGAAATGGTCGATCATGAAAAGGGCCTCCTTGGCTTTGCGCCGGAGGCCCTGGTCACTGTCTCGATATACGCCCCCGGATCGCACGGGGACGGAAGAACATCGGCGCGCGGGTTATGCGCGTTCCGAATATTCCATGGTTTCGGTGTTCACGACGATATCCTCGTCCTGCCCGACAAAGGGCGGCACCATGACCTTGACGCCATTGTCCAGCGTCGCGGGCTTGAAGCTGTTCGCCGCCGTCTGGCCTTTGACCACCGGCTCGGTCTCCACGACCTTGCAAGTCACCTTCTGCGGCAGCGTCGCGTTCAGCGCCTCTGCGTCGTAGAACTCCACCACGATGGTCATGCCGTCCTGAAGGAACGGGCGACGCTCACCGAGGATTTCCGCCGGCAGCGCGACCTGGTCGTAGGTTTCGGTATCCATGAAGGTCAGCATGCCGTCGCTCTCGAAGAGGAACTGCATGTCCTTCTGTTCGAGCCGCACGCGCTCGACCTTGTCGGCGGAGCGGAAGCGCTCGTTCAGCTTGGAACCGTTGCGAAGGTTGCGCAGCTCGACCTGCGCGAACGCCCCGCCCTTGCCGGGCTTCACATGGTCCACCTTCACGGCGGCCCAGAGGCCGTCATTGTGCTCCAGCACGTTGCCGGGGCGGATCTCGTTACCGTTGATCTTGGGCATGGGACTAATCTTTGGCAAAAGGTTGATGATTGTCTGGCCGCTCCTATATCTGGCCAGTCGTGCCCGTGCAAGACAACGATATATCGTGTGCGCTCAAACAAACCCATGCGATCAACGCATAGGTGTCATGCGTTTGAGGTGTATCCGAATCGAACGGAATGGTTCATAACGCCTCACACGCCGGAAAAGACAAGAGCAATAATCAAAGGTCGAATTATGAAGGATTTCGTGGACAGCACAGCCTTTAATGCCGAACAAGGCAACCGCGCGCGCAAGCTCTTTGCCGCTGTGGTTCTGGCTGCGCTCGACGACGCCATCGCCGATGACAAGAAATATGGCAATGGTCCCGAACAGATTGCCCGCTGGGCACGCTCGCGCGATGGCCGTGAGGTGCTCAGCTGTGCCGGCATCGACCCCAACGAGCGTGTCGTCGCCGGCCTGATGGAATTCGTGGGCAAAGGTGTGCGCACCTCGGTCGCGCTATCGCGCGAAGAAAGCGAACGCCGCAATGCAGCCGCTGCCGCGGAGCGCGAAGCCGCCTGAGCTTCGCCCCGCAAGCCATTGCTGGACAAAAGAAAGGCGCGTCCCGATCAGGGCGCGCCTTTCGAACTTTGAAGAGAGATGACAACGCCCCGCCCCCGGGCCGGGTTGGCCGACGGCTGCGCGATCAGTCGAACCCCTTGCTTTCCAGCATGCGGTGGATCTCGCGGCGCACGAGTTTTCGCACATTGCGGGTGATGCGCTCGCCCAGAGCGCCCTGCAATTCCTGCCGGACGATTCCCGCCACCATCTCACGCAGCATGTCTTCGTCGATCGTTGTCGGCAGATCCGTCGCGCCGCGCTCGGGCTCCGGTGTGGATACGGGCGCCTGCGCGCGCGGAGCGCGCTCCGGCTCACCCCGCCAAGGCGGACCGCGCAGAACGGTCGCTTCAGACGGTTCGGGCTCCGCCGGCTCGAAGGCATCGGCAAAGTGATCCTCCCAAGCCAGCGGCTCGCGCGGGTGATGCACGAAGGCGGCATTGGCCCCCTCTTCCTCCGGCTCGTCCGCGTCGAAGTTGCCGAACCCGCGCGAGATCATCGCTTCAAGCTCGGCGATCTTGCGGGCGAGCCCGCCATCATCGTCAGCGGATCCGGCCTGCGAGCTCGGCTCTTCGGTCTCCTCCGCCGCTATCTCCGCGGCGTTTTCAGCATTTTCGCCGGCCCCCGCCTCGGCAAGCGCCGGCGCGGTGACCTCGACCGCCTCGGGCGCGGCCAGCGCGCCGTCCTCTTCTTGGGTTTCGGCAAAGACACGGGCCACCTGCGCCTCGACCAGCCGGCCAATGGCGGAAAGCTCCTCGTTTCGCTCTTCGCACGCCGCAGCCTGGGCCGGTTCCGCCGCCTCTGGCTCGTCGGCGTTATCGGACGAGAGCCCGGACACTGCGTCGGGCTCAGGAACAACCGGGGCGGGTTCAGGAACAAGTGTCGGCTCTGTCAGCAACACCGCCGTTTCCTCGGACGGTGTAGCGGCCGCCTCCTCCGCGTCCGGCACCCGCTGCGACGGCGTCAGCACAAGCCGCTCCGGCTTTTCGGGCGCGGACGGTGGTGCCTTGGGCCGCGTATCCTCAGACACCAAGCGCCGTATGGAGGACAGCACGTCCTCGATTTCCACATTCGTCACGGGATCTGACATTTATGTTCCACTCTTGCCTCGCGCAAACTGTAGCGCGAGGCGCGATTCCAGACAACAGATGTGGAAAACCCTAGTTTTTGCCGAGGGCACGCAGGACACGGTTGAGATCTTCGCCCTGCTGCGAGCGCACCGGCGCGGTCTTGACCAGATTGTAATATTCCGCCGGATCATAGCGCGGCACGCTGAGCGCCAGCGACTCGGCGGTGAGCTGCCCCACCGATGCCAGCACCGCGTAAGCAGCGACGGTCTGATCGACCTCGGCCGAGATCAGCGCGGCGCGGGCGTCGAGCAGCTCCTGCTCAGCGTCAAGCACATCCAGCGTGGTGCGCGCACCGAGCGTCGCCTCTTCGCGGATGCCGTTGAAGGCGACGCGCGCGGCGCGCACCTGCTCGCGGGTCGACACCAGCGAGGCCTGAGCGATGCGCAAGGAGGCGTAGGTGCTGCCCACCGTGCGCTCGACGTTCTTGCCGGCGGTATAGAGCCGCGCGCGCGACGCATCGCGGTTCGCCATCGCCTTGCGCACGCCGGACGACAGCGCGCCACCCTGATAGATCGGGCCGTCAACGCCGATGGACACCGATCCCCCGCGCGACGCAGACCGCGAATCGAAAGTCTCGTCCACACCCCAGGTACCACGCAGCGACACGGTGGGCTCCATACGGGCTTCGGCGATCTCGACGGAGATGTCGTTTGCCGCCACCGTGTGCCGCAGCTGGATCAGATCCGGATGATTGCGCATCGCCAGCGTTTTCGCGGTCTCCACCGCGCCCGGCAGCCGCGGCAGACCAGTCGGGGGTACCAGCGCGTCGGGATAGTGGCCGATCACGGATTTATAGGTCTCGCGGCTGATCGCCAGATCGCCCTCGGCACCGGCCAGTGCGCTGCGCGCCTCGGCCAGGCGGGCCTCGGCTGCGGCCACGTCGGTGCGGGTGACTTCGCCCACTTCGAACCGGTCGCGCGCGGCGCGCAGCTCTTCGCCGATCACCCGCACGTTGTTGCGGCGCAGCATGACCGTCTCGGTGGCGCGACGCACCTCCATGAAGGCGGAAACGCCATTGTAGAGAACATCCTGCTCGACGGAGACGAGCGAAGCGCGGGTCGCCAGCACCGCCTCGCGCGCGGCGTTGAAGCTCATGACCCGCGAGCCGCCGGCATAGAGCGTCATGGAGGCGATCAGGTCGATGCTCGCGGTCGTGGTCGACGCCGCCCGCCACTGCCAACTGCCACCGACGGGCTGGCTGCGCGAGGATCCGTAGCTGCGCGCCACGCTGCCCGACCAGCTCAGCACCGGCCGCAGCGCGGCAACTGCCTGCGCCACATCTTCATCGGCGGCACGCAACACGGCACGGTTCTGATCAAGCAATCCGCTGGTGACATAGGCGCTCGATAGCGCGCTTGCCAGCGTCTCGGCTGCTGCCGGGACCGTGTTTGTCGCTGCGAGGCATAGCCCCGCCACCATTCCGAACACTGTTCTGCGCGCCATGAGTGTCTCCTTCTGCCCGCTTATCGCCTGGTCGCCTATTATAGCGCGAAGGCCACTTGTTTTTTGAATCCCGGAAGCACCGGCGCCGTCGCGTTGAACGCAAAGCGCCAGGTGATCGCCCCATCGACTTTCCAGCCGATCCTGACAGTCCCAAGCGCACCCTCCATGAACAGACACGCGATACGACCGCCATCCTTGAGCTGTTCGGTCAGTGTCGCGGGAAGCTCCTCGACGCCGCCCTCGATCACGATGGCGTCATACGGCCCGTGTTCGGCGGCACCGTCCACCAGCGCGCCGGTATGCAGGATCACATTGTCGGAATGTTCGCTGAGAAGCCCCTGCGCCTCTTCGGCAAGCGTCTCGTCCTCTTCGACGGCGACCACGGCCTCGGCGATCCGCGCGATCACGGCTGAGGAATAACCCATGCCTGCGCCGATATCGAGCACCAGGTCATCGTTATCGAGATTGAGCGCGTCCAGCATCTTGGCCAGCGTGCGCGGCTCCAGAACCACGCGCCCGTCGGCCAACGGAACATTGCGGCCCGCATAGGCGGCCTCCTGGCGGCCGTCCGGCACAAAAGCCTCGCGGGGGATTTTCAGCATGGCCTCGATAATCGGAAACTTCGTGACATCCGAGGGCCGAACCTGCGTATCCACCATCATACGGCGGCGCGTGGCAAAGTCGGTCATGAGCTAAACTCTTCCGTTCAGTATCGACACGAACGGTTGTGCCACACTCTTCCGAATGCCGCAATGACCCTAAACCAGACAAATTTCGACCGGCACAAGAGAGTCACACTTGAATTTGCCCGTTATGCAATAAACGGGTTACCCGCGGTCGCTGCCGCGTCCCATGGCCTGACCGGCCGCGCGCCCGGCCAAAAATGCCTCTGCAAGCGAACCGACCGACGCCGGAGGCGGAGCGGCCGGGCGCCGACGCGCCGCTGACGCGATCAAGACGGCACCGAAAAGCAGATAGGCGCCGCCGATCACCAGCGCAGCGATCTGTGCCCCGTGTGCAGCAGATAGCGCCATCCATGCCGCAGCGGTCAGAAACGCCGCCGCGACGAGCAGGCACAATGCGCCGGCCAGCGAACGCGCGAGCCGCGACAGGCCCGCGCGCAGTCTTGCTTCGAGTGCAAACAGCATTTCGGCTCCTATCGACGCGCGCCGAGATAGCCGATCAAAAAGCCTGCGGCAGCGGCCAGCCCGACAGCCTGAAAGGGCGTCGTGCGAATACGGTCGGCGGCTTCGTGCTCGAACTCCGCCGCCTTGCGCCCGGCCTCGCGCAGCGCATCCTCGCCCTGCCCGCGCAGCGCCTCTGCCTTCGCCTCCACCCGGTGTTTCGCGTCGCGGCCACGGCGTGTGCCGATTTCCCCGACCAGTTCGGTAAGGCTCGAAATATCGCTCCGAAGCGTCGCGATCTGCTCACTCAGCGCGTCGATATCGCGCTCCGTTGTGGCGCTTTTTCCATTGCTTGCGGCGGTCTGTGCCATTGGTCCATCTCCATCGCTGGAACATCGTCAACCGTTTAACGCGGCGGCGCGACACAAGGTTCCGGATATCGCGAGGCTCCTGCCCGCCATGTGCCGCAATGCCGTCGCAGAGAGCGTCTTCCAGATTCTGAAACCGGCAAGGATCAGGCGACGGACATATCCGACACGAGACCACGTCAGGCGCGACGTGTTCGAATAGATCGGCCTTTTCTTCAACACCAAGCGCAAGCACACGAACAACGGCATGCCGTCGCCCGTTGATTTCGAAATTCGACAGCAAAAGCTGAACTAGGAACCGGGCTTAGTTATTGGTGCCGCAGCGCCTCTATCGGATCGAGCCGGGCCGCACGGCGGGCGGGGAAATAGCCGAAGACCACCCCCACCAGCCCCGAAAAAACGAAGGCCAGGCCAACGATCTCGATGCTCGGGGTAAAGGGGATCGCCATCAACCGCGCCGCCGCGAAGGCGATGGCAAAGCCTAGCAGGATGCCGATCACCCCGCCCAGCACCGAAAGCACAATCGCCTCGACCAGAAACTGCGTCAGCACCTGCCGCGCCGTGGCTCCGATCGCGAGCCGAATGCCGATCTCGCGCGTGCGCTCGGTGACCGAGACCAGCATGATGTTCATGATGCCGATGCCGCCGACCAGCAGGCTCACCGCCGCCACCGCCGACAAAAGCCCGGTCAGCACGGAGTTCACCGAGGTCAGCATGGAGGCGATCTGCGCCATGTCCATGACGCGGAAATCGTCGGCCTCGTCGATCTGGATCCGCCGGCGCTCGCGCATCAGCGCTTCGATCTCGCGGGTGCCGCGATCCGCCGAAACCCCGGGCGCCAGCGCCAGCTGAAAGCTCGACACGTCGGTGGAACCCACCAGCCGCCGCTGCACGGCGCGGATCGGCATCAGGATCAGGTCGTCCTGATCCTGCCCCATCATGCCCGCGCCCTTGGCTTCGAGATAGCCGATCACGTCGCAGGAGACGGTCTTGATCCGGATCGTCTCGCCGGTGGGATCGGCATTGCCGAAAAGCTCCTGCCTCACGCTTTCGCCGAGGATGCAGACCGCCGCGCCCGAGCTTTCCTCGGCGGGGCTGAAGCCGCGCCCGCGCAGGATCGTCCAATTCGCCACGTCGAGATAATCGTTGCTGCTGCCGGTCACCGTGGTGCTGCTGTTGGCATTGCCGTAGACGGCGGTGGCGGGGCTGTTGACCACCGGGGCCACCGCCGAGAGCACACTCAGTTCGCGCAGCGCATCGGCATCGCGCAGGGTGAACTCGGCGACGGTCTCCGACACGCCGGGGCCGCCGAAGCTGCTGCCGGGGCGCAGCATCAAAACGTCGCTGCCGAGGCTCTCCACATCCGAGGTCACCTGTTCCGAAGAGCCCTGCCCGATGGTCACCATGGCGATAACGGCGGCGACGCCGATCACCACGCCCAGCACCGTCAAAAAGGAGCGCAGCGCGTTGCGCGTGATCGCCAGAAGCGCCAGGCGCACGGTTTCCCAAAGCATGATCTAACCCTCCCGTTCCGCCGGCCGGTAATCTTCGCTCTGCACCCGCCCGTCGACAAACAGCACGATGCGGTGAGCATATTCCGCCATGTCTTCCTCATGGGTCACCATGATGATCGTGATGCCGTCATCGCGGTTGAGCGCCACCAGCAGTTCCATGATCTCGCGCGAGCGGTGGGTGTCGAGATTGCCCGTCGGCTCGTCGGCGAGCAGCACCATCGGGTTGTCGACAATGGCCCGCGCAATGGCGACGCGCTGCTGCTGGCCGCCCGATAGCTGCGAGGGCTGGTGATGCTCGCGGCCCGCAAGCCCGACCTTCTCCAGTGCCGAGCGTGCCCGCGCGGCGCGCTCGGCGGGCGGCACGCCCTTGTAGATCAGCGGCAGCTCGACATTCTCCAGCGCCGTCGAGCGCGGCAGCAGGTTGAAGCCCTGAAAGACGAAGCCGAGATATTCGCGCCGCAGGATCGCGCGTTGGTCGCGGTCGAGCCGGCCCACCTCCACATCGTGGAACAGGTAGCTGCCGCCGGTGGGCCGGTCCAGGCAGCCAATGATGTTCATCGCGGTGGATTTGCCCGAGCCCGAAGGCCCCATGATGGCGATGAACTCGCCCTCACCGATGGTCAGATCGACCCCGTCGAGCGCCCGCACCTCGGCCTCGCCCTCGCCATAGACGCGGCTGACATCGCGCAGGGCGATCAGCGGGCCGGTTGTCTCCTCGCCCATGTCATTGCGCCTCTGTCTGGTCGATGATCACGAGATCGCCCTCGGCCAGGTCGCCGGAACGGATCTCGGTGCTGCGGCCGTCGCTCTGCCCGGTCTCGACGGCGATCTCGGTGGCCGCGCCATCGCGCAGCACCCAGACCGTGGAGGCATCGGCACGGCCGGCGGCGCTGTCCAGCATCGAGCGTGACGGCATGACCAGCCCGACAAGCCCGCCACCACCGCCGCCACTCTCGGCACTGGCAGTCTGCGGCGGCACATAGCGCAGCGCCGAGTTCGACACGATCAGCGCGTCCTCCACCTGTGCCACGGCGATGGTGGCCGTGGCCGTCATCCCCGGGCGCAGCAGCAGCTCGTCATTGTCGACGGTCAGCACCCCCTTGTAGGTAACCACGCCGTCGGTCTCCTCCGGCGCATAGCGTAGCTGCGCAAGCTGCGCCTCGAAACGGCGGCCGGAATAGGCATCGACGGTGAAGGTGGCGGGATTGCCCTCGGAGACGCGACCGATATCGGCCTCGTCGATATCCACCTGCACCTCCATCCGCCGCAGATCCTCGGCCAGGGTGAAGAGCTCGGGCGCCGAAAGGCTGGCGGCGACGGTCTGGCCCGCCTCTGCCAGGCGGTCGAGCACGATGCCGTCGATGGGCGAGACAATGGCCGCGTCCTCCAGATCCGCCTGCGCCAGCACCAGATTGGCCTCGGCGAGCTTGAGATCCGCCGCCGCCATCTCGACGGCGGCCTGGGCGCGGTCATGCGCCGCCTCGAAGGCGATGAGATCAGTGTGGGTGGTGACACCGCGCTCGTCCAGCCGCTTCTGCGTGTCGTAATTCGATTGTGCCTCGCGGGCGCTGGCCTGCGCCTGCACGAGTTTGGCCGTGGCGGAGGCCAGCGAGGCCTCGGCATTGGTCAGTTGCGCGCGCAGCTTGGTGTCGTCGAGCCGCGCAAGCACCTGCCCCACGCTCACCCGGTCGTTGTAATCGACCTCGACACTGGCCAGCGTGCCCGACATCTCCGAGGAAACGGTGACCTCGGTGGTGGGTTGCACGGTGCCGGTGGCGGTCACATCGACCTGAAAGCTGCCCCGGCGCACCGGCTCGCTGACATAGCGCAGCCCGTCCTGCGATTGCGCACGACCAAGCCAGAGCCACGCGCCCGCCGCCAACGCAATCGCCACGGCGATCCCGATCCAGAGCGGATTGCGCCGCTGTTTCGCCTGTTGAAGCCTCTCCGCGATTTCCGTGCTGCTGCGTCCCATGGTTCCGTTCCTCGACATTTCCCGGTGCAGCCTCTCCACTCCGGAGGAGCCAGGCACCGCGTTCTTTCTTACGCAGCAGCAAAACACATCCGCCGCAAGCGAGGCGGAATGCCGCAGTCGCACAGCTTGGCGGCAAAACGAGGCGCCACCACAGCCGCGGGGCCCGCGATCCGTTGACAGGCCGTGGATTTACGCGCTTGATCCGCCCCGGAAAGCCGAGACGAGCCGGCGAGAGGGCAGAATGACAAAGACAGTGGCAGTGATCGGCGCGGGAATTGTCGGGGTTTCGGCGGCGCTCTGGCTATTGCGCGACGGGCATCGGGTGATCCTGATCGACAAGGCCGGCCCCGGCGAAGGCACCAGCCACGGCAACGCCGGCGTGCTGGCCTCGTCCTCGGTGCTGCCGGTGACAGGGCCGGGGCTTTGGCTGAAAGCGCCCAGGATGCTGCTCGATCCGAACGAACCGCTGTTTCTGAAATGGTCCTATCTGCCCAGGCTGTTGCCCTGGCTCTGGCGCTACATGTCCCATGCCAACGCCGACGCGGTGCGCAAACGCGCGGCGGCGATCCGGCCGATCATCGGCGACAGCTACAACGACCACGTCGCGCTGGCCACCGGCACCGGCGCCGAGCGCTGGCTGCACGCGGCGGATTACATCCATCTCTACAAGAGCCGCGCCGCCTTCGAGGACACCGGCTTTGGCCGCTCGGTACAGCGCGACAACGGCTTCGAATGCGAACTCCTGGAAGGTCAGGCGCTGCGCGACTACGATCCGATCTTCAGCCCGGCGCTCACCTGTGCCGCACGTTTTCCCGGACACGGGCGGATCTCCGATCCGGGCCGCTATGTAAAGGCGCTGGCCGCCCATGCGCAGACGCTGGGCGCGCGAATGATCACGGGCGAGGTGACCGACATCGCGCAGGCGGGCGGCGCCGTCAGCGGCGTCCGGATCGGCGGCGAGAGCGTGGCCTGCGATGCCGCCGTTCTGACGGCGGGGGTCTGGTCCGGCCCGCTGGCGGCAAAGCTCGGTGTCAGGCCGCCGCTGCAATCGGAACGCGGCTATCACCTGGAGCTTTGCGAACCTTCGGTCATGCCACGCGCGCCGGTGATGGTCGCCAGCGGGAAATTCGTCGCGACGCCGATGGAGGGGCGGCTGCGACTTGCGGGGATCGTCGAGCTCGGCGGGCTGGATCTGCCGGCCTCCGAGGCCCCCTTCGCGCTGCTCGAACGTCAGATCCGGGCGGCGATCCCGGGACTGAGCTGGAAGAACACCGTGCGCTGGATGGGACACAGGCCGTCCATGGCGGATTCGCTGCCGGTGATCGGCGAGGCGCCGGCGCTGAAAGGCGCCTATATGGGGTTCGGCCACGATCATGTCGGGCTGACCGGCGGGCCGAAGACCGGGCGGCTGCTGGCACAGCTCATCTCTGGCCGCACGCCCAATATCGACCTCGCGCCCTACGCCCCTGGCCGATTCCACTGACCCCCGCGCGCGAGATTTTTCGTACGAAAAATCTTGGGCCTCAGGCCGGGGGCCAGCGCGGCAGGAAACTGTCCTTCTCGGCTGCGATGAAGTCCCAGACCGTGCGCGCTGCCCCGCTGAGCGGCGCGTCCTCCGGATGCAGCAGGAACCAGTGCCGCACGATCGGCAGCCCCGGCAGATCCAGTGCCACCAGCCGCCCGCTGCGCAGTTCCTCCACCACCGTGTGATAAGAGATCAGCGCCAGCCCCAGCCCGGCGATCACCGCCTGCTTGATGGTCTCGTTGGTGCCCATCTCGGAGCGCTCATAGGTCTTGCCCTCGCCGATCCGGTCGAGAAACCGCGTTGCCAGGATCCGCGTACCCGATCCCGGCTCGCGCATCAGGATGGTCTCTTTCAGCACGTCCTCGGGGGTGATGCGCGGCGCGTGGGCCAGCGGATGATCCGGCGGCGCGATCAGCACATGCGGGTGATCGCCCAGCGAAATCGCCTGAAGCGGCGGATCGCGCGGCGGTCGCCCCATGATCGCCAGATCCAGCGCCCCGTCCTGAAGCGCCGAAATGATCGTGTCGCGATTGCCGATCTGCAACAGCACCTCGATCTCGGGGCAGCTCTTGCGCAGCCGCGCCACGATGCCGGGCGCGAAATATTTTCCCGTCGAGACCACGCCCAGCACCACCGTGCCGGCCAGCCCGGTCTGGAGCGCATCGATTCGGCGCAGCGCCAGACGAAACCCGGCATCGGCCCTTTCATGGGCCTGCAAAAGCACCCTGCCCTCCGGCGTCGCAACAAACGGCCCCGCCCCCTCCCGCGACAGCATGGCGCATCCGAAAGTCGCATCCAGCGCCTTGAGCTGGCTGTGCACCGCCGGCGCCGTGAGACCGAGCTCTTCCGCCGCGCGGGAAATTGAGCCCGTTCTTTCAACGGCTTCCAGCGCGCGAAGCTGTTTGAAGGTCAGCGAGGCCAGTCGGCGCATTCAATTTTTCCAAAACACGGGTCAGAATTTTTAAATTTTCTTACAAGCCGCGATCCTCATGATCAAGCCGAAGTCACCCGTCGAGGAGGAGGAGGCCTTGATGACCGACCGCAACCCCTATTCCCCGGATGCGCCGATCCCGGCCCGTCTGCGCCCCGCCATGGAGGCGCTCGGTCGGGTCGGCCGCGATCTGTCCCGCCGCATCGCCCGCGGCCCGCTCGGGGGCCAGCTTGCCGCGACCGTCGGCGACAATGCCGATGGCGACCGGCAAAAGGCGCTCGACGTGATGGCCGACGAGGCCTTCGCGACCGAGCTGAAAGGCAGCGGCGTGCGCTGGTACGCCTCCGAGGAACAGGAGACCGTGGCCGAGATCGACCCGGACGGCCCGCTGGCGCTGGCCATCGACCCGCTGGACGGCTCGTCCAATATCGAGACCAATGTCTCCATCGGCACGATCTTTTCCATCCGCGAGGCGGGAGAGGACGGCGCCGCCAGCTTCCTGCGCCCCGGTCACGAACAGATCGCCGCCGGCTACATCATCTACGGGCCGCAATGCATGATGCTCGTCACCTTCGGCGACGGCGTGCAGGATTACATCCTCGACCCCGAGACCGGCCTCTTCACCCTGGTGAACAGCGCCCTGACGATTTCGCAGGAAAGCACGGAATTCGCCATCAACGCCTCGAATTACCGCCACTGGCCGCAACCGGTGCGCGCCTATATCGACGATTGCCTCGCTGGCGCCGAAGGCCCGCGCGCCCGCAATTTCAACATGCGCTGGATCGCCTCGCTGGTGGCCGAAACCCACCGCATCCTGGCGCGCGGCGGGCTCTTTCTCTATCCCGGCGACGCCCGCCCCGGCTATGCCATGGGCCGGCTGCGCATGGTCTATGAATGCGCCCCCATCGCCATGCTGGTGGAGCAGGCGCAGGGCCATGCCACCGACGGCACCACGCGCATTCTCGACAAGATCCCCGACAGCCTGCACGCGCGCACGCCCTTCGTCTTCGGCTCGGCCACCAAGGTCGACCGCGTCGGCGCCTATTTCGACCTTCCCGAACAGGAAGTCTCCGCCCTCTTCGGCAATCGCGGCCTGTTCCGCGTCTGACCCGCCTCCGGACAGAAAGACTGTACCTTCCATGAGCAAGAAACACCCGATCATCTCTGTCACCGGTTCCTCCGGCGCGGGCACGACCACGGTCAAGGCGACCTTCGACCAGATCTTTCGCCGCGAGGGCATCTCGGCGGTGAGCATCGAGGGCGACGCCTTTCACCGCTACAACCGCGCCGACATGAAGGCCGAGCTGGACAGCCGCAAGGCGGCCGGCGACGAGACCTTCTCGCATTTCTCCTATGACGCCAACGAGCTGGGCGAACTGGAAGAGATCTTTCGCACTTATGGCGAGACCGGCACCGGGCGCACCCGCCACTATGTGCATGACGATGCCGAGGCCGAGCGCCACGGCACGCCGCCCGGCCATTTCACCGACTGGAAGCCCTTTGCCGATGACAGCGACCTGCTGTTCTACGAAGGGCTGCACGGCGCGGTGAAGAACGACGAGGTCAATCTCTCGGCGCTGGCCGATCTCAAGATCGGCGTGGTGCCGGTGATCAATCTCGAATGGATCCAGAAGATCCACCGCGACAAGGCCTCGCGCGGCTACACCACCGAGGCGGTCACCGACACGATCCTGCGCCGGATGCACGCCTATGTGCACTGCATCTGCCCGCAATTCGTTGAAACGGATGTGAATTTCCAGCGCGTGCCGGTGGTCGATACCTCCGACCCGTTCATTGCCCGCTGGATCCCCACCGCCGATGAAAGCCTCGTGGTGATCCGCTTCAAGAACCCGCGCGGCATCGATTTCCCCTATCTCACCTCGATGATCCAGAACTCCTGGATGAGCCGGGCCAATTCCATCGTGATCCCCGGCGGCAAGATGGACCTCGCCATGCAGCTGATCTTCACCCCGATGGTGCAGCGGCTCGTCAACGACTCCAAGCGCGCGTGAAGGAGAGCATCATGACCATTCAGCAACCCATCGCCTCGACCACCGAAGACCTCATGGCCAATGCCATCCGCGCGCTCGCCATGGACGCGGTGCAGGCCGCGAATTCCGGCCATCCCGGCGCGCCCATGGGCATGGCGGATGTCGCCACCGTGCTTTTCAACCGCTTCATGACGGTCGATCCGAAACACGACAACTGGCCCGACCGCGACCGGTTCGTGATGAGCGCGGGCCATGGCTCGATGCTGGTCTATGCGATCAACCACCTGCTGGGCTATGACGACATGCCGATGGAGCAGCTCAAGCGCTTCCGCCAGCTCGGGAGCCGCACCGCCGGTCATCCGGAATACGGCCACGCCAAGGGGATCGAGACCACCACCGGGCCGCTCGGTCAGGGCATCTCCACCGCCGTCGGCATGGCGCTGGCCGAGCGCATGATGAACGCGCGGTTCGGCACCGATCTCGTCGATCACTTCACCTATGTGATCGCCGGCGACGGCTGTCTGATGGAGGGCATCAGCCATGAGGCCATCGACTTTGCCGGACACCTGAAACTCTCCCGCCTGATCGTGCTCTGGGACGATAACGGTATCACCATCGACGGCGGCACGGAGCTTTCCACCTCCACCGACCAGCAGGCGCGCTTTGCCGCCGCCGGCTGGCATGTGCAGGCCGTTGATGGGCATGACAAGGAGGCGGTCGCCGCCGCCATCGAGACGGCGCGCGCCAGCGATCGCCCGTCGATGATCGCCTGCAAGACGGTGATCGGCTTCGGCGCGCCCAACAAGCAGGGCAGCCACGATGTGCATGGCGCGCCGCTGGGCGAGGACGAGATTGCCGCGGCCCGCGAGGCGCTGGGGTGGAGCTGGCCGCCCTTTGAGGTCCCGGATCAGGTCCGGGACGGGTGGCGCGCGGTGGCGGCGCGCGGCGCCGAGGCCCGCGCCGGATGGGCCAGGCGGCTGGCGGCGAGCCCGAAGGCGGAGGCGTTTCGCGCCGCGCATGGCGCCGTCGATGCCAAGGCGCTCGATGCCGCGATCTGCGCGTACAAGCACCGGCTCTCCGAGGACCGGCCCAAGGTCGCCACCCGCAAGGCCAGCGAAATGGCGCTGGATATCGTCAACGGCACCCTGCCCAACACGGTCGGCGGCTCGGCGGATCTGACCGGCTCGAACAACACGAAGACAAAGGGCCAAACCCCTGTGAAGACAGGAGATTACGCCGGGAGCTACATCCATTACGGCATCCGCGAGCATGGCATGGCGGCGGCGATGAACGGCATCGCACTGCACGGGGGCCTGAAGCCCTATGGCGGCACCTTCCTGGCCTTTGCCGATTACTGCCGGCCCGCGATGCGCCTCAGCTCCCTGATGGGCGTGGCGGTGGTCTATGTTATGACCCATGACAGCATCGGGCTCGGCGAGGACGGCCCGACCCACCAGCCGGTCGAGACCATCGCGTCCCTGCGCGCCATGCCCAACCACCTGGTCTTCCGCCCCGCCGACGCGGTGGAGACCGCCGAGGCCTGGCAGATCGCCATGACGCAGGAGGCCACCCCCTCGACGCTGGCGCTGTCGCGGCAGGGGCTGCCCACGCTGCGCACGCGCCACACCGAGGCCAACCTGACCGCGCGCGGCGCCTATCTGCTGCGCGATCCCGGTGCCCGCGACGTGACGCTGATCGCCACCGGCTCGGAGGTGGAAATCGCAATGGCCGCCGCCGATCTGCTGGAGGACGACGGGATCAAAGCCGCCGTGGTCTCCGCCCCCTGTTTCGAACTCTTCGCGCAGCAGAACCCGGCCTATCGCGCCGAAGTGCTGGGCATTGCCCCGCGCATCGGCATCGAGGCCGCGATCCGGCAGGGCTGGGATCTCATGCTGCGCCAAGAGGACGGCTTTGTCGGCATGACGGGCTTTGGCGCCTCGGCGCCTGCGCCCGATCTCTACCGCCATTTCGGCATCACCGCAGAGGCCGTGGCCGGCCTCGCCAAAGACATGAAATAAAAGAACAAAGGGACATCCATGACTGTCACGGTTGCGATAAACGGCTTTGGCCGTATCGGGCGAAATGTGCTCCGCGCCATCGCGGAATCGGGCCGCAGCGATATCGAGGTCATTGCCATCAACGATCTCGGCCCGGTCGAGACCAACGCCCATCTGCTGCGCTACGACTCGGTACACGGGCGCTTTCCCGGCGAGGTCACGGTGTCGGGCGACAGCATCGACCTGGGTCGCGGTCCGATCAAGGTGACCGCGCTGCGCGATCCGCGCGAACTGCCCTGGGGCGATGTGGATATCGCTCTGGAATGCACCGGCATCTTCACCGACCGCGACAAGGCGGCGCTGCATCTGGAGAACGGCTCCAGCCGCGTTCTGGTCTCCGCCCCTGCCTCGGGCGCCGACAAGACCATCGTCTTCGGCGTCAACCACGGCACGCTGACGGCGGCGGACAAGGTCGTCTCCAACGCCTCCTGCACCACCAATTGCCTGTCGCCCGTGGCCAAGGCGCTGAACGACGCCATCGGCATCGAAAAGGGCTTCATGACCACGATCCACAGCTATACCGGCGACCAGCCGACGCTGGACACGACGCACAAGGATCTCTACCGCGCCCGCGCCGCTGCCCTGTCGATGATCCCCACCAGCACGGGTGCGGCCAAGGCCGTGGGGCTCGTCCTGCCGGAGTTGAACGGCAAGCTCGACGGTGTGGCGATCCGGGTGCCGACGCCGAATGTCTCGGTGGTGGATCTGGTGTTCGAGGCGGCGAAAGACACGTCCGTCGAGGAGGTCAACGCCGCGATCCGCGCCGCCGCCGACGGGCCGCTGAACGGCATCCTCGGCTATACCGACGAGCCCAACGTCTCGATCGACTTCAACCACAACCCGCACAGCTCGGTCTTTCACATGGACCAGACCAAGGTGATGGACGGGCGCATGGTCCGCATCCTGTCGTGGTATGACAACGAATGGGGCTTCTCCAACCGCATGGCCGATACGGCGGTGGCGATGGGAGCGCTCATCTGATGCGCTTCCCACCGATCTCATTCCTGAAACCATCGGGCGGCAAGACGCTGCCCGGCATCGCGGCGCTTTGCGCGCCCAAGCAAGCGGCCTGAGGGAGGACCGAGAATGGCACTGATAACGCTCAGACAATTGCTGGATCACGCCGCCGAGAACAGCTACGGCGTGCCGGCCTTCAACATCAACAACATGGAACAGGGCCTCGCGATCATGGAGGCCGCGAAGACCACCGGCGCGCCGGTGATCCTGCAAGCCTCGCGCGGGGCGCGGAAATACGCCGGCGATGTGATGCTGCGCCACATGGTCGAGGCGCTGTGCGAGATGTATCCCGACAACCACGTCGTGATGCATCAGGATCATGGCAACAACGACGCCACCTGCCTCTCGGCGATCCGCCATGGCTTCACTTCGGTGATGATGGACGGCTCGCTGGAGGAGGACATGAAGACCCCCGCCAGCTATGACTATAACGTCGAGATCACCCGTCGGGTGACCGAGGCCGCCCATGCGGTCGGCGCCTCGGTCGAGGGCGAACTGGGGGTTCTGGGCTCGCTGGAGACCGGCGAGGCAGCGGCGGAGGACGGCTCGGGCGCCGAGGGCAAGCTGTCGCACGACCAGCTTCTGACCGATCCCGATCAGGCGGTGGAGTTCGTGCTGGCCACCAAATGCGATGCGCTGGCCATCGCCTGCGGCACCTCGCACGGCGCCTACAAGTTCACCCGCAAGCCCGATGGCGACATCCTGTCGATGAAGACCATCCAGGGCATCCACGAGAAACTGCCGAACACACATCTGGTGATGCACGGCTCCTCTTCGGTGCCGCAGTATTTGCAGGATCTCATCAACGCCCATGGCGGGCACATGCCGCAGACCTATGGCGTGCCCGTCGAGGAGATCGAGAAGGGCATCCGCATGGGCGTGCGCAAGGTGAATATCGACACCGATTGCCGCATGGCGATGACCGGGCAGTACCGCCGGATCGCGCAGGAAAAGCCCGAGGAATTCGATCCGCGCAAGTTCAACATCCCCGCGATGGAAGAGCTGACAAAGCTCTGCATCGACCGGTTCGAGCGCTTCGGCACCGCCGGTCAGGCCGCCAAGATCAAACCGATCTCGCTCGATGAAATGGCGCATCGCTATACCAGCGGTGCGCTCGCCCCCCGGATCGCCGCCGCCCACGCGGCCTGACCAGACCCCAGAGGAGGAACCACCATGCTGGACAACGCCAAGACCGTCACCGACGCCAAGAAGCGCTATAGCGCGGGCGTGATGAAATATGCCCAGATGGGCTATTGGGAGCCGGATTACACGCCCAAGGACACCGACATCATCGCGCTGTTCCGCATCACCCCGCAGGACGGTGTGGACGCGGTTGAGGCCGCCGCCGCCGTGGCAGGCGAAAGCTCCACCGCCACCTGGACCGTGGTCTGGACCGACCGGCTCACCGCCTGCGACAAGTACCGCGCCAAGGCCTACCGGGTGGATCCGGTGCCGAACAGCGAGGGCGAGTTCTTTGCCTATATCGCCTATGATCTCGATCTCTTCGAAGGCGGCTCCATCGCCAACCTGACCGCCTCGATCATCGGCAATGTCTTTGGCTTCAAGCCGCTGAAGGCGCTGCGGCTGGAGGACATGCGCCTGCCCGTCGCCTATGTGAAGACCTTTCAGGGGCCCGCCACCGGCATCGTGGTGGAGCGCGAACGGCTCAACGCCTATGGCCGCCCACTGCTGGGCGCCACGGTGAAGCCCAAGCTCGGGCTTTCGGGGCGCAACTATGGCCGCGTGGTCTATGAGGCGCTGAAGGGCGGGCTCGATTTCACCAAGGATGACGAGAACATCAACAGCCAGCCCTTCATGCACTGGCGCGACCGGTTCCTCTATTGCATGGAGGCGGTCAACCGCGCCTCCGCCGCCACCGGCGAGGTCAAGGGCACCTATCTCAACGTCACCGCCGCGACGATGGAAGAGATGTATGAGCGGGCGGAATTCGCCAAGTCGCTGGGCTCGGTCGTCATCATGATCGACCTGGTGATCGGCTACACCGCGATCCAGTCCATGGCGAAATGGGCGCGGGACAATGACATGATCCTGCACCTGCACCGCGCAGGCCATTCGACCTATACCCGCCAGCGCTCGCACGGGGTGTCGTTCCGGGTCATCGCCAAGTGGATGCGGCTTGCCGGGGTCGATCACCTGCATGCGGGCACCGTGGTCGGCAAGCTCGAGGGCGATCCGGCCACCACCAAAGGGTATTACGATATCTTCCGCGAGGAATTTAACCCGATGGCGCTGGAGAACGGCATCTTCTTCGATCAGGACTGGGCCTCGCTCAACAAGATGATGCCGGTCGCCTCGGGCGGCATCCATGCCGGCCAGATGCACCAGCTTTTGACCTATCTGGGCGAGGATGTGGTGCTGCAATTCGGCGGCGGCACGATCGGCCACCCGCATGGCATCCAGGCGGGGGCCACGGCGAACCGCGTGGCGCTGGAAGC
This sequence comes from Salipiger abyssi, assembly GCF_017311415.1. Taxonomy (GTDB): domain Bacteria; phylum Pseudomonadota; class Alphaproteobacteria; order Rhodobacterales; family Rhodobacteraceae; genus Salipiger; species Salipiger abyssi_A. The sequence goes on along the minus strand of NZ_JAEKIS010000001.1, from coordinate 162,435 downwards.
GATGGTCTTTGCCCGCAATGCCGGGCGCGACATCTGGAACGAGGGCGAGGACATCCTGCGCGACGCGGCCCGCACCTGCACGCCGCTGAAACAGGCGCTCGATACCTGGAAGGACGTCACCTTCGATTACGTCTCGACCGACGCGCCCGATTTCGCGCCGACCCCAGAGGTTTCCGCCTGACCGATATCGGGGGAGAGAGGCCTCTCTCCCCCGCCCCCTCTCTGCGCCCGTGGCGCATGCCGACAGCGAAAGGACACAAAATGCGACTGAGACAAGGTCAATTCAGCTTCCTGCCCGATCTCACCGACGACGACATCCGCACGCAGGCGCAATACGCCATCGACAATGGCTGGGCGGTCTCGGTGGAATATACCGACGATCCGCACCCGCGGAATTCCTACTGGGAGATGTGGGGCCACCCGATGTTCGACAACCCGGACGCGGCGGCGGTGGTCTATGAGGTCAACGAATGTCGCAAGGAGCATGGCGGGAAATATATCCGCGTGCTGGCCTTCGACGCCACCGCGGGCTGGGAATCGATCCGCATGAGCTTCATCGTGAACCGCCCCGCCGAGGAGCCCGGCTTCCGCGTGGTGCGGCAGGAGGGCGAGGGCCGCAGCATCCGCTACACCGTGGAAAGCTACGCCATGCGCGAACCCGAGGGTGCGCGCTACGCCTGAGACGTCGGTGCCGGGGGCCTCGCGCCCCCGCCCGACCGGTCGCGGGGCGGGGAGCGCCCCGTATGGATATTTTCAGCCAATGGAAGACAGGAAGGTCGCCCTCATGACTGCCGAGCCCAAGGAGATGTCGCCGCAGACCGTGGATCTTGCTGCCGCCTACGAGGCCTCGGGCGTGAAAGAGGTGCTGCGCGAGCTCGACGAGACGCTGATCGGCCTGGCGCCGGTCAAGAAGCGCATCAAGGAGACGGCGGCGCTGCTGCTGGTCGACCGCGCGCGGCGCGAGATGGGGCTCGCCACCGAGACCCCCACGCTGCACATGAGCTTCACCGGCAATCCCGGCACCGGCAAGACCACGGTGGCGCTGAAGATCGCCGATCTGCTGCATCGGCTGGGCTATGTGCGCAAGGGCCATCTGGTGACCGTCACCCGCGACGATCTGGTCGGCCAGTATATCGGCCACACCGCCCCCAAGACCAAGGAGGTGCTGAAGAAGGCCATGGGCGGCGTGCTCTTCATCGACGAGGCCTATTACCTCTATCGCCCGGAGAACGAACGCGATTACGGGCAGGAGGCCATCGAGATCCTGCTCCAGGTCATGGAGAACAATCGCGACGATCTGGTGGTGGTGCTGGCGGGCTATGCCGACCGGATGGACCGGTTCTTCGACTCCAACCCCGGTTTCCGCTCGCGCATCGCGCATCATATCGAATTTCCCGATTACAGCGACGACGAGCTGGCGCGGATCTCCGAGACCATGCTCGCCGAACAGAATTACGTCTTTGACGGGGCTGGCAAGCGTGCGATGGAAGAGTATATCGGCAAGCGGCGCGCGCAGCCGCATTTCGCCAACGCGCGCTCCATCCGCAATGCGCTCGACCGGGCGCGGCTGCGGCAGGCCAACCGGCTGTTCGAGACCTCGACCGGCCCGCTCGACGCAAAGGCGCTGAGCACGATTACAGAGGCGGATATCCGCCCCAGCCGGGTCTTTCAGGGCGGGCTGGACGTGGACCGCGCGCATGAGGAGACACGCGCATGAGCTTTGACCGTTCCATCAAGATCGCCCCGTCGATCCTCTCGGCCGATTTCGCCAATTTCGGCGCCGAGATCCGGGCCATCGAGGCGCAGGGCGCCGACTGGGTGCATGTGGATGTGATGGACGGGCATTTCGTCCCGAACCTCACCTTCGGCCCGCCGGCGGTAAAGGCGTTTCGCCCGCATGTGAAAACCTTCATGGACGTGCATCTGATGATCGCGCCGGTGGATCAATACATCGAGGCCTATGCCGAGGCGGGCGCCGACATGATCACCGCCCATGTGGAGGCCGGCCCACATATCCACCGCACGCTTCAGGCGATCCGCGCCCAAGGAGTGAAATCCGGCGTGGTGCTGAACCCGGGCACGCCGGCGGAGGCGGTGGCCGATGTGCTCGATCTCTGCGACATGGTGCTGATCATGACGGTGAATCCCGGTTTCGGCGGCCAGAAATTCATCCATTCCGGCATCGAGAAGACCCGCAAGATCCGCCAGATGATCGGTGACCGCGAGATCCATATCCAGATCGATGGCGGCATCACCCCCGAGACCGCGCCGCTGGTGGTCGAGGCCGGCGCCGATGTGCTGGTGGCGGGTTCGGCGGTGTTCAAGGGCGGCTCGGTCGATGCGCCCGAGGTCTACGGCCAGAACATCCGCGCCATCCGCGAGGCGGCGGAGGGCGCCCGGGCCAAGGCGGCCTGAGCCATGGCCGCGATCCCGCCCGTCTGCAATTTCGGCTGGAAGGCGCCGGGCTTTTCCCTGCCCGGCACCGATGGCCGCCGCTACGGCTATGCGGATATCGCCGGGCCAAAGGGCACGCTGGTGATGTTCATCTGCAATCACTGCCCCTATGTGCTGGCGGTGCTCGACCGGATCATCCGCGATGCGCGCGACCTGCAAACGCTCGGCATCGGTGTCGTGGCGATCTCCGCCAACGATGCCGAGGCCTATCCGCAGGACAGTTTCGAGAACATGACACGCATGGCGGAGGAGCGCGGCTTTCCCTTCCCTTATCTCTATGACGCGGCACAGAGCGTGGCGCGCGCCTACGATGCCGCCTGCACGCCGGATTTCTTCGGCTTCGACGCGGGCGGCGGTCTGCAATATCGCGGCCGGCTCGACGCCTCGCGCCGCGAGGCCGGCCCGGCGGATCTGCGCCGCGATCTCTACGAGGCGATGAAACAGGTGGCCGAGACCGGCCATGGCCCGAAGGAGCAGATCCCCTCCATGGGATGCTCGATCAAGTGGAAATCCGCCTGAGAGGCGCGCGCCCTGCGCGTCTTCTCTTTCCAAATACGCATGCTCCAGCGCCATCGCCGCGACCTCCCGGTCCGGGGCGCGACCTCCGCCACCAAGGATCTTCTCCGTGAATGCCCCCATGAAAACCATCGTCTTCGACCTCGACGGCACGCTGATCGACAGCGCCCCCGACCTGCATCTCGCCGCCAATCTGGTGCTGCGCGACGAAGGCCTGCCCGAGATCAGCTTTGCACAGGCGCGCAGTTTCATCGGCAAGGGCGCGGGGGTGCTGATCAGCCGGGTCATGGAGGCGGTGGGCCTGGGCGACGATCCGGCGGAACACGCCCGCCTGCTGGCGAAGTTCATGAGCCATTACGAGGGCGAGCCCGCGCATACGCGGGTCTATCCGGGCGTGATGGACGCGCTGGCGCGGCTCGAGGCGATGGGCTGCGCCATGGGGCTCTGCACCAACAAGCCGGGCGAACCGACGGCTATCGCGCTGCGGCATTTCGGCTTCGACCGGTTCCTCGGCAAGGTCGTCAGCGCCGACACCCTGCCCCGGCGCAAGCCCGATCCGGCGCCGCTTTTGCATGTGATGCGCGATCTCGGTGCCGAAACGGCGCTCTATGTCGGCGACAGCGAGGTCGATGCGGAGACGGCGGAGCGCGCCGGCCTGCCCTTCGCGCTCTATACCGAAGGCTATCGCAAGACGCCGGTGGCGGAACTCTACCACAGCTATGTTTTCGATCATTTCGACCAGCTGCCGGATCTTGTCGCGCGGCATTTCTCCGACGTGCAGGCATGACGCCCGCGGCGCTCATCTTCGATGTCGACGGCACGCTGGCCGAGACCGAGGAGGCGCACCGGCAGGCCTTTAACGAAACCTTCGCCGCGGAAGGGCTGGGCTGGCACTGGACGCGGGAGGCATACCGGCGCCTGCTGGGCACCACCGGCGGCAAGGAGCGCATCCGCGCCTGGCTGGCTGAGACCGGGGAGACCGTGCCCGATGTCGCCGCCCTGCACGCGGCCAAGACACGGCGCTATGTGCAGATCCTGCAAACCGGCGGGCTGCGCCTGCGCGAGGGTGTGGCCGAACTGATCGATGCAGCGCGGGCGGCAGAGCTGAGGATTGCGGTGGCCACCACCACCAGCCGGCCGAATGTCAAGGCGCTCTGTCAGTGCTGATGGGGCAGCCCGGGCGATGCCGTCTTCGACGTGATCGCGGCGGGCGACGAGGTGGCGGCGAAGAAACCGGCGCCGGATGTCTACCTGCTGGCGCTGCACCGGCTGGGTCTGCCCGCGAGCCGCGCGCTGGCGTTGGAGGACAGCCGTAACGGCGTACTCTCGGCGCGCGGCGCGGCGCGGGGCTGGAGGTGCTGGTGACGCCCTCGGTCTACACAGACGGCGAGGCGTTCGACGGCGCGCCGGTGCTGGGCGCGCTGCGCCGCGATGCGCTGCCAGAGGGGTTGCGCGGGCTGTTTCCCGCCCGCGCCTGAGCAAATTCCTTCGAAGGAATTTGCAAGACCCTTCGAAGGGTCTTGGCCGCCCCCGCCGTCACGACAAAGGCTTCACCGCCACGAGGTCGATCAGCGCCGAGCGCCCGACATGGCCGCCGCCCTCGTCGAGCTCTGCCTCATAGGCTTCGAGCTCGCGGATCTCCAGATCGCCAAAGGCCTCGCGCAGCAGCTCGGGCGTATAGAGGTTCTCCACCGCCTTCGGCCCGCCCGTGCCATGGTCGAGCTGTTTCGGCGTATAGCCATGCAGCATCAGCACCCCGCCGGGTTTCACCGCGCGTTTCATCCGCTCGAAAAGTCGCGCCCGCGCCTCGGGGCCGACAAACTGGATGAACACACCCAGCACCAGATCGAACCGCGCCTCGGGCCAGGCCCAGTCCTCGATATCGGCCACCTCATAGGCCACCGCGACCCCGCGCTCATGCGCCAGCGCCCGCGCCTTCTCGACCGCCGTGGGCGCCCCGTCCCAGGCGATCACCTTCAGGCCCTTTTCCGCCAGGAACACCGAGTTGCGCCCCTCGCCATCGGCCACGGACAGCGCGAACTCTCCTCGCTTCAGCCAGCTTTCGTGCCGGCGCAGGAAGGCCGCCGGCTCGCGCCCGAATACGTAATCCTCGGTATTGTAGCGCTCTTCCCACATGCGGATCTCCATATCTGTTGCCTCAGAGACCTAGGCGCGACCCCCTGCCGAAACAAGCCAAAGCCTGTAACCTTCCCCACCGGAATGTCATTTGACCGGCGCCCGGGGCGCTTGCCATAAGCATCGGAAATACCGGCAAAAGCCGGCTCAGGGAGACCCGCCAATGAAATCCGTCATCGCCACCGCAACACTGGCCGCAACACTGGCCGCCACGCTCGCCCTGCCCGCCTGGGCAGACCCCGATCCCGCCGACTGGCAGGCGGTGCGCGAGGCGGCGCAGGGCCAGACCGTCTACTGGAACGCCTGGGGCGGTTCGGACTCGGTCAACGCCTTCATCGCCTGGATCGGCGCGCAGGCGGCGGATCGGGGCGTGACGCTGGAACATGTCAAGCTCAGCGACACCGCCGAGGCGGTGAGCCGCGTGCTGGCGGAAAAGACCGCCGGCAAGGATATCGGCGGCGGCATCGACCTCATCTGGATCAATGGCGAGAATTTCGCAGCGATGAAGGATCAGGGCCTGCTCTTCGGCCCCTGGGCGGAGGCGCTGCCCAACCGCGCGCTGACCAATCCCGAGAACGCGGCGCTTTCGGCGGATTTCACCGTGCCCACCGACGGGCTGGAAAGCCCCTGGGGCACGGCGCAGCTTGTCTTCTACCACGACAGCGCCCGCCTGCCCGAGCCGCCGCGCTCGATGCAGGCGCTGCTCGACTGGTCAGAGGACAACCCGGGCCGTTTCGCCTTTCCGCAGCCGCCGGATTTCCTTGGCTCGACCTTCCTGAAACAGGCGCTGATCGAGCTGACGCCGGATCGCGACGCGCTCTCCCTGCCGGTGACGCAGGCCGATTACGCCGCCGTCACCGCGCCGCTCTGGGAGTTCATGGACGCCCTTACCCCGCTGCTCTGGCGTCAGGGCCGGGCCTATCCGCAGAACAGCGCGCGGCTCATTCAGCTCATGGCCGATAACGAGATCGACATCGGCTTCGAATTCAACCCCAACGCCGCCGCCAATGCCATCGCCAACGGCCAGCTTCCGGACAGCGTGCGCAGCCATGTGCATGAGGGCGGCACGCTGGGCAATGCGAGCTTTGTCGCCATCCCCTACAACGCCAATGCCAGGGAAGGCGCGATGGTGGTGGCCAATATCCTGCTCTCGCCCGAGGCGCAGGCGCGCATGGCCGATCCGGAGATCTGGGGGCTCGGCACCGTGCTCGACATGGCGCGGCTCGACGAGGCCGACCGCGCCCGCTTCGAGGCCATCGCCGCCGGCCCCGCCACGCTGAGCGCCGCCGAGCTCGGCGCCCCCCTGCCCGAGCCGCACCCGTCCTGGATGGAGCGGCTGGAGGACGACTGGGCGGCGCGCTACGGGATCGCCGAGTAAGGTGTTACGGCTCGCCCCGGCCCTGACGCTGCTGGTGATGCTCGGCCCGGTGGCTGCGGGCTTGGCTGGCACGCTGCTGCCCGCCTTCGGGGTGATGCCGGCGCTGGGGCGGATCGAGCCGGGGCTGATGCCCTTCCGCGATCTCATGGCCTGGCCCGGCCTGCCGCGTGCCATGGCGCTGAGCGCCGGCACCGGGCTCGCCGCCACGGCGCTGGCGCTCGGGCTCACCGTGCTGATCTGCGCCGGCTGGCAGGGCACACGCGCCTTTCGCTGGCTGGAGCGGGCGCTGTCGCCGCTGCTCTCGGTGCCACATGCCGCCGCCGCCTTCGGGCTGGCCTTCCTGATCGCGCCGTCAGGCTGGATCGCCCGCGCAATCGCCCCGCTTGCCGGCTGGCAGCGCCCGCCCGATCTGCTGATCCTGCAAGACCCGCTGGGCCTGTCGCTGATCGCCGGGCTGGTGGTCAAGGAAGTGCCCTTCCTGCTGCTGATGACACTCGCCGCGCTGCCGGCGCTGCGCCCGGGCCAGAGCCTCGCCACCGCGCGCAGCCTCGGCTACGGGCGCAGCACCGGCTGGCTGCTGACGGTGTTCCCGAGGCTCTATCCGCAGATCCGCCTGCCGGTCTATGCGGTGCTGGCCTTTTCCATGAGCGTGGTCGATGTGGCGCTGATCCTCGGGCCGAACACGCCGCCGACGCTCTCGGTGCAGGTGCTGCGCTGGATGAACGATCCGGATCTGGCGCTGCGCCTGCGCGCCGCCGCCGGGGCGCTGCTGCAACTGGCGCTGACCGTCGCGGCGCTGGGACTGTGGCGGCTGGGCGAGGCGGTCGTCGCGTGGCTCGGTCGGCGCCGGATCGCAAGCGGCGCGCGTGGCAAGCGGGACGGCGCGCTGCGGGGCGTGTCGCTGCTGCTCGGCGCGCTCTCGGCGGCGGCGGTCTTTCTCGGGCTCGCTGCGCTCGCGGTGTGGTCGCTGGCGGGGTTCTGGGGCTTTCCAGCCCTGCTGCCCGACGCGCTCACCCTGAAAAGCTGGATGCGGCAGGGCGGCATGCTGATCGCACCGGCGACCGAGACCCTGCGCATCGCACTGCCGGCGGTCACCATCGCGCTGGTGCTGGTACTCGCCTGTCTGGAGGCCGAGCAGCGCCACGGGCTGCGCCCGACGCAGCGCGCGCTCTGGCTGCTCTACCTGCCGCTGATCGTGCCGCAGATCGCCTTTCTGCCGGGACTCCAGATCCTCGCGCTGGTCGGCGGGATCGACGGCACGCGAGCGGCGGTGATCGCCGCGCATGTGATCTTTGTGCTGCCCTATCTCTTTCTGTCGCTCTCCGATCCCTACCGCGCCTGGGACACACGCCACGCCGCCGTCGCCCGCGCCCTCGGCGCCTCGCCTGGAGGCGTGTTCTGGCGGGTGCGGCTGCCGATGCTGCTGCGCCCGGTGCTGACGGCGGTGGCGGTCGGCTGCGCGGTCTCGGTCGGGCAGTTCCTGCCGACGCTGCTGCTGGGCGGCGGCCGGGTGCCGACGCTGACCACCGAGGCGGTGGCGCTCGCCTCGGGCGGCGCGCGGCGGGTGATCGGGGTCACAGCCCTTGCCCAGACCGCGGCGGCCTTCCTGCCCTTCGCGCTGGCACTGCTGCTGCCGGCGCTCATCTGGCGCAACCGGCGGGGGTTGCGCCATGGCTGAGGGGCTGCGGCTGGAGGATGTGCGGATCTCGTTCGGGCGGCGCCTGCTGCTGGCGCTCGATGCCGCCGTGGCGCCAGGCGAGGTGCTGACGGTGATGGGACCGTCGGGATCGGGCAAATCGACGCTGCTGGCGGCAATCACCGGCACGCTGGCTCCGGGCTTCACGCTGGAGGGCCGGATCCTGCTCGACGGGCACGACATCACCGCCCTGCCCCCCGAGGCGCGGCGCACCGGCATCCTGTTCCAGGACGAGCTGCTGTTTCCGCATCTCTCGGTGGGCGGCAATCTGGCCTTCGGTCTGTCGCCGCAGATCCGGGGCCGCGCCGCCCGGCGGGCGCGGATCGACGCGGCGCTGCAAGAGATCGGCCTCGCGGGGTTTGCGGCGCGAGACCCGGCGACGCTGTCGGGCGGGCAGAAGGCACGGGTGGCGCTGATGCGCATGCTTCTGGCGGAGCCGCGCGCGCTGCTGCTCGACGAGCCATTCTCGCGCCTCGACACGGCGCTGCGCGGGCAGATCCGGGCGCTGGTCTTCGGGCGTGCAAAGGCGCAGGGGCTGCCGGTTCTGCTGGTGACCCACGATCAGGCGGATGCCGATGCGGCGGGTGGGGCGGTGGTCCGGCTCTAGGAGGATGGTTAAGGGAGCATTGTAGACGGGTGTGCGGTGGGCAGATTGCCCACCCTACGTTTGAGCTTAGCTAGGGCGCGGGGCGAGGCCGCAGCCGGCCCCGTCGCACCAAAGGTGCGCCGTTTATCATCGGCACGCCTTTGGCGTGACGGGCTGGCGATTCGGTAATCTGAAGGCAACGTGGCGAGGTCTTTAGGATTTGGCCAAGATAAACCGAGAGGTTCAGGGCTCCGTTCGCCAACCCACGGGCCGACGATGACACGGCTCAAACGTAGGGTGGGCAATCTGCCCACCGCGGCCGAACCGCCTCACCCCTCGCGCTTCAGCCGGTCCTCCAGCTCCTTGGCGTAATCCGCCATCTTCACCCGAAAACGCTTTTCCACATTGCCCTTGGCAAGCTTCATCGAATGCAGCAGAACCCGCGCCGAAAGCGTCTTGGGCGTGAGCGCGATCTCCATGCCGACCCGGGTGCGCGACCGCGACAACGCCACGAAGTCGATCTGCGTCACCGCCTCGATCCCGCCCGACACCGTGCGGTAGCACAGCCGGTTGGGCACATCGTATTCGGTCAAGGCGATCTCCGCCTCGCGCGGCTTGCCGCGAAAGCGGAACCCGGCCAGCCAGCCCATCCCAGCCGCCGGCTGCGCCGGATCGCCCGAAACCCGCCGCACATCGACGCCCCGGCGCATCACCTGACGCTCCAGATGCTCGAAATCGCTCGCCTGGGAGAATACCCGATCGAGCGGCGCCTCGATATCTTCCTTGGTCGATAACTGCATCCTGCCCTCTTATCCATCATCGAAGATGTTGTCTTTGCACGCAGTGTCGCGTCAAGCCAGCCGGTCCGCAAGCCAGTTGCGCAGCAGAAAATGCGCAATGGAGCCCTTTCGCGCCGGCTTGATCTCGGGCACGGCGCCGGCAAAGGCCTCCGCCAGCTCCTCGCGGCTGACCCAGCGCGCCTCTTCGATCTCGCCCGGGTCGATCTCGATCCGCTCGCTCTCGGCCTCGCCGTGGCAGCCGATCATCAGAGAGGCGGGAAACGGCCATGGCTGGCTGGCGAGATAGCGCACCGCGCCGACGCGCACGCCGCTCTCCTCAAAGACCTCGCGACGCACCGCCGCCTCCAGCGTCTCGCCCGGTTCGACAAAGCCCGCGAGGCAGGAATACATCCCCTCCGGCCAGCCATGCGAACGCCCCAGCAGGCAGGCATTGCCACGCGTGACAAGCATGATCACCACCGGATCGGTGCGCGGGAAATGCTGCGCGCCGCAGGAGGGGCAGATCCGCTGCCAGCCCGCCATGAACACATCGCTCGCGGCGCCGCAGCGGGCACAGAAGCCGTGGCTCGCATGCCAGGAGAAAAGCGCGCGCGCCGTCGCCCCAAGCTCGGCGGCGCGTGGCGTGAGCCGGGTGAGCAGCGTGCGCAGCTCGACGAAACGCTCTTCCGGGGCGCAGGCCGGGTGATGCTGTTCGCTCTGATCGAGAAAGCCGCCCTCGGCATCGCCTGCTGCCTCCGGCTCCCAGGCCGAAAGATCATGCGCAAAGATCGCGGCCTCGCCCTCGCGGCCCAGAAACAGCGGCGCGGCACGCGCCTCGCGCAGCACCGGATGATCGAGCGGCAGGCGACAGGGCTCTGCCGCCTCCCCCGCCACCAGCAGCTTGCCTCGCCAGAGCGCCAGGGTGCGGCTGCTCTCGGCCTGCATCAGCGCGGCCATAGCCGGGATATCGCCCCTCAGCTCCGCGGCACGGTCGAGCCCCGAACCGCCAAAGGTCACCTCTTCCGCATGTCGCATCGTCACCGCTCCCTCGCACCGCCCAACCCGGCATGCCACGACAGCCGCCGCGTGGCAAACCGGATTCGGCGCGTGCGCTGCCGCAACGGAAGCCTCTCCCAAAGGTTGAACGGCGTCGTTTTTTCTTTCCTCATGTCGTGGGGATGTTGGGAAACTGGTTTACGCACGAATCGACTCTCAGCGAAGGAGCGCAATCATGTCCCGGCCCCGCACATCCGACCTCTCCCGCCGGTCCTTTCTGGCGGGCACAGCCGCAGGCTCCGCATTGATCGCACTTCATCCCTATTCGGCGAATGCCGCGCCGAACCAGGCCCATCTCCGGATCATGGAAACCACGGACCTGCATGTGCATGTCTATCCCTACGATTATTACGCCGACAAACCGGTCGATACGGTCGGGCTGTCGCGCACCGCGTCGATCATCCGGGGCATCCGCGCCGAGGCGACCAATGCGATGCTGTTCGACAATGGCGATTTCCTTCAGGGCAATCCGATGGGCGATTACATCGCCTATGAGCGCGGCATGAAGGAGGGCGACGCCCATCCGGTCATCACCGCGATGAACACGGTCGGATTCGACGCCGGCACGATCGGCAACCACGAATTCAACTACGGGCTGGATTTTCTGATGAAATCCGCCGCTGGCGCCGAATTCCCCGTCGTTCTGGCCAATATCGCGACCGCGGCCGGCGCCGGTCCGCGCGCCGACAAGACGCTCTTCAAACCTTATGTCATTCTCGACCGCGTGCTGACCGACGGCGCCGGCAACAGCCATCCGATCCGCGTCGGCGTGATCGGCTTCACCCCGCCGCAGGTGATGAACTGGGACCGCAAGCATCTCGAAGGCAATGTCCAGGCCCGCGACATCGTCGAGACCGCGCGCGCCTGGGTGCCGCAGATCGTCGAGGACGGCGCGGATCTGGTCATCGCGCTCAGCCATTCCGGCATCGGCGCGGCGGATCATGCCGAGGGCATGGAGAACGCCTCTGTGCCGCTTGCCGGGATCGACGGGATCGACGCGGTGATGACCGGCCACAGCCATCTGGTTTTCCCCTCGCCGACCTATGCGGATTACGCGGGCGTCGATGCTGGCGCCGGCACGATCCACGGCAAACCGGCGGTGATGGGCGGTTTCTGGGGCTCGCATATGGGGCTGATCGACCTGCTGCTGGAACGCGACGGCAATGAATGGCGCGTGGTCTCGACCAGTTCCGAGGCGCGCCCCATCGCGCAGCGCAACGAAGACCGCTCGGTCACCGCGCTGGTCGAGGACGACCCCGCGGTTCTGGCCTCGGTCGCGCAGGCGCATGAGGAGACGCTGGCCTATGTGCGCCGCGCCGTGGGCAAGACCTCGGCACCGCTCTATTCCTATTTCGCGCTGGTGGCCGACGATCCTTCGGTACAGATCGTCTCGAACGCACAGCAATGGTATATCGCGCAGATGATGAAGGGCACGGACTACGAGGGGCTGCCCATCCTCTCGGCGGCGGCACCGTTCAAGGCCGGCGGACGCGGCGGGCCGGAGTATTACACCGATGTGCCCGCCGGCGATGTGGCGATCAAGAACGTGGCCGATCTCTACCTCTACCCCAACACCGTGCGCGCGGTGAAGGTGACCGGCGCACAGCTGCGCGGCTGGCTGGAGCGCTCGGCGGGCATGTTCAACCGGATCGCGCCCGGATCGCAGGACGCGGTGCTGCTGAACCCGGATTTCCCGAGCTACAATTTCGACGTGATCGACGGCGTCAGCTACCGGATCGACCTGTCGCAACCGTCGCGTTTCACCTCCGGCGGCGAACTGGCGGCACCGGAGGCGCAGCGGATCGTCGATCTGCGCCATGACGGTGCGCCGGTGACCGACGAGATGGAATTCATCATCGCCACCAACAATTATCGCGCCTCCGGCGGCGGCAGCTTCCCGGGCACCGGCGATACGGTGATCTTCGAGGGGCCGGACACCAACCGCGACGTGATCGTGCGCTATATCGTCGAGCAGGGCACCATCAACCCGAGCGCCGACGACAACTGGCGCTTTGCCCCGATGCCAGGCACCACCGTGCTGTTCGAGACCGGCCCGGCGGCGCGCGGTTATGTCGAGGACATGCAGGCGCTGGATCTCGAGGATGCGGGCGACACGCCGGAGGGCTTTGCGCGGTTCCGCATCGCGCTCTGACATCAGGCAAAGACGCCGGGGTTGCGAATCCGTCGCCGCGGCATTATCTGCGCTCTTGAGAGGTTGGCGCGGGCAGGCGCCTCGCCAACCCGGTCAGGTCCGGAAGGAAGCAGCCGTAACGAGCCCCGCTTGGGTCGTTGTCCAGCCTCTCACCTCTTTCCCCGCAATTTCGTGATGGCCTTCGCGAGAACGCGGGTGGGGAAAACAAAGATTTTTCGTACGAAAAATCTTTGAACGAAAAAATTCGTACGAATTTTTTCAGTCCTCGTGCCGCAGAAACTGTGCCGCCTCGCGCCGTCCCGCCATCGCCCAGCGCATCTGGGCTCTCGTCTCCACCGCACAGGGCCGTACCGCGCGTAACCGCGCCAGCGCCTCGTCGCCCGCCTCCCCTGCCTCGATCATCAGCCGCAGCGCAACCATACCCGAGCGTCCGCACCCGCCCCGGCAATGCACCAGGACGCGCCCGCCACCCGAGAGCGCGCGGCGCGCAAATCGACTGAGTTCCGGCCAAAGCGCCAGAAGCGGCTCGTCGGGCGTTCCGAAATCGGCAATCGGCAGATGCGCCCAGCGCGCGCCATGCTCCTGCACATGCTGGCCGATCTCCTGCGCGCCAACCGCTTCCAGTTCGGCCCTGGTAGCCAGCGAGATGACCATGGCCGGGCGCCATTCGTCGAGATGCGCCATGTCCCCCGCGTAGTCGCCTTCCAGCCCCGGCAGTGGCGCGATGGCGAGGATGCCGCCTGCAACGGGAAGCGCATGCACGATCATCTCAGAGCCGGTCCGCCGCGAAACTGTCGCAGGCACCGGGATCGCCGGCTTCGTAGCCGCGCGCGAACCAGCTCTCGCGCTGCTCCGAAGTGCCGTGGGTAAAGCTGTGCGGCTGCGGCACCCGGCCGGCGCGGCGCTGCAAATGATCGTCGCCGATCATCCGCGCCGCGTTCAGCGCCTCCTCGATATCGCCGGGCTCCAGCAAGCCGTCCACATGGGTGGCCCAGACCCCGGCGAGGCAATCCGCCTGCAATTCCAGCCGCACCGTCAGCGCGTTGGCCTGCACCTGGCCCACCGCCTGCCGCGCCTCGTTGACCTGCCCGAGGATGCCCAGCTCGTTCTGGACGTGATGCGCCACCTCATGCGCAATCACATAGGCCGCCGCGAAATCGCCGCGCGCGCCGAGCTGCTGTGACAGCGTGGCAAAAAACTCGGTATCGAGATAGGCCTTGCGGTCGGCGGGGCAGTAGAACGGCCCGGTCGCGCCGCTGGCGCCGCCGCAGGGCGATGAGGTCTGACCCAGAAACAGCACCAGCACCGGCGGCGTATAGCTGCGGCCCAGCTGTTCTTCGAAGATCCGCCCCCAGACCTCTTCGGTCGTGGCGAGAACCTGCGCCGAAAACTCCGCAGCACGCTCCTCCTCGGCTGTGGGTTCGCGCGCTGTGCCCGGCTGCCGGGTCGCGCTGTCGAGCAGCGGCGTGACATCGACCCCCGCGAAATAGCCGATGGCCAGCACAAGCAGCAGCGCGACACCGCCGAAGGAGGCTTTCCCGCCTCCCCCGGCACCGCGCCGGTCCTCGATATTGCGGCTCCGCCGGACGCCCCTGAGACGCATACCCAATCCCTCACAACCAATGACCTTGTCCGCGATGATACGCAGAACCGGCGGCGGCAGAAAGGGAAATGACCGGCCCGGCACACAGGGTCAGACCACCTGCCCCGGATGCGCCTCGGCCCAGCCCCGCAGGAACGCCGCCACATCCGCACGCCCTGCCCCGCGAAGCGCCGCGCGCGGCAGCGCCACCCCGGCCCGCAGCGCCAGTTCGAGACAGGCGATATGATCGCACCCGTCGCGCTGAGGCGCGTTTTCCGAGCCGTGCAGGATGGTCGAGAGCAGCGTGCCGCCGTAGCCGTTGATATGCGACAGATCCGGACGCAAGCTCAGGAAATAGCCCATCACCTCCGGGCTGCCGGCCCAGCCGGCGGACTGCACCGGCGTCACCCCGTCCTGCGGCCCCGGCGCGTCATAGGGCACGCCCAGCGCCACCAGCGCGCGGATCTGCGGCAGATGCGCCGCGCTGTCGGCGATCTCGCGCAGGATATCGCGGCAGGCGGGCGGGATCGCCGCGGGGTCGAGATACTCGCCGGGGCTTTCCAGCCCCTCCGCCGCGCGCGCCAGAAGCGCCTCCTCACGCGTGAGCGGCGTCGCGACACCCCGCGCCTCCATAGCGTCCGCCACCGCCCGGCTGCCATAAACCCGGGCATAGGCATAAGGCGTCATCCACTGCCACTGCCCGCGCGGATCGGCTCCGGCCTCGAGCAGCAGCGCGACCATGCGCCGGTCGCAGCCGCGCCGGGCCGCCTGGAACAGCGCCGGGATCACCCAGGGCGCCTCACCGCCCACCTCCTCGGCATTGAACTCATCGACCCGCGCGCCACGGGCGATCAGCATCTCAACCGCCGCGTGATCGTTGAAATCCAGCGCCCGCAGCAGAGCATTGGTGCCCGCCGGATCGGCGCCATGCGCCAGCAGCATCCGCAGGCCTTCGTGATGGCCGAGCTCGGTGGCGTGATAGAGCGACTCGCCGTCATCGGGATCGGCGCCCTGCTCCAGCAGCCAGCGCACCATGGGCATATTGTCCGCCGCGATCGCCCCATAGAGCGCCGAGAGCAGATGCGCCTCACCCTCGCGATGCGGATAGCCGTCATTCACATCGGCGCCATGGGCCAGCAGCAGTTCGGCCACCGCCAGCATATCCGCCTCCAGCCCGGGGCGCTCGTGGATCCAGCGCGAGAAGGCCAGATGCAGGATCGGGCTGCGCGGGCCGTGCCGGGCGACCGCCAGCGCGGGATTTTCCGCCAGTGCCGCCGCCACCGCCTCGCGTCGATAGAGCGCGCATTGCAGGCCAAAGAGCCCGTCGGCAAGATCGGGGGTGTCTTCCAGCAATTGCGCCGCAACGCGCGTCTGACCCTGAAACAGCGCCACTTTCAGCCGCTGCACGCTTGCGGCGCGGTCGAGCCCCTGGGTCTCGGCGGCGAGCTTCAGCCGCGGCCAGCTTTCGAATCCGTTCTCGCGCGCCACCACTTGCAGGAAATCGGCGCGCTTCAGGCCGGACAGCGTGGCGCGCGGCGGATACACGCGCAGCCGCTCCAGCGCCCAGGGCGCGCCGGATTCGAACCCGCGTTGCAGGCGTTTGGCGTCGAAACGCAGCGAATCGAGAGAGATCTCGGACATGGTCGGTTACCTCTGTGACCGCCCGATGGTCCGCTAAGCCGGGCGAAGGGAACCGAATTTTCATCGAAAATCCGAAAGGCAGGTGCGGGCGCTTTCCGCGGACCGGGCGGCCCCCTGCCGGCGGGCCTGCGCGCAGGATAGGCAAAAGCGCGACCGGCGCAATCGGCTTTTGCGCGACAGCCGGTTTACCTTGGCCCGCGCCGCGCATACCTTGGCCGCAACCCCGCAGCGCAAAAGGCCACCATGTCCGACCAGAGCCCGAAATATCAGGTCCTCGCCCGCAAATACCGCCCCGAGACCTTTGCCGATCTCGTCGGTCAGGACGCCATGGTGCGCACGCTGAAAAACGCCTTCAAGGCCGGGCGCATCGCGCAGGCCTTTATCATGACCGGCATTCGCGGCACCGGGAAGACCACCACCGCGCGGATCATCGCCAAGGGCATGAACTGCATCGGCCCCGACGGCAATGGCGGCCCCACCACCGAGCCCTGCGGCCAGTGCGAGCATTGCACCGCCATCATGGAGGGCCGCCATGTCGATGTGATGGAGATGGACGCGGCCTCGAACACCGGCGTCAACGATATCCGCGAGATCATCGACTCGGTGCATTACCGGGCGGCCTCGGCGCGCTACAAGATCTACATCATCGACGAGGTGCACATGCTCTCGACCAGCGCGTTCAACGCGCTGCTCAAGACGCTGGAAGAGCCGCCGGCGCATGTGAAATTCATCTTCGCCACCACCGAGATCCGCAAGGTGCCGGTGACCGTGCTGAGCCGCTGCCAGCGCTTCGACCTTCGCCGGATCGAGCCCGAGGTGATGATCGCGCTCTTGCGCAAGATCGCCACCTCCGAGGAGGCCGAGATCACCGACGACGCGCTGGCGCTCATCACCCGCGCCGCGGAGGGTTCGGCCCGCGATGCGACCTCGCTGCTGGATCAGGCAATCTCGCATGGCGCCGGTGAGACCACCGCCGATCAGGTCCGTGCCATGCTGGGGCTCGCGGACCGGGGCCGGGTGATGGATCTTTTCGAGAAGATCATGCATGGCGACGCGCCCGGCGCGCTGACCGAGCTTTCGGAGCAATATGCCGACGGCGCCGACCCGCTGGCGGTGCTGCGCGATCTGGCAGAGCTGACGCACTGGACCTCGGTGGTGAAGATCACGCCGGAAGCCGCTGAAGACCCGACGATTTCCCCCGACGAGCGCGCACGCGGCCAGGCGCTGGCGGCCAATCTCGGCATGCGGGCGCTGACCCGCATGTGGCAGATGCTGCTCAAGGCGCTGGACGAGGTGGCGCAGGCGCCCAACGCCATGATGGCCGCCGAGATGGCGGTGATCCGGCTCACCCATGTGGCCGAGCTGCCCTCGCCCGAAGAGCTGCTGCGCAAGTTGCAGGACACCCCGCCACCGCCCAGCCCGGGCCCCGGCGGAGGCGGCGGTTACGCGCACGGGCCCTCAGGCGGCGCCAACGCGATGGGCGGCCCGGCGCCGACCCACGCGGCGCCCTCCGGCCCGGTGGCGCATCAGGGCAATGCGGTGCGCGCGGTCGCGCCCGAGGCGGCGCTGGCGCATTACCCGAGCTTCGAGCATGTGATCGAGCTGATCCGCGCCAATCGCGACGGGCTGCTGCTGGCGCAGGTGGAACGCCATGTGCGCCTCGCCGCCTATCAGCCCGGGCGGATCGAGTTCACTCCCGACGACAGCGCACCGGCTGATCTGGCGCAGAAACTGGGCTCTGCCCTGCAACGCTGGACCGGCAACCGCTGGGCGGTGATCCTGGTCAATGGCTGCGACGCACCCACCGTCTATGAAAAGGAACACGCCGCCGAGCTGGCGCTGAAGGCCGAGGCGCGCGAGCACCCGCTGGTGCAGGCCGCGCTCGCCGCCTTCCCCGAGGCGGAAATCCTCAAGGTGCACACCGCTGAGGCGGCCGCGCAGGAGGCCGTCGCCGAGGCGCTGCCCGAGGTCGAGGACGAGTGGGATCCGTTCGAGGAGGACTGAGCCTCAGCCCAGCGCCGCGACGGCGCGGCGCAGCCCCTCTTCGATATCGACCTGTGGCACCCAGTCGAGCAGCGCGCGGGCGCGGTCGATCTTCAGCACGTTGGATTTGATCTCGCTTTCGAGCGGTTCGCGTTGCAGCACCAGCTCGCGCCCCGTCACCTCCTGCACCAGCGCCACCAGCCTTGCCAGCGAGGTGCCTTGCCCCGTGCCGATATTGAGCGTCATGATCCGCTCGGGGAAGGCCAGCGCGCAGACCCGCGCCACCGCGCGGCAGAAATCCGAGACATGGATATAATCGCGCAGGCTCTCGCCGGTGCCGAAGAGCCTGAAGGGCGCGCCGGTCTCCAGCGCGTCGAGCAGGATGTTCACCACGCCATAGCGCGGCCCGGCCAGCGGCGAGCCATAGGCATTGGCCAGCCGCAGGATCGTCAGGCGAAAGCCGTGGCGGTTGGCCAGCAGCGTCAGCCCCTGCTCCACCGCCATCTTTTGCAGCGCGTAATGGGATTTCGGCTGCAAGGGGGCGGTCTCGGCAATCGGCAGATCGTCGGTATCGCCATAGACCCCGGCGGAGGAGACATAGACCAGATGCCCGGCCCAGCCGCGCGCCACCAGCGCCTCGGCAAAGCCGATCTGCGGCTCGATCTCGCGGCGGCTGAGATCGGCGAAATCGGCAAAGGCCAAGCGCGGGCTGGCGAGCCCGGCGCAATGCAAGATGGTGCTGTCGGTGTCGCCCTCGGGCAGCCAGTCCGGCGCCAGCACCTCCGTGGTGACGATCTGGTCCAATCCGGTGCCCTCGACCCGAAGATCGCGCCGCGCAACCCCGGTGACGGGCGCCGCCTGCGTGCCCAGATGCGCCAGAAGCTCATAGCCCAGCACGCCGGAGGTTCCGGTGATATAGATACGCGCCATGCGCTGCCCCCTCATGCCTGCGGATCCGGTTGCGACCGGGATAGAAGCTGGCGCGACCGCAGGCAAGCACTGCGGTTTCGAACAGAGGCGGGGCGCGCTCGGCCACCCTGCGCATCCTCGCACAGCCCACAAGATATGCTTGCGCACACTAGCGTCTGCGCTAGCTCTGCCATAGAGTGGCGGAGCGCCGATTTGCGCGCATTCGCTCGTTTGGCCAGAGGAAAGGACTTCCAGTGACCCTACGGCGCATTCCAATGGCCCTTGGTCTTGCCCTGTGCCTCGCCAGCGGCCCGGCCGCCGCATTTGAGACCCTGAATTTCTCCACCCCCGATATGGACGAGGATCTGCGCGCACAGATCAAGAGCAACTCCGCCCTCGCCGCCGCGCAGGACGAAGGCCGGGTCACCGGACAGGACGCGCTGGCAGCGGCGCTGTCCGATTACGGCATCCTGGTCGAGACGCTTTATGCAAACGGCTACTACGGCGGCACGGTGAGCATCCTGCTCGACGGGCGCGAGGCCTCCGACATTCCGCTGCTCTCGACACCGGACGCGGTAGACACCGTCGTGGTCACGGTCACCACCGGCCCCAAGTTCAAGTTCGGCAACACGCGGCTGCAACCGCTGGCGCCCGGCACCGAGCTGCCCGAGGGGTTCGCGCCCACCTCCACCGCGCGCTCGGGGCTGATCGGCGATGCCGCCAATGCCGCCATCGACGGCTGGCGCCAGCTCGGCCATGCCAAGGCCGAGCTTTCGCGCCAGCAGATCACCGCCAACCACGCCAACAGCCGGATCGACGTCGACATGATCGTCGCCCCCGGCCCCGAGCTGCGCTTTGGCCGCCTTGTCACCGTCAATGACAGCGCCGTGCGCACCGCCGCGCAGCGCCGCATCGCCGGCCTGCCCAATGGCGAACGCTTCGATCCCGACGAGCTGACCGAGGTCACCCGCCGCCTGACCGCCACCGGCGCCTTTTCCAGCGTCACCGTGACCGAGGCCGAGACCGCCAACCCCGACGGCACGCTGGATATCGAGCTGCGCGTTGCCGACGCCAAGCCGCGCCGCTTCGGCTTCGGCGCCGAGATATCCTCGCTCGAAGGGCTGGCGCTCAGCAGCTTCTGGATGCATCGCAACTTCATGGGCGGCGCCGAGCGCCTGCGCATCGAAGGCGACATCTCCGACATCTCGAACAATACCGGCGAGATCGACGCCGGCCTCTCGGCGCGGCTCGAAGTGCCCGCCGCCATCGCCCGGCTCGGCCCCGATACCGACGCCTTCTTTCAGGCCGCTCTGTCGACCGAGAACGAGCCGACCTATTCCGCCGACAGTCTCGGACTGACCGCCGGCCTCACCCGCCGCTTCAACGAGGATCTGAGCGCCGAGATCGGCCTCGGCCTGATCTATTCCGAGACCGACGACGATCTCGGTCACCGCGAATTCCTGCTCTTCACCATGCCGCTGTCGCTCACCTGGGACAAGCGCGACAACGATCTCGATCCGCGCTCGGGCTGGTATGTCGGCACCGAGCTGACGCCGTTCCTCGATATCGACGGGCCCGGCGACGGCGCGCGCTTCTACGCCGATCTGCGCGGCTATTACGGGCTGGGCGAAAACAAGGGCACGGTGCTGGCCGGGCGGCTGCAAGTCGGTTCGGTCATGGGATCGGAGCTGACCGAGACGCAGCCGGAATTCCTGTTCTATTCCGGCGGCGCCGGCACGGTGCGGGGCCAGCCCTATCAGTCGCTCAATGTCGATCTCGGCGGCGGCGACGAAAGCGGCGGGCGCAGCTTTCTTGGGCTCTCCGCCGAGGTCCGGCAGGATATCGGTGAAACCTGGGGCCTCGTGGCCTTTGCCGATGCCGGGTTCATCGGCGAAGGCAGCACGCCCGGCGACGATGGCGACTGGCATTCCGGCGCGGGCCTTGGGGTACGCTATCAGACCGGCATCGGCCCGCTCAGGCTCGACGTCGCCGCCCCCACCGGCGGCAGCAACGACACCGGCGGCGTGCAGCTTTATCTCGGCATAGGTCAGGCATTTTGAAACGCTTTCTACTTCTGCTCTCGCTGCTCTTCGGTCTTGCCCTGCCGGCCCACGCGCAGGACGAGGACGAGGGCACACGGCTCGAACGGCTGATCGAGGACGCGCTCTCCTCCGAGGGGATGAACGTGCAGGTGCGCGGCTTTCGCGGCGCGCTGAGCGCGCAAGCGACCATGGACCGCATGACCATCGCCGACGATGACGGCGTCTGGCTGACACTGGAGGACGCGGAGCTCGACTGGAGCCGCGCCGCGCTGCTGACCGGCCGTGTCGAGGTCAATGCCCTCACCGCGGCGCGGCTGGAGATCGCCCGGCTGCCCGCCTCGGGCGGCGACGCGCCCACGCCGGAAGCCAGCGGCAGGAGCTTTTCACTGCCCGAGCTGCCGGTCTCGGTGAATATCGGCGAGTTTGCCATCGAACGCGTCGAGCTCGGCGCGCCGGTGATCGGCGAGGAGATCGCGCTCGGGATCGCCGGCTCGGCGCAGCTCGCCGGCGGCGAGGGCAATGCCGAGCTCTCGGTGCAGCGGATCGACGGACCGCGCGACGCGCTGACCTTTTCCGGCAGTTACGCCAACGAGACCCGCCGGCTGAGTGTCGATCTGGCGCTGGAGGAGGCGGCGGGCGGCCTGCTGACCACCAGGGCCGGGCTGCCCGGCGCGCCGGCGCTGCGGCTGACCTTGCAGGGCGACGATCCGCTCGACGATTTCACCGCCGATCTGGCGCTTGCCACCGACGGGCAGGACCGTTTCGCCGGGGAGATCACGCTTCAGGGCGCCGCCGAAGAGGGCTATCGCTTTGCCGCCGATCTGGCCGGCGACCTGCGCCCGCTGCTGCCCGAGGACCAGCGCGCCTTTCTCGGCGCGCGCCAGTCGCTGCGCACCAATGGCATGCTGGAATCCGGCGGCGCCATTGCGCTCGACGAGCTCGATCTGCAAACCGCCAGTGTCGCGCTGACCGGCGCGGCGCGGATCGGCGCCGATGGCTGGCCAGAGCGGCTGGCGCTCGACGGGCGCATCGCCTCGCAGGATGGCAGCCCGGTGCGGCTGGCCTTTGCAGAGCAGGTGACCCGGCTCGATGAGGCGACGCTGACGCTGGACTATGACGCCGCCGAGGGCGACGGCTTCACGCTGGAGATGCTGGCGCGCGGGCTCGACCGGCCCGAGATGGCGCTGCGCGAGGCGCGGATCACCGGCGAGGGCAGCATCGACCGCAATGCCGGCAGCCCCCTGCCCGGCCAGGTACAGGGCCGGCTGGCGATGGACGCAAGCGGGCTCACGCTTGCCGACGAGGCGCTGGCCCGCGCCGCCGGCGAGGCGCTGCGCGGCACGCTGCAATTCGACTGGCAGGAAGAGGCACCGCTGCGCCTCACCGATATCGACCTCAGCGGCGCCGGGCTGGATATCGCCGGCGATATCACCTTCTCCGGGCTGTCGCAGGGCAGCGACCCGGCCATAGAGCCCGACCTCACCCTGCGCACCAGCGGTCTGGAGCGTTTCTCCGGCCTTGCCGGGCGCGATCTTGGCGGCGCGGCGGATCTTGCCCTCAGCGGCCATGTGGAGCCGCTATCCGGGCGCTTCGACCTCGCGCTCGACGGCAGCGCCACCGATCTCTCCGCCGATATCGCGCAGCTCGACGGGCTGCTCGCCGGGCGGGTGGCGCTCGCCAGCAATGTGGAGCGCAACGAGGCCGGCACCTTTCTGCGCCGGCTGGAGATCGACGGCCCCGGCATCGGGCTCACCGCGCAGGGCGAATACCGCACCGATGCCAGCTCGGGCCGTTTCGAGCTCAGCCTGCCCGAGCTGTCGCGGGTGCAGCCCGGCATGAGCGGGAGCGCATCGCTCAGCGGCGATTTGAAGGAAAGCCCCGGCGATTACGCGCTGAATTTCACCGCCACCGGCCCCGACGGCACGCGCGCCGATGGCGCGCTGACCGCCACGAAAACCGCCGATGGCAGCATCGGCCTCCTGCGTTTTGCCGGCAACGCCGCCGCCGACGCGCTTTCGGCCTATGCACCGCTGGTCGGGCGTCCGCTGCGCGGCAGCGCCAGTTTCGACGGCACCGCCTCCTACAGCCTCGCCGACGGATCGCTGAGCGCCGACGGCACACTGAACACGCGCGATGTCGGGCTTGGGATTGCTCAAGCCGACGCGCTGCTGGCCGGCGATGGCAGAGCGACGGTCTCGGTGCAGCGGGACGGCAACGGGCTGATCACCGTCGAGCGGCTCGACCTCAACACCCCCGAACTGACCGCCACCGCGAGTGGCAGCATGGCGCAACAAGGCGACAGCGCGCTGACATACGATGTGGCGCTGCGCGATCTGGGGCTCCTCGTCGAGCAGCTCCCCGGTCGCGCCACCGCCACCGGCACGCTGAGCGCCAGCGGCACCGGGCCGTGGCAGGTCAACACCAGCGTCACCGCCCCCGGCGGCACCGAGGCGCGGATCTCCGGCAGCCTCGCCCGCGCCTTCGACAGCGCCAATCTCGCCATCAACGGCACCGCGCCGCTGGCGCTGGCCAACCGCATCGCCGCGCCCAACCTGCTCTCCGGGCTGGCGCGGCTCGACCTGCGGCTGAACGGGCCGCTGGCGCCCAGCTCGCTTTCGGGCAGCATCCAGGTGAACGGCGCCGAGGTGGTGCTGCCCGGCCCGGCGATGACGCTGACCGGTGTCAACATCGACAGCACGCTCGGCGGTGGACAGTCGCGCCTGACGGTCGAGGGCCAGCTTTCCTCCGGCGGCACGCTACGCGCCGAAGGCACGGTGGGCCTCGCCGCCCCCTTCAACGCCGATCTCACCATGCGGCTGCGCGATCTGGTATTGCAGGACCGGCGCCTGTTTCAGGCCAATGCCGAGGGCGACATCACCGTGCAGGGGCCGCTGGCGACCGGCCCGCGTATCGGCGGCGTGATCGAGTTCCTTCAGGCCGAGCTGCGCATCCCCGAAACGGGGCTCGGGCCGGGCAGCCGCAGTTTCACCCTGACCCATATCGCCGAGCCCGGCGCCGTGCGACAGACCCGCGCCCGCGCCGGGCTGCTGGAGGCAAGCGAGACCGGCGGCGGCGCGCCCTACGTCCTGCCGCTGGATCTGGAGATCCGCGCGCCGTCGCGGATCTTTGTCCGCGGCCGCGGGCTCGATGCGGAACTCGGCGGCACGCTGCGCCTCACCGGCACCTCGCAGGATATCGTGCCCGTGGGCCGCTTCGACCTGATCAGGGGACGGCTCGACATTCTCGGCCAGCGCCTGACGCTGGAGAGGGCCATCCTGCGGCTCACCGGCAATTTCGACCCGACGCTTGAGGTCGAGGCCACCACCGAGCGCGACGGCACGGTGATCACCGTGGCGCTGGAGGGTCAGGCGACTTCGCCAGAGGTGAGCTTCCGCTCGAACCCCTCGCGACCCGAAGAAGAGGTGCTGGCCCTCCTGCTCTTTGGTCGCGACGTGTCAGAGCTTTCGGCACTTCAGGCGCTGCGCATCGCGGCGGCGGTGAACACGCTGGCCGGCAAGGGCGGCGAGGGCATCGTTGGCAATCTGCGCCAGGGCTTCGGGCTCGACGATTTCGACGTGACCACCGACGAGCAGGGCAATGCCGGGCTGCGCCTGGGAAAATATATCAGCGACAATGTCTATACGGATGTCGAGATCGGCTCGGACGGCAACACAGATGTGAACCTGAACATCCAGATCAACCGCAACGTCAAGGCGCGCGGTCAGGTCTCGACCAGCGGCAATACCGGCTTCGGGGTGTTCTTCGAAAAGGATTACTGAGCGCCCCACCCCTCCGCCAGACGTGAAAACGCCGCGCTGTGACAGCGCGGCGTTTTTGGCTTCGGGCCCGGGGTTTCGGCTCAGGTGAGCAGATCGAAACCATCCGGCGTCAGATCCAGCCCGAGGATCAGCGGGTCGTGATCCGAGGACGCAAAGAGGCTGTCCTCGTAGAACCCCGGATCGTTGTAGGCGCTGTTATAGCCGAGCAGGTCCGGCTCGTCGGCGTTGATGTGCCATTCGGTCAGGCCGGTCACATCGCCAGCGAGCCCAGCGGAGGCAACCGCCTGATCGAGCGCGCCCTGCTGGCCGTCGAACACATAGCTATAGGCGTTCTCGGTGCCGATGAAGGCGTCGATGAGGTCCACCATGTCCGGATCGTCGGTCAGGGTCTGGACCGGATCCTCCTGCGCATAGGCGTTGAAATCGCCCATCAGCAGGTAATCGATGACGCCGCCGCCGTCATATTCGGTCTCGACCCAGCTCTGCACTTCGCCCGCCGCATCGGCGCGCACCGCGTTCCAGAAACCCTGGCCGTCGCCCTGATCGTAGTTCGGATCGCTGGTCAGCGCGTCGATATCGGCCTGGGTGATGGCGGTGCCGCCATTGTCGAGATAGTCCTGCGCGGCGGCGACCAGATCGACCAGCCCGCTATCGCCCTTCGATTTGAAGTGGTTCGAGACGATGGTGAAGCGCTCGCCCGTCGCCGGATCTTCGAAGGTCGCGGCGACAGCGGGGCGGTTGCGCTGGAAATCGCCCAGCCGGTCGCCCGCAGGAACCACTGCATTCAGCACCTCGGCCAGCGCATAGGTGGTGGCGGCCGAAGGCTCGTCAAAGACGATGTAATCGGAGGCGACCAGCGTCAGGCTGTTGGTATCGTAGAGGATGCCAGTGGTGATCGCGTCGGTGCCGATGAACCCGTCGGGATCGCCGCCGGTTGGATCGACAAAGGCATAGCTGGCGGAGAGCCCGCGCAGCGCCGCCTCGGCGTTCAGCGCATCGACCAGCGTGTCAATCGCAGACCCATCGCCGAAGCCGCCATTCTCCAGCTCCTGCAAGGCAAAGGCCTCGGCGCCGGTGCCCAGAATGGCGTCGACCAGCTTGTCGGTCTGCCGCTCCAGATCCGCCGCTGTCGAGGCGCCGCGCGGGTCAAGCCCGTTCGGACCCACCCCACCGCTCAGCGTGGTGAAATAGTTCAGCACATTGACCGAAGCGATCTGGAAATCGCCCCCCACCGGATCGGGCACGACCTGACGCGCGCCGCTATTGGTGGCCTCGTCGATATCGAGCTGATCGTCGATCACCAGCCGGTATTCGCCATAGGCATACCCCATCGCCCCGGTAACCGGCGCGTTGAGTTCGGCGCCCAGCCGCAGCGTCGGCCCGTCGGCGGTGAAGGTGTCGCCGGCGTCGAGATAGCCGTTGCCATTGTCGCCCGCCGTTGCGTTGGGGATGAAGGTGAAGGCGTCGGGGTTCTGCGCCGACACGCCATCGTCGATCAGCAGCCGGTTGTTGGCATTGCCCTGCATCAGCGCCTGGATCTCTTCGGCCTCGGTCTGGGCGTCGTAGAGCTGCGTCGGCTGCATCTGCGTGCCGGCCGAGAGCACGATCTCGCCATAGCGGTCGAGATTGAAATTCTCGATCACCGTAAGGCGCTCTTCGGCGACACCGCTGTCGAGCGTCACCCGCATGCCCTCGATGGCCTCGAAATCCTGCGCCACATCGGGGCTGAGCAGCACCGAGGCCGCCGTGGGCAGCGCGTTGCCGGAGGACACCACCCGCACCGTTTCCTGGTCGATCTGGGTTTCGCCGAAATATTCCTCGACCGCGCCGCGCAGGATGACATGATCGCCCACCGCCGGGTTGTCGCCGCCGGTGAACACGAACACACCCTCGGAGGTGGCCGCGTCGCCGTCGCTATCGGCATCTTCTTCCTGAAGGTAGTAGCCGCTGCCGGTCACCTGCGTGACGATGGCCGAGACGGTGACCACCTGATTGACGTAATCGCTGGCGGCACCGCTGCCCTGGATCGTGGAAATCAGCGTCAGGTCGTCGTCGTCCAGCACCGTGACGGCGGCGCTGGCGGTGGCGAGGCTGCCATCGGAGGGGTTCGACAGGATCACCTCGAAGAGCTCGTCATCCTCGACGGTGAGATCGCCGGCCACCTCAAGCGTGAAGGTCGCGCAGGTCTGGCCGGCGGCAAAGCTGACGGTGCCCGATGGCAGCGTGCCGCCGAAATCCGCCGCATCGACCTCGCCGCCGACAGTGAAATCGACGCTGCCCGCCGCGCTCACATCGCCGCTGCGGGTGATCTGGAACGTGTAACCGGTGGCACCGCTGTCGCCCTCGAACGCATCTTCGCCGAGCGCGGCAATGGCGTATTCGGTGGGCTCCACGGGGGCGCTGCCGCCGCCCGCCGCCTCGATCACCAGGTTCTGCATGGCAAAGGCCTCGGAACCGCCATCGGCCTCAGCCGTCAGCGTCACGTTCAGAACGGCGCCGGTACCGGCGATATCCGCGCTCAGCGTTTGCAGCAGGTTGGACAGCACCTCGCCCGACCCCGCCACGGTCAGCGGATCGTTCAGCGAGAAAACGCCCCCGCCGGCCAGCGTGTAGTCCAGAGACGCGTCCTCATCGGCAACGAAGTCGAACAGGATGGTCTCGGACCCGCCATCGATATTGTAAGTGAGCGTGAAGCCGTCGGAGCTTTCAAAATCCCCCATGGCACCGACATCGACCGAGAGGGACAGGTCGGTGTAGCCGCCGATACCGAAGCTCCAGCTCGCCGAGACCGGGCCGTCATTGTCGCCGTTCTGGGTGTCGGTGACGCCGAAGAACGTGTCGGTGTTGGAAGCCGAATCGATGATGCCCAGCGAATCCGGCGCGTACACCCCGGCACTGTCGTCGACCAGCGCGAAGGGGATCGAGCTGCTGGTCGCGACCGAGAACAGGCCGAACCCGTCCCCCGCGCTGCCAAAGACCGGCGCGGTGTTGCTGTAGCCGATAAGGTTCTGGCTGGCGCTGCCCACCATGTCGTATGCGATGGTCTGACGGCCCGCGAGTGGGGCGGGCTGAACCGCCACCTGCACCGCGCGGCTGACGCTACCGCCATTGCCGTCGCTGACGGTGATCTCCACGTCATATCCGTTGTCGGCGCCGTCATCGAGCGGCGCGCCGGCCTCGGGCGCGGAGAGGAAAGCCAGCTTGCCGGTGGCCGCGTCGATCCCGAACAACGCGGCATCGGCCCCGCCGGTGATCGCATAGCTCAGCGTATCGCCCTCGGCATCGGAGGCGGCCAGCACGGTGGGTGCCTCGGTATTGCCCTCGATCAGGCAAATGCTGTCGATTGTCAGCAGCGACGGTGCGTCGTTCTCGCCCTCGACTGTGACCGTGACGGTTGCGGTATCGGCGCCACCTTTGCCGTCATCGACGGTGTAAGTGAAGGTATCGGTCGCGGTTTCGCCGGCGCCCAGATAGTCGAAGAGCGAGCCCGGATCGTAGCTGACCTGCGTGCCGTTCAGCGACACCGTGGCGCCCGACGCGCTGAGACCGTCGACGGCGGTCACCACCATGGTATCGCCGTCGAACTCGCGGTCGTTGGCAAGCAGCTGCGCGGTGTCGATGACCAGCGCACCGTTCTCCGACGTGGAGACCGCATCGTCGGCAGCGAGAACGGCGTTGTTGGTGCCGTCGAGAAAGAGCGTGTAGTCGTCCGCACGGAAATACAGCGCCTCGATACCGGTCAGCATATCACGTCCCGCATCGGCGACACCCGGCGAGACGGAGGTCACGATGACCGGTCCGGTAACATGCCCCGGGCGATGTCCGAAACCATGCCCGAAACCGTGGCCATGGCCATAGCTGTGCTGCCAGGGCGACCCGATCCGGTACTCCAGGACCGAACCGGCATAGACCGCCGTGTCCGATCCGCGTCCGCCGACGATCAGGTCGTTCCCGGCACCGCCTTCCATCAGATCGTCCCCGTGACGCCCGAGAAGCAGATCGTTTCCGCCGAGCCCCGAAATCGTGTCGTCACGCTGGGAGCCGAGCAATATGTCTCTCCGCTCTGTGCCCGTTATGATTGTTTTCGAAAACCAAGCGCGCGGCGCGCCTCTATGAAAATGACCCATGCTGATTCCCTGATGCAATCCCTGCCCGGGTGATGGCAGGGCTTTGTTACAGTTTTTCGTTATTCTGAAAGATTGCGTCAGCCCGCGACGCAAATCCATATGAAATAAGTATTTTCCGTAGGGTCACCGCCGCCGACGCCCAGAATGCGCGACGTCTCGCCGACCTGGATACAGGTGACGCCAGGTCCACAGGGCGCCCGCGCGTTCGGACAAGGCTGGGCGGCACCTCAGCCTTCGCGCTTTGCACAAGGCATCACCGAATCTCGTTAAACGGGTATATCCTGCCGTGCCGCTCTGAGCTCAGGCGCGCCGCTCAGTCGAAGGCGGCCAGTGCGTGAGTGGCGATCGCGGTATCCTGTACCCCGGTGCCGGTCAGATCCGCGATAGTGATCTGATCGGACGATGTGCGCCCCGGCTGGCGGCCGGTGATGACCTCGCCCAGTTCGGGAATGCCGTCGGCGCTCTGCACCGTGCCCGCCGCCAGCGCGGCGCGCAGCTCGCCCTGCGTTCGGGTCTGGCTGACCCGGTCGGCGACATAGAGGTCCGCACGGGCGAGGCACTGAGGATCGAGCTCACCCTTGCCGGGCTGGTCGCTGCCCATGGCGGTGACATGCTGGCCCGGGCGCAGCCATTCTGCGCGCAGGATCGGCTCGGTCGCGGGGGTCGTTGTCACGATCACATCGCCAAAGGCGGCGGCCTCGGCGGGATCGGCGCAGGCCCGGACGCGCAGCCCCTCTCCGCTCAGCTCTGCTACCAGCACGCGGGCCTTTTCCGGGTCGCGCGCCCAGATCGCCACCTCCTCGATGGGGCGGACGAGCCGCAGCGCCTGCAACTGCATCCGCGCCTGAAGCCCGGCTCCGAAGATGGCGGCCCGGCGCGCACCCTCCGGGGCCAGATGCCGCGCCGCCACGCCACCGGCGGCGGCCGTGCGCACATCGGTGAGATAGCCGTTGTCGAGCAATACCGCCCGCACCCGGCCCGTCTCGGTCGACAGAACCACCATCAGCCCCGAGGTCGAGGGAAGCCCCTTGGCCGGGTTGTCGAAAAACCCAGGCGAGATCTTCACCGCGAAGCCCGGCAACCCCGGCACATAGGCGGTCTTCACATCGACCTCTCCATTGAGATCCGGCATATGCATCGACAGGATCGGCGGCATCTCCACCCCACCGTCGGCGAGGGTCGCAAACGCGCGCTCGACCACATCGATGGCCGCGAGGTCCAGCGCGATGCGCGCCCGCAGGTCGATTTCGTGCAGAATGCGGATGTCGCTCATGATGTCTCCCCGACGATCTCCCGGTGCAGCGCCGGATCGATATTGCCGCCCGAAAGCACCAGCACCAGCTGGCCACCCCCGGCGCGCAGCTTGCCCGCCAGCACCGCCCCTGCGCCGACGGCGGCGGCGCCCTCGACCGTCTCGCCGTCTTCGCGCGCGAGATGGCGGATGCCGGCGGCGATCTCGGCCTCCGAGAGCAGGATCAGCCCGTCCATCAGGTCGCGACAGAGCGCGAAGGTCAGCCGGTTGTCGCGCCCGATGCCGCCGCCGAGGCTGTCGGCCAGCGTTTCCACCTCCTCGACCTCGACCGGATGCCCGGCGCTGAGACTTGCCGCCATAGCCGCGCCGCGTTCCATGCTGATGCCGATGATGCGGATCTCCGGGCGCAGCGCCTTGGCGGCCAGCGCGACGCCGGCGAGCAGCCCCCCGCCGGAGAGCGGAATGGCGAGCGTGGCGGCACCGGGCAGCTGGTCGAGGATCTCCAGCCCCAGCGTGCCCTGCCCGGCGATGATGTCCGGATGATCGAAGGGCGGGATGAGCGCAAAGCCCTCCTCTCGCTCCAGCCGCCGCGCCTCGTCGAAGGCCTCGTCCTGGCTCGCCCCGCTCACCCGCGCCTCGGCACCGAGCGCCGTGATCGCGGCACGCTTGTTCTCCGGCACCAGCCGCGAGACGCAGATCACCGCCGGCAGCCCCGCCTGCCGCGCCGCAAACGCCAGCGCCCTGCCGTGATTGCCGGTGGAGGCGGTGGTGACACCGGCCACCTCTCCCAGCCGCGCCACCGCATTGGCAGCGCCGCGCAGCTTGAAGGCACCGGTCTCCTGATGATGCTCGCATTTCAGCCAGACCGGTCCACCCGCAAGCGCCGACAGCGCGGCTGACGGTTTGACCGGCGTCAGGCGCACCCTGTCCCGGATCCATGCGCGCGCCGCTGTGACGTCTTCGAGAGTGACCATACGCCCTGCCATCGCCTCTTTACCGCAGCATTGGCCGGGCCGGTCACAATGTCCAGTGCCGCCTCCTGGAGGCTTGCGAGGGTTGTCCAGATTGACAAACCCGCCGCCGACCGGAACAAGCGGAATATGACCGCCACCCGCCTCGACGCCAGAGACATCGCCATCCTCGCAACCCTTTGCCGCGAGGGCCGCATCGCCAAGACCGAACTGGCGGCGCGGGTGAACCTGTCGCCAACGCCCTGCTGGGAGCGCATGAAGCGGCTGGAGCAGGTCGGACTGATCCGCGGTTACCGCGCCGAGATCGACCTCGCCGGGATCGGCCCGCATGTGCAGGTCTTTGTGACCGTCGAGCTGGAGAGCCACCGCGCGGAGAGCTTTCAGATCTTCGAGCGCACGGTGGCGCGGCTCGATCCGGTGACCGGCTGCTGGGCGATCGGCGGCGGCTACGATTATCTCATGCAGGTGGTGGCGCCGGATGTGGCGGCGTTCCAGACTTTGATGGACGGGCTCCTGGAAAGCCGCGCCGGGGTGCGGCGCTATTACAGCTATATCGTGACCAAACCGGTGAAGGACGAGCCGCCGGCGCTTGGGCTGCTGCGCGGGTAGAGGGCGGTGGCGCTGTCGGCGTTGTGTCGGGTGTGGTGGGCAGATTGCCCACCCTACGGGCGCGTATAGCGGGAGCCGCACAATCGCCGGCCTGCGGGTTGGCGATCCGATTTACGAACCTCTCGATTCATCCTGACCAAGTCCGAAGGGCCTTTCAACAAAACGCTCGCGTCGCCAAATCGCCAGCCCGTCACGCCGAAGGCGTGCCGATTATTAACGGCGCACCTTTGGTGCGACGGAACGGGTCATGCCAGAGGCATGCCTTCGGCATGACGATGGCGCGCCTCTCGGCGTTTGCTTGCAAACGCCTGTCGGCAACACATCGCTTTGCGATGTGTGAGAGGCGGCCTTCGGCCTTGTCCCGCGCCCTGGACAACGCACAACCGGTAGGGTGGGCAATCTGCCCATCGCGTGCTCCACACGCTCGCGCAGAGAGCTTTCCTCCCGCCGGCCCGCAGAACAGAGAATATTTCTTTCCCGGCAGGCAAATCCGCGAAAACTCTCTCCCCGACCTCCCCTAGCCTGAGCGCATAAAGGAGGTGTGTGACCATGACCGATCTGTCGAACCGGCCCACGCTCGGCCTCACCGATCCAGAACTTCTTCAAAACGCGGGCGATTTCCCCGGCCAGGGCCGCCTCGCCGTGCGCGACCCGGCCACCGGCGCACTGATCGCCCAGGTGGCGATGAGCGATGCGAGCGGTGCCCGCTCCGCCGTCGATGCCGCGCAATCGGCCTTTCCCGGCTGGGCCACCATGCTGCCGCAGGACCGCGCCGCGATCCTGCACCGCTGGCACGCGCTGATCATGGCCGCCAAGGAGGATCTCTCGCGCCTCATGGTGGCCGAACAGGGCAAGCCGCTGAGCGAGGCGCGCGGCGAGATCGACTATGCCGCGAGCTTCGTGCAGTTCTATGCCGAAGAGGCGCTGCGCCCGAATATCGAGGGCGTCACCAGCCACCTGCCCGATGCCGAGATGGAGCTCTGGCGCGAACCGGTGGGGGTCGCGGCGCTCGTCACGCCGTGGAACTTCCCCTCGGCGATGATCACCCGCAAGGCCGCCGCCGCGCTCGCCGCCGGCTGCACCGTGGTGATCCACCCCTCCGCCGAAACCCCGCTCTCGGCGCTGGCGCTGGCCGAGCTGGCGCGCCGCGCCGGCTTCCCCGACGGCACGGTGAACACGGTGATCGGCGACGCCGCCACCATCGTCGGCGAATGGACGGCCGACGCCCGCGTGCGCGCCCTCTCCTTCACCGGCTCCACCGAGATCGGGCGGCTGCTCTACCGCCAGTCTGCCGATACGGTGAAGCGGCTGGTGCTGGAGCTAGGCGGGCATGCGCCCTTCATCGTCTTCGAGGATGCGGATCTCGACCGCGCCGTCGCCGAGGCGATCAAGGCGAAATTCGCCACCTCCGGGCAGGATTGCCTGGGCGCCAACCGCTTCTACATCCAGCGCCCGCTTTATCAGGAATTCTGCGAGCGCTTTGCCCGCGCCACCGAGGCGCTGCGGCTCGGCAAGGGCATGGACGATCCCGACATCGGCCCGCTCATCCATGAGCGCGCGGTGGAAAAGCAGGCGCTTCAGGTGAATGACGCGCTGACCAAAGGCGCAAAACTGCTCACCGGCGGCGCCGTCGACCCGGCGCTGGGGCCGCTCTTTTTCCGGCCCACGGTGCTGGCCGATGTGACAGACGACGCGGCGATCATGTCGGAGGAGACCTTCGGCCCGGTTGCCCCCCTCACCCCCTTCGACGACGAGGCGGAGGTGATCGGGCGCGCCAACGCCACCGAATACGGGCTGGTCGCCTATGTGCACAGCCTCGATCCGCGCCGCATCTACCGCCTCACCCGCGCGCTGCAATTCGGCATGGTGGCGGTGAACCGCACGAAGGTCACCGGCGCGCCGATCCCGTTTGGCGGGGTCAAGCAATCGGGCATGGGCCGCGAGGGCGCGCGCCAGGGGCTCGAGGCCTTTACCGATATCAAATACGTCTGCCGCGACTGGGGCTGAAAGGAGAGCATATGCTGACGAACGATCAACTGGGAAAATGGGACCGCGAGAGCTTTTTCCACCCCTCCACCCATCTCGGCCAGTTCGCCCGGGGCGAGGCGCCGCAGCGCATCGTCACCGGTGGCGAAGGTGTCTATATCACCGACCGCGACGGCAACCGCCTGCTCGACGGGTTCGCCGGGCTCTACTGTGTGAACGTCGGCTATGGCCGTCAGGAGATCGCCGAGGCCATCGCCGGGCAGGCGCGCGAACTCAGCTATTACCACGCCTATGCCGGCCACGGCTCCGAGGCCTCGATCACCCTGGCCAAGATGGTGATGGACCGCGCCCCCGATCACATGGCGCGGGTCTATTTCGGCCTCGGCGGTTCGGATGCGAACGAGACCAACATCAAGCTGGTCTGGTATTACAACAACATCCTCGGACGGCCCGAGAAGAAGAAGATCATCTCGCGCTGGCGCGGCTATCACGGCTCTGGCCTGATGACCGGCTCGCTCACCGGGCTGGAGCTCTTCCACAAGAAATTCGATCTGCCGCTGGCGCAGGTGATCCATACCGAGGCGCCCTATTATTTCCGCCGCCCCGACACCGCGATGACCGAGGCGGATTTCACCGCCCATTGCGTCGCCGAGCTGGAGGCGCTGATCGAGTCCGAGGGGCCCGAGACCATCGCCGCCTTCATCGGCGAGCCGGTGCTGGGCACCGGTGGCATCGTGCCACCGCCCGAGGGCTACTGGCCGGCGATCCAGGCGGTGCTGGACAAGCATGACATCCTGCTCATCGCCGATGAGGTGGTGACCGGCTTCGGGCGTCTGGGCGCGATGTTCGGCTCGGATCACTATGGCATCAAGCCCGATCTCATCACCTCGGCCAAGGGGCTGACCTCGGCCTATGCGCCGCTCTCGGCCACCATCGTCGGGCAGCGCATGTGGGATGTGCTGATGCAGGGCACCGACGAATACGGCGTGCTGGGCCATGGCTGGACCTATTCCGCCCACCCCATCGGCGCCGCCGCCGGCATCGCCAACCTCAAGCTGATCGACGAGCTTGGCCTCGTGCAGAACGCCGCAGACACCGGCGCCTATCTCACCCGGACCATGCGCGACGCGCTCGGCGCGCATGCAAATGTCGGCGAGGTGCGCGGCGAAGGCATGCTCTGCGCGGTGGAGCTGGTCGCCGACCGCGACAGCCGCCGCTTCTTCGACACCTCCGAAGGCAAGGGCGCCAAGGTCGTGGCGGCGATGCTGGAGCGCGGCGTGATCGCGCGGGCCATGCCGCAGGGCGACATCCTAGGCTTTGCGCCGCCGCTCTGCCTGACCCGCGCGGAAGCGGACGAGATCGTCTCGGTGACGGCGGACGCGGTGAAAACCGTGCTGGGCTGACCCGAGCGCTCTGTCGGTTTCGAACGCGCTGAACGATATCGGCTCTCCAGATCACGACAGCCTCAAGGGGAACGACAGGCTCTAAGGCGGTGAAGGGCACGGCACGCTCGCCTTTCCCGCAGGAGGGATCGGCCCCGCCGATCTGGTGGCCGACGTTTCGGCAGGCGACCGGCTGGCCCTTGACGACCAGTTCTTCGGTCTGGACAGCAGAGCAATCGCCCCCGATAGGTCACGGAGACGCAGATGCTGTGTACGCCCCGCTCCCGATGCTTCGGGTGACCGGCAAGGGATCGTCGGTCTTCCCGGATTTCACCGGCAGCGGGCTCTACAACGCCTCGGGGATATCAAGGCCAGTCCACAGATCGGCATGCTGTTCATGGATTTCGAACGCCGGCGCAGGGCACGGGTCAATGGCACCGCAGGTATCGTCGCGGCAGATGGCGAGATCCGGGATAGCCTGCCCATGGCGCAGGCGGCGGTTCGCGTGTCGGTAGAACCGCCGCCGCAAGCATCTGGGCGATGAGACGCCACCGGGTCGGGCTCATGTGCCCGCCTCCGTATCCGCCCGCGCCGCATAGACCTCCTTGGCGGTGAAGAGCCCGTTAAGCGCGGCGGGAAAGCCCGCGTAAACCGCCATCTGCATGAGGATCTCGGTGATCTCCTCTCGACTCAGCCCGACATTCAACCCGGCCTCGATATGTACCTTGAGCTGCGGCTGAGCCGTTCCCATCGCCGCCAA
Organism: Salipiger abyssi; assembly: GCF_017311415.1. Classification (GTDB taxonomy): domain Bacteria; phylum Pseudomonadota; class Alphaproteobacteria; order Rhodobacterales; family Rhodobacteraceae; genus Salipiger; species Salipiger abyssi_A. The sequence goes on along the minus strand of NZ_JAEKIS010000001.1, from coordinate 126,659 downwards.
CGCGGCAATGGTGGCAATCTCGCGGTCGCGCAACGATAGGCCCGGGCGCGAATAGATGTCGCCGAACGGGAACTCGAACAGGTAGGTGGCGAAATCCGGCGCGATATCGGCCAGCGCGTCAATCACGTTCTGCCCGGCCTGCCCGTCGATGGCCTCAAGCGCGCGCTGACCGCGCTCCAATCGGCCCTGCTTTGTGGGAGTGTTCTGTATCGTCATGGGAATGCGTCCTTTTCTCCGCTTCGACATAGGTGTCGATCTTGGTGTCGAGGACGAGAAGGCAGGCCTGCAAATCGGCCAGATGGGTGCGCACCCGGTCGCGATGCGCTTCCAGAATGCGCCGCCGCTCGGGGCCGGTATGACCGCCCTCCGCGCGCAATTCCGCATAGTGCAGCATCTCGCGAATGGGCATGCCGGTGGTCTTCAGCCGATCGAGAAAGGCGATCCAGACGAGGATCGACTCGTCGTAATCGCGCCGCCCGCCGGCATCGCGATCGGCATATGGCAAGAGGCCGATCCGCTCGTAGTAGCGGATGGTATGAGCCGACAGACCACTGCGTTTCGCAAGCTCACCGATTTTCATGACACCCTGCTTCTCATCAAGACGCATCCGAGCCTAGGGGTTCGAGCGCGCTCTAAGTCAAGGCGTTATTTCGGCCTCGCGCCGGTCAGCCCGCCCGCAGCGCCGACAGCGCGGCCTCTGCCGTGTCACCGGCAAGAGAAACCATCGCGCGGGCCAGCGCGCTGTCGTCATGGGCGATGCGGATTTCCGTCTGGGGCAGCGCCGGCAGCGCTGCTGTCTCCGGCACCTCCACCAGATCGCCCTGCGCCAGAGAGCGAGGCAGAGCGGCCAGCGCGAGATCGGCCCGCAGCGCCGCGACCTGCCCCATCGAGGTGTCGCTGCAATAGGCGATGCGCCAGGGCCGCTGCGACGCACTCAACGCGGCGAGCGCGGCCTCGCGCCAGGAGCATCCGGTTTCGGCCATGGCCAGTGGCAGCGGATCCTCCAGATGCGCCCGCCCGCCGCGCGCCATGAGCCAGGCCAGCGGCTCCGACCGCAGCCGCAGCGAGGTTATCTCCGGCGGCCCGACATCGTTGAAGAGCACGACATTGCTCCGACCTGCCCGGAACCCGTCCAGCATCTCTCCAGAGGCGCCGAGCCGCACATCGACACGAATGCGCGGATAGCGCTCCGCCATCCGGCCCAGCAGCTGCGGCACGAATGACATGCCGAGGTCATGCGGCGCGGCCAGTGCAATGCGCCCTTCGAGCGCCGGGGTCCGAAACATCGCCATGGTCTCGTCGCTGAGCGACAGCAGCGACCGCGCCTGAAGCAACAGCCGTTCGCCCTGTTCGGTCAGCGCGACCCGTCGCGCATTGCGGTCGAGCAGCCGCTGCCCCAGAACGTCCTCAAGCTTGCCGATCTGCAAGCTCACCGCCGAGGGCGAGAGGTTGACCCGCGCGGCGGCACGGCGGAATGAGCCCGTCTCATGGATCGCCACAAAGCTGCGCAGGGCATCGAGATTCAGGGTTCGGACGGGTGCGAGATCTGTCACAGTTGAGAATTCTCAATCCAAAAGATGCACAAGTTTCGATTTTCCAACCATGTTCGATCCTGCCCCCGTCCGTCAACCTGCCAGGTCGCGCTCGTCAGCGCTCTTCCCGCAGGAAATCAGCGATCGCCGCCGCGACCGCGTCGGGGCATTCCATCGGCGACAGGTGCGGCCCGTCGATCCAGCCGAGCCGCGCGCCCGCGATGCCTTCGGCCAGCGCGACGGAGGCCGAAGGCGGCACCATTTGATCGTGGCGGTTGCCCAGCACCAGCGTCGGCGCGCGGATCGCCGCCAGATCCGCCGAGACATCGACCGCGGTATCGAGCATCGCCTGCCGCGCCATTCCCTCCCAGTTCGTCGTCTCCACCATCTGCGCCACCACCGCGTCGAGATCGCCCATCCCGGCGACGAAATCGGCGCTGAACCCGGTCAGCAGGATCAGCCGGGCAAGGGCCTCGCGGTCGCGCCCCGCCAGCTCGACCCAGTGATCGAATTGCAGGCGCGAGCGCGGATCGCCGCCGGTGACGAAACCGCCGAGGCTCACCAGCCGGCGGACGCGACCCGGATGACGCGCCGCGATCCGCAGCGCCACCGCCGCGCCCAGCGAGAACCCGACGAGGTCGAAGACATCGACCCCGGCATGATCGGCGGCGGCCAGCACCTGATCCGCCAGCCGGTCGAGTGTCAGCCGCTCGGTCGCGCCCTCCGTCAGGCCCGAGCCCGCGTAATCGGGCCGCAGGATACGCCGCCCCGGCAGGCCGCGCAGCACCTCGCCCCAGTTGGCCTCGCCGTCGCCGCCGGTGCCATGCACCAGCACCAGCGCCGGCCCGTCACCGTCGTCGCGATAGCCGATCCGCGCGCCATCCGCCTGAACATACTCGATTTTCGACATTTCTCCGGTCTCCTTCTTGATCCGACCGGCCCTCTCCTGCACCCTGACAGTGCTGTCAGGGTCAAGCAAAAAGGACGCGGCAATGAAGATCGGCGAGATTTCCGAGCGCAGCGGCGTGAGCGTGCGGATGCTGCGCTACTACGAGACCGAGGGGCTGCTGACGCCGCTCCGGCGCGACAGCGGCTACCGCGATTATTCCGAGGCGGATGTCGAAGAAGCCCGCCGGATCCGCCAGCTCGCCGATGCCGGGCTGACCATCGAGGCGATGCGCGACCTGCTGCCCTGCATCATCAGTCCCGAACCGCGCTTCGATCCCTGCGAAAACCTTCGCGCGCGTCTCGACGGCGAGCTGGAAAAGCTCGACCGCAAGCTCGAAGACATGGCGCGCTCGCGCGATCTGATCGCGAGCTATATCGCCAGCCTGTCGCCCTGAGATCGCCCCGCGCCAAACCGAACGGGCCATTTTCCGGAAGATAGCATCTTCCCCACGGGCCGCGTCCCTGCCAGACATGCGGCAAACGTCCGAGGCCCCTGGCGACAGGCTGAACCTTGCGGAACTCAGGGGCATCGGGTCGAGGACTGAAGCAAGAGACTGGACGGCACCGCATGACCCCTCCCCCTTTCGTGATCTCGATCCAGAGTCAGGTGGTCTTTGGCCATGTGGGCAATTCCGCCGCGCTGTTCCCGATGCAGGCGGCGGGGCTGGAGGTGGCGGCGATCCCCACCGTGGTGTTCTCGAACACGCCCGATTACCCGACCCTGCGCGGCCGCGCCCTGCCGCCGGAGTTCTTTTCCGACCTGCTGCAAGGCGCCCGCGAGCGCGGCCTGCCGGAGCGGGCGGATTACATCCTGACGGGCTATATCGGCTCGCTCGACGTGGCCGAGATGGTGGCGGATTTCGTCGCCGAGGCAAAGGCGGTGAACCCCGGCCTCACCTATCTCTGCGATCCGGTGATGGGCGACGAGCGGCCGGGCCTCTACGTGCCCGAGGCCATCGCCGATGTGATGCGCGAGCGGCTGCTGCCGATGGCCGACATCGCCACGCCCAATCCGTTCGAACTGGCCTGGCTCACCGGGCAGGAGATCCGTACGCTGAGTGACCTTCAGGCCGCCCGCGAGGCCCTGCACATCGCGCCTGCCGCGCATCTTATCGCAACCGGCTGTGCGCTGGAGGATACACCCGAGGGCCATATCGAAAGCGTCATCCTCGGCCCCGAGGGCAGCAGCCGCCACCCGACCGAACACCTGCCCATCGCGCTGCCCGGCACCGGCGATCTCTTTGCCGGGCTGATCATGGCCGGGCTGGGACGGGGCCGTCCCCTGCCGCAGGCGGTCGAGACCGCCCAGACGCTTACCGCCCGCGCGCTCCGCCACGCTAAGGCGCTCGGCGCGGGCGAGGTGGTGCTGAGCGAGCCCGAGTTCCGGCGCGCGCTCCTGACCCCAGCACTCGGTGACGGGCGCTAACCGTCTCTGGGCGTGGAGAAGAGGGCGCGCGCCCCTTTCGGCGCAAAGCGTTGACTGCCGAAAAACGGCGCTCCATCAGGGGCTTGCCTCATTGGGAAATACGAACGGCGCGCCGTTTCAAAGAACGTCGTCGCGCCGGATCAATCGCCGTTCGCTCGCTATTCCTGCGTCGACGGCACCATCACGAAATCATAATCCGAGCGCCATGCACCCTCCCCGTCCCGGACGAAGGGGGCGACGAGGGTCTCTTTCACGCCGAACACCGTGTCATCGCCGATATAGCTGTCCTCGCCGACAAAGGTATGCGTCACGATGGTGTCATAGCCCTCGGCGGTCACAAGGAAATGCATATGCGCGGGCCGGTAGGGGTGACGCCCGAGCGCGCCCAGCATCTTGCCCACAGGCCCGTCATCCGGGATCGGATAGCTCACCGGCTTGATGCCGACAAAGCTGTAGCGCCCGTCCTCGCGGCTCATGAAGCGGCCCCGGTTGTTCCATTTCGGCTGGATACCGGGCTGCTGCACATCGTAATAGCCATCCGAATTGTCGCTCCAGACATCGACGCAGGCGCCGGCAATCGGGTTGCCGTCGAGATCCAGCACCCGTCCGGTGAAATGGCAGGGCTCTCCCTTGCCGTCGAGCGAGATCGTCGCGCCGTACTCCCGCACCGGCGCATTGGCGACGTGGAACGGGCCGAAGACGGTGTTCTCGGTCGCGCCCGCGGGGCGGCGGTTGTTGATCGCGTCCACCAGCATCGAAAAGCCCAGAACGTCCGAGAGCAGAATGAACTCCTGCCGTTCCTCGGTGCAGATCTGCCCGGTCCTGGTGAGGAACTCGATGGCCAGATCCCATTCGGCCTGGGTCAGCTCGACCTCCTTGGCGAAGGCATGCAGGTGGCTGACGAGGCTGGTCATCACCTCGCGCAGGCGGGGATTGATCTCCCCGCCCATGCGGGCATTTACGACGTCGACCGACTGGTCTTCGGAAAAATACTTTGTCATGCGTGCGTCCTTTCCCGGCTTAGCTGCCGATATCGAGCGACCCGGTCCGGCGGCGGCGCAGCTGCGCGGAGAGCGCAATCGCCAGCACCACGGCGGCGCCGTTGAACACATCGGTGATCCAGGGCTGAATGCCCACCAGCGACAGACCGCTGATCGTGGTGCCGAGGAAGAAGATCCCGATGATCGTGCCCTGCACGGTGAACCGGCCCGGCTGCCAGGTGGTCGCGCCGAGGAAGGCGGCGGCCAGCGCCGGCAGGATGAAGGTGATGCCGACGAGCTGCGGCCCGGCATTGCCCTGCGCACCGATCTGGAGCACCCCCGCGATGCCCGCCAGCGCACCGGCGATGACAAAGCTCTGCATCACCACGCGCTTGCTGCGGATCCCCGCGAGCCGGGCGGAATCGGCATTGGCACCGACCGCGGCGAGGTTGCGGCCATAGGGCGTCTGGGTCAGCACGAACCAGACCGCCACCGCGATCACCGCCATGAGGATGAACAGCACCGGAATGCCCAGCACCGACTGGATCGAGATATCCGTCAGGATCGGCGAGAGCCCGCTGCTGATCGGAATGCCGTTGGTGTAGCCGGTCACCACGCCGCCGAGGATGGTGGCGATGCCCAGCGTGCCGATGATCGAATTCACCCCGAGATAGGCCACGATGGTGCCGTTGACCGCGCCGATCAGCGCGCCCGAGAGAACCCCCAGCCCGATGGCCGCCGCCAGCGGCAGCTGGAAATGGCTCATGGCCGAGGCGGTGACGATGGCCGAAAGCCCCAGCGTCGCGCCCACCGAGACGTCGAACCGCCCGCCGATCAGCGGCACGATGAGCGCGATGGCGGTCACCGCCATGACCGGCTGCACCGTCGCGATGCTGCGGAAATTCGCGTAGGTGGCGAAGGTGTTCGGCCGCAGGATGGCGAAGACGGTGATCACCAGCAGCAGCAGCAGGATCAGCCCCGAGCGTTCGAAGAACTCGGTCCAGTTGACCGAGCCGCCGCCCCTGGGCGGGTTTGCGATATGTTTGGTTTCCTTGACCATGGTCATGCGGCATCCTTTCCGCTGGCGAGTACCAGATGTGTCATTTGCTGGCGGGTGATGTCCTTGCCCCGCAATTCGTCGGTGATGCAGCCATCGCGCAGCACGACCACGCGGTCGCAGATCTGCGCGAGCTCGTCGAAATCCGAGCTGACGGCGATGACGGACATGCCGTCGCTCAGGCTGGCGCGGATCGCGGCGTAAAGATCCTCGCGCGCGCCCACATCGACGCCCTGGGTGGGCTCGTCGAGCAGCAGCAGCCTTGGCTTGCGCCGCAGCCATCGCGCCATCACCACCTTTTGCTGATTGCCGCCCGAGAGCGACGAAATGAGCGCCGCGTCGTCGGCGGTCTTGATCCGGTGATCGGCAATCGACTGCCGCGCCTCCTGCCGCTCGCGGGTGCCGTTGATCCGGCCCGCACGGGTGAAACACCCAAGGTCGGCAATCGAGAGGTTGTGCCGCACCGAAAGGCCCTGAAACACGCCCTCGCGGTTGCGATCCTCGGGCACCAGCGCGACGCCCGCCGCCATCGCCTCGCGCACCTCGGCAAAGCGCACCGCGCTGCCGTCGAGCGTCACCGTCCCGCCCTCACGCTCCAGATCGCCGAAGAGCATCCGCAGCAGTTCCGTGCGGCCCGAGCCGAGCAGCCCGGCGATGCCCAGCACCTCGCCGCGCCCGACATCGAAGGACACGTCGCGCAGCGGCCCGCCCGAGAGGTTGCGCACCTCAAGCCGGGAGGCGCCCTGCGGCGCGGGCGTGGCGGCCTGCGCCGAGGCATAGGATTTCTCAAGGCTGTGGCCGACGATCAGCTCGATCAGCCCGGCCTCCGACAGGCCCTCGGTCGGGCGCGTCACAACGTGGCGCCCGTCGCGCAGGATGGTCACGTCATCGGTAAGCTGGATCACCTCGTCGAGCCGGTGGCTGACATAGATGATCGTATGCCCGGCGGCAGCAAAGCGGCGCACCGCATCGAGCAGGATCTCGACCTCGTGGTCAGGCAGCGAGGCGGTGGGCTCGTCCAGCACCAGCGCCGAGACGGCGTTTTCATCGGCATCCTGAAGCGCCCGCGCGATGGCGATCATCGTCTGTTCGGCCTGCCGCAGATCGCCCACCATGTCGCCGGCGCGGGCGTCGATCTCGAACCGGTCGAGCAGCTCCTGGGTGTGGCGGCGCAGCGCCTTCCAGCGGATCTTGCCGGCGGTGGTGGGAAAGCTGGCGCCGATGGCGATGTTCTCGGCCACGGTCATCGACGGGAACACCGCCGGGTTCTGGTGCACAAAGCGCAGCCCCAGCGACCGCGACAGCTCGGGCGTCATGTGATCGGCGGCGACCCTGGTGCCGAGAAACTCGAAACTGCCGCCGTGATCCGCCGGCTGCACCCCGGCCAGCGCCTTGATCAGCGTCGACTTGCCCGACCCGTTGCCGCCGAGCAGCCCGTGAATGGCGCCTCCCCGGATCTCGAAACTCACCTCGTCCAGCGCCTGTGTCTGGCCAAAGGATTTCGACAGGGTGTTTATCCGCAGCGCAGAGGTCACCTCTGCCCGCTCTGTCATGTTTTGCATTGGGTCCTCCCTCTTCCGCACAGGGTGCGCAACGGCAATCCGGGGCATCGTGAGCCTGTGCCAGACCGCGCCCGGATCCTCTCCGGGCGCCGCCAGTGGTCAGCCGTTCCAGACCGACAGATAGGCCGCGCGGAAATCCAGTTTCGGCTCCAGCATCTCGCCCGGTTCCGGCAGGTTGTGCTCGGCATCGACAAAGATGAAGCCCGTGCCCTGGTTCGGCATCTCAGTTGGGTCTTCGCCCGCCTGCACCCGGTTCATCGTATCGGCCACGGCCCAGCCGAACCATTTGAAGGGCAGCGCGATGGAAAAGGTCTGCGTGCCCCGGCGGATCAGGTCGAAATTGTTCGGAAAGCCCTCGCCCCCGCCGACCACAAGGTCGCTGCGGCCCGATTGCCGCACAGCCGTCTGAAGCCCCAGCTCCATCAGCGCGTCGATGCCGTATTCCACCGCGACCGCATCGGGGTTTTGCAGCAGCGCCGATTGCCAGATCTGCGTCGCGGGGCTCGGCACCTGACCGAAGTTGAACGTCGATTCCGCGACCTCACAGCCCTCGCATTTGGCGATGGTGTCCATGAACCCCTTGTGGTTCATCTGCTGAACCTGCTGGCTGGTCTCGGCGATGGAGATCACCTTGCCCTGCCCTTCGGTCCTGGCGATCACGTAATTGGCGCGCAGCTCGCCGAAGCGATAGTAGAAATCGCGCGCATCGGTGGAGCCCAGCATATTGACTGAGGCGGTGAAAAGCGGCTCCTCGCTGCCGAACACATCGGCGCTGCAATCAATCGACTGGACCGAGACGACGGGGATGCCCTCGGCCTTGGCCTGCAACAGCGCGCTTTTCACGCCCGGACAGTCGAAGGCGGAGATTGCGATGCCATCGGCCTTGGCGGCGACCGCCTGGCGAATGATGTCGCTGGCAACCGAGGGCGTCGCCTTGCCATCCTGGATGCTGATCTCCCAGCCCAGCTGCTCCGCCGCTTCGGCAAAGCCCTCGGCCTGCTGGGCGCAGAGCACAAAGGCCTGGCCGCAGGAGATATACCAGATGGTCTTGTCCGTGACGGCGGCGGGGCCGGTTTCCGGCGGCGCCTCGTAGAGCCCCGCATAGCCCTGCTCGACCATGGCTTTTGCCTCGGCGAGCACATCGTCGGCCAGCGCCGGCTGCGCCAGCGTCGCGCCGGCGATCATCGCCGCGAGCGAGACGCCCTTGCCACTCACATGCGTGAAATAGGTCATAATGTTCCCTCCCTTTCGGCCCCCCTCCCGGGGCCTTCGATTGTAACGGAGCCTTGCGCGGCTCCGCCCTCCTTCAGCGCGACGCCCGGTTGTCGACGCGCATGCTGAAGGGGTGAATATTGATCTCTTTCCAGATGCCGGCCTTGTTGAACGGGTCGGCGGCGTTGAAGGCCCGCACATCCTCGATGCGCTCGGCCTCGACGACAAAGAGCGAGCCGATCATGGTTTCGTTGTCCCCGGCCAGCAGCGGGCCGGAGATCACCGAGGCCATCGGCGCCGTGGCCAGATAGGCCTTGTGGGCGTCGTAATGGGCCAGCCGGTCGTCGGTTTTTCCGGGATGATCAAGGCAGTGGATTGCGAACAGCATGGTTTCTCCTCTTCCCGCCGCCGCCCCGTCCCGGGGCCTGATGCGGCGCGGTCCGGACCCCGGACCGTCTGGTTAAAGCATCATGGCATTTCCCCAAACGCGGGATAATCTGGCATTTTCGGGAAATATTTTTGCGCCATCCGCAAATCAGAACCGACGAGCGAATGGCAGACACCCGATGCGCGCAACACTCTGCGCGCATCGGCACGCGGCCCGGCCCGCATCGCGAGCCGGGGCCGCGCAGAGGCCGGATCAGGCCTCGTAAAGCGGCAGCGGCACCGGCGGCTGAGGGATGAAGCCGCCGTTCTCTTCCATGGCCTCGTTGAGGAAATCATGCGAGCTTTCGAGCCTGGCCACCGCCGCCTCCGGATCGACATGCAGCAGCGGCCCGCCCCGTTTGACGATCCTGCCGTCGACCAGAACCGTGTGCACGTTGCGGCTATTGGCCTGTGAGACGACCATGCTGCACGGATCCTTGCGGTTCCAGCCGGCAAAGGCGATGCCGCGCATATCCAGAAGCACGATGTCGGCCCGTTTGCCCGGCGTCAGCGAGCCGGTGATATCGTCGACCCCCGCAGCCCGCGCGCCGTTGATCGTGACCCAGGCCAGCGCGTCGCGCGTCGTCCAGTGGATCTTTTTCGGGTGGCTGAAATTCTCGTAATGCACCGCATCGCCATGCCAGCGGGTGCATTGCAGAACGAGCCGCGCATGGGCCAGCATGTCGCCGCTGGTGCTGCTGGTGCAATCCATGCCGAGGCTCGGCCCCGCGTCTGTGTAGCGCGTCGCCTCGACGGCCACCGGAAAGCCCATGCCCATCTGCATCTCGGTTTCCGCGCAAAGCGTCACGGACGCGCCGGAGCCATCGAGAATGTCCCATTCGTCGGGGTTGGTGAAGGTCATATGCACAAGGTTCACATCCGGCCCCAGCAGCCCGTGCTCCGACAGGGTGTGCATATCGCGCATGCCGCCATTGGGCACGGCGACCTGATTGCTGTGGAAGGTGATGCGCGAATTCAGCTCCCGCGCCAGCTCGAATTCCTGCTCCACCTCGGCGGCGGGGGCAATCGCCAGCTCCTGCGGCGCGATGCCGAAGCGCAGAAGGCCATCGTCGGAGAAATACTCCTTGCGGATCTCGCGCGCGGTCTCATAGCGCCAATTGTGGCTGAGATCGGCGTTTTCATTGCCTTCGGACAGGCCACGCCCATCGGCGAAGGTGTTTTCGGTCACCGGCACCATGCCGTGCCCGTAGAGCCCCCGCACGCCGGAGGCCTTGAGCCCTTCGACAGAGGCGCGGGCATAGTCTTCGTTGATGATGTTGTGACAGTAATCCACCAGGCCGGTCACGCCGTTCTCAAGGCAATCGAGCCCGCCGGCATAGTTCGCGGCATACATGTCCTCGGGGCGATAGAGCGTCGCCATCTGAATGCGAAAGCCGCGCAGATAATCGGGGATGCGGCCATCGGCGAGGATGCCGCGCAGCCCGGTCTGCCAGGTGTGGCGATGCGCGTCCCAGAGGCCGGGAATGGCGATCATGCCCTCGGCGTCGATCACCTCGGCGTCGATGCTCGCATCGGCATCCATATCGGGGCGGATCTCCTTGATCGCGCCGTCCTCGATCAGGATATCCGCCTTTTCGAAATCGCCGAGCGCGTCATCCATGGTGACGGTGGCGGCATTCTTGATCAGAAGTCTTGTCATGGTCTCTCTCCCTTGAACATTCGGCCCCTCCTCCGGGGGTGCGCGCAGAGGCGCACAGCGCGGCAAAGGCCGGCCGGTCTCTTTCACATGAAGCGGTGCGGAGGCGCCTAGGCGCCGGCCAGATGCGGGGGCAGTCCGGCGAGATTTCCCAGCTCCGGGTAATGCTCGGCCAGTGCCGCCGCCATCGCGTCACGATTGGTTTCGTCGAAGGGCAGCTCGCCGCGCTCGATGCGGCGGGCCATCTCGACGGTGAAGATATTGAGCGGCGCCTTCAGCCCGTTGGTGCGGGCGATCTCGGCGACGTAGCCGTTCAGCTCCTCGACCTCGTTGCGCCGGCCCTTGCGCCAGTCCTGCAAACAGGTGGTTTCGGTGTCGGGCAGGCAGAACGACGACAGCACCTTGCCGAAAAGCGCATCGGCAAAGGCGGCGGGATCGGTGGTGTCGACATCCTCGGGCATGCCGAGGATCGGCATCAGGATCGCGCCATCGGCCGCCGCTGCGGCAACCGCCTCGCGCCCGGTGGCCAGCATGAAGTTCAGCAGCGCGGGGTCTTTCGCCGCGTGCATCAGCGGCAGCCTGACCAGCGCCGAGGTCACCAGCTCGGCGGCGTTCACCGCGAGCTTCATCCATTTCGCCGAGTGGATATCGGCCACCACATCGACCCGCCCCGCCGCGCCCAGCACCTCGGCGGCAAGCGCCACGCGCTCGGGTCCAACGGCAGTACTGTCTTCGAGCGCGAACCAGCTTTCCTCGCGCGGGCTCTGCCGGTCGACGCGGCCCGGAGTGTACATGTTCGCGGTGACCTCGATCACCGCGCCAAGGCAGCGCTCCGGCCCGACGATGGAGGCGATGGTGCCCCGGGTCATGCCGTTCTGCATGCCGATCACCACTCCATCCTCGGCCAGCATCGGCTTGATCAGCTCGACCGCCCAGCGTGTGTCATAAGCCTTCATGCCGAGATAGACGAGATCGAAGGGCTGGCGCATCTCGGCCACTTCGCACAGATGCCGGACATGCACCTCGGTGGTCTCCGAGCGCCCGCCCGGCAGATCGACGATGATGCCATTGCGGCGCATCGCCTCCACATGATCGGGCCATTGCTCGATCATGGTGACGTCATGGCCTGCATTGGTCATGTCGGCGGCGATCCCGGCGCCGTTCGCGCCGGTCCCCACATAGGCGATCCGCGGTTTGTTCATAGCTCGTCCTCCCCTTCCCCGGCGGCCCTCCGGCCGGCATCGGCTGTGCGTTTTCCAGAAGGCGCCGCCGGGCATCGCCAGGCTGGCTCGATGCCCTCCGAGTGGTCATGATCCTAGGAGCGCGCTCCTTGCGCTGTCCAGATCCCCGGCCCGCCACAAATCCGGTCAACCGCGCCATTCACCCGAATTTCGCACAAGTCCGGAAACGCCGGGGCAAGCGGCAAAGCGAAGACGTGACGTCATCGAGTGATTCCAGTCATAATTGTTGAAAATCATATGGTTAAAAACATACCCTCTAGCGAATCCTCACATCTTCCCCGTCCGCACACCGGCAGTCCCGCGCCCCCTGAACACCCTCGAACCGCAGGATATTTGCCAAATCCGCAAAGATGTTTCCCACCCTCCCGGCGTTCCAAGAGCCCCGCGCAACTGCCAAGATTCCGGCTGTTCAACGCAACGCTCGCCCCCGGATATCCCGCAGGAGTCCGGCGCGAGATCGGGGAGGAACCCATGCACAATTTCACCTACACCGCGAATCCCGGGCGCATCCTGTTCGGCTTCGGCACGCTCGACAAACTGGCCGACGAGATCCGCAACGCCGGCATGACCCGCGTGCTGCTGCTCTCGACCCCGCAGCAGGCCGAGCAGGTCGGCGCCGTCGCCAAGAGCCTCGGCGATCTCAGCGCCGGGATCTTCAGCGACGCCCGCATGCATACGCCGGCAGAAGTCACCGAACAGGCGCTGAAATCGCTGAAATCGCTGGGCGCGGACGGCATCGTATCGCTCGGCGGCGGGTCGACCATCGGGCTGGGCAAGGCGCTGGCGTTGCGCACCAACCTGGCGCAGATCGTCATCCCCACCACCTATGCCGGCTCCGAGATGACGCCGATCCTGGGAGAGACCACCGACGGGGTGAAACGCACCCTGCGCAGCGAAAAGGTGCTGCCGGAAACCGTGCTCTACGATGTCGAGCTGACCATGAGCCTGCCGGCCGAGATGTCGGGGCTGAGCGGGATGAACGCCGTCGCCCACGCGGTCGAGGCGCTCTATTGCAGGGAGGCCAATCCGATCACCTCGCTGATCGCCGCCGAAGGGGTGCGCGCGCTGACCGACGCCCTGCCGCGCATCGCGCAGGATGGCGGCGACCGCGAGGCGCGCTCGGATGCGCTCTACGGGGCTTGGCTCTGCGGCACCTGCCTCGGCACGGTCGGCATGGCGCTGCACCACAAGCTCTGCCACGCCATCGGCGGCGCCTATGACACGCCGCATGCGGCCACCCATGCCATCATCCTGCCCCATGCGCTGGCCTATACGGCGCCCGCCATTCCCGAGGCGATGGAGCGGCTGCGCGCCGCGCTGAAGACCGACGATCCCGCCGGGCGGCTTTACGCGATCGGGCGCGAGATCGGGGCGCCCGAGGGGCTACAGGCGCTTGGCATGCCGGAGGACGGGATCGAGCATGTGGTCGAGCTGAGCCTCAGGGATCCCTACTGGAATCCCCGTCCGCTGGAACGCGAGGCGCTGACGCTGCTGCTCGGGGATGCCTTCCATGGCCGCCCGCCGTCCCGGCACTGACGAGACCGGCCCCCGGCGGGCGCCCGCCTGCCGGGGGCGCTCAGAGCGCGCCGCCGGGAACGTAATCCACCTGGTAGCGGGCGATCCGCATATTCCCCAGCTCCTCGCGCACCTTGAGGTGCAGCGGGTGGCTGGCATAGGCGGCCAGGGCCTCGCGCGACCGGAACACGGAATAGAGCACCACGTCACAGGCATAGCCCACCTGGCTCTCATCGATACCGATCTCGAGCTCGATCAACCCGGGCACGGCGTCGCGCAGACCCTCGAATTTCTCCTTGACGATCTGCGCCGCCGCGTCGCGCTCGGCCGCCGTCTCCCCCGACATGTTCCACATGACGATATGCTTGATCATGATCTTCCTTCCGGTGCGCCGCCGCTATGACCGGCAAGCTCTACACCTGCTCCTCCAACAGATCGCCGGATCATCCTACCTTTCCGGGTTCCGAAAGAAATCGACCCCGCAAGGAAAGATAATTGCGAAAATCACAATAATGAACTGAAGTGCCATAGGTTGCGCCCGTATTGATCAAAGACGGCGCTCATAGCGAAAGGCGGGGGGACATGGACAGGTTCACCGAGATCGAGGTGCTCGTACAGATCGTCGAGCAGGGCAGCATCAGCAAGGCGGCGGAGGTGCTGGGCCAGTCGGTCTCGGCCACCAGCCGCTATCTCGCCTCGCTGGAGGAGCGGCTGGGCGTGCGGCTGGTCAACCGCACCACGCGGCGCATCTCTTTCACGGAAGAGGGCGAGCTCTTCTGTTCTTACGGCAGGTCGATCCTCGCCGAGCTTCAGGACGCCGAGGCGCTGATCGGCAGCGTGTCGCATTCGCCCTCGGGCACGCTGAAGCTGACGGCGTCGACCTCGTTCTCGCTGCTGCACCTGATGCCGCTGATCCCGAAGTTCACCCGGAAATACCCGCGTATCCAGGTCGATGTGACGGCCTCCAACCGCTATCACGACATTATCGAGACCGGGGTCGATCTCGCGATCCGCACCCGGCGGGTCGAGGAGGACAGCTCGATCACCATGCGCAAGCTGGCCAAGACCCGCCGTCGCCTCGTCGCCTCGCCGGATTATATCGGCGAGATGGGCATGCCGCGCCACCCGGAGGATCTCGAACGCCACCGGTTGCTGGTCTACATGCTGGCGGACGACCCATTGCGGCTGCATATGCACAAGGGCAAATCGCGCACGACGATCAACGTGACGCCAGTCCTGACCAGCAACGAGGGCCAGCTTCTGATGGCCGCCGCCCGCGACGGTATGGGGATCATCGCGCAGCCCTCCTACATCGTTCAAAAGGATCTGGAGGCGGGCCGTCTGGTGCGTGTGCTCGACGACTGGGATCTGCCGCAGCTCACCATCAACATGGCTTTCCCGGCCCGCCGCCACATGCCGGCCAAGACCCGGCTGTTCATCGAATTCCTCTCCGATCACTTCAAGGCGAAAGGGTACGAGGAGATCTGGATGTCCTGACCGCACCCGGGCTATTTTGCGCGTTGCCAAGACGACATCCGAAGCCCGAAAGGACACGTCCGATCAAGGGAACGAGGGACCTTTCAGCGCGTATCTAGAAATGGCGCACCCGATAGGATTCGAACCTATGGCCTCTGCCTTCGGAGCAATTAATCGTGGCCTATCCGAAATGCGCGACGCAGCACGCCACGGCACGCTAACATCTTAAAATCGCTTGTGTTTAAGCTCGCTCGTCGTCGAAACCGATAGCCGCAACTACTCCGTAGCTTCCCCCCGACTGCTTACGTGGTGCTTACGCGGCTCAGTTGCTCAGATGATGAGGTTGACGATGCCAAAGATCACAAAACGGTTGGTTGAAAGCGTTAAGAGCCAGAAGAAGGACTACGTTGTCTGGGACAGCGATCTGTCTGGCTTCGGGCTGCGTGTTTTCGCTTCTGGGAAGCGCAGCTACGTGATCCAGTATCGCCGTGACGGACGGTCGCGCCGCTATACAATTGGCCTCCACGGTATCTGGACTGCCGAAACAGCCAGACGAGAGGCCAAGGTCCAGCTTGGGCGCGTCGCACAGGGCGATGATCCGGCCGAAGAGCGCCACGACGACCGACAGGCCATGACCGTGCAACAGCTCTGCGAGCGCTACATAGAAGACCTGCACGCAGGTCTGATCTTGGGGAAACGAGGACAACCCAAGAGGCCAACAACGGTCACCACCGATATTGGGCGGATCAATGGGCATATCATCCCGCTAATCGGCAAGAAGCGGGTACGCGATCTGACCAAAGCGGATGTTACGAAGATGATGAATGACATTATCCTCGGGAAGACCCGTGCCACACGAAAGACCCAGAAGCTAAGGGGCAAGACGATCTTGCGGGGTGGCCAGGGCACAGCAACCCGTGCGGTCGGTTTACTGGGCGGTATCCTAACCTATGCGTCGGAGGCAGGCATCGTCGACAAGAACGTCGCGCACGGCATCAAGAAGCCCAAAGATCGCGTTCGCGACCGGCGTCTGACGCACAGCGAGTATCAGTTGATGGGGGAAATTCTGGACAAGGCCGAGCGGGATGAAAACCTCGCCACCATGGTCAGCATCGTTCGCCAGATCGCCCTCACGGGCTGCCGGCGCAGCGAGATCATCGAACTCCGCTGGTCCGATGTCGATCTTCCCAACAGCTGTCTGCGGCTATCAGAGACAAAGGAAGGTGCGTCCACACGACCGATAGGATTGGCGGTTGTCGAGTTCCTGGAAACGCAGAGCTTGAGGAAGGAAGGGCCCTTCGTGTTCCCAGGTGTGCGCGGCAACAACGCTTTCGGGAATTTTCCAAAACGATGGCGTCAGTTGTTCGAGAACACCGAACTTTCGGATATCACCGCACATGTCTTGCGTCACAGCTTCGCAAGCATAGCCCACGAGCTTGGCTTCAGCGAAATCACCATCGCGGCCCTCCTCGGGCACTCGAAGGGTTCGGTGACTAGCAAGTATGTGCATACCCTCGACAGCAGCCTCGTCATGGCCGCCGATACCGTCGCAGGCTACATCTCAGGGCTTCTGACTGGCAACCAATTCAAACAACCGGCCTACGCATTTGATCGGTCTGCCAGAAAACGCTCTCTCGACCAATTCCTCGACGGGGTGGCAACAGCGCGCGACGAGTTGGGTACATGACCCATGGGCCCTCTGGGCATACGCCCGGCTGCCGCGTTGGTCGAGGCGATCATTTATGCATCGCCTCGAGTTAGGACTTCCGCAACAACAGCAGCGCCAAGGTGGCCGAGATCGTGCCGAAGGCGCATGTGCCGCTCCAGCCCCACTCGGCGTATGCAGCGCCACCAATGCCGGCCCCGACCGCGCCACCAGCGAGCATGGTTGCCATGAATATGGTGTTAAGCCGGCTGCGCGCGTTCGGATCAAGTGCATAGACGCGCGACTGGTTGGCAACCTGGGAGGATTGCACAGCGAGATCCATGATCACGATGCCGGCGACCAACCCAATAATGGAACCTTGCCAGAGCCCGAAAATGAGGAAGGCCAGTATCACGAGCCCTGCGCCCATCGACGCAACCATGGCGGGCCCACGCCTGTCTGAGAAACCGCCTGCGATAGGCGCGGCAAGCGCGCCGACGACACCAACTAGCGCCAGAAGACCCACAGCCGTTCCTCCGAGTTCATACTGCGGCTCAGCCATCAGAAGCGCGAGGTTCGACCAAAAACCGATGAAGGCCGCAAAGATCAGGAATTGCGCCGCGACCACGGGCCGGAGAACGCTATACTTGCGTACCAACGTCCAAAGAGAGCCAAGCAGATGCAGATAGCTCAATTCGGTCGTCGGCATCGCACGCGGAAGCCAACGCGCCAGCGCCGCGCCAACAATGCTCATCACGACCGCGGCCAGCCAGAACACGTAAGGCCATCCCCAAAGGTCCGAGACTATGCCGCTGACCGTGCGGGCAAGCAGAATACCGATCAGGATGCCACCTGTTACCGTGCCGAGTACACGACCTTGCTTGTCGGGCGGAGCCAGATGCACGGCGAGCGGCACGATCTGCTGGGCGACCGTGGCGAACAGGCCGACCGCGAAACTAGCAACAGCGAGCCACACGAAGCCGGGCGAGACAGCCGCACCGATCAGCGCCGCCACGAGGGCGGCGATGGTCACGAGGATAAGCGACTTACGCTCGAGGCGGTCCCCGAGTGGTGCGAGGAAGAGCACCCCAAGCGCGTTGCCCGCCTGCGTCAGCACGGGCACGATGGCGGCGGTGCCAGCCGTCAGCCCGAAATCGGCTGTCAGATGGCCGAGGAAAGCCTGATTATAATAGCTGTTGGCGACGGCCGCGCCGGCACCAACTGCCAGAAGGCGGATCAGAGCGGCGGATAGATGTTCGGAACGGACACGGCCTGTTTGCATAGCATCAGACATGCACTACGGCCTTGTTCGCACAACTGACGTCTCTTGCCGAGAGAATGAGATTTTCTAATCTTGCCCGCTTCCTGCGGGACGCAACGCACCTTTGCTGAGGTCGGTCGGGACGGAAACATCAAGCTTTCTGCAGAGGACTGAGCTTGGCGCCAGGCGCGGTGCGCTTCCATTTCGAAGAGCCGCGCGATGGATGCAAATCGTCGGTATGCCCCCCCACGATTGATGCCCTATTCATCCATGAACTTTCGCTGGTAGCGCTCCTCTGGCGAAACCCACTGCTCGATGAATGATAGCGGATCGAGATCGCCCAGCATCGAACGCGCCAAACGCAGCCGGGACTCCAGATGCACGCGCCGCTCTCCGTCCACCATCTGCATACGCTTTTCGGCCTCGACGAAAAACATCTCGACGGAGAGCGCCTTGGTCCAATCCGCCATGATATCCGAAAGCTGTTGAAGGCTCTCGGTGCGGGCCTTCGCCTCACTGCGCTTATCCTCTTCCCTCCGCCAGCGCTCCCATTGAAGCTCCTGTTCCCTTTTCTTCCGGGCAGCCTCGTCATCGGCCGCGTCCATGAGAGCCTTCAATTCTTCGACCGAGCCTTCAAGCTTGCGGATCACTTCGCCGAACGCCCTATCAAGGGAGCGCTTACTGGTCTCCTGCCATGAAAGCTGCCACTCTACTCCGGGGTGCGGAGAATAGGCGACCAAGCGAAAGCGTCCGCACGGCAGGTCCTGTTCTGTCGTCCAACTGTGTGATGGCAAAATCGACCGCCCCTGTCGTCGATCGAGAGTGCTTTCACGAACGTACTTCCCATTTTGGTAACGCATAGTCGCTCGCTCGGTCATCTCCGTCAGAACCAGCCCGATCGGGATGGCGCCCAGGTACGCAATTGTGGGTCGGAGCGGCGACCAGATGGTACCATGCCCATACTGACCATACTTCCGGTCATGGCGGACGGTCTCCCGCTCTTCGATCTTTGCGCGCTGCAACTTCTGATCCGGAGGGGCGAACCGCACGGGATACCCCTTCTTTCCAAACGCCAGATAGAGACCATTGGCGAGGTCGAGCGCTCGTTCCAGAGACGCGGCGGATGTAACGATGTCAGGAAGGAGTTGTTTGTACGGGCGCAAGAATTCGTTGGCATCAATCTTGCGGGTCTTGAGAAACTGGCTCTTCGTCCCACGCAGCAGGGCATTCACTGCGGGCCTTGCCGCACCCCGGCCAGCTTTCTGCCGCTCTTCACCGCGCTCTTCTCTCGCGGGACGTGCGAGAGGCCTGTCCTTGCTCCAGACCTGTTGATCTCCGGGCTGGGCCTCGGGTAGTTCCGGTCGGCGGGGAGCCCTGCCAACAGCCTTCTTTTGCCAGTATCCAACCGGGGGCCTGGGAACGCGCAGCACCGTGCACACTCGAGCCAGGTACGACCCTGAGACGGCATACTTCTCGGCCAAATGAAGGATCGGCGTTTCCCAAACCTCTTCGAAGAGCTGTTCCCGAGAAACCTCAAATCGGTCTTCTACTCTGCTCAACGGGGGTGGCTTGCTGGTCATTCTAGTTCGCTTCCGGGCGGGCGCGAGCTCAGCCCGCACCTCGAATTCGGACCTTTCGGCTCCTTCTAAGCGAATGAACCGCGGTAGCGCCACCCAATGAGACCGCGTCCCTCGCGTTCCGGCACGTGACAAGCGTGGATTCTGCTCATGCCGAGTTGAGAAGCTCTCAATCGCCCTGCCCGTCCAGAACGCGGAGCATGTATTCGTGTGAACTGGGAAGGTCGCAAATGGAGTTTACCACTATAGGAGCCCTGGCGCTCTACGCCTTTGTCATGTCGATCACCCCGGGGCCAAACAACATGCTTCTCGCCAACGCGGGGCTGGTGTTTGGCTTTCGGAGCACCATACCGCAGATCGTTGGCATTCCGACCGGTGTGATCTCCCAGATCCTGCTCGTGGCCGCCGGTCTCAGCAGCCTTTTCGCACAGTTTCCCAGTATCCAATTGGCACTCAAGGTGGCTGGGACGTTCTATCTGCTCTGGCTCGCCCTGAAGCTGTGGAAAGCCGATGCGCTGGCGCAATCACCTAATGCCACCCCGATCTCGTTTTCTCAGGCGATGCTGTTCCAGTTCATCAATCCGAAATCTTGGCTGATCGCGCTCACCGCCGTGTCGGCATTTCTGCAGCCCGAAAAGGCGGTTCTTCCCCAATTGCTAATTATTTGCTTCGCCTTCGCATTGATCGGCACCCCATGCATGGCCGTTTGGTCTGCCATGGGATCCGCCCTGCGGCGCCACCTGTCGAGCCCGACCAGCCTCAGGCGCGCAAATCGAACCCTCGCGGCGCTCGCATCGGCAACGTGCCTCATGTTCTGGCTTTGAATGTGGACAAGGCACGCCAAGCGCATTCGATGCCTGATCTGGTGATCTGGCTGTCATATTTTCGGCTTGCCGGGTTCTGGCTCATGGCCGGGCTCCTCCTCGTTCCAGCTCTCGCGGTGGCGATGTCTCTCAGTCAGGAGCCCGGCGTCGATGGCAGGGCATCTCAGGTGGCATTTCTGGCATTGGCCGCGCCACTTGGGTTTGCGCCGGTCCTCTTGCATTGGAAGTACGGACGACGGAAAGGCCCGATACTGACATTCACGGCGCAGGGCATCCTCATGAACGCCATTGATCCCGAGGCGATCATCCCATGGAGAGATATCGACGTCAGAGCAAGTTGGCACGTTCTCGGGGGCTGGCGGACGATCCTGACCTTCCGATGTGTCGGCCGACCTCCGAAAGAAGGAAGACGTGTCGGATCCGCTGATCTTTACGAATTGCGACTTCCCAACATCGCAACCAAAGGCTGCCTGAGCCTGCAGAGGCTTTCCAGGTCCTACAAGAAGGCGACGATGACAGATGAACCGCAAAGCCCACCTTAACTGTCGACGGGCGGTGCAGTATGAATTATCTATAATTCATGAAACACGCCCCTGAAGAGACCCAGTCCGCCCGCATCGCCCGCGTCCTTGCTGACCGTATCATCTCGGGCGAGATTCCGCCCGGCGCGCGCCTCCGGCAGGACCATGTCGCTGCCGAGTTCGGCGCGAGCCATGTCCCAGTGCGCGAGGCCTTCCGCGAGTTGCAGACACAGGGACTGGCAGAGAGCGAACCGAGGCGCGGCTTTCGCGTCACCGAATTCGACGTGGCCGAACTGCGCGAGGTGGCCGAGATGCGCTCCAGCCTCGAAAGCCTCGCCCTGCGCCACGCCTCGCCCAATATGACACGCGCTATTCTACAGGAAGCAGAAGAGGTTACGCGCCACGGCGACAGTGCCAGTACCGTCCGTGACTGGGAGGCAGCAAACCGCCATTTTCACCGGCTCATCCTGTCCCCCTGCCGGATGCCGCGTCTGCTGCGGACGATCGACGACCTGCAGGCCGCCAGCGCCCGGTTCCTCTTTGCCGCATGGCGGCGCGACTGGGAGGCGCGCACAGATCACGACCACCGCGCCATTCTCGACGCTCTGCGCAAGGGGCAGACCGACCTCGCCTGCGCCACGCTCGCGCGCCATGTCGGCTGGATCGGCAAGCGCAAGACTGCCGTGAAAAATGCCGATTTGCGAGAGACTTACGAGATTCCCGGATAATTATCTATAAACCTAATTGCCAGCACCACGCAAAGCCTTCGTAATTATAGATAGACTCGATACCTATCTTCGGAGGACAGACCCATGGCATTTCTCACCCCCTCTCTGACCCGTCCCGCCGCGCTCGGACGCAGGCTCGCGCTGGCGCTCGGCGGCGCGGCGCTGATCACGCTGGGCGCCAAGATCCAGATCCCGTTCTGGCCAGTGCCGATGACGCTGCACACCCTGGCGGTGTTCTTCCTCGCCGCCACGCTCGGGCCGAGGCTCGGCTTTGCGGCAATGGCGGCCTATCTTGCGGCGGGCGCCCTGGGGTTGCCGGTCTTCTCCGGCACCCCGGAACGCGGCATCGGGCTGGCCTATATGGTCGGGCCGACCGGCGGCTATCTGGCGGGCTATCTGCTGGGCGCGGGCCTGACCGGCTGGCTGGCGCAGCGGCGCGGGTTGATCGGGCGCTTCCTGGCGATGCTGGCGGGCCTGGCCGTGGTCTATGCCCTCGGCCTCGCCTGGCTGGCGCACTATGTCCCGGCGCAGGGTCTGCTGGCCGCGGGTCTCACGCCCTTCCTGCTCGGCGATCTGGTCAAGCTGGCTTTGGCCTCGGGCCTCATCGCGGCCATCGCCCGCCTCCGGACCCGCGCGTCATGATCCGCACCGACTGGACCATGGCGGAGGCCTGGGCGATCCACGCCCTGCCCTTCGCCGATCTCATGCACCGCGCCCAGACCCTGCACCGCGCGCATTTCGACCCCAACGCGATCGAAACCGCGAGCCTGCTCAGCATCAAGACCGGCGGCTGCCCTGAGGATTGCGGCTATTGCTCGCAATCCGCCCATCACGACACCGGAGTGAAGGCCACCAAGCTGATGGGAACCGAGGAGGTTCTGGCCGCCGCCAAGCGCGCCAAGGCCTCCGGCGCTCAGAGGTTCTGCATGGGAGCCGCCTGGCGCAGCCCCAAGGACCGCGACATGGACAAGCTCTGCGACATGGTGCGGGGGGTGGCCGAGCTGGAGCTCGAGACCTGCATGACGCTGGGGATGCTGTCGCCCGAACAGGTCGCGCGGCTGAAGGCGGCGGGCCTGGATTTCTACAACCACAACATCGACACCTCGCCCGAATACTACGCCCAGATTGCCACCACCCGGACGATGGAGGACCGCCTCGACACGGTCGAGCAGGTCCGCAAGGGCGGCATCAGGGTCTGCTGCGGCGGCATCTTGGGCATGGGCGAGGCCGAAGAGGACCGCATCGCCATGCTGGTGACGCTGGCGACGCTGCCCGCGCATCCCGACAGCGTGCCGGTGAACCTGTGGAACGAGATCGAGGGCGTGCCGGTGCAGGCGCGCGCCCAGGCCGTCGATCCCTTCGCGCTGGTGCGCATCGTGGCGCTGGCCCGCATCCTGATGCCAGCCTCGGTCGTGCGCCTGTCGGCAGGGCGCACGGGGATGAGCGACGAGCTGCAGGCGCTGTGCTTTCTTGCCGGGGCGAACTCGATCTTCGTGGGCGACCAGTTGCTGACCACCGGCAACCCGGCGGCGTGGAAGGATCAGGATCTGCTGACCCGGCTTGGCATACACATCGCCCCCGCGCAGGCCCGGCCCCGGGTCGCGGCGGAATAGGCTCAGCCCGGAACGCTCCGGGCGAGGATCTCAACCGCCCGGGCGATCTGCCCTTCGTCCAGCGCCGCATAGCCCAGCCGGAAGGCTTGCGGCGCCGGACCCTCCAACGCAAAGCGCGTACCCGGCAGCAGCGCCAGACCCGCCTGCCCCGCGGCTTTGGCCCAGGCCTCGGCGGACCTCCCCTCGCAGTGCAGCCACAGCGCCAACCCTCCGGCGGGCAGATCGAATGTCGCCCGCCCGGCGAGGTGTTCGCCCAGCAGCGCCGCCAGCAGATCCCGCCGCGCCCGGTAGACCCGCCGCGCCTTGCGGGCGTGACGGCCGAGATCGCCGTCGCGGACCAGTTCCGCCAGCGCCGCCTCCAGCGGCGCGTCGCCCTGCCGGTCGATGGCGGCGCGCGCCTCGGCCATGCGGGTCAACAACGGCTCGGGCGCCAGCGCATAGCCCAACCGGATACCCGGCGAGAGCAGTTTCGACAGCGAGCCCACGTAGATCAGCGGCAGGGCTTCGGGCGCGCGGGCGGCGAGCGGCAGCACCGGGCGGCCCTCGAAGCGGTACTCGTGGTCGTAATCGTCCTCGATCAGCGTGACCCCATGGCGCTGCGCCAGCTCCAGCAGTTTCAACCGCCGCGCCGCGCCCATGGTCACCGTGGTCGGATACTGGTGATGTGGCGTGACATAGACCGCCCGGATGCGCGGGTCGCCGGCCAGCGCCTGCTCCAGCGCGTCGATCCTGAGGCCCCCGCCATCCACCGGCACGCCCCGCACCTCTGCCCCCGCCGCGCGGAACGCCTCCCAGGCGAGCGGATAGCCCGGCTCCTCCACCGCGATGACCTCGCCCGGAGACAGCGCCGCCCGCACGGCCAGGAATAGCGCCATCTGGCTGCCGCGCGCGATCAGCAGCCGCGACGGGTCCGCCACCACGCCCCGGTCCGTGGCGAGATACGCCGCCAGTGCCTCGCGCAGTGAGGACGTTCCGCGCGCATCGCCGTAATCGGCCCCGGCGCGGAAGGCCGGCGACAGCAGCGCCCGGCGAAAGGCCCGGGCCAGCGCCTTGTCGGGCACCAGCTTGGGGTCCGGCGCGCCGTCGGTAAACGCGAGCCCCGCGCGTGGCGCCACCGGGTCCATCGGCGCGGGCGCTGACCTGCGGGCCAGCATCCCCTGTGGCAGATCCTGCGCGACGTATGTGCCCCGCGCGGGCTCTGCCTGTAGCCAACCCTGGGTCAGCAGCTCCTGGTAGGCCGCATCCACCGTGTTGCGATGGACCCCCAGTTCGCGCGCCAGTGCCCGCGTGCCGGGCAGCCTCGCTCCGGGCTTCAGCCGCCCGCGGGTGATGTCACGGGTGATGGCCTCGGCAATGGCGAGGAACAGCGGGCCGCCATGGCCCGGCTCCATCTCGAGGGAAAGAGGCTCGCGCATGTCGAAAACCGGCCTATCTCAATCATTAATACTGGCACTTTTGCATAGGCCAGCGTTTTGCCACAGAGGCGAAAAACGCAAGAGGCTTCCACGATGAAATCCGCCCTGATCCTGCGCCACCTGGCCTTTGAAGATCTCGGGACCTTTGCCCCGGTTCTGAGAGACGCCGGCTATCAGCTCCAAGACATTGAGGCGGCTGTGGACCCACTGCCCGATCCGCTGGAACCGGACCTGGTCGTGGTGCTGGGTGGGCCGATTGGCGTGAACGACGGCGCCGCCTTTCCCTGTATGACAGAGGAGCGGGACTGGCTAACCATGAGGCTGGCGGCGGATCGCCCGACCCTCGGCATTTGCCTCGGCGCACAGCTCATGGCCGCGGCCCTCGGAGCCCGTGTCGCGCTGCTCGCCCAAAAGGAGATCGGCTTCGCGCCCCTGACCCTGACCGCGCCCGGTCGGGTCGGCCCGCTTGTCCACCTCGCGGACATTCCGGTGCTGCACTGGCATGGCGAGGGCTTCGCGCTGCCCGCCGGAACCGAGCGCCTAGCCGGGACCCCCGCCTGCGAAACACAGGGATTCGCCCGGGGCCGCAACATTCTCGGCCTGCAATTCCACCCCGAGGCCGGGATGCTGCCGGATTTCGAACGCTGGCTAATCGGCCATAGCGCAGAGCTGGCGCAGGCGGGGATTGCCCCCGAGGCCCTCCGGCAAGATGCCAAGGTACATGGCCCCGCGCTGCGCGCCGCCGGTCAGGCCATGTTCAGACACTGGCTGCGGGAGCTGGAGCCATGAGTACCGTCACCCTTCTGACCGGCCGCGCCGCCCCCCTGCCCGGAAGCGACACGCTGAGCGGCATCGACAAGACGCCGGTCAGCCGCCCGCTGACGCTCGGCCCCGAGGGGTTCGCAGGCGACGAACAGGCGGACCGGCGGGTGCATGGCGGCATCGAGAAGGCCGTACATCATTATCCGCTCGATCATTACAGCGACTGGCGCGCGGAACTCGGTGACCTTCAGGCGCTGACCGCTCCCGGCGGGTTCGGCGAGAATATCTCGACCGCCGGGCTCACCGAAGAGGAGGTCGCCGTCGGCGATACATTTCGGCTGGGCGGCGCGCTGATCCAGGTCTCGCAGGGGCGCCAGCCCTGCTGGAAGCTCAACCACCGCTTCGGCGTGGCCGACATGGCGCGACGCGTGCAGCAGACGGGACGCACTGGATGGTATTATCGGGTGCTCCAGACCGGCACAGTCGCGCCCGGCGACCGGCTGGAGCTGATCGGCCGTCTGGCCCCGGACTGGACTTTGCGACGGCTCTGGCACGCTCTCTATGTGGACCGGATGAACCTGGTTGAACTTGAAGGCATCGCCGCGCTCGATGTCCTGGCTGAGGGCTGGCGCAAATATGCGGTCCGGCGGTTGGAAAGCCACCGGGTCGAGGACTGGAGCGCAAGACTGGACGGCACCGCATGAAACGCCCCCCTTTCCTCATTTCGATCCAAAGCCAGGTAGTCTTAGGCCATGTCGGCAATTCCGCGGCGCTCTTCCCGATGCAGGCGGCAGGCCTCGAGGTGGCGGCGATCCCCACGGTGGTCTTCTCGAACACACCCGACTACCCGACCCTGCGCGGCCGCACCCTGCCGCCCGAGTTCTTTTCCGACCTGCTGCAAGGCGCGCGCGAACGCGGCCTGCCCGAGCGGGCGGATTATATCCTTACCGGTTATATCGGCTCGCTCGACGTGGCCGAGATGGTGGCGGATTTCGTGGCCGAGGCGAAGGCCGCGAACCCGCGCCTGCGCTACATCTGCGACCCGGTGATGGGCGACACCGGTCCCGGACTCTATGTACCCGAAGCCATCGCCGGCGTAATGCGCGACCGGCTGCTGCCGATGGCCGACATCGCCACGCCGAACCCATTAGAACTCGCCTGGCTCACCGGGCAGCAGATCCACACGTTGGCCGATCTTCAGGCGGCGCGCGAGGCGCTGCACATCGCGCCAGAAGCGCATCTGATCGCCACCGGCTGCATACTCGACGACACCGGCCCCGGGCGACTCGAGACGGTGCTCCTGGGCCCCGAAGGTCTCAGCCGCCACCCGACCAAGCGCCTGCCGATCGCCCTGCCCGGCACCGGCGATCTCTTCGCCGGGCTTGTGGTCGCGGGCATCGGGCGGGGCCTTGCCCTGCCCCGCGCCATCGAGACCGCCCAGACCCTAACCGCCCGCGCCCTCAGCCACGCCGAGGCGCTTGGTGCGGGCGAGGTGGTGCTAAGCGAGCCGGAATTTCGTCGCGCGCTGCTTTCGCTTGGGTCCGGCTGAGGCCGGGTGACGCGGACATCATCGCCTGATCAGGCCTGCACATAGAGTGACCTGACCTGCCCCGTTCAGGGTGGGAACGGTCTGCCAAAATCCGTATGAAACCCGGTGGGAACTTATTCAGGGCAAGGAGGATTCTGCACGCTTGAATATCTACGCCTCCGGCCCATAGCCGACCTTGAGAACGGCTTTAAATTCTGTGGTCACAGCCCACATTGCCGCCGTTCGCGTGGCAAAGCGATTTCTCGCCCACGCCAAGCATTGACGCTGGCTATACGAGGCAATTTCTCGACTATCTCGAGCTGATCTCAGCGGAAAGGGCGCGATTGTCTACATGACCTCAGACGAGTTCCACTGGGTGCACCGCCGCTCCTCGGGAGCTGAAGATCTTGTTGTCGTTTGGCGGCCTGATCACGAAGACGGACTCAAGGCTCATCGAATGGGTTAGGCGTACACCTCCGCATAACCGACAAACTCCTGTTGAGGCGAACGCTCCGTGCTCCAGCGCCTGGCCCCGTCCGGTCGATCCCGGTGCTCGCAGATCGTAAGTGCCAGCCGCTGCTTGGCGCGGGAGATGCCGACAAAGAAGGCCGGTCGTTCCTCGGAGATCTTCCCCCAGAACGTCTCTTCCTCGACGCCCATCATGATGACGGTGTGAAACTCCAGCCCCTTGCTCTTGTGAATCGACATGATCCTGACGGAGCGATCGGCCGAGAATGCCGTCAGCGCCGAGCCGACGTCCGTTCCATCCTGCGTCAACTGAGATATGCGGGTCACCGTATCCTCGATCAAATCATCAAGCCTGTTGCCCTGAGCATAGTCTGCGGAGAGGGCGACCACAGCGTCCCTGCCAACCAGTTCGATCAGCGCCGCCACCAGCGCTGCGAGCGCATCGCGATCAGCATATTCGATCTTTCTCGCCGCCGCTCTTGCCCGTACGTCCGCGACGAACCGGTCCCATCGAGAGCGGGCTCGATATTCCTGTTCTTCATCGAGACCTTCATTGTAGACGATGGCTTCAAGCAGCCGGCGAAAAGCTTCCGGTTGCGCGCCTCCCCAGACCACGAGAAGAAAATCGGTGAGCAGACGAACAACCGGTTCGGAGGCGAAGTCCTGCGTCTGGTCTTCGTCGCGAAACGGAACCTTCCGGTCCCGCAACGCGGCTCGCAACTCCTGACAATAGAAGTTCTGCTGCTTGCTCACCAGCACCGCGATGTCGGAAGGGTCCAGGCCGTCATTCTCGATCCATCCCTTGATCGTGTTGGCTAGATGTGAGGCCTCCTCACTGGCGTTCTTGAAGTGATGGATCTCGATCTCACCATCGTCACCCTGCAGTTCATCGTCATCAAGCGCAGCAGGCGCGTCCATGACCCGCACCATCGCGTTCTGCATTCGGCGAAGTCGCGGCGCAGAGCGGAAGTTCTGATAGAGGTTCAGCGCTTCCGCGTTGAAATCCGCGGCATAGGTCTTGAAGATTCCTTCGAGCGCCCCCGCCCAGCCCATGATCCGCTGCTTGGTGTCGCCGACGGCAACGAGCTGCGCGCCTGTGTCGAGGAAGCAGGCTTTGATCAGCGCGTACTGCTCCTTCGTGCAGTCCTGGAACTCGTCCAGAAATACGTGACTATAGGTCTGTCTTATGGCGTTCCTGGCGATGGCGCTGGTCTCGAGGATGGTAACTGCCAATGGCACCATGTCCTGAAAGGTGATGGACTGTCCCTGGACCCGTGCCGGCCCTACACTGTAGTCCGCATCAAGGGCATCGCGCCCGGTGAGCGCCAGCCGAAAGCGGTCAATGATGCGCTTGCCGAACGCGTGAAAAGTGTGGCTGTCGAGCCGCGCGGCCAGCTCGGGGCCGCAGCGCTTGCGGACGCGTGCCTTCAGATTCTGGCTCGCATCGACCTTGAACGAAATGGCGAGGATGCGCTTGGGGTAGCGGCACGTGCCGGTGCGGAGAAGAAAGTCCGCCCGCTGCGCCAGCATTTCGGTCTTGCCCGCTCCTGGCCCTGCGGTCAGCGTCAGGTTTCTCTCGGTCTCTGTTGCCGCCAGGAGGGCATTCGGCTCGAGCTTGAGGTTGTCCGACGGAACCCAGCGATCAACGCGCATCATTCCGGCAACGCCTTTAGGTCGTCGCGGACACGCGTGAGCAACCGCTCGAGGACTTCGGGCATCTCGTCCTTCAGTTCTTTGTCCGTCAGGCTGGCCATCGCCTGGATGTGCCACACGGGCTTGCTGCCCAGCTTGAACCGCCTGTGATAAGCGTCGAAGTGTTCGAGTTCGTCATCCTCATATTGATTGCCGACAACGTCGTGTTTCTTGCCCAGCACTGCCTTGAGGCCATCCTCATCAGGCGTCTCAAGCTCGTCCGCGTCGAGGTCATATGCGTCCGGGTAAGCGGTGAGCATGAGGAAATCCAGATCGAGGGGCGACGAGTAGAACACACGATGCTCCTCCAGACGGTCGATCCATCCAAGATCATCTACCATCAGGCCGTCGTCGCTATCCCATGCAGGAATGGCATTCGTATCGGCCACCGTGAATCCCGTGTTGGCGACGTCGCCATATGCCAGCAGTTGCTTGGCTGCGTACTTTACCCGCCCCCACCCACCCTGGTGCCGTGCGAGGTCCAGATCGAGCAGCGTGACATGAGGGATGCCGAGGCCGTGCAGGAGGCGCCAAAAGTGATTGACGTGGCGGCCGCCGAGCGGCACCACCGAAATTGATGCGTCGTCAGCGAGTATCCCCTCGGCCGCCAGAAGCCTCGGCAGCACGACTTCCTCACTGTCACCCTCGCCGAGAACGACGAAGCGCGAAAAATAGAGTTCGGGAAAGGCTTGGACCGCCTCGCGAACGAACTTGTGCGCCTCCGCCTCCTCGGGAAGCTCGATGTGCCTCACGACGGTAGTGCGCTTTTCATCGAGCCGCATGTATCTGACGGCTTCCGGAGGAACGCGGCGCATCAGCGACGGGGAGTGCGTAGCGAGCACCGCCTGCGCATCCTGTCCCCCGGCGAATTCTTCGAGGGCTCGGACGACTCGTCCCAGGTAATGCGGCGATAGACTGTTCTCGGGCTCTTCCAAGGCGATCAGGGTGAAGACGGCCGGCCGCAGCTTGTCGATATCAAAGGCATCCGGCAGCTTGCCACTCAGCACATCACTGCCGATCTGGTGCATACCCAGCACGATCGAGAGATAGAGAATCGACTGCTGCCCGTCGCTCAGGCGAGTGAAATCGACCAGTTGCTCGCCGTGGCCTGGGGTGAAGCCGACGCTCAGGTGCCGCAGAAGGTTTTCCAGTTCGCTCCGACCGAATGAAATCGATGGGTCGGCGAAATAACTGCCTTTATGCAGATTTCCCCACTGATCCGACAATGCGTCCGTCATGCCCTCAATGGCCGCATTGCTGGCAAGGGTCGCACTGATCTCCTCGGTCAAATTGGAGATCTTGTCGCGTTCGCCCGCCCAGTCCGCCGAACGCAGTGCGCGGCCCAGCAACGCATTTGCCGAGTAAGAGATATGGTCCGCAGGATCGCGCCGAGCTGGCAAGTAATGCACCTGAATGGCATTTCGATCGTGCTTTGCAACCCGGCCTTGCTCCAGCGGGTTCCCTTCAGCATCGACCTTCATGACATAGGTGAGGTTCTCTTCGATATCCTCATCCTGGTCGAGCGTAGCATCGAGCCGGAACCGGACCTGCGCTGGCCCATCGGCCCCCATCAGTTGCATATGCGCGAAGTTTCCGGGAACCGCAGGTGCCTTTTTTTTGCCCTTGCCTACCAGCTCGGGAAACTCGAAGTCTGCCTCAATCCAGAGCTTGCGCTCCGCCGGCGCTTCGTCAGGCTTCTCATCATGCGGGATGTGAAAGTCGGACTTTCTGATCTTGCGCTGGGCAGGATCGAGACTGAACAGTCTTGCCAGAGCTTGCAGCACCGCCGTCTTGCCGGCGCCGTTCGGGCCGAGCAGAAATGTCAGATCGTCCAAATCCAGTTCTTCGAAATCCTTACAGAACGATCTGAAGTTGCTGAGCCGCAAGCGGACAAGTTTCATGTTCCCCCTCCCGTGAGCACCCGCCGCTTTGCTACTTCGGCACCTATCCTTTGGCAAGCAAACACGCCAACAAGCGGCCGGACCGGAATTAGCGCTCTGGGCAAGTTTCTTAAACTCTATCTTGAAAGCAAACGCGTGTCTGCCGTCCCAAGCTCGCTCCCGAAACCGGGCTCTAGCTGAAGGCCCCAATCCCGCCGTAGTGGGCATGCCCGCAATGTCGGTGTTCGGGAAGCCGTCGGTGAACCTGAAAAGATCGCATTGTGGCCCAGAGGCTGATTGGCAGCTTACCACCGGACCGTCCGAACGCGGCCATTCCAGCCGTTCGCGCCAGGGACCGCGAACGACCGCTCTCCGCCCTTCGTGCCAGAGCCTCTAGCGGTGACGGCAATGGAACTCTTGGCGGCCCTGAATCGCCAATCGTAGGCAGCCCAGGGCAGCACAAAGCTCTGCTCCGGCGCCTAACATTCAGTTGAGACTGAGAATTCCTCACGCGCCGAGACCTATGCCTTATGCATACTTCCCCGGCCAAGATGTGGGGGAATAGCTATGCAGGTCGGCGATCCAATTTCTGAGGAAGTCATCATTAGAGCGCGCGAAAGCTTTGCAAGACAGGGGCTTATGGCGCATCTCGGGGCCGAAATGGCGGATGTGCGCGCGGGGCTTGTCACGCTGCGACTACCGTTCCGTCCAGAACTCACGCAACAGCATAGCTACTTCCATGCCGGCGGGACATCGGCCATCGCCGACAGCGCAGGCGGTTACGCTGGGTTCACCCTCTTCCCCGAAGGCAGTTCAGTCCTGACGGTCGAGTTCAAACTGAACCTGATCAGCCCGGCGCAAGGAGATTATCTCGAGGCTGTCGGCCGCGTGATCAAGAATGGTCGCACACTGACCATCTGTCAGCTCGATGTATGGGGCGTTGATGGAGATCGCCGCAAACATGTCGCGGCGGGGATGCAAACCTTGATCTGCTTGCATGACACGCCAGACCTGCCCACTTCGCGCTAGAACAGGTCTTCTCGGCGAATGGCCTGAACAGGATTGAAGATCGGCAGATTTTGGCGGTCCAATCCCAGATACATAAATTCCGCGTCGCTCAAGCGGTAAAAGGCCCGAAAACGGCGCGGCAGCCGAGCCGCGCGTGATGCGAGACCATCTTTGTCGCGCTCTCGCGTTGGATTTGCCGTGCATCGCGGGTTCATGGTCACCTCCGGTGTCTTCCCCAGAGAATGCACCCCGTGCCCAAAGCCATGAATTTCGGATCCTTCAGCGGATATTGAGAATTCCTCTCCGGGATTGTCGCCGCGAAATCCTCAGGACCTCCGGAAAATTCCTCAATTGCGAGCCGCCATGCTGCCGCGTGACAGTCAGTCCCGACCGCCAAAGCGGACGGAGAAGGATACCGGAAGAATGACAAGACTTTCCCGCACTGACCTTGAAACCCATGCCAGGCATTGGATCGCTGCCTGGAACGCACATGACGTGGAGACGGTTCTCGCGCCGTTCGCCGAAGAATCCGTCTTCATCAGCCCTCTCGCCAAGCAGGTGACGGGTGACGCCCAGATCATTGGGAAGGACGCCCTGCGGCAGTACTGGACCGACGCCCTGGCACGCGTGCCCGATCTTCACTTCGAACTGAGCGGAACCGCCGTAGACGCAGAGGCGCAATCCGTGACGGTTTTCTATGTGTCGCGAGCCGGTGGTCGGGTCAGGCATGCCTGCGAACACATGCGGTTTCGCGAGGGCGTCCAGTTTCTGGGCGAAGCCTATTACGGGTCCGAGGAATGACGGGCCCCCTGCGCGCGACCGACGCAAACCATTACCCCTGGGGTAACGGCTGCGACGGCTGGAGACTGGTCGATCGCCCCGAACTTTCGCTGCGCGAAGAGCGCCTGCCGCCCGGCGGTGCCGAAGCACCACATTATCATCGGGTCTCCCGCCAGATCTTCTATGTCCTTGCCGGGGAACTGACGATCAGGGTTCCGGGCCGTATCCTCTTGGCCAAGGCGGGAGAGGCCCTGGAAATCTCCCCGGGCCTGGGACATTTAGTGCAGAACAACGGGCCCGAAGATCTGCGCATCCTGCTCGTGTCCGCCCCTGATACGGCCGTCGACCGGTATCCGGTCGAAGACCATGCGGCCATCCCGGCGGATGTAGCACACCATCCGATGTATTGGCTCTAGCCCGCCCCGGACAAAATCTCCCGCTCGGTTGAGACCTTCTCAATCGGCGTGGAGGCGGCTCCCGGCTAGCACTTGAGACAAAGAGCGGATGCCAGAAGCCATGAACATCAATGATCTCAGAAAATCCTTGAGCGCCGCCTCTGGCGAGACACCGACTCCCGGCCTGTCGGGTCTTCAACGACTTGCACTTCTTTGGGTCACGGCCATCCTGCTGACATTTCTGTGCTTCGTCTCTTATCCTCACCGATCTGGCGAAACGGGCTCCATTCAGGATCGTGCCGAGCAAACCAACGACCTTGGGCGGGTGTACTCCCTGAGGGACGACTGCTGCATCTGGTCCGGCCACGCGCATGACTGACTCAGCCCAATTGTCCCCGTTGCGCCGCATTGTCTTCGTCTCTCTGCCATTCACCTTCGCCTACCTGCTCTCCGAACTCTTTCGAAATGTGAACGCTGTTCTGGAGCCCCGTCTCACGGCCGAGTTTCAGCTTGAGCCTGCGACCATGGGCATGATGACCTCCGCCTTCCTTGGCGCACTGGCCGGCTCGCAGCTGTTCGTCGGCCAGGCCCTGGACAAGTTCGGGCCGAAACGCGTGCTGGTGGTTACGCTCCTCCTGGCTGTCGTCGCATCCGCGCTCTTCGCCGGGGCACAAACAGCCCACGTGCTCGTCCTGACGCGTTTCATGATCGGCCTCGGACTTTCCGCTTGCTGGACCGGCGCCTACAAGGCGAACACCCTGTGGTGGCCGAGGGAGCGCCTGCCCCTGGTAAACGCCATCACGATTGCAGCGGCCGGCCTTGGCTCCCTGGCGGCCACCAGCCCGACCGAATGGCTGCTACGCCAAATCGGCTGGCGCGAAATTTTTCTGGGTCTCGCCGGCGTCACTGCCACCATTGCATTGATCATCGCCACGGTGGTTCCGCCCCAGACGAGGGAACGGGCCGCACCCGCGATCGCGGAACCGGCTGTGGAGGGACTGCGTGGTGTCCTCACGCACCCCGCCTTTCTCGCCATCGCACCGGCTTCGGCCCTCTGTCAGGGAGCCTGGGTCGCCTATCAGGGGCTCTGGGCCGGGATCTGGCTGCGCGACGCGATTGCCCTCCCGTCGACTGCGGCAGCGGGCATTCTGATGGCACTCTCCCTTGCCGTCATCGTGGGGCAATTCGGCTTCGGTCTGCTTGCCGATCGGATCGCCCGCACCGACCGGCACCTGTTCCGCCTGACGTTCGCCCTGACGCTTGGCTTTGTGCTGTGCCAGTTTGCGGTTGCCGGTGCGGGCGCGTCCCTGCAGACCATCCTCTGGGCTGGCTACGGGCTGTTCACCGCGGGTCCCATCCTTGCCTACGCGCTTCTGGTCCGGCTGCTACCCGACGCAGTGTCGGGCCGCGCTATCGCCATGCTCAATCTCGGCGCTGTCCTCACCGGTTTCTTGATGCAGGGCGGCATCGGCGCAGGCATCGAGGCTTTGGTTCGGCTTGGGTGGAGCATTGCGTCCGCCCATGTGGCGTTCATCGTGCTGATCGCCGGTCTGCAAGCCATCGCTCTGGCGTGGATGGCTCTGCATCAAGGTCGCGCCCTGGGTCTGGACAAGGTTCGGTGATCATTTCTACCAAGCCCCTGAAAGCTTCTCAATCGCCGCATCTAACACATTGGAATACCGTCAAATCATGGAAGTCGAGGAGAGACATTCGTGATGATGAACCTAAGCCGTACTGCCCTGTTCTCAATGGCGCTCGCCGCCGCTCCCGTTGTCGCTCACGCGTTCGATCTGGACAGCCGCGACCTGCGGGAGGGTGAAACGATCCGCATGGAATTGGTGAATTCGACCATGGGGTGCGAGGGGCTCAACCAATCCCCTCACCTGGTCTGGAATGACCCGCCTGCGGGAACGCAGAGCTTCGCGATTACGGTCTTCGACCCGGACGCCCCGACCGGCAGCGGTTGGTGGCACTGGATCGTTCTGGATATTCCGGCGCACACACGGGCGATGCTCGCGGGCGCCTCCGGCTACCTGCCCGCCCCTCTGGTCGAGTCCCTGACGGATTTCGGGCAACCCGGCTACGGCGGCCCCTGCCCGCCTGAGGGCGCAGTCGCTCATCGCTACGAGTTCACCGTCTATGCCATCGACGTGCCGAGCCTGGGGTTAGACGCCAGCGCCATGCCCGCCCTCGCCGGCTACATGATCCACGCGCACAGCCTCGGCAGTGTGACACTGACGGCGCGCTACGGGCGCTGAAAGCAAGGACTTAGCGACCATGAAGAAACGCATGCTTCAGATCGATGCCTTTTCGGACCGCCCCTTGCTGGGCAATCCGGCGGCAGTGGTCTTCGACGCCGACGACTTGTCCACCGAGATCATGCAACGCATCGCGCGCGAGATGAACCTCTCCGAGACCGTATTCCTGCTTCGCCCGACCGGTGATGCGGACTATCGCGCCCGCATTTTTACCCCGGTGCGCGAACTGCCCTTCGCCGGTCATCCGACCATCGCCGCCGCCCATGCGTTTTGCGGCGAGCAAAGCAGGATGCCCCAAAGCCTGACGCAGGAATGCGGCATCGGACTGGTTCCAATCCGCGTCGAAGACGACCTTTACACGATGACGCAGGCGACGCCCCAATTCCGCGATGTGCCGGTCACCAAAGCTGAACTTGCCGAGGCGATCTGCCTTCCGCTCGACATGCTCGCGGACAGCCCGCATCAGATCGTCTCAACGGGGGTTCCATGGCTGCTGCTTGAGCTGCACGACCTCCAGGCACTGGCTGGCCTGCGACCCGACCTCGGCCGGATCGAGCGGATCTGCCATGGGCTCGGCGCGGCAGGGCTCACGGTCTTTGCGGACAGCGGGTCCGAGGCCGCGCCGCGCCTGCGTGTACGCACCTTCGCTCCGGGTGAGGGCGTGGCCGAGGATCCTGTTTGTGGGTCTGGCAATGGTGCCATCGCTGCGTGGATCGCCACGCATCGCGACGCGGTGCCTCGGGCTGGTTACCTGTCGGAGCAAGGGGTCGAGAAGGGTCGGCGTGGACTGGTTCACGCGGGCTGGGAAGCGACAGTCGAAGGGCTGCGGATCACCATCGGCGGGGCCGCCTGTATCGTCCTGCGGGGCGAACTGGATCTGGGTGACGCGTCCTGATCAGATGGACTGCTCCAAAACCTCCAAAACAAAATCGACCCGCGCCTCAACCGTGGCCAAAGGCAGCGGCAGCAGGTCATATCCCGCCATGGCATAGGCCTGCTCCATTGCCTCTGCCGTCGCAACCGCCTCGTCGAAATCCTGCCCGCGCTGCGCATCCTGACCGAAGATCTCGGGCCAGGGCGGCGCAAGAAAGACCGTCGGGCGATACCGGTAGAGCTCGGCCGCCGCGTGAACATGTGCGGGCGCCTCTCCCACATAGAGCTGAAGATAACCGATCACATCGGGAATGCCGCGATCGAAGACCACCGGAACGTCGGTCCCCTGCGCCTCGTGCCACGAGCGCATCTCCCAGCCGAGCATGAGCTCTGCAAAAAGCTGCCGGTCCTGACCGTGCCACCCTGTCCCGCCGATCCGGGTCTGATCCTGAATGATCGCGCGACCGGCTTCGGGCATTGTTGTGAGACCATGCCGCGCCAGTGCGGACAGAAGCGTCGTCTTGCCCGATCCCGGGCCGCCGGTAATGACGAAAAGTCGGTCGTTCATGTTGATCCTAGTGGAAAGAAACCTGCATTCAGCCTGTCGGAAAGACGATCCGCCCCGGAACATCCTTGGGCAGTCGACCGAAAAGCAACCATGCGGCGGCAAGCGGCCAGAGCGTCTGTTCGAAACGGGCGTGGAAGAATGCGAAATGCCCGATCTCGGGCACCGCGATATCCGAGGGCGAGATCCGCAGATGGGTTCGATCCGCCCCGGAATAGTAGTCGAGCAATCGCTGCCCCGCAGCTTCGGTGCAGAACGGGTCATCTGTCAACCCGATGGCCAGGAGCCGCGCCCGGGTGGCGCCATGGCGCGCTGCAAGGTCTGCTGGGTCCAAAGCGGAGCAGACACTCGACTCGAACCGCGGCCCCATCCGGCTCCAGTCGCGCACCACGCCGCGCGGCACATCCTCGAGCCATCCAAGCCGTGCCCCGGGAAAATAGCCGAAGAGCCGCGTCACGGCTGGCATGAAGAGATGCCATTTCAGATACATCGCGCGCCGCTGACGGCGATCGTAATCGCGCCAGTAGGCGAATTGCGCGCCAACCGTCACGATCCGGTCCAGGCGATCCGAGCTGCGCGCCAACCCCAAAGCGAAGCCGCCGATTGAATGGCCCACGGCGCAGAGCGCACGATCCGGCCAGCGCCTGCCAGCATAGGCAAGCACCGCCTCGGCATCGAGGACGCCCCAATCGACCCATCCCGCCTGCACATCCTTCACCGGCGTGGAGCGGGACTCACCAATCCCGCGATAGTCGAAGGTCAGAACCGTCGCCCCCTGCCCGGACAACCAGGATGCGAACCGTGCGTAATAGCGCGCCTGCACCGCCGTCGCGGCATGAAGCACGACGACAGGACCGGTGTCTGCGTGCCAGATCCCGCCCTTGATCGGATAGCCGTCTTCGGCCGCCACCTCGAAGCGTTCGGCGGGCATCGCCGAGGCGGGCCTTTCAGGGTTCGGCCGCGATGGCGGAGCGTCAGGTCTCCAGCGGTAGAGCATTGGTGTCCACATTCGTCTCAGGTCCGACAATACGGAACCAGCTTCCTTTGAAACGGAAATCACGCCAAATGAGCTTTGCTACGGCTCACCTGAAGCCAATTCAGTTGCGGAACCGGTCGGATTGGCGCTCTCTTCTCGCAGGAGGGCACCGAAATGACCCAGGATCACACGCCACGCAGCCCCGTCGTCACACTCGACGATCTGGACCTGTCGCCACAGAGCTATGGCACCCGCTTTCATGCCGCCATGGCGGCCATCGCCGCCCCGCTCGGAGCGACGCATCTGGGGGCACGGCTGGTGGAGGTTCCGCCCGGCAAGGCGGCCTGGCCGTTCCATGCCCATCACGCCAATGACGAGATCTTTGTCATTCTCTCGGGCACCGGCGAGCTGCGGTTCGGCCCCGACCGGTACCCGGTCGCAGCCGGCATGGTGGCGGTCTGCCCTGCGGGCGGCGCCGAAACGGCCCATCAGCTGATCGCAACCGGCACTGAACCTCTGCGATATGTCGCGGTCAGCACCATGCGCGAGCCTGATGTGATGGCCTATCCCGACAGCGGCAAGCTGACAGTCTTCGCGGGCGCTGCGCCCGGAGGTGACAAGGCAAAGCGCCGGGTTGCCAGTTCCTTCCGGACCGCGGATGCGGTCGATTACTGGGACGGCGAAGAGCCATGAGGTCCCTCGAGTTCTGGTTCGACTTCTCGTCCGGTTACGCCTTCTTCGCGGCGCAGCGAATTGACGCCATCGCGGTAGGCCTGGGTCGAACCGTGCTCTGGCGACCCTACATGCTGGGCACTGCTTACAAGGTGACGGGGGCACGCGGACTGTCGTCGACGCCGCTGAAACGCGACTATGCGCGGCGCGACTGGGCGCGGATCGCACGGCACCAGGGCCTGACCTTCCAGCTGCCCGCCAACCATCCCCATGTCGCCCTGGCGGCGACGCGCGCCTTCTACTGGGTTGAAACACAGCACCCTGAACTTGCTGCTGCCTTCGCGAAGAGGGTCTTCACCTTGTATTTCAACGACAGTCTCGACACCGCCTCACCCGAAGCTGTCTCGCGGCTCGCCCCAGAGTTCGGTCTCAAGCCCGGAGCCCTTCTGGCCGGCATCGCCGACCCTGCCCTGAAAGAAAAGGTCCGGAGGATCGGCGAAGATGCGGTGGCACGGGGTGTCTTCGGATCTCCCTTCTTCATCGTCGATGAAGAGCCTTTCTGGGGCTGGGACCGAATGGAGATGATGACAGAGTGGGTCAGGACCGGCGGATGGTGATCGTACCGACGATCCGCCGACTGTCAGCCGCGGACGCTCCGCGCCTTGCCGATCTGATGACGGCCTATCGGAGAGCCATGGGCGGACCGGCCAAGGCAATGACGCCGGAACAGGCCACACCTCTGATCGAGCGCTCCGTCGCCGAGCCGGATCTGCTGCTTCTCGGGGCGGATCATGGCGGCGCGCTTGCCGGCTTTGCGCTGGCCTTCGACTTGCCCGAGATCATCTCAGGAAGCCGTGCCGGTCAGCTCGACGACCTCTTTGTCATGCCAGAGGCCCGGGGAAGCGGCCTTGCCCGCGCCCTGATTGGCCAGTTGACCGAGATCGGTACCGCGCGCGGCTGGACCCATCTGCGCTGGCTGGTGCCGCAGGACAATCTGACGGCGCAACGGTTGTATCAGTCGATCGCCGACCCCGCGCCCTGGGACAGCTTCCGGATCGAGCTGAGCCAACGCCGCTCAATCTAGGTCGACCCGGTAGCGCTTGACCGGATCGAGCGTGGCAATCCGGTCATAGAGCCGCTGCGCAATGAGGTTCTCATCGCCGGTTTCCCATTCGATGCGGCGCCAGCCCTGCGCGCGCCCCTCTCGAACCAGTCGCTCGACAAGCCGTTCCGCCAGCCCGTGACGCCGCGCGAAAGGTGCGATCCAGAGATCTTCCAGGATCGCGATCTTGGCCGTGCTAAAGCTGTGCTGGCGAAGGATCACATGCGCCAGCCCGGCGGCCTGCCCCTGAACGAGAACCAGCCAGCCGAGAAGCGGCGCAGCTTGATCCATGAGGCGCTGCCAGATGACGGGCATGTCCGCGCGGGCTCGATCAGGTGCCGCGAAATGGTCCAGGTTCTCTTGCCAGAGGTCTTCCCATGCCACGCGGTCGTTTTCCTCAAGTCGCCGGATTTCGACCACCGCCGCTTCAATACGATTCATTCAATCCGCTCCCGGCTCCGGTTGCCTTTGCGCGAGGGTCCTTTCCCCGGCCGAGGCCTCGACCATCCAGCGGCTCAGGTTGCGCACTCGACGGTCCCTGGCCAGCGCCTCGGGATAGACGAGGAAGTAGCCTCCGCCCGTATGAGCCCAATGTGGAAAGAGCTGCGTCAACCGCCCGGCTCCGACGTCGAAGGCAGCGATCTCCACGCCTGCCAGCGCCACCCCTGCCCCGTCCATGGCCGCGCGCAGTGCCAGTCCGGCGGAATCGACCATCATCACCGCAGCAGGCCGGATCGGCCCGCCCGGCAACGTCGCGTTCCATCGCGCGTAGTTCTCTTTCCGATACTGCGAGAGAAACAGTGTCATGCCCGATATCTGCGCCCGCATTTCATCGGGGTCATCCTTGCCCATGGGCGGCGCACCGAACAGGCTCACGGTTTCTTCGAACAGCAGGTCCGCCTGCAACCCATCCCATTGGCCCTGCCCGTGCCGCACCGCCGCATCGGCCACTCCGGCAGACAGATCCACAGCCTCCTGTGTCGTAGATATCAGCAGATCGAAGCCGTTGCGCTCGAACGGGTAGCGCGTGAGCCGGGGCGAGAACCAATAGGCCGCGAACGTCGGCAGCATCGACAGCCGTAAGGGGCCCGCGTTGCGTTCCTGTCTGAGGCCGCCGACCGCTTCGATGATCCGGGAAAACCCCTCGCTCAGATCGGGCGCGAGTCTTGCTCCGGCTTCGGTCAATTCGAGCGCCGGACCGACCCGCCGCATCAATGTCAGGCCGAGCGCATCTTCAAGCCCGCGCAACTGGTGGCTGACGGCCGATGGCGTGACGCCAAGTTCCAGCGCCGCCTCCTTGATTGAGAGATGGCGCGCCGCGGCCTCGAAGGCTCGCAGGGCGTTCAGGGGCACATTCAGCCGAAAGGGTACTTGTTTATCCATAGATCCTCACAAACCGACTATCGCCGATAACCGGTACCACGCGAACGACGCTTTCTCATCAGCGCCTGAAAACTGCTCACTCGCCTGCGCGGCTCCTGAGCCTGAAGATTGTCCCACCATCCGCGAACTGGGAGATCCCGAATGCTGACCGAAGCCGTGAAGGTCCCGCTCGTCGATACGACGAGCCCCGTCTGGTTCGACGGGACGCTTCTGCC
Source organism: Salipiger abyssi (assembly GCF_017311415.1). Lineage (GTDB taxonomy): Bacteria > Pseudomonadota > Alphaproteobacteria > Rhodobacterales > Rhodobacteraceae > Salipiger > Salipiger abyssi_A. Next base: position 85,486 of record NZ_JAEKIS010000001.1, on the reverse strand, counting down.
GTCCAGTGAGGCGACGCTGCATGTTCTGACGCATTCTCTGCACAACGGCGGCGCGGTCTTCGAAGGCATCCGCGCCTATGACGGTCGCCTGTTTCTGGGCAAGGAGCATTTCCGGCGCCTGCAGCGCTCGGCCGAACTTCTCGGCTACACGCTGCCATGGCTGGTCGATGATCTTCAGGCTGCCGCCGAGGCCGTGCTTTGGGCTGGCGGACTGAAGGACGCCTATGTTCGGCCGATCGCCTGGCGCGGCAGCGAAAGCGTCACCGTTTCCGCGCAGGGCTGCCGGATCCATACTGCCATCGCGGCCTGGGACTGGCCGGTGGAAACCGCCCTTGGGGACGGGACCGGCGGATTGCGCCTGGTTTTGTCGGATTGGCGGCGCCCCGCGCCCGATACGGCGCCGACGGCGTCGAAATGCTCGGGGCTCTACATGACTGGAACTTTGTCTCGGGCCGCAGCCGCCCGTAGCGGACATGACGATGCCCTCATGCTGGATATGGCAGGCCATGTCGCCGAAACCACGGTGACGAACATCGTCCTCGTCCGGAATGGCAGGCTTCTGTCTCCCCTTCCCACATGCTTTCTCGACAGCCTGACCAAGCGCCATGTCTTCGACCTTGCGCGTGGCCTCGGCCTGTCGGTTCATGAAGGAACCGTCAGCCTCGACGATCTGGATGCAGCGGACGAGGTCTTCGTCACGGGCACGTCGGTCGAGCTTCGTCCCGTGGTCTCGCTCGACCGCCCCGGCAAGCACAGCACATGGCCCGTGGGGCGGATTACCAAGGCCCTGCGCGAGGCGTTCCGCGCCTCGACCCGGGCTCACGCGTAGTGCCAGACCAGCAACAGGCCGAGGCAGACGATCGCGACGCGCAGGAGTTGCGGCTTCACCCGGCGCGCCAGCCGGCCACCGATGACACCACCTGCCGTCGCCCCCAGGAAGACCAGGGCAGCCTGACCCCAGGCGACCGCGCCGCCAAAGGCGAAGATCAGGACGGCGATACTGGTCGCGAGCGTTGCCAGAGCATTCTTGACCACGTTCAGCCGCTTCAGATCGTCGTCCCCCGTCACGGTCAGCAGCGCCAGCAGCAGCACCCCCAGCGCCGCCCCAAAGTAGCCGCCATAGAGGGCCACCACCCCCTCGGCGCACGCGGCGCTGGCTGGCCCGATGGACAGCCCGCGGCGGGCAAGCCAGCGGTTGAGGATGGGCCCTGCCGCAAACAGCAGCGTAGCGAAGAGCAGCAGCCAGGGGACCAACTGTCGGAACAGCGCATCTCCCGACAGCAGCAACAGCCCGGCCCCCGCCGCCGACGCCAGCGCAAACACCGCGACGCGCCCGGGCCGCGCCATCAGTTCCTGCCGCAGCACTGCGCCTTCGCCAATCAGGCTGGCTGCATGGCCGGGCCAAATCGCCACTGCACTGGTCGCGCCCGCCGTCACCGGCGGCAGCCCTACGGCCAGCAGCGCCGGGAAGGTAAAAAACGTGCCTCCGCCCGCGATCGCATTGCACAGCCCGCCGAGCAGCCCCGCGCCCGTGGGCAGCGCCATTGTCGTCATATCCATCCGGTCCTCCGCTCCGCCTCCGCGCGATCCTGAAGGAGGGGCTGGAAAAATGTGTCGCCCCGGTGCCAGATGATACCCCGGAGGTGCCAACATGCAGCGCGATGAGATCGGAGGATTTGCCGAGGATGGAAGTCCGGTGATCGGCAGGATCACGAGCTTCACACCCGGCTCCATGCCGGAGGCGCATGCGCATTGGCGCGGGCAGCTCGCCTGGTGCCCGGACCGGCCGGTGACGGTCGAGACAGGATGCAGGCTGCATCTTCTCTCTCCCGGCATGGCGATCTGGCTTCCACCGACGCACCGCCACCGCATCCGGGCCGAGGGCGCGCGGAAATCGGTCAACCTCTATACCCGGCCCGCCGCGGCACCGCTGCCCAAGGACCCCACGCCTTTCCCTCTCGAGGCGCTGGAAGCCGAACTTCTCCTCGCCCTGGCAGGATCCAGCCGCGCCGACCGGCAAGAGCCCGCCTTCGCCCGGCTGACGGCCGTGCTGTGGGACCGGCTTGCGCGCCCCGCCCCTGCACCCACACTGCCCCTGCCTGCCGACCCGCGCCTGCGTCGTATCGCGCTGGCACATCTCGATGGGGTCGGCCATTCGCTCGACCACTGGGCCGCGGCACTGGCGCTGTCGCGGCGCAGCCTGCAACGGCTCGTCCGTCGCGACACCGGGCAGAGCTGGGCCACCTGGATGCGAGACCTTCGATTGGCACGCGCCATTGCCCCTTTGATGGCCGGCAAAAGCGTGCAGCATGCGGCCCACACCGCCGGCTACGCCACCGCGAGCGGCTTCGTGGCCGCTTTTCATGCCGCCCATGGGATCACGCCCGGTCAGTTGCAGCGTCGGATGGAGATCTGAGATCATCCCACGCGCCGATCCGTCAGCAGTCGCAGGGCGAACCCGATCAAGACACTGCCGGTAACCCCGTCGAGGAGGCGAGGCAGCCGGGGGCCGTTCAGGGCATTCTGAAACGGCACTGTCGCGGCAGTCAGCGCTGCAAAGAAAATCAGCCCCATCGACGCATGTATCCCCGCGAGCAGGACGCTGAACGGCACTACCGAAACGCCCACGGGCAGAAACTGAGGCAGGAAGCTGATATAGAAGACACCGACCTTGGGGTTAAGAAGGTTGGTCATCACCCCGCGCAGGAACCAATTCGGTGCGGAAGGCGCCATGACCCTCGGCAACCCCGGCTCTCGCGGTCGGAACGCTCCCCGCAACATCCCGATACCCAGCCAGATCAGGTAGGCCGCGCCGGCAAACTGCAGGCAACGGTAAGCCAGTTCCGACACGGCCAGCACAGCACCGAGCCCCAAAGCCGCAATCAATCCCCATGCCAGCACCCCGGTCACCACCCCTGCCCCCGCCAGCATCGCCCGGCGCGGCCCCTCGACCGCCGCCGTCCGCAGGACGAGGGCTGTATCGAGCCCCGGTGTGATCGTCAGCAAAGCCGCAGCAATGGAAAAGCTCAGCAATGCAGTTGCAACGTCCATGGCTACTCTCCGATCTCGTCCAGGAAATCTGCCAGAAACTCTTGGCCTTCTGGCCAGGCGCCGAGGTTCGACGCCTCATTCAAATGGCCCCTTGGGCCAAGACGGCGCGGCCAGGCGCCTTGCCTGGCAGCCCAGGCTATCCCACTCGCCGTCGGATCATAGGGATCGTTCTCACTTGCGACGGCCAACACCGGCCGCTCACCAAACCCCGTTGCAGGTAACGCTCCGAATGCCTTTGCCTGCGCCGGGAAAGCCGGCCCACTCGGGTCCGGCACGGCGACAAGAAATGCCGCGGCGATCGCCCGGGACGACGCCGCACGCCAATGGGCAAAGAGCAGGCACCCGAGCGAATGGCATACCAGCACCGGCGGATAAGGTGCCGAGGCGACCGCCCGGTCCAGGGCGGCGAACCAGTCCACGAGGTCGGGTTCATCCCAGGAATTTGGCTCTATCCGGAGGGTGTTCGGATAGAGAGTTTCCCAATGGCTCTGCCAATGCTCAGGGCCGGATCCCCCGATGCCCGGCACCATAACGAAACGACGCCCCATGCTAATCTCCTGATGTTTACCTTTCTGGAATGTCCCTTGCCGAACGCATAACGGGAATGGCAATTCATCGGAAAATGTGACAAACTTCCGATGAATTAACGGAATCTGCGGTGAAACATGCCGACCAGTGAGCTCGACCGCCTTGACATCGCAATCCTCGAAGCGCTTCAGGAAAACGCCTGCACCCCGCTATCGGAGGTCGGCCGACGTGTCGGGCTTTCGCAGCCGGCGACATCGGAGCGAGTGAAGCGCCTTGAGGATCGCGGAATACTCGCCGGCTATACAGCGCGTCTGGACGCCGCCGCGCTCGGTCTCGGGATGATGGCCATCATTCGGCTCAAAACCACGCAGGAGCACATCAAGCCCGCTTTGAAAGCCTTTGCTGAGATGCCGCATGTCATCGAGGTCCACCGTTTGACCGGCGAAGACTGCTTCCTGCTCAAAGTCCTCGTCCCGACCCCCGGCCAACTTGAGACCATCGTCGACACCATCGCCCGGTTCGGCGCGGTCACGACCTCTCTGGTGCTGCGTTCGGAACCCGTAAAACCACTTGGAAAGGCGCTACTCGGCTGACAATTCCACGCGCGATACCGGAGCAAACCATGCCTATCGATATCTGGCTCATCTACATCGCAACCGTGCTCGCTCTGATGAGTACGCCTGGCCCCAGCCAGATGCTGATGCTGTCAAACAGCGCCATCAATGGCTTGCCGCGGGCCTGGTTCACCGCTGCAGGAGATTTGACAGCGAACCTGTTTCAGATGCTTGCCGCCGGCCTGGGGCTGGCGACCGTTATCGCTACCTCCGCCGAGGCGCTGACCGTCGTAAAATGGGCCGGCACCCTCTATCTCCTGTGGATCGGCCTGCGTACGCTTCGGCGATCCATGAAGCCCATATCGCACTCCGCTTCTCGACGGGCCTCTCTTCGGACCCTTTGGCTGCAAGGCTTCGTGACTTCGACGGCCAACCCCAAGGCCGTAGTCTTCTTCGCCGCGCTGTTTCCCCAGTTCATTGATCCGGCGCTGCCGTTCTGGCCGCAGTTTCTGGTTCTGTCGGCCACCTACATCGCAATGGACGGAGCGTTCCTGACCGGATACGGGGCTGGCGCGCATTGGCTCTCCCAACGGCTGAAGGGTGAGGCCCGTCGTTGGCTGGACCGGATCGGAGGCAGCTGCATGATCCTGGCAGCGGTTCTCCTGGGGATGAAGAACGCCGCCAGCCGGTAAGGTCGCCGCTCCTCTCGGACGGAAATTCAACGCCGGGTGAGACATTCTCACTACGCATGATACGAGAGGTTTTTCATGATGATCGGGCGTTGCATGAGAAGGCGCTGAAGCAAGCAAGCAGCCAGCCCCCCGCTTCCGAACGCAGGTTTCGGCTGCAGGTTCGGAGGTGGCTTCATGATTGAACTGCGTCAACTACACCAATTGATCGCTATCGCCGAGTTTCGGAGCCTGCGCGCCGCCGCCGAAGCTCTGGATGTACAACAATCGACGCTAAGCCGCACCGTCCGCGCCATCGAGGATGAGCTCGGCGCGATACTTCTGGACAGGCGCCATAGCGGCGTCGAGCTCACTGAGGCCGGCCAGGCTTTCCTTCGCGAAGCCAAATCGGCGATCGAACTGCTCGAACGTGCGCAGCGACATGCCAGGCTTGCAGGTCGAGGAAAAACTGGAAGTCTGACGATCGGAATTCAGACCTCGTTGGGCACCGGCTTCCTCAAGGAACTACTCAGGCGATACCCTCGCCGGAAGCTTACAACAATCTCGGCATAGCTCTGCGCAAGGGGCAGCGGCCTGAAGACGCAATTGCGGCCTTCAGGAAGGCCATCGAAACACGGTCCGGATATGCGGAAGCGATGTACAATTTGGCTGTCACCTCAATGGATCTGGCCGATTTTGCTACTGCAGCCGACCTTCTCGCCGAAGTCACCGCTGCCAGTCCTGAAGATGCGCGGGCGCATTTCGCTTTGGCAGACGCTTTAATCGCCCTGAACGATCTTGACGCGGCAGCTCTGTCATTGCGTCGCTACCTGCGTCTCGCCCCCGGAGACGAGCAAGGCGCTGAACTGCTTCTTGCATTCATTGGCAAGGGGGCAGTTCCAGCTAGCGCATCCCCCGCCTTTCTGCGCGACCTCTACCGACGAAAGGCGAAGAATTGGGACCTGGTCCCAGGCTATTTCGCGCATCGTCACGTCCTGGATGCCGTTCTCCGCCACGCTTCCCCGCCCTTCCTCTCGGCCCTCGATGTTGGATGTGGCACAGGTCTCTCCGGCGCCGGGGTCCGCGCGATGACCCAGCACATGGCGGGTGTCGACGTCTCACCGGACATGCTTGAGGGCGCCCGCGCGAAGGGCATCTATGACGTCCTGCACGAGGATGATCTGCTTTCTTTCCTGACCCGGCATCCAGACCGCTTTGACCTGATCGTCTCGACGGCGGCACTCATCCATTTCGGAGACCTGAACGCCGTCCTCGAAGCAGTGTGGCTGGCCCTTCGGCGGGAAGGAACATTCGCTTTCACCACGTATTCATATGACGGTTCCGACCCAACAGCCTTTGGTGCATCGAGCTATCGGGAACTCGCAAAGGCGGGATGTTTTGCGCATGGCAGCGCCTACCTGGCCGACTTATCCAAAACCTGCGGTTTCGAGATCTGCGAAGTCAGCGAGATCATCCATGAGCAAAGCTCCACGCAGAAAATCCCGGGTTTCGTCGCAGTGCTGCGCAAGAGAACCGCAACACCGTGCACACTCGAGCCAGGTACGACCCTGAGACGGCATACTTCTCAGCCAAATGAAGGATCGGCGTTTCCCAAACCTCTTCGAAGAGCTGTTCCCGAGAAACTTCAAAGCGGCCATCTGGTCTGCTCAACGGGGGTGGCTTGCTGGTCATTCTAGTTCGCTTCCGATCAGGGGGCCCCACGCGATGTCGGTATGCCGGTCGAAAAAATGATCGTATCAGATGAAGCAATCTGCATCCCGATTTTGCCACCGCGCTGCGAGTAGCCGATTACCGGCTCAGAGCAGATTTCCTCGTCCTTGCTCCGCCGTCGTTCTCAAGTCCCCCAGACTGAAACGAAAGAACAACTGCAACAATCAACCCAAGGGCCCCAATCACATAGAAATTCATCCATCCAATCATAGGCGCAATGGTAAGTCTATGTGCTTGATATTTCGTCATTTTTCTAGTAGTATCAACTCATTGCGCGGCGGCGTGTGCACTCTAATTTACGACCCAATACGCCCCTTTTCGCCACGTTTCGACCGCGCACTGCACACATAGAGCACACGAAATGGCGACCATATCAAAGCTTCCTTCGGGCTCCTGGCGAGTCCAGGTCAGACGCAAAGGGCACTACATCAGTGAATCCTTCCTGCGCCGCGGTGACGCGGAGCTTTGGGCGCGGACCATTGAGGGCAAGATCGATCGGGGGGAACCTATACACACTCGCGTTGCCACGGCCAAGACATTCGGAGACCTCATCGATCTTCACAGAGCGGATCTGGCGGAAGTCGGGAGAACGCTCGGTAGGTCGAAAGCCGCGAGCCTGGATTTTCTTGCGCTACGCCTCGGGGCGTTGAAACCCGCCGAGCTCGGCCGGGAAAAGCTCGTCGAGTTCGGTCGTCAGCGCGCCAAAGAAGGGGCCGGCCCGGTAACGGTTGGCATCGACCTCGGATACATCAAGACGATCCTTTCGCATGCTGCCGCCGTTCACGGCATCATCGCACCAACCGAAGGAGTCGATCTCGCTCGGATTGCGCTCACCCGGCTCGGACTGGTGGGCAAAGGCAACGAACGGGATCGTCGGCCGAGCGAAGAGGAGATCGACGCGATCCTGAAGGCGCTTGAAAGCAACCCACGACAGTTCATCCCCATAGCGCGCGTCGTTCGTTTCGCCATCGCGACGGCCATGCGACAAGATGAAATCTCTCGGGCGCGATGGGAAGACTACAACCCTCGAACCAAAATGCTGCTCATCCGGGACCGCAAAGACCCTCGCCGCAAGACGGGCAACGACCAACGCATCCCTCTGCTTTCGGTTTCCGGTTACGACCCCTGTGCGTTGATCGAAGAACAACGTGCACTGGTGGGCAGTCGCGGCAGAATCTTCCCTTACAACGGACGCTCAATCGGCACGGCATTCCGCCGGGTCTGCCGCACCCTGGGCATCGAGGATTTGCATTTTCATGATCTGCGCCACGAAGCGACCGGTCGACTGTTCGAGGCAGGCTTCACCATTGAACAGGTTGCCCTTGTCACCGGGCACAAGGACTGGAAAATGCTGCGCCGCTACACCCACATCCGCCCGGAGGGTCTCCATGCGCTCGCGGCAAGTAGGGTCGCCTAGCCTTAGCACATCTGGAAATGACCTCTGGTGGCTCCCATTGCCCCAATCTCGGCATACATAGTGCCCCCACCGATCATTCCCCCGTCGCGCCGTGCCAGGGGAACGGCACCGTATGGCCGCTTTCTTCGAAACGACGCTCGAAATCCTGGGCGACCTCCTCCACCGTGATCGCAGCGAATTGGGCCAGCAGCCGTGCCTCGGCCTCCGCCAGCGTCGCGTCGAGCCGCGCGTTGACCGCCTGCTCGACCAGACAGGGCGACGGATCCGCCTGCGGTCCAATGTTAAACAGCGGCGGGTGGCCGCCCCCTTCGTAGACTGTGAACAGGCATGGAACCAGCATCATGTTGGCGGCCACCGCGCCGACCACGGACCGAAGCATGCACCCGGGTCGATCGCAAAAGAAGGCCGCCGAACAGGGAAACCGATCAACGCCTATAAGGACAAAACCGCGGTTAGGCGGGGCATTCGACCTGCGCGAAAACTCTTGACTGGAACGCCCCCATTTCCAAAGTCCTGACTCTACAACACCGCTCGACCGCATAACGCTTTTGGATATAGCGCTCTTGGATATCGGACACCGGCACCGGAGACCTTCATCCGCATAGATCGGAGGCCGACCATGCATTAGCATTTAACCCGGAACCACTCGATGGGGTCAACTCACGATCGGTTCGTTAATCTGACCAAGCGTCCCTCGTTGGTCACCTCCAGTTCATATCTGCCACACGCTTGGACAGCAAAAGCCTTCATGAGTTTCGTTCCGATCCCGGTGGAAGCAACGGGGATAGTTTCAGCGCTACCTACCCCGTCATCAGCTATCTCCAGAAGCCAGCCATGCCCGTTTCCTTCAAAGCGAACGGTAACCGTTCCGGCACGACCCTCCGGAAACGCGTATTTCGCGCAATTCGTGAGGGCTTCATTCGCAAAGAGCCCGATTGCGACCGCGACCTCACGGGGCAATTCGTATTCCTCCGTTTCAACAACGACGCTGATATTGTCGCCAAACAGAGCTTGTCCGCTCTTCGACACGATGTCGTTGAGGTAAGGCTGCATGGCAACGACCGCGCCCTCGCCCTGGGTTTCCGCGAGATTAGCATAGGCTTGCGCGAAGGAGTGTAGACGGCCGATCGCTTGGTCGAGGGATTGTCGGTGAGATTCATGTCCCTCCCCTCGTTTCTGCTGCTGGAGGAGGCTCACTGCGAGGGCGAAGTTGTTTTTCGTCCGGTGGTCTAATTCCTGAAGTAGAACATTTCGCCTCTCGATCTCCTTGTCACGTTCACCGATCGCAGACTGGACGGCGCGTCGAAATGTATCTGCGAAAACGAGGACAATGAGCGCCGCGCTCGCGTTGATCGCGACCCGTGCCGGATCGGTCGAGACCTCAAAATAGAACGAATGCGCCGTCGGCAATACGAAGAACCACGCCCATAAGAAGCTCAGCCCGAACGCTGCGATCCCCGCTTGCCAATGGCCGTAAAGCGTTGCGAGGAGAACGGTCGGATAGACCAATGCGAACGGACCGGCGGTCGGAACAACCACGTCCAAAGCACTGCGCAATCCAATCATGCCCACTGCAAAGGCGGCTCCGAACAGAAGTTGTGCGCCCAGCCTTGATGGACCTGGCTGGAACTCAGACACGAAGTCGTATTTGGCCAGACGTTTCACGCCCGTTCGTTCCCGAATGATGCGATGTGAATCTGCATAAGATGTCGCAAGTGGCCCCACTTCTTAACTCAAAACTCGCTGCTTGCCCGCGGTGACGCGACAGTATTCCAGTTCTGCCAACGGAGCCAAGCTGTTCACCACAGCGCTTGGTGGGTGGTCTCTACCAATCGCTGGGGTAGAGCGGTTCGTCACCCAAACGGCAAGTCGGTGAGGCGTCTGCCCTCACAGTAACCATAGGACGACACCGAGCATCAATGATCCTGCGCCGAAAAGGCCGGTTAGGCGCTGGGCCAGTGGCTTAGCGTTTCGGAAGGGTCAACGTTTGAAAACCGATAGTGCAGAGTCTCGCAAGGCCGCACCGACGACCCAACAAATGTTGGGGAAACAGTCAGTAGGCGAGCGGCCGCAAGCAGCTATGTTTCTCTTGCCACAGATGTCCCCATCAGGAGCACTAAGGATGGTCAGGCTGGACAGCCGAGCATTGTTTTTTGTTATCGTGACGCTGAGCCTAGTCTCGCCGGCGGTTGTTTTTTTACTTGTTGGTCTTGCGCTCTGTGGCCAGATCGGCTTGGTCCTTCTCTCTGTTTTGGCAAGCGCTACGACCTCAGGTCAGCCTAGCGACGGTCGCCCTTCGCATGCTCGAGGTCCTGCGCGCTTTTCGGTGCACATTGCGACCTATTGCGAGCCGGCACCTCTCGTCACACGCACACTCTTGGCATTGTCGGAGCAGACGGACGCGCCAGAATTCGAAGTCATCGTGCTACACAACAATACGGCGGACCCGGCGCAATGGCGTCCTGTACAGGAACTCTGCCAGCGTCTGGGACGCCGTTTTCGGTTCTTCCATGAGGACAACGTGGCGGGTGCGAAAGCGGGTGCGCTGAACATCGCTCTCGCCCGAACGGATCCAGAGGCGACGCATGTCGTGGTTCTGGATGCCGATTATGAGGCCTCGCCAGGTTTCCTCGCCCTGGCGGCCGAGGAGATCGCGCGAAGCGATGACGATTTCATCCAATTTCCGCAGGCATATCGGAACACGGCCGAGCCGGCACGGGGGATCTCTCTGGAACTCGCGGACTATTTTCTACGCCATGCCCGCCAGGCCGACGGCGCCGGCGCCATGCTGCTCACCGGAACGCTCAGCGTCATCCGGCGGGACGCTCTCGTGGAAGCCGGCGGCTGGAACGACAAGACCCTGACCGAGGACGCCGAACTGGGACTGAGGCTCAGACGGCGGGGCTATAGGGGGCGATTTGTCGATCGGGTCGTTGGTCGCGGCATCATGCCGCTCGACATGAGCGGCCTCGCCTCGCAGCGCTATCGCTGGGCGAGTGGGAACGTCCGCACCGCGATGAAAGGTTTTTCCGGCTTGAGTCTTCGGTCCGCGCTCCACGTCCTTTCCCAGCTGACCGCTTGGGCCAATTTCGGTTTGCCCCTGTCGGCAGGGCTTATCGGTGGTGGACTTGCGCTATCGCTCGGATTTCAGGGCGATTCCGTGCGGCCTATGATCTCCTTTTCCGGGGTGGGCATCCTGCTTGTTTATCTCTCTTCCACCCTTCCCCTGTTCGTCTCCACTGCACGACGAGAGGGTGCGAACAGGCCGACAATTCTTGCCGCTTTGGCGGCAAGAGTGTCCTTGCTGGCTCCTTCGGCGCTCGGCACGATCGATGCTCTGCTGGGGTTGCAGCGTGGCTTCCGCCGCACACCGAAAGACGGCTGTGAAGCCTCCAAAGGTGTGGGTGCGGTTCTGCCTGCCATGGCCGTCGGTGGCGTCCTGCTGCTGTTGGTACCCGGACTGCCAATTTCGGGATTAGTCGGCGGAGCGCTGCTGGCCCTGCCCTACCCGCTTTCACTCAGCACTCAAGCACGGCTTGCGGCCTACCGCGCGTCGCTTCGAGCATCCTAGGAGACCGTCATGCTTCCCCACGTCACCATTGTCATTCCGACTTACAATCGCGCGCACAATCTGTCTTTGGCGATCGAAGCGGGGCTCGGGCAGTCACATCCGGCGACGACCGTCATGGTCGTCGATGATGGCTCGACCGACGCGACAGAGGAGGTGATCGCACGCTTCGCGGACCATCCCCGGTTCGTGGGTGTGAGACTCGCATCCAACGTCGGCACGGCCCAAGCCAAGAATGTCGCTATCGTCCTGTCGCAAGGCGATGCCGTGACGTTCCATGATTCCGATGACGTTCCGCACAGGGACAAGGTGATGCGTCAGGCGCGTGTCATCGGGAATGAGAGCATCGGGGCCCATCCATGCCTGAACTGGCGATTGGCCGGGCGCGAGACGGAAACACAGATACAGGTCGGCGCGGTCTTCACCCATCACGAACTGATCCTTCCGAACGGCGAACGGGTCGAAATTCGCCGCACTTTGTCAATTGTCGACGACTTCTTTCCGAATTTGCAGATGGCTGCCGGCGTTCCCGGCGACTGGACACACGTCAATTCGGGGCTCTTCCATCGTTCCGTGTTCGATCAGCTCGGCGGGTTTTCCGATTGCATCGAAGAAGACCGGGAGTTCCGCAACCGGCTCATCATGGCGGGCGAGGTCATCTGGGTGATCCCGGAAATTCTGCTGACCAAGATCGAAACCCCGGACAGCCTCACACAGCAGGGCGCCACCGACTATGACAGTCACCGCCGACTGGCGGACAGAAAACGTGTGTGGGATGTAGTCGAGCGATGGTTTGCTACACGCGAGATAGCGCCGGTGCCGATCGACCTCTCGGGTGTCCAGATAGGCTCTTGCACCAACCCCGATCTTTGCAATCCTGAATGGTTGGAGCGCCTTCAGCTTCGGCGGGTGGAGGAGGTTGCGTGAGCGGTGGTGTAGCCTTCGTAGATCCGCTTGCGCCTCATCCCTATAGCGGCGTACCGGGCGCTCTAACGGGCCTGGGCGGCACCGAAATGGCCTTGGTGAAGGTCTGCGAACGCCTTGCGCAAACCCGCCAAATCGTCGTGCATCAGCGGGTCCGCCAAAGTCTCGACGAGGTGGTAGCTGGCGTGCGCTATGCCGGGTTCGACGTCAAACGCCCTTTGGCGAATGAGCCCGCGACAATCGTCGTGATCAATTCCTGGAAGGTGGCGCTTAAACTTGCGCGGTCGCATCCTGAAGCGCGCGTTCTTTGCTGGTTGCATGTGTTTCCGGGCCGCCACAATCGGTCTTTCGCGGCGGAACTCAAAGCCGCCGACATTCAGATCGTCTGCGTTTCCAAGACCCATGCGGACTGGTTGAGACAATTCCTTGGCGCCGAAGCGCCATCAATCCGCTTCATCTATAACCCGATAGCCGACCATTTGGCGCCTGACGACACCCCTCGCGATCCGGACCTGCTGCTCTTCGCCAGTTCGCCGCACAAGGGCCTGGGACAGGTTTTCCGACGCTTCGAGGCGCTTCGAGAGCGATTTCCGCACCTTAAGCTCGCCGTCGCGGATCCAGGCTATCTGGCCTGGCCCACCGGCCGGGTTCCGGCGGGCATCCGGCCTCTGGGACGGCTCGAGCATAGTGATCTCATCCGCTGGATGCGGCGCGCACTCTGCCTCTTCGCGCCCCAGGACGAGTTTGCCGAAACCTTCGGACTTGTGATCGCGGAAGCCAACGCCGTCGGTTGCCCCGGCCTGCTGCAGCGCGGCTTGGGGGCGAACGACGAGGTCGCCTCGGATTCAGGCCAGTGCATCGACACCAGTGATCCGGAGATGATCGCAGAACGCATTGCAAATTGGCGGACCGCCGAACCCGCATCTCCCAGCGCCCAGGCGCGTCCTGATTTTCGCCTCTCATCGGTGACCGCCCAGTGGTCGGCGCTGCTCGGAGGCAGACCCCTTCAACCAGTTCGTCCCGAACCATCGCGGACACACCCTGAAAGGATTGCCTCATGACAAAGCGCAAGAACAAGAACCTGACCGGCAATGGCGGAGAAACACATCAGACGGCGGGCGACGACCTTGAAGTCATGACGACACAGGTCGGCATGCCGATCTCGGACGACCAGAATACATTGAAGATTGCCACGCGTGGGCCGCACCTGCTGGAAGACCAGGTCTTTCGCGAAAAGCTTTTTCATTTTGACCATGAACGCATTCCCGAGCGCGTCGTCCATGCCCGGGGCTATGGCGCGCACGGCACCTTCGAACTGACAGAGTCCCTGTCCGACCTCAGCCGCGCGGATATTTTCCAGCGGGTCGGCGAGAAGACAGACGTTTTCGTCCGGTTTTCGACCGTGGCGGGTAACAAGGGTTCGCCGGATCTGGCACGAGACGTCCGCGGCTTTGCCGTCAAGTTCTACACCAAGGAAGGAAACTGGGATCTGGTCGGCAACAACATCCCGGTGTTCTTCATCCAGGACGCAATCAAGTTTCCCGACCTGATTCATGCCGCCAAACAGGAACCCGATCGCGGCTTCCCGCAGGCACAAACCGCCCACGATAATTTTTGGGACTTCATCTCGCTAATGCCCGAAGCGATGCACATGGTGATGTGGATCATGTCGGATCGCACGATCCCGCGGTCATTCCGCTTCATGGAAGGGTTCGGGGTCCACACATTTCGGCTGGTCAATGCCAAGGGCAAATCGAGCTTCGTAAAGTTCCACTGGAAACCGAAACAGGGCATGCAGTCGGTGCTGTGGGACGAGGCCGTCAAGATCAATGGCGCCGATCCCGATTTCCATCGCCGCGACCTGTGGGATGCAATCCAGATGGGCAACTATCCCCAATGGGATTTGGGCGTCCAAGTGTTCGACGAGGATTTTGCCGACGCTTTTCCGTTCGATGTTTTGGATGCGACGAAACTCATTCCTGAAGAAGCCGTGCCGGTCAGAATTGTCGGCACGATGACCTTGAACAGGATGGTCGACAATTTCTTCGCCGAGACGGAACAGGTCGCGTTCCAGACCGGCAACATCGTGCCCGGCATCGATCATTCGAACGATCCTCTCCTTCAGGGCCGCAACTTTTCCTACCTCGACACGCAGTTGAAGCGGCTGGGAAGTCCGAACTTCAACCACATTCCGATCAATGCAGCAAAATGTCCGTTCGCGCATCTGCAGCAGGACGGCCATATGGCGATGTACAACCCGGTCGGACGTGCCAACTACGAACCCAACAGTCATGGTTTGGGTCCGCGCGAAGACCCCGAGCGCGGCTTCCGTTCCTATGAGACTGAGGAAGCGGGTCCGAAGCAACGTGTACGGTCGGAAAGTTTCGCCGATCACTACAGCCAGGCGCGGCAATTCTATTTGAGCCAGACCGATATCGAACAGAGCCACATCGTCGATGCGCTTGTCTTCGAGCTGTCGAAGGTCGACGCGGAGGCCATTCGGGCGCGGGTGGTGTCGCATCTTCGAAATATCGACGCGGATTTGGCCGAAGCGGTCGCGGACGATCTTGGGATGGAGAAGCTCCCCGAACCCGCGACCCCGGCGAAGAGCCCTATCGACACCGATCCGTCGCCCGCTCTCAGTATTCTCGCCAACGCGCCTGAGAGCTTTGCGGGTCGAAAGCTGGGTGTGCTATTGACCGATGGGATCGATGCCAAGCTGTTCGACGCTCTGAAGGAAGCCGCCGAAGCGGCAGGCGCCATCGTCGAGGTGGTCGCCGAAAAAGTCGGTGGGGT
This sequence comes from Salipiger abyssi, assembly GCF_017311415.1. Classification (GTDB taxonomy): domain Bacteria; phylum Pseudomonadota; class Alphaproteobacteria; order Rhodobacterales; family Rhodobacteraceae; genus Salipiger; species Salipiger abyssi_A. The sequence continues at coordinate 70,249 of NZ_JAEKIS010000001.1, read as the reverse complement.
TACATCCAATCGGCGGCGGAAAATCCCGGCGGACCAGAAACTCGATGGCGCACCATCGGTACTCTACGATGCCGTGGCGATCATAGCCTCCAAAGAAGGCGCTGAGAAGCTGTCGGGAATGCATGTCGCCAAGACGTTCCTTGCGGATGCCCATGCGCACATGAAATTCATCGCGCTGTCGGCCGCGGCGCAGGAAGAATTCTGGAACGCGGCGGTGTATGCCGAACCCGATGAGGGTGTGCATATGATTGAAGGCGCCGACGATGCAGGGAGTTTTCTTTCGGCCTGCGGCAAGCTGCGGTTCTGGGAGCGCGATGCATGAGGCAGCAGAACAGCGATTTGCCGCGCCAAGAGTTTGGGACTGCTTCGGCGTGGGCCGTTGCTGTAACCATTCCCGCGCGCAACGAGGCAAAGCGGATCGTGCCTTGCCTCGAGGCCGCGGCCACAAGCCTCAAGGGACGTGGTGGGATCGTCCTGGCGGTGAACAAATCGGCAGACGAGACGGTCGCGCGCGCTCGAGCATGGTTCGAAGCCTCCGGTGCGACCGGAATGATATTGAATGAACAATCTCCACCGCCAGGCAGAGGCGTTGGGAGAGCTAGACGGCAGGCTGTCGCTGCCTGCGCGCACCGGCTTGTGCCGGGCGCCGTCATCATGACCACTGACGCGGACAGCCGGGTCGCGGGAGACTGGGTCGATGCCAACCTCGCCGAGTTGACGCGCGCTGACCTTGTTTGCGGGGCCGTTCTGCCGGACGCGGAAGAATTCGCCAAGTTGCCAGCGACCATCGGGAGACGCGGAGTCCTCGAAGGGGAATATATGGCGTTGACACTGGCCGTTCGGCAGCGTCTCGATCCGGTGCCCCACGACCCAGAGCCGACCCATTTGAATGCGGCGGGCGCGAGCCTGGCCTTCACGACAGACGTCTATCGCGACATCGGCGGCATTTCGGATTTCGAGACGGGTGAGGACAGAGCGTTTGTCTTGGCTGCCGAGAGACGGGGATGGCGCATCAGACATTCCGCCCGCGCGCACGTGATTACGACCTGCCGGCTCAACGGTCGGACATCTGGCGGTATGGCTGGCGCCTTGCGCGCGCGTATCACCGAGGCCGACCCCTTCGTCGACGAACTGCTGGAGCCGGCTGTCCAGACCATCCTCAGGGCACGGATGCAGGGCTCCATACGTCGGCGGTGCAATGACGGTCTGGAGTTCGGCGAAGCCCTCGCTCAAATGGAGGAAAGCACCGCGGAATTGGCGCGCAGTCGCCTGCGACTGTCTGACTTGCATAGGGAATTGCCGCTCCTTGCAGCCGCATTCGCTGAACTGGAGCCGGTGGCCGAAAGGAAATCGGCGTGAATGGCGTTGCCGCAACTCCGACGTCAGAGATTGCGGAATCGGAGGCGCTGGCGCGGATCGCCGATCATGGCGCTGAAGCAGATGCAGGCGCTCGCGGACTCGCCGCCGATATCGAATTGCTCGCTTTGTCGGGTCTGCTGTCACGCTTGTCCGATCCGGACGTGCATCCGCGTGATCTCGTCACGCTTCTGCGACGAATAGGGCGCGCGAGCCTTTCGGTGGGCCGGTTGGCGGAAGGGCACATGAACGCCCTGCGTCTGATCTCTCTTTACGGCACCACGGATCAGCAGCAGCGGCATTGCTCATTGTCCAATAGCGGCGAGTTCTACGGTGTTTGGGGTGCTAACGCATCGCCGCCCGTGCGCCTGAGTGACGAGAGGGGCGCCAGATGTCAGCTCTCGGGGACAAAACGCTTCGCCTCAGGTCTTGGCACCGTAAGCTACGCGGTCGTGACAGCAGAAACGCCGGATGGAACGGTGATGACCGTGGCAAGGGTGCTCCACGACGGTCGCGCCGACAACAGCGGCTGGAACGTAACCGGAATGCGCGCAACGGCCTCCGGCACCTACGATTTTGAAGGCGTCGAGGCAGAAATTCTCGGCAAACCGGGAGATTATGAGCGCGAACCGCATTTCGAGGGTGGCGTCTGGCGATACGCGGCGCTGCATGTGGGCGGGTTGGAGGCATTGGCGGAAGCGGTCCGCAAATCGGTCGCGGGGTTCGGCGACAGCGCCACTCAGGCGCAGATGCACCGCGTAGCGCACATCGCGGGCCTTGCGCACAGCGCGCGCCTATTCGTCGAAGATGCGGCCATCCAGGTCGAAAAACCGGAAGCCCGCGATTTGGAAGTGGCGCTCAGCCTGGCTGCACGCGAATTTGTCGAGGGGGCTTGCCTCTCGGGCATTGCCATTACCGACCGCGCCCTAGGCACCCACTCATTTTCCACCGGCCAGACGGTGGAGCGTGTGAGGCGCGACCTCTCGTTTTTCCTTCGCCAGGCGGACCTCGACGGCAAGCTGCAGCGGGCCGGTCAATCACTCTGCCAGTCGGACTCGCCCGTCGGCGAAATTTGGCATAGTCGATGATCACGCTCACCAAAATCGCGAAGGAGGCTGAGATGGCTCCTGAGGCAACACTGCCCGAACTTGCGGGCTCCGGCGAAATCCTGGTGCTGGCACCACATCCGGATGACGAGTCGCTCGCCATGGGCGCTGCGTTATGCAAGGCCTCGGATGCAGGCCGGCGCGTGCATGTCGTCGTGGTTACTGACGGGACACGCTCGCATCCGAACTCGATCAGCCATCCATCTCGCGTGCTGTCCGCGCTACGGCGCGACGAGGTCAGAGCCGCTGTCTCCATCCTTACGCGCGGAAGAACGGAACCGATCTGGCTCGGCTATCCGGACATGGCGGCGCCGGAAAGCGAAGACGAATTCTGTGAAATTGCTCGACGCCTAGAACCGCAACTGGAAAATGTGTCGGCGATTTGGACGACATGGGATGGCGACCCGCACCCGGATCACCAACGGGTATGGCGCCTGGCAAGATATCTGGCGACCGGAAAAGAGGGGGTGCACATGTTCGGCTGCCCGCTCTGGGGTCGCGTACAGGAGCCGGTGCCGCATGCTGGTTCTGACGGACTGCGACGCTTGCAGGTGAAAGGATACCACACGAGGAAATCGCAGGCTGTCGCCGCCCACAAATCGCAGATGACAAAGCTCATTGGCGATGACCCCGAGGGATTTACGATGCCACCAGAACTGGCCGCCTATTTCGTGTCGTCCGATGAGCTGTTTATCCCGGCATGACTCGCGACGCTGCCTCATTCGAGCAACTCTATCGCGACCTGGTCGATCCCTGGGATTATGAGACGAGCGCATACGAGGCCGACAAATATCAGCGGTCTCTCCAATTGCTGCCCCGGTCTCGCTATGGCCGCGGCTTGGAGGTTGGATGCTCGATCGGCGTAATGAGCACTAGCATCGCACGGAGGTGCGATTGCCTGCTCGGGATTGATTTCGCACCCACGGCAATTAACCGCGCCAAGGCACGGGAGGTTGAGAACGCGCGGTTTGAAGTCGCTTCTGTGCCGGAAGGTTGGCCTCCCGGTTCTTGGGACCTGATCGTTCTATCGGAGGTCCTCTACTATCTCGAACCGGACGCACTGAACCGGACGATCGAGTGTGTCGGTCGAGGATTGGCTCCGGATGGAGACTGCCTCATTGTCAGTTACACCGGACCGACAGAGACGTTACTGACCTCGGAGGAAGCCGGCGACCGTCTCCTCGAGACCGTCAAGCGTGACCGTGAACACCACGAAATCTTCAGCACGTCTGGGCCCTCATGGGTCGCGACGGTCTTCTCCTCGCGTCATAGCAAGTCGTCCGAAGTCGTGGGGGGTATATAAAGATAGCCGCGATGGTAGCCGGAGATGCGCCGCAATCCCGCCCTGTCGTGAATTTCTGCGTAGCCTTCACGGATCGTGCAGAGTTTGGCATCACGAAGTTCCTTAATGACACGGCTGACATGCATGGTGGACAGACCAGTGACTTCCGCGAGATCCGTCTGAACCACACCGATCGGCACTCTGCCATCTTCGACCCTTCCGCACATCTGCATCCGAAGGTCCATCTCACAGACAAAATCCGCCACCGCCGCCAGCGCCCGAAGCAAACCGGTGCGATAGGTCCAATGCCTGTGAATGGCAGCATCGACCATCGTCAGCCGCCACAGCGACCGAGCGTGATCGGGACTCCCTGCGATAATTTCCTTGAGCGCGTCATGGGGGAAAAGTGCCAGCCGAGTCGCTGTCAGGCTGCGTACGTCGTGGTCGAGGCGCTGAAGCGGAAATGCGTGCAGATCGACGAAATCGCCTGGCACCTGGAGAGCAACCACGAGCCTTTTGTCGGTAGCGATCTTGTTCCCGGCGATATAGCGCACCATGATTCCATCGAGAAGCAAAGCGCTGTGCGTGATGAGCTCACCTGCTCTTGAAAGAACTTCGCGAGGCCCGAGAATCTTGATTTCACTACAGGCAGCTTCAAGCTTCAACCACAGTTCCTCCGACAGCTGCTGCCCGACCATCCCCGTATGTGCGGTCTCGTCGATCATCCTGGCCTGTTTTTCAGTCATCTTGTTCTAAAGTTTCATAGTTTGGAGAGCCTCGTCACTCCGAGAGGGCCAACTGCCGTCAATTAAAGAATTATTGGGCGCGCTCGCGGATCGACCGGAAACCCCGTTTACAAGTTTACTTCTCAAGCTTCGAGAGGCAACGCGAACGATCGCTGCCGAGTTGCATCACCGCGTGCATGGACCACTCGGTTGAACCCACCCTGGCGTGGACCGCCGGTACGGTCGCCGAAGCCGGGGCCGGGGTCGTAGCGGCGGCCAGCATCCTGTCCGGCATAGTGATGGTAGTACTGACGTGCAGGGCGTTCCTGGCCGCTGGCGTCAATCTCTCCTACATCGAAGCGACGGCGCTTGTCGCGATTGCCAAGCAGATCGTAAGCCGCCGAGACGGCCATGAAGCGCTCCTGCTTCACAGCGTCATCGGGATGCAACTCCTTCGCGAGTTTACGATAAGCCTTCTTGATCTCGGCCTGGGGTGCGCTCTTTGGCACACCTAGGACTATGTATGGGTCGATACTCATTTTGTTTCGCTTTCAATCACCTGGCCATGTCGCAACACAAGCTAGGCGGGTGATTGCCAAAAGGCCTGTGGCATCGCCAGAGAGCCAAGTTCAGCGACCCGGGCGCGCCAAGGAAATCCAGATCGACGGGTCATGATCTGAGCACAATCAACAGGGTCCGACCATCACGCCAGACGGTCAGCGCCACCGCGTTTGGCGCGTCCGCGAGTACGCGGTCGATGTCGCGAATAGACCCAACCGTTTGACGATTGACCGCCGTGATGACGTCCCCTGCTTCCAGACCGGCCTGCGCGGCACGGCTTCCCGGCGCAATCTCCGAGACGACAACGCCGTCTGCGTCGCCCCAGGCCGGATGGTGACGATCGAGCGGCGCGAGGTGAACTCCCGCCAACGCATCAGACGTGCCACGATCGCGCTCTGCCAAGCGGGGGCCTCCACCATCTGCGAGTGCCACCTGCGTCACCAGGCGGTCGCCATCTCGAACATAGGTGATTTCGACCTCATCGCCGGGTCGGTGCAAGCCGATCCTCTGGCGCAAATCAGCGGATCCGTCGACACCCTCGCCGTCAACCGCGACAATGACGTCTCCGGGGATAAGACCTGCGTCGTCCGCAGGTGTCCCCGGCTCGACCGAGCTAACGATGGCGCCTGCCTCGGCGTCGGCACCAAGCGCTTCAGCCAGATCAGGCGTTAGGTCTTGGATCATCACGCCAAGCCGACCGCGCTGGACTTCGCCGAACTCGACCAGCTGATCCATGACGGCCAGTGCCATATTGATGGGCACTGCAAAGCCGATCCCGACATTGCCTCCGCCATTAGGCGCGATAATGGCCGTGTTGATACCAACGAGATTTCCATCGAGGGTGATCAGCGCTCCGCCGGAGTTTCCCGGGTTGATCGAGGCGTCGGTCTGGATGAAGTCTTCATAGCCTTCGGGATTGATCCCCGACCGTCCAAGCGCAGAGACGATGCCGCTTGTCACGGTCTGGCCAAGACCGAAAGGATTACCGATCGCCACAACGAAATCCCCCACGAGAAGGGTTTCGGAATCGCCGAGTGGGACTTCTGTCAAGTTATTCGCGTCGATCCTTAATACAGCGATATCTGTGGCCGGATCACGGCCGATCAACTCGGCTTCGATGGTCCGGTTATCGCGCAGTGTGACGCGGATCTCATCTCCGTTTTCGACGACGTGGTTGTTCGTCAGGATGTATCCCTCACCTGCATCGACGATCACGCCGGAGCCGGCGCTCATTTGCCGCTGCGGTGGCAGTTGCTCGAGCGGCGGCAGGAAGGGCTGGAAGTACGGATCGCGAAAAAGCGGCGTCATCTGGGCGGGTCGCTCAGAGACAACCGCGATGTTGACGACGGCGTCGTCCACGGCGTCTATCAGCGGCGCGATGGTCGGGATGCCGCGTTCATCAGGCTCAACCGCTGCGATTTGCGCAACCGCCGGCCGCGCGACAACACAAATCGAAAGGACGAAAAGAAAAGTCAGACGGCTCAGCATGGTTCATCTCCTTTGCAACAGGGCAGCCGGATCCCGCAGGTGAATTTCCCAAAACGGCGTTCATTGCGATGCCAGCGCGCGGTGTCCGGCACCTCCGGCCCCTCGCGCTCGCCCGAGATCGTTAGAACGTTGTCCTTGACCGAAATATCGATGTCGGACGGGTCGATACCTGGGAGTGCCGCCGTTACAGCAACGGCATCGTCGCCTTGACAGACATTCACCCCTGGAAAGACGGATTGATCAGAGTTCGTCGGGATAAACCGGTTCACGTCGCGCAGCATAGAACGCATCATCCCAAAGGGATCGCTGCGACGTGTGTAGGTGGGGTAGTACATTTCTCGCCTCCACATTTCGCCAATTCAAACGTGCGACAAACTTAGCATGTATTTGAGGCGCCCGAGGAGGTCGGACATGTCTAAAGGTTCGCCGATCAAGCGGCGTTCGATGTCATTCGGGTTTCCGTTCCGCTCCCAAAATGCGGAGTGGACGGTGGCCTGCTGTCAGAGCCGAACCTTTATGCGTATCCTTGAAACCCCATCTGGGCGTCTCACTGCTGATGATGAGAGGTCAACCCTGTTTTTCAAGAATGCATTTGTACATTTTTTTATCGACGTGAAACCCATCTAGCAGGACTCATAGCCAGTAGATGACCGTAGCTGCTAGAGCGATGGCCGATAGGAAGACCTTGGGGCACCGGTCGTAGCGCGCGGCGAATAACGACCTGCTGCTGAAATCGATGGGTAATCCCCCATTTTCACGGGGGCTGGGTCGTAGAATTTGCGCGGCCATTCTCAGTTTCTGGGCAGGTGTCATCCCGCCGTTGCCAATGTTCGGGCGATCATTGTTGTAGGACCAGAGCCATTCGGTGGCAATCTGCTGCACCTCGTCGATGGTTTCGAAGATATGGAGGTCCAGCAATTCGGTCTTAGGTAGCAGATGCACCAAGTTGCCGGATGGACCGGAACGGCGGCGTAGAGTGCAATCGGGGACATGAGTGACCCCCTGATCGTCCAGACACTGAAGTAGAAGCGCGCGGAGATCCTTGGGCAAATCAAGGCGTATGAGGCGCAGATAGCGCATGCCAAGCACGACCTCGCCCATGTGAACGCGACCATTGAGCTGTTCGCGGCCCCAGAGCGCCAGCGAGCGCGCTACATCGTGAGCCACGGGTTCTTCAAGAAGGGCGAGATCGCCGAGATCTGCGTGCATCACCTCGGCGATGGCGTGGAAATGACGACGCGGGAGCTGGCCGAACGGGTGATGATCGAGCGCGATCTCGAGATCACGGACACGGCGCTGCGGAACTCCGTGGTGTTCAAGGTTGTCCAGGCGCTGCGCCATGCCAAGCGCCGCAAGCTTGTGCGCATGGTGGAGAAGCGACAAGGCTTGTGCGTCTGGGCAGCTGGCGACGCTGTCACGCTGCGCGTCGTTGCCAGTAGCCCTTTCAGGCTCGACTGACCGGCGCGGCCAGTGCTCCTCTGATCAGGCGATCCGCCAGGGTTCCGTTGCTTTCGACCGGTGGTCCTCAAGCCAGGCGGCGTGGGCGGCATAGGCATCGAGATAACGTCCCTCGACCTGGAGATGTTGGCCGCCAATCATGCGCCTGAGCCGCGAGAAGAAGCTCTAGGCCAGATTGGTGTGCGCGCCATCGCGGCTGTAGGCCTCGGAATGGTTGATCCGGCGCATGTCAAAGTCGGGATCGAGCAGGTCCCAGTGGGCAACCTCGTCGGCGGAGACGACGCTTCCGGGCGCGATCCTCTCTCGGGCGAAGTCCACGCCCTCGGGCTCCCGAAGGAAGGTCCGCCTCAGTGTCCGGCCGCCGCGTTGGCGCAAGACGACCACCACGCGGCGCTTGCCGCAGCGATTGGCCAGACGCCGCCGGTCGATCCGCTGCTCGCGCAGGTTGGCTGGTCGGACGTGGCCTCCGAACACTGCCCCATCGACTTCGACCTCGCCTTCGAGACAGGTCTCCCGCGTCTCCGCTGTCATGGCCTCGCGAAGCTTGTGCATGAGCACAAACGCTGTCTTGTGCTGCACATCCAGATCCCGCGAGAGCTGCACCGCTGACAGGCCCTTCGAGGCGTTCACGAACAGGCATATCGCGCCGAGCAGGTCGACGAACGCCAGTTTGCGCGAGGCGAAGATGGTGCCGGACGTCACGCTGAACTGGCGGTGGCATGCCGCGCATTTGAAGCGTCGGCGGGTCTTCAGGTCATAGATGTCGAGGCATCCGCAGACCGGGCACACGGGTGCGCCCTTCGTCTCCGGCCAACGCAGGCGGCAGAACCGTCGATATGCAGCCTCTTCACCTTCGGATTAGATCGCCTTCAGCGAGAGAGTCCGTGCAGCCGCCGAGAGCAGGAAATGCTGAGCCATGATCGCCTCGCCACATAGCGCTTGTTCACATTATGTTCTCATGCGCCGACTGCGGCAAGCGTTTTGGTGCATCTGCTACCTAAGACCGCAGCCATTCATGCCGGACCGTGCGGTTGTAGCGCTCGATGTAGGCGTGCTGCTGCGGCTTTGGCAGCCGCAATCTTTTGCGTGTGATGCTGACGAAGGGTCATATACTCCTCGCGTTGTCGGTCGGTGATGAAACGGCCGGGCATCCGATCCTCTTCTTGGTCGTCGAAGACCGGACCACCCTGACCGCCGTCGCCGCCAACCGCACGGGGTAAACCCGCGCGAGATTTTGGGGGAAAATACACCCGAGCTACGCCCGGCTTCCGCTTCCCCCAAAATCACCACCTGCAATGTCGCGCTGTTTCACCAGCGGTATCGCTGCACACTATCGCGGGTTATTTGTAGATTATCAGAAACTTGAATAAACGCTAATGGCAGCGAATTTCATCACCTTTTCAGAAAGTTCCTGAGACTTTGTCTGTGGCAGATTCAAGATATTGCCGGCCCAGTCTCGGGGCCGGCAATCTTACTAGGCGGTCAGCGCTGAACTTCCACCGTCGTCCTTCCATCGGCGCCAAGCTGGGAATGCAAGTGCGATCAGGCCGAGCGCCAGGTGGGCGAGCGAGACTGCTAAGGTGAAACCGTCAATAAGCACCCATGGACTAATGGCCGCCCAAATACCTGTTACCACTCGCGCCCAGTCAAGCCCTTCATGCGGTCGCCAAAGTGCAATCGCGGAAAGCACTACGATCAGTCCGCCCGTCAGTAGGGCGCTCCAGAAGGCAATATCGGTCAACGTGACGACGAAGGGCAACCCAGCGAGGGCGAGGCCCGCGAGAAGGCTGATGCCGTCGCCAAGCTTGTCATAGTTCGTGGTCCAAGTCTTGTTCATGGTGTGACCTCCTTTCTGTCAACCAAGGTTTCAATGCGGCCGAGCCAGTCGCCTGCACGCCGGCGCAGGCAAGAAAGGACGTAATTCCTCCTGCGAAATCGCGCCGGTCGCGATTTCTTCCAAGGCAACCTCTTCGGTAGCTTGCCGTTGAGGTTCGACCCGCGGTTCCGCCCCGGCCTTCAGCGCCCGGCTGCGGGCGCTCGCGGCGAGGACCAGAGCGAAACGATCGGGCACCGCCTGCTGGGCATCAATTGCAACGAAGGGATTCATGCCGCCCTCCCTTTCTCAACGGACGTATACATGCCGTCGGCGGCCACCGCCGCTTCAAGCGCCAACAGCGCTCGTTCAACCTCGGCAAGCTGCGATTCACGTTGGTTTTCCGGCATGCCTTCGGTGCTGGCGACATCCTGAAGATACTCTGTGTAGGCCCAGTTCATCAGGATAGAACGGCGAGCCTCCAACGACAGGCTGGCGTCCGAAGCAACCTCAATGGGAGGACGCCCATCATCGCCGCCTTTCGGATCGCCCCGCCGTTTGGCGCCGGCCATCGCGTCGCGATAGGTTTGCCGCATCTCCGACAGGCCGAGCCGAGAAAGCGTGGCATCGGACCACAGCCCGGACTGCCTGTCCCGTGCCCGGGCGGCACCGCGCGCGGCTTCGCCTGCCGGCAGATGCACCTCGTAAGCCACCCCCAGACGCTTTGCATGGCGAATAGCAGCTTCCAGCGTCGGAAAGCTCAGGTCTATCTGCTGGATCGTGTCGTCCCCACCCGTCCAGCCCATCAAAGGCTCGAGCCAAGGACCGGTCCGGCGCGGAAAGCTCATCTTCCAGCCCTGCGTGCCCGCGCGCCCCGAGGTCATCGCCGATTTCGACGGCTTCCAGATCCGGGCGACCGCATCGTCTGGCAGAGAAGAGTCCCAGTCGGGTCGCGAACCGGCCAGGCTCGGAATGGGTGAGGCATGTGATTGTGCTGTGAAATCTCCACTGATCAAGTTCACTACTTACCCTCCAGATTTCGGGAACGGCGTCCGACCGCCAAGAAAGCGGCCGGAGCATTCCATCCTGGGCCCGAGGTGCTTCAGGCCGCGACAGGTTCCGGCTCACGAGCCGTCTCGAGCTGCCTGGTCTCGAGACCTTCGGTCGCCTCAGGAGACGCGATCTCGATCCGACGCGGCTTGAGTTCCTCGGGGACCTCGCGCTTCAGCTGGACAGTCAGCAGGCCGTTCGACAAGGTGGCCTCTTCGACCCGGACGTGATCAGCCAGTTCGAACCGACGTTCAAACGACCGACCGGCGATGCCGCGATAGAGATAGCTGGCACCGTCGTCACCATCGGGAGTCTCCTTGTGGCCCGACACGATCAGCATGTTCTTGTCCTGGGTCAGGGTCAGATCGTCTTCGGCAAAGCCCGCCACCGCCATGTCGATGCGATAGTCGTCCTCGCCGGTCTTGACGATGTCGTAGGGCGGCCAGTTGTCGAGCGTTTCCACCCGACGGGCAGCCTCAAGTGCGTCGAGCATACGGTCGAAACCGATACTCGAACGGAACAGAGGTGCAAAATCAAGTCTCGTTGCCATAGCCATATCCTCCTTTGAGCAACATGGGTACAGACGTCGGAAGCACCGCAGGAACGGCGTCCCGCCTTGTCACCGATCCCCATCTGGGCGATCAGCATAAATTGATTTGGAACAGCACCTTACGGTTTCAAGAGGGTGCTCAAAACTTTTTTCTGCGAACAGAAATCCTATATTTCACGCACTTCCTTGTAGCATTCGAAAGGAGGAGATCATGACCGAGAACGACGTGAAGAGCATCTTGGGTCCCGGCACGGATCCTACACTTCTGTCTGATATTCTGCGCACCGGCGCTGACGCCTCCGAGCTTGCCCGTGCCAAGGCCTGGGTCGAGGCGGATGAAGCGCAGGTCGATGCCCATAGCCCCTTCCCATCGGGCCGGGTCGCCCGGTTGGTAGAATTGCTCGAAGCCGATCAGGAAGAAGACGATCTGCTGTAACAGAAATTGGGCTGGCGCAGAAGATGGCGCCAGCCCGTCCCTTCAGGTGGTCACGATCACCCGAACCGGTCCGTCGCGACGCAGAACATCGGCAACCACGTGGGTGCCCGACCTGCGTAGAGCCACATCGACGGATCCACCATCAAGGCGCAGATTGCGCAGGACGACCTCTCCCAGAAACTCCGGAAGGATCGGTTGCTCGAAGATCACCTGACGCGCCTCAGCATCGAAGCGTAGCCCGAGACAGGCTTGAAGCAGCAACAACGGCGCTCCCGCCGCCCAGGCCTGCGGCGTACAGGCCACCGGGTAGAAGGTCGGCCCTTGCGTCTCGCGGCGCGGAAAACCGCAGAACAGCTCCGGCAACCGTCTCAGATCGATATAGGTGGCGGCGGAGAAGATGCCCTCGAATATACGCGCGGCCTGTTCACGGAACCCGTAGCGCGCCAGCCCCGCCCCGATCAGCGCATTGTCATGGGGCCAGACCGAGCCGTTGTGATAGCTCATCGGATTGTACCGTGCCTGACCCGCGGCAATGGTCCGCACTCCCCATCCGCAGAAAGACGTCGGCCCCATCAGGGTATGAATGACCGTTACGGCGCGCTCTTCCGGGACGATTCCCGTCCAGAGCAGATGGCCCGCGTTCGAACTGCGTACTCGGCAGGGCCGTTTGTCACCATCGAGGGCGAGCACATAGGTCCCAAGCTCATCGTCCCAGAACGCCGCGTCGAAACGGGACTTGAGTTCCGAGGCCTTACGCGCCTGCTCTTGCGCGATCCCGTCATGACCGAGTTCCCGTGCGATCTCGGCCGCGGCCAGCCGGGCGGCATAGACGTAGCCCTGCACTTCGCAAAGCGCGATCGGCCCCTTGGCCAGCGTCCCATCGGCGTGAAACACCGCGTCATGACTGTCCTTCCACCCCTGGTTGGCGAGCCCCTTGTCGCTGCGCCTCCCGTATTCCACGAAACCGTCGCCGTCCCGATCGCCATAGGTCTCGATCCAATCGAGCGCCGCACGGACATGCGGCCAGAGTGTTTCCAGCACCTCCCGATTGCCGGTGCGCTCGAAATACGCCCCGGCGAGCATCACGAACAGCGGTGTCGAATCCACGCTGCCGTAATAGCGCCGGAACGGAACTTCGCCGGTTTCCGCCATTTCGCCATAACGCACTTCATGAAGGATCTTGCCTGGCTCGGCATCAGTATGCGGATCGAATTCCGTCGCCTGGTTGGCAGCAAGATGCAGCAAAACGCCCCGCGCGACCGCCGGGTCGAGCCAGAGCATTTCCCGGGCGGTGATCAGAGCATCGCGACCGAACACGGTGCTGAACCAGGGCACGCCCGCATAGGGATAGGGCCCCTCCTCCGTATCGGTCATGAGCATGTAGAGGTCCGAGACCGAACGGCGCATGGTCTCATTGAAAATCTCGTTGGAGCTTTGCACCGTGGCTGCGCGGGAAGAGGAACGTCTGAGTGCGCGGCGCGCGTCCCGCAAGGAGCGGAAAAACAGGCGCGACGGAGGATCCTCGGCCCCATTCGCGTCGCAGCCGATCTCGATAAAGAGCGAACGCGTTTCGCCGGGGGCGAGGCTCAGACGATAGACGGCTTTCCCCGGCTCAAGCTGCGCAGGCGCAGGATCGAAACGCAGAGCGGTGCTACGTGGATTGTGGTCGAGCCCCCGGTACGACAAGAGTACGTGCGAGCCATCCACCTCCGGCAAGAGCGACGTTCCCCGGCGGGCCCGTACCCGGCCACGGACCTCAAAAATATCCGCAAAATCGGCCTCAAAGGCGATTTCCAAGGTAACTTCATGTGCGACCTCGTCAAAATTGCGTACCGCCAGCCGCTCATAACAGGTGCCTTGCCAGAGAAACCGCGTCCGGCGCATGTGGATGCGATCATGCGCAATCAGACAGCGACCGGTTTCGTCATTAAGATCGGGATTCGTCAGATCGCAGGTCAGCGTGGCGTTATCGTCGCGCAATGTGGACGAGAGCAGCATGGGCCGCTCTCCCCCGATGGTCAGATAGTAATGCGAGAGATACCTGGTGTCGCGATGGAACAGGCCCTCGGGGCTGCCCGGCCCCGAGAGCACATCGCCATTGTGATCGAACACGGCGAAGGTATCGCCGTGCTTCAGGGTTCGTGGCCGCCGTTCCTGCAAGGAGGCTGCCGCCGGGATGAAGAATTGCGCCGGCGGCGCGACCAGTTGCGACGCACGTAAGCCCGTTTGTTGCAGCGCCTCGGTCATCTTATTCTCCTTCGCTCTCATTCCGCTGCATGCAGGACCTGAGCCCCTTGGCCCCCGAGCATATGCGGGAGCGGCATCGTAACAGCGTCGACGCCCGGCAACCCACGATAGATTTCGACATAGTCGCGCGCCATGCGGTCCGCAGTGAAGCGTTCTTCGAACGTCTCGCGCACGATTCGTCTGCTGATTCGGTTCAGTTTCCCCACAGCTGCGACGGCATCTTCCAGAGAACTCACTACATAGCCAGTCAGCCCAGGCTCTACGATCTCCGGCACGGAGCCATTCGCCCATGCGATCACCGGCGTGCCGCAAGCCATAGCTTCGATCATCACGAGACCGAAAGGTTCAGGCCAGTCGACAGGGAACAACAGCGCCCGCGCGTTCCCGAGAAACTCGGCTTTTTGTTCTTCGTTAATTTCCCCAATGAACTCGACATTGTCATGGGCATCGACCATCGGTGCTATGATCTCGTCCCAATACTTGCGATCCGCCTCGCCGATCTTAGCAGCAATTTTCAATGGCATCCCCGCTCGCACCGCTATCTCGATGGCGCGGTCCGGCCGTTTCTCCGGCGAAATCCGTCCGAGAAAAGCAAGATAGTCGCCGTTCGGGCGTTCGGTGAAGGGCAGCAGAGTCTTGGGAAGTCCGTGATAGACGGTCCCTGCCCAGTTCACGAAGGGCAGCGGACGGCGCTGGTCGTCCGAGATCGAAACGAGCGGATAGTTCGGGAAGGTCGCATAGAAGGGACGAAGATCAGGCCCGTCGAGCCGGCCGTGCATGGTCGTCACCATGCGATCGGCGAATGCGCGCGCCATGGGATAATGCAGGAAGTCGATGTGAAAATGCAGCACGTCGAATTCATCGGCCCGCAAGCGGACTTCCTCCAGCATGGCGACATGCCACGGCAGCGAGTTCTTCACGTTCGGATCGAGCCGGAGCGCTTCCTTGCTGCACGGGACCAGGTGGGCCTTGGTCCGGCTGTCGCCGCTGGCGAACAGCGTGACTTCATGGCCCTGCCTGACCAGTTCCTCGGTGAGATAGGAGACGATCCTTTCTGTTCCCCCATAGAGACGCGGCGGGCAACTTTCTTCCAGCGGTGCGATCTGTGCGATCTTCATCGGCAAAACCTCCTCTTCTGAGCGAAGCCTCAACAATGGACGCGAGAAGGTCGTCTACGATCACCCCGCCTGGGCATGACCGCCGGATGTGGCATCTCGAATTCGGACAGTCGTGATACAAGATCACTGCCATCCGCCGGACCATCGTGCCGGAACGCGAGATGGCCTTGCCCGGCAAAACCTCCTGCGCAAAACAGCGATGTCAGATAGCAGGGAACCCCTGCAAAAAGTTCAGTTAGAAATCGGCTTTGGAGTTTCAACCCCTACGATGCCCGAAAATATTATGCGAAGCAGGCAACTGCTGAGGCACATTCTAAACTGGGTTGCGACAAATCCTCTATCCTTTTGGAAATTCGAGGAGAACGGACATGGCGCACATGGAGTTGAATCTGCGAGAAAGACGTACGATCGAGGATATGCTGAACGCGAAGGTGCCGGTCAGTGAGATCGCGACTGAGATCGGGAGGCATCGCTCAACCGTCTACCGCGAGATCAGGCGCAACGCCTTCAAAGACGATGAGCTGAGTTATCTGAATGGCTACTACGGGATGGTCGCCCAGAGAACAGCGACACAGCGGCGCGCGCGACGCCGGAAACTCATCCGACTTGATGCACTGCGCAAGCATGTGATCGAACGGCTGAAGGACGGCTGGACGCCGGAACAAATCGCCGGGCGGCTCGGGTATGACGGCCAGCCCTCACGTGTCAGTCACGAGACGATCTACGCCTATGTCTACAGCAAGGAAGGCCAGTCTGATCGGCTGGCACGCTACCTTCCTGGCCGACGCAAGAAGCGCAGACCACGTCACTCAAGGCGCCCAAGAGGACAGGTCTTCCCGCCGGACCGATCGATCCATCAACGCCCCGAACACGTCAAGACACGAGACGCATTCGGGGATTGGGAAGGCGATCTGATGATCTTCGAGCGCAGCACCGGCACGATGAACGTCGCCTCGCTCGTTGAGCGGAAGACCCGGTTCGCCGTTCTATTCCGCAACAATGATCGCAGCTCCACCCACTTCATGGATGCACTGATGAACGTGCTGGAACCCCTGCCCCAGCCTGCCAGGACGTCCATCACATTCGACCGGGGTTTTGAGTTCAGGGACTGGCGGAAACTGCAATCCGGCATCGGAACTGAGAGTTGGTTCTGCGATCCGCAGGCGCCCTGGCAGAAAGGATCAGTAGAGAACCTGAACAAACGCGCCAGGCGTTACCTGCCACGCGACACCCAGCTCGCGGCGCTCTCAAATCTCGATATGAAGGCGATTTGCGACCGCCTGAACGGCACACCAAGAAAATGTCTCGGCTGGCGAACACCAAAGGAAGCATTCAGGGACGAGATCATGAAACTGAGATAGGGGCCAAAGTCGCAACGTCCCTTGAGTCACCATGAGTGTGCGTCGGTCGCATTTACGCTGCGCGACGAACCACAACCGCTCCAATCAGCATACTCAGCCCCAACGCGAGGAACAGAGGCTCGGCGACCTTGGCTTGCAACAGGCCGGAGGCAGTCGTGACAGAGATGAGCATCAAGCTGAATTCGCCGCCATGGGCCAGGATGGCGCCCGCGCGAAGCGCAGTCTCGAGCTGTTCTCCGAACATGCGGGTCAGGGCAACAACAAGCGCGAGTTTCACCACCATGAGCACAAAAAGCCATGCCAACACCGTTGGCCATGTCGACCAAACCGCACCTATATGGAGTTGAGTTCCGATACCGATGAAGAACACCCCGACGAACAAATCCCGGAACGGCCTGATTTCCCGTTCGACAAATTGGCGAGCGTCGCACTCGGCGATCATCATGCCGGCAGTGAATGCACCGAGCGCCGGCGAAAGACCCGCACCCTGCGCAATAATGGCCGCGAGCAAGGCTACGGTCAGGGCTAGAAGCTGTGCGAGTTCAGCCTCGCCCTGGGTTGCGACCCATCCGGCAAGCCGCTGAAGCATTGACCGGGCGATGAAGAGCGCCCCGACGAGCACGCCCATGCCCCCAACCATCTTCAGGACGTCGTGCGCGCTTCCCACGGCTCCGGCTGCGGCGATGACATCGTGAAACGCCAGAAAGCCGACGGCCGCCAGATCCTGAAACAGCAGAACAGCGATCGCGACCCGTCCCTGAGGCGTTCCGAGCGCATCGCCGCCCGCCAGGACCTTGAGGCAAAGCGCGGTCGACGACATCGCGACCGCGCCAGCGATCAGAACCGCCGCCGCCGGCGCGATCTCGGTAAAGACGAGGAGCCCTACGGTGACTAACCCTCCGACTACGAGCACCTGTGCCAGACCGAGCCCGAAGATCAGTCGCCGGAGCGACACGAGCTTGTCGAGGGAGAATTCCAGACCAAGCGCAAAGAGAAGCAGGATCACCCCGACCTCACCGATAAGCGTCAGTGTTGCACCCTCCGCGATGAGCCCCAGACCCGACGGCCCGATCACAATGCCGGACAGCAGGAAACCGACCAGTGCGGGGATGCCAAGCCGTGCGCAGATTGCGACATGGCAAAAAGCCATCATGGCGAGCAACGCGGCGGCCTCCAACAGCCCCTGGTCGGCGTGCATCAACGTCGCCCGCTTCCATAGACAGTCGCCCCGATCCACGCCGGTGGGTCGGACGCGGGGAAGGACTCAGCACTCGCTTCACTGACCGGGTCTGCAGCCGTCGCGAGTTCCGCTGAGAGATCACGAACGCTGGCCGCGTCGATGCCTCGGTGAAGCCGGTGCCCGGAACTCGGTCGGTGGCCTGTCTCGATGCGATGGGCGCCAGGAGCATCGGCTCCCTTGCTGGTTGGCACGGTTTCCCACCAGAAGCGGCGCGGTGGCACGGATCGACGTTTGTCCGGCTCGTGGCGCACGATATACTGCCAGTCGTTTCGTTCCGCGAAGGCGATGGCGCTGTCGAGATCAGGGAATGTCAGGCGGATCGGACGATAGGGATCTTCGGTTGCAGTCCAGCCCATAAGAGGCTCGATGACCGGCGCCCGGGCCGGCTCAAACTCGAGTATCCAATGCTGCCGCCTGATTGGAGCGGAGGTGTGGGACGAGCGAGCTGGCCTGTAGATCAACGCTGTCGGCACGTCTGGAGATGTCAGGTCAGTTCCGGGGATCTTCGGCCGAAATGGGGGGCGGTTATGTCCTTTCATCATGATTTACCTCTCTTCGGATTGCGGCACCGGCGGCGCTACCGTCGCCGGTGCACGGGCCGTCATTCGGCGGCAGGCTCGGTCTCTTCGCTATCGCTATTGCCCGGCTCGCCGAGGGCCTCGGTTTCTCCTGCGCTCTCCAGCTTTTGGAACGTGATCTTCTGATCATCCGCGGTCCAGGCGACGCGCACCTTGTCCCCGTCCTCGATCCGGCCCGAAAGCATCTCGCGGGCGAGCTCGGTCTCCAGCTCCGACCGGATTAGCCGTCGCAACTCGCGGGCGCCGAACTCTGGCCGGAAACCCACCGCTCCGAAATGCTCCGCAACGCTTCCGTCATAGTCGAGCTCGACGCCCTGGGTCATCGCCGTGCGGGCGACGCGGGCCAGCTGCAGCTCGACGATCTGCCGGATTTCCGACTGGTTCAGAGAATGGAAGACGATGATTTCGTCGATCCGGTTGATGAACTCGGGCCGGAAATGAACGCGCAGAACGTCCATCAGTTCGGCCTTCTGCCCGGCCTCGTCGAACTCCTTGGTTCCGCGCTTGCGAAGGTTGCGCTGGATGATGTCGGAACCGAGGTTCGACGTGGCGATGATGATAGTGTTGGTGAAATCCACCACGCGGCCCTTGCCATCGGTCAGGCGGCCATCGTCGAAGACCTGCAGCAGGATGTTATAGACATCCGCATGCGCCTTCTCGATCTCGTCGAGCAGCACGACAGAATAGGGCCGGCGCCGGACCCGTTCCGTCAACTGGCCGCCCTCGTCGTAACCGACATAGCCCGGCGGGGCGCCAACCAGCCGCGCGACCGCGTGACGTTCGCCATATTCGGACATGTCGATGCGGATCATCGCATCCTGATCACCGAAGATCGTCTCCGCCAGAGTCTTGGCCAGCTCGGTCTTGCCAACGCCGGTCGGGCCGAGGAACAGGAAGGTCGCGGTCGGGCCGGAGCCCTCGCGCAGCCCGGCGCGCGCCAGTCGCACGGCGTCGGCAACGGCATGGATGGCCTCTTCCTGGCCGATTACCCGCTCATGCAACTTGTCCTCGAGTTTCAGCAGCTTTTCGCGCTCTTCTGTCGTCAGTTCGCTCACCGGCACGCCGGTCAGTTTCGAGACGATCTGCGCCACGTGATCGGCGCGCACTTCAGCCGTCGCAGAGGCCCGGTCGCGCTTCCAGGTTTCCATCAACTCGTCAAGCTCGACCTGTTTCGTTTCAAGCTCTTTCTTGAGTTCAGCAGCACGGTCGAACTGCTTCCTCCCCGCGGCGTAGTCCTGCTCGCGCCGGATCTGGGCGACCTCAGCCTCGAGCTCCTGGACATCGACGGGACGCGCGGTAGCGCTGATCTTCACGCGCGCGGCAGCCTGGTCGATCAGGTCGATGGCCTTATCGGGCATGAAGCGGCCGGTGACGTAGCGGTCGGAAAGCTCGGCCGCCGCGACGATGGCCTCGTCGGTGATCGTCACCTTGTGGTGGCTTTCCAGCGTGTCGCGCAGGCCCCGCAGGATCATGATCGTCTGCGCCACCGTCGGCTCATCGACATAGACCGGCTGGAAGCGGCGCTCCAGCGCGGCGTCCTTCTCGATGTATTTCTGGTACTCGTTCAGGGTGGTCGCGCCGATCAGGTTCAGCTCGCCGCGGGCCAGCGCCGGCTTGAACGTATTGGCGATGTCGAGCCCGCCTTCGCCGCCGCCCTGTCCGGCTCCGACGATGGTGTGGATCTCGTCGATGAACAGGATCATGTCGGCCTTGTTGGCCTCGATCTCCTTGAGGATCTTCTGGACCCGCTCCTCGAACTCACCGCGATATTTCGATCCGGCCACCATCGAGTTGATGTTGAGTTCGACCAGCCGTTTGTCGCGCAGCGCCTCGGGCACCTCGCCCGCGACGATGCGCTGCGCCAGCCCCTCGATGATCGCGGTCTTGCCGACACCCGGTTCGCCGATCAGCACCGGGTTGTTCTTCTTGCGCCGCGCCAGAACCTCGATCGTCGTTTCGATTTCACGCGCCCGGCCGATCACCGGGTCGAGCCTGCCCTCGCGCGCCAGCTTGGTCAAATCGCGGCTATATTCATCCAGATCAGGCGTGCTCGACGGGGTTTCGACACGGCCTTCCTCGGCCCCCTGACCGACGACCTTCGTCACCTGCTGGCGTAGCGCCTGCGGCGTCAGGCCCAGCCGGTTCAAGATGCTCGACGCCACGCCCTCCCCCTCTTCGGCGAGACCGATCAGAAGGTGTTCGGGGCCGACATAGGAATGGCCCAGCTCGTTCGAGGCGATGAAGGCGCGGTTCAGCGCATCCTTCACCCGCGGGCTGACGCCGATCTCACGGTCCTCCCCCGTTGCGTCGCCCTTCTTCGCTTCGCTCTCGATCTGGCGGCGCAGATCGTCGGCGTCGATCTTGACCTGCCCCAGCACCGTGCGGACAACATCCGAGCCGGTCAGCGCCAGCAGAAGGTGTTCCGTATCAACCTCGGTCCGGCCGAATTCATGCGCCTTCTGGCCCGCCTCCTGCAAAAGCCGGTTGGCCTGTTCGCTCAGGCGGTCAGCGATATTGATGCCGCCGCGCCGCGCGGTGCGCCCCGCCTGTCGGATCGGGACGGGTTGCCCCTGATCTTCGCCAAACCGATCGAAAAGGCCACCGGCATCGCCAAAGAATTCATCGAAGAGCGAGCGCCCTCCGAAAAGCGATTCCAGTGGCGATGCGCTACGCCCCTGCCGTCGGGCGATCCTGCGGTAGTCCTCGTCGCAAAGCTCCATCACCTTGCGTTCACCGTTGACAGAGACCTGCGCACGAAAGCTGGCAGGTCGGGATTTGCAGATATCACAGATGCCGTTTGCCATTTTTCACCTCCGTCATGCTCCCAGCCGGAACGTCCGGACTGGGTCTCTATATTCAGGCCGCCTCGACCTCCTGAGTGCGGACCTTTTCTGCGATGGCCCGAAGGTCGGGCTCGTCCAGCGTCTCGCGGTCGAGCAGATCGCGGGACGTTTCCTCCAGCAGCGCCCGGTTCGCGTCGAGAAGCGCGACCGTACGTGCGAAGATGTCGTCGATGATCGCCTTGACAGCGGTATCCATCCGCTCGGCCGTTGCCTCGCTGTGGCGGCGGTTGAGCCAGGCGGATTGATCCCCCGTGCCAAGGAAGCCGGGCCGCTCGGTGTCATAGCTGACATGGCCCAGATCGGGGTCCATGCCGTAGCGCGCGACCATGCCCCTGGCGATGTCGGTTGCCTTCACCAGGTCGTCGGCGGCACCGGTCGAAAGGTGATCGTATATGACCTTCTCGGCCGCACGCCCGCCCAGAAGAACGGCGATCTTGTTCTCCAGTTCCTCGCGGGTCATCAGGAAGCGGTCTTCGGTCGGGCGCTGGATCGTATAGCCGAGCGCACCGATCCCGCGCGGGATGATCGAGACCTTGTGCACCGGATCGACCGCCGGCAGCGCCATCGCGACCAGCGCGTGCCCCATTTCGTGATGCGCCACGATTTCCCGCTCGCGCGCGTTCAGAACACGATTGCGCTTTTCCAGCCCGGCGACGATACGCTCTACCGCGTTGTTGAAGTCTTCCATGGTCACCGCATCGGCCTTTCGGCGGGTTGCCAATAGCGCCGCCTCATTGACCAGATTTGCCAGGTCCGCTCCGGAAAAGCCCGGGGTCAGCGCGGCGACCTTCTCGGCATCCACATCCGGTGCGAGCGTCACCTTCTTCATGTGTACCCCGAGGATCTGGATGCGGCCCTTCTTGTCGGGCTTGTCCACCAGCACCTGCCGGTCGAAGCGCCCGGCCCTGAGCAGCGCCGGGTCCAGGATTTCCGGCCGGTTGGTGGCCGCCAGCAGCACGATCCCCGACGACGGGTCGAACCCGTCCAGCTCAGTGAGAAGCTGGTTCAGCGTCTGCTCACGCTCGTCATGCCCGCCGGCCATCTGACCGGAGGCGCGGGCGCGACCAAGCGCGTCGAGCTCGTCAATGAAGATGATCGCGGGTGCGTTCTTGCGGGCCTGCTCGAACAGATCGCGCACCCTTGCGGCGCCGACGCCCACGAACATCTCGACGAATTCAGAGCCGGAGATCGAGAAGAAGGTCACGCCCGCCTCGCCCGCCACGGCCCGCGCCAGAAGCGTCTTGCCGGTACCCGGCGGGCCGACCAGCAGGATACCTTTCGGGATCCGCGCGCCGAGCTTGCCGTATTCCTCGGGCGTCTTCAGGAAATCGACCACTTCCTCCAGCTCGGCCTTGGCCTCGTCGACCCCGGCCACATCGGCAAAACTGACGCCGGTTTCCTTCTCCATGTAGACCTTGGCCTTGCTCTTGCCGACCTGCAGGAAGCCGCCAAAACCCTGACGCTCGGCGAACTTGCGAAAGACGAACATCCAGAGACCGAAGAAGACCACTGCCGGCACCACCCAGGAGAGAAGCGCCCCGATCCAGGTGTTTTGCGGAATGCCGGTGATCTCGACATCCGCGTCGTCCAGCCGTTCAAGAATGGCGGGATCGACGATCGTGGTGACGAAGCCCGAGCGCCCGTCGATGGGAGCTCCGAAAGTACCGGTGATCGTATCGGACCCGACCGCAACCGAAGCGATGTCGCCGTCGGCTAGATACTGTTCGAATTGGCTATAGCTGATCGGCGCGGTGCTGCGGTAGCTGGCGATCAGATCCTGAATAAAGATCACCGCAAAAAATGCGACGATCCAGTACCAGATATTAAATTCGGTTCTCTTTTCCATCCCCTTATCTCCTCGGCGCCAACCCGTAGAGATGTTGCTGGTTTATCACACCCGGCCAGATTGGTATTGCTTGAGCCGAGTTCAAGAGGGATCCGACATGAAGATCGAAGCTGGCAACGATGCCCAAAATTCTTACATCCCGTGGTGTGCCACTTCCCGTTAGCTGCAAGTGAAGTTTATTGCGATCATGACTGCAACGCCGCGCCACCAATTCCTGAACCTGCTTCAATCCATCCTGCTTTTGGCGGGTATGGCGGTTATCGCCTGGTTCATCGTTTCGGCGATTGCGGGACAGGGCTTGGCGATTCCGATCGTCATCGGATCCTTGCTGGGATTGCTGCTGTCACCCGGCATCCCGAAACGCCTGTTGCTGAACGCCTACGGCGCACGCAGGCTCAGCGGGCGGGAATTTCCAGAGGGCATGGCGATACTGGCCGAACTCGCACGCCGCGCCGGGCTGCCGCGTGTACCGGAACTCTACTATGTACCGAGCCAGATACCGAACGCCTTCGCTATGGGCTCTCCGGATGAAAGCGCCGTCTGCGTCAGCGATGGTCTTCTGCGATTGATGAACCAGCGCGAACTGGCCGGGGTCCTGGCGCACGAGGTCGCTCACATCGCCAACCGCGATCTCTGGATCATGGGTCTGGCCGACGCGATGTCGCGCGCGGTGTCGCTCGCGTCCTGGGTTGGGCAACTCATCCTGCTGCTGAACCTGCCGCTAATCCTGGCCGGCGCGGCTTATGTGCCCTGGCAGGTACCACTTGTCCTGATCTTTTCACCCACGATCATGGCCCTTCTTCAGCTCGCGCTGTCGCGGGCCCGGGAATACGATGCCGACAGGGGCGGCGCCGAGCTGACCGGCGATCCCGATGGCCTCGCTTCGGCCCTCCTCAAGCTGGAACGCCGCATCGGGCGGGTCTGGGAAGAGATGTTCCTGCCCGGCCGCCGCATCCCCGAACCCTCGATCCTGCGCACGCACCCGCCCACCGCCGATCGAGTCCGGCGACTGCGTGCACTTTCCGGACCCCGCCGACCGGTCCCACCGTCCGTTCCCCTGAACGCACCGCGGGCTGTGCGCGTCTCCACGCCGCGTTACGGGCCCTGGGGCGTCTATCGATGAGTACTTTTTTGCGCTGAGGCCTTGAAGTTGCAAACAAGCAACACTTTATCCGCAGCGGAACGCCCAGTTGGGGTTTCACGGATACGCGACAGGTTCGGCTGATTCAGCGGACCGCCTGACGTTCGCCTGAGAGGAACGCATGGCAGACGCAAACGCACCAGACCGCCGCCGAAATGGCGAACCTTGAAGCATGTCCATTCTCCGCGGGCGTTCAGTGGCGTGGTGACAAATCCACGCCGTCAACTGAAACGACGGAGGCGAAACATGCTCTATCCCACCTACACACGTCGCAGCGATCCGTTTGCGCTGATGCGCTCGATGCTGCGCGATTTTGACAGGACCTCTCCTGGCCGCGTGACCCAGCCCGTTTTCCCCGCCGTGAACGTCTGGCAGGGCGACGAGGCAGTCGCGATCACGGCAGAACTCCCTGGCGTTGACCCGGCCGACATCGACATTTCCGTGAAGGAAAATGTCCTGACGCTCTCTGGCGAGCGCAAGGCGCCCGAAATTCCGGAAGGCGGCCGCTGGCACCGCAACGAACGCGGCTTTGGCAAGTTCGCTCGTTCGGTTCGGCTGCCGTTCGTGGCCGCAGAGGACAAGGTCGAGGCGCGGATGACCAACGGTGTGCTGCGCATCGTGATCGGCCGTCCCGAAGAGGACAAGCCGCGGAAAATCGAGATCAAGGCTGCGTAAGAGGAGGACCGATCCATGACCAACGATGTGACACATACTGCCGACAAGACCGCGGCCGAGACACCGGAAACCACCACCGGCCGTCGTATCTACAGGCCGCTGACCGACATCGTCGAAACGACTGACGGGGTGACGCTGATGCTCGAGATGCCGGGCGTCGCCGCCGAAGACGTGGATATCACGCTCGAAAAGCGCGTGTTGACGATCCGAGGTAAGGTCCATGCCACGCAGCCCGAGAAGCTGCAATTGGCCTATGCCGAATACGGCGAGGGCGATTTCGAGCGAGCCTTCACCATGTCCGACGACTTCGACCCCGACAAGATCGGCGCGCAGGTCTCGAACGGTGTGTTGACCCTGACGCTGCCGCGCGCAGCGGAAGCCCAACCCAAAAAGATCACGGTAACGGCTTCGTAAACCCGACATGTCGCACCCAAAAGAAGAAAGGAGAACTCACATGCAGATCAAGGACCTGATCCCTTGGGCGCGGAAGGATCATGCGCCCGACCCGAAAAGTGATGACCAGAACCCCATCGCCACCCTTCAACGCGACATGAACCGTGTGTTTGAAGGCTTCTGGAACCGCGTCGGCGATTTCGACTGGCCCTGGGGAGGCGGCGAGGCGAAATCCGACGTGGTCGAGACCGAAGATCACGTGGAGGTATCGATCGAACTGCCCGGGATGGAAATGAAGGACATCGAGGTCACCGTGACCGACGACATGCTGACCATCAAGGGCGAGAAGAAGATCGAGCGGCAGGAGGAGAAGAAGGGCTATTATCTCTCCGAACGCAGCTATGGCGCGATCTATCGCACGATCCCGCTACCGCCGGGAGTCGACGGTGAGAAGGCCGATGCCAGCTTCAAGAACGGCGTGCTGACGATCAAGCTGCCGCAGACCCCGGAGGCGCAGGCCAAGGTCAAGCGCATCGAGGTGAAAAACGCCTGATGCCAAGTGGCGTGCCGGCGGCACCGTGCTGTCGGCACGACGACCTACACTTCTCCAGTCTTGGACGGCTAAATCCAATCGGGAGAGAGCGATGCAGGTCCGGTTGGAACTTCAGGCAGTTGCCCGGGACTGGTCTTCCGCAAAAGTACTTCCTAGCAGTTCACATAGCTAAAATGGACGAACGATCTCGTAAAAAGCACGGCACCAGAACCCTGCACGATCGAGTGCGAGACCCACCTATGGGGGCATCGAGCGGATGACACACGATGAAAAGGAGAGCACGTGACATTGAGTTTCGGCACCTGCGGTGCTTCGTTAATGCAGCCGATCATGGCAGTTTCCGAAAGGCTGGAAGCACGATGGGTGTCCAGCAGTCATCAATCAGTCGATGCATCTGCGATCTCGAAGATCGCCTCGGGACATCCTTGTTCCACCGTCATCGAAGCGGTGTGACCCTAAACCGCGCCGGGCAACAATTTCTACCTCGCGCACGTCAGATAATTCGCGGGCTAGATGAGAGCTTGCACGCGATGGCGGCACTTGGCAGATCGGAAAACGGCCGTATAAGAGTCGGCATTTATTCATCGATTGCCTCGGGCTTTCTGGCCGAATTGCTGCGCTCCTTCGGGGAGCAGCACAACCATGTTCAGATCGAATTGATCGATGGAAACCCGGAAGAACACGTCGCTGCAATTCGCGGGCTCAAACTCGACGTCGCTTTCCTAACCGGAACCCGAACCTGGCAAGATTGCGACAGCGCATTGATGTGGTCGGAAGGTGTTTTCGTTGTCCTGCCTGAACGCCATGAGTTAGCCATCCGGACAGCAGTCGACTGGCGCGAGCTTAGCGGCGAGGCTTTCATGGTCAGCGAAACAGCGCCGGGCCAAGAGATCTATGACTATCTGGTGAGGAAGCTGGCAGAGCTCAGTTGGCACCCTGACATACATGTGCAGTCCGTAAGTCGAGATAACCTGCTGTCATTGGTTGCCATTGGGCGAGGTTTGACCGTGGTCAGCGAGGCAATGACAGTGACGACCCATCCGGGAGTGGTCTTTCGACCGATCAAGGGCGAGCGCCTTCCATTTTCTGCAATCTGGTCGCCGAATAACGACAACCCAGCGTTCAGGCGTCTTCTGAGCATGGCAAGGGCTAAGGCAGAGCTGGAAAATCGCGGGGTGATCAATGGGCATCCCTGTGGGATTGAGCAGCCCGTCTCGCCTTCGCGAACCCGCGATCCGTGGCCATGAATCGCTCCAGCATCGGCACGATCAGCCGGACAGGATCGGCGGCGGCCTGGCCGCTATCACGGGCGAGGATTTCGGCATAGGCGACAAGATCGCGATGAACGGACGCGGGCAATTCCACTGTCACCTTCACCGGCTTGTCATCGGGCAACGGCCCAAGCTTAAGTTTCGACATGATCAACCTCCTGCCGTTTCGAATACCAGATCGCGGGTGACGATGATCCTGACCGGGAACCCCGGACGGATGGTCAGCGTTGGCGCGACCTGCAACTGACGCTGGACGATCTGCTGACCGGCCTGGTTGATCGTGTCCACAGCGCCATCGCGGATCGCCTGGACCAGGCGGTCTTCGTCATTGGAGGCGAGGTCCGCGCCGATCGCGAGCAGGGTGGACAGACCCGCCGCGCGCATGAGATCCCACCAGTGGTAGTCCACGCCATCCTCGAGGCCGGCATAGCCGCTCGCATCCGCCCCCGGCAGACGTTCGAGAACAATGGATTGACCGCCGGGAAGGATCAGGCGGTTCCAGACCAGCAGCACGCGGCGTTGGCCGAACGTCACACCGTCATCGTATTGGCCGATGATGCGGGTTCCCTGCGGGATCAGGAGCAGCGATCCGGTGGGACTGTCATAGACATTCTCGGTGACCTGCGCGGTGATCTGCCCCGGGAGATCGGAACGAATGCCTGTGATGAGCGCGGCCGGAATCACCGCTCCCGCCTGAAGGATGTACGGCGAGGCTGGCGGCTGAATGCGATCGGATGCGACGGTCTGCCGCTCCACCGGACTGTTGAGGAAAGCCGTATGCCGACTCCCCTCAGGTTGCTCGGAGCTACCCAGGCCCGGAAGGTTCACGCCGGCCCCGGTCGTCGTTGCCCTGCCAGATGCCGTCTGGAAGAAGACACCGCTCACACGTGCGGTTTCCTCCTCTGCCCTGCGGCGCTCCGCGTCCGGATCGACGGTCGGCCCCGCTATCGGTGGAGGGTTGACGGGCACTCCCCGCTCCTGCGCATCGAGGATCGGTCGCCCGAGGTCACCTGGCAGTGCGGGTCCCAGAACCGGTCCGGTATAGTCGGACGGCAGCCCTTCCAGGCCGTCCGCTGCGGGTCGATTGTCGATGGAGTAGAGTTCTCCACCTCCCGACCCTACCTCACGGGTCTGGAGCGCATAGATCAGCGCACCCCCGATACCCAACAGCGCGACCGCTCCGACACCGGCCAGAACCTTGCGCGACAGCCTGGTCACGCGGGGCGGATCGGGACGCAGACGCATCGGAGCTGCAGGATCGGTGTCACTCATGACGCCCCTCCCCTTCGCGCATCCCCATCCGTCCGCGCATCCGCCTCGCGTTCCTCCATGCGCACGATCCGGACCACCTGCTGGCGGTCTCCTGCTCCCAGCCGGAGCTCGGCGGCACCGAAGAGGCGATCCACGATCAGAACGTTCCGGTGAATACGGCTGTTCACGATCTGCGGTTCTCCGTCGGCGCCGAGCACGAAGAGCGGTGGCATCTCGCCCTGGGCGATGCCAGCCGGGAAAACGACATAGACGCGGCGGCCATCGTCGAAGACGGAAACCGGGCGCCAGGGCGGACTCTCACCCCGGATCTGCAAGCCGTAACGATGATTGCGGGCCGACGGCGCCGGGATGGTCGGCGCGGTCGCCACAGCCTGTCGCCCACCACGGGGCGCAGCCGGATAAGCCCAGGCGACCGAGGGCATGTAGAGCGCCTCGTGTGCACGCAGCTCGATCGTGTACACCCGCCTGTCAGTGCTGATCACCAGATTGGTCGAGATGTCGTCCCGCGTCGGTTTGACGAGGATGTGGACACGGGCAGTGGATCCGGACCCGCTCTCTGTGTCGCCGATGATCCAGCGCGTGGTATCCCCTGCGGCGATCGGACCCGCGCCGGTCAGACGTTCGCCCGGCTCGAGTGCGATGTTGGTGATCTGACCCGGTGCGGCATAGACCTGATAGAGCGCGCCTTCCGACCAGGGATAGATCTGGATGGCATTGTAGTAGCCCTCGCGGCGCGGCTCGACCCGGGCGGCAGCATTGGCGTTTTCGATACGTCCGGTCGGTGTGCCTGCCACCGCTCCGCCATGCGCCACTGTCCAGACCGGCGGCGTGTGCAGGGGTCGAGGACGTTCCTCGGCAGCCGAGGCGGGCGGAGTGGGTAGCGGCCGCACGGACTCGTCGTAGCTGAATTCCGGCACCCGGTTGCTGGCACATCCCGCCAGCACGGATGCGGATAGCAGGAGGGCCACCAACGTCGGCGTCCTGACGCTCGAAGACCTGATTGCACGAACATGCGTTTCAGTCATTGGCTCATCTCCCGCGACCAGGAGATCGCATTGACATAGATTCCGAGGGGGTTGGCGCGCAGGCGCTCGGCGCTGCGCGGGGTCTGGATCACGACGGTCAGGATCGCGGTCCAGCGCTCGGTCGTGGAAAGCTGGCCGTTTTCGTAGTGGCGCTCGGTCCAGGCGACGCGGAACGATCCCGGCGAGGCCCGGATGACCGAGGACACCTCGACTGCGATCTGTTGGCGACCGACGCGGGTGAACGGGTCGTTGGCGCGGGCGAAGTCGTTGAGCGCAGCCGCGCCACGATCCGTGGTGAACTCATAGGCGCGCAGCCAGTTCTGCCGAACGATGATCGGATCGGCCGGAATGGAGCGGACCTGCTCGATGAAACGGCCGAGATGGAAGGCGATCTGCGGATCGGTCGGTTCGTAGTCGGCGGAGGCTGGCGCGACAGCCTGGGCCTCGCCGAGCGCGTCGACCTGAACGACCCAGGGCACGACGGTACCACGCGCAGATTGCCAGACCAGGGCGCCAGCAAAACCCGCCGTCAGGATCAGGCTGGCGAAGGCCATGTAGCGCCAGTTGCGGGCCTGGACGCGGGCGGAGCCGATACGCTCGTCCCAGACCTGCGCGGCCTTCTGGTAGGGCGTCTCTGGTTGAGGTGACTTGCCATAATGCGTGGCGGAACGCTTGAAGAGGTTCATGAGCGATCCCTTTCGGAGAGATTGACGGAGGAGCCCGAGCCGTGGCTGTCGCCCGACCGGACGGCATGGGCGGCAGCACGGACGCCATGGCCCACGGCCTGGCTATGGCGCATGCGCTTCGCCCAGGCTGGCGGGCCATCGGAGGCGGACGGGCTGGAAGAAGGCTCGGGCACCGCTCCGCCGACCGTGCCCATCGAGGTGGTTCCGCCCGTCGCCGCAACACCGCCCTTGACGCCCTCGGCGTAGCTGGACTGGATCCCGCCAGCCGCGCGAGAGGACGCCTTCTTGAGCGGTGATGCCGCGGCAGCGGCCCCGGCGCGCGCTACACCAGCCATCCCGCCGGCGAGACCTCCTCCGCCCATCGAGCCGAGCGTGTAGGCGCTCGAGGCAGCGCCCGCCGCGGTGGCGCCGCCGCGTGCGATGGCGGCACCTCCGGAGAGCGCAGATCCCGCCCCGCGTGCCGCCAGCATGGTCGCCCCTCCGGCCCCGATCGCCGCGCCACCAACGGCAAGGCCGGTACCAATGGCCGCCCCCGCGCTGAGTTGCGGCCCGCCGGACACCAGACCCGAGGCGATACCGGGGCCGAATATTCCGAGGCCCAGCAGAGACAGGGCAGCCAGAACAATCGCCATGGCATCATCGATGGTCGGGGTCACGCCGCCGAAGCCAGCGGTGAACTGGCCGAAGAGCGTCGATCCGATGCCGATGATCACGGCGAGGACGAGAACCTTGATGCCGGACGAGATGACGTTGCCCAGCACACGCTCGGCCATGAAAGCGGTCTTGCCGAAGAGGCCGAAGGGGATCAGCACGAAGCCCGCGAGGGTCGTGAGTTTGAACTCGATCAGGGTGACGAAGAGCTGAACCGCGAGGATGAAGAAGGCGAGGATCACCAGCGCCCAGGCGAAGAACAGGCAGAGAATCTGGACGAGGTTCTCGAAGACCGCGACCCAGCCCATCAGATCGGAGATGCTTTCGAGCAGCGGTCGTCCGGCCTCTAGCCCGGTCTGGGCCACGCGGCCAGGGCGCAGAAGGTCGGCAGCGGAAAACCCGGTGCCCGAGGCCATCAGACCGAGGCCCGCGAAGCTCTCGAAGACGATCCGGGCGAGGTTGTTCCAGTTGGAGATGATATAGGCGAAGACTCCGACAAAGAGCGTCTTCTTCACCAGCCGGGCGATGATGTCGTCATCGGCGCCCCAGGCCCAGAACAGCGCCGCCAGCGTCACGTCGATCACGATCAGCGTGGTGGCGATGAAGGCCACCTCACCCCCGAGCAGCCCAAACCCGCTGTCGATATAGCTGGAGAAGATGCCCAAGAAATTGTCGATGACGCCGGTTCCACCCATGGCTCACTGATCTCCCGGACGCTGCGGCGCTTCGGGTGCAGGCGTCCGACCGAGGAACCGGTCGCGGTTCTCTGCCCATGCGGCGAGGCAAACCTCATTGCTGGCGGCAGCCTCGCCGAACTGTTGGCACCTGCGTAGTGTCGCGCGGAGAGGATCGGCTGGCGGCTGGAGCGCGGGCGCGGTGCTGGCCGGCGCGGCCCCCTCCTCCCGCGTGACCTCGATCACTGTGGCGGTGATAGCGATCGCCACAAACACGATGGCCACGATCCGGGCCAGCACCTTCCCCTCCATCGTCTCCCCTCCCGGCCTCAGTTAAACATTTGCGCGTTGCCGGGCTGGTAGCCCGCGCCCGGCGTCAAGAAGCGCTCGCGCTGGATGCGGCCCTGTTCTGCAGCGGTGGCGCGCTCGGCCTCGGTCAGCGCGTTGGCGCGCCCGTTTGCCGAGATCACTGCGATCAGATCCGAGAGCTGCTGCGATTGCAGTGCGAGGAGCTGGTTGCCCGCCTGTGTGGCCTGCAGAGCACCGACCGCGTTCTGGCTCTGCCCCACAAGCGCGGACATCTCGGCGCGGTTGGCGTCGATATTGCCGACGACACCGGCCTGCACGCGCATAGCATCCTGCAGGCCACCGACGGTGTTCTCCCAACGGGACCGGGCCTCGGCGATCAGCTGCTGGTCGGTCGCCGTCAGGGAAAGGTTGCCATAGTCCTGCTGGAACATCTGGTCGATGCTCTGCACGTCGAAGGCGATGTTCTGCGCCTGGGCCAGGAGTTGCTGCGTGCGGCGGACATTCTGCTGGATCTGCTGGAGCGCGGAATACGGCAGGTTGGCGAGATTGCGCGCCTGGTTGATCAGCATCTGCGCTTCGTTCTGGAGCTGTGCGATCTGGTTGTTGATCTGCTCCAGAGCGCGCGCTGCCGTCAGGAGATTTTCCGCGTGGTTGGTCGGGTCGTAGACGATGAACGGACCGCCGCCGATGCCGAAGAGCGCGTGCGCCGGCGGCGCTACGATGGGCGACATGGCCATGGGCATGGCGAGCGCGAGGGCGAGCAGCGACGGGCCGGCGAACCGGGGCGTAATCTTGCGAGTCATGATGTGATCTCCTCTTCTTTCAGGACAGGTTCGGCGTCCTCAACAGCGATGCTGGCCGGAGAGGCCCCGTCCGCGTCGAGGGCGATATTGGTGAGCTCGGGGATCAAGTCGGCGGCCCAATCGAGGCCATGCGCCTTCAGCCAGGCGGTGAGGAAGCCGTCTTGACCGTGCCCGGCGCAGATTTCGGCAATCAGCGCCTGATCCGATTTGGACGACGCCGCGCAAAGGGCCAGTCCGACATCGCTGAGACCCAGCTCGAACAGCCGGTTGCCGCGCCGCGACTGACAGTAGTAGTCGCGCTTGGGCGTGGCTCGCGCGAGGATCTCGATCTGCCGGTCATTAAGGCCGAAGCGGCGATAGATCGCGGTGATTTGAGGCTCGATGGCCCGCTCGTTCGGCAGCAGGAGCCGCGTCGGGCAGCTTTCGATGATCGACGGCGCGATGGTACTGCCATCGATGTCGCTGAGGCTCTGCGTCGCGAAGATCACCGAGGCGTTCTTCTTCCTCAGCGTCTTCAGCCACTCGCGGAGCTGCTCCGCGAAGGCATCGTCATCGAGCGCAAGCCAGCCCTCGTCGATGATGAGCAGCGTGGGTCGTCCGTCGAGCCGGTCACCGATCCGGTGGAACAGGTAAGAGAGGACGGCGGGCGCCGCGCCGGTTCCCACCAGCCCCTCGATCTCGAAGGCCTGCACATCCGCCGAACCCAGCTGTTCGGTCTCGGCATCGAGCAGCCGGCCATAGGGTCCACCCACGCAGTATGCGCGGAGCGCCTGCTTCAGGTCGTTGGACTGCAGCAGGACCGCGAGGCCGGTTATGGTCCGCTCGCCCACAGGGGCCGAGGCCAGCGAGGTCAGTGCCGTCCAGATATGTTCCTTCACATCCGGGGTGATCTGGATGTTCTCGCGCGTCAGGATGGCAGCGATCCAGTCGGCCGCCCAGGCACGTTCCGACGTCTCGTGAATACGGGCCAGCGGTTGCAGCGAGACGGAGCTCTCGTCCGCCTCGGTCAGCTCTCCGCCGAGGTCATGCCAGTCGCCGCCCATGGCGAGCGAGGCGGCACGGATCGAGCCACCGAAGTCGAAGGCGAAGACCTGGCTGCGCGAGTACCGCCGGAACTGAAGCGCCATCAGCGCCAGCAACACGGATTTGCCCGCGCCGGTCGGACCGACAACGAGCGTGTGTCCGACATCGCCGACATGGAGAGAAAACCGGAACGGGGTGGAGCCTTCGGTCCTGGCGTAGAGCAACGGAGCGTCGCCGAAATACTCGTCCTGCGCCTCGCCCGCCCAGACCGCCGAGAGCGGGATCATATGGGCGAGATTCAATGTGCTGATCGGTGGCTGCCGGACATTGGCATAGGCGTGTCCGGGCAAGCTGCCGAGCCAGGCATCGACGGCGTTGACCGTCTCGACCATGACGCTGAAATCGCGGGACTGGACGATCTTCTCGACCAGCCGCAGCTTCTCGTCGGCGCGGCGAACGTCCTCGTCCCAGACCGTGATCGTCGCAGTGACATAGGCCATGCCGGCCACATCCGCACCCAGTTCCTGCAAGGCCATGTCCGCATCGACCGCCTTGTTCGCGGCATCGGTGTCGACCAGCGCGGATTGCTCGTTGGTCATCACCTCCTTGAGGATCGCGGCGATGCTCTTGCGTTTGGCAAACCACTGACGGCGTATCCGGGTCAGCAGCTTTGTCGCATCCAGCTTGTCCATGAGGATGGCCCGGGTCGACCAGCGATAGGGAAAGGCCAGCCGGTTCAGCTCGTCGAGCAGGCCCGGGGTCGTGGCGCCGGGAAAGCCGGTGATCGTCAGGACGCGGAGATGCTGATTGCCCAGGCGCGGCTCCAGGCCGCCGGCCAGCGGCTGGTCGGGCAAGAGCGCGTCGAGATAGACCGGCACCTCGGGCACGCGCACGCGGTGCCGGTTGGTCGAAATCGTCGAATGCAGGTAGGTCAGCGTAGCCGCGTCATCGAGCCAGTGGCAGTCCGGCATGAAGCCGTCGAGCAGCGCCAGCACGCGATCGGTGCGGTCGATGAAACCGCGCACCTGTTCCCAGGGGTTCACACCTGAGGTCTCGCGGCCCTCGTAGAGCCAGGACTCCGAACGCGCCGCGTCCTCGGCAGGCGGAAGCCAGAGGAGCGTCAGGAAATAGCCGGATACGAAATGGCTCCCCTCCTCCTCAAATTCGGCCTTGCGCTCGGCATCGACCAGCGCCGATGCCGCATCCGGAAAGATGCTCACCGGATAGGTCGCGGCCTCAGAGCGCTGTGCTTCCACGAAGATCGCCCACCCGGAACCGAGGCGGCGGAAGGCGTTGTTCAGCCGTCCGGCGACCGCGACCAGTTCGGCCGCGACGGCGCTGTCCAGATCGGGCCCCCGAAACTTCGCCGTTCTCTGGAACGAGCCGTCCTTGTTGAGGACCACGCCCTCCTCGACCAGCGCCACCCAGGGCAGGTAGTCGGCGAGGCGCGAGGCGATGCGACAGTATTCTGCGAGATTCATCATGGGAGTTCACACCGAGAGAAATGCCGGGATGCGCAAATGGCGGCGCGCGACCTCGACGAAGAACGGATCGCGCCTGGCCGCCCAGCCGGCGGCGATGTGGCCAACTGCCCAGATCAGGATCCCGACCAGCCAGAGCTGAAGTCCGAGGCCGACCGCGCCGGCCAGCGTGCCATTCAGAATGGCGACCGAGCGTGGTGCGCCGCCGAGCAGGATCGGCTCGGTCAGCGCGCGGTGAACCGGCACGCTGAACCCCGGCACCGCGTCGAGGGCCTCGAAACTTTGCCATTCGCTACCGCTCATGGCGTTCCTCCCTCGAAACGCTCCCCCGGAGCCTTTCGTGTCCCTGCGGGCCAACGGTCGTCACCATCAAATCAGCGCCCCGCCGCCGAAGCTGAAGAACGACAGGAAGAAGGATGAGGCCGCGAAGGCGATGGAGATGCCGAAGACGATCTGGATCAGCCGCCGGAACCCGCCGCCGGTATCGCCGAAGGCCAGTGTCAGACCGGTGACGATGATGATGATCACCGCCACGATCTTGGCCACCGGCCCCTCGACGGAGTCGAGGATGGATTGCAGCGGCGCTTCCCAGGGCATGGAGGACCCGGAGGCATGAGCGACCGGGGCGATGAACAGGCTGACATAGGTGGCGGTGGCCGCGGTGGCGATGTGCTGGCGGATGCGCAGGGCGTGACGGATCATTCGGGATCTCCTTGTTCGTGAGTGGTGGGTTCTGAAATGACAGGTGAAATCCGGTAGTCGCCGTCCGGCCCCAGGCCCTCGACACAGGCGAGTTCGGCCAGACGCCGTGCGGAACCCCGGCCGGCCAGGACGGCTACGAGATCGATGGTCTCCGCGATCATGGCGCGGGGCACGGTAACGACAGCTTCCTGGATGAGCTGCTCGAGACGGCGCAGCGCGCCGATCCCGGAACCGGCATGGATGGTACCGATCCCACCCGGATGTCCGGTGCCCCAGGCTTTGAGCAGGTCCAGCGCTTCGGCGCCACGCACCTCACCGATCGGAATACGATCGGGGCGCAGACGCAGCGAGGAGCGCACCAGATCGGACAGGTTTGCCACTCCGTCCTTGGTGCGCATCGCCACGAGGTTCGGCGCGGCGCATTGCAGCTCTCGGGTGTCTTCGATGATCACGACCCGATCGGAGGTCTTGGCCACCTCGGCGAGCAGCGCATTGGTCAGCGTGGTCTTGCCTGTCGATGTACCCCCCGCCACCAGGATATTGGCACGGGTCGCGACCGCTTGCCGCAACGCCTCGGCCTGCATCAAGGTCATGATCCCGGCGGCGACGTAATCCTCGAGGCTGAACACGGCGACAGCAGGCTTGCGGATGGCGAAAGCCGGAGCGGCGACCACGGGCGGAAGCAGCCCCTCGAAACGCTCACCGGTTTCCGGCAGTTCTGCGGAAACGCGAGGGGACAGGTTATGAACTTCGACGCCGACATGGTGCGCGACCAGTCGTACGATGCGCTCACCGTCGGCTGCGCTGAGCGTCTTGCCGCTGTCGGCCAGCCCCTCGGAAAGTCGGTCGATCCAGAGCCGCCCATCGGGGTTGAGCATCACCTCGACGGTCATGGGATCGTCCAGAAACCCGGCGATCGCC
The DNA here is from genome assembly GCF_017311415.1 of Salipiger abyssi. GTDB lineage: Bacteria > Pseudomonadota > Alphaproteobacteria > Rhodobacterales > Rhodobacteraceae > Salipiger > Salipiger abyssi_A. The sequence continues at coordinate 33,611 of NZ_JAEKIS010000001.1, read as the reverse complement.
GGCCCGAGCGCGGTGCGCAGCATCCGCGCGCCTCTCCGGATCACTTCTGGTCTCTGATCGGTCTTCGCCATGCCGGCCCCGTTCCCTCACGGGCGCCTCCAACAGGCCGCCCTGGATCGGGGTCGATTAAGAAAGCCGTAGATGCCTATGGCTCAACAGGTTTCTGAGGGGCGAAGTAGCGTGGCGTGTAAAGACAGGAAAACGGCGGACTGATCCACAGATCCACTCCAGGAGGAAGGTGCCGAGACGACGCAAGGCGTTTCGGGAGAGTTGCATGCGGGCAAGGGAGAGACCGAACAGCACCTCAGCCTGATGCGGCGGATCCGGAAATGGATGACGTTCTACAACCGCGAAGATGAACGATGCCGATCCACAGGCCTGGCTCGGCGATGCCCTTGCCCGGCTGCCAGGCACGACAGCTTCTCGGGTGCCGGATCTGCTGCCTTGGATTGGAAGGCGTCTGAACTTCGGCGGGCGGTCTAAACCGCAGTCCACGCCGGCTTGCAATTACCCGTAAGTTTCCGTGGTTTTTGTGATGTGCGCTCCTTCAAGCAGGTCGGCGAGGATACTCGCATCGCAACGTCCCCGCCGGACACTTGCGGGCAGCTGCAAGCTAAATCGATCGGTTGCACCAGATGTTACTACTCTCGCGAAGATGTGTGTCGATTCAACTCGACCCCAACGTGACTGGTTGCAGCGGACGGCATGGCCACGAAGCCTTCTTTCTCGGCTTTCGGCACCGCCGCCTCGACTCGGATGCGCCAACAGACGAATATGGCAAAGATCGCTTGCACCGTCGCGGAGCCAATGAACAACGCGTCGGCACCGAAGAGATCCATCAAACTACCGGCAAGGATAGGACCGAAAGTCGATCCCGCGCCGTAGCTGATCAGCAGCCCGCTCGCAGCCGCAAGTAGTTTCGTCTGAGACACCCGGTCATTCACATGGGCGATGCAGATCGAGTACATGGTAATGCTGGTCGCGCCATAGAGCACCGCACAAAGAAAAAGGATGTTGTGCGCCTCGGCCACGAAAACTCCGATGGCGCTAGTTGCTGCGACTGACGTTCCACCTGCCAAGACGATCCGTCTGTCCATTAGGTCAGATAACCAACCGATAGGCCACTGACCGATTGCCGCTCCGATCATCACGGCGGCCATGAACGCGGCAATTTCCTCAGTGGACATGTCGATCATCTGTCCGAATGTCGGCCCCATGCCCCAGAAGGCGCTGCCCCAAATGCCGATCAGGAATGTACCAATCAGACCGATGGGTGAGATGGCGAACAATTCGCGTGCTGATAATCGGTCAGCGCCGATGCCGTTGGACACGCCGGTGCGTGATAGAGTCACTGGAACCAGCGATAGCGAAACAAGAATGGAAATGACGCAAAACAGAACGAACCCGCCTGGATCGGCGAGCGACAGCATCGGTTGGCTGGCAGCCCAAGCCGCGAGTGTGATCGTGCCGTAGATCGCCAGGACCCGACCGCGCCAGCGCGACTCCGTGCCGGCGTTCAGCCAGCTTTCGACAACGAGGATCATGCCCGCGAAACAAAAACCGTTGATGATCCGTAGAATGAGCCACCAGATGACGCTGATTTCGAGCGCATAGGCCAGTGCAACCGCCGAGGTCACAGAGGCAAGCGCCGCGAAGGTGCGGATGTGACCAACGGTCTCGATCAAGTGTACCGACCAGAACGACCCAACTATAAAGCCCAGAAAATATGCGGACATAACGAGGCCAATGCTGCCCGCGCTCATCCCTTCGAGACCTCCGCGCACCCCAAGAAGTGTACCCTGCAGCCCGTGGCCAAGGAAAAGCACGGTCACCGCGACCAGCAGTGGCGCAACCTGATAGATCGTCGTTCTGAAGGCGACGGGACCCGCCGCTGCAGTAGGCTGATGGCGCATAAAACTTCCGAAACCCTATAGCCGTTCTCGAACTCAGCGTTGATATGGCATCCCGTTTTCAGCGTGCAATCCCTTGAATTCGCTCTACTGCTTTTCGAATTCTCTTTGGGAAGGGAGTCTTCGTCTCACTAGAAGAAAGGAGGTCTTCGATGCGGGCTACACAAAGAATCTGTTGCACAAATCGGCTGATGGTCAGAGCCCCCCTTTCCCCGGACAGACTTATCCCACGGCTTCAGTAATGGGTATGCCGAGCGCGGTGTAGCCGTTCATAACCGTGATGCGAATCTGAGCTTCTGCGACCTCTCGGTCGAAGTCCTGTTTTGCAACGCGGACGGGTTGCCGACCTTGGCACCTCTTTTGGCCGAAGTAACGCCTGACCCTCACGACACCAAGCTCGATCTGAGCAGCGAGGTGGCTGAGGCAGTGACCCTTGGCCGGTCATGGGAAGCTGCGCCACGGCGGGTTACGATAGGGCGGACGTAGGAAAGGGCCGTTCGAACCAATGAGAGTGAGTGCGCCTACCCCCGATTGCGGCGCCAGCACTCTACGCCCCGTCATCGCACCCTTTTCACGATCTGCCCCCATCCACATCTTCCGACACCTCCTGCCGCAGCTTCGGCCCCTGCGCCAAGCGACGACCGAGAGCCGAGACAAACGCCTCGTATCGCTCCCCTGCTTTTGCCCGTGCCGCCTTGGCTGCCGGTTCCGGCAGAGCGGGTGTTGTCGCAAGCCAGAAACGGATGAACACCGCCAGGCTTTCGACGGAGATCCCGACATCGCGTTCCAGCCGGGTAATGCGCCTGTCGATCTGATCCAGGCGCCTGGCCAGAACCGCCTCGCGGCGCTCCGCGTCATCCGGGGAGAGGAAGGATGCGATCGCGGCCTCGGCCACCATCGATTGGGATCGGTCGCGCCGGGCGGCAAACTCCGCCAGCATCTGCATGACCTCGGGATCGAGGTAGACCGAGATCTTCGTCTTCTTGCGACTGGTAGTCATGATCAAAGCTCCATGCCGTCATCGGGATTGAGGGAGACCTGCCGCGCGACACCGCGCATCTGCTGCATGATGCGTCGATTGCGAATGGCGCCATCCTCTTCATCCTCGGGTGGGTCGAATTCAAACTCGTTCTCGAGAGGCGTCTGCCTGTCGACCGGCTGAGGCTGCGCCAACTCCGGCTGAAGACGGCGCTCCGACACTGTCGGATCCTCACTCTCAGGTCCCGTCTCGGAGACTGGCTCGAGCTCGTCGTTCTGCTTTGGGACTGCCAGACAGCTCCAGTCATCCTTCCCGGACGCGCCGACATCCACCAGGTCGGGTGGCGGCAAGACCCGCTCGGTGAACCGCGCATCTTCGTAATACCGTGCTTTCGTCGCCCGGATCGGCGGTGTGCCGGCCACCATCACGATCTCATCGGATGGCGGAAGCTGCATTATTTCTCCGGGCGTGAGCAAGGCCCGCGCAGTTTCCGATCGGGACACCATGAGATGGCTGAGCCAGGGCGCCAGACGGTGACCGGCATAGTTCTTCATCGCCTTCATCTCGGTAGCGGTGCCGAGAGCGTCGGACACCCGCTTGGCCGTGCGCTCATCATTGGTCGCGAAGCTCACCCGGACGTGGCAATTGTCGAGGATCGAATTATTCGGGCCGTAAGCCTTCTCGATCTGGTTCAGCGACTGGGCGATAAGGAAGCTCTTCAGCCCGTAGCCCGCCATGAAGGCCAGCGCGCTCTCGAAGAAGTCGAGCCGGCCAAGAGCTGGGAACTCATCGAGCATCAGAAGCAGCCGATGCCGGTCATCCTTGCCCTGCAGGTCTTCGGTCAGGCGTCGGCCGACCTGGTTGAGGATCAGGCGGATGAGCGGCTTGGTGCGATTGATGTCAGATGGCGGCACCACGAGATACAGCGTGACAGGTCGCGCTCCCCCGACAATGTCGCCGATCCGCCAGTCGCAGCGGCGCGTGACCTGGCCGACGACAGGGTCGCGATAGAGGCCAAGGAAAGACATCGCCGTCGACAGCACACCCGAGCGTTCATTCTCGGATTTGTTGAGCAATTCGCGGGCGGCACTGGCGACCACGGGATGCGGCCCCGCCCCGCCCAGATGTGACGTCCGCATCATCGCGCGGAGTGTGGCCTCCACGGGACGCCGCGGGTCGGACAGGAAGTTAGCGACACCGGCCAGCGTCTTGTCCTTCTCGGCATAGAGGACGTGCAGGATCGCCCCGACGAGCAGGCTGTGGCTGGTCTTCTCCCAGTGATTCCGCCGCTCCAGGCTCCCCTCGGGGTCGACGAGGACGTCGGCGATGTTCTGGACATCGCGAACCTCCCACTCCCCCCGGCGCACTTCCAGCAGGGGGTTGTAGGCCGAAGAGTTCGGATTGGTCGGATCGAAGAGCAAGACCCGACCGTGCCGGGCGCGGAACCCGGCGGTCAACTGCCAGTTCTCGCCCTTGATGTCATGAACGATGGCCGAGCCGGGCCAGGTGAGAAGAGAGGGTACGACGAGCCCTACCCCTTTGCCGGATCGCGTCGGCGCGAAGCAGAGCACATGCTCCGGCCCATCGTGGCGCAGATATTCCCGCTCATAGCGACCGAGGACCACGCCATCCGGGTCAAACAAACCGGCCGCCTTCACCTCGCCCCTCTCAGCCCATCGGGCTGATCCATAGGTCGCAACGTTGCGGGCCTCGCGGGCACGCCAGACCGACATGGCGATGGCCACACCGATCGCGATGAAGCCCCCAGAGGCAGCGATGATCCCGCCTGTTGCGAAGACCGGCGGCGCGTAAGCCTCGTAGAAGTACCACCACCAGAAGATAGCGGGAGGATAGTAGACGGGCGTCCCGAACAGCACGAACCAGGGCGGGCCCAGCTGTGCCTGATAGCCAAGGCTTGCAGCCACGTATTGCGTCGCTCCCCAGGTGGTGGCCAGAATGATGAGGAAGACGATGGAGATCTGCCCCCAAAGAATCTTGGTCGCGGACATGACTGTCGCTCCTTTCCTGTGTTTGATCAGAGGCCGAGGCCGCGCTTGCGACCGAAGTCCCAATCGACCCCGCCGTCCCCGCGCGCGACGCCGGTGACATCCCGGCCGAGATGCTTCTCGAGGGAGGGGGACCAGGGCACGAGTTGGAAGCCGAGAGCGCCGTCGGCACCGTAGCCTTCAATCATCGCAAATCGCCCCGAGGCCAGCGCGAGACGCTGGCGATAGAGGCCGCTGACGTAGTCACCCAGATCCGCCTTGTTGAATGGCAACCCGGTTTCCGCCGAGAGCTGCGTGCCAACCGCCCGCAACTCCCGGTCGCGCAAGGTTCCGAGCAGGCGCCGGGCCAAGACCACCCTGCCGCCCTGCCGCTCGGCGAGCCCCTCCGAGATCAGATGATCGGCCCGGGCTTCCAGGGCCTCCCGGACCTCGGCACCGAAGCCCCGGTCCGACAAAGCGAGCGGGTCGCGCGCGATGGCCTGCCGGTCGAGCCAGGTGGCCCCCGACGCGGAGACCTGCGCGGCAAGGTCCAGGTCGGACCGCACCGCCAGTGCGACGCGTCGCTGGCCGCGTGCATCGTCGTAGGAGCGGAGCTCCACGATCGAGCCGGCGGCGCTGTCGCCGGCGGCGTCGAGATGGGGCAGACGGATGTGGTGGCTCCGGCCATCGACGCCATCGACGACGGCATAGGCTGTCCCCTTCAGTTCGTCGTCCAGACCGCGCTGGACCAGACGACCGATGACGGGAACATCGAGGCTCTCCGCGGCAAGGACGTAACTCGAGGACCCGCGCTCGATCCCCCGATCCATCAGAGCGCGATGCATCCGCTTGATTGTGTCGCCACGCTCCCCCATCTCCCGCAGGACTGCCTCTGCATCATCCCTGATGTGCCATTGCGACTGTCCGATCTGGTCGGCGACACCGAGCATTTCCAGCCGGCGCAGACGCCCGACCTTCAGTGTGTGAAGCGCGTCCGGCTGGCGATCCGCATCCGGCGCCATGTCGAGGATGCGCGAACGCCCCGCATCCCGCAGCAACTGACGATCGAGCTGCGTCCAGCGCTCGGCCCCGATCTGACGTTCAAGCGTCCGGCGGATGTCGAGATCACTGCGCGGGCCCAGTTCCTGGGTGACGAGATCCCGTGCCCTGTCCCGCATCCCCTCCTTGATGTAGTCCCGCGAGATCACGAGATCCTGGCCGTCGTCGCGCACACCCCGAACGATCAGGTGAACGTGCGGATGCGCGGTGTTCCAGTGATCGACGCCGACCCAGTCAAGAGGTGTGCCGAGATCCTGCTCCATCCGTCCGACGAGATCGCGGGTGAAGGATTGCAGGTCGGACATGTCCGGCGCGTCGTCGGGCGAGACGATGAATCGGAAATGATGACGGTCATCGCGACACCGTTCGGCAAAGGCCCGGCCATCGCCATCCTCCGTTCCCGGCCCGAAGAGCCTGGCCTTCTCCCCGTCCCGGGTCACGCCATCCCGGCGCAGGTAATCGAGGTGGGCTCCGAGAGGCGCGTGCGTCCCGCTGTGCCGCACCACACGCGCCTTAATCACCGCGCCGCGCGTGCGGGCGGTGATGAGGCGATTGGCCTGAATGCTGGCACGCTGACCGCGCCCGAAGCGGGACCGATTGCCCGGGGTGACGCGCCCTGCCCGCGAGACGCCACCACCGGCCCTTTTCGCCGCGGCCAGGGCCTGTGCGACAAAGGGACGGGCCTGCTGCGCCCGTGTCGAACGGATACGTCCCGGACGGATGCGGAACTCACGATCATCGGGCATGAGAAATCCCCGCGCAGTGCGAAACATCTATAAATATCAGAGCGTTAGGCGGATAGCGCACGGTGCGAACACGCATCACACGGTGCGAAACGCGGCAAAAACAAGAACAAAAACAACCGCCCAACCGCCGCGCACCGTGCGCCCTTTTATCCTGCCATCCTTCGGTCGTGGTGCCTCTCGCCACCCCTCGCGCCCTCCAAGACACGCCAGAGCACGATAGAATGCGAAGTGTCGTCGCGCGGGTCATGGCTGGACCTCACCAGTCTCCCGCTGGACAAAGAGGCTCTCAGGCTGCGGGGTGATGCCCGCCTGCGGCACCGCCGGGACGGGTAAAGGAGCGCCGCCGACCGTCCGGTGAGGCGACACAAAACCGATCGCAGACGCGCCGTCGTCGCGGCTGATGAAGATCGCCGCTTCTCGCCAATCGAGCGGCCGGGCTGCAGCAACAGTGCCGCCCGGCGGCCGCTCGCCAAGCAAAATGGGCGCAAGCGCAGCGACATAGGCACGTGTCTCGGGAGGCAGCGGACGATCCGCCAGTCGGTATTCGTCGTAGCGGGCGGGACCGGCGTTATAGGCCGCCAGCATCGCCGCGACATCGCCATAGCGATCCCACATCTCGCGCAGATAGGCCGTCCCCGCGAGGATGTTGTCATGCGGCTCGAAAGGGTCTTGGCCAAGACCATGACGGATGCGCAGCCCGGCCCAGGTGTCGGGCATGACCTGCATCAGCCCCATCGCGCCAGCAGAAGAAACCGCGCGAAGATCGCCCGCGCTCTCTACCCGCATCACGGCCATGATCCATGTCGTCGGAATGCCGAAGCGCTGCGATGCCTCGGTGACCTGGGCGGCGTAGGGATGCGCGGCGCTTGCGTGTTCGGGGACATCGGTTTGCGCCAGAAGCGGCTGGGTGGCGGTGACCGGGAGGAAGAGGCCGGAAAGAAGAAGTAGGAGAATGCGGCGGCGGGCGCCGCATCTCCCAACAGCGGCACGGGTGCAGGACATTGTCATTGTCCGTCCCGCTCGTCGCGCGTCTTCGGGCGGGTCCAGTGCAGGCCCCACGCCCTGCCCTCCTCATCCGACTGGAACAGGCGGGCGCGGATCGGATGCCGGAAAACCGGATCATCGAGCAGGACCGAAACGAAAGCCCCTGCGGTTTCGCCAGTGTGTTTCCAGCCCGCGCCAACCTCCGGGCCCTCCTCGTCACCGAGATGGATGCGATAGGCGGGAGCTTTCTCTGAATCGACATTGTCTGTGGGAACGAAGGTCAGTTCCAGGTCGAGAGAGAGCGTACGCAGTTGTCCGGCATAGCCAGACGAGGTGCGGGTGAATTGGCCGATCTGTGGCATTGGAGGCTCCTTCCTCATGCGGTAAATGGGAGGCAGGCCGCTCGCACGTCCCGCCATGGACGCGCGTCACCGCTCCGGCGCGTGCCAGACGAGGCGGCCATCGCCACCCTCGTCGGTGAACAGTGGACTGGCCCGGCCGATCACTGCCGAGGTGGGGAACGGACCGAAGTAGCGGCCATCGAAGCTGTCAGCGACCGCCGGGTTCATCAGAAAGACCTCGCCCTCCGCGATGGAACGACAGCCCTGCCAGACGGGAAGATCGCGGCCCTGGCTGTCGCGCTCTCGCGCCTCCCCCAGGTGTCTGCCATCGACGGTGATCGCGGCGCCCTCACGACAGACCCGTTGTCCCGGCAGCCCGATGACGTGCTTCAGGATCGGCACATCGCGACCGACATAGCCGCGCGCGACCATGAAACCTGCAAAGGGTTCGGGCGGCATGACCACGACCAGATCTGGCACCGCGAGCCGGTCCACCGGCGCAATGGTGTAGAGACCAATCGGCACGCTGGCCGAGGCGTTCCAGACCAGCCGTGGCGCAGTCGGAATGCTGCCGGCGATGACGGCGGCGAGCGCCGAAACCGTCACCATGATGTAGCGGGCACGGGTCATTTTCCGATCTCCCGACGCCGGAGCCATGCGGCATGGCGTTCCGCCGTATAGGGTCGCGGCGCTTCGCCCGCCTTCATCCAGTGCCCGACATGACGCCAGTGATCGGGATCGACGTCGGCAGGATCGATGCCGAGACCCTCGATGGCATCGACATGGCGGAGGACCTTCTCGACCTTGGGCCAGCCTTCGATCTTCAACAAAATCTCGCCACCGGGGCGTACGAAGGGCAGCGTCTGACAGGCGCTCCCAGGCGCGATCGCGCGAACAATGTCGATGCGCGAGACAACGGTGCCATAGTCATTCGCGGCCCAGCGGACGAAGGCGAAGACAGAACCCGGCATGAAAAAGACCACACGTCGGCTGCGGTCCAGGACCTGCTCCCCTGCCCCGTTGCCGAACCGGATCCAGAACTCGGTCTGCTTCTCCAGCCAGATCAATTCGACGCGGGTCATACCGTCGAAGCTGAGCGACGAAGCCTCAATCGCGGATGATTTGCCGGGTCTCAGAATGACACTCATCACCGACCTCCCGGAGGATCGAGTGGAAGGCGTGCCAAGACGGGGTGACTGACAGAGTCGGATGCGGGGCTGTCCGGGAGCGATCCGGCAGCGCCAGGCATGCTCGGTGCGTCCGGTTTCTCAGCCTTTCGAAGGCCCCCGGCTGCGCTGCGGACGATGTTCTCCACATCATCTGCGCGCTCTTCAAAGTTAGAGTCTTCGTTAGATTCTAAGTTAAGGGAGCGATTTCCGCTTTTTCTTCCGTACGTTACACGCTGTTTGGGTTCCTGATAGCACGAGACCCCGGTTCCTGATGGCACGATAGTCCGGGTTCCCGATAGCACGAGCGCATTCACAGGTTTTCCACAACCCGGCGCGGGCTCGAAGGCCAGCAGCTTGCGGCCACCAACTTCAGTCTCGAGATAGAGCGTGTAGCCCGGCAGCGGCTGCCGCCGGATGATGTCGCGAAGCTCGAAGGCGAAGCGCTTGAAGGGGGACAGCGCCCCGGATTTCTGGTGAAGATGATGAAAATCGAAACGCCAACCGTCCCGTTGCCTGCCACCATGCTTGCGCACCAGGCGATAGAGCCAACGGTCGAGCCCGCCAGTCAGGTCGAAATACGCCCGATCAATGGTGAGGACGAGTGCATTGTCGAGCACGGCCCGGTAGAACCAGTCGGGCACGATCAGCTCGATGCCGTCCGGGCGCCCCTCCCTGTCGCTGCGCTCCTGCCATTCGTTGATCCAGGAGAAGCGATGGCGATGCCCTTCCGCCGGCTGCCGGATCGAGGTGGAGATCGTCGTCGACTGCAGACGATCCAGCGCCGCCTTCAGGCGCTGATAGTCCCGCGCACTGGTTCCGCGACCAACATAGGTGAGGATCTCATATGGGGTGGCCCCCATCAGCCGGGAGGTGCGCAGCCCCGCGTCACGCGCCTCGACGATCTGGCTCGCCGCCCAGATCAGGATGTCGGCATCCCAGATCGTGGCCATACCGTGATCGGGAACCGCTTCGACCCGTATGCTGACGCTGCCAGCGGCAAAGTCGATCGGCGCAACGCGCTTCGACTTGGCGAGGGAGAAAAAGGGATAGGCCATGAGGTCTTGCGCATCTCTTGGGGCGAAATCCCCGGGCAGCGCGCGGAACAGATCGAGCTGTCCACGCTCGGAACGGGGTCTGCGTCCATCGGTCATGAAGGTGTCGCCCCCAGGTCAGCGCACGAAGCGGCCGGGCTGCGGGAGGTTCGGGAGCGTGTGGCGCTTCGCTGGCAGCACCTGCCCGCGCGGGTCGGAAGTCGAGGTGACAGCGCCGCGTCCGACCCAGGCCTGCAGGTCCTCGATCGCATAGACCACGCGTCCGCCCAGCTTATGGTAGGCGGGACCGGTGCCATAGGTCCGGTGCTTCTCCAGCGTCCGAGCCGACAGGCTCAGGAACTGGGCGGCTTCCTTGGTGCGCAGATAGCGCGGGGGAAGTTCGGTTGAGATAGCGGACATCGGGCGTCTCCCTGCTGTGTGTGACCAGTGCCGCGAAACAGCGGCTGATGACGGTCACGATGGCGAAGCGCGTCCGGTCAGATGCAGTGGGGAGTTGGCAGGGGTAAATCCGCACACCGCGGCGCGGGATCGCCGACCTAGAGGCGGCGCTGGTGACGAAGGAGCTTGCGATAGCCGCCAGCGATCAGGTCACGCCCCTCGCGAAGGAGGCTGGAGACGGCAAAGCGGGCCGAGGAGACCTGCCATTCATCGCGATCCAGGTGACCGGTACGGAACAAGACCTCGGCGATCTGCTTCTGGGTCGCGCCGTCGAAGGCGGCGTCGGAGGCCTGGAGGACACGCCGCAGGCGCGCTTTCTGCTGCGCGGTCAGGCGGGTGTCGCGGGGGATTGAACGACGTCGATGCTGGTCCGCCAGGAACCGCTGGATTGCTTCGATGCGGTCGAGCCCCTCGAGGCCGAGAGGAACGGTGGCCACAAGCCGACCACGGTCTTTCAGGGGAGCGACGAGATGCAGGTATGTCCCGTCCGGCAGCCTATGGCGCAGGTGCTTGCCAATGGGGGACGCTCTGCCCGTCGGGGCAGCTATCTCAACGCCGGGGGCGCCAGTCTCTCCAGCGAGTGCCTCGGGGGCGACCGTCAAGACCACGGCGCTGGTATCGATCTCGGGGCGCCAGAATATCTCTGCGACAGTCGCGGGCAGGCCGGGCCGGATCGGGAAAGCACAGACCCCATCGACGGCCGACCTGATCCCTCAGGTCAGCCCTCTCAGGTGGTCCCCCTGCAAGTTCTGCATAGTCATGTTGATACTCAGGATTACGGCGCAGGCATTCCCAGCCGAGTTCCGGCGCGGCCAGATCATTGAGATAGTCGTAGGCGGCCTGGTCACGCCAATTCGAGCGATCAGGTTGCATGGCATCGCCTCTCCCCTGGGTTGATCTCAGGAAAGGATTCCGGGAGATCAATCACTTGGGAAGTCCGCCCCAAGGCATCAGGTGATGCGCGGGACGCATCACCTTCTCAGTTGTTTTGCCCCGCCGCCAATTGCCGATACCCCACCGAACTCAGCCAGCGCGCGCGTCTAAGATGGGCGTCGTGGACCAGGCGCGCCCGCTCCGGCTCTTTCTGCGTATCGAGCCCCAGGATGATCTGCGCGGCCTCCTGCCAGCTCGCGCCTTCGCCTGCAGCATCGAGCAAACGCATATACTGCGTCATGTGACGACGGTCATACTCCGTCACCACGTCCCCCTGCGGCGGCACATCCTGCAAGCTGCTGATCGTCACGCGCATCCCCACTGCGGCTTCTGTACAATCCTAGCACAGAAGGTTGACGTTTTCGTGAGCACGGCAATAGCGCAATTCCGTTCACCACAAAACCTGCCGGAATAGTCAGCTCTTAGCGACAGCCTTCGCCTGCACATGCATCACTCCAATCCCTTGGTCGGAGTTCAGGAGCAGAATGCCATTCGCTTCAAAAGCCCGTCGAACCTGATCGCGCGTGGTCTCGTAGACCTCGAGCCCGCTTTCGGACTCAAGGCGCTTGAGCGCGGTCAAAGATACCCGGGCCTCATCCGCAAGCTGCTCCTGTGTCCAACCAAGAAGCGCACGCGCGGCCCGCGATTGTCGGGCGGTGATCATGCAGATCACCTCCCATCCGGCCCGGCGCGCATGCCAGAACTACGACTATTATAGTCGCCCTCAGGAGAATCTCTACCGGGATTCTTCTGCGTTTATATCGTGTTTTCGTCTTGGCACCGCCGAACCGGGGAACTGATTCGGTTGCCCGGTTCGGCGGGCGGGCCCCGGCCTTTCGGCCGGGGCCTCACGGCGCCGCTACTCGCTGCGGCGACCGTTGGGGCGGGACCAGATCAGCGCGTAGCTCTCGCCGTCTTCGTCGTCGAAGAGATTGGCGTAGATCGGGGCGGTGAAGCTTGGATCGTCGAGCTTGAGGCCCAGATAGCCGCGGCCCTCGGCCGAGCGCTTGGACCAGGCGGCGCCGATCTCGGCGCGACCGACCAGGACCCGGTGGCTGGGGGCGTTCTCGCCGGTGGCGCGGGTGTCGGGGACGATGCGCACGCCCTTGGCCTGAACGCTGAGGGTGACGATTTCGCCGGTGAATTCGTTGCCGGTCTTCTTGAAGGTGCCGATGGTAGCCATTTTAAGTCTCCGTTTTCCGTTTCCAGGTCCGCACCATTGCGGCCCGATGGCGATCGACAGGCCGGAGACGACCGGCGGCGCACCCCCGGCCTGCCGGGAGCCGGACAGCACAGGCAGAACTTTCTTGTTTCGCGCGGAATGGGCGCAGCCCAGGGGAAGAAAGTTATGGCGGCGCTGTTGCGCCAAGCCGGTCGAGGCACAGCCGGTCTTCGGCCAGATCAGGCCATTGAAAGGGCCGTATGGAGCGGACATGGGACGGGCAAGGAACGGAGACGATGGCAACCGCGGATGCTCATCAGCCTGACCGGCCTTTCACCGGCGGATTGGCTCGCCCGCGACAGGCATTGCGCGTCGTTCTCCAAGCGCCCCGCCCGATGTGCCGCCCGCGATCGCAGGTGCAGTCTGCCGCTTGAACGGTCCGCCCCCTCCACCGCACGGCCACGGGCCGCGACGCGGGTCTCATGCCGATCCGCACACCGCTCCATACAGGCCTCCTGACGATCGGGATGGCATTCCAGCGCTGATCCGGTCCCGCCTCATCGGATCGTTGGCAGTGTCAGGCGCCGACGGCCGATCCGTCCGAAGAGTCGGCGGCCATGCCGGCAATGCGGAGGAAGGCGGAAACGCCAACGGCGCCAGCGCCGATGACGGCGAAGATCATCTGCCATGTCTCCGAGGGCATCATGGTCCTGGCGATCCCTAGGGTGGCGTGAAAACCGGCAACCATCGCCGGCACCACGAAGATCAGGGTGATGGCAAAGCGCGCCCAGAGCGGCCGGACGAGTATGATCAGCGCCTGGCCGATGGCGAGCGTCAAGCCGGCGGCGAAGCCGCCGACGAGGATTGCACCGGGCCAGCCCGCGCCGGTGTCATAGGCGCAGATGCCGGTGTGAAGTCCGACGAAGAGCGGCAGGGCGAAGACGGCAAGGTTGAACAGCAACCAGCACATGGCTGCGATGGCGGCAATAGATGCAAGGATTCCAAGAACGAACATGGTGGTGTCTCCCGTTTGACGTGGAACGGTCGCGCCTGCCACCACCACCATGGCGCAACCTGAAAGTTAGCAGAATTCTTGTCTTTGGGCGAGACACAAGGTGACCCGCCCCCCTGAGGGAACCAGCCGATCGTTGACCCATGTTGCAGATTTCCCGACTGTGTCGTGATGATTTACGTCCTGGCATATCCACAGTTTGAGCCGAGTGTCGCCGAGCGCATTCGTCGGTTTCGGACCGAGAACGAGCCGGCCAGAGCCGAGCTCGTTCCACCACATGTAACTCTCGTGTTCGGGCTGACGAACATTCGCCCTCATGAGTTCCTGGAACGCTGCGAGGCGGTGGCCAACAGGTCATCGCAGTTTGAGGTGTCTTTCGTCTCAGAGGCGATTACACACGATCCCTTTGAAAAGACCTATAAACTGCTACTCGTCAGCTCGACCGGAAGTTCCCAGTTGGCGGCACTGCATGAGCAGCTCTACGAAGGCGCTCAGAGGGCGGAGCGAAAAGACGATATTCCCTACCGTCCACACATGACGGTCGCGACGAACCCTGATCGAACGAATATCGAGCGTTTAGGGACGTCTTCCCTTGGAGGCTTCCCGCTCTTGGGAACCATCCGCGCCCTGGAGGTGGTTAAGCTTGAAAACGGTGGGCTACACCACCTCCGCACCATCCCGTTCAGAAGGTCGGGCTAGGGTCCGAAGGCGGCTTGCGGAAGCGCGACAGGCGGTCATGCGTGATCCGCGCTGCGCTCTTTCACCTCCGGCCCATCGGGGACACCTGATTCTGGCGAGAGGAATGAACGGTTCCGGCTCAAAGCTGCGGCATTTGGGTAGGAAGAAAGGCAGTTCGCAGAGAGGATTGGACTTTCACGGCATTAATGGTGACAGTTACTTACCTAGGGCAATTGGCATGCACCAGGGGTGATAGTCTGATTTCCATCGCGAGACGAGTGTGAAGATGATTTCTATGAAGAACCGTAACAGCGAGAAGACCCTGCCGATATTGCTTCGATACGGCACCCCGCGTCGCAATGAACCATCCATGCCAGGCCGCTACTGCGACGAGTGTGAAATGTGGATGGTTCCGACGCAGGCGGGTGAACGCAACGCGATAGATATGCACAATTCTCAGCTTTCATTGGTGACTAAGACGTTAACGCATACCGAGCAGGACGATGAGTCGCTCTCAATGACCAACATGCTGCAGACCAAGACAGAGGCCAATCTGGAGCGGGAAGATCAAGCTTTAGGCGCTTTGGCTGCGTCACTTCAAACAAAAACGGATGCGGGACGGGAAGCCGATGATACGGCTGAAATGCTTGTCTAAGAATTCTGGCGGGGTTCTGCTCGCGACGAACAAGCAGGACATTACGACCGACTTTCTTGTGCGCGAGATGCGCAATCGTGGTGTGCCATTCGTTCGGATAAACACTGAGGACTTGCCTCAAGCGATCGTTACCTTCGCGGAGGACGCGACGCTAACTGGAACGATCTCGATCCGCGGTGTCGTTCACCCACTCGGTGGGTTCGTATCGGCTTACTACCGGCGCCCGGAGCCGCCTGAGCCCAAAAACGTCCAAGATGGCGAGGCTTACACCTACGCAGTACAGGAATGGAGCGCCACGACACGCAGCCTTTGGAACGCACTGGAGGGACGCTGGCTAAACTCGCCCTTCGCTATCCTACGTGCCGAGGACAAGCCTCGCCAGCTATCCGTAGCCCGTGCGTGCGGCCTGCCAGTTCCGCCCACCGTCATCGGAAACGACTTCGACGCCGCACGCGGCCTTTCGGAAAGGCACCGATGCGTGATCAAGCCACTGCGGCGCGCTTTGGTCGACGCACCCAATGGACCTGGGCAGGTTATTTTCACGTCAGAGTTGGCTAGTCTGTGCGAGGGGGAGCGTGAGGCATTTGAGGCCGTCCCAGTAATCGTCCAATCGCTGATCCCCAAACGTCGCGATCTCCGCGTCACCATTGTGGATCAAGTCGCAATTGCAGTCGCGATCCATTCTCAAGTGCACGAAGAAACTCGCGTCGATTGGCGGCGCGGTGGACGGACGGATCTTGTCCACGAACGCGTCACTCTCCCAACCGAAGTTGCGAAGGCTTGTGTGGCGGTGGTTCAGAGGCTCGATTTACGCTTCGCGGCCGTGGACCTAGTCGAAGATTGCAACGGGAAGTTCTGGTTTCTTGAGGCCAACCCGAACGGTCAATGGGCATGGCTGGAGCAAGTTGAAGGCGTGTCGATCGCGTCGGCGCTCGTGGACGCTTTAGTCAAATGAGCGAACCTCATAACGTTAGAAGGGCAGCCAGAGCCATCCTCAACGTAATCTTCCCTCATGCGTCAGGAGCCGTCGCAGAGCCACCGGAAAGAGTCGTCACAACTGAATTGCTCGCTACGAATGCCGAGTTTGCGATGGAGATGGCAATCAACCTGCACGACGCAGAGGTTCGGCGGCGGCAGAGCGCGGATACAAAGGCCGCGCTCTATCTGGCTTTCCTCGCGGCAGTTATTCCCGTGATTGGCACTTTGAGTCCAACCTTTTCTGACCGCTTCCGCAACCCTGTGCTGGCCATCGAGATAGCGCTCTTCGCCTTGGTCCTAATCTACGTTCTGATGGCCGGATGGTATGCCGCACGCGCGACCATGCCGAGCGTGCTTCATTCGATAGGGGAGGCCGATTTATCAGAGGTCTTTAGTGATAAAGATACCCGAGCAGCGACAGCCATTAAGTTGATTGATGCTACAAGGCTGAACTACCCACTAAACAATAAGAAGATTACCTATGTTCGATTGACGCAGGCACATATCTTTCGCGCATTCCTTTCCATCATGCTAATCGTTGCCGTCGATTGGGGGACCAGTGTGGCGACTGTGATCTTCGAGGAAAGGCAGGGAGCGAGCGAAGTACTAGAAGAAGGTGTTTGCTCCCTGATTGACCTACCGCATGTACCTGTCGATGGTGTCCTGAGCTATCGCATTCCAACACTTGGCGATGCCCCGTCCTGCTTGCCCTTATCGATGGGTGCGAGCTTAGCTGAATGATCGATTGCCACGCTATAAAGGCTTAGGGCCGATCCGGCTGAAGCCACATTTTCGCAGGCCAGAGCCTCACCCTAGTCAAAGAACGAGTTTCAATTTCCAGCGCAAAGCCGTCATTAATACTTTGCCCACTGAAAGCCCTACGACGTCGTCTTCGAGTGAATGCTGTCCAAATTTCCAGAAAATGCTCCTTGCAGTCTTGCATGGCGGGAATCCGCTCACTACATCGCATTTGCCTGCGGGAATTGGCTTGCGGGTTTGGCCGTTGAACTTGTCAACCTCTTTATGGTGACCTGGCAGCACGATGCCGAACAGCATCGCCGCGACCAGAGCCAGACTGAATGAGACACTGAGCATCGCTCGGACCTCCACGGTTACATTATACCACCTCGCGTTTCGAGACCCGTGTCTGCGAGGCGTTCGGAGAAGACACGCTGAACGTATACGCTGACAGAAGGTGGCGTGCGTTCGGGGGACGCCCGGCCTGAAAACCGGAGCCCAGGGTCAGGGCCAGTCCTCCGAACTCTGCGACAAGGAGGTTCAATGTCGCTCGATTGGTTTAAGTCCAGAGGCTACCGCCATTTCGATCTGCCCGTAGGCGAGAAGTTCGCCGGTAAGGTGATGGACCCCGGCTTCGTGCTCAAGCACTCGTTCCTCCCTCTCCTGCACTACACCAAGTCAGAAAAACGCTACAAGAAGTGCCCAAAGACCGGTACCCGGACGATCACCTCGAAAGATCGCCCTATCAAGTATGCATCGCATCGGGACGCCTGCATACTTTCCTTCTATGCCAGAGAGATGAATAAGTTGCTGGACGCCCATTATGACGCCGCAGGTCTGTCCGACAGCGTTCTGGCCTATCGTGCCCTCGGACGCGGAAACTACGATTTCTCAGCAGAGGTGTTTGCGTATGCCAAGACCCATGCCCCTGTCACGATACTGGCTTTCGACGTCAGTAGCTTCTTCGACAACCTTGACCACGCACTCCTGAAGCGCCGCCTGAAGGCCTTGCTGGGCGTAGCGTCGCTCCCCGAACACTGGATGCGAGTATTTCGATCAATTACCGCCTTCCACTACGTCGATATGGAAGAGCTTAAGGCGAACCCAACATTCTCCACTCGGCTCAAGGAAAACAGCCGGGTCAGGATCGCCAGTGTCGAAGAACTCAAAGCCAATGGCATCAAGTTCCACCCGAACCCGGAACTGGCAAAAGGCTATCGGAGAGGTGTTCCTCAGGGCACGCCGATCAGTGCAGCCGTGTCGAACCTATACATGATCGATTTCGACACGGCGGCACGCGCCTACTGCGACAGCATTGGCGCACTCTATCGCCGGTATTCAGACGACATTTTGGTAATCTGTGACCCTACTCACGCCAAAGCTGCCGAAGCAAAGATCATGGATCTAATCAAGGCAGAGAAGCTCGAGATATCACCACATAAAACCGAAAGGACCGAATTCACAGGCACGGGCGCAGTCGTAGGGAAAGCAGCTCAATACCTTGGCTTCGCGCTGCACGAATCCGGGCCAACCATCAGAGAAAGCTCACTCGCTCGCCAGTGGCGGAAGATGCGAAGAGCGGTGCGTCGGACCCGCAAGATCGCAGAGCGGAACATCGCTTCTGGAAAGTCTACAAAGGCACACACCAAGCGCCTGTATCGCCGCTTCACCCATCTGAAGGTGCGCGATGAAGAGGGGCTTCGTATCGTCAGAAATTTTTCTTCCTATGGCCGCCGAAGCGCCGCCGCATTCGCGGGCGATGAGAAGATCTCTCAGCAAGTTAAACGCTTTGAACGGGCAGCACTTCGCGAAATTGAGATGCTCAAGAAGCTATGAGAAGGTGGTAAGACCAACCTATTCGCCGTTTCACCTCTATTCCAGTCGTTCATTCGATCTGCAGCGAATATCGGCTCTCCGCCCACCGTAACGGAAGCAGGAAGCTGCGCGGTCATTTCGTGGAAGTGCAGCGCTCACGCGCTGCCCTTTGCGAGGCGGTAGACTGGAACGCCAATCTTGCGAGCCTTGTCGGCGAGATTTTCCTGGATACCCGTGCCGGGGAAGACGATGACCCCGATCGGCATCGTGTCGAGCATCCGGTCGTTGCGCTTGAACGGCGCAGCCTTGGCGTGTTTCACCCAGTCGGGCTTGAAGGCGACCTGCGGCACCTTGCGATTGTGGGCCCAGGTCGCGGCGATGCGTTCGGCGCCTTTCGGGCTGCCGCCGTGCAGGAGCACCATGTCGGGGTGCTTGGCATGAACCTGATCGAGCCTGTCCCAGATCAGCCGGTGATCGGTGGTATCTCCGCCCGAGAAGGCAATCTTCGGCCCGGCGGGCAAAATCAGCTCGTTGTCGGCCTTGCGTTTGGCGGCGATGAAGTCGCGACTGTCGATCATGGCCGAGGTCATCTGGCGATGGTTGACCCGTGATCCGGAGCGCGGCGACCAGGGCGTGCCTGTGGTGCGCAGGAAGAGGTCGGCGGCAGTGTCGCGGAAGGTCTCCATGCTGTCGCGGCGCTCGATCAGGTTTTGTCCGATGCCGATCAGGGTCTCCAACTGGACAGATTTCACCTCGCTTCCGTCCTGTTCGCGCTGAAGGCGCTTCTGGGCCTGCTCGTTATCGTCGAGTTTGCGTTCGATCCGCTCGACGGCGCGGTGGAAGGTATTGACGGTGGACCACATGATCTCGTCGAGGTCGAAATCGAGGCTGGTGTCGGCCATGGTGGAGATCAGGGCATCGAAGATGTCGGCAACCGCGCCCTGGATGGCGGTATCCTCGGGCGTGATCCGAGGGTCGGCCTCGCCCTCGGCAGGACGGTAACCGTAGAGTTCGAGCGCGTCGATGACATGGGCGGTGGGAGACGTGCTGTGATCGGGTTCGAATTCGTCATGGGCATACATGGGATGTGTCCTTCGGCTGGACCGCGACCGTCGCGGCCTTGATGGCGACGACAAGCCCACGGGCGCTCCGGCCTGGCAGCCCGAGCCCTTTGCGAGGGCCTTGATGGCAAAGCCCGGCTGATTTGCTTCGCGCTGTAAAGGCGGGCTTGCCCGCCGACGGAAATCAGTTGGGCGCTGCCATTGCCGGGCCGGAGCGTTTGTGGGCCGCTCGCCCTCTCAAGAAGGCCAAGGCGCGGTCACCTTGCCGAGGTGCAACACCCCCTTGCCCATGGCGGGATCAGTCATCCCCGCTCACGGCCCTCTCTGGCTATGACGCAAGCGCCATGAAGCGGCTGACGTCTTCGGGAGCGATTTGCACCCGGATCTGCGCCCGAAGCGCCTCCAGTCCGAAGCTGACGAGATCGTCGTTGAAATCTCCCAGCATGGGCGAAAGCGTGATCGCCTCGATCCCGGCCCCAATGGCCCGGTCCACCAGGCTGTCCCGCGCGGCGTTACCTGCCGGATCGTTGTCGCGGACGATATAGAGCCTGCGCAGATGCGGGGAGAACTGGATGGCGGAGAGATGCCCGGCTGAAAGTGCGGAGGCCATCGGCAGAAACGGCAATGCCTGCCGCAGCGAGAGGATGGTTTCAATCCCCTCGCCTGCCGCCATGACATCCTGCGCCTCGCCAAACCGGACAGCGTTTCCGTGCAGCTCTCCCATCGCCTTTCTCGGCGGATCGACCAGCGCTTTCCCAGAGCCGTCCCGTTGGAGCCAGGTGCGATGCGCGCCGGTGATCCTGCCATCGGGGTCGGTGACGGCGGCAATCATGGCGGGCCAGGTTTCGGTTGGGTCGCCGCCCTCCGGCCGCCAGTAGCAGGTCGGATGGAAACGCAGATTTTCGGTTTCGCGTAAATCCGCAATGCCGCGTTGCCGTAAGTACGCCTCTGCGAGACTGCCGGTGAGCGGCTGCGTCATGCGCCAGAGGCGACGGGCGGCTTCGGACGATCCAGATGGTGCTGGCGGTGTTCGCGATCGGCGGGACTTTGGCTCCGGTTCGGGATGCGGCAGGCTGAGGAAGCGGCGGGCTTCCTCGGCAACGTCGGCAAAATCGATGAGGCCGAGGCTTTCGCCGATCACGTCGAGCAGATCGCCATGTTCCCCGCTCTGCGCATCGGTCCATTTGCCGGCTGCGCCCTTGCCAGACTCCGGCCCGGTCAGACGGACGAACATGGAGCGGCCGGGACTGTTCTGGACATCTCCAACCTGCCAGTAATTGCCCTGCCTGCGACCGTTCGACAGGTAGTGCCGACACACCGCCTCCGCTTGTCGGCCGAGACGCTGCGCCAGCTCGGAAGCGTTGAGACGTGCCATCACGCAGCCCCCCGCTCGGAAATGCGCTCGATCGGGAAACGGTCGAGCAGTTTGCCGATGATCGCCGGCCCCGATGCGTCCACCGGCACGAAGAAGCGCAGCTTCCAGGAGATGATCTCACTGAAGAGGCCATAGGCCCGCATCCGGTCACGCATCGCGTCAGTAAAGCCGGTCAGTTCGATCCGGTTGGCGCCCATGACCCGGACACGGCGCAGTTGCAGCCCCTCAGCCAGATCAAGAATCGTGCGACCTTCGATCAGCGCGGAAAAGGCGGCATCCGGTGTCAGGCTGCTGGTTACACCACTTGTCGAGGCATTGGCAGCCCATGCCGGCGATACCCGGCGACCGATGATGCGTTCGCCCTCGTCGGTCTGGAGCCGATAGACGCGGGAGGAGTCCTGCGGCAGGCGTTTCCAGATCGGCAGCAGCAGCCCCGTCACCATATGCAGGATGGTGTCGGTGAACTCCGGCACCTCGGCCAGTTCCGCCTTCCAGGCCGCGCTGAAGGCGGCACGGTCGGCCTCAAGCCAATGGGTCTCGCCCATCGCGCGCACCGGAATGTTCATCGCCTCCATCGGCCGGATCAGCCGCACACGCCATTCGATCTCACCATCATCCAGCATGACGCTGGTGGTCGGGATCTGCACGGCGGCACGACCGGATCGCTCATTGATGAGCAATTTGGCACGCGGATCACTCAGTTCCGCGAGGGCTGCATCGAGCGTGACCGGCTGATTGCGTTTGCGCTCGGTGAGCGTCAGGAGCCGGGTTTCCGCGCCGGTGCTGAGATGGGTGTGGATCACCTGCCGGTCCGTGACGATGAAGCTTTCGGCACGCAGCGTCTCCAGCCCCATGTCATAGGTGCCGGATGCAATCGCCCCGTTGATCCGGGCCTGCAGAAGCTGCTCGAAGGCCGAGAACAGGACGCCCTGCAACTCGATGGTCAGCGCCAGAAGACGGTTCAGGAAGGTGGTGATCGGCGGCAGGTCGTCCTTGATGCCGTTCGCGCCCATCAGATTCAGGCCGGTGGCGGACTCAAACCGTTCGAGTGAGCATCCCTCGACCTTGCCCCGCACGAGCAGCAGATAGAGCTGGCGCAGCGCATCGCGGGCATAGGCGGATTCCAGATTGTCCTCGGGCCGGAACAGGCCCTGACCACCGGTCTGGCGCTGGCCGCGGGTGATTGCGCCCAGCGTGTCGAGACGGCGGGCGATCGTGCTGAGAAAGCGCTTCTCGGCCTTCACATCCGTGGCGATCGGCCGGAAGAGCGGTGGCTGCGCCTGATTGGTGCGGTTGGTGCGCCCCAGCCCCTGAATGGCGGTATCGGCCTTCCAGCCCGGTTCCAGCAGGTAATGCACCCGCAGCCGTTGGTTCCGCGCCAAAAGGTCCGCGTGATAGCTGCGCCCGGTGCCCCCGGCATCCGAGAAGACCAGAATGCGCTTCTGATCATCCATGAAGGCCGAGGTCTCGGCAAGGTTCGCGGAGGGCGCACGGTTCTCGACGGCCAGGCGTGCCGATGCGCCATCGCCCTTGCGCACGATGCGCCGGGACCGCCCCGTGACCTCCGCCACCACATCCGTGCCGAAGCGCTGCACGATCTGGTCGAGCGCGCTCGGAACCGGCGGCAGCGAGCCGAGCCGTTCGAGCATCTCGTCGCGCCGGGCCACGGCCTCGCGGCTCTCGACCGGCTGACCGTCCCGGAACACCGGTCGCGAAGAGAGGTTGCCTTCGCTGTCGGTGAAGGGTTCGTAGAGCTGCACCGGGAAGGAATGCTGCAAGTACGAGCCGACATATTCTCTCGGCGTGACATCGACGGAGATGTCGTTCCACTCCTCGGTGGGGATTTCCGCCAGCCGCCGTTCCATCAGTGCCTCGCCGGTGGAGACGATCTGGATGACGGCGGCATGGCCCGCCTCCAGATCGGCTTCGATCGAACGGATCAGCGTCGGGGTTTTCATCGAGGTCAGCAGGTGGCCGAAGAAGCGCTGCTTGGTGCTTTCAAAGGCCGAACGTGCCGCCGACTTGGCCTGGCGGTTCAACGTGCCTTCACTGCCGGTGATGTTGGCCGCCTCCATCGCCGCGTCCAGGTTTCCATGGATCACGGCGAACGCCGCAGCGTAAGCGTCATAGATGCGGCGCTGCTCATCCGTGAGCTTGTGCTCGACCAGCTCGTATTCCACGCCGTCATAGGAGAGCGAGCGCGCGGTATAGAGGCCGAGAGAACGCAAATCGCGAGCCAGCACTTCCATGGCCGCCACGCCGCCGGCCTCGATCGCCTCGACGAACTCGGCGCGGGTCTGAAACGGGAAATCCTCGCCACCCCAGAGACCGAGCCGTTGTGCATAGGCGAGGTTGTGGACGGTCGTGGCCCCGGTTGCCGAGACATAGACCACGCGGGCATCCGGCAGGGCATGCTGGAGCCGCAGGCCTGCGCGTCCCTGCTGCGAAGCGGCGATATCGCCGCGGTCTCCCTTGCCGCCACCGGCATTCTGCATCGCATGGCTTTCGTCGAAAATGATGACCCCATCGAAGTCCCTGCCCAACCATTCGACGATCTGCTTCACGCGCGAAACCTTCTCTCCGCGGTCGACGGAGCGCAGCGTGGCATAGGTGGTAAACAGGATGCCTTCCGTCAGCGTGATCTTCGCGCCTTGAGGGAAGCGCGCGAGCGGCGTAACCAGCAGACGCTCCATGCCGAGCGCCGACCAGTCACGTTGCGCATCCTCGATCAGCTTGTCGGACTTGCTGATCCAGACCGCCTTGCGGCGACCGCGCAGCCAGTTGTCGAGGATGATTCCGGCCGACTGGCGCCCCTTGCCAGCGCCGGTGCCGTCACCGAGCATGAAGCCCCGGCGGAAACGGACGGCGCCGGCAGCATCCTCGGCGGCGGCGCGCACGTTGTCGAATTGCTCATCCATGGCCCAGGCCCCGGCGAGGTGATCGGCATGGGCTTCACCGGCATAGATCACCGTTTCAAGCTGGGCGTCCGACAGACGGGTACGGATGTCGGACGGCAGCATGGGCCGGTAGGACGGCTTTGGCGGCGCGACCGAGGCCATGGCAGCGGATTGCACCAGCCTGGTCGGGTGCGGCTCGGCGCCGGGGATGCGCAGCGATTGCAGCGCATATTCCTCATAGATCGCATCGGACAGCCGCGCGCCCTCGGGCGGTGTCCAATCCACGGTCTCATAGGCGAGGTCCACGCCCTTGGGATCGGACGCCGGTGCGGCGACAGGTCGGGACGCTGCGGCGCGAGCGAGATAGCCGCGTACGGTCTTCGGGGCAGTCGCCGGAGCGGGAGAAGAGACCTTCGGCAGCGACGCCGGCAAGCGCGGCGGAAGCTGGCTTTCGATCCAGCCGATCAGCGTGGCGATATCAGGCGCGATCCCTGCCGAGGCCGGGAAGACGGACGGATCGTCCGCTGGCAGCTTGTCGATGACGGTCAGCCGCGTGTCGATGCTGGTGCCGTGCTTGGCATAGACTGCGCCATCGATGGCCGCGGTGAAGACCACGCGGCCGCGTTCCTGCAGGCGCATGAAGGCCTCGCGCCAGGCTGGAGCTTCCGGTCCGAAGTTGGCGCCGGTGATCGTGACCAGCCGACCGCCGGGGGTGAGCCGGGCCAGCGCCGAGGCGACATGACGATATGTAGCATCCGCCATCCGTCCCTCGACATTGGCCATGACCGAAAATGGCGGGTTCATCAGCACCACGGAAGGAATGGCGTCCTGGGCCAGATGATCGTCGATCTGGGCGGCGTCGAACCGGGTGACGGGACAGGCCGGAAAGAGGGAAGCGAGAAGATCGGCGCGGGTGTCGGCGAGTTCGTTGAGGATCAGCGAGCCGCCGACGGTCTGGGCGAGAATCGCCATGAGGCCGGTGCCTGCCGAAGGCTCCAGCACCACGTCATCGGGAGTGATCGCGGCCGCGGTCAGGGCGGCAAAGCCGAGAGGCAGAGGCGTCGAAAACTGCTGGAAGCTCTGGCTTTCCTCGGAGCGCCGGGTCTGCGTCGCCAACAACCCCGCGATCTTCGCCAGAGGATCGAGCCGGGAAACCGGAGAACCGGCTTTGCGGAAAAGCGCCTTTCCGTATTTGCGCAGGAACAGAACCGTGGCGACTTCGCAGGCCTCGTAGGCCAGCTTCCAGTCCCAGACGCCGGTGGCGTCGGACGCACCGAAAGCGATCTCCATCGCACTGCGCAGGATCGCGGCATCGACGCGCTGACCGCGTTCGAGATGGGGAAGGATGAGATTGGCGGCAGCCAGGATCGCAGGCGCGGGCGCCAGCGGCGTGACCGGATCGGTCACGGGAGACGAGATGTTCATGTCGGGGATCCTCGGAGAGCGGGAGGGACAAGCCCGGACGGCGCTCTCTCTCGACCACCCGGACTCACCCCGTCCCGGCCCCTCTCTGACTCGGCCCCTCATGCCCCATCACCTCGCAGACCCGAGGGCGACAGCGCTCCACCATCAACTTTCGCAAGACCTCATTGATTGTAAGCGATATTCATGAGATATACCGACTTGAGATCAATCATCGGGACAAAGAACTGAATTTCATGAAGCAGGCGCAAAGGAATCCGTTTTCAGGTACCGTAACCGTTTTTCACGAGCGCTGGCTCCCCGAGGAGGCAACACCTGCGGGCTATGCTGCGCTGATCGATGCCTATGCGCTCGCAACGCCCCTGCCCCGGACACTTTCCGCTATCGGCCCACGTCACAAGGTCTACGCGGCCGACGGCTGGCGCCTCTACACGCCCCGCCATGAACCCGAGGCGAGCCTCATCGGTCATCTGACCTTCGCGCTGCGTTACGAGGGGCTGGATCTGGCAGTTCTCAAGCGGCTGTTCAAGACAACCGGCCCAGAGCCGATCCAGGCCATTGTCGAGGCTGCCCCGACGGGCAGCTACGCGCGCAGGATCTGGTTCCTCTATGAATGGCTCCTCGGCGCGGAATTGGATCTGCCCGACGCCACGCGTGGCAATTACGCGCCCGTGGTCGATGCCAAGCTCCAATGGGACGCAGAGGGCGCCCCCTCGCCGCGCCACCGGGTCCGCAACAACCTGCCCGGCACCCCGGATTTCTGCCCGATGATCTTCCGCACAGCGGCAATCGAAGCCTTCATCGCCCGCGATCTGGCAGCCGAGGCCCGCGCGGTGCTGGCCGAGGTGCCCGCCGATCTGCTCGCGCGCACGGCAGCCTTCCTGCTGCTCAAGGATTCACGGTCGAGTTTCCAGATCGAAGGCGAGAACCCGCCCCAGGATCGCATCCGGCGCTGGGGCCAGATCATCGGTGAAGCCGGGCGACATCCGATCGACCAGGCAGAGCTGGAACGCCTGCAACGTATCGTCATCGGCGATGCCCGCTTCGTCCATCTGGGCCTGCGGCAAGAGGGCGGCTTCATTGGCGAGCACGACCGCACGACCGGCGCCCCCCTGCCCGATCACGTCAGCGCCCGGCACGAAGACCTGCCTGCGCTGATCGCCGGGCTCGAAGCGTTCGACCGCGATATCGCCCCGGGGCTCGACCCTGTTCTGGCGGCTGCCGGCCTCGCCTTTGGCTTCGTCTATATCCACCCGTTTGAGGACGGCAACGGGCGCCTTCATCGCTACCTGATCCACCACGTGCTTGCGGCACGCGGCTTCAATCCGCCCGGGCTGGTCTTCCCGGTGTCGGCGGTGATCCTCGAACGGATCGAGGCCTATCGGCAGGTCCTCGAGAGCTATTCGCGTCGGCTGCTGCCCCATGTCAGCTGGCGCCCAACCGATCGCGGAAACGTCGAGGTGCTGAACGACACCTGCGATTTCTATCGCTTCTTCGATGCCACGCCCCATGCCGAATTCCTCTTCGCCTGCGTGGCCCAGACAATCGACCGTGACCTGCCGGCAGAGACCCGTTTCCTGCGTGCCTATGACGGGTTCAAGTTCCGCGTCTCGGGCCTGATCGACATGCCGGACCGCGTGCTCGACCTGCTGTTTCGCTTCCTGCACCAGAACGGTGGCAGACTCTCCGGACGAGCCCGAGCGAAAGAGTTCGCCGCTCTGACCGATGAGGAGGCTGACCGGATCGAAGCCATCTATGCGGAGTTGCAGGACGAGTTCTGAGGCGTTGCACCTTACCCGAACCGCTGCCCCGCCTCGGTGAACGTGTAGCCGTTGGCGATGATGGCCTCATCGACAACGTCATCCGACGACAGATAGTCAAACTCGCGCTCGAGCTGGCGATAGAGCCAGCGGGCGAGATCGCGCAGTGCCTCAATTATGGTGTCTTCAGCATCGGCGGTCATGCCCTGATACGACGGGCTGTCGTGCGCGACCGAGATCCCCATGCAATACTCATGGTAATAATGGCCGCGATGGGTGGCCTCGGCGCGAATCTGGTAGAAATTGCGCCGCTGGACCGCCTGCAGGGCATCGGCGATGCGGTGCAGCTCGGAGTCCTGCGGCGCGTATTCCCTGATCCGGCGCGGCGCGCCCTTGCGGTAGGCATAGAAGGTTTCGAAGCAGGCGCCATCGCCCTGGCTCCAGAAGCCGCGGAACCAGATGCAGGGGGCTTGCCGTGTGCCGCCGCCCATCAACCGGACGGGCCGGGTCTTCAGGTCGAGCCCGAGGATTTCGGCGACGCGCTGGAAATCCTCATAGACGGCATCGTACCAGTCATCGTCGAAGCCACCCTCACGATACCAGACGCGGGCTTTGTCCCTGGCTGCATCGGAAAGCTCGTCGAGGCGATAGACAGTGATCTCGATGACCTCACTCATAGGGATCGCCTCCACCCAGCACGGTGGAAAGCCAGCCGTCCGTGTAGATCCAGTCCACCGTCTCGCCGGCGGCGAGATCGAGGACGTGCGCTCCACCGCCGAACCCGTCCACACGCGGCTTCGAGCAGGTGTTGGCGTATTGCATTCCCCCAAAGGCCGGTCAGCCCGAACTCCTTCGCGCAGCGTTTGACGAATTGGATGACATGCTCGGGATCGCCGGTGCCATCATCGCGCATCCAGAGCTGGGTTCCGCCATGCTCGGGTTGAATGGAAAGCAGAAACCCGTCCGAAGGCGGATCCCCAGCGGCATTCTCATCCGAGAGCGCATTGTAGAGATCGAGCGCACGGGCGGCCTGCTCGGGGGTGCCCACATCGAGCAGGCAGGAGAAATGGGTGAAATAGTCGGCCATGATGGTCTCCGGGCATGACATGGCCCGGCGTGACACCGGGCCGAATGGGAAGGAAAGGGTGAAGCTCAGGCGGCCTGTGGCAGGCGGAGCAGATCGGCCGCGGTCTCGCGCCAGAAGGGATCAACCAACCGTGCCTCCAGCGCAGCGGCGCGGTAACGCAGCCGTCGCGCATCACCGGGCTCCGAGGCTAGGAATGCCATACCGCGCAGTCGGCTGGCCTCGGTCACAATACTGCGTGCCTCGGCATCGGATGCGGCCGGCCGCTGCCAGAGGATAATGCCGGCGCGGATTTCGCCGGCGAGGACCAGGCGCTGATCTCGGTCCTGAATGAGCAGGATGCGCGGCTGGAAATACGGGAAGCTATTCGGCCCCTGCAATTATCACCGCGCGACAGGCGCATGGCTGCGGCCTGGATGGCCTCCTCCGGCGACGGGCATTCCCCAAGCGGGATCACGCGGTCAAAGCTATTCGCCGCGTCACTGGCGTCATAGCTGGCGACGCCGAGGCAAGAGATGCGCAGCGGCAGCTTTTGCGACCGATACAGCGCGGGCAGAACATCAGCCGTCAGAATCTGGCCGATGGAGCGGAAGGTTTCGGAACGAGCATAGGTCATCGGGATCACTCCATGACGGGCGCCGGTGAGCCTCCCTCTCCAGCCCTCAACCCGTCACGGCCGAAAAGCCCGCACTCTTCCTCTCTGACCGGGCTTGTTCCCGGTTCCGCTACCGACGATGGGGATCATCGCAAGCCTGAAGGCCCGAAGCGCGGGCTACCGCGCTCGGGCCGTCGGGGATGAGGCGCTTTCGCGCCTTACTCCCATGGATCCAGTTCCAGCTTCACCATGTCCTCATCGCCATCGAATTCGTCGGCCGGCATGGCGCCGTGGGTTCCATCCCCGGCCTGGAACACGACGATCACGACCATCAGAGTGGTGGCGAGGCTGGCGGCGAAAGCGGTGGCATCTGCATAGGACATCGGGATTGGCTCCTGTCTCTGGAGGCGGGGGACCATCCCCCGCGCGACAGGCGCCCGACGTGTCTGACCGGATCTGCACTCACCCTCGGGCGTTCGGACTTTTTCCGAATCCCCGAGGGCGGCACGTCTGCGTAAGCCGACCCCTCCGGGGTTGAATGTCAAAGAGACGGATCAGACCAAGGTTAGCGAATGGAAGCGGGGGTGGTGTCTTGCATCCGACAGGTGCCGGAGCCCCCCACTGCAGATGTTTCGCCCTGCCAGCCCTTGCCGCCACGCTGGCATCAGGAGTGTGTTCGAGGACGGGGCGGAAACCGATGCCGAACATGATGAGCGGCACCGTGGTGAAGCTGGAATTGGTGCCATACAGGCCGACGACACGACGACCGCGGTGGCTATCTTCAGACGTGGACGGGCCTGAAGTCCCAGAGCCCATCGGCGATCTCGCGGGCGATCATGGCGCGCGCTCTCATCATCACGTCGTCACCGCTGGTGTCGATATGATCGTAGAACCGGGCAAGGCCGCCGTTCGCGGTCCAATCGGCGTAGCGGCAGTATTCTCGCCTTTCGAGACGGAAGGCGCGCATGTCGTCCGCCCAATGGGGCTTCGGCTCCACCACTACGGTGACGCCGTCGCATGTTTCCTCCCAGGGCAGCATGCGCTCGGATGGCGGACTGGCGCGGTTTTCATGGAATATTCGGTCGATATCGATCGTTGCAGGCATCAGGGTTCTCCAAAGAAAAAGCCCGGTCACGAGGACCGGGCGAGTTGCGGTAACGGAAGATGAGGCGGGGCAGCCAACGCCCCCCCCACCTGAGGATCATTCGGCAGCGACCATCGACTGCTCCTCGTCCTCCGTGGCGCATTCACCCTCGCCATCGCCGGCAAGGAATTCAGGCAGATCATCCGCCTCCGTGTCGCCCCCGGCATCCATCGCGATATCGGCATCGCGATCGACCATGCGCAGCGGCTCCGGAAGCCAGCCGGTTTCAGCCAGCAGGCGCTCGGCCTCCTTGGCCATATCGCCCTTCTTCAGATGGTCGATGAGCTGCGCCGCCCGTTCGCCGGCGCCTTCGCGCACCGCCTCGATGATCCGCGGCTTGGTCACGCGGCCGAGATAGTTGCCGACGGTCGGCCGCCAGCCCACCGCCACCATGTCGAGGCCCGTTGCCCGCGCCAGCCGGTCGGCCTGGGACAGGCGCACATCGAGCCCGTGCTGGCTGACGCCCATGCCGCCATAGGGGTTGGGCTTCTCGTGCAAGGCGTTGACGCCGAAACTGACGCAATGGGCGAGCAACTCCATCCGGGTGTCGTCGTCCTGACCGGAGAGCCAGTCCCAAAGCGCAGCATCGTCGGCAGGGATGTGATCGCCCCAGTGTTCGTGCCGCTCGGCGATGGCGCGCGCCGAGACGCTTTCGCCGATGTCGTCGGCTTGCGCCGGGAAATGAACCTCCCGGACATGGGCCTCCAGACACCCCTTGGTGGAATGCGGCAGGAAGAAATCGGTGACCAGCCGATGCAGCAGCGCCGTCATGGCGACATGCGGGTTCGCCGCCACGGCATCGCGGAGCGCCAGCGTGCGATGCGCGGTCAGCTCGCTGACCAGGCGGTCGGGCAGCGGCCGGATCGATTCGACCTCATCGTCCTCCTCGGGTTCGGTCGCCGTGCCACCCACCATGATGACCGCGCGCTGCACACCACCGGACTCGCCTCCCTCGGGAGAACACCCATCAGCACCCTGCCCTTCCTGACCTTCCATCGCCTCGTCGTCGGCACGGACATAGCCGCGCTCGACGGAGAGCTGGCCGTCGTGGCGGATGCTGACGAAGACACCTGCACGGGCCATCTGGTCGGCGTCATAGCGCATCGGCCGGGCCTCGAAGGCCTCCAGCGCCTCTTCGATCTCGCGGAGCCGCGAGTCCACCTCGTCGGGCAGTTCGTCGGCCTCGGCATATTGCGCCTCCAACGCGTCGAACTCGTCGCGGAGCTTTTCGCGCTCGGCACGCTCCTGGTCGGTCAGGTCGATGGTGGTGCCGACCAGACGGCGCATGCCGCTGGTATGGCCATAGGGGAAGTCCACGGCGACCTCGATCCACTTCCAGCCCTCGGCGGCGATGGTTTCTGCCTCGGCCTTCAGCTTCTCGCCGGCCAGCCGGTCGAGCAGCACCGGGTCCTGGAGCCAGCCGCCATCGTCCTGCTGGAAGAGATCGCGCAGCACATAGCCGCCCGCCGCCTCATAGGCCTCAATGCCGACGAAGATAGCCCGCTTGTCGGAGGCCCGCACCGTGGTCTCGGTCAGCATACGCCGGATCGTGTAAGGCTCCTTCTGCCAGCTGTCCTTGATCGCCGCCCAGACCTGTTCCTGCCGGGCATGGTCGTCGGAGATTGTGAAGGCCATGAGCTGTTCCAGCGTCATGCCGTCCTCCGCATAGGTCTCGAGCAGTGCCGGCGAGACCGAAACCAGGCGCAGACGTTGCTTCACCACCCTGGCGTCGACGAAAAAGGCGGCGGCGATTTCCTCCTCGCTCATTCCCTTCTCGCGAAGGACCTGGAAGGCGCGGAACTGGTCGAGCGGATGCAGCGGCGCGCGCTCGATGTTCTCCGCCAGAGACACCTCGTCGATCAGGATGTCGTCTCCGGCGTCCGAGACGACACAGGGCACCGGCGCGGTCTTGTTAAGGCGCTTCTGCTTCACCAGCAGCTCCAGCGCCCGGTAACGGCGGCCACCAGCCGGCACCTCGAAGAGGCCGGTCTCCTTGCCCTCCGCGTCGAGCTCGGGCCGGACATGCAGGGACTGGATCAACCCCCGGCGGGCGATGGACTCGGCCAGTTCCTCGACCGAGATACCGGCTTTCACGCGCCGGACGTTGGACTGGCTGAGCACCAGCTTGTTGAAGGGGATGTCGCGCGAGGACGACAGGGTGATCTTCTGCGTGGCAGTGGCCATGTCAGGGTCTCCATGACGGACGCCGGGGAGCCTCTCTCTCCGGCAACCAGCCCGTCACGAACCCCCCACCCTCCTTTCCCTCTCATGGCCGAGCCGCAGATGAACGCGCAGACCCATCAGAGCTCGCCGCGGGCGCGCAGGCTGGTCTCCCGGCCAGCCCCGGTGATGATGTGGTCGTGCAGTATCACCCCCAGGGACGCACAGGCGTTCCGGATTTCTTTTGTCATTGCGAGGTCGGCGGACGAGGGCTCGGGATCGCCGGCCGGATGATTATGGACGATGATCAGCGCCGAGGCATTGAGCGCCAGGCATCGCCGCAGCACCTCCCGGGGATAGACCGGGACATGATCGACCGTGCCGATGGCCAGGCATTCGTCTGAGATCAGCCGGTTCCTCCGGTCGAGATAGAGGACATGGAAGCGCTCCACATCGCCCCTGATGGTGAGGGCGCAGTAGTCGAGCACCGCCTGCCATGACGACAGGACAGGGTTCTGGTTGAGGTGGCGCAGCAGGATCTGCCGGGCCTCGTAGACCACGGCCTGCTCCTGGGCGGAGAACCGGAGCGGCTGTGCTTCGATGGCGGATGTTCTCGTGTTTCGTGTCATGGCGCTGTTCTCCGACGGGCAGCCGGCCGGGCGCCGAACTTTCACCGCGTCACGAGGAGAAGCGCCGCCCTCTTCCAGCGAAGAGCGCGGCGCGGAACCTGCAGAACCCCTCAGGAACGCGGGGACTCCGTGTCGACACGTGTCCCGCCTGGCAGACGGCCCGAGCGATAAAGCAGCCGCTCAGCATCGCGAATGCTGCTGGCCTCGCGGGCGGCCTCGGCCCAGACCGAGATCGGGAAATCCCCCGTGAACAGCAGATCCCGCTCGATACCCATGCCGAAGGGCAGCCGAATGGAGCGCAGTTCGTTGAGGCTCCATGAGCCAAGTTCGGGGTAGCCAATGTCGGCCAGGCCAAACATGATGTCGCCGTCCTCGTCGAGCTCGGTCGCAAGCCAGACACCGGCGCCGAAGGGATTGACGAATTTCACGACCGGAATGTGATCCTGATCGCGATCGCGGCCATTCGCCAGCAGCCGATTGCGCTGTGTATCGGTCAGGAGGATCATGCCGTGGCCCTCCCTTCCGTCGAGGTTTGCCGATCAACATCGGTGCTGTCGTCGGGCAGATGGGCCAGCAGCCAGTCGGCCGCCTTGCTGGCCTGCGAGGCGGCGCGGACGATGGCGCGGGAATCCTCGCGCATCACCTCCAGCCACGCGCCCAGGTAATCGGCGTGGCGCACCGTCGGGACGATCCCGAGCGAGGCGCAACAGAACGCGCTCGAAATCTCGGCAACATATCCTGACAGTCCAGCCCCATTCTGAAATTTTCCGGCAATGAGAACGGTTTTGGTCATGCCGCTACCTCCTCTGCATGGGGCTGCTGCGCATGCATCCAGTCGGCCGCCTGCTGC